>JAKLFP010000025.1 GCA_022711115.1 Candidatus Omnitrophota bacterium | reverse complement strand
GAAGTCATCGGAAACCCTCGGCGGCACGAATGGACGAACCATTGCGCTTGTTCCCGGAGACATTGCAACAGAGCAGGACTTGATGAAGTTGATGCTCTTGATGTTTCATGAACCTGAAATCGCTGTGGAATATTTCTCGCTGTATTCAGAACCGTTCGTTCCACCGTTGAAGGCTGCCATTGACCGGGGAGACATGTTTTTGCTCAAATCGGAAAATCACTACTACAAAGATCACCGGGAAAATCGCACCTATGTCTTTGTTTCACCATTAATGCCCGAAACCAAAACCTTTCCGAAATGGAAGCGGGAACTGGTTGAAAAATCGCCCACCTTCGTCAAAAGCACCCTTTCCCTTTCAGACAGGAAAAAGAAAGAATTTGCGGTATGGCTTGAAATAGAAACGGCAGACCTGACCCGCAAGGCACAGCAAGTGGCAGAATTCACATACGATATCTTCTTAAGCTACAGCAATAAGGACCGGGCCGTAGCTTCTGTAATCAGCGATAAGCTCCAAGAGGTGAAAGCACGCGTTTTTATGGCGCCTCAGTCCGGAACAGCAGGCGCTGCTTTTACTGAAGCGTTAAAGCGGTCTCTCCTTGGATCTCACGAAATGTGGATCATCTTATCTCCCAACAGCCTAAAAAGTGAATGGGTCCCAGCACTGTTGGGTGCCGCCTGGGTTCTCGGCAAGAAATTGGTTTTCCTTTTGCATTGTTGCGATGCACCACAGATCCCGACGAAGCTTCGTGATTTACGCTGTGTTGACGTCTCAAGGGTGGAAGAATTGATCAAAGAACGCGTGAATCCGATCGAAGCCCGATAACGACTCAACCCCTGATATCCTCAGGTTGGATCGGTTTGAACAATGAGCCGCGATGTCGATTCTTGGGCACTGGAAATAGAGCGTGAGTATTCGACGTGAATCGGGTCATTTCAGGCATATCCGAACGCCGAAAACATAACCGGTAAGGAGCGGCAAAACCGTCCCAAATGCGGCCGCCCAGACAATTTCACCAGCCGGCACACCGAATAAAAACCAGCCTCATGATCCGGACCAGTTCCACGTCAAAAGGAAATCCGGCAACAGGCAAAATATGATCACACAAACCGCAAACCACGTTATAGAGAAGGAAATCGATCCTGTCAGTGCAAGGGGCCAGTTTCCCGGCTTAAGATAAACAAGAAAAGCTGCGAGGATTATGCAGATCACAATCAAGGCGGTCATGGGATTGATAAGGTGCTTTGTATTTTAGTTAAATTTCATCTTGATTTTATCAAATCCCTGGGGCACAATGAGGCCATCAAAGCGGTTCCGTCAAGTTCAAGTTATGGGTTTCGGCCCGGTCATTTATCGGTCTTTCGAGGAATAAAGATATTTTTTGCTCTCTTCGGCTTAATGAGTGTTGGCTTAATTTCGGGCTTAAAATCCGTTGCAGTAAAATAAGCGGCGGTGGTGCAAAGCCCGCCGCAACGCGCAAGCAAATATTTGTAATTTGAATCAAGGTGTTGATTTTTATAAACCCCACTACCATTCAGCGCAG
>JAKLFP010000024.1 GCA_022711115.1 Candidatus Omnitrophota bacterium | reverse complement strand
TTCCATTGCCTTATGTCATGGTGAACAAATTGATGCGGGCCTTTGAATACTGCCAGGACCCCATTTTTGCGCCGGATGGAAAAGGGCAGGTGTCCATTGATTACGATGCGAAGACGGGAAAACCTTTGCGTGTGGCAAAAGTTCTGATGTCGAACTCGATCGATTACCGCTTTGTCAAAGGCAGCCGGTTGAAAATTCGGGACCGTGCCAAAAAGATCGCATTTGATGCCCTGGACGACTGTGTGGACAAGAAGACGGAATTCCTGTTCAATCCGACCGGGGAATGGAATGCCATCAACTCCTGCAGCGCAGCGGATTCAGGTGTGACCGGACGCAAACTGGTTGTTCAGTTTTACGGAGGCTTTCCGGGCGCCCAGCTGGGAGGCGGCGCGGTGGTAAACAAGACCCCGGAGAAGGTTGACTGTTCAGCGGCTTTTGGCGCGCGCCATGTTGCCAAGAATATCGTGGCCGCAGGGCTTGCGTCCAAATGTTCTGTCCAGTTGGCCTACGCCATCGGTATTGCCGATCCCTTTTCCATTTACGTCAACACATTCGGTACCGGAAAAGTTCCCGATGAGAAACTGGGAAAAATCATCGCGAAGAATTTTGATTTAACGCCGGAAGGCATGATCGAGAAATTCGATCTGCTCAGCGGAAATATATACAGAAAAATCCCGCGCACATTCTTTATGGATGACTACCGCTGGGAAAAAACAGATATGGTGAAAGTCCTGCTGAAAGAAGCTAAATAAAAAAACAAGATGAAAAGAAAGCCGGGGCTGTTCACGCTCCGGCTTTCTTTTCAACACATATTCATTATTTTAAAAAGAGAGAACTTGGTAGATGACCAATTATTGCTTGACGCAAGGCTTTGACTCATAATAAATATCCTCTCACCGTGCCAAAACATTCAATTTACTAATGATGATAGGAGAAGACTGTGATTCCAAGATATTCAAGAGAGAAAATGACGGCAATCTGGAGCCAGGAAAACAAGTATCAAAAATGGCTTGATGTGGAGGTGGCGGCCTGCGAGGCAATGGCCAAACTGGGGAAGGTGCCCGCACAGGCTGTGGATACCATCAAATCAAAAGCCGTCATCGACGTTGCCCGTATCGACGAGATTGAAAAAATCACGAAACATGACGTGATTGCTTTTGTCAGCTCTCTTACGGAAAAAATAGGGGAGGATGGACGCTTCATTCACATGGGGCTTACTTCATCGGACGTTTTGGACACAGCCTTTGCCGTGCAGTTAAAGGAAGCGGCACAGATTCTTCTGGACGATCTCGATCAGCTGCTCGCAGTTCTTAAAAGAAGGGCCCACGAACATAAAAACACCCTGATGATCGGCCGTTCGCACGGTATTCACGCCGAGCCGATTACCTTCGGTTTGAAAATGGCCCTGTGGCATCAGGAAATGCTTCGCAACAGGGCGCGTCTTGCTCGTGCCAAAGAAACAGTAAGCTGCGGGAAAATCTCCGGTGCCGTAGGGACTTTTTCGTTCATCGAGCCGGTTGTTGAAGAATATGTATGCAAAAAACTCGGTTTGACACCCGCGCCGGTATCTTCGCAGGTTGTG
>JAKLFP010000023.1 GCA_022711115.1 Candidatus Omnitrophota bacterium | reverse complement strand
CCTTTGCAATGTTTAAGTTAGCCGTTATAGATGAACGACGATGATCTTCGGTTGACAAAAAATACAGGCGTCTTTTGTGATACAATTTTTATTTAGCACAAAATAGACAAAATTGCAATTCAGTCATGTCCGTCGAAAGCAATGGAAAGATAAGTGCCCAGGAGAATATCTAGCAGTTGAACGTACAGTAGTCTTACTGACCTTCCCCCCGGAAACTGATCCATTTTCAAATAGAGTCCTTCCTGATAATAGAGAAAGAAGAAAGGGAGGAACATTAGATGAAAGGAAAGCGATTTACACCGGAACAAATTATCAAGATTATCAAAGAGTCCGAAATGGGCGTCAAAAACATCGATATTTGCCGGAAGTACGGGATATCAGAGCAGACGTTTTATCGGTGGAAGAGCAAATACGGCGGCATGGAAGTAAGCGACGCCATGCGGTTGAAGGTTCTAGAGGATGAGAACCGAAAGCTGAAGGGTCTCGTTGCCGATTTAAGCCTGGACAATAAAATTCTCAAGGACCTTTTAGGAAAAAACTTCTAACGCCCAAAGCAAAGAAAGCCGCTATTAAATACATGGTTTCCACCTTTGGGCGAAGCGAACGGAAAGCATGCCAGCTGGTGAATCTTTCCCGATCGACAAATCGGTACAGGGAGAACAGGAAAGACGATCAGGATCTGCGGGAAAGAATGAAGGAGTTGGCTCATAAACATAAACGATACGGCAGTCCCCGGCTTCATGCATTGCTGAAGAAAGAAGGAAAGGTCATCAACCATAAACGAACCGAGCGAATCTACGGTGAAGAAGGACTGGCGATACGACGGAAGAAAAAGAAGAAACGGATTCCTTTCCTTCGTGTTCCGCTGCCAGAGGCCACTATGCCTAACGAGACATGGTCCATGGATTTTGTCCATGATTCCTGCGCAAATGGTGCCAAAGTCAAAGTGCTGACCATCGTGGATGATTTTACCCGATCCTGTCCGGGGCTTCTCACGCAATCCTCCATCCCTGGACTCAGAGTGACGGCCTTTATAGATCAGCAGGCAATCACGCACGGTTATCCGGGATCGATTCGGGTAGACAATGGACCGGAATTTACGGGAAAACACTTTCAGCAATGGGCCGAACAACGTGGGATTCATATCGATTACATTGAACCCGGAAAACCGATGGATAATGCATTTATCGAAAGTTTCAACGGCAAGTTTCGGGATGAATGCCTCAACGAGCATTGGTTTTTGAACCTCAAACACGCCCAAGAGGTTATCGAGAACTGGCGGATAGAATACAATGAAGTTCGGCCGCACAGCTCTCTGGAAGATAAAACGCCTTATGAATTTGTCAAAGAACATCAAACTATGCTACAGGAACAAGGACTCATTTTGAACCTGGTACATATTTCGGGGTAAGGTCATAGGCTGACAAGCTGTAGGCTATTAGACTATTAGGTTCGAAAGTCAGTAGCGACAAAAAAGCCCCGTTTTATTGACGGGGCTTTTTTGTTGGAGTCATAAAAAAATCTAGGCGAATTCACCGGGCGGAATAACCGACTTGCCCGATTTTTGTTTTGCCGCATTCAGACGGTTTCTTAACATCTCCATAATAGCGTGAAATTCCGAAGGGATATTTTCCTCTTCCGCATAG
>JAKLFP010000022.1 GCA_022711115.1 Candidatus Omnitrophota bacterium | reverse complement strand
TATGGAACGAAATGGAAAAAATTCTGGCGGGCATCAGGGCCAGAGGGCTGAAGATTGTGCCGCTCGCCGAGCTGGCGGGCCGGGACATCATGAGGCTGAAATCGTTGTAACGGTTTGTCTTTGATT
Organism: Candidatus Omnitrophota bacterium; assembly: GCA_022711115.1. Lineage (GTDB taxonomy): Bacteria > Omnitrophota > Omnitrophia > Omnitrophales > Aquincolibacteriaceae > JAKLFP01. The sequence continues at coordinate 1,557 of JAKLFP010000022.1, read as the reverse complement.
GAAATTCTTTTTGTATTCGCCTGCTGAAAAAATTTTTGATTGAATAAATAATAAGTGACACTGCTGTCCCAACGTTAATCGAATAGATTCAATTGGTTGCTGATATGGTCCTCTTGTTTTATGTAGCTGATATTTGAAAGTGTTTGATATAGTGTTTCTTTTTCGAAAAGCGTCAAGCTCAAAATCTGTAGAATTGTGTAGAGATTTTGGTCCAAATTCAAGGCCTTCTTCACGATGGCCACGAGAACATAAACCGAGATAGAAATCCATATCTGGGTCTTGACTGCATTCTCGGTAGTTCCATAAAAGGCTTTGATCCTGAGATGCTGTTTGATCCATTTGAAAAACAGCTCCACCTGCCAGCGGCAGCGATAGAGATCGGCAATCGTTATGGCGGGCAGAACGAAATTGTTGGTCAGGAATACAAACGTTTTGTTGTTCTTTGAATCGAAGTAGCGGATGCGTCGGAGTTTTTCCGGGTAGTCCTTTTTCGCATAATGACCCTTGAGGACAACAATCTGATCGCATAGGACGCCGGTGGTTTTGTCGACGGGTTGGGAATAGAGACGTGTTCGGCTGAAGTTTACTTTTGCACGAGTGACAAAGAATGCTGATGCCCGGTGGATCTTGTAGAGACGGGTAAAATCGATATATCCGCGATCCATGATGTAGATGGCCCCAAGCTCGATGAGCAGTTGGTCGAGGATGTTGACATCGTGTACTTTTCCTGTGGTGATGATCACGACAGAAGGAATATTTCCATGCAGATCCAGAAGAGTATGGAGTTTGATGGCCCCTTTGCGTTTCCGGAACTCGGCCCAGGGGAAAAGGGCAAGACACAGGTCGATAGTCGTAGAATCCAGGGCGTAAACGGCTTGATCCAGTTCGATACCAAAGGAATCGGCGGCGTAAAGCTTTCTGGCTTTTTGGATGAGGATTTGCGCGAAGTCTGCATAAATCCGCCAATTTCTGGTCTGATTGGCATGAGCAAGGGTATTGCGGGAGACCTTTCCCCGGATGCCCAGGTGATAAAGCCTGGACTGGGTTGCCCGCAGGCAAACTTGGATATCTCTCAGGCTTTCGCGATAAGTCAGCTGGGCGAATGCCATGCAGAGAAATTGGTCCCAGCAAGAGAAACTGATCACCTTGTGATTGCCATTGTATTGATCGACGCATTTTCGGAACTCGTATGTGGGGATGAAATCCATTAACTGGGCAAAGATCGTTCTCCCGGAATTCATTTACGGCCTCCTCATTCATTAATGAGGGAGACTTGCACATCCGGGAAAAATATTTCAAATCGATAAATTGCATTTTACGTCATATTCTACTAAGTTTCACTAGGTTAGGGCGTTATAAAAAATCAACGTTGGGACAGCAGTGATTATTAATGTTTTCTCACTGAAATCCACGTTTGCTGTCAAAGTCGGGACTCATGCATGGTTAGCATCTCTACCAATCCTCTGGTTTTCAGACATGTGTTTGAAAACCAGAGGAAATCTCTTCTGAAACGGGGACGGCTCTATTTTCCGCAAAGTGAAAGCGGCAATAAATAGA
>JAKLFP010000021.1 GCA_022711115.1 Candidatus Omnitrophota bacterium | reverse complement strand
CCACGGCACCTGAAATTTTCAAGAAACCTCTTCGGCTGACGTTCATGAATTTTTCTCCTTTCATCAATATTGAAATATTCTTTTTGCGCTATGGCTTCCCCGTGTGATTTGTTCCTTGAATTTGCATTTTCAGGAAAAGCTTTTGGAAGAAGCAGGCCTTGGATAGAGCACAACGTTTTTTCCAAAGAATAACGCATTTATGACGGGCTATTTATACATCATGCGCCAGATGTTGTCAACGTAAAATACTAATAAATTCAATGTCTTATGTCATTTTTGACATAATAAAAAAGTATTGTGAGATTGAACGCCTATCCGGATCGACATTGGGACTCCTCATCATAAATGACTTCGGGTCAAATTAATTTTTTATCGATAATTTCATAGGCAATTGACTTCAAGTCAGCCGCTGAAATGAAAAGAAAATGTTCTGGGCGGATAAACAAAAAACCGCAACCGTTCAAACCGCAAATTTTCATAACGATGAAAAGTCGATTCTTTGCGCTTGACAAAACTCTTTTTCCTTATTATCCTCGCATACGAGTATTTCGCATGCGAGGATAATAAGCCCTATGCAGGAAAAGGATTGCATTTTTTTTCAACTGGCCAAAGCCAATCAACTGGCCAGCCGCTTTCTTTCTCAAAAAGTATCCGAACTCAATCTCACCCCGGTGCAGGCGCTGGTTTTGGGTTTTCTGCATCAGGAAGATCAAATCACATCCGCAGAACTCGGAAAGAAAACCGGGCTGGACAGCGCAACGCTCACCGGCATTCTGGACCGTCTGGAAGCGGCGGAATTTATTGAACGCAAAAACAATCCTGAAGACCGGCGCTCCATTCATATTCATTTAACGCTTAAGGGAAATGCATTAAGCAAAGAAGCGATCCGCGTGATCGCCGGGGCCAATCTTGAATTTTTGCAAAGCCTGACGAAAGAAGAAAAACGTCATTTGTTCGATATTATCAAAAAACTGCGTCTGGGCGCTGCCCGCTGACCAAAACGCATTCAAGGCATCCGGTTACAACCCGGACGAAAGGAGCAGATATGGGTACCCTGCATAAAACCGGCTGTGTTCTATGCGCGCAGAACTGCGGTCTGGAAGTCGACGTGGACAACAACCGCATCGTCAAGGTCAAACCGGACAAATCCAATCCTAAAAGCGAAGGATACTTTTGCCGCAAGGGCATGAATGTCGCGTTTCACCAGCATAACGCCGACCGCTTGAAATACCCTTTGAAAAAAGTCGGTAATCAATTCGAGCGGATTTCGTGGGATCAGGCCATTGATGAAATTGCCGCGAAACTTAAAGATATTGTCGGCCGGTACGGTCCCCGGTCCTTTGCCTATATGGGCGGAGGAAACCAGAGTTGCCATCTGGAGGTCGCGTTCGGCGTCTCCCTGATGCGCGCACTGGGCTCGCAGTACCAGTACAGCGCTCTGGCACAGGAATTTTCCGGCGCGTTCTGGGTGTGCGGACGCACGCACGGGAAACAATATCTGCACGACGGTCCGGATGTCAAGAATACGGATGTTCTGCTGATCTTCGGCTGGAACGGCATGGAAAGCCACCAGATCCCGCAGGCACCGCGGCATCTTCAGCGTCTTTCCAAAGATCCGGACAAACTGCTGATTGTCGTTGATCCCCGTCTATCAGAAACCGCGAAGATCGCGGATATCCATCTGCGGATTCGCCCCGGCACGGACGCCCTGTTGCTCAAATCCATGATCGCCATCATTTTA
>JAKLFP010000020.1 GCA_022711115.1 Candidatus Omnitrophota bacterium | reverse complement strand
CCGGCCTCCAAAGCTTCTTTTTCCTTTTCACCTTTGGCAAATACCAGGACCCTGACTGTTTTACCCAATCCGTGCGGCAGAACCACGCTGCCCCGCACCATTTGATCGGCGTGAGCGGGATTAACACCCAAACGAATCGCCGCATCCACGGTCTCATCAAATTTCGTTCCCGCCGTCGATACAACAATTTCCGCAGCCTCTTTCAACGTGTATTTCTTGGCCGGCTCGACTTTAGCCTTTGCCGCCAATATACGTTTGCCTCTTCTTAACATGATCAAACCTCTTTATTTATTAACCTGTAATTTCTATTCCCATTGACCTTGCCGTGCCGGCAATGATATTTATCGCGCCTTCAATATTAACGGCGTTTAAATCCTTATACTTCAGTTCGGCAATATCCTTTACCTGAGCTGCGGTCACCGAACCCACTTTATCCCGTTTGGGATCGCTGGACCCCTTGGCAATTTTTGCTGCCTGCTTCAGTAATACCGACACGGGAGGTGTTTTTGTAATAAACGTAAAAGATCGATCGGCATAAACCGTAATCACAACAGGAATAATCATTCCTTCCTGGCTCTGCGTCATCGCGTTATAAGCCTTGCAGAATTCCATGATATTCACGCCGTGCTGACCTAATGCCGGACCGATCGGAGGCGAAGGGGTTGCCTTACCCGCCTTGATCTGTAATTTAATGTTCGCAATAATTTTTTTTGCCATATCGAATCACCCTGATCTGAATTTTAAATATTATTTATTCGGCCTATGCAAAGCATTACCCCTGCGTCACCTGGATGAAATCCAGTTCCACTGGCGTCGGCCGGCCAAAAATACTTACGATAACCCTGAGCTTGCTTTTTTCCGGTTTTAATTCATCGATAATGCCGTCGAAATTCGTAAAAGGACCATCGATAATTTTGACATGATCCCCGACATCGAATTTGAATTTGGGTTTGGGTTTTAACGTTCCTTCATCAATTCTGATTTTAAGATGTTCAACGTCTTTATCAGGTATGGGAGAAGGTTTATCCTTGCTGCCGATGAATCCTGTCACTTTGGGAGTATCCTTGACCACGTGCCAGGCTTCATCATTCATATCCATCCGCACAAGGATATACCCCGGAAAAAACTTGCGTTTCGAACTTTTTTTCTCTCCCGAAATCAATTCCACAACATCTTCTTCAGGAATCAGAATGTCGGAAAAATACGCCTGAGTTCCGGTCGTCTTAATTCTTTCTTCAAGACTTATTTTGACTTTATTCTCGTATCCGGAATAAGTATGTACAACGTACCATTTAAAAGCCATTTTCCTAACCCAATATTAATTTCACTGCTTTAGCGAGGGCAAAATCAATAATGCCCAGAATTAAAGAAACAATAAAAACCAGAATGATCACCACCGCGGTAGACGCCAAGGTCTGTTTTGGAGTCGGCCAGGTAACTTTTTTCAACTCCATCTTGGCATCTTTGAGAAACTGTGTAATCTTTTGAATCGTTACTTTTACTTTTTCTTTAAAATCTTCCATCTGACTCATCCTTCACACAACGGGGAAAAATGGCAGGCCAGGAGGGACTTGAACCCCCAGCATCCGGATTTGGAGTCCGGCGCTCTATCCATTAGAGCTACTGGCCTATACCAATATCACCTATTTGGTTTCCCTGTGCAGTTTATGCCCCCGGCAAAACTTGCAGTATTTTTTCATTTCCAGGCGGTTTTGCATCGTCCGCTTGTTTTTGGTCGTTGTGTAGTTTCTCTGCTTGCATTCCGTACAGGCCAAAATAATGTTGTTTCTCATATGTCTCCTTCTCTGGAGCCCACGACCAGGATTGAACTGGTGACCTCATCCTTACCAAGGATGTGCTCTACCGACTGAGCTACGTGGGCACAATCTTTTGTTGACAGCCCAGACTTCACGAAGAATCTGGAGCGGGAAACGGGATTCGAACCCGCGACCCTCAGCTTGGAAGGCTGACGCTCTAGCCACTGAGCTACTCCCGCCTTTTTTCATTTCACAAAATCTCTGGTGGAGGG
>JAKLFP010000002.1 GCA_022711115.1 Candidatus Omnitrophota bacterium | reverse complement strand
GCCCCGATCTGAAAGTCTTTTTAGATCAACTGATGCCTTTCATCCGTGAAACGAACCTCAACACCTTTTATTTTTCGTTTGATCGCAGGACCGCGGAAGCGATGCTTGATGGTACGAAGGGCTATGGTCGTTTGCGAGTTCAGCCCAACGGTGGGACTTATTATCAAATGCGCGGAGAGGGCGGGGAATTGGATTGGTCGAAGCATCTATTGACGCCGATGACCGTGACTCACAAGACATGGATGTCCAAATGGGACGCTCCGGATGAAAAGTGGATGACGGAGCAAACTTCAAAAGGCAAGGCGATTGGAAATGCGAAGAATGCGAATCAGCAGATTTTCCCAGAGCGGAAGGATTGGGAGAATCTGTGGGAGATCGCGCAATATGTGAAACGAGAGGCAGGCGGTTTGTCACGCGCGGCATTCGGACGGTTCTGGTTTGATGCCGGGATGGTCGCGGACATCGAAGATCTCTACCGCAAGGTTGTGCAAACTAAAGATGTGTGGATGCGTCTTTTTATGCGGGGGACTTTCCGGATTCCGCTTTTTGAAAACAGTGTAAATTCAAAAATTCAGTTGATGGGTGAAGAAAGCAAAAAAGGCAAAGTGATCTTTGAAGACCCGGACAATTATTTGATGATCAACTCACTGATCGAAGTTCCGGAGGGGGTGACGCTTAAGATCGGGAAAGGAGTTGTCTTGGATCACACTCAGTTACGGATCAGGGCGAACCCCGGCGAAACGGTTTCCATTCCTGACGGCACAATCCTGATCGCCACTTCTGTGACGGGGGCATTGATGGGGGAAGGTCGCCGCCGCGTGTTCTACCATTTTTCTTCTGACGAGGGGATCAATTTTGATATTCCGATTCGTGAAGATGGATCGTCAAGCTTCGCGATGTCGGTGCGAACGAAACAGGATGGTAAGGTCGATCTGATTCATGACCGGGAAATTGATCCCAAGTCTAAGGCATCGCTTCTGATTTATCCTAAAACGCCGATGGACACGGCGGAACCTTCAAAATTCTCTTTTGGGGAGAATCTCTTGGGTGATAAAAATCTTCGTGCTTTTGAATTTGATCCGAACTACTGGGCTTTGTCGAGTTTTGTGCAGTCTATGCGGGGCATCGCGGGCCGCTCGGAAATGCGGGCGATTACTTTTTCGAAAACCTCAAAACTTTTAGAAGATTATCTTGCCACTTCACCCGCAGCCGAACATAAACGTCTAAAACTCGAGCAGAAATTGATTGCGGAAGCCGGATTATTTCCCGAAGCGAAAGGGTTGTTGCGCACGATGTGGGAGCGTCGCAATGGAAAATTAGATCTTTTATTTTCTCCCCAAGGGACCCTTGATGGTCGGGTTGTGATGATGAATGCGGAACCTTACATGCGGCCATCCTTTCTGGATTTATTTCAAGGTCATGAGGCCGAGCATTTTCCGAATCTTAAAGTGGAAACAGCGATAAGCAATGGAAAGGGACCGGAAGGGCGCCCTGAGGGTACTTTTAAGATAGGGAATGTCACAGATATTTTAAGAGCCTCTCAGTGGGTCTTAGATCAGATCAAGGCCGGAGTGTATTCGGAGTTTACTGAAGAGGACCGAAAGGCAGGAAAGAAACGAGTCTGGTTTCTTTCGCTTGACGGTGGGATCGGAACTCGTGCCGGCAACTATACGCTTGCCAATGGAGGGGTCAAAGGCCCCATGCTGATGTTAGGCCAGCATCTGGGTGCTCAGGCGATTGAATCCGCAAAAATCTTGGCAGCAGGATTACCCGCTGGCGAATGGTTTATCCCGACGCCGTCGGATAATGTCCTTGTCGGGATTCGACCGCGATTTGAACCGGGGCGAAGACTTTTTATATTCCCGAAAAGTGAAAGAGTTTTTCCAGATCTTGATCAAGACGGTGTGCCGATGGAAAAAACCGTGATTGACGAACAAAAACTTACGTATCTGACCGGACTGGGGCATGCCATGGTGGATTCCACGATGCGCGTAGAAGCATTTAGGGAAAAACCCGGTGAAAAGCCTTTCGAACCCTATCAGGTGTTTGAATTGTTGTTAAAATACGGGATTGGGCAGTGGTATGAAGAACATCATCATGGAGCTTCTGCTCCGGATTTTGAAACGGCAAAGAAAGAATTCTTAACCGCATTCGAAGAATTTGTGGATGACAGCCAACTTAAGAACAATCAGCGGGATTTTAAACTGGAAAATATATTATTGCCTTATCTCTTAGCCGGTGAAAATGGGAAAAGTGTCTGGGCGGCCATTTTCGGGACTTCACGCGAACGTGATTTTGTGGCCGGTCTTAATTCTCCCCAATGGACAGAAATGCGTGCGAGCGTCAAAGCAGCCGTCAAAACAGGTCCTGAATTGAAAACGTTTTTGGAAGGACTGCTAAAGCATATTCGGTTTACTAATTTGAATACATTCTATTTCGCCTTCAGCAGAGAGGTTGCCGATGCCTTTTTGGACGAGCAGCGTGGATATCGGCAGGTGACTGTTAATGCTAATGGGACCTATTTTCAATCGACGCGTGATACCGAACTTGATTGGTCTAAGCACGTGCTGACGCCGATGACGGTCTCTAAAGAAGCATGGATGAGTTCTGAGTATTATGATGAAAAAGCGAAAAAATTGTATCCTGATGCTCGCGATTGGGAGAAGCTGTGGGATATTGCCGATTATGTCAAAAAGGCGGCCGGCGGCTGGCTTTCTGCAGCACCGTTTGGCTCCTTCTGGTTTGATACCGGCAAGGTTTCGGATATTGATTGGATCGTGCGGCTGGCAGTTCAGACAGATCGTCTTTGGCCGCGCTTTCTTATTCGCGAGGCGTTCCGGTTGCCGCTGTTTGAGAATGAAGTGAATGCTCGCTATCCCGAAAAACAAGTTACTTTCGAGGATCGCAACAATTATCTATTGATTCATTCGGTCATCAAGGTGCCGAAGGGTGTGAAGGTGAAGATCGGGAAGGGCGTTGTGCTTGATCATACAGAACTCGAAATTGTGGCTTCTCCCGGAGAAATTGTGGAAATTCCGGATGGGACGATTTTGACAGGTGTAAGATTGAGAGGTTCTCTTATCGGGCATGGGACGAATCGTAATTTTTATCATTATACCGGAACTTCATTAGATTTCGATACCAAACCCGAATTTATTGCGGATATAGCGCTGAAGGATCAGCAAGGGATCGTCACACTGCGGCATTCTATGAATATTGATCCGAATTCGGATAAGCCGTTGGATGTAAGGCGTCAGGATGGAACTCTTATTCCAGATTATTCGTTTATAAACCAGTTTTTCCCGAAGGATAAAACAAAACGCGTGTTTGATTTCAAGGCTAATTTCGAATCGCTGGTCCAGCAAATCCGGAGGATGCGCAGTGAGACAAGAGTTTCTGGGGAGGTCGCAGTACCAGGGGAAGCCGCTCTGCTCAGAAACGTCGAACTTGAAGAACAGCGTTTACAAGCAGCGCTGCAGAATCCTGCGTTGGATTACGATCTTATCATTGTGGGGGCGCATGAAACCAACGTGGATCTTGTAAAAGCGCACATCAAAACTTTGGCGGGACGCTACTATCATCCTGACAAAAAAGTCGTGGTGATGGCGCCTGAGCGCCATAAAGGCGGCAGTTTGACAGATCCTGTTTCTTTGGTGGATAAGACGTTGCAAGAAGTGCTGGGGTCTGATTATAAGCCGGAGCAATTGGCAGATATGAGGGTTGCAATTTTGCTGATGAGCGGTCGCAGCGATCGTATGGCTGCTGTGGCGAGTTCGGCTCTCTTCAATAAGGGCATGGAGCCGATGCCTGGGAATTCCTTCCTGGTCGAACGGTGTTTGACGAAGCGATTTCAGCACATATCAAAAGTGCCCGGAGTTTATGTGTTTACAGGAGACAGCCCGACGATCAGCGAGCATTTTGTGGAACCTTCTCCCACGGCAGATTTTCAGTTGTTTGCCCACTGGATGGGTGTGGAAAATCCTAAAGTCGAAAGATTAGGATTGATCGTGCCCCAACCAGGGGCCCAGGTGTACGGACCCCGAGGCATCAAGTATGCCGGAGAAAAATTCACACGCCAGGAAATTCAAGTATTGCAAAAAACAGGAAAAATAACCGATTCCAAAGTGCTTGTTAACGAAGCGGATTATTTTGTGTCCTGGAACGGCTTTGCGTCTTTGAAGGCAGGATTTCAATGGTTGCGATCTGCGGCTCAACGGCAATTGACCAAAGATGAGGCCTCAAAAGTTTCGGGGCTGATGTGGATTGAAAATCTTTTTGAGCCGCAATACGGGCCCATCAAGCGTTCTGCCAATCTGGGAGGATCGCCGGCATTTCGCGAATTACAAAACGAGTTTTTTAATCGCGTTGCAAAAGGAAATACTTTCGCGGTGGTAGACACAGGAATAAATACCCGGTATGACAACTTAAACGGCATTGCGGATTATTACCAATACTTGATCGATTGGACCCGTGACGATCTTCTTCAGGCGCATAATAAACTGAAAGCGGTTCGTGAAGGCGCTGGTTTTCGGGAAGATATCGCGAAACGTTTTCCGGGAAGGTTTATTGATAAGAGTGTGATCATTCATCCGGATGTAAAATCCGAGGATATCGGACCGGGTGCGATTATTTTAGGAATGAGCGTGATTATGCCGGGAAGCAAGATCGGGGGGGTGGTTGTCAATGGTATCGGGAAACTGAAAGTCCCATCGGGGGCATTTGCACACACCGTGATTTCTTTTGAGGAGGTTCTGAGTGTGCTCCCCGGTAATTTGGAGTCCCATTTCTTTGTGATGGACGGGCTTGAACGATTGTTCAAAGTGAAAGTGGTTTTACCAAGAGATTTTGATTTGAGGCAAGAGATTGAAGGAATTCCCATCAATGAGTTAAAAATTTTCCCTCGGGAACCTTCCTCGGAAAAGTTGCCTTTGAACCGTCGTGAGACAGATCCGAGAAAATATTCGCTGAGGGAATTGAGGGATATGACAGAAGGCGTTGTGATCCAGCGCATTTTTTGGGAATTTTTACCTGAGTTACTTAGCCGAAAGAATATTTCAGCTGAAGAAGTTGTCGGCCAACTCCGCCAAGAACTAAAAAACTTGGGATTGATGTTGCCGGCGGCGCGTGCGGAATTACGTGAATTACCGCCGGTGGATCTGGAAGCCGTTTCTGCCATGGAGAAAGCTTTGGAAGTGGTGCAACAGCCTGCTGCGGTGAAGCCAGCGCCTCAAGCACCGGCTGGGATGTTGGAGGCGGCGGGCGCGGTGTCAGCGATACAACAACAGGTTTTCCTTGATACCGAGATCGTGAACGCTAAGGCGGTCGGAGTTGAAACCAAGCTGGTTCAGGCAATTGTGGATGCTCTAAAAACTCATTTCGGCCTTGTCTCTAAAGGCGAAATCACAAGAATTCTTGCACCGTTTGATAGAGATGTACTCCGAGCAATCGTTTCGTCCAATCCGAACGCGATCATCACAGTACCTGTCCAGATCACGGATGATGCGGGGAAGAACGCACAAATTATGAAAAATGCCAGGTCCGAAGTGCGGCAATTGGGTGGCCGTATTCATCTCATCTTTGTGACTCGTATTGATGTTGAGTCTCTTGCAAAAGCTCAAGCGAGAGCCATGCGTCTCGAACTGACCGGAGGCAAGAGCAAGAGCGTTATTCAGGTTCGCAAGATCAAAGCCGCACTGACGAAGGAAGACCGGCAGGCCTATGCCCTTGTGGCGCGTATCGGCGGTATTGTCGTTGTTGTCGGATTCGAAAAGGACGTCAGTTTTGCGACCGAACTCACGGTTTCCGATATCATCACGGTGGCCTACGAAGCCGCAAAGACCTTCGCGAAGTCCGCATAAAGTTTGTTTTTGCACCCTGGCAAATCCGGGTATTGCCAGGGCTGCTTAACGTGATACAATTTCAAACCATACACCATGGAAACTCCCATACGCTTTGCTATAGCACAAATGAATCCAACGGTCGGAGACTACCCTGCGAATTACCGTAAAATTTTGACATGGATCCATGCCGCAGAAAAAAAGAAAGCAGACCTGATCGTTTTTCCCGAGGTATCTCTTTGTGGCTATCCGGTTTGGGACCTTGCTAATAAAAAACGTTTCGTTGCGGAAGGACAAAAATATCTCAAAAAGATCGCCCAGGCAACGAAGGGTAAACAGCTATCGGTTTTGATCGGATTTATAGGATTATCCGCAACGGCTACCAGACAAAGTACCAATTCCGTGGCTTGGATCGAACAGGGAAAAGTTCGGACGATCTATACCAAACAGCTTTTGCCGACTTATGATGTATTCCTTGAAAATATCTTCTTTGCGTCTGGAAAAGGATCACCGGTATTTCCATGGAAAGGCCGCAAGATCGGTCTGACGATCTGTGAGGACATCTGGGATGAACGGTACGAACTAAAGCCTCTTCGAGAACTTAAAAAGAAAAAAGCGGATCTCGTGATCAATGTCTCAGCATCACCCTATTATTGCGGCGTGGCGGAAACCCGTGATCGCTTGCTTCAACGACATACCAAAGCGTACCGTTTCCCATTGCTTTATGTCAACCAAGTAGGGGGTCAAGATGATCTTCTTTTTGACGGTCGGAGCGTTTTTTGCGATGCAAAGGGGAGGGCCCTTTTCCGTGCGCCTGCGTTTGAAGAAGGACTCTATTATTTTGATTGGGAGTCTGACAAACAGAAGCCTTTTTCTGTGCCGCTCCCTGAATGGACCAGCCAGCCGAAGGAGATCTACAACGCCTTGGTGATGGGCATTCGCGATTATTTCCGCAAGAACAGTTTTAAAAAAGCCGTGATCGGCTTAAGCGGTGGGATCGATTCGGCACTTGTGGCCGCGCTTGCGGTGGATGCGCTTGGGGCCGATGCGGTCAAAGGGGTCACGATGCCCGGCACTTATTCTTCGGAAGGAAGTTGGAAGGATTCTAGAGAGCTAGCGAGTCGTCTTGGCATTGAATTTCGGGTCAATCCGATCAAAGAAAAATACGAATTTCTATTAAGCGCCTATCTTGCACAGAAGGAAAAATCGGGAGAACCTATTCCGGAAGAAGGACGCATCACACTTGCGATGGAGAATTTGCAGTCCCGTATTCGGGGCATGGAATTGATGTACCTTTCTAATGACGAGGGGAGGCTCGTGCTGACGACAGGGAACAAATCCGAATTGGCCATGGGCTATTGTACGCTTTATGGGGATATGGCGGGAGGTCTGGCTGTGATCGGAGATGTGTATAAAACCGATGTTTATCGACTGGCCTGGTATCGCAATACAGTCAGTCCTGTGATTCCGGAGGCCATTTTGAAGAAGGCGCCCTCCGCGGAACTTCGGCCGGACCAAAAAGACGAAGATTCACTGCCGCCCTATGAAGTGCTTGATGAGATCCTTTATCTCTATATTGAAAAGAATCTCAGCCGTGATGATATGACACGCAAACTTAAGAAAAAAGTTTCTGCAAATATTGTGGAGGATGTGATTCGCAAGGTGGACCAGAATGAATACAAACGCCGCCAAACGCCTCCGATCCTTCGCGTGACTGAAAAGGCCTGGTTCGGCCGACGCATGCCGATCACGAATCGATTTGAAGGATGAGCGCTCCTGAAATTACCTGGTCATTTCCCGTGAACACAAAAGGCGGTGTATTTTGTCTTGAAGGTACCAGTCAGGGCCTATACCGGGTTACTTTTCCAAAAGGGAAAGGGGAAAAAAGAAAATCAAGTTTGTCCGGCGGCCAAAAACAAGGATTGGTTTTTATAAGATATTTTAAAAATCCGGGCGCGAAGTTAAAGCTGAGAATGGATTTATCGGGCTGTACAGCTTTTGAAAAACAAGTTTATCGGGCTTTATGCAAGGTGCCGCCCGGTAAAGTGATCAGCTACAGCGCTTTGGCAAAGCGGGCCGGATTTCCGGGAGCGGCACGCGCTGTCGGTTCAGCCATGCGGAAGAACCGTTTGCCGGTCGTGATTCCTTGCCATCGTGTGATTCATGAAGACGGCACCTTGGGCCGGTATTCCGGCGGCATCCGATGGAAAAAGTTTTTGTTGAAACATGAAGGATCCCTGAAGAAGTAGCTTCGCAAGGTTTTCTTTTTCCCGTTTTTGGGGTCCATGCTATAATTTGCGAACTTTTTATAAGAAAGGCGGGCTTTATCTTGCAACCGAAACGCATTGCGGAACTTTTAAGGACGTTGGCCGAAGACAAGAAGGCCGAAGAGATTGTGCTTCTCGATATTTCTAAGCTTTCCAGCTTGAGCCATTATTTTTTGATTACTCATGGCAATAGCGACCGTCACGTGAAAACGATCGCAAGTCATCTTGTGGAAGAAATGAAACAGCGAAAAATGCCGGCTTGGCATGTCGAAGGGATGCAGGAAGGGAAATGGGTTCTTTTGGATTTTGGTCCGGTGATCGCCCATATCTTTTATCGTGAAACACGCGAATTCTACGGCCTCGAACGTTTGTGGGGCGAGGCGAAGAAAATCTAAAGAAGGCGCAGCGCTTGATACGCGGCGCGTAAGATTCTTGTTTGAATCTTGATTGTGATGTTCGGGGCAGTGAAAACATCCTATGAAATCTACAATACGAAATCTTATCGATTCTGTCATACGCATTTATTGCAACGGACAAAGCGTTTCCTTGCCGGATGATTTCGAATATGACCTGCATCCGCCCAAAGAGACGCAGCATGGCGATCTTTCCTGTAATGTGGCATTCCGTTTGGCAAAAATAACGCGTCAAAAACCCGCCGAAATTGCCGCCCAGCTAAAACCTCTGCTGGAACAAAAGGCGGGCAAGGATTCTCCCATAGCCAAAATAGAAATCGCCGGCAATGCGTTCTTCAATTTCTACCTTCACAAAAAAGATCTCGGTTCCGTGCTTCTTCAGATCCATGACCAGGAAAAAAATTACGGAAGAACAAAATCCGGAGCCGGTAAAAAAGTGATCCTGGAATTTGTTAGCGCCAACCCGACGGGGCCGCTTACCATTGCTCACGGCCGTCAGGCCGCGGTCGGTGACTGTCTTGCAAGAATCCTGAAATTCACAGGGCATGAAGTTTATGCGGAATATTATTTGAACGACGCAGGGCGTCAGATGATGCTCCTTAGCAAAAGTGTCTGGGCGCGGTACAACGAACTTCTCGGGATGGAGATGTCTTTTCCGGAAGACGGTTATCAGGGAAGCTACATCCGTGACATCGCACGGGATATCATCGAAAAAGAAAAAAAAGAAGGCTTGCTCCGGGAACCCGAAGAAAAGGCAGTGGAATATTGCGGTCATTATGCCGTGAAACACCTAATGCACTGCATTGAGGAAGACTTGGCCAAGATGGGTGTTCACTTTGACCATTATTTCAGCGAAAAAACGTTGTATGCAAAAAAATCCGTGGAACACGCGCTCCAAGTGTTGAAGGACAAAGGTTGTCTTTTTGAGGAAGAAGGTGCTTTGTGGTTTCGGTCGACGAGCCTTGGGGATGACAAAGATCGGGTGGTCAGGAAATCGACGGGGGAATATACCTATCTCGCGCCGGATATCGCTTATCATCTTTCAAAATATGAACGGGGCTACAACATGCTCGTCAATCTCTGGGGACCGGACCACCATGGGTACATCCCGCGTCTCAAAGCCGCCTGTCAGGCTCTGGGCTACGCGCCCGAGGCGATCCATATCGGGATTGTGCAATTGACGACGCTTTTCAGAAAAGGTCAGCCCGTCCGCATGTCCACACGGGCCGGCGAATTTGTGACCTTGCGCGAGCTTTACGACGAAGTGGGCGTGGACGCCACCCGCTTTTTCTTTGTCATGCGTCGGCAGGAGAGCCATCTGGATTTTGATCTGGATCTTGCGAAGGCTCAGTCTCAGGAGAATCCGGTCTATTATCTCCAATATGCCCACGCCCGCATTGCAAGCCTGCTGAAATTTTCCGGGCAAAATGTGACGAATAAAGTCGATCTCAATCTCCTGTCCTCACCGGAAGAAGCCGAGCTGATCGGCTGTCTGTCGCAATTTCCGGATTTTCTGGATCAGGCGAGCAAATCGCTGGAACCGTACCGTCTTGCGGATTACTTGAGGCAAGTGGCCGCCTGTTTTCATAAGTTTTACAGCTGTCACCGAATCGTGACCGAGGACCAGCCGCTTACCAAGGCGCGCCTTCTTTTGGCGGATGCCACACGCGTGGTCTTGCGCAACGGCCTTGAACTTTTGGGCATTTCTCAGCCCGAATCTATGTGAAGAAAACCACCATCCTTTTTATTGTAGGACCTACGGCTTCCGGTAAATCCGAACTTGCCATCACACTCGCGAACCGTCTTCATGGCGAGGTAGTTTCCGCGGATTCCATGCTGGTTTATAAGGGGATGGACATCGGGACCGCGAAGCTTTCGAAAAAAGAGCGGCAAGGTATCCCCCATCACGGTGTCGATCTTATTTCACCGAAAAGAAATTTTTCTGTCTTTGCTTACTATCATTTCGCGTTAAAAAAAATCAGGGAAGTGATAAGACGCGGCAAAACCCCCATTGTTGCCGGAGGGACGGGTTTTTATATTCGAGCGCTTTTAGAGGGATTTTTGCGGCAGCCCGGTGCTGATCCTCGGATACGCCGGAAACTTGAGCGTGAGGTTCAAGAGAGGGGGTTGCCGGTTCTGTACGCGCGTCTTCTCAAAGTGGATCCTGTGAGAGCGAAAGCTATCGGTTCGAAAAATCAGAGACGGATTATCCGTGCCCTTGAAATTTATGAATTATCCGGGAAAAAGCCTTCGAAGCCGGTTCGCAAAGCTCCAGGGTTAAAAGAATTAGGTTATCCGACTTTAATGATTGGCCTGCATCGAGACAGAAAAGCTCTTTATGATAAGATTAATATGCGTGTGGACAAGATGTTCCGTGAAGGTTTAGTTCGTGAAGTAGAACGGCTGGCCAAAAAGAAATTTTCCGAAACCGCGTTGCAAGGCGTCGGGTATAAAGAAGTGTTGGCAGGACTTCAGGCGGACGTCCCACACGAAGGTTGGCATGAAATAAAGGAAAAAATCAAACAAAGTACCCGTCATTTCGCTAAACGTCAGTGGACTTGGTTTAAGCGCGAAAAAGGGATCCGGTGGATTTGGTGGCCGGAGGGTATCAGCGTCAAAAAAATGGGGGAATTTCTTATCCGTTATTTTAATTTAACAAACGTTTACGAGGAAAAAAACGATGGCTCGCGATAAAGCATTTCTTGTGATTGTTAAATCCGGAGCAAAAAATTGTCCGGACCCCCTCGATGTGCTGGAAGAGATGAAAGAATTGACGGAATCAGCGCATGGAGCCGTGGTAGGCAGCGTGACGGCGAACGTGCCACATCCCAGTCCGAGTCATTATATCCGTAAAGGAAAAATCGAAGAGATCCATACGGAAATTCATAACACGAATGCAAATGTTCTGATCTTCAGTGTGGATTTATCACCCGTTCAAGCGCGCAATCTCGAAGAGGCTTGCGGTGTTCGTGTGGTAGACAGGACCGGCCTCATTCTTGATATTTTTGCCCGGCGTGCGGTTTCCAGTGACGGAAAACTCCAGGTGGAATTGGCCCAGCTTCAATATCTTTTACCGCGACTTGTCGGGATGGGCGTGATCATGTCGCGTCTGGGGGGCGGCATCGGGACCAGAGGGCCGGGTGAACAGAAACTCGAGGTGGACCGTCGTAGAATCCGGGGACGTATTGAACATATTCAAAAGCAGCTTGAAAAGTTGAGAGTGCATCGCGCGCAAATCCGTCAAGGGCGTCGCCAAAAAGGTTTGAGGCAAGTCGCCATCGTGGGCTATACGAACGCCGGGAAATCTACGTTGCTCAACGCCCTGACCGGTGCGGATGCTTATGTGGAGAATCGGTTATTCGCGACGCTGGATCCAAAAACACGCATCTACGAGGACGGTTCCGGAAAATCCATACTGTTTACGGATACGGTCGGATTTATCCGCGAATTGCCTCACGGGCTTGTCAAAGCCTTCCATGCGACATTGGAAGAGGTGCTGGATGCGGATTTGATTCTGGTGGTGGTGGATGCCGCCAGTGAGCATGCCATGGAGCATAAACAAGTGGTGGATCAAGTGCTCGAGGAATTAGGTGCTGGCGCGAAAGAAAAACTTCTTGTGCTCAATAAAGCAGATCTTCTTAGCGATGTTGAAATGGCAAGAATTCAGGATGTTTTTCCGGAAGGAATCATGATCTCCTCGCTGACCAAAGCCGGTTTTCCGAACCTGATCCGGACCATCCAGGAAACTTTAAAAAAAATCGATGACTGGAACATTCTGAAGAAGGATTCCAACGTTGAATAGCGTGATGCAGCATGCTATACTGCATTCCGTTTTTCCTGCCTTAATAACATCATGCTTAAAATTAAAAAGGGGAGAATATGGGAACGTGTATGAGCGCCTTACCGAGTGTTGAACTTTATAAGGCCGGTCAGGGGCCATGGCTGGACACGATCAGTCGGAAGCTTCTGAGTTCCGGAACCTTAAAGGCGTACATTGAGGAAAAAGGTCTTTTGGGCGTGACTTCCAACCCTTCTATTTTTCAGCAGGCCATCAGCCAGGGAGAGGGTTATGAAGCCGATATTCAAAAGTTCATTCATGCCCGTGCCAGCACGCTTGAGATCTATGATGCCCTGACTCTTTCCGATATTCGTGAAACCTGTGATCTTTTTTCCCCTGTATTTCAGAAAACGAACGGAGAACATGGTTTTGTGAGTCTTGAAGTTCTGCCGAACCTTGCCTTTAACGAGGATGCGACGGTTTTGGAAGCCAAGCGGCTTTTCCGGCTTGTGAATAAACCGAATGTGATGATCAAAGTGCCGGCCACCGCACAGGGGATTGCAGCGGTCCGGCGACTTATTGGTGAAGGAATTAACGTTAACGTGACCCTCATTTTTTCCCAGCAAAATTACCGGGATGTGGCCAATGCCTATCTGGACGGTCTCGAAGCGTTTGTCGCAAAGGGCGGAGACCTTGCCGGCGTTCATTCCGTGGCCAGTGTTTTCGTGAGCCGCATCGACACCGACATCGACAAACAACTTGATGCCAAACTCGCCACGGAGCAAGATTCTGCGAAACGAAGTCTGCTGAACGAACTCAAGGGGAAGGCCGCGATTGCGAACTCGAAGATGGTCTACCAGGAATTCAAAAAGATCTTCGCCTCCCAGCGTTTTCAGTCCCTCAGAGGCAAAGGTGCGTATGTTCAAAAGACGTTGTGGGGCAGCACGAGCTGCAAAAATCCCGCTTATCCGGATCTTGTTTATGTCGAAACCCTGATCGGGAAAGACACGGTCAATACACTGCCGCAAGCGACTTGGGAGGCGGTGTTGGATCACGGGCAAATTCGAGCCGACACAATCGAAGAAGATATTGCCGGCGCGCAAGAGGTGATCCGAAAACTTAAAAACATTGGCATCGATATCCATGCGGTTTGTGACCGTCTCCAAAAAGATGGTGTCAAAGCGTTTATCCATTCATTTGAATCCCTTATGACAACTTTGGAAAGGAAAAGAGAAACAAAAATGGCCACGACACCGACCGTCAAAGTGAATATTTCTTTACCGGACAACCTCCAAAAAAAAGTGACGGATGCGCTCAAACAGCTTGAAAAAAAAGATGTCCATGCGCGCTGGATTGCCAAAGATCCGACGCTGTGGAGCAATGACGCTTCTCACCAGAAAGTGATTCTGAACCGCCTCGGGTGGGTGGATAACTGCGAAAAGATCATCGGACGGCTTTACGAGATCGATCAGGTTCAGGAAAGATTTTTCAACGAAAAAATCAAAGATGTAGTTCTTTTGGGCATGGGAGGTTCCAGCCTCGCGGCCGAAGTTATGTCGCTCATCCTTAAAAAACCGTCCCATAAGATCCAAGGAGCTCTCAAAGGGATCCGGTTTCATCTGCTCGACACAACCGATCCTCTCAGCATTTTGAAGGTGGAGAAAGTGGTTCGGTATGCGACCGCGGTTTTTCTTGTGGGAAGCAAGTCCGGTTCCACGATTGAGACGCGTTCGCAGTATCAGTATTTCTTTGACCGGGTGAAAAAATTCTACAAAGGCGATGAAAACAAGGCCGCGGAACGCTTTGTCATCGTGACCGATCACGGCTCGCCGTTGGAGGACCTCGGGCGCAGCAAAACTTTCGGCGGGTTATTCCTGAATCCCGTCGACATCGGCGGGCGGTATTCTGCGTTGTCGTTTTTTGGACTGGTGCCGGCAGCGCTTCTCGGGATCGATGTCCGGAAAATCCTTCAAGATGCCCAACGTTTTTTAAATGAGATGCGTCAGGTCAAGGATCTTTCCAGAAATGAGGGGATCTTGCTAGGTGTGCTGATGGGTGTTTTGGCGATGCACGGGAAAGACAAACTTACATTCTGGACTTCACCGACACTGGCATCTTTTGCGGATTGGGCCGAACAATTGATCGCGGAAAGCACCGGCAAAGAGGGCAAAGGGATCGTCCCTGTGGCAGGGGAACCGCTGCTCAATCTCGATTATTACGGAAAAGATCGTGTTTTCGTGATCCTTCGTTTGAAAGGTGAGAGCGAAAAACTGTGGGCGGTCCGGATCAAGGCGCTCAAGGCAAAAGGATTCGCAGTGCTGGACTTTGTCTGGGGAAATGGCATGAATGTCGGGGGGGAGTTTTTGCGATGGGAAGTTGCGACAAGTTTTGCCAGCGTGCTGCTTAAGATTAATCCTTTTGATGAGCCCAATGTGAAAGAATCCAAGGATATCACCGCCGAGTTACTTGAAGATATCAAAAATAAAAAGCCACTTCCGAAACCGGGAAAAGTCTTGACGGTTAAAAATCCGCAATTGAGTCCGTCGGACGACAGCAATTTTGAGGCCTTTTTTGGAAAGTTGCCCACAAACGGTTTTATTTCCATCCTGGCTTACGTGGATCGGACCGCAGCAACGAGAAAAACCTTGCAGGCATTTCAAAAAAGCGTTGCTGCCGCTCTGAAAGTGCCTGTGCTTTCCGGATTTGGCCCCCGATACCTGCACTCGATAGGACAGCTTTACAAGGGAGGGCCAAAGAATGGGATCTTTATAGAGATTTTTGTTAAAGACAGCAAAGATGTTCGGATCCCGGGAGAGATCTACGGATTCAGTCAACTCAAGCAGGCCCAGGCGATGGGAGATTACAAGGCGCTTTCAAGTAAAGGGCTTTCGGTGCTTGCTGTGGATCTCGGGTCGAATCTTTCAACCGGTTTTTCCGCATTTCAGAAAAAGTTAGCCGCTTATTTCGCCCGGAGGTCTTGATCTTCATGACACGAATGGCCCTTAAGAAAAGGCCGGGTTTTGGCGAAAATATTATGCAATATGAATGTTATTAAATTGCTCTTATTCCGTGTGAAGTATCGATATTGTGCGATGCGTTTTGGGGTTGTTCTCGCTTCCCTGATAAGCGCGCATTTGCTCTCAGGATGTGCCACCTCGGCGCGTCCGGTCGTGTATCAGCCTCCTTCTAGAACCGTTTCCGCAATCAGTACTAACTTACCTGCTCCGAACGCGGTGCCGCATAATGTCTATCATGAAGTCGGTCCATCGGAAACACTTTGGCGCATCTGCAGCATCTATAGCGTGGATATGAAAACGGTCATGCAGGTCAATCATCTGACAGATCCCACGCAGATTAAAAAAGGTCAAAAACTGCTCATTCCCAACACCTATGGGCCGCGTCCTAATATTCCGCTTTATCCGACGACGCGGTGGACGCACATTGTTATTCACCACACTGCGACGGATGAAGGAAGTGCTTATAGTATCGATAATCTTCACCAGCAACGCGGGTGGGAAAATGGTATGGGCTATGACTTTCTCATCGATAATGGGACGCGCGGTAAAGCGAGCGGGCAGATTGAGGTAGGGCCGCGTTGGATCAAGCAGAGGGATGGGGCACATACGAAACAAGGAGACTGGAACAAAAAAGCCATCGGTATTGCGGTGGTTGGAAACTACAGCGAAACAGGACTGCCCGACAGGATGTTCGATTCGCTGACGTTTTTAGTTTCCACGCTCAAGAAATTTTATAATATTCCTGACCGTAATATCGTGGGGCATCGTGACGTTCCTGGGGCTGCAACGGAGTGCCCCGGAAAATTTTTTCCATGGACGGAATTAAAACGCCGCATCAAAATTTACTAGTTTCCCCGCCTCCCGCAAATCCACTTCCGAAGTATTGACAAAACCCGGAAAAATGTTACATTTAAGTTGTCTTTCATAAACAGGAAAACTCATGAAAAAGCGTAACCTTAAGAAAATTAACGTGTTAGTAAGTTATCCCATGACGTCCGTCATGGCGCAGACGTGGTTTCTATCCACGAAATGTCGCCATACGGGGAACGGTCGTGGGCTCTTGAGGGACGCTTTGGAGGATCGAATAGAGTAAACCTGATATAGAACAAAGCGGAATCATTCAAAAGCCCATGACCGGGAAATCGGTCATGGGCTTTTTTTTTTATCTTTGCGAATTCCGCCATTTGATAATAAGTGCAGAGTTGCCAGCCAATACGGAATATTCCGTAGGGTTGGAGGTAAGGCCTCGGTCGCATGTCTTGGTGCCGATGAGTCAGGTCTGTGACAGAGGAAATCAATAACAAACAAGGGAAAAGGAGGGAATCACCATGAATCCAACATTAAGCCCGGGTTATTTAACCAGGTACAGGAAGAGATCGCGGGATCCAGTAAAATTGACCGCACTTATCTATCTCAGGGAGGCGTTACTCGAGGAGAAGTACGAAGTTTGCCCCGAGTTTATCGCCATTGCGAAGGAATTCGGTGCTCTCAATGAAGAGATCCGTGCTTTACTTGAAGATTCAAAAAGACATCCTGCTTCCTAAGTCTTCGGACAAGGGGCCTTTTGAAAAGATAAAACTTGGTGGTCATCGTGTGTCGGGTGTGCTTGCCAATCATCACCCGCAATCGATGCGAAGGCGGACTCCGTTTGTTTCAGGGGCTCGTCGGAGCACAGGAGGGGTGTGTGTTTTTGGAATGAAAAATTCAAGATTTCCCGCATTTTGTCCGTTAAATATAGCAACATGGGAGGACAAAATGATCAATAATATGGTGCTATCAAGTGAGATTGAATGGATCGGGTACGAACATAAACGCAATATGCTGCAGGTTGAATTTATCATCGGTTCTATTTATCAGTATGAAGGCGTTCCCGAAACCATCTACCAGGAATTCTTGACAGCGCCATCTCATGGTCGCTATTTTGAATCAAAGATCAAAGGAAAGTACCAGTATCGTAAGATCCGCTGATCAAAGCAGTTAGGTGTTTGCTCATTTCCACAAGACTTCTAAAAATCCTCTTCATTTAGTTCATTTTTGTCCTCTTCGAGTTGATTATTAGCAATTAGCGTTGTTGTTTCAACTTTTTCTTTAAGTCTCTGAAAATTTCCGCATTGGAGAAGTTTCAATATTTTGTATAGCAAAATATAGCAAATATAGCATAATATATCAAATATTAATCAAAAAACACCTTTTAGCATCTTGAAATAACTATATTTGGATGTCAAAATTGAAGTAGAGGAAAATCAAGAGGTAAATTGAATGGAACAGTTGTGATTGAAAGGGGTTAAAACTGTTTTTGAAAGGGCGTGTACCTTAACTTTGGGAGCAAAAGAAGCAACTTAAATTATGCATAAAAAAAGTGATTCTAAATCTGGAGCTCGGACCAAGATCATAGCTGGCGTGACAGCCTTGATTTTTACCGCTACAAGTGTGTCATGGGCCACGCCATCTCTGACAGCGGACGGTAGTGGAAAAATAAATACTCCCTTTGTTATGCCAGTGTCAGTCACTGTGCCGTCCGACATCGGGCAGATTGATTTTGAACGTCGGTTTTCCGAGGCGGAAAAGTTCGTTGTGCTCGTTCAGGACGCGCATGCGGTTGTGGATGCCCAGCAGAACATCCAGAAATTGATCGAGCATTTTAACAAGCAATATGGGATCCGATTGATTGCGGTTGAAGGGGCTAAGTCCAGGCTTGATGCGACCCTTTTCCGAACGTTTCCGGAAGCGATCAGCAAGCGGAAAACCCTCTCAGGTTATTTGAATCGCGGTGAATTAACGGGCGTGGAAATGGATTCGATTTTCGGCGAGCCGGATCGTGAATACTATGGGATGGAAACCTGGACGCTCTATGAAGACAACTATCGTGCCTATTTGAATGCTCAGGAAAAGAAAGTGGATCTTCAGAAAAAGTGGGATTTTTTTAAGGGACAACTGGATGCGACGCGTAAGCATACCTACTCAGGATCTTTGAACGAATTTCATGAGCAATGTGAGCATTTCAGACAGGAGCGGACGAGCTTTGTCGATTTTCTCATTTACCTCGCCAATTTCAAGAAAATCCTTTCTCAAAAAACGGATCTCAAGGCATTCAATAAGCTGTTGGATTCTGTAGGTTATGTGTCGTCCGGCAAACAAGAAAAACTCGATACCATGATCAAAGCTATGGCCGCGGAATTTAAAACAAAATTTGTCCGGGGGATGGGCGTTAAGGAGGAGATGAATTTCTACTCCAAATATCAGGCTTTTCTCACCGGCAAAATGGACAGCGGCAAATTCCTGCAGGACATGATCGAAATCGGCAAGGCCAAGGGGTTCCGTCCCAAGCTGACCCCGCAGATGAGGTTGCTCCTTGGGCACACCGAAACACTTTCTACGATCAAAGGCAGCCGGATTTATGAGGAATTGCAAACGGCATTGGAGACAGTTGAGGCGAGTCTTGTCACGAAACCCGAGGAAAAAGCATTGGCAGAAAAATACCACCGGCTAGTGTTCCTGAAAGATCTCATCGAATTGGAACTGACCTATGATCAGCTAAGCCAGTATCGGAAGTCGCCGGATGCCTATCTGGATCTTTTGGAAGACTCCGATTTCCGTAAGGACCTGCACCCCGCACTGGAATTCTACAGGTTTGCCTTGGAAAGAGATCAAGCCTTTTACAAGAACCTGACGGCTTTGATGAACAGCAAAAGTCAGAAGGCTGTGCTTGTGATCGCCGGCGGTTTTCACACGAACGGCATCAAGCGTATTTTGGATGAGAAAAAGATCACGTATGTGGTCGTAACGCCGAAAATGGCTTCTTTGGCAGGCGTCGAAAATTACAGTAAGGTCATGCAGAATGATGTGTCGTACAAGGAATATCTCAAGACGACTTACTATGACGCGTTTGCCCGGCATGCGACGCAACGCCTTGTGGCCGAACTTAATGAGCCGGATTTCCGCCGTGATCTCAAGCAGTGGCGTGACGAAGTCATCCGCGAATTGTCACGCCAAGGGCGTATCGCGGATGCGAGTCAGTACACGCGCTATCTTGATAAGTTGATCAGTGTATACGTTGAAAAGTTCGGACGAGGTACTCCGAAAAGCAAGGAAGAGATCCTGAAAGCCATTGAAAAAGAGCTGCATGATTTCCGCGACAAGAGTTTTGCCGCGATCTGGCAAAAATTCGAAACGCAACTCCAGCAATTCATGGGCGGCGTCAAAGATCTCCTCCAACGCAAGGAGCTCAATGTCCAATCTGTTTCATCGTTGCTGGAAAGCGCTACAACATCGAAGCCATCCGCTTTAGCTGCAAAGGCGTCTATGCCGCTCGATGCGACGATCTCAGTTGCTTCATCGCAAGGCACTGTTCCAAGAACGGCGATACGCAACATTATTGCGCCTCTCAATCAAATTCAACAAGCCTTGTCAAATATAGCCACTTCCGGGATGCCGAATCAGCAGACTCTTATCGCTAGAACTGCGGAGGCGTTGATTCAGCAAGGGATCGATTCTGAGGAAATTTTAAGGCGTGCTGAGTTGCGAGCGCCGGAGATTAACACAACCGAAACACAACTTAGCGGTATCGTGAATGATCTTGCGGCACAGCTTAAACTGCCCGGGAAACAAGTGACCCAAATGCTGGCATCGGAAGTTGCGCGGAGAAGTGAAATGCGCGATTTGAGCAATATCAAACCCTCTGTCCCAGCTAATCAGAAAACGCCGGCTCAAGAAACGATGTCGATTTTATCTGCTGAGGATGGATCTGATATTCAAGAATTTATTCCCAAGGCTCAACCGGGTGAAGCTCAGGAAGTTATCCCCAAGGCAGAACCGGGTCCGTCACAAGAGTCCATACCCAAGGCAGAAGCGGGTCCGTCACAAGAATCCATACCCAAAGCGGAATCAGGACCAGTCCGGGAAGTAATTCCCAAAGCAGAACCCGGGCCATCCGTTCTTTTTATGAAAGAGCCATCCGCGGCGAGTCGCGAAACAGCGGAGATGCGTGCAAACAAGAATGCTTTAGAAACACCTGAGTCTGTCCCGCCTGAGACTCCCGTTACTCCCGAGCTTCCTTCTGCTGATGCATTCTCATCAGCCGAGAAGCATTCGGAGTTGCGAGGGGAACCTGGCATTGTGGGAGCCATGGCTCGGGGTAAGGCGCTCTTCGAAGAAATGAAAGAGCGATTTGCCCATGTGGCTGAGGGGTTTGGCTGGGATCTTGTGATGGAGCGGCTTGAAAAGCGGAGAGATAGCAATCCGGATATTTTAAAAGACATCCAAGATATGCTTACCGCACTTGTGATCGAAGGCGTGATTTCAAAGCAGCAAGCCCAGCAAATAGGATCCCGCATTATTCCCGTCCGTATTAATGAAAACAAACTCGTGCGGCGTCAAGAGGAGCTGGGGGGGCTCATTGTGCGCCACCAGGGCACACTTAAGATCCTTTTTCCCATGCAGCGTTTGAATCCATCCGACCGAAGAGCCTTGGGAAACCTTCTTCACGAAATTGTTGAAATCGGATTTTTGGAGCAAGGACTTTTGATTGAGGATGCTCACCGCCTTGCCCAAGAGGTGCAAGAAATTTTTGAGCAAGGAACAGCTTTCAATAAAAAGATAGCAAGACTCAGCCAGGAAGAAACAATGAGACAAATCATGGAGCGTATTTATGGCATCGCGGCCGAGCATCCCAACACCGAACTTACAAAACGTGCCGAGGGCCTTCTTCACCGACTGAAAAAGAACATCCCTGTTTTTCTTTCGAAGAATCTGCCGACGCATTTGCAAGAGCGTTGGGATCGAGTGACGGTCATCGTGTCTGATGAGGTTCCAACCTTTGGCTCGGTGCTGCACGATGTTTGTTTTCACTTCAAAACAGCTCCGGTGATATTACTGAATTCTCGCTTAGTCGAGAAAATGACTGATGAACAGCTTTTCGCAGTGATGGGGCATGAATTGGGACATGTGTGGTTTAACGATGCACATTATACAGCTCGACATCTTGGTGATCAGGAAGACCCTGAATGGTTTGCGCTTCTTTGGGAAATTGAGAAAAAAGCCGATATGATCGGGTTGCTGGCCGTTTATCATGAATTTGGTGTTGGAGCCATGGAACAGTTTGAAAAAGTCTTTGAAGTAGGGGAAACCATGCGCCCCCAAATTGAAGCGTTAAAAAAGAAATGGGGCATGGGATTTGATGATCCTTCTTTTGATGTGCATATGTCTCCGGAAAAAAGACGAGAATGGCTGGAATTTGCGAGGTCCTTTATCCGCAACGTTAGTCTCGGTGCAGAGGCTGCAAGAATGGTCGTATCAAAAATGCTGAATGCCTGGCCTACACCGATCGAAGGCGAGCCTGTCGAAAATTTTTCTCCCATCCCATTTGTTCCTACTGTCAAGGATTCCAAAATGCAAACACTGGTCAAAACGACTTTAACGGAACAGTTGCCCGAGGACGAAATTATTGGCGC
Source organism: Candidatus Omnitrophota bacterium (assembly GCA_022711115.1). Classification (GTDB taxonomy): domain Bacteria; phylum Omnitrophota; class Omnitrophia; order Omnitrophales; family Aquincolibacteriaceae; genus JAKLFP01. The sequence goes on along the minus strand of JAKLFP010000002.1, from coordinate 288,711 downwards.
TGCCCATCAGACAAATACCTTGGTGAACGAATCCCTTGGAGATATTTCCCAATTTTCGCCGATCCAATCCGAATCGCGCGCATCTGCGTCAAATCCCGGATCTGCCGACCCTGGCAGATCCGGGATTTACCAGGGTGGGATGCAGGAAGGCCAACCCATCGTTCGCTCCGAATTGCGCGCCGAAACCCACGCATTAAAATCCTTGAGTCCTTTTGTCAATTCGGTCATCCAACAGCCACTTTTTGCTGGAAGTTTAACACCTTTGGAAGGCGGCGTTCCGAAACTCGCCCTGGCTGGTAGCAAACGCCCTGGATTTCACGGGACGGGTGTTTATCTTTCAACAATGAACGGAGCGAAACCTTATGCTTATGATTGGGGCAAACAAGGTGGGCTACTTTATCCGGTGTGGGTTAATCTGTTAAAACCAGCAGATGATATTACGCTTGAATCGATAAAACATAGCGTCGGAAGTGGTCCCGAGGCTCAAGATGCCATTACAGCAAGATTGAAAGACTTGGGTTACGACGGGGTGGTGTTACGGGATGCTCGTACAGGTGATATTACTGAAGTCGTGGTGTATAACGATGCTCAATTGCAGTCTGCTGGCAACCCGTTTCTAGTCAATGCGGAGGGGATTATTGCGGAGCGCGTATCCAAATTACGCTCCGAATCGCGCGCATCTGCGTCAAATCCCGGATCTGCCGACCCTGGCAGATCCGGGATTTACCAGGGTGGGATGCAGGAAGGCCAAACCACCGTTCGCTCCGAATTGCGCATTGAGACGAAAGAAACAAGGCCGGAAAAGCCCTCATTGGAAGGGTACCAGTATTCTTTTTACCCCACAGCCGGGTTTCAGTTTTTTTGGCATGGGTTTGAGAATGATGCTTTTTTAAAGCTAAAAAATGCTTTCGAAGAGGATGCGGAAACATCAAATCCACGGGCCCTGGCGGCTGCCATGGATAATCGAAGATGGCGGCTTTATCTTAATCCATTGGATTTTGAAAATTTTAAAAGAACTGTTGTAATAGTGCGTGACATTGCGATGGCCAGGCGGGATATACCGATCAACTTAAAATACCAGGCTGAAGATCCAAGAACGAATACAGTAGCACTTGATTCGAAAAGAGTTTCTCCAATTGTGGTCAATTTCACAAGCAAAGAAGATGCGCTGGCATTTTATCAGATTTTGGCCGCAACACCCGGTTATGCCGGAATTCAAGGGACGGGTCCCACGCTTTTTTCAGAAAAACTCATCCTAAAGGGTCAGGAAGATCGCTTGACGTGTTTGGCTTTTGGGTTGGCCGAGGATCGCATCAAAAAGGCTTTGAGAGAGAACAACCCGCAACAATTTTTGGAGAAGCTCGGGGTGTTGCAACCGGGCGATCGGGATCGTGTTCTCTCTGTCTTGCACAGGATGCTCGAAGATGAGAAGTGGGTGGCTAAACAACTGCCTAACGAACCGAATGACAAGGACAAGTTTGAGGAAGTGATCGCTCAGCTTACCCCGAAAACTGAGATTAAAATTAATTCCGATATAAAAGAGAGCACCCAACCCGCGGCTGGTAATGATTCCGCGGACAAACGATCGGAAATGAGGGAACCAGGGAAGGGCGGTGAATCCATAACGCCGAGCCGGTTGAACCTGGTTACGGGGCCCCGTGTACAGGCCATTCTAGACGCCCGGCGGGAATTTAAAGAACTTCGAGCCAAAAGCGGAAGGGCATTTTTGGATGATTACGGATCCGAACACGGTGTATTTTTCGACTCGAATGCTTGGATGCTTGAAGATCTGATTGTTCGGTACGATCTAAGAGACCCACAGAAACATATTCTAGATGTCGGGACAGGAAACGCTTTTGCGGCCGTGATCCTTGCTGAGGTAACGGGAGCCCGCGTCACTTCGATCGAAATCGACCCGGAACGGTATCAATATTCGGTGGATTTTCTCGAGTTCCTGAAGCAGAAAGGAATCCAATACCCTAATCTTGAAGTCAAAAAGGACGATTTTCTAAAACATCCGATGCATCCCTATCAGCTGATCTATTTTTATTATACGCACCCGCCGAGTCGGAGAACTGAGTTCGCGGGTGATGTTCTCGCGAAGCTCGACGCGGAACTCCCGGAAGGCGCGGTTTTTGTGGCGTCCCTGTTTGGACCCCGGACCGACCAAGTCGAGCGTGAGGTCATTGCGGAATATTTGCGAGGGCATCCGAACCTCATCCAGCGTGAGACGTTTCTGGGAGGGGTCTTTACCAGGGAATTTTACAAGCGTAAAGATGGAGAGGTGCGGGGGTCATCTGATCGATTTCCGCGATCGCAATCGCTTCGACAAGCTGACAGCTCATACAATCGTTCGGAGGCGCGTTCGCAAGTTGCAGCGAGGAGTTTTAAAGAGAAGGTCCAGCGTGAGAGGCTCATCAGGGATGTTGTTTCAGAAATAGTTTCGGAGAGTTTTAGTCATGAAGAACAGTATCGAAGTAGATTTTTAGAACTTTATGAAGCCAAGCTGTTAGCATTGGGATTGCCTGTGATTCAGGATTTTCGAAGCGTTGTCGATCGTGTTTGGTCGACGGATCACTGGACAAGTGCCTTGGCGACCGGTTTAAGGGATATGCCCGAGACGCGTACTATGTTTTTGCAAAGGCTCCATTTCCTGGCGCTCTCAAGTCAATATTTGGGGGTGACTTTGCGGGTTATGGAGCATATTGATCTTGTGACGCTGGTACGGATGACCCGGACGAGCCAATACGCATATTACAAAACCTTAGAGAGTGCTCATTTTGCAGGGGACTCATGGGAGTTGCTGCCCTCAGATGCAGAATCGGATCTGTTACTTAAACAAAATAAGTATATGGAGGTCATTAGCCTTCTACAGCAGCACATCTCCAACTTTCAGGCGCGCAACAGGATCATCAAAAGTGTTTCAAATAAGGTTCAAATTCAACCGGATCGCCTCTTGGAGAAATTCTTTTTGGACCAAACAAAAAGGATTCAATCGGACGGAAGTTTTTTCGAATTGTCGCCCGATCGGCAAACAATCTTGAGCCGTGATTTAAGTCAATATTTTCAAAGGAGAATTTTAGGCTTACTCCATGCGCTTTGGATTATGGAACAAATCAATGGGAAACAAATAAGGACCACAAACGGTATTGTTCAAAATGTGCAAATCCAAAAGTTTATCGGTTCTGGCGTGGATGGCTTAGTGATGAGCGCCTCGGCCGAAGTGAATGGAGAAAGGAAGCTGATTGCCGTAAAAATCCAGGAACTCTTAGACTCAAATGTGATGTCTATCCGTTTGCAGACGCATCGAGAAGTGCTGCCCGTCATTAAAAATACCGACGGAATTGCCAGCCAGTATGATTGGATACAGGTCCCTTACAATAAAAAATTCTCATACCTTATAGAATTCAACGAATGGATCGAGGGCGTTGATTTTCGGGAAGTTGCGAATCATGATCGATATAAAGGAAATTTGCCTGTTGCCATCCGGGATTCCTTCCAAGCCTTAGAAATCCAATCAAATATAAGTCGGAAAGGAGTCTTTGATTTTGATGGGGGAAATCTTGGCAACTTTATCTTAGATCCGGATAAACTTTTGCACCTTATCGATTTAACGAATCTTGTATTGCAGGATCAATATCCGATGGATCAGATTCAAAAAAATCATCGCGAAATCACCTTGATGTTAGTTCGGATTTTAACCGGTCAAACCTTAAATTCTTTTTTTGTGCCGGGCCAGGAAGAAGGCGACCGTTCGTTTTTCCATTTGCTTTGGCAGGATCGATATGGCGATGGGTTTTCTGACTGGGAAGGAAAAATTTATTCACTTTTGGAAAAGGCTTATCGCAGTGCGGGCGAAAAAAGATGGACGGAAAATTTGAGAAACGATTGGGATGCGCTTTTTGCTGATAAAGGTCTATTGGATTTAGGAACAACTCGTTCGCAATTATCCACTGCCACTCCCTCACAAATTCGCTCGGAAGCAAGAACGAATGAAACCCAACTCGCCGCTCGTTCCGAGGTGAGGGAAACGCCGATTCAAGTGCTTGTCAATCAAAGGGCCGGTCAGAAGCCTATTTCGATAGCTGAAGTAGCGAAGGCATTTGCTCAAAGCTATGATGCCTTGCTTGAGATAGTTCCCGTGGATTTGACGGCGGAAGGTCGAAAAACACTATTGGGTGTCCTGGAGTTTTCTGACGGAGGCATCCACTTCGCTGCTTTTGCCGCTCCTGTCAAAATGGAAAATGGCGAAGTCGTAGGGCATCAGAATTTATCTGAGCTTTCTGCAAGAAGTTTGCGTCAAATAAGTCTTCGTTTTTATACGGATCCGCGTACAGGACTTCCCATGGAGATGGATGTTATTTCTCCTTCCATTTCAAGAGATAATGCCGAATGGAAAAACAATTTCCGCCGTGATTATGCCCAGGCCATAGAGTTCTTATCCGTGGTGTGGCGTGAATATGCAAGGATCAAAGGACTTGATTCAGCGGCCTTGCAGAACCAATTAGGTGTCACCCTCTCAGGATCGTTTTTTGAAAATGAATCGAAATCGGTACGTCGATATGACCAACCGAATCTCTCAAATTATTATGCGTTTCCCGAAGTCGTTCAGGCCATGAGGGCCCTTGGGTTTGGCTCAGCAGCGTCGGCGGATTCAATCCAGCCGGTGTCTAATCCGGACGAGGCTTTCATTCCACCGGGTCAAGCGAAGTTCCCGCGTTCCGAATCGCGCGCATCTGCTTCAAATCCAGGATCTGCCGACCCTGGCAGATCCGGGATTTACCCAGGTGGGATGCAGGAAGGTCAAATCTCCGTTCGCTCCGAATTGCGTGCCGAAGAAAGTGAGAGGGAGCGATGGAAAAAAGCGATCCAGGATGCACATTGGGAGCAGGCACTAGAGAATGCTGCCATTCATAAAAATAGCGATGAAATTCTTGGGATTTTGAAGCTGGCAACTTCGGAAGCAAATGCCATGCCTCTGACAGGCCGTCGGGTTCTTCTTGAGGTTCTGGAGGAGTGGCTTTCAAAACTAACTTCTAAGGAAATAATGACGACCGAAGGGACAGGGAGGGTTACTTACGATGATCTCGCTGCATTTCAAAGTCAATTGGATCGTCTTCGTCATGACATGGTGGAAATTCCCCAAATGGTGGCAGACGTTCAGAAGTTTGTGACCGTAACTCAACAGGAACTGGATGCCATGATCGAAGCGAATCAAGGGGAATTGTTTTACGATTATCTCAAAAACGAATTAGGTCACTTGAGTGAGGTGGAAAGGGCTGAGATGGTTTACCGGGCGGCGCTTTCTTATGCGAGAAACGTGGACGATGTCAAAAAGGCCCTGCTGGCTATTGCGCCGAAAGGAGAAGATATCGAGGTCGAGGCTATGGCGGAACGCATCTATAACGCCCTTCAGGAGGCTGAAGCGGAGATGCCGTATGTCTTTGATATAAGCATCAGCGCTTTTTTAAGGGATCAAAATATTCCTCGCAATCAGGATACGGCATGTTTTTCCGCATTGCTCGCAGCAGTCAAATATTTTGTGAATGTGAAAGGCTTGTCCTACCGGGAAATTGTCGCCGGGGCTCTGATCCAACCGGATCGAAGCACAAAAAATCAACTGCCGCAACCTCCTTCTACAGACAGTTCTCGCTCCGAAATGAGGTTGATTCCTTTTACTGAAGAATTGTTGACACCTTCTTTGGTTCATTCCCAAACCCAACCTGATGCGCGCTCCGAGGCGAGAGAGGGTGATAAAGGTATTGTCATCGAAAAATTACAATGGTCACGCGAAGAGTTGTACAAATTGGAGGCCACGCCAAAATTCAGAGAGATTTTTGAAAAACGTCTCAGACCAGTTGCGAGAAAGACCGCGGAAGCACTTTTTGTGTCGCCCCGCACGGAATTTATCGACTATCTGACGCAACTCATGGTCCATTCGGTTGAAAATGCTCTTGATGTGGTCCTGTTGCATTGGGAAGGTGATAAGAAAGCATCTGTTGCCATTGTGGAGGTCGGCCTGAGCAAGTCCTATTTCGGCGAAGTTCGCTTCTACATCGCAAATAACGGGGCGCCGCGTGAAAAAGCTATCAGTGACGACAAACAAGGAAAAGTCAGGTTTGGCGGGGCAGGGCGCGCGTCAGAATTTATCTACAGCAATATCAGGAACCTCGAACCCGAAGCGGATAAAACCATTGATTATAGGGACCGGGAGGAATATTTCGGAGACCATCACGGGACGGTTATGACAGTTGATTTTGATCCCGCAAGACTTGAAAAAAAATGGGGGAAGTTAAAGGACAAAAGCCTGAAATTTCTGGAACCATTGTCGCAATCTTCCCGTTCCGAATTACGATCAAACTTTGTAAAAAATACGGCAGCAGCTATGGCGGCGCTTGCAGTATTTGTTTCTGTGCCCTTTTTCAAAAAAGGAGCGGATGAAAAAGTGGAGGTTGTGGTTCCGTCCGTTTCTCAAAATGAGATGTCGCGTATTCAAAAAATACTCTCAGATGCTTTGGATCCTTCACGGATTTCACCGCAGCTTTTTGGAGAGATTCAAAACCTTGGAGTTTATTCTAATGTCAGCTATTCCGATTTTCAAAAAATAAAACATGACTCACGATTAATGCCAATGCTCCAGGACGCACTTCAGATCGTCTATCAGGCAGACCCCCGATTTTTTGATCAGAATATTTCGAACCTGAAACATATCGTTCCGGTCAAAGAAGAAAATATATTCGGGGGATTCACAGATACCAACATGCCCGGAACGATGGTCCTTCAGTACAATTTTTATGAGGGGCAAAAGAAACCCGAAGGATTTTTGGTGCCCGCGTTGAATGCCCGTGATTACGCCTATAGCTTTGCGCATGAGCTGGCACATTTGGACCTCGCTCACTTTGACTGGAGTGCTCGATGGAAAGAGGAGGAACGGGCCCGTAAGGCGACGATCAACGTGGTTCGTTCGGGGCAGGGAGAGGAAGGGAACATTGTTTATCAAAACGTGCGTTTTGAACTGGATCAACTGGAGTTAGCTCAAAAAATGGGAAAGGGTCAGGGGCTGCCATCGGGTTGGACGATTGATCGCCTTTTTATCCCGCAATTCATTACCGGTTCGTTAAATCTTATGGAACATGTGCCCGCGCAAATGGGAGGGATGGAGAATGCGCATCCTATTACCTATGCGATTCTTCAGAAGTTCATCCAGGATTTTAAATCAAAAGGACGCGGAGAGCCGCTAATCCTCGAGATTAATCCAGGTTCCGTGGGCGAAAAATTCGGAATCAGTATTCACTATGTGCTTGAAACGGGAAAGGAAGGCTATTTCATAGCCGATCAGACATATTTAGAGGATGCGGGGACACCTCTCTACCAAGAATCTCCAAAAGCGGCTGAGTCATCAAGAAGAGGCGACGCTCGCTCGGAAGTAAGGGGAGTTTCAAACAATGAAGATCCGTTTTCGGTTCTGACGCCGAGTGAGCAAGATGCTTTCCAGAAAAAAGTGCTTCAAAATCCTGAGAATACCGCATGGCAATGGTATCGGGACTTGCAACAAGGTGGTCCTGTTTTTAATAGCTATATTGATTATCAAAACAAGTGGATGACTACGATCCAGAACGCTCTCAAGAATATACCCCTTCAAAAGAATAGGGCGATGGATTTTCTTTTCCCGAATCGGCAAGGGCGCGCCATTTGGGATCCCAAGAACCCCTTTTGGGAACATTTCCTGAATATGATGCGGCATTCGGTGGAAAATGCTTACGATGCGCTTTCCGCGAGAAAATTTATTCAGGGGGATGATACGCCTCTTCTCCGGACGAATTTCGTGATCAAAGCGAACGGCAGGATGATTGCGGAGATCGAGGATAACGGGGTGGGTGTTTCCGAATCGGTTTTGCAAAGAATGTTTGTTTCCAACCTTTCCGAAGTAAGCGGTGCGCCATTCGTGTTTGATAAAAGTGGTGGGATGCCCACAAGGTTGGGGGTCTTGAGCAAACTCGGCTTACTGATCGGTGGGGATGGAACGGGTACGATGCGTGCCTTAACGTTTCTTTTGACGCCCAACCCGCTTTTTAAGCTCAAAGAGCTTACGGTCGAAACCAAGAATTATCAGGGTCAAGAGCGGAAAAAAATTATTTCGAGTGATGGCCAATCCCGAATCATTGCTGATCGAAACATTTTCAAACATAAACAGGGAACATGGATCCGTATCGAAATGGAATTAAAACCCAGTGTTGTGAGGCCTGTCACCGATCAGGTTCTCGTGGACGACATGGAATGGCGCCCCCCCACTAAGAGGAAAACATTCACTGCGTCCGAGCGTCTTTTGCAGGATTGGAAGGCCATGGTTTCAGATACGAAAGATCTTTCGCAGAAGGATTTGTTTCAGTCTTTTATGGATGAATTGCGGCGGGGTGTCTTTTCAAAAACAAATCAACCCTTTATTGAAGAATTTTTTAATGCTCAACAAAGATCCCCCCTGGATAACAACGGGAGCACCATCCGTCCTCAGATGCGAGATTATTTGTTGGGGGAAAGGCCTATCCGGGCAAAACTTTTGAAAGAGCTGTTTTTTGAAAAAGGAATGCCGCCAACATCTCAGGCATTTATTTTGAATCTTTTCTATTTGGACCCGGAATTCTTAGATCGTGTTTTGAAATCTTCGGATATTCCGCCGCTGATCCAACTGGAAGCGAGAGCGCTTAGAACTATTTGGAGAACGCCGGAATTTCCCATGCCGGCAGACGCTGAAGAGGATTTGATGTTGCTGCGCAAAGGTTTGAGGGACTTAAATCCATCGGGAACGATTTCCACTATTTCTGCTCAGACGGGCATTCCTGAAGGAGCCCTTGTTCAAACGTTTTCGCTCGCAGTGATGGCATTAGCGCAATCGGATTTAAACCTGCATAGCGCCTATCTGACCACGAACTTTGCCAATACGGCCTTGCGCGCCGGGGGAGTGGATAGGCGGAAGATTTTTCAGGATATGGCGAATGCCTCAGGGGGGTATACCGTCAGTCCCAAAATGCTTGCCACCATGCCGATCAGAAAAATGCTCGGGACCCTCGGGCATGAACATCAGCACAATGTCGCACAATTCCGGTGGGTGAGCGGCAAGCAAGGACTTGAAGAAAACTTGTGGAAAGACTATGACGTGATCGCGGGGGGAAAGGATATGCCGGATCGGCCAAGATATTCCCAGAGTTTTGTCAGCGCTTTAGAAGAAGCCATGTCCGAGATCATGGATCTTTATATTCAAACGAATGTACTGGGTGACACGATGCAAACGGACGGATACCTTTCGCATTTCAAGGAGCAGATGCCGGATGAAGAGGGTGCGGTGCGGTCCCTTTTCCAGAATGATGGGCACAATGTTGCCCGTCGGGCGCTGATCCGGTTCATCCAGACCCGAGGCATTCCGAAGGACTGGGGCGCCCTTCTGACTGCGATCGGGGAGATTTTGGACGGCATGGAGGATCATGGGCGAGTCTACAGTAAGGGTGAAGGAGATGCGAACGAGAAATTCCTGCTGTCTTTATTAGAAAATGCTTTCGAAAAAGTGGCTGCTGCAACGGCAGATTCATCGTTAGACTCCCGCTCTGAGGCGCGTGCACCTGCGTCAAATCCCGGATCTGCCAGGCGCTCCGAATCACGTATTGAATCCAGTCCACCTACGCGGTTGACAGAGGTTCGAGGGGCGAAGGTCGGAGACCGCTCCGAGGTTCGTGTTTCGAGATCCACGAAATTGACTCACGAGATGGATCAGTTGGTGGCAAAACAAATGATTTATCCTAAAGATCTTTTGCATTCTGCGGCTCTTGCGGAACACCTGGATACATTTGACCGGGAGCATTATGAGTTTGTTCCGCCGATGGGGCGAGAAAAAGGGTATTGGCGTTCCAAGGATTTTAAAGGCCGCGGGCCTGACTATGAGCTTGTTCTCGGAGAGCCGGAGGATGTGGTTCGCCGGGATACTGACCCGCAGAAGATGAAACGGCACGTTGTTACCCGCTACAAGAGGCCGGACGGCAAGGTGATGAGTTATTACTCTTTTGACGATCACGCCTATGCCGCGGCTTACCTTGCTGAAGCTATGGAGCGCGGGGATATCCCAGAAACCGGGAATACCCAGTTCTTTTTTGATGAACACGAAGACAAGGCTACAACGGATGTTTTAACCCAACCCAGTCGACTCGCTGATTGGGAGCCGTTGATCGAGCGGGGCAGTGTCGGATGGGGGAATTTTGTCACGGTGATGGCATTACTTGGGATGATCGGGAAGCAGATCCTGATTTATGACGGGGATGCCGCAGAAGACAGTTCCTGGAGAAAACCCGGACAAATTTTGCTCAACCGTGCCCCTATCGCCGGTATCGTGCCGTATCTGGCTGCCAGTCTGGATGGCTACTTTAGCTCTCAGGAGCGTCCCCAAAATATTCAAACGGGTATTATCTGGAATTTTGATACGGACATGTCCGATCACGCGCGTTTCACAAGAAATTTAAGCAAAGCGGCGATCTTACGAATGTATTCGGATGCATTGGCCCGGCTCTCTGTGGAAGATCGCGTTATGCCATCTGTTATTTTCGGAACAACGACGGTAGCTTCTCCTCAGCACTACGGTGATGTCGGTGTTGCCCGTGTTCTGGCAACTATGGCGCCGTTTTGGGCTTTGGTGGCCCCAACGCTCAAGCCCAAACAATGTGATGACATGATCCAGGCGTTCATCGATTCCAATAAAAATAAAATCTATCGCTCGGAGGCGAGGGGGGAGCTATCGGGTGTCCCGTCGTATGCGAATTCTTGGAATCGAATCCGAGCGGAATTGCCGGTCAGCAATGAAACGATGCTGAAAGCACTGGATGATCTGTTCAACGAGGTTGTCGGAAAACCCTATTGGGAGGCGATGCAAGGGAGCTACCATGGATTTAATCATACCCTGGAGTTTGCTCAGCTTTCGCTGCGTATCGCAAAAGCTGTCGGCATGGATCCTCAGTTTCAAGTTTTGATGATTGCCATGATCCTTGTCCATGATTATCAGAAGAATGCCGGTCTGCCGCAGACGGAAATTACGATCCACGACATTTGGGAAGATCCCGGTATCAGTAGAGGTTTGGAAACAGTCGCCGCTGCGGCAGGAATTCAAGATCCAAAATTTTCACGAGATCTGATCAATGCCTGGATCCGATTTCTGGATTATGACGCCCAAAAGAGAGATCCCACGACAAGACCGGATGGCAGGTTTGTTCCTGACTTCTACATACCGAAGTATCTCACACCGCTCTCAGCTTTGCCTGACATGCAACAGCAAATCGAACTTGTGGGTCGTATTGCCTGGTCCGGAGATGTGACTTCTCCTTATGCAGCGGTAAATTTTGACGAGTTGGACTCACGGCTTAGAGCGCTTACGGATGAATTTATCAGAGCCGATAAAGCACCGGCGGGTTTCAAATACGAGCAGCTTTTGAAAGGAACTATTGCCTTTATTTTCGGGACGATTACAAACGCGTTAGGACTCAAAATCGGACCTAAGGGTGAAACTTTTGCGAAGTTATTACACGGCGTGGATCCCGAAGGCGAACGGATGCTAAACGAAAATTTAACGAAATTCTTCAGTCCCGAAGGTCCTGCTGTTCGTTCTGAAGCGCGAATGGAAAAAAGGGATGACTGGAAGGTTGATCCGAACGGCATGATTGCTATCAACAATCCCGATGTTTGGCGTTTTGTCAGGATTGGGACCGCAGGTTCTCCGGACCTTTATTTCGCGGGCGTAACGGCGTCTCCGGCGATGATGAAAGGGAACTTGGGGATATGGCTTGAAACACATCCTGCGGATGAAAAAAATCCGGATTTGCAAACGGTCCTCACGGGATTGTCCGCGATGGATATCCAGACCCATCCCAAAACTGTTTTTATCTATCAAAAATTCGATAACGGCTATTTGCAGTATCACGAGAGCCTTCATTTGGCTATGTTCCGAAGGAGCGGGCGAGGGACAGAAAATCTCGAAAAACAAGCTCTCGAACGGCTGGCAAATCTTATCACAGAGCTCGATCTTGCCGATCCACGGAGCGCTCAGCAGAATCACCGGATGATGCGTGCCTTCTACAATATGTCCGAGGCCGTAAAAAATTATATTCCCGAAGCCAACCCATCAGAAGAAATTTTTGCGTGGGTCGGATCCGTCGCGCGATATCCCGATTATTTTGACCAATTACGGACAAGGTTCGATCAAGGCGGTTTTGCCGAAGCAAAAGATGTGGAGTTTTTAAGTCACTATCTTGATCCGAAATCCGGCAGTGCTATCGTCATGCTTCAGCCCGTGAAAGAATTTCTGGCGGCCATGCGGGAAGTTCCCGAAGTAATGAGTTTCTTTAATGACTATTATCAGGGTCTGATCGCGTCAGTCCCGGGTATGAAGCTTGAGGCTCCTGATTTTCTTTCTCAAAATCGTTCAGAAATGAGAGATGCCCTGGATCAACATCTGAAGATCGGGATGAAAGAATTCGAGTTCTTATTTCTCCACTTGATTTTTCAGGCTGAAGCTGATGATCTTCGTGACCAATTCATAGTGAAATACAGAACCGGTGATCTCGGCGAGATGCAGATCCGAACGCTTATGGAACGTTTGTGGAAAAGTCCGGATGTGAGGTATGACTACATCGCTGCTTTCCACACGCTGGCAATGAATAGGAATACAGGACAATCCGGAGTTAATAAAATCTTTAAGGGGGTTGGAACTCTGGTTTTTGATGAGCCAAGCATGATTCAGGCAATGAAAGTTGCCGCAAGGAACCATCAGCCCGATCTGGAATTTTTAGCAATTCATGAACTGATGGATATTGGGATCGATTATATGGATGCGGCCAAACAGATTCAGCTGTGGCTCCAACCGGATTCTTCGCTTAAAGACAAGACAGATCAGGAGCGAGTTCGGGATTTTCTCGAAAAAAATAAGGATATAGACTTATTCCTCATGCTGGAGTATCCGCAGCAGGATTCCTTCCGTTCCAATCGCGTTACATTCTTGAGGGAACAATATGATGCGAGAGGACATTTTTCAGATGCCGAGCGAACGGAAGCAAAGGCCTTGCTCGAAGCATTCTTTTTCGAACAAAAGAAAAAGGCTGCTTTACAGCGTCCCGGTGCTCGTTCGGAGCTTCGGGAAGGGCTGAGTGTCTCTGAATATCTGAAACAAGAGGTTACAGATCCGTTCGACCGGGAAAAACAGAATCTCGAGAATGTGAATCAGAAACTCCAGGAAGTGACTGAGGAGATCGGAAAATTAGCGCGAAGCACTCTGATGGTTGAATGGAAGAATTTGAAGATGCGGGAGCTTGCAAAAAGAAAAGAAGAGCTCGAAGCTGAAAAAAATGGATTGGAGAAAAAGCTGAACGAATTAAAAAAATCCGCAACAGCCAACCTCGAATACTTACTCCAGCAGATGATCGAACAATTTACGGCAAAGCCCAAGGCTGATGAGCAGGCCATGACCGCCGAGTATTTCCTCAAGGAAATTTTTGAAATCACTTCAGTGCCGCCGGAATTGATGGAGGATGAAAGAATTCTGATCGCCCTGGATACGGCTTTCAGGGAGCTCTTCAATCGTATGTCCCGGGTCGATTATTGGAGGATCCTCTGGGTGTTTCATGAAGGCGGACAAAAGGACAAGGTGGATTTTGGTTTCCAATGGCTTTTCGATACGATGCCTGTGACCAACTATCTGAACTTAATCGAGGGCCTTTATGAACAGGGCCTGTCTGATCAGGCGAAGTGGGGAATGGAAAAGATCCTCAGACGGATCGCTCTTAACTGGGATAATCGTGATTCCCCGGAACATGAGGCTTCGTTCGGGGTGGCGATCAATGACATCGCTGAATTCATGGTTCGAATGAGTCAAAAAGGATGGCTTTTACAGGCGCAGGAAGTATTCGGTTTATTGCTGACGGTTGTGGAGGATGAAATCCTGCAAGGACACCGCTCAACGCCGCAACTTCTGCTGGATTATTCATTCCGGAAACAGGAACAAAATACAGAAAAATTTAACCGCCTCAAACCTGTTATTGCGGCACAGGCTGAAAGAATTGCGGACATTCTCTATCGTATGGAAGGCAAGCTTCAACCCCGGGAAATCGAAATGTTGGAAAACTGGCAACACGGATTGGATTCAGGAATGTTGCAGGCTTTATGGCAGACGTCCGACGGGCTTAAACAGTATATGACGGCACTCAGTAAGGAAATGGGCGGTACGGATCAGGAGGCCTTTGACCGTTTTACGCTTTGGGAAGCTCCCTTTGCATTGTCGTCGATTGACATTGTGCGGATGTTGGGATTTTTGGTCCAATATTCCAAAGTGCCAATCCTCGCACCGGGCAGTCAAAAGCGGGAAGGAGCAGTGGACAATCAACAGAATATTAGCGATATGATCCAAATGGGAAAGGTCTTTCAAGAGGCGCTTTCAAAATCAATGGAAGCTGAAGCGAAAAAAAGCGTGAGGGTCAAAAGAACATTTTGGGAAAATGTGAAAAAAACGCTGGATACAATCCTGGAAACCTACGGCACTCCCGACAAACTCACGGGTGAGCTGACCCAAGAAGCAAAAGAGATTCAATCGGCTGCTCGTGACGGGCGCATCTATCTTCATCTCATGGATCAAGGGGCATTGCTGGCCGGTGCTGTTCCGGCTTCGCTGAATCCTGTTTCTGATGGGGTTATGCCAGCGGAAAGAAGGGATGAAAAGAATCATGCTTTAGAAGTTAGCGTTGAAGCAATCCTGGCGCAAGAAGCTTCAAGAGAAAAATCGGGTTTTGACAATAAAGGCCTTTCTTATTTTAAACCGATTTTGCGTGAATTATTGCGGGAGTTTGGAAGCCTCGAAAAGATGAGGTCTCTCCAAGGCGTGGAGTTAGGCCCGAATGATTCGACGAAGGCACTTATCGAATTCCTGCGCGTGCATGGAGTGGAGGTCGAAGGTCTTGGCATGAACGTGCAGGAAACCGCGGGTTATTTGCACCGGGTAGACGACTATGATGATTATCTGTCAGGTTTGGATTCGGGTTTGTTGGATTTCATGGTTGCCCGCACGTCGCTTTATCCTATGCATGTTATTTTCAAAAATGAAGACGAGGACCTGCTGGAAGAAGCCTCGGCGCTTGACATGCTGCAGGAGCAAGGTTTTGTCCGGCGTGAAATGATGAGAAAGCGATTCGAACACGTATGGCGGACGCTCAAACTCGGGGCCTTTTTGATAAAGATTATTTATGAAAATGAGAATCAGCCCCCTATCAATCCTTCCCCGGAAGAAATGGCCCAACTTGGTTTTGTGCAGGAAAGGGGGTATGTCGAATCCGTGGAGGGAGAACAAAGCCCTCTTTTTGTGGAAGTTTACCGGAAAGTTCCCGTAAGGAATCCGTTTCCTGAAACTACGATAACCTTTGAAGCCCTAGAGGGACAAACGATGCATTTGACCCTTGAATCGCTTCTCCAGCGTATTAAAAGCAATCCAGGGATCCGATTTGAAAGAGAAGGAAATCAATGGAAAGAAAAAACAGGAGATGTACAAGACAGTGTTCTGCCAGATCTTCCGGGAGAAACGGTTGAATCTCGCGCAGAGATGAGGGGGGATCAGCAACTGGATTTGTCTTTGCAGGCACAAAGATTGAAAGATCTTCGGTCGGCGATTCCGATGGGTTCTAGGGAAAATCTTATTCTCATTCTAGCTTTTCTGTATTCCTTGCATACTCTCAATGCGAAAGCCCAGGTTGCTCAATTGATCACCATGGACGAGGATAATGCAAATATTTTACTTGAAGGGCAGGGGCCGCAACCCTATTTGGGCGCGATTCTGAAGAATTTTGACCAGCGAGCAATGGACGCAAACTTACCCTATGTGCCGGAAAGACAAATCGTTTTAGACAGAAGCGGGCAGATGGTCACCTCGGCGGATGATCCGGAAAAGTTTCGGGACATCATCCTTGCGGACGCTTTGGAAAATGAAAAGTTGGCTGATGATGTCACTGCGGTTGTCATTTTGGCAGCTGCCTTGAATAAAAAATACAGCGAAGGAGCCAAAAATTTGTTAGCGGCAGTCAGTGAGGTTCGTCAAGCTCAAACCGAACGATCAGAGATGCGGGTTGAACCAAGCCTTGAATCTTCCGCCGCGATGAGGGATATCGTCCGGTCAAGCTGGTTGGCTGCTTTCAAGAGATCATGGCTCAAGCTTTCCCTGGCCGCTTTTTTTGCTTGGACCGCTTCGGTTGCCGCGGAGACAGCCGCTCAGTTCCAGGAAATGCAGGTGAAGATTCAAACGTTACTTGATACCGGCGACAAAGTTCATGATCCCGAAATCATTCCGAAGGCTTTGCAGGCCGAAGCGCGCAATAAAAAACTTTCGGAAGCGGAAAGACTTCAGAATATCAATACTCGGTCGAAAGCCATGATCGATTTTTTGTTCTCTTCCTTGCCTGCAGCGCAGCGAGAAGTCCTTCAAAAGCGTGAGGTCTATAGTGTCGCGCGGGAATCGAAAGGTGTTGATGAAATCCAGAAAGGGCCGGATGGCAAGCCAAGGGATATTGCCAAAGGGATATCCCAGACCGAGGATCCGACAGGGACCGACCTTTTTCAAAATTTTCTGATCTATGGAAATTCCAAAGTTTCGCTTGATGCTAAAACACCCCCTCGTGACAAAATGCGTTACTGGTTGGCGGATCGTTTAGGTTTAGTTCGCATCGAGACAAATTTATTAACCGGAAGGTTGGTTTATAACCTTGAAGCATTCGATCGCTTTATCCGGCAAGGAATTCATCGCGGTGAAACCCACCCGAATCACTTGGGACGTTTTTGGGCTCATCGCATCATTGACTTTCTTGATGAAGACCTGTTTTCAGCCATCGCCAAGAATTACCGTGGAGCCAACACCAAAAAAGGATATCCCTTATCGGATGCGAGTGAAGAAGCTTTGCACAAGAGTTACGAATCGTCCTATCGTGGCAGGCCTTTTACGGATGAAGAAATCAAAAAGCGACAAGCGAACGGTGAATTTGCCAAGGCATTAGCATGGGCAAAAGCAGTGGATGTCCTTTATCCGCCATCGGAAGTCATGATTGCGACGAGCGGAACTAACGTCGCGCCTCCGATTGCCAAGCTTAACGCGATCACCAATGGTATCTCCGAAGCGGTTCGAGTCGCGTCTGCGGTGACCAACCGTGTTTCTCCGACGACGATGTTTGCGGCGATTGGAATCCCTTCTCCGTTGCCGGGGATGACCATAAGAACTCCAGCTCCGGTGCTGCAGTCGGGAACCAATGCGGTTTCGGGGGCCATCAAAGCAACCGTTGCTTCTCAAAAAATTCCGGCGACAATAACGCCGGCTAAGAAAGCGGCAGAAACTCCAGCCGCCTCGGTCAAAGCAGCTAAACCTTCAACGAAAAGTGCGCCGCACACGGCAAAATCAAAGCAAGAATGGCGTCCGAGGTCCGTGGAAGCTATTAGGCGGGATATCGCAAAAGCCATTAAGGAAGGACCCGTCACAAGACCATCGCAAGTTTCCCAAGGCAAACCCCGCTCCGAGATGAGGGCGGAACCAGCACAGTTAGGAACTCTGTCGGAACAGGACAAGAAGCTTGGAAGATTTCTTGTTTCGAAAAAGATCATGAAGCCTGAGAATTTATTCAAAGATAAGAATTTGGCCGTTTATTTTTATGACAAACTTATTCAGTCAGTCCTCGACCGGCACACATCCAGCACATGGCTTCAGGAGCACCCGCAGGCTCATTTTATGCAGCCTGGAGAACGTTTGGAAAATGAGCTCGATCGCAACGGTTATTTTCTGAGTGATGCCTTTCAGCAATTCGTGGCCGCTTTTGTGGGTGCGGAGTTGTCACAGAAAGAGGAGATCGTCGGCAAAGCCATCCTCCTTGCGCGTCAGGCCGTGAAAAATTTTGAAAGCGGGAATATGATCTCCTGGCTTGGCTTAAAGTCCGAAAGCACGCTTATCCAAGTGCCCGTTTGGCAGCAAGTGACTTATCAGTTTGGGCGCGCGCTAAGCTACATCCTGATCGCTTCTGTTTTTTCCGCTTTAATCGGCGCGATCATGGATCGCCTTTGGAGCAAGATGGGGATTGCTTCGGCGGGGGTAGCCGGAATTTTCGGAGTGATGTGCTATATGGCGACGCGCTTGATCACACGTTCCTTCCAACTGGCAATTAAGCCGCTTCGTAAAATCGCGATCGATGAGGCGCGGCATAAAGTGTTTGGACAAAACCCGTACCGCATGGCGGAATACAATTATTTTGCGAAAAAACTGCTTGCAGCCATGGCGGCCCAGACGGTTCCAACAGCGATGCCTGCGTCAAACATGCCAACAACGATTGAAAAACCACAGATTTCAGTGACGCGCGAAGCGTCTCAAAGAACCCGATCTGAAATGAGAGGGAAAAGTGAAAAATTAATGGTATTGGATGCCATGCAGGAGGCCATGCTAGCGGGTGATTTTATCAAGGCGCAGGAGCTATTTAATGGTTTGAAAGGTAAAACGCCGGCTCCCTTGAGTGAAACAGTTTTGAAAAATTTATCTCTATATCTGGAGCCCTTTGATTTGCCATTCCGAAGTAATCGAGCCGCAACTTTGCTTGCATTGGATAAAGCGTTTGAGGCTGCTCGTCGTGAGTTGGCAGCATTTGAATCCTTGAAGGGTGAGAAAGATGCTGAGGAAGTTTTAGTTCAGGCAGTGATCCAGAGCGTAGGTCTTTTCGATGATTTGGTTTACGGGAAATTGCCTCATCAGGATGCAATCATTGAAACTCTAAGCCGTGTTAGTGCGGCAGAGAACATGCTTCAACGTGGCCATACTTCCCGAGGGGATGCAGCTCATTCGATTTTGAGCTTTTTATCGGCGGTGACGGCTTTTTCCCCTAATTATCAATTAGCCCAGGATTCAATAAGTGAATTTGCCGCGAAAGGCCAAAACGTTTTAGATGAGGCCCGCGCTCAGGATATTTCGATAAAAATGAACCGCTTCATTGGCATGCTTCAAGGCGAAGATGTGGATTTTGCCGTCGATATGGGACTTCACATGTTGCAGCGTGATTCGCTGAAGCCGGGAGCGGATGTTTCCGGCACTACTTTAATGGAAATAGCGGCGAACATGAAGGATTTCTCAACTGGAAGAGTGACTTCGCGGGGCGAATTAGTTCGGGCGATCGCGGATTTTGCCGACATGGTGGCGAATGGTAATCTCGATGGCGCTCAAAAAGTCTTTGCGCGATTAAGACCCATGGCCGAACAATTTGCTCAGCTTGGACGCCCTGATATTCTTGTTGCGGTTAAAAAATATGACCATCTTATGACTCGTTCGGAATTGAGGATTACGGAAAATCCTGTGGTAACGGCCATTCGCGCGCAAGGGAACATGGTGACTTTCGAAGCATTCATGCGCTTAAACGCTTATGGAGCCGGATATTATGGTGAGAATATTGCAAAGATTGGAGTAAATCGAGAACAAGATTTTTATACGTTTCCCATGATCGCACCTGAAACTTTTGGAACAGGACTCGGGCAGGCTATTGTTTCCGAGTGGGAACGGCTGGGCCGACCGGATAATTTCAAGGTGGTTGAAATGGGGGCTGGAACGGGGGCAATGGCGAAAGCCATTCTGGAGCACTTGAAGAAAACGGATCTTTATTCGAGCAAGGGATTCGAATACGTTATCGTTGATTCGAGCAAAGGATTGATTGAAAACGTTCAGCATCCCCGCCTTGTCAGAGAACCTGTTCGATGGGTTCTCGGCTCCGCCTACGCACCGGATCTCGATCTTGCGAAAGGAATCAAAGGTGTTTTTGTCTCTAATGAACTTCCGGATGCATTACCGGTGCATCGTGTTCGAAAGGACAAGAAGACTGGGAAGTTGGTCGAGGCTTATGTCATGGTGAATGAAGGAGGGAAGTTGCAAGAAATTTTTGATTCGTTAGATGCGCAGAATGAATCTGCGATTCTAGACTATCTTGCGCGTCTCGGTGAATCAGGAGCAAAGGTATTAGATCGTGGCGGTGAAATCGCGGTCAATCTTCACGCCTTGGAATGGCAGAAGAATGTCGCGGAACGGCTTGAAGCCGGATCCGTCATCACCATCGACTATTTTGGCTTTGCAAAACAATTTACGAAATTATCTGTCAGGAGTTTTGCCAGTGACAGGCCATTCGTAATCGGTCCGTGGAAAATAAAGAATGTCAGGATCAATCAATTTCTCAAGGGTGAGATTAAAGACAAAATATATGAGTGGTATCGAAGATTGCCCAAGGGGCTCTCGAGAATCTTTGCGCGTCTTAATCCGTTTGCTTGGCTGATTCTACGCGATGACTATTTTATGTATGAAAAACCTGGCGAAGTCGATATCACGTCCGATCCTCATTGGGAGGCCATAGCTTCTTATGGAACCGAGCAGGGTCTGGAATTTTTGTCCTTTCAGAGTCAAGCCGGCTTTTTTGCATCTCAAGGGATCGGTGGTAATGAACTCAAGGATGTGACAGCAGGCGAGTTTTTCGTGTTAGTACAAAGAAAAACGGGCACTCGTTCTCAACCGGTTGGACGTTCTGAAATAAGATCGGTAAGGTCATGGGTGATTCCGAAGTGGAAGGAGATCCTGTTGGGTCAAGAAATCAAATATGCCGAAGCTGAATGGTCGCAGGCAACGAACGGTGCGGATAAAAGGGGATATTACGAAATTTTTAGATCGGACATCGTCCGGCATGAAGAGGGAGATCGTCATTATAAAATTGATCTTTTTGATCTCATTTTTGAATTTGTCGACGGTAAACCAAGTATCGGGGTCAAAGAAGCTTGGAGCCATTCGTGGGATCACCCACCCATAAAAGGTGGCCGGATAACGATTCTTGGAGAGACTTATAATATTCAAATTCGCAGCGACAAGCGTACCATCAATCTGTCGCGCTCGGAGGTGAGAGAAGGAGGTGCTCCGGTCGCAGAAAAAGGATCTGGGTTGGAATTCGTTCCCGAAGAAAAACTTACGGAAGGCGAGGAGAAGTGGATTCAGGCGATTGAAAACGCGCCGCAGATTTCATGGAATGATGCAGCCGGCCAGCCGGTCAGGGCCACCGTTGATGCATTCTGGTATCCTACGAGTCGTGGTTTTGCCGCTACAGGACATCGCGTCGACACCCATTTTATATCCTTCCATGTGTTTCCGGATTCTGAAGAGATCGAAAAAAGGCCGGAACTCAAAATGTTGAATATGGAGCAGGGGTTAAGCTATTTGCCAACACAAGGCTCTTTGGGACGTTTCATCGCTTTGCAGGTGAATGTGGATGGTGAAAAAGCACTTTATATTGATGAGATTCAGTCCAGCCGGGGAATGCACCATCTTACACCTGAGCAACGGAAAGTTTATCAAGGATGGATTCAGGCCCTAATACAAAAAATAGCTTTTGTGCTCAGCGAGACCGGTGTTCAGAAAATATATGTCAAACACTATTCAACGGTTCAGGAAGAGAATAAAGTTCTTGCCTCCACCGAAGCGCTTGACAAAGAACCCAAATATCAAGTCATGACCTCGGGCAACCTGGCCACGCATTACATCCAGCCATTCCGCAAGACATGGGATGTTGTAGAAATCCGGGATGTAGGGATTGACAGCGTTAAGAAATTCTGGGTGACGGATGTCGCAAGCCTTGTTCATCGCTCGGAGGTGAGGGGAAAAGAAGATCTTACGCCTGAGCTTTCAAATGTGGAAAAGAATCAAAAGCATCGCGAATTTTTAGCACTTATTCAAGAAGTCATGCGGACAGGGGTTGCCAAAGAGCTTCGACTTGATGTTGCTGATTGGCTTGTGTATCTGAGGAGAGGAATATTGCTAGAGTCTGCCCGGTTACCTGGAGGTGCTGAACTAGCCAACCGTCTTCCCGTGGGAGCCATTATGGATATTGCTTCTATTCATCTTACAAAGATCGAAAAACATTTCGATGGCCGGCTATATCTGACATTTGAGTATAAAGGGAAAAATGGTAAGGACGGTACCGCAGTTATTTTTTGGGATCAGAAAAATCCACAGACATACCAGAAGTTTGGGACGCGACAAATGACAGAATTTTACTGGATGCAGGAGGAAGTGTTTCGAACAGGGATTACGAAAAAACTTAGACTAAACGTTTCTGATTGGCTTGTGGGAATGGGGAGTGGCGAATTGCAAGAGGCTGCTCGCCTTCCTGATGGGAATAGATTGAATAAACGATTTTCAGTTGGTGCGATTAATGATCTTGCTTCTATTTACGTCACTAAACTCGAAAAGCGTTTCGATGGGCGGCTTTATCTGACGTTTGAATATGAAGGAAAAAATGGGAAAAAAGGCACGGCTGTTATTTTTTGGGACCCCAAAGATCCAAAAACTTACCATAATTTTGGGACAAAGCAAATGGCCGAATTTTATTGGATGCAAGAGGAAGTTTTTCGAACAGGTGTTACGAAAGAGCTTAGGCTGAACGTCGCTGATTGGCTTGTTTCTACTGGTAATGGCACATTGCAAAAAACTATGCTTTTTCCTAATGGCGATACATTAAATGAACAGCTTCATATAGGCGTAATTAAGGATCTTGTTTCAATTTACCTCACGAAACTCGAAAAGCGTTTCGATGGGCGGCTTTATCTGACGTTTGAATATGAAGGAAAAAATGGAAAGAAAGACACGGCTGTTATTTTTTGGGACCCCAAAGATCCAAAAACTTATCATGATTTCGGGACAAGGCAAATGGCAGAATTTTACTGGATGCAGGAGGAAGTATTCCGCACTGGTGTTGCAAAAAACCTTCGACTGGATGCTGCTGACTGGCTTGTTTACATGAAACAGGGACGTTTTCTCAAAGAAACACTGCGTCCTGATGGTCATAAATTGGATGTGAGCTTTAGTATAGGAACGACAGATCTTGTTTGGATTTATCTAACAAAAATCGAAAAACGTGATGACGATCGCCTTTCCCTGATATTTGAGTATAAAAATAAAAGCGAGAATGACAAAGAAAGCAGGGTTGTTATAATTTGGGATCCTCAAAATCCAAAAACATATCAAAGGTTCGACCAAGGTAAGGGAAAGACAATCCTTTCTAAAACGGAAAAGGAGACAAATCTGCTTGAAGTTTTAGAAGGAATGCGGAAAGTTTGGCATACTGGAATCGCAAAAGATCTTCGACTTGATGTTGCTGATTGGTTTGTGGAAATGGGACGTGGAACTTTGCAAAGGGTCGCACCTCTCCCGCTTGACGGTGTCAAATTAGGAAGCACTCCCACCATTGGGGCGGGGGCTGGTCTTGTCTCCATTTATCTCATAAAGATTGAAAAGCGTTCCGGCCGACTTTATCTGACATTTGAGTATGAGGGAGAAAATGAAAAAAAAGGTACCACAGTTATTTTTTGGGATCCGAGAGATCCAAAAAAATACCACAGTTTTGGAACCCGACAGATGGCAGAGTTTTACTGGATGCAGGAGGAAGTGTTTCGCACTGGTATTACAAAAAAGTTTCAGCTTGATGTTGCTTTTTGGCTGGTGTCTATGCGATATGGGCGATTGCAAAAAACTACACTTCTTCCTGACGGCACTGAGTTGGGCAGTGTCTTTCCCATTGGCGCGGTGGGGAGTCTCGCCTCCATTTATCTCACTAAGATCGAAAAACCGGAGGATGGGAGGCTGTATTTGACATTCACCTATGAAGACGAGGATGGTTCTCCGGGGTGGTCGACCCTTGTGTGGGATCGTAGTGCGAAAACTTATAAGGTTTTTGATAAATCAGCGCCGACGCAAAGCGTAAATAGGGCGAAAGGGAAAATATGGGAGACGGTAGGGACTGTTTTTGCGAAGTATTTGGTCATAGGCCGGGAAACAAGTGTAAAACCCCCAATTCGTTCGGCTGACGGAGCCACACTTTTTCCGGACTTAGTCTTGGATGGGCAGATTCTTGATTTTAAATGGGGAAAGGCGATAGCGGACATTGTCAAGACGATCAACAAATATTACAAAGCGTCGTTGTTGAAAGAAAACCAAGGGGAGGTCAAGCCTGTTAATTCAAAGAATCCGATCCTCATCCTTGGTCTCAAAAGAAACGCCGCATGTTGCGCAGATGTAGAAACTTCAGATTACTATTATGTATCCCTGCTCGATGTTTTTGATCCGAATTCAAAGGATCCGGGTGTGCGGTATTTTCAAAAGCTCTTCGGCCTTGGGCGCGCGGATCATGATCCGAAGGTCCTGGAAGGATTCCGTCGGGTGTTTGAAAACTTAAAAGTCTTATTGGACGCAAATCTTCCCGATAAACAGGAAATTGTCGAACATTTTTCAGAACTCGTCGTGGATCTTTCAGAGATCGATCCTCAGGCCGAGTCCCGGACCATTACCGAAAAATTGCTATGGTTCAACGGACTTTTGGTGAAGGAAATTGACCGTGATGCGCAGTTGCCCCTGGCGATGAGGCTTGAAGAACAAGCGGGGTTGGATGCTTGGGATGCGCAGATCGGCGATAAAGAACCAGCACTCGCTGTCACTCGTTCGGAGGTAGGACTTGCGGAAAATCCGTTGGTGGGATTGATGGAGAAAGGGCAAATCGAGAAGGTAACACTTCAGGAGCCGTTTGATGAAGCAAAATTTCGGTCGGAATTGCGGGAGTTGGGACAAAAAGGTTTGGAGCGCGAAAAAACACAGTTTAATTTATTTCGAGATGCGTTCATGAATAAGTTGCTTGGTTTGGATGCGGATGCGATTGTGATTCTCGTGAATTCGGATCTTACGGGTCAGCTGAAGAATATCGGGCGATATGGGGATGCGGATGCGCTGAGCGCCAGGATTCAAATGGTCGTGATGGGCGGATCGGAAGTGTTTGTGGAGCCCACGCGTTACGCGGATATGTCCGGCCGGTTAGACCAGGGTAAGATCGCGCACGACAAGGCGATGCTGGATACGGCTTTGGGACAACTTTTGCAAAATAACAAGAGCCCATCCTTTTCAGTTCTTATGAATCATCCCGGAAAGGATGCGGAAGCTGTGCTGAATATGCTGGCGTTAATGAAACCGTCGCAGGTGATCATTTTCTACAATCAGAGAAAAGGGGAACGGATCGGTATCGGATGGAACAAAGCAGGGCCGGTTACGCCGGTGGCTGTTGATGCGAAGAATCTCAATATACGCATGGCGAATGTGAGAAGGGCGCATCAGGAATTGCTGGTGGCGTCCTGGACGCAGGATATCGGCGTGAAAGATGCCGGGATCTATTCGATCCTGGCCGAAATCAGCCAGATCTCGGATGCCGGTCTGAAAGAACTCGCCTTGACGGCGGTGCGCTACGCGCTTCTTAAATATGTGTCTTTGGAACCTGAGAAGCAAAAACAGATCATGCTGAAGCCTGAGTTGATCAAAAGCGAGCTTGAGCAGTCAGGCGTGATGAAGTTCATCAAAATCACCAGCGACGGGCGTCTGTATCTCGCCATTCAAGAAATGGTGGATAATTATCAGGCACAAGCCTCGGTCAAGACCGCGGCATAAGCCGAGCCTACCTAAAAAAGATCAAAGTGATTAGCACCAAAAGCGGGAGCAGGATGGCGCACGACCAGAGCATATACCCGAAAAAGCTCGGCATTTTCCATCCGCGGTGGATCGCGATTGTTCTCACCATAAAATTCGGCGCGTTGCCGATGTAGGTCATGGCGCCGAAAAAAACGGCCCCGACGCTGATCGCGGCAAGCAAAGACTCCGGCATTTTTAGGTAAGGTCCGGAAAGCTTTAACCCCTGAGCCAACGAAGCGAATGTCAAATAAGTCGGGGCATTGTCCAGGAATGACGAGAAAAGTCCGGTGCTCCAAAAAAATTGTCCTGGTGTCGTCACGCCCAGTTCATGTCCGCGTTGATAAAGAATCGCCAAAGCCGGTTCCATTGTAATGAAGATGCCGAGGAACAGGATCGCAACTTCGAGAATGGGATAGAAATTAAATCCGTTTGCTTCATGGTAACTTTTTGGAGTGATCTTAAGTGAGAGGACTGCGGCCGCGATCATCAGGATCTCCCGGTAAGGTTCTTTCAAGAAAAGCGTGGCAGAGATAATGATCGCAAGGCAAAACAAGTTTCTTAGGCCTTTCAGACGGACCGGAACATCAGACCGCGCTTTGCGCTGCTGTTGCTGTGTTTCATGGTCGAAAGCCCGGTGATCGATCCAGTAAAAGATCAAAAGGAGCGCGGAAACGGCGATCAGCCAGTGGGGGATAAGTTTTAGAGTCCAGAAAAAGGGAACCCCGAGGAGATAGCCGAGAAAAAGCGGAGGATCCCCAAGCGGGGTCAGCAGGCCGCCGATATTGCTGACGATCATGATGAAAAATATGGGAATATGAACATGATGCTTGCGGTAGGCGTTTGATGAAAGCAGCGGACGAATCAGGACCATGCTGGCGCCCGTCGTTCCAATAAAATTCGCCAGGACGGCGCCAACGGCCAACATGAAAGTATTTCCCAGAGGCGTGCTGACCAGGTCTCCTGTCAGCCAAATGCCTCCGGAAACGATGAAAAGAGAAGCCAGGAGAATGACAAAGGAAAGATAATGTTCAAGACTTTCGCCGAGGAGCGCTGGGTTGTTTGCCAGACAGAGATAAATGACCGGTAGCGAGAAAATAAAAGCGACAAGGCCCTGATTTTTTAATGAATGCCAGAAATGCGGGGCTGAGACCGGAAGGATGGCGATGGATAAAAGAAGTCCGACGAACGGAAGCACCATCCAGAGGTCGGGGAGCCATGTGTGCAGCATGCCGTTATATCCCCGGCTTTTTTTCGATCATCAGGTAAGATTCAAAATGGACCTTCCAATCCAGGATCACGCGGATATGCAGCAGGGAATCTTCCTTGATCTCGAGGTCTACTGGGAAGGCGTGTTTGTGCCAGCGGAAAAGTACGCTATTGGTGACGGGTTCGATATCCATGGGGGCCGTTTTTACGATTTGTCCGTTTTCCGTGGAATACTCGATGACTTCTTTGTGGAACATCTTGTCTTTGCGCCAGCACGTGACGGCATAGAGTTGGTCGAAGCGATAGGGAAAAGAGGGAACATGGAGATTGCTCTTCACAAGTTCGGCCGTGTAACAATCCTGTTCGCCCGGTTCGAATTCTTTGCAAATCAAAAATTGTAGCAGCTGAATCTTGTAATGTTCCATATGCTAGATATTAATGAATCCAGCGCATCATTTCAAGCGAAGACGCTAAGCCTCAAGGCTAGGAGCCACTCATATTTTCCGTAAAGCTGGAGATGATGGGAGGCCTTGACGACTTTGCTATTGAAAAATTATCCTTAAAAGCATAAAATAAAGTATCAAAATCGCTGAATCAATGGAGGCCTATCAGTAAGACTTCCTGCGATTTATAAAGCCTTTCAAAGTTCCCCGTTCCTGATTCTTACTGCTGGAATTTCCGGAGGACATGAGTAAAGTATGGCTGGCTACCCGTGTAATTCGAGCGGTTATCCAGGGATGTTTTTTTGCGATATTTTTTATAAAAATTTATATCAAAAAGGAACTTAATCAAATGGCCGAACAAACCTTGGAAAAAGAAAAATCCGGAGCAAAAAAAATGGACCAATCAAAGTTTATTACCATGGACGCCAATGAAGCGGTCGCACACGTTGCCTATCGCGTGAATGAATGTATCGCGATTTACCCGATTACGCCATCTTCGCCGATGGGGGAATGGGCGGATCAATGGGCTTCGGAGAATAAAAAAAATATTTGGGGTACGATTCCGTCTGTAGCCGAGATGCAGAGTGAAGGCGGTGCGTCCGGAGCTGTTCACGGCGCGCTTCAGCGCGGAGCTCTGACCACGACTTTTACAGCATCCCAAGGGCTGCTTCTTATGATCCCGAACATGTACAAGATTGCGGGTGAATTGACACCCATGGTCATTCATGTCTCGGCGCGTTCGCTGGCTTGCCAGGCACTCTCCATTTTTGGCGATCACAGCGACGTGATGGCCGTTCGGCAAACCGGTTATGCCATGCTTGCTTCCAGTTCGGTTCAGGAAGCGATGGATTTTGCCATGATTGCGCATGCGGCCACGTTGGAATCCCGTATTCCATTCCTTCATTTTTTTGATGGCTTCCGCACGTCCCACGAAGTTCAGAAGATCAGCACACTTTCGGAAGACCAGATTCGCAGCATGATCAATATGGCAAGAGTGATGGAGCACCGGAATCGTGCGCTTACACCGGACAATCCCGTGCTTCGCGGGACGGCCCAGAATCCGGACGTCTATTTTCAGGTGCGAGAAACGGTTAATAAGTTTTATGCGGCATGCCCGGATATTGTCCAGCAAACCATGGACAAATTCGCCGAATTGACGGGGCGACGTTATCAGCTTTTCGAATATTCCGGTCCTAAAGACGCGGAACAGGTCATCGTGATCATGGCCTCAGGTGTGGAGGTTGTCGAAGAGACGATCAAAGCGCTTCAGGCAAAAGGTGCGAAGGTCGGTTGTCTCAAAGTGGCGCTTTACCGTCCCTTTGATGTAAAGCGATTTGTGAGTCTTATCCCTCAAACCACCAAAAATCTGATTGTTCTCGATCGCACGAAAGAACCCGGAGCCATCGGTGAACCTCTTTATCAGGATGTGGTAAGCGCGCTCCAGGAAGCGGAACAGAACGGCTGGTCGAAATTCAAACAAACGCCCAAAGTTTACGGAGGCCGCTACGGGCTTTCCTCCAAAGAATTCACACCGGCCATGGTCAAAGGGATCTTTGATTTCTTTGCGTCCGGAAAAAGCAAAAACGGTTTTACCATCGGGATCAATGATGATGTAACCCAGACCAGCATTTCCTATGATCCGGCGTATTCGATCGAATCCGAAAAAGTCGTCCGCTCTCTTTTCTACGGGCTCGGTGCGGATGGGACGGTCGGTGCCAACAAGAATTCCATCAAGATCATCGGTGAGAACACAGAGAACTATGCGCAGGGATACTTTGTCTACGATTCCAAAAAATCCGGCGCGATCACCGTGTCGCATCTACGGTTCGGGCCGGAACCGATCCGTTCCCCTTATTTAATCAGCCAGGCGCATTTTGTGGCCTGTCACCAGACGGTTTTTCTTGAGAAATATGACATGCTGAGGAATGCGATGCCGGGCGGAACCTTCTTGCTGAACGTGCCCTGGGATGTCAAAGATGTTTGGAGTAATATCCCGATCGAAGTCCAGCAGCAGATCATCGCGAAGAAGCTCAAATTCTACGTGATCGACGCCTACAAAGTGGCGGCGGACAGTGGGATGGGGATGAGGATCAATACCATCATGCAGGTATGTTTTTTCGCCATCTCGGGTGTTTTACCGCGTGAGCAAGCGATTAGCGAGATTAAAAAATCGATCCAGAAGACCTATGGGAAGAAGGGTGAAGAGGTTGTCAAACAAAACCTCATGGCCGTGGATATGACGCTGGCGCATTTGCAGGAAGTGAAAGTTCCGGCGGTGGCCGATAGCAAGGTTAAAATGCTTGCGCCGGTAACGGATAATGCGCCTGCATTTGTCAAGGATGTGATAGGGACGATTATCGAAGGCCGAGGAGATGATCTGCCGGTCAGTGCGTTTCCGGTGGACGGAACTTTTCCGACAGCGACGACCCAATATGAAAAACGTAATATTGCGTTGGAGATTCCCGTTTGGGAACCCGAGATTTGTATCCAGTGCGGCAAGTGCAATATTGTTTGTCCTCACGCGGTGATCCGCATGAAGGTTTATGACCCCAAGCATCTCGAAGGTGCTCCGGCTGGGTTCAAGTCGGCCGATGCCAAGATGCCGGATTTCAAAGGGCAGAAATTCACGATTCAGGTTGCTCCGGAAGATTGCACGGGCTGCGGGGCTTGCGTGGAAACCTGTCCTGCCAAGAGCAAGACGGATCCCAACAAAAAAGCGATCAATATGCACCCGCAGATCCCTCTGCGTGAATCCGAAAAGCCGAAATGGGATCATTTTTTGGCGATTCCTGAATATGACCGCAAGAAGCTTAAGGTCGGGATGATCAACCAGCAGCAGGCCATGCGTCCGCTTTTTGAATTTTCGGGAGCGTGTGGCGGTTGCGGGGAAACGCCCTATGTCAAACTGGTTTCGCAGCTTTACGGCGATCGTGCGGTCATTGCGAACGCCACAGGTTGTTCGTCGATTTATGGCGGCAATATGCCGACCACGCCTTGGGCCAAAGATGCCAACGGCCGAGGTCCGGCATGGTCGAATTCTCTTTTTGAAGATAACGCGGAGTTTGGGTTCGGGTTTCGGTTGGCAATCGATAAGCAAAAGGAATATGCGACCGAGCTTCTCGTGAAACTTCAGGACAGGATCGGAAACGATCTGGTGCAGTCTCTGATCAATGCGACGCAGAAAACCGAGGCGGAAATCCATGATCAGCGCGAGCGGGTTGCTGCGCTCAAGAAAAAGATCGCGAGCCTTAATGAAAATCCTGAGGCTGTGCAACTTTTGAGCCTGGCGGACACGCTGGTGAAAAAGAGCGTTTGGATTATGGGCGGGGACGGATGGGCCTACGATATCGGTTTCGGCGGTTTGGATCATGTGATCGCATCAGGCAAGAATGTCAATATCCTGGTGCTTGATACCGAGGTTTATTCCAATACGGGCGGGCAAATGTCAAAGTCCACCCCGCGTTCCGCGATCGCGAAATTCGCCATGGGCGGAAAATTACTCGGGAAAAAAGATCTCGGGCTAATTGCCATGACCTACGGGAATGTGTATGTCGCGTCGATCGCTCTTGGGGCGAATGATCAACAGGCCCTTAAGGCGATTCTTGAAGCCGAGGCCTATGATGGGCCGTCCCTGATTCTGGCTTACAGCCATTGCATTGCTCATGGCATCAACATGACAAAAGGGATGCAAGAACAGAAGGTTGCTGTGGCTTCAGGGCAGTGGCTTCTCTATCGCTTCGACCCGCAAAAGATTGAGAAGGGTGAAAATCCTCTGACGTTGGATTCTCGCAAGCCCTCTATCCCTGTGGAGCAATTCCTGATGATGGAGAATCGCTTCAAGATGCTTGCGAAGATCAATCCGGAGGAATCAAAAAGGCTTCATCAACTTGCTCAGATGGACGTTGATTATAGGTGGAAACTCTATGAATATCTCGCTTCCGGCGGGAAAGTGCAATCTGAAGCTCCGAAACCAGCGACCGCATAAGGGGAGGATGGAATAATGAGCGCCGATGTTGTGATGACGTCCAAAAAAAAAGATCTGAAGGCTCTTTTTGAGCCGCAAGTGATTGCCGTGGTGGGTGCTTCGCGCCGTACGGAGGCTGTCGGTTATGCCATTCTCAAAAACCTTCTTCAAACCGGGTATAAAGGAAGGATTTATCCGGTCAATCCCAAGGCGGATGAAATTCTTGGAGTGAAGTGCATCCCGACCGTTGCGGAAATTCCTGAAGCTATCGATCAGGCCATTTTCATCATTCCCGGGGCTGCGGTACCGCCGGAACTTGAAGCCTGCGCGAAAAAAGGGGCCAAGGCCGCCATTATCATTTCAGCGGGGTTTCGTGAAATCGGAGGAGAAGGCATCCGGCTTGAAAAGGAAGTCAAAAAGATTGCCGATGACTACGGCATTTCCGTTTTGGGGCCCAACTGTTTAGGACTTATCAATAACGATCCCAAGCTTTCCATGAATGCCAGTTTTGCAGGAACGATTCCCAAGCCAGGCAACATCGCGTTTGTGTCTCAGAGCGGTGCTTTGGGAACAGCGATGCTGGATTATGCCCGGGGTGAGAACATCGGTTTTTCTAAATTCATCAGCCTTGGAAATAAAGTCGATGTGACTGAGCTGGAGATTCTTCAATACCTGAAAGACGATCCGAACACAGACGTCATCATGATGTACCTTGAAGATGTCGTCAATGGATCCGGTTTTATCGAAGTAGCACGCGAAATCACAGGCGATATTGTGAAGACAAAACCCATTCTTGTCATTAAATCCGGCCGGACAGCCCAGGGTGCCAAGGCGGCAAGTTCCCATACGGGATCCCTGATGGGTTCGGATGAGGTTTATGATGCGGTATTTATGCAGTCGGGTGTGATGCGCATGGACTCGGCGGAAGAGATGTTCGGACTTGCAATTGTTTTTGCGAACCAGCCATTGATGAAAGGCAACCGCGTGGCAATCGTGACCAATGCCGGCGGTCCCGGGATCATGGCAACGGATGCCTGTGTAAAATTCGGACTTCAAATGGCTGAGATGAGCCCTGCAACCGTTATAAAATTGAAAGAAAAACTTCCCCCTACGTCGAATTTTTCTAATCCGATAGATGTGATTGGAGACGCGCAGCATGACCGGTATGAACATGCGTTGCGTGTTGTCATTGCCGATCCGAATGTGGACGGTGTGCTGGTACTGCTGACGCCGCAGGCGATGACCGAAGCGGAAGCCACGGCAAAGGTGATCGTTGAAGTGGACAAAGAATCCGACAAAACCATTGTGACATGTTTTATGGGGCATGCGGATGTCGAGGCGGGTGTGAGCGTGCTGAAAGAACATCAAATCCCTCATTATGTATTTCCTGAAGAAGCGGCCCGTGCGCTGGCTTCCATGAATAAATATCAAGAGTGGCTTCATCGCTCTCGTACGGGCGTGAAACGCTATAAAGTGAACCGGCAGGCCGCTGATGCTGTGATTGATAAGGCACTCAAGAGTCAGCAAAAATTCCTACCGATCAATCTATCCATGGATATTTTCAGTGCCTATGATTTTCCGGTTATTCCTTGGGCATTTGTCAGGACTGCGGAAGATGCCTGGGAACAGGCCGTTAAGATTGGTTTTCCAGTAGTCATGAAAGTTGTTTCCCAGCAAATCGTTCATAAGGTGGATGTCGGAGGCGTGCGTCTGAATCTGAATTCTGCCGAAGATGTCCAGAATTCTTTCCGGGACATTATGGCTGTCGGAGAGAAACTAAAAGCCAAGATTGACGGGGTGTTCATGCAGCGTATGGCGCCGAAAGGTCGGGAAGTGATCTTGGGGATGAAAAGAGATCCTCACTTCGGTCCGGTTCTGATGTTCGGGTTGGGTGGCATTTATGTCGAAGCGCTCAAGGATGTTACCTTCCGCGTGGCCCCGATCCGCGAATTGAGTGCTTACGATATGATTAAAAGCATCCGCGCGTATAAGTTGCTTCAAGGTGTGCGCGGAGAACCGCCTGCAGACATTGAAGCAATGGCGGAGTGTTTGAAACGCTTATCCCAGCTTTCTTGCGACCATCCCGAAATTGATGAGATTGACATCAATCCTCTTATGGTTTATGGAGAGGGGAAAGGTGCCGGCGTCATTGACGCTCGAATTATTTTGAAGTAAGCTGATCTTGGGCTGTTGGTTATCCCATATGCGAGGTGTAGCCCATGAGTGAAATCCAGAAGCTGAAATCTTTTGTTGATAGTCTTCTTTACTACGAGCACGAACCTTCGCAAGTAAATTCAAAAAAAAGAAATTTCCCCTTTATAACCATTTCCCGCCTTGCCGGCGCGGGAGGCCAATCTCTTGCTAAAATTCTTTACGAAAAAATCCAAAAGCTGAATCAAGAGCCTCTCTTTTGCGGCTGGCAGCTTTGCAATCAGGAAATTTGCCATATTGTTGCACAGGATCCGGCATTAAAATCATCTGTCGAATCGCTCTTGAAAACGGAATATCATTCTCACGCGGAAGATTTCATCGGGCAGCTTGTTTTTGGCGTGTCTTCTCAGGATGTTGTCATCAAAAAAATGTTCCACATGATGCGCGCCTTTGCTATTTATGGCAAAGTAGTCTTTGTTGGCCGCGGTTCGGCTCTTCTGACGCACGATCTTCCTTTAGGGATTCATATCAGGCTCGTTGCTTCTCTTGACTCGCGCATCAAAAGGATGATGCAGGCCTTGCAGATCAGTGAGAAAGAAGCGCGCCAAGCGATTGCGGAAAAAGATAAAGCGAAAGCCGAACTTGTGAAAACATTTTTTTCTAAAGATATTCATGATCCATTGCTTTATGACGCCATTTGGAATACGGATCGTGTTTCGATGGATGAAATTGCTGGAGTGCTTGTGGAGATGATCCGCAAAAAAGCTGAAACCAAGTATTAATCAAGAACTTTTTTCAAATAAATATTTTTCTCTCCCCGTCAAAATTTTTTTCGAAAAAAAGTTAAAAATTCTTGTTGCAACTTTTGTTTTTGAGGAATATTATTTCACGCGGTTTTGGAAATGCAATAATTCGGTGCCATTTTTAATTTATTTTTTTCAACGACAGACTTTTTTTAAAAGCACCGCATCAAAACATTCCAAACAAATCTTTAAATTAAAAATCCAGTTTTAAAAGAATTGCTCTTTGACCGCATTGAATACTAGATATGGTGTAAGCATTAAAATAAAACTACAATATCTGGCGAATTTGCCGATAGGTTAATCACAGAAAGGGGAGTATGCATGGCCGAACAATTCCTTTCCAAAAAGATCACCAGCATCCGCAAGCGTGACGGCTCAATCGTTTCTTTTGATGGAGCCAAGATTTATAACGCGATTCTTAAAGCGGGGCAGGCGACTGGGGAATATGATGGGGCCGAGGCTCACCTGCTAACATTAGAAGTTATAAAAGTTATTGATAACCGTTATGCTTCCGGATTTCTCGATATCGAAAAAATCCAAGATATTGTTGAGCAAGTCCTTATCTCCTCGAATCATCTCAAGACAGCGCGCGCTTACATTGTTTACCGCGAGCAGCACAAGAAATTGCGGAAAGATCAAAAGACAGTTGTCGATGTGACATCTTCGGTGAACGAATATCTCTATAAGCTGGATTGGCGCGTGAACGCGAACGCGAATCAGGGTTACTCGTTAGGCGGGATGATTCTCAATATTTCCGGGAAGGTGATTGCAAACTATTGGCTCTCGCACGTGTATCCGGAAGAAGTAAGTAATGCCCATCGTCATGGGGACATTCATATTCATGACCTTGATATGCTTTCCGGATATTGTGCCGGGTGGTCTCTTAAGACACTTCTTCGCGAAGGGTTCAACGGTGTTCCCGATAAGATCGAATCCGCTCCTCCGAAACATCTCTCTTCCGCCGTCGGACAAATGGTAAATTTTCTCGGGACCCTGCAAAATGAGTGGGCAGGCGCCCAGGCGTTTTCTTCCTTTGACACCTATCTTGCGCCTTATATTCGCATTGATAATCTTCCTTACGAGGACGTGAAACAATCCATACAGGAATTTATTTACAACCTCAATGTGCCTTCGCGGTGGGGAACGCAAACTCCTTTTACGAATGTGACTTTTGACTGGGTTTGTCCTGAAGATTTGCGAAGCGAACATCCGATCGTGGGTGGTAAAGAGATGGAGTTTACCTACGGTGAGCTTCAAGAAGAAATGGCCATGATCAATAAAGCCTATATCGAGGTGATGATGCGAGGGGATGCTAAGGGGCGCGTGTTTACTTTCCCGATCCCGACCTATAACATCACGCCGGACTTCGATTGGGACCATCCGAATTGTGATCCTCTCTTTGAGATGACGGCGAAGTATGGTCTTCCGTATTTTCAAAATTTTCTCAATTCAGATCTCAAGCCAAACCAGATTCGTTCCATGTGCTGCCGTTTGCAACTGGATCTTCGGGAACTTTTAAAGCGCGGGAACGGTCTTTTTGGTTCCGCGGAGCAGACGGGCTCCTTGGGAGTGGTGACGATCAATTGTGCACGCATCGGGTACCTCGCCAAGGGAGATGAAAGCGCCTTTTTAAAGCGGGTCGATGCCCTCCTGCAGGTCGCTAAGACAAGTCTTGAAATTAAGCGCAAGATCATTCAACGCCATATGGACGCAGGACTTTTCCCGTATACAAAGCGTTATCTGGGAACGTTGCGGAATCATTTTTCCACGATCGGTGTGAATGGGATCAATGAATGCATCCGGAATTTCACAAGCGGTAAAGAAAATGTGACCACCCCTGCTGGTTTTGAATTCGCGGTGAAACTGCTGGATTTTATCCGAGAACGGATTACT
This sequence comes from Candidatus Omnitrophota bacterium, assembly GCA_022711115.1. Lineage (GTDB taxonomy): Bacteria > Omnitrophota > Omnitrophia > Omnitrophales > Aquincolibacteriaceae > JAKLFP01. The sequence continues at coordinate 252,696 of JAKLFP010000002.1, read as the reverse complement.
TCCTTCCAGGAAGAAACGGGGCACTTGTATAACCTCGAAGCGACACCTGCTGAAGGAGCGACCTACCGGTTTGCCAAGGAAGACATCAAGCGTTTTCCCGATATCTTGCATGCGGGAACGGATGAAAGGCCTTATTACACGAACTCATCGCAACTTCCCGTGGCTTTCACGGATGATCCGTTTGAAGCCTTGGAGCGGCAAGAGTCGCTTCAGCGCCGCTATACCGGTGGCACCGTGCTGCATCTTTACATGGGGGAGCGTATTTCAAGTTCGGAGGCCTGCAAGAAGCTTGTCAAAAGGGCTTTGGAGGGGTATCGGATCCCTTACGTGACGGTCACACCGACTTTTTCGATTTGTCCGAAGCATAGTTATCTTCCCGGAGAACACGAATTTTGTCCCAAGTGCGATCAGGAATTGATTCAGGCAAAATTGCTTTATGAGCATCATAGTTCAAACATCACTGCGGGTGAGACGCAGGTGCAGGAGATTCAGAAATAAGGAGAAAAAATGAATAAAGAGAGCGCCATTTTAAAAGATGAAGAAAGAACGCGTTGTGAGGTATGGACACGTGTGATGGGGTATCACAGGCCTGTTTCCGGTTTTAATGTGGGGAAAAAGGGCGAATTCGATGAACGTAAATATTTTGCCGAGCCCAAAGAAGCCGGGTGTGAATGCGCCTAGCACTGCGTTGCTATTAATTTTTAGGGTTCGCAGTGCTTGCACCGTTCACCTATAAAGACAAATGAGAAACGGTGCATGTAATCTTGACGATATTTGTGTTGCGGGTATTACGCCCTTTACAACCATAGATTTCCCCGGCCGTCTGGCCGGGGTTTTCTATCTTCAGGGTTGTGCTTGGCGTTGCCGTTATTGTTACAACTCGGAATTCTGGCCGCTCCCGCCTTACGGAACGCATATTCCTGTTGAAAAAATCAGACACTACCTTACCTCGCGCAAGGGACATCTCGACGGCATTGTCTTTTCGGGAGGAGAACCCACCGTCCATTTGCAGCTTTCTGCCTGGATCAAAGCTGTTAAGGACATGGGATACGAAATAGGACTTCATACGGGAGGTATTTTCCCTGACCGGTTGTCGGGAGTCCTTCCTCTTTGTGATTGGGTCGGGATGGATATCAAGGTTCCATTCAGCTTGTATGAGAAAGTGACCCGAATTCCAGCAAGCGGTGATGCGGCGCGTCAGAGTGCCTCCCTGGTGCTTGCGAGCAACAAGCCTTATGAATTTCGGACGACCATTCATCCAGACCTTCTTACCGAAATGGAAATTCTTGAGATGGCACGCGAATTGGCAGGAATGGGCTGCAAGAACTTCACGCTTCAATCATTTCGCGGTGAACATTGCCATGACAAAGAACTTCGTGAAAGCTATGCCCAAACGCCCATCATTTCTGCCGGACTCCGTTCGACTCTTCAATCTCTTTTTGCATCCTTTCAAATTCGTGAGTGATCAAAAACTGCCGCCAATACCTGTAGAATTAAACAATCCTGTGTTATGCTGTCGCGGATAAAATATGATTAATTAAAGTTGGGAATGGCCGTATACATAAACAAGTTGTTTTATTTCTCGAACAAAATTTGCAATAAAAGAAGTGGCTTAGTTTTGTGGGAAAAGCTTGGCAAGGGATAAGGATTATGGTATATCCCAAGTGCTTGTAAGCGATTTAACCTGTCCTGCCGAAGAGCGGTAGTAGTGCTTAATGACATGCAATAGTTAGGATTTTTTGGAGGAGCAAGCATCATGAATCTTGTGTCACAGTGGATGATCAAAGACGTTAAAACCATTAGCCCGGATCAGACGGTATACGATGCGTGTCTCATCATGAAAAAACATAATATTGGTTGTGTGGTCATCGCGGATAAGAAGAAACCTTTGGGGGTTTTCACGGAGCGGGATTTGGTAAATCGAGTGGGGGCCGAGGGACGGGATGTCTCGAAAACTTTGGTCAAAGAGGTTATGACCTCGGAATTATTGACAGTGACGACCAAAGCCAGTTGTGAACAAGTCTATAGTCTGATGAGAGCGCGCGCCATCCGTCACTTGCCGATTGTGGAAAATGACGTTTTACTCGGGATCCTTTCGATCCGGGATCTGATTCGCTTTCATATGCAGGCGGTAGAAAAAACAATCGTTGATTTAAGCAGTGAGCTGAGTTTTATCAGAGGGGTGCTTGATCAATCGGGAGAGGAACGGGTCCGGACTCTTTACTTTGAAACAAAGAAGCTTGAATCGCTGGTGGTTAAAGACAGCCTGACCGGGTTATATAATTACCGCTTTTTTGAAGAGACTTTGATTGATGAAATCGGCAGGGCCAGGAAATACAATTATCAGGTGTCCCTGCTTTTTATCGATATTGATAACTTCAAGCACTACAATGACAAGAACGGACATGAAGAAGGAAATATCCTTTTGAAACAATTGGCAGATCTGTTTTCCAAAACATCACGGTCGACGCGTCTTGCAAATCCCGCCCAGGCAGCGAAGAGCAATGATATGGTGGCCAGATATGGCGGCGAGGAGTTTGTGATTATTCTTCCCGAAACACCTAAGGCAGGGGCCTATGTCAGGGCGAAGAGAATATTGAATGATGTGCGGAATTTCCCCTTTGCCCATAAAGAAGAACAACCTCAGGGCAGGCTGACCGTATCCATCGGGGTTTCCGAATTTCCATTGGACTGTGATTCCTGGGAGGAACTGGTCCGAAAAGCCGATGCAGCTTTGTATCGAGCCAAATATGAAGGCAAGGACCGGGTCGTATAAAAAATCTCGTTAGGCCGCGTGGTTTTGTAAATTCAAAAGGCGGTTCACTCCAGCTGTTTTATATTTCTCTCTAAGTCATGACCTAAAAGTTTCAGAGGCGATTCTTTAATGCTCTAAAAGACACCTAGCGCTTTGTCAAAGGAGAATAAACAGTGTCAAAGAATGTTTTGATTCGTACCTTCGGCTGCCAGATGAATGTTTATGACAGTCAAGTTGCTGCCGGCCTGCTCGAAAAAGCGGGCTATCAGGTTTTTTTTGAAGGAGATAATTCTGGAGAAGAAGAGAACCTGGAGAAAAATAATTCCGGGAAGGCCGACATAGTCCTTATGAATACATGCTCTGTGAGAGACCATGCGGAAAACCGTGTTTGGGGTCGATTGGGGATGCTCGGGATTGAAAAGAAAAAAAATCCAGACCTCATTATCGGACTCATGGGTTGTATGGTTGAAGAGCACCGAGAAAAGCTTTTTAAACGTTTTCCCCAGCTTGATCTGATGATCGGGACCCGCAATATCAAGGAACTCCCGCAACTGATCCGCCAGATCCAGGAAAAGCGTCAGCAGGTTTCCAGGATCAAACAGGATGGCGTCTCCATCGAATACAGCGAGTTCACGAAACGCGAAAGCGGTTTTCACGCATGGCTTCCTATCATGACGGGTTGCGATAAGGTTTGTACTTTCTGTATTGTCCCCAAAACCCGAGGTCACGAGGTGTCCATGTCGGCGCGTGATGTTTGCTCGGAGGCCAAGCGTCTTGTGGAGGACGGGGTGAAATGGATCACGCTGCTTGGACAGAATGTGAACAGTTATGACGGCGGGCATGTTTCTTTTCCGCAATTATTGGGTCAGCTTTGCGAGATTGACGGGCTGGAACGGCTCTCGTTCACGACATCTCATCCTCAGGATGCAACGGAAGAGCTTTTTCAATCGATCGCGCGCAATCCCAAGATCGGCCGGAGACTTCACTTGCCGCTTCAGTCCGGCTCCGACAAGATCTTGAAAAGGATGAAACGACTTCACACTTACGGAGAATATAAAACACGCATTGAACGTTTGAGAGAGTTGGTGCCGGATATTTCTATCACGACGGATATCATCGTTGGGTTTTCAGGGGAATCCGACGAGGACTATCAGGCTACGAAACGGGCGCTCGAGGAGATCCGATTCGATGGGGCCTTCATTTATAAATATTCGGTGCGTCCCGGTACCCCCGCCTCGAATCTTCCGGATGACGTATCGCAAACGATCAAGGCGCATCGAAATAACGAGCTTTTGAAAGTCCAGCGGCAGGTGATGAGAGAAAAAAATGAGATGTTGCTGGGAAAGACGTTTTCTGTTTTTGTCGAATCCCTCAACCCGGAAAATCCCAAAGAAAGGATCGGCCGCACGGATCAGGACAAAAGAGTTTATTTTGAATCAAAAGAAGCCGACCTCGGTTCTTTCGTGAAAGTGCGCCTTACAGATTTGCGGCACGAAACTTTTCGCGGGGAAAAAGTCTAATCCTTCCGAATTTTTAGAAGGTCCCTCAGGGAAATGATTTCGAAACCTTCTTGTTCCAGACGCGGGATTTCCTGTGCTAAGATTTCAAGAGTGTTTTTCCGGTAATGACCGATGACGATGACATCGCCTTTTTCGCGAGCGATTTTTTTAGCGGTCTGAAGTTGCTGGAGAATGGGTGTTTTAGCGTCCACATTATCCAGGAAGACCCCCCGTTTCATATCCCCGCGTGTCAGGACTTTGGCGCCTACTTTGTGCGCGATTTCACGGACTACGGACGAGGGAGTTGTGTAGCTGTCCAGAAAAAAAAGATTCCGCTTTTTAAATTCCGTCAAAATAATGGTCATGACTCGCCGATCGGCGGTGCCGCTGGAGCCGAAATGATTGTTGGCGCCGACATGATGGGGAACAGAGTCCAGGTTTCTGGCAAGGAGATCCCGGATATGTTCGTCGGGCATGGTATTCACGATTAAGCCGGGTCCCGGAATTTTGTCCTGAATCGTATCGAGCGGAAGATGCAAAATGACCTCGGCATGCGTCGTTTCGCTAAGATTGCCGAAATATTTTGAGTAAGGAAGCAGCGGCAGGATCGCATAGGTGACTTTATTTTTGAGAACGGCAAGCTCCGATTTGAGCTTATTATGGGCGCCGATATCATCGATTACAAAAGTGATCTTGGGTTTGACGCTCTCGGGTGCGATCCGATGGAGCCAGAATTTGGCGTGATGCTTGTAAAGTAAAAAAATGCCAGTAAAAATCAGGCAAAAAACTAAAAATGAAAAAAGTTTTCTTTTTTGTTTCTTTGTAAGCTTAAAATTAAAAAAACGGCGTTTTCCCATAATGATCCTTTATAGCATAAAAACGGCAAAATCCTCATGGAATTAACAAAGTATGTTGTAAACAGTCACGGATGCTTACCGGTCGGCTCAAAAAAAGATCGTAGCGGTTGATAACCATTTCGGTTGTTGCAAGTCTGCTTCTGCCTTGATAGGATACAATCTTTCCTGATTCGAAGGATTAAATTTATGAATAAGAAAACGATCCCAGCATTTAAAAAATGTGCTCAAGGACTGATGGCTCTAGCTCTTGATGCAACCGGACATGATCTGGTTTATCAGGAACTTGCCCGACGCGATGCGAAGCTTAAGAACATGACGTGCCAGGATTTTGGCGCCGAATATGTGCCGGTCAAATTAGCCCTGGGCTGTTTTTTTTGGACCAATTGCTGTGAGATTCACAACATCGCCGATAAGGAAACAAGAAATATTTATTTTAAAGAAGTGATGAATCTTTTTGAAGGCCCTCGTTCGCTTGGAAGTGCCTCGCGCTTTAGTGAAAGCCTCTATGCCGCGAATGCGGATAAGGAAAATTCGCCCATCTTGGGAATCATGGTCCATCTGTTTCATAAGCTGAAACTGACAACTCTGGGCGGGCCTGAAAATGAGGATGAGAAATCGGTGAGCCAGGGATTGTGTTTTATGATGGAAGTCAGTGATGCTTTTAAAACAGTATTTGAAGACCGATTTAATGATTTTATCTATCAACAAAATGACGGTATGCACGCCTGAGGGCCTAAGAAAGGGGATTATGGTTCAGAAGATCCATCGAAATAATATGGTTTGGATTGATATGGAAATGACGGGGCTGGACCCGAATAAAGACCGTATTATTGAAATCGCGGCGATTATTACGAATGGAAACCTTGACATTCTTGCGGAAGGGCCTGATCTTGTGATCCATCAACCGGAAAGTTTTTTAAAAAATATGGATGAATGGAACCTGAAGCATCATACGAGTTCCGGGTTGCTGAAGGCCGTCAAGGAATCCACGATGACTGCCAAAAAAGCGGAGCAGTTGACCTTGAACATTATTGAAGAGTATTGCAAACCTAAAAAAGCGCCTTTGTGCGGGAATTCCGTGCATCACGATCGCCGGTTTTTAGCAAAGTATATGCCTGGGATCGATGGCTATCTTCACTATCGTCATGTCGATGTGAGTTCTTTCAAGGCGATGGTCATGCGGTGGTACCCCAAAGATAAAATGCCGGAAAAAAGTAAAGAACACCGCGCTTTTTCGGATATTCGGGAGTCCATTGCAGAGCTGAAGTATTATCGAGAGAAATATTTTAAGTGATCGCGGATCGGATTATAAAATGTTTTTTTGAGACGGCCTCAGAAGACTTTTACTGAACAGGGGGCGTTCTCTTGAAATGAAAATTCAAATTGCGAGAACAGAAAAGCAACATGAAGCAATGGGGATATTTTAAATCCGAGTTTTCAGGGCCTTGGTGCTAGTGATGAGTAAAAAAACAAAGCAGAATATTATTGCGCTTGTCTATGATTTCGACGGAACGCTTTCGCCTGGCAATATGCAGGAGGAAACGATATTCAAATATTATGGTATCGATAAAAAAATTTTTTGGGCTAAATCCCAGAAACTAGTCCATGAAAAAGGATATGAACAAACGCTTGCTTATCTGAAGCTGCTGATAACGGATCCGGCGTTCAAAAAGAGACCGCTCACGAAGCCGATGCTTCAAAAACTTTGTGGTCAGGTTCCTTACTATCCGGGTGTTGCGGAAGGGTATTTCGAACAGCTTGAGCGATTTATGCGAAGTGTCCCCGAGGTCGCAGAATGCGGTATTATGCTGGAGCACTACATCATTTCAAGCGGGCTCAAGGAGATCCTGGACGGCATAAGCATCCGGAAATATTTCAAAAAAATTTATGCTTGTGAATATGACTATGATCATGGCAAGCCCGTTTTTCCGAAGCTTGTTATTAATGATACCAATAAGACGCAATTTCTTTTCCGTATCAATAAAGGCAAGCTGGCACTGAGCGAGAGTATTAACCAGCACATGCCGGAAGAAGAACGTCGTGTGCCGTTTCGCAATATGATCTATATCGGAGACGGGATTACGGATGTCCCGTCCATGACGGTCATTGACAAGGCCGGTGGTAATGCGATTGCGGTTTATGACCCGTGCCGGCGCGTTCCGCGAAAGGTGAAAACGATGGTGGCAGAAAAACGCGCCCAACACTTTGCTCCGGCGGATTTCAGGCCTGATTCCTTGCTGGTCAAAATATTGCATCGGACACTTAAAAAAATTATCTATTCGATCGCTTATCGTTCTTCTTCTGATCGTTCTTCGGATTGGGTGCAGCGCCACTGGTAGTCACGTTTTCCTGTTTCAATCGCAGTGAGCCGGAGATTTTTCAAGAGCATTTTTCGTCGGATTTTTCCTCGTTAAAATGCCTGATGAGTTTCAGCAATTCTTTTTTTGTTGTGACTCGGTTGAGTTGACTGCGGAACTGCGCAACATGAGGACACCCCTTGAAGTACCAGCTGACGATTTTCCGTGATTGAAGCACTCCGTTTTTTTCTCCTTCGTATTGAGTCTCCAATTGAACATGTCTGAGAACAACTTCCTTTTTCTCTTCGAAAGTAGGGAGCGCATATTTTTTGCCTTCTAAAACGTCACAAATTTGTTGGTAGAGCCAAGGATTCCCCAGAGCTCCACGGCCGATGGCAATGGCATCACAGCCCGTGAGTTCCACCATGCGTTGGGCATCCTCAGGGGAAAAAATATCGCCGTTGCCGAAGACGGGGATTTTTAAGGCTCGTTTAATGAGCCCGATGACTTTCCAGTCGGCTTTGCCGGTGTAACCCTGGGCGCGAGTGCGGCCGTGTACGGTGACCGCGGCAAGACCGCAAGCTTCAGCGATTTTGGCAATCCTGAGAGCTTCAGCGCCGGAAGCGTCTGTGAATCCTGTGCGCATCTTGACCGTAACGGGAATTTTTTTGACGTGCCGCATGACGCTCTGAAAGATTTTTTTGGCGAGATCAGGTTTTTGTAAAAGTGCGGAACCGGCGCCGGAACTTGTGATTTTACGGACAGGACATCCGAAATTGAGATCGAGAATATCGATTCCCATAGCTTCCACTAAAGCGGCGGCTCTTCCCATGGAATCCGGATCATGCCCGACAAGTTGTGCCCCCAAAGGGTGGTCTCCGCGAATTTTTTTAAGAAGTTGTCGCGTCTTGTTATTTTCTCGGACAAGCGCTTCGGAAGAGATCATTTCTGTGAAAGCGAGTTCCAGGCCTAATGCTCGTGCGATGAGCCGGAAGGGTATGTTGGTGCAACCGGCCATTGGTGATTGATAAATCGGTGTTTGCAATTTGAAAGATTTCAGCTGAATCATGAGATATCCTTTGAATTTTAATCGAAAGGTCTTGCGAATATTGTTTAAAGGCTGCATCCATAAGTCACAATGCCGTCCCGAGAATCCATCCGCTATCGCCGTCGGGCTTCCCCTCCGGCAGGATCGGTTCTGGCTTAGCAAGCGCCGGTAAAATCGATGTTGACGCGGTACTAGAATTATTTTCTGGGCGGGGTATAATACCGCTATTTCGCGCGGCCTTAAATACTTAAATATAAATTCAAAAGGAAGGGTACTGACCATGGCGATGCATGAAAGTAGGATCGGAGGCGTTTCGGAGGATTGGAGCGTCATTTTGCAATCTGTTTCACCGAAGCAAAAAAAAGAAGTTGTGAAACGTATGGTTGAAATTTTTGATCTTGAGAAAAAAGATGCCGAGCAGGCTCTCTTGAATATGCCGCTTATTCTTTTGGACAATCTCTCTTTCGGCATGGCCGCCCGGATCAAGAATTTTTTTCAAAAACTCGGAGTTGTTGTCGAAACGACTAATCATGACATGATCAAAAAAAATTGTTTTCAAATTGTGTGGCCGGAAGTTCCGGATCTTGCTATTTTTTTAAAAGATGATTCAGAGAATATGCTGTCCAAAGAACAGTCGGTGGCGTCAGATTCTGTCCCCGTTGTCAGCGAACCGGATCTGCTAAAAATTTCTGAAACGGTTCCTGTGCCTGCGCCTGAAATGGAAGTGAACCCCGCGTTGCCGGAGGTGAAATCCCCGGATGCAGAAAGCGCCGCTAAAGAAGACGTTCCTGTCGTTGAATCTGATTGGGACAAGCGAGCGAGAGAGCTTTCGGATCGTCTTCAAAGAATGCAAGACGAGAAGGCAGCAATGAACAAACAGCCCTCTGAGGAGAAAGAAAAATTCAAAAGCGAACTTCAGGATAGATTTAGAGGACCATCGGAAAAACAGGGAAGTGAGGAAGTTTCCAAGCTGAGGGACGAACTTGCCCGCGAAATACAAAACAAGCAAACTTTGCAGGATACGTGTGACGTCCTTCGGAGCCAAATGGAGCGTTTGGAGAACAGGATGCGAGATTTTCAGAAGGCTGATTCAAAGGAAGCGTGCTCACAAACGGGAAGACAAGACGAAGAGGCCGAATCCAGGATTAAGATGCTTGAAAGGGACTTGGCTGAGCGGGAGGAGGAGATCGCAGCGCTTCAGGCGCGAGTTCAGGAATTGGCGATGAAGGCAAAAGCTTCGGATGCGGATTTTACTGACAAACAACGTTCTCTGGAAACAGCTCAGTCTGATTTGATAAACCGTGAAAAAGAGATGACAGTCAGAGCGGATGCGTTGGCAAGTGTCTTACAAGAAACTGAAAAATCGTTGGAAGCGGTTCAGAAAGAGCTGGCGGAATATCAATTTCGTGAAAAGGGGATGGCTGCAAAAACCTCCGATTTGGAATCGAAGATCGCTGAAAAGGAAAACGCGTTGCAAGAAGCAACGGGTCAGCTTTCGGTATGGCAGGATCGGGAAAAAGAATTGATAGCGAAGACTTCTGATTTGGAAATGCGTTTGGCGAAGAAGGAAAAAACTCAGGAGGAGGCACAAGCGCAGGTTTTACATTTTCAGAACCGCGAAAAGGAATTGAATGCAACAATTTCTGATCTGGAAACGCGTTTATCAGAGAAAGAAAAAGTTCAGGAGGATGTGAGGATCCAAATCGCAGGACTTCAAAGCCGTGAGATGGATTTGACGGCAAAGATTAAGATGTTAGACCGCAGTCTGATTGAAAAAGAGGAAATTCTTAAGGCTCGGGATATGGCGCTTTCTGAGTTGGAACGGAAAGTCACGGAGCTTATTACGAAAGTCCAGGAAACGGAGAATATTCGTCAAGAACATGCCATTCTTTCCAAAGAGCGTGAGACGATACGCGGTGAGTATGACGCAAAGCTTACCGAGCAGGAAATACGTGTTGCCAAATTGGAGGACGAGCATCGGCGTTACCGGAGTCGAGTGGATCGCCGTAATGCGGCGGCCATTCGTGAGTTGGGGGAATGGTCACGTAATGTGGATATCCTCAGGCAAGGTCTTCAGAAATTAATTGTTTTTCTTGGCAATCAATCGGCGGAACCGGAGCCGGAAAAAAAGAATGGTCCCAGGGCGTTATTCAACCGATCGGTCAATCAAAACGAATCCACAACAACCTGACCGGTTCCCATGCGTCCTGTTTCACGTGACGAGATCCGGCGATTAGAAGAGATCGCGATCAAGGATTTCTCTATCCCCAGTTTGCTCCTTATGGAGAATGCGGGCCGGGGAATATCGGATGTCCTGTGCCGGGATTTTGTTGCGAGTCGGGTATGTTGCTTTATCGGCAAGGGAAACAATGGCGGGGATGGGCTCGTGGTGGCTCGGCATCTTGCCAATCACGGTTTTGATGTCCGGGTGGTTCTGCTTGAGACGGAAGCAAATCTTAAATCGGATCCCCTGATTAATTTTCAAATCATAAAAAAAATGAACATCCCGGTTACTTTTGTCGATACAAAAGACCCGGAAAGTTCAGTTTTTGGGGCTTGTCAAAGTTCCGATCTTTTGGTCGATGCGATTTTCGGAATCGGGCTCAGACACTGGGTGGATGGATTTTTTGAGAAAGCGATCCAGGGGATTATACGGAGTAAGAAAACCGTGATAAGTATTGATATCCCTTCAGGGTTGGATGCGGATACAGGTCAAGTCCATGGTGTAGCCGTGACAGCTAATCGCACTTTGACTTTGGGATTGCCCAAGAAAGGGCTTTTCGTCGGCGACGGGCCTGATCATGCTGGGAAAATAGAGCTTGTGGATATCGGACTTCCCAAAGAGTTATTGCTTTCGTATTTGAATGAACGTCTTTGATCGTTGTGGGTTGTGTTACGGAAGAGGCATTATAAAAGGAAATGGTTGAGGCTTGACACTCCAGAGGCTTTCTGATAAAAACAATTTTTCATTTGTCATTTTTCAACAAGCAAACAAGGAAAAAATGAGTGAGAGCTTTTAGACGTTTTCCCGACTGGTTGCGCCGTTCTTTGCCTGAAAATTCTTCGGAAAGAACATATGCAATTTTGAACAAATACCGGCTCAACACCGTTTGCAAATCTGCCATGTGTCCTAATTGTCAGGAATGTTATGCCGAAGATACCGCGACTTTTATGATACTTGGCAATGTGTGCACGCGTCATTGCGGTTTTTGTGCTGTGAGGACAGGACAGGGTGAATTGATTCGGCAGGATGAGCCGGAACGCGTGGCGTTTGCAGCGAAGGAATTAGGACTTCGCTATGTGGTGATTACATCGGTGACGCGTGATGATCTATCGGATGAAGGCGCGGCACACTATGCGAATACGGTGTATGCAGTCAAGAGAGAGATTCCAGAATCGCGCGTTGAAGTTTTAACGCCCGATTTTCATTCCCGGGAAGAACTGATTCGACAGGTGGTAGAAGCAGGGCCGGAAGTTTTTAATCATAATCTGGAAACAGTGGAACGGCTTCAGCGGACGGTAAGGCCTCAGGCTGATTATCAGTGTTCTCTAAAAACGCTTGAGATCGCCAAACGGTTGGGATCTAAGCGGATCACGAAAAGCGGGCTCATGCTAGGACTGGGAGAAACGGTCCCGGAGATTCTCGAAACCGGAAGGCATCTTCTTTCCGTCGGAGTCAGTATCTTAACGATCGGGCAATATTTGCAGCCCAATACGCAGAGTTTGGAAGTCCAGGAATATGTGACTCCTGAGAAATTCCGGGATTTGAGCCGCAAACTGATGGCGATGGGATTTGAAAAAGTTTTTGGGGGACCGTATGTGAGGAGTTCTTATCATGCAAGAGAGACATTCACCGATCTCGGAGAGGAAAAAACTTTTGGAACTGCGGAAACCAACACCGGCGCGTGAGTCTCCGGAAAATGAAACAGAAAGACCATAGGAGAGAATCGGAACCATGATCGAAGTCTTGGTGAAAGGGCTGGGCCCGAACGTTGATGAGGCGGTTGTAAAATCATGGATCTTTGAAGAAGGAGATGCCGTGACCGAAGGGGATGATCTTGTAGAGCTTCGGACAGAAGATTCTGTGGTGGTGATACCGGCCCCTGCGACTGGCATTTTGACGGAAGTTTATTTTGATGAGGATGAAACGGTTCAGCGCGATGAAGTGATTTGTGTCATCGATGAGGAAGAAGAGGATAGTGATGACAATGATGATGACGATGAAAAAGATGACAAGGAAGATGAGGACGGTTAGTTCCCAGCAAATTGAATTTATAAGATTTTTTTCAGAAAGTGAGCCAATAATCATGTCTATGAAAGAAGCAAACCTGGCGATGACGCTGATCTCTAGTCCGTTGCCGGAGTTCGAGTGGTTCTATGTCTGAAATTCTCAAGCTTAACAGCCCGGCGGTATTTATTGGCAAACAGGGGCAGGACGGTGTCATCAGTTTCGGATCTGGCCAGCCGGATTTGCCTCCGCCTCCTGAAGCCTTTGCCGGCATTAATTTAAAACGAGATCTTCGCTACGGCCTTATCCAGGGTGAAGTCGCACTGCGAGAAGCCCTGTCTCATGAATACCCTGGATCCACGGCTGAGAACTTCGTGATTACGAACGGGGCCTCCGAAGCGCTTGATCTTATTTTTCGTAGCTGGGGCAAAGGCGGTAAGGTCCTTTTGCCTCGGCCGTACTACTATTCTTATCCGCCGATCATCGAAATGGCAGGCATGGTTCCTGTGTACACCGATATGATCGAAGGCCGGATAGATCTTGAGGATTTTAAAAAGAAGGTGAAAGAATGCAAAGCCGTGCTGATCAATTCACCCTCGAATCCAACGGGACGCGTTGAGTCTATCGAGACGCTCAAAGAAATAGAACGGATTACCCAAGAGCTCGGAATTTATGTGGTTTCGGATGAAGTTTATAAAGATCTGATCTATGAACGCGAAAATTACCACATCAAAGGCGATCATGTCATTACGGTGAACTCCTTTTCGAAAACCTATTGTATGTGCGGTGTCCGCGTCGGCTATTTATGGAGTTCTGATAAGACAGTGGTGGAAAATGTCTGTGAAGAAAAAACGCATACTTCCATGAATACGAATCTTGTGGGGCAAGACATGGCCCTCCATGCGATGAAAGCACCGAAGGAATATATCAAGAAGCAGCAGCTTATATGGCGTGAGCGCCGGGATTTTATTTACCAAGGGCTTTTGAGCTTGGGTTTTGAACTCTGGAGACCCGAAGGTGCTTTTTATGTGCTTCCCAAGTGTCATAATGCCCGCAAGTTTTTAAGTGTTCTTTTTCAAGATTACAAGGTCATCGCTTATTTGGGTGAGTGGTTCGGTGCACCCGACCGCCTGCGCTTCAGCTATGCCCTTGACGTCAAGCAGATAGAAGAAGGACTCAATCGAATTCGTGATGCCATGAAAAAAGTGAGTGTCCTGTGATCTCCCAAACCCAGGCACATTAAGCTTATTTATTATGCCTGCCATTCCTTTGCGGCCCATTGGTGTTTTTGATTCTGGGCTCGGCGGTCTTACGGTGGTACGTCAATTACGCCGACTCCTGCCTCATGAAGAAATCCTATATCTTGGCGATCTGGCCCATTTGCCTTACGGCACAAAGTCGACGGACGAAATTCGGCGTCGGTCTGAAGAGTGTGCTCGTTTTTTATTAAAAAAAGGAACCAAGGCCCTGGTGATCGCATGCAATTCGGCATCCAGCGTTGCTTCCAAGGTTCTTTCCGAAAAATTGCCTATTCCTGTCTTAAATGTGATCACTCCGGCAGTGGAAGAAGCGCTGGCATCGACCCGCAATTTTCGGATCGGTGTGATCGCGACCTATGCCACCATCGCAAGCGGCAGTTATACCAAGGCCCTTCAGGCGCGTTGTCCGGAAGCGGAATATTTTTTGGAAGCTTGTCCGCTTTTTGTCCCGCTTGCGGAAGAGGGCTGGTTGGAGGATGCGATTGCGTTCGGTACGGCCCGTCGGTATTTAGGCCCGATGAAAAAGAAAAATATCGATACATTGATCCTTGGCTGCACGCACTACCCGCTTCTTGAGAAAGTCATCGGTAAAGTCATGGGGAAAAAGGTGCGGCTCATTGATTCGGCGGTGCCGACTGCGTTGAAATTAAAAGCGCTTCTTGCTTCGCATGGGATCCTTTACCCGCGGCCGCGACGGGCCGCTTTGAAGATTTTTGTGACTGATTTTGTGCGTAATTTTTTGCGGATCGGTGAATCCTTTCTCGGCGAACGCCTTAAGAATGCCCAGCTTGTCGAGGTTGCATGAAAAAAGCCATTTGCCTTTTTTCCGGCGGACTAGATTCCACAGTTTGTTTGTATCTGGCCCGTTCGCAGCAATATGAAACGGTTGCGTTGTCCATCGAATATGGCCAAAGGCATTATAAAGAAGTTTCAAAGGCGCAGGTTCTCGCCCGGGCCTTGCAGGTCAGACATTATTTCGCGTCATTGAGCATGCCCTGGAAGGGGAGTTCTTTGCTTGATGATAAAGTGAGGCTTCCCCAGAATAGAGATTTGCCGATCCTTTCCAAAGAGATACCCAGCACGTATGTTCCCGGACGAAACAGTGCCTTTCTCGCTTTAGCCATGTCCTGCGCAGAGACGGAAAATGCGGACGCAATTTTTTTTGGCGCCAATGCGCTCGATTACAGCGGTTATCCGGATTGCCGGCCCGACTATCTGGAAGCTTTTGTCCGTGCCATGTTGCTCGGTACCAAAATCGGAATCGAAGGAAAAAAAATCGAGATCCAAACGCCGCTGCTCCATTTGAGTAAAAAAGATATTGTTCTCTTAGGAAAAAAACTGGATGTGCCTTTTGAAAAGACATGGTCGTGTTATGCCGGAGAGGATAAACCTTGCGGTGTGTGTGACGCCTGCGTGCTGAGGGCCAAAGGATTCCAGGAGGCCGGCATCCCGGATCCGCTCCTATCATGATTCATCCGCCGACAAGTGAAAAAGCCCGTATTACGGAGATCTTCTCATCGATCCAGGGGGAAGGATTGCGGATGGGAGAGCGCCATCTGTTCATCCGATTTGAAGAATGCCACATGGCATGCGATTACTGTGACGAACACGATAAAAGCGGCAAAGAGATGACTCCGGATGAAATCTTGCACGAACTAGATCGCCTTGAGGATGAGAAAGGCCCTCATGCTTTTGTAAGCCTTACGGGCGGAGAGCCGTTACTTTATACCAGTTTTTTGAAACCCCTGTGTTATAAGCTGAAAGAAAAAAAATATAAAATTCTTTTGGAAACGAACGGGATCTTGTGGCAGGCCCTTGAAGGCATCGTGAACGATTGTGACCTTATAGCCATGGACCTCAAACTCTCCAGCGTCAGCCGTGACAAGGATTATCTTGAGGAACACAGGAAATTTCTTAAAATAGCATGGCAAAAGGAAGCCTATATCAAAGTCGTGGTTTCTGAAGAAATAGATCAACAGGAATTTGAACGGCATTTGCGTATGGTGGCCGCCGTAGCTTCGAAAGCACCTGTTTTTTTACAGCCGGCAAGCAAAGGCAAAGAGGCTTATGAGGATACCGAACTTATAAAACTTCTAAACGATTTGCAACGCCTTGGCAGCCAATGGCTTCCGGATGTGCGATTAGGGATCCAACTTCATAAAATTTTCAACGTTCGTTAAGGAGGTCTCGCTTGAGAATCGATAAAAGAAAGAACGATCAGCTTCGCAAAATCACCATCCACACTCACTTTTTGAAAAACGCGCATGGCTCCTGTCTGATCGAGATGGGCGACACGAAAGTCGTTTGTTCGGCGAGCGTTGAAGCAAAAGTACCGCCATTCTGCAAGTTGGAAGAGAAAGGGTGGGTTACGGCTGAATACGGCATGCTCCCGGCATCCTGTAGCGAGCGTATTGCGCGCGAAGCATCCAAAGGGAAGCTTTCAGGACGCACCCAGGAGATCCAGCGTCTGATTGGAAGAAGTTTGCGTTCGATCGTCGATCTCAAAAAACTCAAAGATCGCACCATTTGGCTGGATGCGGATGTGATCCAGGGGGATGGCGGCACGCGGACGGCTTCGATCACAGGATGTTATATTGCGCTCGAACAAGCGGTGCAAAAACTTTTGATTGAAGGAATCATCACGGAAAATCCCATTCTTGATTCTGTGGCTGCTGTCAGCGTGGGGGTGGTGGGCGGGATGCCAGTCCTGGATCTTTGCTATGCCGAAGATTCGAAAGCGGAGGTGGATATGAATGTGGTGATGACCGGTTCCGGGAAATTGGTGGAAGTTCAGGGAACCGCGGAAGGGAAGCCGTTTACGGAATTGACGCTCCAGAAGATGCTTCAACTGGCGAAGCAGGGGATCCGTAAGCTGACAGCCATTCAAAAGAAATATGTCCAATCCTAAAATTCGGCTTTTGATTGCGACGACCAATCGTAAGAAGCTGAAAGAGTGTCAGACATTTCTGGAGGATTTGCCAATCCAGTATCTGATTCTGCAAGATTTTCCCGATTATCAGGAAGTGCCGGAAACCGGGCGCACATTTGAAGAAAATGCCAAGATCAAGGCGCTGGGGTATGCGGAGCAAACAGGGATGCTGACTTTAGGTGAAGATTCCGGACTTTGCTGTGACGCCTTAGACGGGGCTCCCGGCGTTCTTTCGGCGCGTTTTTCCGGCACCGGAAAAAGTGATGACGCCAATAACGCGAAACTTATCGCAATGCTTAAAGAGGTGCCGGATGAAAAACGTACCGCCTATTATGAATCCGCCATTGCTCTTGCTGAACCCGCAAAGCTTATTGGAGTTGTTCGCGGACAAGTTCATGGGTTTATTGTGCGTGAGCTTCAAGGTGCCGAAGGTTTTGGCTATGACCCTCTTTTTTACTACCCTCCTTATCAAAAAACTTTCGGTGAAGTCCCGCCCGTGATGAAACATCGCGTTTCCCACCGTGGCAAGGCATTTCTGAAGTTAAAATCCCTCCTGACACAATATATTGCATCTGTACGGTGATTATAAACTAACTCAAATAAGACGGGCGATCGGCCCTAGAGTCTTGAACGATCTTTTTCTGAATGTCTGAATTCCGTTTTGAGGGATGGGCTCAAGAGAGAATCTTATCCGTCACTCGGTTGGTTTTTCGCACTCCAAGATCTGTGTAGTCGGTTGTATTGTTAGCATATCGGCGGGTTGTTTAATGTCTTCCTTACAATCGAAATCTCATTTTCTAGATTCAAGCATCTAAGCGTAAGGGCGAAGATAAGATTGCTTTAAAATGGCTCTTTTTGATTCATAGTTTATAAACATTCTTTGTCTATGTTGAAGTGAGTCTAAATTTTTGATTATTTTGCCGATACTAAACGTGTAACGGAACATGCGAGTTTTTTTTGATTTTAAAGTATAAGCGATTTGTAGCTTTATTGTGCATGAGTGCCTTGGTAGGTAGACATCTTTTGTAGTGCCGATTTGATTGCTTACAAAGATCTATTATGGGAATTTGACTCGAGCATGTAGTAAAAATGTTACAAATTTATTGTTATAAAATACTATTTATTTTTATATATTTTTATATTTAAGTATATTATAGTTTTATATAAAGTAGTTATAATATGCTATAATTAAACTAGATATAAAATTTAATTAATAAATTGTTTTAGATCTTCGGAGAATAGAATGAGTAAAAAGACTATTGCTGTATTGCTAGCAATTTTTTTTATCCTGTTTCCAGTATTTCTCTTTGCCGCAACCCGGCAAGTAACGCTTACAACCTATCTTCCGAGCTCCCAAGGATCTTATAAGCAGATTGGCTTGAAGCATGCCGCTATTGGATCCAATTACATGGATCCCAAAACAACCTGTTGGGCCGATGATCCCACTTGTCTTTTAACGACCCCGATCGATGCGGCGACGTCTCTGGTGGTGCAGGGATATATGGGCATAGGGAATACACGGCAAGGGAAAGACGGAACTACGTCTCTTCCTGTTGCGCGCTTTGCGGTTACTTCGCCCGAGTTTAATGTGATTCCCTCAACCAGCGGAAGCTGCCCGATTGGTTGGAATTGGTACGATGCAAATGGTGACAATGCCATTAATGCCGGAGAATGCCGGGTCACTGCATTTCAGATCAATGCATCGAACGAACTGAGTGTGGGGCACGTAAACAATAATGGAAAAACAATTTTTTTCAGCGACCGTTCTCTTACTTCCTCATCGGGAGGGCCCATCACGAATAGTTATGTTCTCAAGATGGAAAATGATAACCCGGCTGTCGGCCCGAGTCTTCAGCTGCAAAACGAGGGAAACAAAAGCATTTCATTTCAACTTTTCGGGTCGGCGGCGCCAACTCCAAGATTATTCAGCCTAACGACTCCGGCTGAACTGGTTCTTTATATGATGGGACCCAACGTAGAGAAAATGATTTTTTCCGGAAAAGGGATCGTTATAAAAAATCCGGCTGGATCCACATCCCCTCTCTTAGGTGTTAACGGATCGATCAAAGTCGGCGCGACGCCTGGAACGGTCGTTTGTGATGTGACTAATCACGGGCTTATTCGGTATAGCGGGAACCAGTTTCAGTTTTGTGACAATACAGGATGGCAAACTCTCGGCACTTGATGAGAAGTATGGCGAAAAACCAGGTGAAACATGGACGGTGAATCTTTAATGAAAAGAGTTGATTTGAAGGTGAGTGCGGCCGGAAAAACTTTGGCGATGGCGTTGTTAGGAACTCTCTTTTTCTCTTCGCCTATTTCTTTTGCAAGCGGTAACCACTTTACCTCTACGGAGACCTATCCGACTTCCCACGGAAGCTACCGGCAAGCGAACCTGAAGTATATGGCCCTCGGCACCCATTATGTCAATCGATCGGTTGTTTGTTGGGATGATTCCAATGATCCGTACTGTCCGAGCGGATCTTCACGGTCTTCGGCTCTTAATGACTCATTGTTTGTGGAGGGGAATGTGGGCATTGGCACGGCACGGCCGAAAGGGCTTTTGTCGGTTGTGGGGAATGCGGTAGCTCCCTCCGGTACCTCCTGTCCCCCGGGGTATGATTGGTATGATGAAAATGGTAACGGCTCGAAAGATGGTCTCGAATGCAAGATAACCGCATTCCAGGTGGATCGCTATGCGCGTATCGCGATAGGGGCGCTTGATCTAGTGCCTAATGCAAAAGTTTACATTTACGAGAAACCGTCAGCAACGACTTCTCCGACAATCAAATTTCAACAACCCGTGGCGGGGAACTCGATTCAGTTAGACCTGTTAAATAATTTAGGTCAATATAGCATTTTCACGCTTAATCCCTATTATACGTCCGTCGATCCAAATAAATCGGTTTGGAGTTTTATCATGAATAACCGGCTTTTATTTTTTTCCGGCGACAGCAGTGGTACTTCGACATCGACCACCGATTTTTTTGGAGGGGCCAACATGACCATCAAAAGCTCAGATCCCAATCATGTTACTGAAGCGGTCTTGAATGTAAGGGGTGCCGTAAAAATCGGGGCGCAATGGCTGGCGACGAGTCTGCCTGCTTGTGATGATGGCACCGCATGGACGAAAGGAGTCATCACCTTTCTTAGTGATAGACGTTTTTATTTTTGTGACGGCCGTGGCTGGAAAAAACTTAAAGCTTAATGAGGCAGGATGAGGAAAAAATGCAAAAGAGAATGAGGAAGGCAAGTCGAATAATTTTGATAAGCATCGCGGGGCTGTTTGCTTTTTCAGATTTTGCAGCTGCTGTCGACAGACAAATGACTGTTAATTCTTCTTATCCTTCTCCTTTTGGTGGCTATAAGCAATTAAGCCTTAAACGTGCGGCCATCGGTGCTGATTACATGAATGCAAGCAGTGTCTGCTGGGTGGATGAAGTGTGCCCAGCGAATTCCTCCCGAACGGAAACAGCGACTTCCCTCGTCGTTCAAGGGAAAGTTGGTATTGGGACAATCTACCCCAATTTTCTTTTGGATATTCATAACGGATTTTATGTGGATAATCAAGGAAACGTAAAAATCAGAACGATGACTTCGACCACTGCGAAGTTCTTTGCTTACGTCAGCAGTCCGGGCATTCGATTGCAAAACTATGATGCGGCGAATGGCGCGGGGATAGCATTTCAAAACAATTTGAATGATACAGCGGTGTTGCGCATGCATGGGTCTGCCCATGCGACTTTACCGAATGCAACACAACTTTCTGTTCCGCGGGAACTGCGCGTTCAAACGGGTTCTCCTGGCGATCCGGCCACTTCAACAACTACTTTTTCGGGCAGAGGGGTCACCATGAGCAGTTCCGATTCTAACGTTTATCCGGTGTTAAGCGTCGAAGGCGCCATCAAGGTTGGGGCTGTGGATATAAACGTCTATGCGTGTAATGCAACGCGAGAAGGGACGCTTGTGTATTATCAGCCCGGAGCGCCCGTCACTGGAAGGATCATGTACTGCAACAGTTCGCATGCCTGGAAGGAATTGCCGGGTATCGCTTGATGCAGTAGAAAATGATAGTGTCTTGAGTTTAGAAAGGTTGAAAGTATGAAAAAGCGTGGATTTTCGCTGATTGAGGTGATTGTCAGTTTGGTCGTATTTTCGACGATCACGTTGGGGGTGTGTGCCGCGCTTTTTTATACGGGCACTAAGCCGACCCTGACGAAAAATGCCGCGAATACGATCATGGCGACTTACTATGCGAGAGAAACCATGGAGAATCTCAAAAATCATGTAAGTGTACTGTCTGGTCCAGGCGATCTCGGGGAACCGCTCGTGGATTCCGGCTTGCCCAAAAGTGATCCGATTACCTCGGGTCCTTTTTTTGCAAACGCAAGCTATGCGGCAACCCGGAATTATCAGGTGGATGACATCATGGATGGTTTTGGAAGACTGATGTATAAAAAAGTGACGGTGACTGTAACATGGAACGAATAAAAAAGGGGCACGAAGGGCTGTCTTTGCTTGAAATGATCATCGCGATGGCCTTGCTTTCGACGGTTTTGCTCGCTTCGTCGAATGTGATGACTACTTTGATGCGAGCTATGATTAACCTTAGTAAGTCGGAACCAGCTTCTCAGACGGCGATCATACAAGCTTTTGAAGATATCATCAATAAAGTTCAAATTGCTAATGCAATCAACGTCTCTGCCGGCAGTATTACCATCGGGATCGACGAAGCAGGCACGCCGGCATCCGATGCGGATGATACGACTTATACTTATGCTTTATATCCAGACGGCACAGGTTTAAACGATTTGAAATATATAAGTCAAGAAGGAAGCAATCCGGCGAACGCGCCAGTAGTGTTAGCAAGCAAGGTGGTGAGTTTAGGGTTTACGCTTCTTGATGCTAATCGAGTCGAAATCAAGATCACGGCCCAGCCTGAAAATGCGCCGCCATTAATTTTGAAAACAACGATCGTGTCGCGTTGCAGGAGTGCTCAGCCATGAAAAAAAACGGATTTGCACTCATATCAGTTTTGGTTTTTGCGATCATCACGGCGATTCTGCTCACGGCGATTCTGAATGCAAAAGCGAATCTTGCGTCAATGCTGCAGATGTCCGGTGCTGCTATGATCAATGCTCAATACCTTGCCGAGGCGGGAGTGCAACATGGCATATGGGAATCCAGAAATGGGATTTCTTCACCCACACTGGGATCGCCGGTGGTTGGTTTTCTCAATGTGGATGGAAGAACCGTCGAGATTACGAAAACAATGCAAGCAGATGGATCGATCAAAATTGAATCGACTGTTGCCTATTGAGACTTCAGAGGAGGATTGGTGTGAGGTGTCAAATAGGCTATGATGGACTCATCGATGGCAGCAAAGGAGTTTTTAAAATGCAAAAGACAAATAAAAAAATACAAAAAGGCTTAACGCTTTTAGAACTTATCGTAACCATGGTGGTGGCATCCATTCTGGCCGCGATGGTGATTCCAAACTTTACCGCGAGTGTGGACAAATCCAAAGCTAGTGCGGCGGCGGTCTATCTGCGAGTCATCAGAACCGGAGAAAGGGTTTATTATACGACGCACAATACGTATATCGCGTGTGCGGCCACTCCGTGCACCATTACAGATATCAAGGACAAACTGGGAGTGGAGGTCACAACGGAAAGCTACAATTTCAGCATAGGACCAGGTTTGACGGGGGACATCGCGACATCCTTTTACGCTACGGCAACAAGCCTTAAGGATGCTTCAACGATCAGAATCGATCAGGACGGTACGTTTACCGGCACATCGAATTATTTGCCTTCAAGCTAATTTTTTTTGTTTCCGCTCGTTGACAGATGGTTTTAGCCATAGACTCATTTATATGATGTGCGCTAGAATTACAGCGTTTTCATGAAATACCCGGGTATTTGATTTGTAGAATAGGTTCGCACCATCAGGTGTGTTTTCGGACGATGAAAGCATTTTTTTCATGCCGGAGCCATTTCGTGCATCCTCAACCAGCGATGCTGATAATGTCGATGCGGTGTCGGGGAGAACACCATGGAACAAAAATACAAAAAAGGTTGCAGTAAGTGTAGTGATCAACCTGCTTCCGAAGCCCGTTTTTGTGCTTATTGCGGGAATCCTCTGATCGATTCAGAAGTTCTTTTCCAATCTATTTTCGACAGTCATCATATCAGCAGTCTTGACCCGGAAAAAGCGATGCAATTGAAAGCCAAGGACTTGATGTCAAAATCCATGGTGACGGTCTGTGAAGAAGATTCCGTAGTTCAGGCAGCATTACTGATGATGCGTTATCGGGTAAGTGGTTTGCCGGTGGTATCCCGAAACCATAGGCTCGTCGGCGTTATTACCGCGACAGATCTGTTTCATATTATGGGAAAAGCGCAGCTTCAGGGCGAAAAACAGCCAGCCTTCCCGGATGTGCAGGAGGTGATGACGCGGGATGTTCAAACGATTTCGCCGGAAACACCTTTTTCTGAAATGATCCAGTTGATGTGTATCGGCAATATCCATACGCTGCCGGTGATAGAAAATGATAATCTCGTTGGTGTCATCGGACGCAGGGATGTGATCTTTTTTTACTATCAAACGATCCCGAAACAACCCTGATGAAAATTGATTCATAGGTCCTGCGGGAAAAACGCCCCAACGTCTTTCAACACACAGCCACTGGCGTACGGCTCCTTTTAGCTTCATCCTTTTTGATAAAAACGATGCTGCAATCTCTTGTTTGAATCGATAGGCAACGCCCAAATGTTTATTCGGTCGTCTTGTGACACTAAAGGCTTGATAAATCCGGAGACTTCACGCATCATATTGAATTTATGAGAGTTGTGGAAAATAATCTCTGCTACTTTCTTGTTTCTTCTTTTTTTGGGGTTCACAAAAAACAAATTTTATCAGTATTCAGAAAAGGTTTGTTTGTTCGATGTTTGAAAAAATTCCGTCAGCGTTGACATCATGGTTGTTTTCAAAAGGGTGGAAGGGCTTTTATGCCCGGGGACTGTTCCTTTTTTTTGCCATCTCGCCCGTGCTCGTTTTAGCTGCATTCAGCTACCTTAAGACTTTCGAGCAACTGACCCGCTTCGAAATATCGCAGAAGGAATTTCTTGCCAAGCTTTCCGCAGTGACCGTTTCCGAGAAGATCAGTAACTTTATCGATATCGGGACCTCCCTGGCTATGAATCCGCTCGTTGTGGATGCTGTGACGCTTGGAGACCAGAAGAAGGCCCGTGTGGCTCTAACCGGACTTCCAACCTTATTCCCATTCATTGAGCGTATTTTTATTTCAAATCCTCAGGGTACTGTTATCGGAGATTATCCGGGAGTTGCGGGAATCGCCGGAACGAGTCGTGCTAATCGGGAATGGTACAAGGGCGTCATCAAGACCATGCGGCCTTTTGTGACCGAAGTATATCAGACTTGGTCGGAGCCCAAATATAACGTTATTGCGATCGCGATTCCCATTCTTCCTCCTGGCTCCGGCGTGGCTGCTGGCCAAGAGGAACGAGAAGCCTTGAAGAACATGCAAGGCATACTTACCCTTCAGATCAAGCTCGATCCCTTCGAACTCATTTTAAAGCCCATGGAGAGGAACACGGAGCAGATTGCCTACTTGGTGGATCAAAGCGGTCACATTGTTTATCATCCAAGGTTTCCGTTTACGAAAGGGATCGTGGATTTTTCGGGCCTTCCGATCATGAACGCGCTTTTAAAAGGAAAAAACGGCGCAGAAGTCATTTTCAATCCCGTCGAAAAGTTAAATGAACTTGTGGCCTATGAACCGATTCCCAAGTTCGGATGGGGTGTTGTCGTGACCCAGCCGGTTCAAAAAGTGTTTAAGGATCGCGATAAAGCTCTCCGGGAGGTTTTGCTTTTTTATGGGATTTTGCTGGCATTCAGTATTTTGCTGGTCAATCTGTTTCTAAGATTTCTTCAGATTCGTATCGAAGGAGAGGAGAAACTTCAGAACAGTTATAATCTTCTTCAGGCCATCGTTGACGGAACAAGTGAGATGGTATCCGTGAAAGATTACAGGGGCCGCTACATCATGATTAACTCTGTTGGAGAGCGGTGGTTTGGAAAATCGAGGAGTGAAATCATCGGAAAGTTGGACATCGAGATCCTTTCTGAGGCGGATGCCCGTCAATTCAAGGACAATGATCTCAAGGCCATGGTCGGTGGCGGTAAACTTTATGAATCCGAAGAAACACTTGATGTTCATGGCAAAAGTTTGATTCTTCATACTGTCCGTGCGCCCCACCGTGATTATGCAGGGAAGATTCTCGGCGTCATCGGGGTTGCGCGCGATATTACGGAACGAAAAAGTGTAGAACGGCGAAATCGAGAACTCGTGGAAGCTAAGGCCCAGTTTGTTTCGATGGTCACCCATGAATTGCGCACACCGCTGACTGCCATCAAAGAGGGAGTGGGGATCGTCCTGGACGGGGTTTTTGGCGATGTCAATGAGCAACAGAAGAAATTTCTGGAAATCGGCAGGCGCAATACGGAGCGACTTCACAGGCTGATCAACAGCGTTTTGGATTTTCAAAAACTGGAATCGGGGAAAATGGTTTTTACCCCTGAAGAAAATGATTTGCAGAGTGTGATCCGGGAAGTCTATGAGACGATGAAGCTTGTGATCGAACAAAAAGGGCTGAAATTCGAGCTCGATCTGGATGATAAGATGCCGCACTTGCGTTTTGATCGGGACAAAATCGTTCAGGTGTTGATCAACTTGCTGAACAATGCCGTTAAATTCACGGATCATGGCAGTATCGTGATCCGACTGCATCAGGAAGATGTCATGGCTCATGTTTCCGTGAGCGATACCGGTCCCGGAATTTCAGCGGACGATATCCCGAAACTTTTTCAAAGCTTTCAACAGCTTGATAATGTCAAAGAGAAAAAGACCGGAGGCTCCGGGCTTGGGCTGGCGATCTGCAAGGAGATCATCATCCGGCATCAGGGCAAGATTTGGGCTGAATCCAAACTGGGGGAGGGGACCACCATGCATTTTATATTGCCGATCAAGGAACGGCGCCAATTCCCGAACAGATGAACCCGGGACTTGTGCATCCAGGTTGTTTTAGTCCGGGAGATTTATGTCGATATTTTATTAAAGGTTTTTTGAGTCGCTATGAACAGCGAAGGGTTAAGCAATGAAAAAAAAGATACTGCTTGTGGATGATGAGGCGGATATACGTCAAATTGTATCGGCTCGTCTTTCCGCAATAGGTTGTGAAGTGATTACTGCCATGGATGGGCAGGAGGGTCTTGAATCAGCTCGAAAAGATTCTCCGGATTTGATTCTTTTGGACCTTATGCTCCCTAAGCTGGACGGTTATAAAGTTTGTCGGATGCTGAAATTTGATAAAGCGTATGAGCATATTCCCATCGTTATTTTTTCCGCAAAGGGAAGTGAGGCGGACCGCAAATTGGCCGTAGAAGTGGGTGCGGATGGCTATTTGACAAAACCCTTTGACCTGAAGGCGTTTATCGAAACGATCCAGAAATTGCTGGGAAGTTAAGTCGACCTCTTATTTCTTTTGGCGGGAGACCTATGGCACAACCCATGAAAATCATTGATCTACTGCTGAAGCAGGAGCTTCTTCGGCCGGAAGAGGCTGAACGAGCCACCAAAGAGGCTGCGCGCGTCGGTCAGCCGCTTGAAATCGTATTGGTCAAAAGCGGGTATGTCACCGAAGAGGATATTGCCAATACCAAGGCGTCTCTGCTTGGTGTCCCCTACGTTGATCTGAATAACTACCGGCTTGATCGTGCTCTTGTCAAATTGGTTCCCGAAAGCATTGTCAAGAAGTACAATGTCATTCCTCTTTTTACGACAGGGAATTCCCTGTCGATCGGGATGGTCGATCCTCATAATATTATCGCGATCGATCAGGTTCGTGCGGTGACCAATTTTGATGTCGTCGATCCCGTACTTGTTTCTTTGGGAGGATTTCAAAAGGCCTACAATGCCTATTACCACTCCTACGGCTCGGTGGCAGAGATCGTGAAGTCTATTGAAAAGGAAAAAGCACCTGCGGCACAAGGAACGATCCTTGGCGAAATTACGGAACGGACTTCGATCAGCAAACTTGTCGACAGTCTACTCTCCCAAGCTGTCCAGTCTCGCGCTTCGGATATTCACATCGAACCCGAAGAAAGCATTGTGGCGGTTCGTTTCCGGGTCGACGGGTTGCTGAGTCAGATTACGACATTTCCTTCTGAGATACTGAACCCGGTTGTTTCAAGGATCAAAATCCTGGCTGGTTTGGATATCACCGAAAACCGAAAGCCCCAGGACGGTAAGATTCATACCGAGCTTGAAGGCAAGGACCTGGACATTCGTGTTTCGACATTTCCCACATTGTTTGGCGAGAATGTTGTTCTTCGGCTTTTGGACAAACGCGCGATGCTTCCGAACCTTGCCGAACTAGGTTTTTCAAAGGAAATTTTGGAATGCTTTACACGGATGATCGCACGTCCTTTCGGGATTATTTTGGTGACGGGTCCTACCGGAAGCGGAAAAACGACGACTCTTTATTCCGCACTCTCCAAGATTAATGCGGAACAAAAGAATATCGTGACCATTGAAGACCCTGTGGAGTATGTGATCCCGAGGATTCGTCAGACGCAGGTGAACCCCAAAGCGGGGATTACGTTCGCCAATGGGTTGCGCGGATTTCTTCGTCAGGATCCGGATACTATGATGGTAGGTGAGATTCGCGATCGGGAAACCGTGGAGGTGGCCATTCAGGCTTCGTTGACAGGCCATCTTGTTTTCTCGACGCTGCACACGAATGATGCTTCCTCGGCTTTGACCCGTCTTATCGATATGGGTATCGAACCTTTTCTGATTTCAAGTTCGGTGATTGGGATTCTGGCCCAACGTCTTGTTCGCGTGAATTGCTTGAAATGCCGGGAATCCTATGCGTTACCACATGCTGTTTTGCAGAGCGTTGGGCTTCCGGAGGGTGTGCAACTTATGCGAGGGAAAGGATGTTCCAAGTGCGATCAAACCGGATTTATGGGTCGCATCGGTATTTTTGAGTTCTTGACCCTGAATGATGAGATAAAGGCAATGGTCGACAACAAGCGCTCAGCCATGGACATAAAGAAAAAAGCTATAGAACAGGGGATGAAGACTTTGAGACAGGACGGTCTGGATAAAGTTCAGCAGGGTCTGACGCCCTTGGAAGAGGTTCTGCGCGTTACTGAGATCGAATAATGGCAACCCTTTTCCAGTACAAGGCGCGGGATAATTTCGGCAAGCTTATCACGGGCCAACTCACTGCGAATAACGAAATTGAGGCAGGGAATGCCCTCAAACAAGATGGTTTGACGCCGCTCCAGATCTCGCCGTCCCGCAGTTCCGTTTCCTTGAGTTTTTTTGAACGTTTCCGGCGGCTCAAAATCTCGGATATCAACGGTTTTACGCGTGAATTTTATACCCTGGTCAAAGCCGGCCTCACGGTTCCCGCATCTTTGGAAGTCATCGGCGAACAAGACCGCAATCCCTTACTCAAAAATATTGTGGACGGTTTATTGGGGAGCATTCGAGGTGGCGCGAGCATCTCCGAAAGTTTGGCGCGTTATCCCCAAGCCTTTAACTCACTTTACGTGAATATGTTCAGCGCTGGAGAAATATCGGGGCGATTGGAACAGATCCTTGAGAGGCTGATCTATATTGGAGAGGCCGAGGAAAAACTCCGTTTGCGCATCAAAGCCGCTTTGCGTTATCCCATCATCGTTCTGAGTGCGATCATGCTGGCTTTTTTTACACTGACGAATTTCATCATTCCGCGCTTTGCCCAATTATTTGCTCAGCGCAACGTTATACTCCCGCTGCCGACGCGTATTTTATTGGGGATCCATGAAGCAACCGTTCATTACGGCTGGCTCATGGCTGCGGGGCTTATTTTGGCGGTGGTTCTTTTTCGGAAGTTTTTGACAACGCCGATGGGGAAACTTTATTGGGATCAGATGATACTCAAGTTGCCGGTCTTTGGTCCGTTAATATTGAAAGCCGATATGTCCCGCTTTGCGCGAGTCATGTCCATGCTTATTCAAAGCGGTATTACGGCCGTCAAGGCCCTAGAGATCGCTTATGGGAGTGCGGAAAATAGGGTGGTTGCCCAGGCGATTGATAAGATTCGGGTGAGCGTGATTGAAGGTTCGGGAATGACCGAGCCCATGAAGGCCAGCAAGATTTTTCCGCCGGCGGTCGTACGCATGGTTCGGGTGGGGGAAGAGACCGGTAAAATTGATGAATTGCTTTTAAAGGTCTCAGACTATTATGATATGCAGGTAGCGTATACGGTAGACAATCTCATGGCCCTTATTGAACCGATGCTGATCGTGGTCCTTGGTTGCATGGTTCTTATTTTGGCGTTGGGAATGTTTTTGCCAATGTGGAATCTTATCAGTTTGTTCCGAAAGTAATATTTTTAAACATTTCTCGCTGAAAGGAGAAAGCAATGAGGAAAAATCAAAGAGGTTTTACGCTGATTGAATTGATTATGGTCATTGTACTATTGGGACTCTTGGCCATTGTGGCCATTCCCAAATACTATGATCTCACCACGGATGCCAAAACGGCTGCTGAACAGGGAGTGGTGGGTGCTGTGAGATCCGGGATTTACACTTATTTCGCCAAGAATAAAGCCTATCCCGCGACGCTAGATGCTGCGGCTGTCGGAGCCTGTGCGGTAGCCAATAAATGCTTTGATACCATTTTGGATCAAGGCGGTATTCAGCAGGATTGGACCAAGGCAAGTGCGACAACTTATACCGGACCGGCCGGCACGACGTATACCTATACCGCAGCGACTGGGCAATTCGTTTAAGTATTTTAGACCATTTTAACGTTATGGGATGGCGCTTTTAAAAGCGCCATCCCTTCATTTTTCAAGGGAGGATTTTTGAAGAGCAGGGGATTTGCTCTCATGACCGTTTTGATCATTATCATCCTTGTCCCTATCATTGTCTTCGGGACCACCTTTTTTATTACAAGCAGTATCACCCGCTATGATGCCCAGACGCGCAGTATGAAGGCCCTGTATCTCGCCGAGTCTGGGATTCACAAAGCCATTTTCAACATCAAGTCGACGGGGACGCCGCTTCCTGTCACGAATTGGGATGCCAATAATCAAATTGTGGTTACCGTGGTAGCCCAGTGCTCGAATATTTATCAACTCAAATCGATAGGGACTTCAGTTGCTTCGGGTAATTCGATATCTCGTACGGTTTTTGCCCAATACGATCATTCTGCGACAAAAATAACCCTTTATCTTGAAGGAGAGGGTACGGGCATCCCGCCGCCCGTCTGTTGCGATCAAATCTGGTGGCCTTTTAGCGAAGGAGCGGGTTTTACCACAGGGACCGCTCCCTATGTGGGAACGCTGACCCCTTCCAATGCGACAGGCCCCGCATGGGTTGCAGGGCGTATTGGAACCGCGTTAAGGTTTAACCAGGGAGCGACGCATAACTATGTCACTGTTCCCGATGCCAATGGGCTTGATTTGACGACCTCTGGATCGATCATGGCGTGGATTTATATTACAGCTCAAGTTAATAATAATGCAGGCATTGTGCATAAAGGGAATTTATCCAACTCCAACGATGAAGCCTATGGGCTTGTCATCAATCGAACAGGAGCGAACCGTCGTATTCGCATTTTACTGCGCGATGCCGGAGGTGTCGAACGAAGTGTGACTGAAAATACTAATCTCGCACTCAACACTTGGTATCACGTCGCAGGAACTTGGGGCGCGACCGGCATGCGTCTTTATTTGAATGGTAATCCGGTCAATTTTGATGCCACAGTCCGGGTAGCAAGGGCGACCGCCGGGAATTTACAGATCGGGACACGGGCGACCAATAGTGCTACGACACGATTTATCGGAACGATCGATGAGGCTTATATCTATGCCTGTCAAAAGACCGCTCAAGAGATTCTGGATTATTACAATGCGACGAAACCATAATTTCTCCAAGGGTGTGACGCTGATTGAACTGATTATGGCGGCAGTTATTTTGGCTTTGGTCGCCATCCCGATGGCTTCCATGATCGGCTCACAGATCCAGGGCATGATGACCTCGACTGATTTTACGGCATCCGGCAACTTGGCGCGCCAAGCAATGGAAAGATTGCATAATATTCCGTATGGTTCTCTTGCAAACGGAAGTTCTGTAGACGGTTCCTATACGGTGACCTGGACTGTGGCAACGGTGGTGGGGGGCGGGGGTGCGGAGAGAAAAGACATTACCTTGACTGCCAAACGGACCGGGTCGGCAACGGATATAGTGACGCTTTATGGTTCCATCACAAAAGATGTGACGCACGGTTTATGAAACACGCTAAAGGGTTTACAATCCTTGAAGTCGTGATGACGATTTTGATCATCGCACTCCTGACCGTGGGATCGCTCCACATCTCAAAGTTTGTAATCAATAATACATTTTATTTACCCAGCCAGGTCAATGCGGATCTTACGGCCGCCAGCGCCATGGAAACCATGATCGAAGGAGATGTGCTGGCGAAGGGGTTAAGGTTCAGCAAAGCCGTGACGACGGCAAGTCCCAATCAAATCATTGTTACCAACCAGGATGACCACACCATATCCTACCGTCTTGATGTGGGTCTTGGGAAACTTTATCGCAAGATCGATACCGGAGCGGAGGCTCTTGTCCCCGACGGGGCGGCATCGGACATGGTCCTTGCAGGCGTTAGCGGGGCTTTATTCACATATTATGACGCTAATGAAGCCGTGACGAATACGGCGGCCGATGTCCGGCGCATCGCGATCAATTTAATAGCTCAAAACGGCACGGGTTCTTCCGATAATCTAGAGGGGATGAGTCAGCAGAGCTCTTCCGTTCAAGTGAACAAGTACATCTAAAACTAAAATAAGAAAGTCAAAACACCCCATGTCGTTTTTAGCCGTTGAGATCGGAAAGCACAGGGTCAAGATCTTGCTTTTGCAAAAAGAAAAGGACCAGGTAACGATCTCGCAGGAAATGACGCATGTCCTTCCTAGTCAAGAAGATATCAAAGTCAATCTTCGGGAAGCTATGCTGTTGTTTGTAAGGCAGCATCGGATCTCTTCTCGCAAGGTATTTGTCACGATCTATGACCCGAACGTCATCATGATCAAAAACGTCATCCTTCCCATGATGCCCGCCAAGGAACTTGTCCAGGCGCTGACCTGGCATGCGAGAGATGAAGATCCCAAGAGCCAAGCGCAAGTGCTTTTTAATTATCAGGTGGTCAAAGAATTCACAGACGATGATCAGGCCCAAAAGTGCGCTGTGGTCTATGCGACAGTACAGCAGAAACTCCTGCAATCCCTTCTTTTAGTGCTGACCCGAGCCGGTTTTGATATCGAACGGGTGACCGCTGCACCGCTGGATTATCCGAAGATGCTTGCTTGGTTGGGCGAGACTGCCGAAACCCAGGCCCTGCTGGATGTCGGGTATAATCATTCGACCTTGGCGATTTACAAACGCAATCAGTTGATCTTTTTCCGAGATCTGGCTTTTTCATTCGCCAAGATCAAACAATGTTTAAACGATCCTTTATTTCTTGAATCTCAGACACAGGGAGAAGCTGCCGATCAAAAAGTCGAGCAGGTGCTTCAGATGTACGGCGTTCCGGATGAAGAAACCGCCGTTTTAGACGGAGCAAGCCGGATCGGAAAGTTCTATGCCTTGATCCGTCCTCTTTTGGAAGGACTCGTTCGGGAGATGCGTTATTCTTTTTCCTATTATGAAACCCGGTGGAAGGAAACTGCGCCCACCAAACTTTTTTTAACGGGACACGGAGCGACCTTCAAAAATCTGGATGTCTTTCTTGGCCGGGGGCTCGGGATGAATGTTCACAATCTGTTTCTTCCGGCCAAAATTCAAAATCAAAAAGGACCGACCGCGGAAGGTGGACGTGACAGTTTTCAGACGAGTCAGTTTGTCAGCGGCGTCGCGGGAGTTTTTGCCGGGCAAGAAGCTGTTAATTTTCTTCCGTTTGAATTCAGAAGCCGTAGATTTGAGGCATTTCAGCGAAAGATTCTTTTGCTTTTGACAGTGGGGCTGACGGGGTTTTTTGCGATGTCTTTCTTCTTCGTAAAGCTTCAGACCGCTTATTACGCGCAATATGTCGCTATGGATGAAAGACATCTTAAGACATTGGGAAATTTTGCAGAGCTTTCCAGCAAGGCCTTTCCCCGTCATTTCTTGGTTTCGGAGATCGAACGAGGGACCGTTCCGGCTGAAAAAGTTTTGAAGCTGCTGGGGTATTTGTTGCCGGAGCAAATGGTCATAAAGAAATTCTTTTTGGATGCTGCTTTAAAGAGGGTCGTTCTGGAGGTCGCCATCGAGCTTTCAAGGATCCAAAGCGCCGAAGTAGTCGATGATTTTGTTTCAAGATTGAGAGGGACATCTTTTTTTGATAAGGTTTCTTCTTCTCCTGTTTTCGGGGAATCCGAGGCTTTGTCTCGTATCGAGGGGGTTTTTAAAGATGATTAATGTTCAAGGTCCCAAGATCACTTTTGCGCAGGTCATCATTGTTGCGTGGGGGGTGCTTTTTTGTGCCGCGGTGGTTCTCTTTTATGTTTTTGCGTTGCAGCCGGCGGAAACTGCGTTTGAAACAGTCAAGACCCAGGATTTTTTCCTTAAGAAACAATTGTCATGGGTGAGACAGGTGATTGAGCATGTGAAAGATCCGGACCAAGTAGCGGCCTATTTCATTCGCGAACAAAAAGAACTTGCCCGAAAATTTCCTTATGATGAGCATAAATCACTGGTCATGCTTTCGGATTATGCGCGTAAGTTTCAAATTCATGTAGACAAGATCAGCGCGAAGCCTGCCGTTATTTTTAAGGGCAGCCTTGCTCGCCCTGTTGTGGTGGAGGGCAAGACATGCCTTTCCGTTTTAGTGGCCATGAAAATGAGGGCTGGTTATCTGAACCTGGTCAAGTATTTGGAAGCGTTGCGTAAGGTTTTGCCGGCGTATCTGACTGTCGAAAAAATGGAAATAACGGATGTGTTGCCGGCGGTGCCAGGACTGGAGATCCAGATGGAGTTGAACTTGTTTCTTTTGGAGCCGAAATGAGACGCAAGGATATCATCGAGCTAGGCATTGTCATCATTTTGGTGATTTTGCTTTTTGGGGGGATTAGGTCTCTTTTTCAGCAGAACAAAGGACCGCGAAGTACGGCGCCAGTCGCAGAAATCATCTCGGAAACTGTTCCGAGCACTCCGCGACAATCTTCTCTCTTGGAGGTCAAGAGAAGGAACGTTAAAGACGATAATTTTGTTGTCAGGTTTAATGCCATAGTGGATGCATTACCGGTTGGAAGGGATCCTTTTGCGAGCAAGAGACTGGATGCCATGGGTTCGCGGCAAACTTTGGTTTTGGGGGGCATCATGTGGGATCCTCAAAAGCCGACGGTCATTATTAACCGGATTTTTTTGAACGAAGGAGACGCCCTTGGCGAGTTTCAGGTCGTCAAGATCCAACCGGGCAGTGTCCGGCTGAAAGATAATGTTTCGGAGTTCGAATTGCATTTAGCACCCCATAAAAATTAGATTCATGGGTTGCAATGCAAGGCTGTTGGCCTATGCGAAAAACAGGGCTGAACGGTCATCATGGACGGAGGAGTCATGAAGGTCAAGATCATTGTCACCGCGTTTTTTATGGTGACTATGTTTTCGCTATCATCTTTAGGTCATGCCGCAAAGCAGGATCTGAGCAGTCTGAGATTTAAAGATACCGATATCGGTACCGTACTCAAAGCTATCGAGAAAAAAGCCGCGCAGGAAGGTCAGAAGGTCAATATCGTGGCGACGCCGGAGGTGTATGGCCTTGTCACCGTGGATCTGGAGGCGGTGGACTGGAAAACGGCTCTTAAAGTCATTCTTAAAATGTACGATCTCGGTTACACGCAAGACGGTCCCGTCATTACCGTCTCTGCCTTGAGCAAGATCCAGGAGGACCAGAAAAAGGAAGACGATGCCTTGTTCGCTTCCGGGGGGATGAAGATTGAAGCGTTCAAGCTTAAACACGTGGAAGCCGCGGATGCCGCAAAAATGATCCAGCCGTTCCTGACTAAGGAGGGGAAGATCTCCGTGATGGATGTTGTCAACAAGCAGGGCTGGGGGTTCTCCGCGACCACAAGCGGCATGATCAATGTGCAGTCCAATTCTTCGGGAACCTACAACCAACCGGTGGCAACTCAAAATACGAACAAAATGACCCGGACCAAGATCCTCGCGATTGCGGATACGCCGGCGGTGGTGCGTCAGGTAGCTAAGCTTATTGCAGAGATGGATGTTGCGCCGAAGCAGGTTTTGATTCGGGCGATCATGCTGGAAGTCAATCGTGGCAAGGCGTTTGACCTCGGTCTTGATTTTGGGACGATTAATACGACCCCGACGCCAGGGTCTATTGTAAATAAGGATTTCAAGCTAGGAGCTGCAAGCCGCTATAGTGAAGTGACCAAACCATCCGCTTTCCAGACGGATAATATCGATCTGGATCCCTATAAATCGGGTCTTAAATTGGATTTTATGAAGGTCAATGGGACAAAGTTTGACGCCGTGTTGCATGCGCTTCAGGCCGATGCCGACACCAACACGCTTTCAACGCCTACGGTGCTTACCATGGATGGGCGGGAGGCCACGATCCTGGTCGGCCAGCAGTTTCCGATTATCGAAACCAGCTCGAGTACTTATACCGATAATACGGTGGGTGGTTCGCTCTCGTTTTATCAAAACATCGGGATCCAGTTGCGTGTGGTCCCGCAGATCTGCGGTGATAACGAGGATCAAGTGAATTTGATTGTCCATCCGACAGTTTCCGATTACACGAAAACCGTTGATATCAACGGGCCTCCTGTGGCGGCAGGGGATACGCCGCCCATTATTGCCCAATATCCCATTATCAATACCCGGGAGGCGGAGACGCAGATGGTGGTCGAGGATGGGGAAACCGTTGTGCTTGGCGGACTGCTCAAGGATGCCAAGAAAGATTTGACCACCGGAGTTCCTGGGCTTAGCAATATTCCGATTTTTGGAAAACTGTTTGACAGAAAAACCGATAGCAAACAGAAAACTGATCTTCTGATCTTTTTGACGGTGAAGATCGTGCGGCCCGGTGGTGTTTTGCCGAATGATGTGATCGGGCGTGATATTGTCGATCAGAAGGTCAAGGCGTTATGACCGCGCTTCAGGAATTCTACGGGTTCAGGACTCAGCCGTTTAACATTACCACGGATGCGGATTTTTTCTTTGAAGGCCGGTCTCACAAAGAGGCCCTGGCTTTGATGATGTACGGCATTGAAGAACGCAAGGGGCTGATTCTGATTACCGGGGAAGTGGGGACCGGCAAAACGACGCTTTGCAAGACGCTTTTGGAACGATTGCCAAAGTCAGTGCGGACCTCGCTTGTTTTGAGTCCGTATTTCAATGACCTTCAGCTTTTGCAGGCGATTGTCGAGGACTTCGGCATTGAGCCTGAGAAAAAGACCCATCTTGATATTGTCAAAAAGTTGGATGCCTTCTTGATCCATCTCAGTTTGAATCAGGGCAATGCAGTCTTGATCATCGATGAAGCGCAA
Source organism: Candidatus Omnitrophota bacterium (assembly GCA_022711115.1). Classification (GTDB taxonomy): domain Bacteria; phylum Omnitrophota; class Omnitrophia; order Omnitrophales; family Aquincolibacteriaceae; genus JAKLFP01. Next base: position 216,190 of record JAKLFP010000002.1, on the reverse strand, counting down.
AACCTCAGAGGCTACCAGTTAGAACAGATTCGTCTTTTGTCCAATCTTGAGACAAAGCACGGAAAACTTCTGCAGATCGTCCTGGTGGGTCAGCCGGAGCTTAAGGCAAGTTTGCATCGGTTTGACCTGCGGCAGATTTATCAGCGTATCGTGATCAAGTGCGAGCTTCAGCCCCTCGAATTCAACGAAGTGAAGGCCTATATAGATTTTCGCCTGCAACACTCCGGGGTGACAGGGGTGTCCATTCCCGCGGAAGGGTATCGCATGATCCATGAATTTTCGAAAGGGATCCCGCGCCTTGTAAATCTCCTTTGCGACAGGGCGCTTTTGCTCGGGTTTGTCCGTAAGGAAAAAACCTTGAGTTCCGAAATTATTTTTGCCGCGATGGAAGAGATCCGATGAGTATTGTTTATGATTATTTGAAGCAGATACAGAAAAAAAATGATTCCGATGTCCTTCCATCGAAGGAAGGATTTGTTACTCGTGAGCGGAAGTATTTAAACTGGCTAACGCTTTTTGTAGCCTCTGTTTTTTTTGTAGCTCTGATTGTGGCCGCTTTTTTTCTCTTGCTTCGCATGGATAAGAATAAACTGCTTTCAGAACAGATACGGCCTCAGCTGCGGACACAAATAGCCGGCTCTTCCGGGGCAACGGAGAATGACTATGTTCTGGGCGGTATTATCTATAATGCCGATCATCCGTTTGCGGTTATTAACGGTAATATGCTGGAAGTCCGTGCCCGCATTGATGATCAGGAAGTCACCACCATCACACCCAATTCCGTGACGCTTAAGGATATTAAATCCGGCGTCTCCCGCACGTTAATCTTGTAATTGCCTAAAAAATTTTCTAGATTTCCATATTCATTGGTCTGCACGAACAAAATTTTTCAGTAAAGTATACGAATTTTATGTAGCAAATCTTATCAGAATATAACATTTATTTGACTGAAAATGAGGATATGTTATTTTTCTTATAAGACTTACTTTTGAAGAGATTTTGAAAAGTATTCAAAAAAGGGGGATTCAAAAATGAAAGTCAAAACATTGACAAAAATCGGCATTGCATTGGTAGTTGCCGTTGCCTTTTTTTCGGTGTCTGCTTACGCGATTCAGCCGACAGATCTACCGAAAGGTGCTTCGCATGCAGCGGAAAAAGCTGCCAAGGGCATTCAGAATGCAACAGCTAAGATAACTGCAGAACATGGCAAACCTACGACCACAGAGACCATGATGGCGTCAGAAAAGCCACTTGCAAAGGCGAGTGAGGAAAAGATAGACAATCCGAACAAAGCCAATAAAGGTGCCCGTGCCATCGAAGTTTTGACCAGGAATCTGGAAAAGGTCAAATCGGAAAAGGCGAAAGTTGCGCTTCAGAAAGCCATCGATAATAAAAGCAAAATCCATGAAGAGGAAGACGAAGAGGAGGAGGAAGCAGAAGGAGTTTAAAGCTTTTAGAAAAAAGATACAACAGTTATTGAAGGGACAGGTTGAATATTTCATTTTACCTGTCCCTTTTTGTTTGTAGAAGGTTTGGCATGAGGCCATTCTCTCAAAATTCATCTAATGCCCCGCACGATTCATTACACAATTCTTCATCCGTTCATAGATTAAATTTGAAAGCGGTACGAACCCATCTGTTCAGGATTTTGCAAGAATGACCGATAGTTTAATAGCTAGGGTAATTCCAAATTGGAATCAAAGATCGATATACGAGCTGAAAAAGGGAAAGCTATGAATGTCATGCAAAACTCATCGAATATGGAAATTCAACTCAACAAGCAGAAAACAAGCGGTTTTTTACCCGGTCTTATTCTGACGATGCTGCTAGGGGGCGGAAGCGTCCTTGCTTTTTTTTTGATGCTTATAAACAGTATCGGCCAACCGCATGCAAGATTTCCGTGGGTCTTTTTAAACTGTTTGCTCGTGGGATTTTTTATTTTCACGGTGCTTGTTTTGCCCAAATGGTTTTTGGATCTTAAAAGAAATTTAGCAATAGGTTCCATTACCGGTTTTTTGTTTATCTTACTTTTCTTGGGCTTTTTGGGGGTGGGTTTTAGCAGATAGAATATCGATCAGGCTCGCCTTGATTTACTTTACTTAAAACATATTCCTTGTTAAGCGATTTTAGGCAAGACCCATGAGCCGTTTTGCAAGCGGCATTCCTTCATACACAGACCTATCATTTGAAGGTTTCCGTCCGTATAGGCTGAAGGTGCTTCGGTGGTGAGTTTGTCCTAATGCAGGGAAATGAGGAATGGTTTTCAATTTTTGACTTTCACAGCACTCGCAAATTACGTGAAACTCGGACATTCGACCAAAAAAACACTTTTTAAATTTTAAAATAAGTCTTAACCCGTTTATTTGTAATGGGTTGCGCAAGTTGACAACGGATTTTTCACATGCTAATCTTTAGAGGATTTTCATGGCATGAGATTTTAAAGTAGTGCTCTCCAACAGGTCCATGGATCTGGAGAGAAAAATTCATCTGAAGGCGGCGGACAAAATGCACTCAAAAAAGAATCATTTTCAGCAGCAACGGAATTCAATTTTTCAGAAGATCGGTATCATCCTTTTTTTATTTGCTTTTTTTATTTTTCAGGCTATGCCCCCTGCCTTTGCTGATATTACGCTTCGCCCTGAAGGCCGTGCCGCATCTTACCGGTCTGAAATGTCTGCGAGTACGAGTGCACCCATTGCACAGCAAAATATCCCGAGCGCACAGACTTCTGCTGATTAACTTCGATCAGCCCTTTTGTTAGCTGTTTTGTTTTCCGAAGCTGCTTTGCAGATGCCCACCTTGTTAGATTCAGCCATATTGTGATCGCTGCCAGCATACCCTTGAGATTCGTGAATGTGCGGCTGCGAGGTGATTCCACCAGTTCACTAAAACCCACCTAGTCAGTCGATTCCAGCTAGGATATACTTATACCGCATTTTTTGGGATGATGCCATGATGCTGGACTTTAAAATTCTGGAGGACTGAATCCGTGAAAAAATCACTTGCAAGTCTTATCGTGTTCTTCATGGGGGTGTTCATGACGGGATCGGTGTTTGCTTTTCCTTGGTTTTCCAAAAAAAATATTGCGTGCTACGCCAGAGGCGTTTTGCAAATGGTTTCATCCGAAGCTGCCTGCAAAGAGTTGCGCGGCGTTGTGATGCCTCACATGTCGAAGACGAAGAAACTATAAAGTCTGATTCAAGTCACATCACAATCAAAAAGAAACGCAGCAAGCTATTTTAAAGAGGAAGGGGTTGTGAAAATGAATGCTAAAACAGGAACTCATCGAGGCGGGCTGATCGGATTGACCGTGATTGTACTATTCACATTGAGTTCGATCGGATACGGGGAAGAAGGACCTGTCAGGGCGTATTACGCGGACGGACAATTGAAAAGCGAGATGACTTACGAGAATGGAAAGCCTGAAGGGGTGATTAAGTATTATTACAAAAACGGACAATTAAAAAGTGAGATGACTTACGAAAATGGAAAACCTGCAGGGCAAGCGCGGCAGTATTACGAAAACGGGCAGTTGCAGCAGGAAGCTGTCTACAAGGACGGAAATATGGAAGGGCAGCTCAAGGAGTATTACGAAAACGGGCAAATAAGGTTTGACGCAGTGATCAGGGATGGAAAGTATGAGGGAGAGGTCAAGAAGTATGACGAAAACGGAAACTTAAAGTAGTGACCCAGCCATACTTAATGAAACCTGCGCGGTAGAGGACTCGAACCTCTGACCTCTTCCATGTCAAGGAAGCGTTCTAACCAACTGAACTAACCGCGCACGGGAGTGGAAGGCGGACATCATAAACTGATGTGTTTGTGTTTTCAATGGAAAAATACCCCGGATGAGGCGGAAACTGATCCGGGGTATTCGTTTTACTGGATTGTGACTTTTTGTTTATGCTCTTGGCCTGTGAGTTTCGGAAGTGTGATGGTCAACACGCCGTTTTTGTATTCCGCACTGATTTTATTTTCATCCACCGGGCCCGGCAGGGCGAGGGTTCGCGTGAAAGAGCCGTAACTTCTTTCCTGCGAGTAAAATCCTTGTTTGGAGTCACTCGTTTCGGAGCCGGTTTCCCGTATGCCCTGAAGCGTCAGCATGTTATTTTGGACCGTGATGTTGATCTTGTCTTTATCAAGTCCAGGCAGATCGCCGCGCACAATGTAGGTCTTGTCCGTTTCTTGAAGATCAATCGCCGGCATGAAATCCGAATTGGCGATCTGGCTCATTCCGGTTACGGCTTGGTTCATCAGGGGGCCTGACATGAGAAACGCCTGTCGCATCATGTTGCTCATCCGGCGGGATATCGCGTCAAATTCTTCGAACGGATCATGGTCCCATGTGTCGAAAAAGCCAGCTGCGGGAACGGCGGGTGTTGCCGAGGTGTTTGTCGCAGCCCTTGGTTTATGGAATAGATTTGACCAGGCCTGCGGTGCCTGACGGGTCGCTTGCGACACAAATCGCTCGGTCCTTGGCTGTAACTCTTGTTGCATGGAAATTTGTTTTCGATAATTAGCAGCCAATTCCTTCTGGTTTTTATTCTGTTGGATCAATGCGATGGTCTGTACAACGGAGACAAGCACCAATATCGCAATGATGAGGTGCAAAACATTCATATTATTTTTTTTATTTTCTGAAAATTCGGTCATGGTCATTCCTCCTCTAAGGCAACCGCTGCTCTGTTTCTTTGTTGATGATTTTATCACAGAGCAGCGGGGGACTAAACGCGTTACTTCACCTCGACCTTGATTTGCTTCGGTTTTGATTTTTCCGACTTCGGAACGACAAGTTCAAGCACTCCGTCTTTGTAATTCGCTGTGATCTTGTCGGACTCAACGGTGGTCGGCAACTCGAGCGAACGTTGAAAACTGCCATAGCGCCGCTCGGAATAGAAGTAGCCTTTTTCTTTCTTCTTTTCTTCGATTTTTCGTTCCCCTTTGATCGTCACGGTATTGCCTGTGACGGAGATATCCATATCCTTTTTGTCGATCCCAGGAGCGTCCAAGTGGAGCGTGAAATTATTTTCGTCCTCATGGATCTCAACGCTGGGAACAAAATCGCTGAAGTTGCTCGGCTGGCCTCTGCGAAGGGAAGTCGAGAAGAGGTGGTTGATATCATCCTGCAGGTCTGTGACCAGATCGAACGGATCCAACCATTTTTGTGTTTGTCTCATCAGATTGTTCATACGTGCCTCCTTTAATGATGAATATGAGTTGTTTTTTACTTCAATCCTAATATTGCAGTTTCTATGCCAAGAATTTAAAATCGTAACTTATGGGAATACAATAAGTTAAAAAATTCGAGATCCGGGGTCCTTTGAGGCTGCGTCTAAAAATGACACAGGGATTTGTGAAAAAAAATTACAAAGTATTTAAAGACAGTCACCCAAAGTAACGGTCACTCGATTTCGGATCTTCCATAATTCTCTGATATGCAAGAGGTTAGGAAAAGAGTTGCGAGATTTGATCTCTGATTGTAGAATACAGCCCCTTTAGAAAGATAAGGAGGAATTATTTTCTAGTACCGCTTTAAATTTATGTTTTTGGGTTGGCGGAGATTTGCCAATAGCCCCTGAATTTAAATGAAACCGGTACAGATTGAACAAGCATGTCAGACGATAAGAACTACGAACCGTTGTACAGATTGCGGCATTCTGCATCCCACATTCTCGCCCAAGCTGTCCTAGATCTTTTTCCTGGAACAAAACTTGCGATTGGTCCTGTGATAGACGAAGGGTTTTACTATGACTTCGATTCAAAAACGGCTTTCCAGGACGAGGATTTGTCGAAAATTGAGAGCAGGATGCGGGAAATTATTCTTGAAGGTCAGGAATTCAAGTCGTGGTCTGCCTCCAAAGAGGAAGCCCGCAAGATTTATCAGGAGAGGCAGGAGCCGTATAAACTCGAGATCATTGACGGCATTCCGGGCGATGTTGTCAATTTTGTTCAAAATGGTCCTTTTACGGATCTGTGCGGTGGTGGCCATGTTTCCAACACGAATGAAATCAAGGCTTTCAAGCTGCTCTCGGTTGCGGGGGCGTATTGGCGCGGGAATGAAAAAAACCCGATGCTTCAACGCATCTACGGGACCGCTTTTTTAACTTCTAAAGAATTAGATGCTTTTATCCTTCAGCGTGAAGAGGCCCAAAAACGCGATCATCGAAGAATCGGTAAGCAACTCGGTCTTTTTAGCTTCCATGACGAGGGATCGGGCCTTCCGTTCTGGAAACCGAAAGGGTTGCTCCTTAAAAACCTGCTGATTGCGTTCATGCGAGAGAAACTTTCAGCCTACGGTTACACGGAAGTTGAGACCCCGACTATTTTGCGCGACAAACTTTGGCGCACTTCCGGACATTGGGACAATTATCGCGAGAACATGTTTTTTCTCGAAAGAGAAGAAGAAATCTATGCCCTAAAGCCCATGAATTGTCCGGGTGGGATGCTGATGTTTCAGGAGGAAAAGCATTCCTACCGTGAGTTGCCGCTCAAGGTAGCAGAATTCGGGAAGGTGCATCGTTATGAGCGTTCGGGTGTTTTGTCCGGTCTTTTTCGGGTGCGTGGATTCACGCAGGACGACGCGCATATTTTTACCACACCCGAGAAACTGCAGGAAAGTGTGGTCGAAACGATCCGTTTTACAGATGAGGTGTACAAAGCGTTTGATTTTGTTTATCATGTAGAACTTTCAACTCGGCCGGCAAAGTCACTCGGGACGGATGACCAATGGAAGATTGCGACTGAAGGGCTCCGGAACGCGCTCGACGAACTCAAAATGTCGTACAAGATCAATGAGGGTGACGGGGCCTTTTACGGTCCGAAGATTGATTTTCATTTAAAAGATGCGATCGGACGGACGCTCCAGTGCGGCACCATCCAATTGGACATGAATTTGCCGGAACGCTTCGATTTGAATTACGTGGGTGCGGATGGAAAGGACCATCGCGTGATTATGCTGCATCGCGCGATTTTCGGAAGTTTGGAGCGTTTTATCGGGATCTTGATTGAGCACTATGCGGGGGCATTTCCTCTCTGGCTTTCACCGGTGCATGTGCGTGTGGCGACGATTGCAGAGCGTCATATCCCGTTTGCGGAAAAGTTGATTGAAACATTAAAGCATGCAGGACTTCGAGTCGATCAAGATTTAAAAACCGAGAAGATCGGCCATAAGGTGCGTGAGGCAGAGCTGGAAAAAGTCCCTTATCTCTTTGTCATTGGTGACAAAGAGATGGAAACGGGTCGCGTTGCGGTCCGGATGCGCGGTCGGAAGGATCTTGGGGTTCAGGATCCGGATACGATGATCCAACGGATCAAACAAGAGATTGCGCAGCGAATCAACCCTTAACTATTCAGGAGGATCATTGGCACTCAGTCCACAAAAAGTTCGCGCTAATGAGCGTATTCGCTCACCGCAGATCCGGTTGATCGGAGCTGCCGGAGAACAATTCGGTATCGTGACGCCGCAAGAGGGTATGCAGCGAGCGCTAGAGGCAGGATTGGATCTGGTCGAAGTCGCGGCCACGACGACCCCGCCGGTATGCCGGATCATGGATCTTGGGAAATACCTTTACACGCTGGGCAAGAAGGAAAAGGAATCCCGCAAAAAACAAAAGGTCATTGATATCAAGGAAGTGAAAATGACCACCAAGATCGAAGATCATGATTACCAGACAAAACTTCGCAACGCGCGCCGTTTTATCGAGCGCGGGGACAAAGTGAAACTGGTGGTTTTCTTTCGCGGGCGTGAGATCGTGTATGTGGACAAAGGTCGTTTACTTGTGGATCGCTTTATCCAGGACCTGTCGGATATTGCCATGATTGAACGGAATGATGGTTTAGAGGGGAAGGCTATTCAGGTCTATCTGACGAAGATAGCGCCTGTGAAGAAAAAAGAGGCTTCATCAAATGAACCGGCAAGTGCGAATGCTTTGCCGCCGAAGACAGAATGAGGAAACGAAAATGCCAAAGTTGAAAACTAAAAAAGCCATGAAGAAGCGGTACAGAATCACCAAGACCGGCAAAGTGCTCGGGAAAAAATCTTTTACGCGCCACATGTTGACCGACCGTTCACCCAAAAAAAAGCGACAAAACCGCCGGTCGCTTGGGGTCGAACCCATGCATGTTACCGCGATTAAGCGTTGCATGCCGTACGACCAGTGATCCATGAAGGACGCGGTCTGAATTGACACACGAAGAGGAGTGATTTATGCCAAGGACCACACACACAGTAGCTACTCGAAAAACGAAAAAGAAGATCTTCAAGCGTGCCAAAGGTTTTGTCGGAGGTCGCGGTAGTCTTCTTCGCACGGCCAAGGAAACCGTTGCGCGCGCCATGGCGTTCGCCACGCGTGATCGCAAACAGCGCAAGCGCCATTTCCGCCAGCTTTGGAATGTCCGCATCAATGCGGCCTGCAGGGCGAGCGGGATTTCCTATTCAAGATTCATCGATGCCCTTAAAAAGAACAAGGTGAGCTTGAATCGTAAATCTCTTGCGGAAATTGCGGCACGAGATGAAAAGACCTTTCAAGAAATCGTCAAATTCGTCAAAAAAGCTTAGAAAGAATTTCCAGCCGTCATCCTGAGATCTAACGAATTTTGGCAGCCAAAGAATCGGGGCGAAATGATTCGATTTGCTTAGGATGACGGACTTGAGACCGGCATCTTATGAAGGATCAGATAAATCATCTGGAAAACGAGGCCCGAGAGGATCTGGCACGAATCGACTCTGCTGAAATGGCGGAAGCTTTTCGGATTGCCTATCTTGGAAAAAAAGGGAAGCTGACCGAACTATTTAAACAGCTGGGCACGGTGGCCCCGGAAGAAAAAAAATCCGTGGGTGCCGAGTTGAACCGTTTGAAACAGTGGCTCGAAGCCTCGGTGGAAACAGCGAAACAAGAGGCGCCTCAGCAAGTTTCGGGAAAAGAAACTTTTGATGGTTCGCTTCCCGGTATTCGACCGTCAAGCGGCAGCATTCATCTCCTGCAGCAAACCATCCAAGAAATCTCGACAATTTTTAATCGTATGGGTTTCGAGATCGTCGAAGGTCCCGAGATCGAAACGGAATTTCATAATTTCACGGCCTTGAACATCCCTCTGGATCATCCGTCGCGCGATGCCTTTGATACTTTTTATACCACGCACGGACAGCTTTTGCGTTCTCAGACCTCGACCGTCCAGATTCGCGTGATGCAGAATCGCAAGCCGCCTTTAAAGATCATTGCTCCGGGGCGTGTTTACCGGCCGGACACGGTGGATGCGAGCCATTCCTTCATGTTCCATCAGATCGAAGGCTTGATGGTGGATGATGCGGTCACATTCAGCGATTTGAAAGGAGTTCTCCATGTTTTTTTGCGTGCGCTTTTCGGTTCTGAAACAAAAATACGTTTCCGGCCCCACTTTTTTCCGTTTACCGAACCTAGCGTCGAGGTGGACATCCAGTGGGGAAAAGGCTGGCTTGAGATTTTGGGCGCGGGCAGCGTAGACCCGAATGTTTTTGACGAAGTAAAATATGATAAGAGCGTGGTGCGCGGGTTTGCATTCGGGCTCGGCGTGGAACGCATTGCCATGCTCCGTCACGGGATCACGGATATACGGCATTTTTTTGAAAACGACTTGCGTTTCTTGAAACAATTTTCATGACCTTTTCAAGACCCGGTCTTGGACAGGGTCTTGAAATCAAAACACAATGCAAAAAAAAACTTTTTAGATGAAAATCAGCACGAATTGGCTCAAAGATTTTGTAGAACTGGCGCCCCCGCTCTCGCGCATTGCTGAGCGTCTGACGCTGGCCGGTCTCGAAGTCAAAAAATGCGAGCAGCTTTCCAATCCGCAAGACACAATTTTTGAAATCGAGATCACATCGAATCGCCCGGATTGGCTTTCCCATTGGGGCGTGGCGCGCGAAATCGCTGCGGTGGAAAATATCTCACACAAAAATCCGGTAATCGATCCTGATTTGGCCCGCACACCGCCTCCTCCCGGTTGGAAGATCAAGATCAAGGATGTTGACGGCTGCCCTTATTATACGGGTGTTTTGATCGAAGGCATTACGGAAACCAAGCCTCCTGATTTTATCGTGGAGCGTCTGCTGGCTTGCGGTATCCGCAGTGTCAATCTGATCGTGGATATTACGAATTATGTGCTTCTGGAAGTGGGGCAACCGCTCCATGCTTTTGACGCAGATCTTGTTCGGGACAAAGAAATTCAGCTGCGCAAGGCCAAGGTTGGCGAAAAGTTCTTGGCTATCAATGGCGCAGAAATCGAACTTAAGGCGGATGACCTTGTGGTGGCCGATAGTGACCGGGCCATCGCTCTTGCCGGGGTCATGGGCGGGAAGGAATCCGAAATCTCGGATAGGACGCGCAATGTTTTTTTGGAGTCCGCTTTTTTTGATCCGGGCCGTGTTCGCAAGACATCGCGATGGCATCAGCTCGCTTCGGAATCCTCCTATCGGTTTGAGAGACGCGTCGATCCGGAAGCAGTCGATATCGGCCGGCAGCGCGCTCTGGCCTTGATCAGGAAATATGCGAAACCGCGGCACATCAGTGCAGTGATCAAAGCGGGTGAAAAACCGCAGCTTGCGATCAAAACGATCCATTTGCGCAGCGAAGAAATCAAACAAGTGCTTGGGATCGAGATCAAACCGAATCAGGTCGCGTTGATCCTGGGGCGCCTTGGACTCGACGTGAAGCAACATGCGCTAGGGAGCTGGAAGGTTGGGATTCCATCGTTTCGGCCGGATCTGACACGGCCCGTGGATCTAGTCGAAGAGCTGGCGCGTATTTATGGCTATGAGAATATCCCGGAAACCTTACCCCAACGAGCACCGATTTCTGTCGGAGAAAATCCGCGGCTCTCCCTAGAGCAAAAGCTCCGCTATTTATTGAGCGGTATCGGGTTATCGGAGGCAGTAACTTTCAGTCTCGTTTCGGACGACGGTTTGGATCCTGAGAAGGATCTCAAACAGGCCGTGCAGATCGTGAATCCCTTGCACCACGGCCTGCATTGGATGCGCCCGACACTTGTGACCAGTCTGTTGACCGTGATTCAAAAAAACATTAACGCCGGGGCTGATTCGGTGCCTGTTTTCGAGATCGCGAATATCTATAGGATGCCGGATGTTCACAAACATCCGGTGGAAGAGCGGGTTTGCGCGATGGCCCTTTATGGGAAAAAAGCTGTCCAGACCTGGCTCGATGCGGCTCGGGCGGTAACTTTTTATGATCTGAAAGGCATTGTCGAGACTGTTCTGGCCAGTTGCGGCTGTGTTGATTTATGTGCCGCAAAAGCTGCGAAAAGTTATTTTGATACCACCGCTTCCGAGGAGGTGCGGATCTGGCAGACGCCGGTAGCTTTTTTGGGGAAAGTCGGCGCAGGGCTTCTGAAACAATGGGGGATCAAAGAGCCTGTTTATTATGCCGAGATCTCGCTTGAAAAACTTTTGCAGCATGTCGCACGCATCCGGAAGTTCAAGGAATGGCCTCGTTATCCTGCCATAGACCGCGATCTGTCGCTGGTGGTCAGGGAATCTGTCTCTTGCGGGGATCTGATGGCCGAGATTCGCGGTATGGGAAAAGGGCTGATCTGTGAAGTCGTGTTGTTCGATCTTTTTCGAGGGAAGCGTGTGCCCGAGGGGTACAAGAACCTCGCATTCCGGATCATTTACCAGTCTCCGGACCGGACCTTGATTTCTGATGAAATACAAAAACTGCACGATTCGATCGCACAAACGCTGGTTCAAAAATATCAAGCTGCTTTTCAGAACGGCAAATAGTCTGCCCAGGTCGTTTACGGAATCGGCAGGGTGAAAGCCAAGGACCCTCAATGTCAAATAAAAATCCTATGTCCTCCGGAGAGTTGTTTCAGCCATCCGAAGTGGATGATGTTCTCCAGCTTCCGCCAGATGCGCCACTGGCAGTTCGTATGCGGCCGGTTTCCCTGGATGAGATTGTGGGCCAGGAGCATCTTCTTGGTAAAGGAAAGCTTCTCCGGCGCACGCTCGAATCGGATCGCTTGAGTTCCCTTATTCTGTATGGTCCTCCAGGGACCGGGAAAACCACCGTCGCGCTTGTGATTGCACGGATGACCGCTGCGCATTACGTTTCGATTAATGCGGTTTTGAGCAATGTGGCCGAGATGCGGAAGATTCAGGCTGATGCGCGGCGCCTGCTGAGGCATGCTCACAAAAAAACAGTTCTCTTTATCGATGAAATCCATCGGTTCAATAAAGCCCAGCAGGATATTCTTATGCCGGATGTCGAAACGGGTGTGATCATCCTGATCGGTGCTACCACGCAGAACCCCTCGTTTGCGATCCGGGGGCCGCTTCTTTCAAGGTCGCTCGTCTGTGAGCTCAAGCCTCATGAAGAATCTCACCTGGTTCAGATCCTGAAACGCGCGGTGGGGGACAAAGAGCGCGGATTCGGAAATTTGAAAGTCGAAATCGATCCTGCGGCATTGAGCCATATCGCAAAACAATCTTCCGGGGATGCCCGGCGGGCGTTGAATGCGCTGGAGATCGGCGTTTTGACAACGCCGCCTGATGAAAAAAACGTGATCCATTTTACGCCCGCGGTTGGGGAAGAGTCCTGCCAAAAAAAGATCGTGCATTATGACTGGGACGAAGATTTCCATTACGACACCATCAGCGCGTTCATCAAAAGTATGCGCGGTTCGGATGTTGATGCCGCCATTTACTGGCTGGCCAAGATGCTTTACGCCGGAGAAGATCCAAGGTTTATCATGCGGCGGATGATGATCTTTGCGAGTGAAGATATCGGGAATGCGGATCCGCAGGCGCTAATGCTTGCCGCAAGCGGTTTCACCGCGATCGAATTTGTTGGGATGCCGGAAGCAAGAATTATCCTGTCGCAAGTCGTGAGTTATTTGTCCCTTGCCCCGAAGAGCAATGCAAGTTATCGGGCTATTGAACTGGCGACTGAGGATGTCCAGAATCAAAAATCCGAGCAGGTGCCGCAGCATTTACGAAGCTCTGCCTATCACGGTGCCAAGGCGCTCGGCCATGGCGTTGGTTATATTTACCCGCACGACCATCCTGGTCAGAAGCTGGATCAGATTTACATCCGCAAAAAAAACAGCTATTACCGTCCCGTTGAAGTTGGTTTTGAAAAAATCCTTTCGGAGCGTCTGAAAAAGCTCCAAATGCCTCCTAAATAAATCTTCTAAAAATCTTCTTGCCTCCGGCAAGGACTTTCCAAGGTAGTGATTTAAGTTTTTTAGAGTGAGTCAATTTGGCTCATTTTTGTTATGTATTTGCTTGTTTTTGATATATATATTTATAAATATTAATAAAATATATAATTAAATATTTTATATATATAACATATTGACAAAAGTATTTTACTGAGTTATGTTTTTGTTAGAACATAGTAAAAGTTGTTAAATGATATTATGGACAATTTGAAAAAGAGGAGTGATGAAAATGACACATGATCTTCAAGATTTTCGCAGTATGAAAATGAACGGGAAAGGGGGTCCTCAATTGGCCTACGTCATCCAGCGTGGAGATATTCTTTCAGGGTACATCTATCCCAGAATCCACCGAATTCTTTGGAGGGTCGAACGGTTCAAAAAGAGGAAGATGCGTTATGACTAAATTCCATTATTCAACGCGAGAAATCGGCGGGGTTTCGGTTTTTGATCTCAAGGGCATGCCGACCTTTGAATCGGTGCAGGAGGTAGCCTGGAAGATTCAGAAAAACATCCGGCGCTACGGCTTGCAGCAGATTATCCTAAACTTCCAAGAGTCGGGTCCTCTGGATGCGATAGGGATGCGACGTCTTTTGACGGTTTGCATCCGTCCCAAGCATAGCGTGCTTTACGGGGTGACGCCAGAAATGGCCCACTGTATCGAGGATAACTTTCCCTCGGGGAAAGTGGATATCTGCTCGGATGAGAAGCAGGTGGCCGAATCTTTTGGGCCCTTTCTTTTCGTTAAGGATCCCGACAAGAAGATTATGGCCAAGGGTGTTAAAACCCCCCAGGAGTCGCTTGGCTATCAGCTAGAACAGCGGCGGAGCCACCGCATGCACGTTGCGGTTCCGCTGGAATTAAAGATATTTACCGCAAGCGGAGAAATGATCCAAACCACCGCCATTGCGACAAATATCAGTGAGGGGGGGCTTTTCGGGGAATATCTTGACCTTGGGGTTTCTCATAGGATTGATGCGTTGAATCCTATCGAGGGCCTTAAGGTTGAGATCCATATATTTCCGAGCGCAAACTTTCCGGAAGAATATCAAATTTCAGGGGAGATATGCCGCAAGGAAGTTCGAAAGGAACAATTAGGTCTGGCTGTCCGTTTTGTTGAAAAAACTTGAAATCCAGGATCTGTAACAATTTAGAGTCATTATCTAGAATGAATATAGACCTTAAATATTTTATTTTGATAGATGTTGTATTAGGAAGAATGTTAATCATTGTCCCTTGAAAATTGTCAAAAAGGTGTTACTCTTTAAATAGTTTTAATATAGTCTTAAAAAGAGTTTCTCAAAGACACCGCAAAGGGGGGTGTAATGAAAAAGTATTTAAAAGTGGTCGCGATAATAACAGTAGTTTGTTTTTTGACCACGCAGTGCACATGGGCAGATCCGGGCGCTCGCATCGAAATAGCCAACCCTCGGGAAATCCCTAATTTTCTGAGCCTTGATATTCCTGCGGACCTTGCAAGCATCGATGAAATTTATGAGGCGCCAGTCAAACAAGATCCGAAATTTGTGCTTCACATTCAGAATGCCCACGCCAATTATCAGGCGCAAATCAAGATCAAGCAGCTCCTGGAATACCTGAACAAAAAATACGCGATCAAAACCGTGTTCGTGGAAGGCGCTTCTGAAAAACTGAATGCGGATTATCTCCGTCTTTTCCCGGACAAGGAACGCAATCTGAAGCTTTCCGATAATCTGGCAAAACAGGGCGAATTGACGGGTGCCGAACTTTATTTGCTGGAGGCACCGCCGGAAGTGGAGGCGATCGGTATCGAAAATGCTTCCCTCTATAAACAAAATTACAACGCCTTGAAGAAAGTCTTTGGGGCCGAAACGGATGTGGAAAAATTCTTTCGAGTTTTCGACGTGAGGCTGGAGCAAGTTGCGTCCAAAACGTTTACACCGGATACACGCGGGCTTATCGCGGATTGGAAAAGCTTTGAGATGGGGCGGCGCGAATTTTTGCCCTATGTAAAATCGCTTGTCAAACAAGCGAAGAAGGTTCTGAACGTGGACCTGGAAAGCCTGTTCGCCCAGGTCGGTTGGCCGCAAATCACGCGTCTTCTTGTTATTCAGACAATGGAAAAAGACGTGGAGCGGAACAAGGCGCTGGCCGAACGGGATTCCCTCGTGAAGTTTCTTCGCGAAAAAAGAACTTCGGAGGCACTTGTCCGGGCCATCGAAAATTTTCAGGAAGGCAATATCAGTATGGGCAGGGCCGGTACGGGTAAGGATGCGAAAGAAATATTGCCCCGATGGGTTCTGGAACAACTGGCGGCGGAAGCCGGACCCAGAGGATTCAAGTTCAGCGATTATCCGAATTTCAGTCTTTATGCCGGTTATGTGGTCCTCAAAAATGAACTGGATCCGAAAGCTCTTTTTGAAGAGATCGAATTCCTTTTCGCTAAAATGCTTGATACCTTGGCCAAGGAGCCCGCGCAGAAGAATCTTCTCGAACTTTATCGGGATGGCGAACTCCTCCGCAAACTGCTGCACCTGGAACTCAACCGCACGGAATCGCGCAAAGTGCAGGACAAACAAAAGATCCTCACCATCGAGTCCATGGTCGGGCGTTTGACGGAGGCGGTGGCCGTCTCCAAAAATGACGAATCGCTTATGAAACAGAAAGTCATGCCGCCCGATTTTTCCAAACGCATGTCCGAACTTTTCACAAGCGGCATTGATTTCTATGATCTCGCGAGGAAACGTGAAGATGCCTTTTTTGTGCAAATCCAAAAAAAACTTTCAGAAGAAAATATCGGCAAAGCGGTTCTGATTACCGGGGGTTATCACACGGACGGTTTGAGCGAGATCTTCCGCGATCATGACATCAGCTACGGGATCGTCACGCCGCGTCTCAGCGAAAAAAGTGATGAGAAGCTTTACCGCGATACCATGTTACAGCGCACCAAGACCCGTTTTGACATTGCGACCATTGAAAATGCTGTCACGATGACTGGAGATCCGATGGGCAAGGACGGCTCTAAAACGCTTCGACTCGTGGTCAGCGCGGCCTTGGACGCAGCGGCTGATATCACAACGACCGCAACTATGGATCAGAATTTCCGATATATGGCGGATAAAGGCGCAGTACCGATCATGACCACGCGCGGAGGGTCGATGACGTACGTGGTAGATGGTAAAACGGGAACTCGAACGCTTGTATTTAATGATAGTACCAAGACATGGGATATAGCCGTTCAGCAAGGCACGACCGCCATGATTCGTACCGCGACCGCAACAAGTCAATCTGCGGTCATGGGAGAAAAAGCGACGATTGTGAATGCGACTGCGCCGGCTTCCAGAGCAACATCCATTGCAGTACCATCATTGGCGCTCGTCGAGACAGCGGCTAAAACTCCGGCTCCGGCATTAGCAGGTCGTTCTGAGCTGCGATCGAATTGGTGGCAGAAGATAGGGTTAGCGTTGATGGGTTTGGCGTTGTCACTCAACGTGGCGCGAGCGCAAGGGAATGCAGGCACGATGTCACCGAATTTGTTCCAACTACCGAATGGACGGATGGCGACAACGTTTGAGGTTGCCATAAATGGTGTAAGAACGGAAGAGACACATAATCTGATGAATTGGGAGGCTCGGTCCGGATATTATTTAAATAAAGGAGATGGTGGTGTTTTCATCTTTTCGACGAATTCTCCGGCGCTTGCACGGCTCAGCTCTACGAATACGACGGCTGGCACAAAGATGGCTGTGAATGTTGCGGGGGGCACGACGCCGAACGCGCCAGTAACCAAGATGGACTTACCGGCATCTAGTCTGACGATGCAGGATTTGCCCGCTAATGTTCAAGAAATGTTTATCAGGAGTGGGCGTGAAACGATAGTTGTGAATGATGCTAATGACAGTTCTCTGAGAGAAATGAAGATTGAAAAGACTGGCGCAACGACCGGCCGCTCGGAATTACGGGGCAAGAGACTGCGATATTTTCTTGGTGAAATGTTAAACATGATCCATCTGTATCAAGCGGCGGTTCCGGCGTTCATTGTCAAACAGTTTCGCTGGGCGCTTGGGGAGAGGGTTAACGGTTTTCGCCCTTTCATAGGAACATCTACCGGCCGCTCGGAACTGCGGACGCTTGACATTGCCGATATTAACACACTGATCGATAAACTGAAAGCAACAGGCAGAATAAAAGCGATCGAACTCCGTGCGGAATCAAGGGCGGTTGATCAAAAGGGTCAGGCAGTTTCCGGTCTCGTCGTCAGTTTTCCTCAGCTTTTTAAGCCGGGTCAGGAAATGCAGGCGTTTCATGTGACGCATTTATATGATGCGATGGCCTTGGGCGCAAGTCTTGTGGTTGCCCATGCGGATTCGACAAGACGAAACGAACTTCGAGTTTCCGAAATTCCGTATCAACCGGCAAGCGGTAGACCGGAGTTTCGCGACTATGCAGGGGCAGCTCGCGCTTTCTTTGAACGTCGTTTAGGCTTTTCTTCTTCTGGGGCGGCCCGTGCCGAATTGAGGGCGACGCCGGATGATGTGAAAAAATTGGAACGCCAATTTTGGGCATTACAGGATCGTGTCCAAAGCGGAACAGTTGATGCAGAGGCAGACGGGCAATTAGCAGCCATGATAACCGCTGCGGAAAGATTGCGGGCCCAGCCAGGCGTTTCGTTGAACATGCCGAGTGAGTTCCAAAGACTTGGGACGTTGATTGAAAGCGCTCGAGAGACGAGAGAAAATTTGCGATCCGAACTGAGAGTGTCAGAACGTGAAATACTTCAGCCCGTGACGCGACGTACTTTTTTTGCCGCCAGTTTGGGTCTTTTGGCAAGTGCTTTAACCGTGGAAGCAGGGGAGGCTCCCAGAACACAAGGACCTGTGCAGTCGGCAGGTGCTGCCGCGCTCAAGGCGCAAGGTTTTCCTCAATTTCAGGAATACCGGCTTGGGAAGGCCTATCCGTCAGTGAATCAGTGGATCGATGACGCTCGAAAGTATCAGCGCTTTCATGCCTGGACCTATTTTGAGGAAAAGACACCGGTAGAACGTGTCCAGACAGTCAATGGGCATATCAACAATCTCTGGGCTCAGAAAAAATCGGAATTTCTGGCTAAATACCCGGCCGTGAGAAATTTTTCGGAGATGGACCAGAGGGCCTTGTGGCTCATCAGTCTCTGGAATGCGCGAATCTTCGGAAGTCTCATTTCCCGGGATTTTATTATCAATCAAAGCGATTTGGAAAGAGCCGAAGTGGTCGGAGCCGGGGGCATTCCGACACGGATTGGAATGATCAGTGGGACGCGGCTGGTACGGACCGGCGGCGCAACCCGCGTGACCGTGCACCCCGAATCGGAATTCACAGTCATGCGGGCCATGATCCTTGTGATGGCATGGGATGAGCATCAAAGAAATACACGCGGCCAAATTGATTTTGTATTAAAAGGGCTGACGACTTTTCCGTTCAGTAAGCCCGGATATCCTGCCGCAACGGCATTCATTCGTGATGTTGTGAATGTCAGACCTCCGCAAGGCAAGGCTTCACTATCGGATCGTGCGGTCATAAATTTTGCTTCACTCGGCAGGATCATTCGTGGGGCTATGGTGGTTCCGGCGGCAATTTTAGCGGGCACCAGCCTCTACTATTTTGGGAAGTGGTTCATAGCCAGACAAGAACGAATGAAACGCGACGAATCCGCCCGTTCCGAGGTGAGGTCTAATATCGACACGGCAATCGAAATGCTGGCAACGGATCAGGAAAATTGGAGGCCGTTTATCCAACAACTGGAAAAAGACGCGCTTGCGAATGATGAAAGCGTCGTTCCCAGACAGACGATTCAGAGCATTGCCGGACGTTTGAGCGAATCAAGCCGGGCATTTTTGGTTACCGCGAACAACCAGGTCATTTATCTCAAGCGGCATGATTTTATCTTTTTGACTTTTCTGGTGTGGTTGGCTTATGGACGTGCCATGCCAAGTTATGAAATTTATCAGCGTCTGCAGAGAGCCTTTTTGAAAGCGACAGACAATCTCGATGCCACAGGACGTCCGCTATCGCCGATGCTTGTAGGGAATGGAAGAGATCCAGAGGCTGATAACAAATTGCTTCGTTCATTAACAAGTGTTTCTGGCTTTCGTCTGTTAGCGCCGATTTCTCGTGGGGTCGATTTCGGTTTCAGGATGATTACAAGGCCATGGTTTACGCTATTACGAGGTCTTTGGGGTCAGGATTTGGTTCTGTCCAAGCCGCTTGGCGGTATATTGCATTTCGGTTGGCGCGGTATGCTGATCGTAGGTCGGATTTCCTGGGAAGGCGGAAAGTTCTCTGTTAAATTGGCACGTTTCAGGGACACAGCGCCCCAGCGGCTAGGGGACCAGCTTTATCTGCTTGAGATAGACCCCAAGGGGCATATCAACAAAATTTCCCAATATAATTCCTGGACTGGTTCAAGTACCCCCACGATGCAATGGCAATCGCCTCTCCACATCCGTCTTGAGGGATATGACGAATCCACCCGCTCCGAGGTGAGGGCGGTTCTGCCTACGGATATCAATCTTGCGGGAAAACGGATTCTTGCTGTTGATGATGAGCCCATGATTCTTGAAGTAGTAAAAGCAATACTTGAGAGCGAAGGGGCGATCGTGATATTCGCAGATACGGTTGACGGCGCTCGTCAAGCCATCAGTGAAAACGATTTTGACGTACTGGTCACGGACAGGATCCTGCATGGTCAGGATACCTTTCAAAAAAGCGATGGGGTTATAAAAAGTGTTATTGTCGAAGCTGCCCGGGCTAAAAACAATTCGATTGCGGCACTTGTGATGAGCGGTGGGACAGAAGGGTTGAGCGCAGTGGAAGGAAAAGCAGTAGCACAATCCAGTGTTGGATTTTTGTCAAAGCCCTTTTCAGGTGTTCAACTTGTCGATGCGGTCAAAACCGCTGTTGCCTCCCGATCCGAAGTGAGGGGGGCGGTTGATGCGGGTATCGAGAAATTTTTGCAATGGGTGCAGGGAGACGAGTCGGATTGGGCTCTCGAAACAGTGGCGGATGTTGTAGCTTTCAAAATTGATCCGACGAGGGCCGTGCGGAATGCCCTCGCACTGGCGAACGCAAGCAGGCAAGTGGAGGAAAAATTAGTTGAATTTGGTCTAATAGATGAGCCCGCATTGCGCGCGCTTGATGAAGCTATTCGGAGCCGCATGCGTTCGGAGATGAGGGGTCAAGAGATGGCGCAGCCGCAAGAGCAGTTTGTCAGAAGTATGAGGCCGTCGCTTTTGCGGACCCTTATGTTTGGTTTGATGAGTGTGGTAGGAATATCCCAAGCGCCTGTGACAATGACAAACGCCGCAGAGGCTGGGCTCATGCCGCCTCAGATGTCTATTAGTGAAAATGGAACTGTACGCGTGGAAGCGCCTTACAGCCCTGGAGCCATTGATCTTCAAGCCGCAGCGCAGGTGAACGGCCCGTGGAGAACTTTGGTTACCAATCAATTCGTTTTACCCGGTCAGCCGCTTGATTTCATTCAAAATTTCTCGCTGAATCCCATGCAGGTTTACCGCGCCGTGAAGAAAGCCGCGACTCCGCTTCCGACCGTTCAGAATTTATGGAGTTTTGACTCCAACGACGGTACGACGATCACGAACACGGTAAACGAGCAAAACTTTTTGACCGTGAATGTCAACGGCGCCAGAACTGCCAGTTATGCGGGTCCCGCATTCAATTTTGCAGACAACCCCATCAATTTGGTGACCAATTATCCGACTGGTTTGAGACTCTTCGCAGCGAGTCCCAATCTTTCAAGGGTGAAGATTGAGTTCAAGGACGGGAGAGGTAATGTTTTTGCGGCATATCTATCCAATCTGACGCCTTCAGGAAAAGGCTTTAATATTCCGCTCAGTTTTATGACGCAATATGCTCCAGCGCTTGATCAGACGCATATCACGGAAATCACGCTTGTGATCGAAGGTCAGGGACAGAAAACGCTCTATGTGGATTGGGGAAATTTTAACTATATTCCGTCGATTCCTCCCGGCAATCAAACCGCGGACATTACACCGCTTCCAACGGTCAATCCCACCACTTTTACAGGACCAACAGGCGAGGTAGTTACCAATAATGTGACTGGGACCAATACCCTGAGCATGAGTTATGCGAGCACGAATGCCACCGGTTATGCGGGGACAGTGTTTGAATACACGAATAATATCAACTTTCAGAATCTCTACCCGAATGGTCTGACCTTTTCGATTGCCAGTCCCAATCTGGATCATTTAAAAGTCGAGGTTAAGGATGCCAATACCAACACCTGGACTGGCATGCTTAGCAGCATCACGCCGGATCAGCAAAAGTACACGCTGCCTTTGGACCAAATAGCTCGGAAGATTGATCCGACGCAGGTCCGTCAGATGGTCTATGTTTTTGAAGGGCAAGGCCCGAAGAGTGCCGATCTTGTCATGGGCTCTTGGAATTTTATTCCCGATATTCCGCCTGGGAATCAAGCGGCCAACATCACCCCTTTGCCGTTTAATAACTTCGGTACTTTTAATAGCACGAACGCATCGGTTCTGGCCACAGCGCAAAACACCAATGTTGTGATGCTGAATTATGCGGGACCGAGTGCGGATAGTTATGGAGGGGTTTACTCAAGTTTTACTAATAGCGTCGATTTTGCAAGCGCATTTCCCAATGGTCTTACCTTTTCAGTTTCCAGCACGAATGCGACGATTTTGGGCATTGAGATCAAGGATGAGAACGGGAACGTTTGGCGTGGGAATATCAGCGGTATTAGCGCGACTGCTCAAAAGCATACGGTCAACTTGAATCAAATATTCGGGATCGATACGACTAAGATCCGAGAGATCGTTTTCACTGCGGTAGGGGAAGGGCAGAAGACCTATGTGATCGAACTTGGACCCTACAGCTATGTTCCTCCGATTTTGCCCGCAGCCAATCAGGGTGCTTTGATCACGCCGTTGCCTGTCAATAATAATACGGGAAGTTACACCGACAGCACGAACACGGTTGCCGATGTTACGGTGATCAGGACCAATGCTCTTCGTTTGAGTTACAGCGGTATCAATGTCGCGAGCTTCGGGGGTGTTTTTTCAAGTTTCACCAATAACGTGGATTTTGCGAGTCAATTCCCGAATGGACTTACCTTTTCGGTAGGCAGTTTGGATGCCACTTCGTTGGTTCTCGAGATCAAGGATGAGAACGGAAGATCTTGGCGTGGCAATGTTAGCGACATTACCGAGACGCCTCAGAAATACACGGTGAATTTGAATCAGATATACGGGATCGATACGACCAAGATCCGGGAGATTGTGTTCACCGCCGCAGGAGAAGGGCAGAAGACCTATGTGATTGAGCTTGGTCCTTATGATTACGTTCCTATCATTCCGCCCGGAAATCAAAGTACTGCCATCACGCCGCTGCCGCAAGTGAATCCGACGACCTTTACAGGTCCGACTGGTGAATCGGTTTTCAATGATATCACGGGCACCAATACGCTGACTGCGAGTTATACGAGTACGAATTTTACGGGATATGCGGGCACTGTGTTTGAATATACCAATAACATTAACTTTCAAAGTCTTTATCCGAATGGTCTGACGTTTTCGATCGCAAGCCCCAATCTGAATCACTTGAAAGTGGAGGTCAAAGATGCGAATACCAACACTTGGAGAGGGATGCTTGGCGGCATCACTCCGGGTTTACAAAAATACACGCTGTCGCTCAACCTCCTTCAACAAAAGATTGATCCGACTCAGGTGAGGCAGGTGGTCTATGTTTTTGAAGGGCAAGGTCCCAAGAGCGCGGATCTTGTTTTAGGATCTTGGGATTATGTTCCCTCGATTCCTCCTGGCAATCAGGGTGCTGCCATTACACCGCTGCCGCAAGTTAATCCGATGAATTTCACAGGGCCAGGAGGTGAAGTGGTTTTCAATAATATTACCGGGACAAACACCATGAGCATGAGTTACTCGAGCACGAATGCTACCGGTTATGCGGGAACGGTGTTTGAATATACCAATAATATTAACTTTCAAAGTCTTTATCCGAACGGATTAACCTTTTCGATTGCGAGTCCCAATCTGGATCATTTGAAGGTCGAGGTTAAAGATGCCAATACGAATACTTGGACAGGCATTTTAAGCGGTATTACTCCCAGCTCGCAAAAATACACGCTGCCTTTGGACCAAATGGCTCGTAAGATTGATCCGACGCAGGTCCGTCAGATGGTCTATGTTTTTGAAGGGCAAGGTCCTAAGAACGCTGATCTAGTCATGGGTTCTTGGAATTTTGCTCCCGATGTTCCGCCTGGGAATCAAACTGCCAGCGTCACGCCATTGCCATTTGTTGGGTTGGGTAATTTTGTGAGCAGTACGAATGTGGTTGGGGAGCTCAAGGTTACGGAGACGAACACATTCACATTCAATTATGTGGGAGAAAATACGGCGAGTTTTGGGGGTGTTTTTGCAAATTACACCAATAATGTGGATCTCCCGACGCAGTTTCCCAATGGGATCACCTTTTCCTTAGGGAGTACAAACGCTCCCGTTGTCGGCTATGAGATTCAAGATGCCGAAGGGAAGACCTGGCGTGCTAATTTGACTGGAGTTTTGAACACGCCTCAGAATTACACGATTGACATCAATAATGTTCAGGGGATCAATGTGCACGAAGCGAGAACCTTTTCATTTACGTTAACAGGCCCTGAATCGGCAACCATCAATGTGAAACAAGGCCGATATGACTTTACGCCGGACATCGGAGGAGGAGGGGCAGAAGGATTTTTAGGAGGGCCTCGTTCCGAAGTAAGAATGAGTCAATTCCATGTGATAGGCTTAGGTACCCAAATCATAACTGGACACGTGGATGGAAAAACAACGCAGGCAAGAGAATACACCCTGCGGCTAGATCAGCCGATCAATGCCAAAGATCTTGTTCGACTGAATCTTAATCCGATCCGTCAAAATGGTTTAAATGCAGGGAGTGTTATGTTTGTCACGGCCCTTGATGCTAAAGGAAAATCGGTAGGGAAAATGATGCGTATACTCGTCACTGATCTTGACGAAGCCAGGCATGTGCCCTTTCGAGATATTGGCGGAAAATTTTCCAAATTACGGATAGAAACAACGGATGGTTTAATGTTACCGGCGCAAATTACATTGCGCGGAGAAACTGTATATCGCAGTCCTGCCCGCTCCGAGGTGAGGGGGAAATTATCTGCGAACATAATGCAGACCATTGATCGCGTGGTCAGCGCATGGGAAATAACGATAGCTGCGGCTGACACGATCCAAACTCGTGAGGAAGATGTCATGCATTGGTTGGACGCTTTTGCCATCAGGACTGGATCATACCCTAGCTTGCATCATATGGCCGTGTTGGAAACGAGGAATGACTTTTTTGCGAACAGCATGAATGCTCTTGAAGATAGTATCCTAAAAGCTGAAACTGATCGGAGCCAGCGACCTGGAACTATCGAAGCTGTTAAATTAGCACTGAAGGGGCGATTGACCCGCTCCGAGGTGAGGGAGGCGGGGCCTCAATTGCCGGTGATCAAGTTGGAGATCGAAGTCCGCCAGGAATTGGTTGATCAGGTCAGGAGGCTGCTAGCACCGGAAATCCTGAGAAAATTGGAAAGTGAACCTTTTAAGTATGGAACAGATACTCTGAATGATGTGGTCGCGAAAATCGTAGTGCCTGCCTTTGGCAATCCGACTGTGGAACAAGTTGTGACTGCCTTGACGACATTGGTCGCACTCAAGACCGGAGAAATGGATTGGACCAAGTTCCTCGAATCCGAGGTTGCTAAGTCGATCATGACGAATGCCGTGATTTCTGTTTCGACCGATATTGGCGGTGTGCTGATCGTGATGAAAGAACTGCCCGATGCCGCGAGGCTGAATGAGTTGAAACTTCAGCTGGGAATGAACCCCAGAGCGGTTGTCCGTATTTTGGTTGTTAACGATAAGGTTTCGGTAGCGGAGCAGTTGGCAATCCAAGCGGATATCAGGGATAATATCCAGCAGACGACGGATTATCGAGGCTCGCTGATCGATAACCGTATGACGATTAATTTTGCGAATACGCTTCAAGCGGCCCAAGCGATCCGCACGGCGGAGGGTGAGGTTTTCCGTGACCTTCGGAAGATGGATCCTGCCTTGACTGCCGAGATGGATCGAGGAGAGCATCTGGTTCTTTTGATCGAAGATATGCCGGAGATGCTAGACAAGGAATTCAGCGGAACGGTGTTTGACAGCCAAAAAGGGAACAAGGCCTACGCGGGTCTGAGAGGTCTCTTGGCCATGAAGGCGGCACAACTGAACGTATCGATCAAGAATATGGATGCCATGGCGCTTTTGAACCGTCAGCTTGGCGATGATGTTCTGAAGCGGGTGAAGGCGTACTTTGGCATCGATGAGATGAAATTAGCGGGTTTGGCGAAGCTCTGGTCCGATATCCTGACGATCCAGGCGACGTCGAAAGCCGCGTAATCCAAACAATTTGGGGATCAAAAAGAGGGGCAAGGAAGGGGACTTGCCCCTCTTTTTTTCTGCCGTTTTTATCTTCCTCCTTGAAAACCCTGTCAAATCCGGGATTTGACATGCTTTTTCTTCAATTTATATTTGATTTTTATTCAATATTATGATACTCTTAGTTTTGTCAAATCCAGGATTTGACAAGGGGTCGGTAGCCCCACTGACAATCAAGAAAGGTATTTTGACAACGCGAATATGCCCCAACGGAAAGTTCCGCTTGTAACGGGTTGTTTTTATCACGTCTTCGCTCGAAGTATCGCGGGATTTGAAATATTTCGCTATCCTGACGAATTCCTGAGGATGATTGAAACGCTTCGGTTTTACAAAAGCGCCCATCCCAAGACCTCTTTTTCCAAGTCCCAACGGCCTTCTCTTTTAGATGATAAAAATGATAAAAGAAATTCTCAAAGTGATGAACGTATTGAAATTATTGCCTATTGCGTTATGCCGACTCATTTGCATTTGCTTTTGGCGCAGGTTACGCAAAGGGGTATATCGGATTTTATGCGGCTTGTACTTCATAGTTACTCGCGCTATTTCAATCTCAAAATCCGCCGAAAAGGTACGCTTTGGGAATCGCGATTCCAATATGTTCTTGTCAACAACGATGCTCAGGCGTTGCATTTGTCGCGTTACATTCATATAAATCCATGTTCTGCAGGGCTAGTTTCATCGCCTTCGGACTGGGAGTATTCATCTTATCGGGAATATATCCAGAAAAACCAAGGCGAAGATTTATGCCATTTCGACCATGTCTTCTCAATAGTCCCTAGGGCATACGAGAAATTTGTGGCAGAGCATCAAGATACGCAAAGAGAACTTCAGATTATAAAAAGCTGCTTGGTGGACTAACCCTGGCAATACCCGGATTTGCCAGGGTAGGTTAGGTATTTTTTTCGTGACAAAATGCCATTTATGGAGTATAGTTTAACCATTGCGAGACTTACGGGTCTCGACTCACCTGCAGAGGTTCGTGGCCACCAGATCCCCACTCGGTCACGAACCTCTTTTTTTTAACTGGCAGCAGGAATTTTGAAGCAGGAGTGGATAACAATGGACAGAGATATCCGATTTTCCGAAAAGAAAGTCGATGAAAGCTGGAAGGAACAGGTGGAAAACGTCAAAGAAAAAGCGCCTGCGCCCAGGGAAGCGGAGAAAATACCTGAAACTTCCCAGTCTTTCCTGAGTCTGATTCAATCTCTTGGCTACCAAGCCCTCATGCATTTGGGGGAAATACCCAATCCCATGACGAACGAACGCGAGGTCCAATTGGAATCCGCCAAGGAGTCCATCGACCTTTTAATCGCGCTTCGTGATAAAACAAAGGGGAATTTAAGCGCGGAGGAAGCCGATATGCTCAAAGCTCTCCTGACCCAGCTGCAATTCAAATTCGCCCAGGCCGCCCAGAATTCATGAACGGTATCAAGGGAAAGATCATCCGTTTTTTTATCAGTTTTGCCGCGATCGGGATCATTGTTTTTTTTATGAGAGACAAGCTCCATGACGCCATGGCGATTCTTCGCCATGAGGTACAGTGGGGATGGGTTGCGGCAGCGGCGGTTGGCTATGCGATTGGCCTTGCTCTTATTGCGATACGGCTTCAATGGGTTTTCCGGGTTCAGGAAATCCACATCACTTTTCTATCCTGCTATTATCTCGGGTTTGTCGGGCTTTTTTATAACCTTTTCCTTCCTTCAGCGGTCGGCGGAGATGTCGCCAAGGCTTACTATGCCTATAAACATTCGGGAAAAAAGATCGAATCCGCAACCTCGATTTTTTTGGACCGTGTTCTCGGTTTTATCGCTCTGATTGTGATGGCGTTCCTGGGGCTTTTGTATTTCAGCAAGGAAGTGGAAAGTGCTTATGTCGATTATGCCGTTTATGGAGCTTTTGGCTTCTTGCTTTTTTTTACGGCCTTTTTCGCCAGCCGGCATTTCGCCCGACTGTTCAAGGGGGTGGGGCGTCTCATCCCCAGTGAAAAATGGAAGTCACGATTGGCAGAGGTTTATCATGCGATTTACGGTTACCGCCACCACCACTGGCCTGTTTTTGTGGCGCTCTTGCTCTCCTTCATCAGCCAGGCTGTTTTTATCACGACCAACTATTGGTTGGCTGTGAGCCTTGGCGCGAATATTGTCTATTGGAAATTTTTTATCTTGATACCTGTCATCGGCATCGTTAGTATGGCACCTTCGATCGGCGGACTCGGTGTCCGCGAAGCTAGCGTGATTTATCTTTTTAGCCGTTACCTACCCCCGGAACGGGCATTGGCCTTGACGGTTTTGATGGATATTTTGACTTATTCTTTCAGCTTTGGCGCGGGTATCGTTTATGCATTCCGCGGTGGTTTGAAAAAAAGTGATGTGCAAGCGGAAATAATGCGATAACAGAAGGAAAAGCTTACAAGAAGCCGTTTTGGGGATCAGCAAGACTCATTTTTAAAAGGGGAATTTTTTTATGCTAAAGATACTCGTGATTCATGGGCCGAATCTGCAGCTTCTAGGCGAACGCGAAGTTTCGGTCTATGGGCAGGTAACACTTCGTCAAATCAATGAAGGCCTTCAAAAAGAGGCGCAGAAACTCGGCGTTTCACTGCAAATCACCCAGAGCAACCATGAAGGGGAAATTGTCGACCGGATTGGAAGTGCTAAGAGGCTTTTTAACGGGATTCTTATCAATCCGGCAGCTTATACGCATACCAGCGTTGCCATCCGGGATGCCTTATCGGCTTCGGGACTGCCCGCCGTCGAGGTTCATCTCAGCCATATCTACAAGCGTGAAGATTTTCGTCAGCATTCCATGACCGCTCCGGCATGTGTTGCCCAGGTGACGGGGTTCGGGAAGGATAGCTATAATCTGGGCCTGATGGGGCTTGTGGCCTATTGCTCTCAACAAAAACCTATTAAAAAAGTCCACTCCAAGAGGAAAGCCAAATGAACATTAAAGAGATCAAAGAACTTCTAGAATTGATGGCCGATCATAATGTCTCTGAGATTGAGATCGAGAAAGACAACATGAAGATCAAGCTTCGGAAGATGCCGAACGGGAAGATCATGATGGAACATGGACAGCCAATGACTGCGATGATGCCTCCCATCCAGACGGTGGTGGCGGCGCCCGCCCAGATTGCTTCTGTTTCGAGTGCTGCGGCGGCAGTTCCGTCGGCGGTTGAAGACGGTGTGACCATCGTGCGTTCGCCGATGGTCGGGACATTTTATGCGGCGCCGGCACCAGATCAACCCGCGTATGTTTCGGTCGGGAAGGTGGTCAAGGACGGAGATGTTCTGTGCATCATTGAAGCCATGAAGCTGATGAACGAGATCAAGGCCGAAGGCGGCGGCACCGTGACGGAGATTCTGGTACAAAACGGTCAAACCGTGGAATATGATCAGCCGATCCTGAAGATTAAAAAAGCTTGATCCTTTAACCTGCGATTACTTTAACGACTCAGACTGGAAAAATTTTATGTTCTCAAAAATCCTAATAGCAAATCGTGGCGAAATTGCCATTCGTATCATTCGCGCATGCCGGGAACTCGGCGTCAAGACCGTGGCGGTTTTCTCCAAAGCGGATCGTGAATCCTTGCACGTCACACTGGCCGATGAGGCCATTTGCATCGGGGAAGCGCCGAGCAGCGAAAGTTATTTGAATATTCCCGCGCTTATTTCCGCGGCAGAAATCGCGGATGTGGAAGCGATCCATCCGGGTTACGGGTTTCTTGCGGAAAATCCTCATTTTGCGGAAATTTGCGAATCCTGCCAGATTAAATTCATTGGCCCCAAACCGGAGAGCATCCGTTTGGCCGGCGATAAAGCTGTGGCCAGAGACGAAATGAAAAAAGTCGGTGTTCCGATCATTCCCGGGAGCAAGGGAACGGTCAAGGATCAGGAAGAGGCTTTGCGTATTGCCAAAAAATTAGGCTACCCTGTGATTATCAAGGCATCCGCGGGCGGCGGCGGGAAGGGAATCAAGATCGCTCACAATGACGGGAAACTTATTAGTGCGTTTTTGACCGCTCAGACCGAAGCCGAAGCGGCGTTCGGGAACCGGGAAGTTTATATCGAAAAGTGCATCGAGGAACCGCGACATATCGAAGTGCAGATCATCGCGGACAGCTTTGGGAATGTGGTGCATCTCGGGGAGCGTGATTGTTCGGTGCAGCGGCGCCATCAGAAATTGATTGAGGAATCTCCGGCGCCTGGTCTGAGCGCCAAGATAAGGCGTAAAATCGGGGAGGCGGCTATCCGGGCCGCGAAGGCATTCAAATATGAGAACGCCGGGACGATCGAATTCTTGCTGGATCATGATGAAGAGTTTTATTTCATGGAAATGAACACGCGGCTTCAAGTGGAACATCCGGTGACGGAGATGGTAACGGGATTGGATCTTGTGAAAGAACAGCTGCGAATTGCGGCAGGTGAAAAACTAAGCTTTTCTCAGGTGGATGTAAAGTTTCACGGACATGCCATTGAATGTCGCATCAATGCGGAAGATCCCGACAATAATTTTATGCCGTCGCCCGGGAAAATCGATGTTTGGCAGATGCCTGGCGGACCGCGCATCCGCATTGACAGCCACGGGTATCCAGGCTATAGCATGCCGCCGTTTTATGATTCCATGCTTGCCAAAATCATTGCACATGGAGCGAACCGTCAGGAGACCCTTGCGGTCATGCTGAGGGCGCTTCGTGAAATGAAAATCGCGCCGATCAAGAGCACGATTTCTCTTCATGAAAAAATCCTGAGCAATCCAAGGTTCCGTCAAAGCGGGGTCAATACCAAGTTCATCGAGAATGTTATTTTTGGTGCCGGCAAGTCAGAAACTTCTACTGAGGAAAAGGGGAAGAAATGAAAGTTGCGAATGCCTTTGCCTTTCTTTTTTCCGTTTTTTCTTTTTTGACCTTGGGCAGTTTGCTTTTGATTGTGTCGCTTCACCTGCTTTCATTTGATGATGCCATTTTAAAAGTCCAGGAAATTTATCAGAATCCTGTGCGGTCGGTGCAATCCGGTGTTGTCGGAATGGTTTTTATCATTCTCGGACTCATGTTTGCCAAGATGCTGGTTAAGGAAGGAAGGCCCAACGAGGCTATTATTTTCCAGGGTGAATCGGGCCCGGTGGTTGTCTCGTCAAAAACGATTGAAAACACGGCGATTAAGGCGATCAAACGGTTTTCCCTTGTCAAAAACTGCAAGGTCAAAGTGATCTTGTCAGGCAAGAATGTAGAAATACGGTTGCGCCTGGTGCTTTGGTCGGGAGCTAATGTTTCTACTTTTTTAGCGGAGGTGCAACAAGAGGTTCTGAATCGGGAAAAGCGATTACTCGGGCCGGATTCGATTCTTGCGGTGACTTGTGATGTTCGGGGGATTGATGATGCCGGCTCGAACGGTTTGGATAGTGAAACAGAACAGTAATCATTTAACATTTTATTTCAAACAACGCCATAGAGAATGCTCGGAAGTCGAAGGTTTCTCACTAGGGCAAAAATTAACGTTATAAGGAGTCAACCATGAAGCGCATTGGTGTTCTTACAGGGGGTGGTGATTGTCCAGGGCTTAATCCAGTGATTCGCGCAATTGTGCGAACAGCC
This sequence comes from Candidatus Omnitrophota bacterium, assembly GCA_022711115.1. Classification (GTDB taxonomy): domain Bacteria; phylum Omnitrophota; class Omnitrophia; order Omnitrophales; family Aquincolibacteriaceae; genus JAKLFP01. The sequence continues at coordinate 184,873 of JAKLFP010000002.1, read as the reverse complement.
AGAATGGAAAACTGGGCCGTGATCGGATTTCGGCGCGGCTGGAGGGGTATTATCCAGAATGAATTCGTTGAGTTGGATCTCAACTCCACCTCGGGGATTTTGCAACGTGGAGGAACGATCATCGGGACTTCGCGGACGAATCCCTACAAGAAGGACGGGGATGTGGCAAAGATTCGGCGCACGATGAAGTTGAATAAGCTGGATGCCTTGATTGCCATCGGAGGGGAAGACACGCTTGGTGCCGCGAACAAGCTTTATAAAGATGGGATTCCGGTGATTGGTGTCCCCAAAACGATCGATAACGATCTCAATGCGACGGATTACACTTTTGGCTATGACACAGCCCTGAATATTGCGATGGAATGTATTGATCGCCTCCATACCACCGCAGACTCACATGACCGCATTATGGTGGTGGAGATCATGGGGCGTCATGCGGGATGGATCACGCTTGAAGCAGGCATTGCCGGCGGTGCTGATGTGGTGCTGATTCCCGAGGTACCGATGACCGTAAAGGATATTTGCGGTTACATTGAAGAGCGCCATGCGCGCGGGAAGAATTTCAGTGTCATTGCGGTCGCGGAAGGATTCATTATCAAGGGTGAAAAGATAGTGACGACAGGGAAAACACTTGATGCTTTCGGCCATGTTCATCTAGGCGGTGTCGGGGAACGCCTGGCAAAATTGATCGAGAAAGAAACAGGATTCGAAACTCGGGCGACGGTGCTTGGCCATATCCAGCGCGGCGGTTCGCCAACTGCCTTTGATCGTGTTCTCGGGACACGTTTTGGCGTCAAAGCTGTTCAGCTCGTGAAAGACGGTAAATTCGGTCAAATGGTAAGTCTTTGCGGACGAGATATCGTCTCGGTCGCTCTTTCGTCTGCGGTTGGAAAACTCAAAACCGTTCCGGCGGATATGTATGAACTCGCAAAAGTTTTCTTTGGTTGATCTATGAAAAATCACTTCGCTTCTCTCATCCAAGGGCATCAAGAAGCATTTGACAAGACTTTTGTTCCTGCGCAGATCGAAGTTCTGCATAAGATCACGCACGCAATTGTCAATGTGCTGAAATCCGGGAACAAGATCCTGATTTGCGGGAATGGTGGATCTGCCAGCGATTCTCAGCATGTGGCCGCAGAATTTATAGGCCGGTTTTCAACGGAACGCATCAGCTTGCCGGCGATCGCGCTGACCGCGGATACGGCGGCGTTGACCGCGATTGGAAATGACTATGGATTCGACAAGGTTTTTTCGCGACAGATCGAAGGCCTTGGGAAAAAAGGGGATGTCCTGATCACCATTTCCACAAGCGGTCGTTCGCCGAATATCCTGGAAGCGATCGGGCAGGCCAAACAGCAAGGTATTTTGACCATAGGTTTTACGGGCAAGGACGGAGGTATTCTGAAAGACGCGGTCGATCTCTGTTTCATTGCCAAGGCGAATAAAACCACGCATGTTCAGGAAATGCATATTACCGCACTGCACGCGATCTGCGAAGCCGTGGAAAATATTCTTTTTGAATAAGAGGCCGACGCTCCATTTGAGACGATGAAAACCAAAATCCTGACGTATAAAAAAATTTCATCGGTGATCCGTCGTCTCAAAGCCCAGAGGAAGCGGATTGTTTTTACGAATGGGACGTTTGACATCCTTCATTTGGGTCATGTGACTTATCTCCAGAAGGCCAAGGCTTTCGGAGATGTGCTTGTGGTTGGTGTGAATACCGACAGATCCGTCAAGACGTATAAAGATCCCACCCGTCCCGTGAATCCCGAGCAAGATCGCATCAAGGTGTTGACAGCTCTGTCCTGTGTGGATTTTGCGATACTCTTCAGTGATCCGACGCCCCTGAAACTGATTCTGGCGATTCAGCCGGATGTCCTTGTGAAAGGCGCGGATTGGTCCCTTAGGGATATTGTCGGAGCGCGGGAAGTGATGGCGTGGGGCGGGAAAGTAAAGCGCATCCCTCTGGTCAAGGGCCGATCTTCGACGCGTGTCATTAAGATGCTAAAGCTGGCGTAGTTTCATGGATTGGCGCGAAAAGGTTTTTAAGGACTTCACGCTTTGTGTTGTGACCGATTTAAAAGCTGCGCCGGATGCCATGCTACAGAAGATCGAGCAAGCCTATCGCGGCGGAGCGGATATCGTTCAGCTTCGATCCAAGGTTCTTCCCGATGCAGTGATGATTCGTTTCGGACTGAAGATGCGGAAGATTGCGACGCGGTATCGCAAACTTTTTTTTGTAAATGACCGCATCGATCTGGCGTTGGCGACGGATGCGGACGGCGTTCATCTGGGGCAGGAGGATATGCCTCAAAAGATGGCAATCAAAATAGTCCGCCAAGCTGCTAAAAGGCTCTGGATTGGCAGGTCGACGCATACGATGAATCAGGCACTGAAAGCTGAAAAAGAAGGTGCCGATTACATTGGGTTCGGGCCTGTTTTTTTGACGCCGACGAAGCCGTCTGCCAATGCGGTAGGGCTGAAATTGGTGTGTGAGGTGTCTGATAAAGTTCGGATTCCTTGCGTGGCCATTGGCGGGATCGATCTCCAAAATATTCAAACTGTAATCGCAGCGGGAGCAAGCCGGGTCGCTGTGGTGCGTGCGGTGCTTGGCGCGAAAGATCCGGAAAAAGCAGCTCAATTTCTTAAAAAATCACTTAAAGGATAAAATCATGTTAAAACCCCCGTATTTGATCGTGATCGGAACCGTAGCTATCGACGAATTGTCCACACCGTTTGGCGTCGAGCAGAAAGTTTTCGGAGGATCTGCTTCTTACTTTTCATATGCCGCAAGTTTTTTTACAAAAGTGGGAGTTGTCGCAGTGGTCGGGAAGGATTTTCCCGAGGAATATCGGCAAGTCCTTGAGGAACGGGATATCGACCTGAGCCATTTGGAGGTGCTGCCCGGAAAGACTTTTCACTGGAAGGGCAAGTATGAGACGGACATGAATTCTGCCATTACGCTTCAAACCGACTTGAACGTCCTTTTGGATTTCAAGCCAAAGATCCATTACAGCAAAACACCCGAATTTGTTTTTCTAGCGAACATCGATCCGGATCTCCAGCTTGAAGTCCTGGATCAGGTCCATGGATCGTCGCTGAAGTTCGTTGCCTGTGACACGATGAATTTTTGGATCAAGAACAAATGTGATGCCGTAAAAAAAGTTCTGGGCCGTGTCCACGCGGTTTTCATGAACGACGGAGAGGCGCGTCAGCTGACGGGGGAAGTCAATCTCATCAAAGCGGCGCAGTACATTCATCATTTGGGCCCGGAATATGTGATTATCAAAAAAGGAGAGCATGGAGCTCTTCTTTACAGCCATGAAGGTGTTTTTATCTATCCGGCGTATCCGCTTGAAACCGTTTTTGATCCGACAGGTGCTGGGGATAGCTTCGCGGGGGGTGTCATGGGTTACCTCGCTGCTGCCCGAAAGGTAAATCTAAAAACCATGAAAACAGCCATCGCTTATGGCAGTATTGTGGCCTCGTTTACGGTCGAGAAATTCGGTCTCGAAAGACTCCGCGAAGTGAAGCGCGAGAACTTTGATAAACGGCTGGAAGTTTTGAAAAAAATCTGTAAAATTTAATAAGGTTTTTATGAGGTTTCTTTAGGTTAAGCCTTACCGGTGGTGGTAGACGGATCTAGTTCTAACTTTGTTTAACGAAAAAATGCGTTGGGGATGATTCCTCTTCCCCAGGAATGTCAAAGAATAACAAGCGGGATTAGCATAGTGGTAATGTCCCAGCTTCCCAAGCTGGTCAGACGGGTTCGATTCCCGTATCCCGCTTTTTTTCTTAGCAATCGACACAAGACATACTTGATGTAAAAGAAGTCTATCGTGTTTTCGAACGGAAACGGAAGTAACACGCTTGACAGAATAAAACAGATAGAGCTAAACTGGCACCGATTTGGAGCGGAATCGTAAGGGTTTTAGTGAACATAAAAAAAGGAGATTAACATGAAAAAAGCGACGACTTTTTTGCTTTTGTTAGCGATGCTGGTGTTACCAGCGGTAGGTTTTGCAGCCAGTCCGTGGACAGAAGAAGCGACGTATGGCGATAAAGTTTCCGGAAAACTCCAGTTTGGTTTAACAAACACTCTTCTGGGATGGACAGATCTTTTCTTTGAGCCGATTCGCGCCTCCAAGAAGTGTGAAAGTTGTGACAGCCTATGGACGGGGCTTGGCAAAGGACTTACGGATGCGATTGTAAACGAGGTTGGCGGTGCGATTCATTTGCTCACATTCCCATTGGTGCTGGATTTGCCGCTTCCTGATAACGGTGTTCAGTTTGCCACTTGTTGTGGATGCGGTTCCACAGCTAAGAAGTAGGGGAATATTTTAATTTAAATGAAATGTCGGCTGGTATGATCGAGATTGGTTTGTTGAAGTCATACTGGTGAAATACAAAAGAAAAAAATATCTAGTGCGGCAAAAGCTCCCCGCCTTTACGGGCGGGGAGCGCTGTTTTATAAGGAAAAATCGCAAGGACGAGAGTAGAACTTTTTAAATAAGCGGGTTTTTATCGCTACATCTTGTAGGCACACAGCAAAATCTAACCGGCTCGTCTGAAGGGGGCCGATTTTTATGAGAAGCAAACAGTATCAAATTTTTGACAAAAAAACGATTTTCTCAAAAGGACCGATCCATCTTGTGGATTGCAAGGTTCGTACTCCGCATGGGAAGATTTTATCGAGACAAATTTTGGAACATCCGGGATGCGTCGTGATTATCCCGAGGATTGCATCGGATGTTTATGTCTTGGTCCGGCAGTTTCGTTTTCCTATCGGAAAACGGCTTTGGGAATTTCCGGCAGGAGGTCGGGAAGCCGGTGAAAGTTTTGCGGCTGCCGCCCAACGCGAATTGATGGAGGAAATTGGTCACAAGCCTGGCAAACTCCAAAAGCTTCTTCAGTTTTATCCGACCCCGGGAGTTTCCGGGGAAAGCATGCATCTTTTCTTGGCTTCCGCCTTAAAGCCGGCGACAGCGCCTAAAGATGAAGATGAGGATTTTGAATTGGGGAAATTCAGCCTTTCCGAGATCGGAAGGATGATCCGGGAGGGGGAAATTGTGGACGGTAAAACCATGATCGGTTTTTTTTATTTAAAAAATTCTCATTAATTATAATTACAAAAAGTGTTTGAAATTTAATCTTGAAGCAGTACTAAAAATCTGTAGAATAGCATCTGCCTGCCTCTGCCCTAATCTTGCATCATCTGAATAGCTAATGTGCTGTCCGATATTTTTTTCGTTTAACGTTTTTAAAAAGTTTTATCAGATTGAGGCTGTCCATGGAACATAATGGATTGTATGATCCCAGTTATGAGCATGATGCTTGCGGGGTAGGTTTTGTCGTCAGGATTGACGGGACGCGTTCCCATCAGATTGTCCGGGACGGGGTGAAGATCCTTTGTAACCTGGTGCATCGAGGTGCCGTCGGAGGTGATCTCAAGACCGGTGACGGTGCAGGCATGATCATCCAAATGCCGCACAAGTTTTTCGGCAAAACTCTGAATTTCAAACTTCCCGGGGAAAGCCAATATGGTACGGGAATGGTGTTTTTGCCGCGCAGTGAAAACGATTCCGAACGCGCTCGCAAAATGATTGCGGCACAGACTGCCAAAGAAGGTGGCAAGGTGCTTGGGTGGCGTGAAGTCCCGATTCAGCCGGATTGTCTTGGCGAAATGGCGCGTGCTGCCATGCCGTCCATTTGGCAGGTCTTTGTTGTTTTTGAAGGTCTTGAAGCTATCGCTCTTGAGCGTAAACTCTATATTCTGCGAAAGGTTCTAGAGAACGAGGCCATAAGCCTAGGATGGTCTGTGGAGGATTTCTATATCCCTTCGCTTTCGTGCCGTACGATTGTTTATAAAGGCATGTTTGCCGCTCCGCAATTTGCGGATTTCTATCCGGATCTTCTTGATACCGATTTTATCAGTGCTCTTGCGGTCGTTCACCAGCGTTATTCCACGAATACTTTTCCATCCTGGCCTCTCGCGCACCCGTTCCGTTTTTTGGCGCATAACGGTGAGATCAATACCCTCCGCGGGAATATTAATAAGATGATGGCCCGCGAAGTCCGGATTTCTTCCAATTTATTCGGCGCTGAAATCAAAAAGCTTTTACCAATCATCAATCCCTCTTTAAGCGATTCCGCTATTTTTGATAATGTCTTCGAACTTTTGACAATGGGAGGACGTTCGGCGGAACATTCGATGATGATGATGGTGCCGGAGGCCTTTGGCGCTAAATACCACATCAGCGAGGCCAAGCGTGCGTTTTTTGAATACCATGCGGCTATTATGGAGCCGTGGGACGGTCCTGCGGCGATTGCATTCACGGACGGAGTGAAGGTCGGCGCCACACTAGACCGAAACGGTCTCCGGCCTGCGCGGTTTGTGATCACTAAAAGCGGGCTTGTGGTGATGGCTTCTGAGGTGGGTGTGCTGGATTTGAATCCTCCGGATATTCTTGAAAAGGGACGACTCGCCCCAGGGAAAATGTTTTTGGTGGATACGGCGTCAAAACGGGTGATCAAGGACAATGAGATCAAATCCGCCATCTCAAGGCACCGACCGTACCGGCAGTGGCTTGAAGAGAACAAGATCGAACTGCGGGGATTATTGCAGGTTCCAGGGCCGGTGGAGGTCGATCAAAAAACGCTGGCGGTCCGTCAGCGCATTTTTGGGTATACGCTTGAAGACGAAAATATAATTCTCAGACCGATGGCCGAAAATGCGCAAGAGCCCGTGGGTTCCATGGGGAACGATGCGGCGCTTGCCGTGTTATCAACTCGTCCGCAACTCCTTTACAATTATTTCAAGCAACTTTTTGCCCAAGTCACCAATCCGCCGATCGATCCGTATCGTGAAAATCTTGTCATGTCCTTGATGAGCTTTGTGGGACGCCAATGGAACCTGCTTGACGAAACTCCGGAGCATTGCCGCCAGCTTAAATTGTCCCATCCTGTTTTAACGAATGATGATGTGCACCGGTTAAGGAATTCGACGCTTGAACATTTAAAGGTTGCGACACTTTCCATGATTTTTAATCCCAAGGCCGTTATCGAAGGTCTTGAAAATGCTGTGGAGATGCTTTGCAAGGAAGTAGAGAAAAAAGTCGATGAAGGATGTTCTCTGGTGATTCTCAGTGATCGTGAGGTGGGTCCCGAAAATGCGCCGATTCCCGCGCTTTTGGCTGCTACGGCCGTTCATCAATATTTGATCCGACGAGGGAAGCGTTATCTTGTCGGGCTTGTGCTGGAAACGGGCGAGGTGCGTGAAGTCCAGCATTTTGCCTGTTTGATTGCTTATGGGGTTAATGCCATCAACCCTTATCTGGCGTTTGAGACATTGGCAGATTTAAAAAACCGCAATGTGTTATCCGCGGGTTTAACCCTCGAAGCTGCGATTGAAAATTACATTACCTCGATTAAAAAAGGCTTGCTTAAAGTGATGTCTAAAATGGGTATTTCCACGATCCGCAGTTATCGTGGAGCTCAGATCTTTGAGGCGGTCGGCTTGAATGATGAATTTGTGGCAAAGTATTTTCCTGGTACGGCTTCACGTATCAACGGGATCGGTATCAAGGTCATTGAAAAAGAAACTCTCATGCGATTTCAGGAAGCATTTAAAGAACCTCAAGCGCCTGTTGAAACGTTGAATTCCGGCGGCAATTACCAATACAGGCTTTTTTCGGAAAAGCATCTTTGGTCGCCGCTCGCCGTGACATTCCTCCAGAAAGCGGTTCGTGAGGGGGATTATGCGGCTTTTAAAAAATATTCGTCCGAAGTCAATGATATTCAGAAAAATCTTTGCACGCTCCGAGGGCTTTTCCGTTTTAAAAAAGGTTCGCCCGTTCCTATCGAGGAGGTGGAATCTGCGGATTCCATAATCAAACGCTTTGTGTCTTCCGCCATGTCCTTCGGTTCAATCAGCAAAGAGACACACGAAACCATGGCCATTGCCATGAACCGTTTGGGAGCTGCCAGTAATTCCGGCGAAGGGGGCGAGGATGAAGTGCGGTATGAGCCGTTGCCGAATGGCGATTCCAAAAAAAGCGCGATCAAACAAGTCGCTTCCGCGCGGTTTGGCGTGACCATCAATTATCTTGTGAATTCCAAAGAGCTTCAGATCAAAATGGCTCAGGGTGCAAAGCCGGGTGAAGGAGGTCAGTTGCCGGGACATAAAGTTGATGAGATGATCGCAAAAGTGCGCCATTCCACACCGGGTGTAATGCTGATTTCGCCGCCGCCTCATCATGACATTTATTCCATCGAAGACTTGGCACAATTGATTTTCGACCTCAAAAACGCAAATCCCGAAGCCCGCATCTCGGTAAAGCTTGTTTCAGAAGTCGGTGTTGGCACTGTGGCAGCCGGTGTTGCGAAAGGAAAAGCCGATATGGTGCTTATCAGCGGCCATGATGGGGGAACGGGCGCTTCGCCGGTTTCTTCGATCAAATATGCCGGCTCGCCGTGGGAGATCGGTTTGGCTGAAACGCAGCAGGTGTTAATTAGGAACAAACTGCGTGGCCGCATTCGAGTTCAGACGGATGGTCAGCTTAAAACAGGACGAGATGTTGTGATCGCCGCATTGCTTGGGGCCGAAGAATTCGGGTTTGGTACGGCTTCGGTCGTGTCGCTGGGCTGCATTATGATGCGAAAGTGTCATTTAAATACTTGTCCGGTCGGGGTGGCGACGCAAAACCCGGAATTGCGGAAACGTTTTGCAGGAAAACCCGAGCACCTGATGAACTTTATGAAATTTGTCGCGCAAGAGGTCCGCGAGCTTATGGCCGAACTGGGCTTCAGAAAATTTGAAGATATGGTCGGTCGCGTGGATCTCCTCGAAGTGAATGATGCCATCGAACATTACAAAGCTAAAGGGCTTGATTTTACGAAGGTTTTGGCAAAACCTGAAGTTCCGGAAGGTGGATCGGTTCGCTGTCTCACAAGTCCTCAGCCTGACTTTTCGCTTTCGTTGGATCCCGCTCTGATTCGAAAAGCGAAGAACGCCATCGAGTTCAAACAACCCATGGTGCTTGAACAAAGGATCCGCAATTGCAACAGGACGGTGGGAACGACCTTGAGCTATGAAATCGCAAAACGGTATGGTTTGCAGGGATTGCCCGAAGATACCCTGCATATCAAGTTTGACGGATCTGCCGGGCAGAGTTTCGGGGCTTTTCTCGCGCATGGGATTATTTTTGAACTCGAAGGGGACGCAAACGATTATTTTGGGAAGGGCCTTTCGGGAGGTCGCATCATCGTTTATCCTTCCCGCTCTGCAACCTTCAGGCCTCAGGATAATATTATTACAGGAAATGTGAACCTTTTTGGTGCCACGTCCGGCGAAGTTTATATCCACGGACGGGCCGGTGAGCGGTTCTGTGTGCGAAACAGCGGGGCGCTTGCGGTCGTCGAGGGCGTTGGTGATCATGGCTGTGAATATATGACAGGGGGAAGGGCGATTATCCTTGGTGAAACCGGTGTGAATTTTGCTGCCGGGATGAGCGGTGGCATTGCCTATGTACTGGATGAGAACCAGCTATTTGATACGCGTTGCAATCTTGAGATGGTTGATATTGAGCCGGTTGTGGATCCAGAGGACCAGAAATTCCTGAAATCACATATTGAACGTCATGTCAAATTTACCGGTAGTCAGTATGCCAAAGGCATTCTTGCGAGCTGGGATGAAATGCTCCCGCGTTTTGTGAAAGTGATGCCCATGGACTATAAAAAAGCACTTGCAAGACTCAAAGAACGTCAAATGAGGAGCTCGGAAGTAGCGGACATGACCGAGGAGGTTTTTCCATAATGGGGAAAGCGGATGGTTTTTTAGAATATCAGCGGGTTCTATCCGGAAAGCGGGCAATTGCGGAACGCCTTAAGGATTATAAAGAAATCACAGCACCGTTGCTTTCAGAGGAAATCCATAAGCAGGGTGCACGATGTATGGATTGCGGGATTCCATTCTGTCATGCACTTGGCTGTCCCGTTTTTAATTTGATTCCAGAGTGGAATGATGCGGTTTATCGCGGGCAGTGGAAAGAAGCTTATGAGCGCTTGAGTCTTACAAACAATCTGCCGGAGATCACAGGGCGCGTTTGTCCTGCACCGTGTGAAACGGCTTGCACCTTGTCGATTAACTCAGCACCCGTCACTATTGAACAAATTGAACTTGCCATCATTGAAAAGGCGTTTGCCGAAGGCTGGGTCAGGCCGAAGACTCCCGCAATTGAAACAAAGAAAAAAGTAGCGGTCATCGGATCTGGCCCTGCTGGAATTGCGGCAGCCCAACAGCTACGTCGCATGGGCCATTCAGTGACGCTTTTTGAAAAATCAGCAAAAATCGGCGGGCTTTTGAGGTATGGGATCCCGGATTTCAAGCTCGAGAAATGGGTGATCGACCGTCGCCTCGAGCAAATGAAAAGTGAAGGTGTCAGGTTTGAGACAAAGGTTCATGTCGGGGTCGATGTTTTGGCCGCGGAATTAAAGAAAAAATTTGACGTCATTCTCTTAACCATGGGAGCCGGCGAACCCCGTGACCTCAAAATTCCGGGGCGTGAGTTGCAAGGCGTTCATTTTGCACTCGAGTTCTTAACGCTTTCTAATAAATTAATTGCCAGAGAGGTTCATGCGGGGCAGATCATTTCTGCCGAAGGAAAAAATGTGTTGGTGATTGGCGGCGGCGATACGGGATCGGACTGTGTGGGCACGTCGAACCGCCAGCGGGCATCCAAGGTTTATCAATTTGAAATTCTTCCCAAACCGTTGGATTGGAAGGAACCATGGAATCCGGAATGGCCGAACTGGCCGAAGATCCTTCGAACTTCCACTTCCCATGAAGAGGGTTGTGATCGCGACTGGGCCATTACGACTAGCAAGTTTGTCGGCGCAGACGGAAGGGTCAAAGAAGCTCATTGCAAACGAGTTCATTGGGAAATGGATAAAACTACGGGACAATATCTCATGAAGGAAATCCCGGGATCTGATTTTGTGGTTCAAGTGGATCTGGTGCTTCTGGCCATGGGTTTTGTCCATGTCGAACACTCAAAATTTCTTGCCGATCTCGGTGTTCAATTTGATGTTCGCGGCAATGTCGCAACGAACGGAAATTATATGAGTTCGGTCCCCGGAATTTTTGCGGCTGGGGATACTGTTCGCGGTGCTTCGCTTGTGGTGTGGGCCATCAGCCAGGGACGTCAGGCCGCGCAGGCAATCGATTCTTTTCTTAAGTCTTAGGTAGACCTTGTCGTATTTTGCATAGCAATAGTGCTATAATTCCCTCATGCTGGCGTAGCTCAGTTGGTAGAGCAACGGTTTCGTAAACCGTAGGTCGTCGGTTCAACTCCGACCGCCAGCTTGTTTTCCGCTATTTCTCAAAACAATCCTCCAGATACAAAAATTTCCAAAAGCACTCAGCATTTTTTCTGACAGAACTATTCTCCATTGAGAAACTTATTTGGTGGGATAACAAATTAGATTTGATGATTGATTTTTTTTAACACAACATAATAACCAAATGTGTGAACAGTTCTGTAGTTTTGGAGAAGAAAATTATCCAGACCTGTGATATGGACGATGACGTTAAAGGGGAAAAGGGGATAATGTCGGTTTTCCGTAATAATCCAGTCAGGCGGGTTCAGAATAATCGCATTTCGGATGTCAGATTGAGTTTTTTCGGATCTTTCCAGGTGCGGCATAAAAAAATTCAGGGGAAGCCCTTTGAAGCTCTTATGACCTGTCAATGGATAAAGAATTTCCATTTCAGTTAAAACAGCCATCGAATCGGTCTTAGGTATCTGCTGGCGAATGAGAGGGACGAGATGATCAAGGGCCGGCCCCCAGGAAGAGGGACTCGACCATCCCTTTAGGGGTTCGGTCTGAAGTTTATAGGTATTTTGGCGATGGTAATCTTTTAAAAGAGCGAGAGTAAAGGCCGAAAAATATGCCATGACGGATATCCCTAATACAAACAAAGCTGCCAAACCATACTTGAATTGTCGAAGACCTGTTCTCATCTCAGAGTTCTGATCACTCCCGTATGTTTGGCAGATAAGAATGAATCCCAGGAGGAGTGGCACATTTGAAAAAAAATGGGCGGAATTCGTAGAGAAAAAGATAATGGCGCCTAAAGTGCTTAGCGTTAGGAGAACGGTTAATTTGAGAAATTGTTTTGTGTGCGGAAAAATATAAAAAAGGGTTACAAGGAGCACAGGAAAGTATGCGTGAATCATGAGCGTCTGGGGTTTTAAAATGTCCGCGATACGATTGCTTTGGGTGATGGTGTAAGGCAGAAGGTTGCCAAAAAGGAATGCGTGAAAGTCCGGTATTAAGAAAATACGCAAAAGGAAGACGGTTAAAAACATACCGAGCAGGAACCCGAGCAAGGCGGCGGGACGGAAAGATGAAAAGAAAGAGACGATAAAGAAAAACAACACAAAAGGAAGGCCCAAATTATATTTCGTAAAACAAGCTAAAACTCCGGAGAGCGCACATCCGAAATGATGCACAAAGGCACTCGAAGGATTTTTAAAAGGTTCCGCACGTAATAAAAACCAAACTCCGATAAGACTCCACAGCAGGGCATCCGTTCCGAAATTGGGAAAAGGATAGAACCAGTGGAAAGAAACCGTGGTGACAAGCAAGATAAAGAAAACAAATGCAGGGGGAAGGAATTTTTTTGCGATCCAATAGGTAAAAAGAATGTAAGCAGAACTTGTGAATAATAAATGGGCGAAAATAGCAGCTTTCCCGAACCCGAAAAGGGTCATAAATAATGCCATGGTCAGAGGAAACACAGGGCCGCTGTGATAAAGAAAATCGACGTAGGGTTTCTGGTGTTCCAGAAGCCTGTAGGCGAGGGCCTGAAATCCTCCCGAGTCCATCGGTTCAAAAAAAGATAAAAAGTTAAACCGTAAAAAAATGGCATTGATGATTAGAAAAAAAATCAAAGACGCTCTGAAAATTAACGCCGAAGGGTTTCGGGATGTTAAACTGATCGTGCTCGGGATGCTAAGTTTCATTGATTGGTGTATGTGACTTTCTGGCTGCTGAATGACCAAGAATTTGATAACAGACTAATGGAAATCAATAAAAATTGAAATAGATTTAAATGCCGGATACATTTTAATTTTTAATAAGTTGGAGGCCTTGATGGTCTGTCGGTTATTCTTCGAGTCGTTGACGAGTTGTTTTCATGATAAAATAAAAGCGATGAGGATTCTTTTTTGGCGACAATCTTGTGTGGCGGTATTCGCGTGTTTGGCCTTTTCGGGATGCGCGACATTGTTTGGTTGGGATATCCACGCCCCAGCCGTCCTTTCACAGCGCTTCTATACACACGTGCAAACGCAGAATCAGCGGTTGGCAGTCTATTTGGATCCCTCTCTGCCCGGTCTTATCTCTAAAAATAAAGGCGGCCGTTTTGCCGACCCGCAAACTTATCACATTGGAGAGGCGTACATTCCGATCCTTATCGAAGGATTCCAGCAGGGATTCAGCGAATTTATTCTCATCGAGAACGAGCCTTCTCAAGAAATACTTTCGAGATACGCTGTGCCCTATCTTGTTTATATCAGACCCAGGGCATTTTTGAATGACGTCACCTTGAAAGGTCAGGCACTGTCATTTGAAACGGAAACCCTAGTTTTTGACCAGAACTTAAATTTGATGGATCGGTTCCAAAATACAGGATCGAGTGACGCACGGCGGGTTTTTGCTAAAAAAGGAGGACCTCAGATCAATTTAAATGCTTCGCTTGAAAACAACGTTGAAACCATGATCCTCCACATTCAGGATGCGATTCGCAGCAATCGTTGGCAGGGAGGAAAGGCATGAAAAAGATAACCGCAATTGTCATATGTCTTCTTTCGTTTCATGGTTTTTCTTTTGGAATGGAAAATGAAGCCATGCGAAAACCGATGGCGGATGTTTTTATCCGCGAGCATCCTCAAACCGGCAAACCGTTTGTAAGTATTCGATCTGAAAACAATCCCGCGGATCCTTTCAAAGGTTTTGTCAAGCGGGAGGTGCGTCCGGATTATAAAATGCTGGATGCTTATGCAAAGGGCATCCCTTATGATGGTCCGGTCAGCGATCGGACCAAGGTTTATGTGTTTGCCGCGACGATCGCAACACTTGGGGTAGCCGGAAGTATGGTGGCCGCAGCGGCATTGCCTGCGGCGGCAGCGTCGACGGGTGCCACGGGCGGTGCGGGGTTCTACGGTGCAACCGGAGTGGCCATTGCTGTCGGGACTGCGGGCACAGTTGCGTATGAGATGCATGTGAAACCAGGCGATGAGCATTATACTCATACCGCGGTATCCACTTCAACGACAGGTGTCCCTAAACAACTTACTTTTCAGGAGATTTTGAGCGAAATAGATCAAAGACCTCAAGGCAAAGTGTAAATCGATCATTTCCATATCGGGCGGTTTGTGATGTTTTTTAATCTTCATTAATTTAAAATAAACTATGTTTAAAAAAATTTCAGGCAGTATTTCTTTCCTATTTTTTTTGCTGGTTATTGTCTCAAGTTCGTCCTTGGCGTTTGAGGCGGATTCGGACACACCGAGAATTTTCTTGAATGGCAAACCAGCTCATGTGACGGTGCAGGATCTATCCGGTCTTGGCACTCGTCCCTTGAGGATTCTGGTCAATCGGAACAATAAACTTCGAGGTGATCATTTCTTCAGCGTCTATGCGGTCGGAGTTCGGATCGGAGATGATGTGACTGCCGAGCTAGCTGTTCGCGTGCCTGGAATTCGTGTTACGGTCTACAGGATATTTCGTGAAAGCGATGATCTCCGGTATTTGAGTATGCCCGCCTCCATTTATTTTTCTTCGCCTAAAGTGAGTGAGTACAAACAGCGTATTGAGAATTTTCCGGATGAATACTTGATCCTTGTTTTCGAAAAGACAAATTCTCCCGACGAAAAAAATATCCAGATCCGATATTTCGAGGATCGAGTCAGAAAACTTGTGATTGCCTCCTATAAGACCAACATGATACTTTCGTCTTTAAAATTAAAAATGAAAGATTTCGGCGGCGATGAGACTTCGAAGTTCTTCGAACGGGATGCGCAACTGCTGATTGATAGGATGAATGACCCGCAGCAGATACGTCTCATACGTCTTTGGAAGATGAGGTCACGATGAAACCTCGTGTGAACTTGCTGCGAAGCGTGGAATGCTTTTAGTTGCGGCGCAGGTGGGAGGGAGGTATCTTGAGCAGTTCTCGGTATTTTGTGACCGTTCGCCTTGCAATAGGGATCCCTTCCTCTTTTAACAATCTTACAATGGCTTGATCACTCCAAGGTTTTTTGGCATTTTCCTTTTCGAGGAGCATTCGAATCCGCTCCAGGATGCTTTTTTGAGATTCGCTCTCGCCATCTTCCGTCTCTATTTTTTGCGAAAAAAAGCTTTTATAGGGAATAGTGCCCTGCGGTGTTTTCAAGTACTTGGCATGAATGGCTCGGCTGATGGTTGATTCATGGAGCCCAAGGCGTTCGGCAATATCTTTAAGTCGCAGTGGACGTAGCTGCGAGAAACCTCGTGTAAAAAAAAGCGGTTGAGCTCGTACGATTTCTTCCGTGATGGAACGTAAGGTGGATTTTCTCAGTTCCAACGCCTTTAAGAAATCGACACCGCTTGCGAGCCGAGTCCGAAGGAACTCTTTTGTTTTATTGTCGGTGTTTTTATCGCGCATCAAACTTCGATACTCGTGATTAATGCGGATCTCTGGAATGAGTTCATTATGGATTTCGATCTCGAGGCCTTCTTCCGTACCGTCCTTGATCGAGATCGTCGCGTCGGGAGTGACTGCGATAGGTTCTTCAACGTAAAAGCTTCGCCCAGGTTTCGGCTCGAGTCTTGAAATAAGACTGACGGCCCTTTTAATTTCTTCTTCGCTGGCATTGAAGATTTTTGAAAGAATTCTGAAATCTCTTTTGGCGATTAATCCGAGATGATCTTGGACAATTTCTTTCGCAAGCGTTGTTCCGGTCTTGTGCCGTTGAAGCTGGATCAAAAGTGCTTCCCGGAGATCGCGGGCGCCGATTCCTGGGGGATCCAGCTTCTGGATCTTGTCGAGAATGTCTTGTGCCTCGGGGATAGTCGATTTTGCTTCCGAAGCAATTTCTTCCAGAGAAACTTTCAGGTAGCCATCCTGGTCGATATTGCCGATGATTTGTTCGGCTATTTTTTTTTGCTTCTCATCGAGATCTAAAAAATGGAGCTGCCATTCAAGATAATCAAAAAGACTCTCGGGTCTTGTGATGAGAGTCTCTTGGAAGTCCTTGATTTTTTGAAGGTCATCCGCATTTCGCCGGGAAAGGTCAATCGGTGTCTTAGGAAATAAAAGCGGCTCTTTATCAGTCCAATCGCCGGAAAGAGCTTCTCCGTCTCCGCTATCATCCTCGATGTCCTTTGGTTTTGAGGCGGTTACGTCCGGATATTCAATCTCGACGGATCGCGAAACTTCCTCCAACATCGGGTTGGCCTCCAACGCCTCTTCGACAGCAAGACGCAGGTCGGCGATCGGTAAATGAAGAAGTCTCAGGTACTCGCGCATTTGCGGTGAAAGCTGCATTTTCTGAGATTGTGTTTGATTGAGCTTGGGATCCATATAAAGAACATACCATGCAAAAAAAATGTTGTAAAGTCAGGAGATTTCGATACTTACAGGGAAGAAAGAAATTGACACACCGCGCTAATTTTTTATAATGGTTGCGTGTTACAAATAAAAAATGCCTACCACGGGAAAGGATTCCGAGAGATATTCACTCGTGGTTTTTTTTCATCAACCGATGATGACTATATCGGTTTTGAGAGGGATGTATTTTGATGGCGCAAGCACCAGCCCTTTTGACAACGAAGGGTCTTAAAAAGAAAAACATGCCTGCTGGACTTTGGACCAAATGTCCGAATTGTCAGACGGTGATGTTCAATAAGACTCTTAAAGAGAACCTTCTGGTCTGTACGAAGTGCTCTTATCATTTTATCATGGGGGCTTGGGAGCGTATCCGCCATCTTGTCGATGAAGGGTCTTTTGTGGAGATCAACGCCGACCTGGTTTCCGAAGATCCTCTTAAATTTTCCGCAGTCAAATCTTATCGAGAGAAGATCAAGCAAGATCAGAAAAGAACAGGCCTCAAAGAAGCCTGTGTCACGGGTGAAGCGAAAATTGAAAACAAAGGCTGTGCCCTGGGAGTGACCGACTCCCGATTCATCATGGGTTCGATGGGTTCCGTGGTCGGAGAAAAAATCACAAGGCTTGTTGAATATGCCTTGGAGAAAAAACTTCCGCTGATTATTGTCTCTGGTTCCGGCGGTGGTGCCCGCATGTATGAGGGGGCCCTCAGCCTGATGCAAATGGCCAAGACTTCGGTGGTGTTGAATCGTTTTCAGAAAGAGAAACTTCCTTTTATTTCGGTTCTTACCAATCCGACGATGGGTGGTGTCATGGCAAGTTTTGCATCGTTGGGGGATTTAATCATTGCGGAACCGCATGCTCTTTTGGGCTTTGCGGGGCCTCGCGTGATCGAGCAGACCATCCGGCAAAAACTTCCCGAAGATTTCCAGACTTCCGAGTTTTTGATGGAGCATGGTTTTGTGGACATGGTGGTCGAACGGAAAAATTTGAAACAAAAGCTCGGGCTTTTGCTCGAATATCTTGCATGAAGGCCTAAAAGGGGATCAGCCAAGTGGCGAATGTTTCACTGAAGAACCTTTCGAAGATCTACAAAGATGATGTCCGCGCCGTTAATAATGTCAATCTCGAAATCCATGACCGCGAATTTGTAGTCCTTGTCGGACCTTCCGGTTGTGGCAAGTCAACCACGTTGCGGATGATTGCCGGTCTGGAAGATATTTCCCAAGGTGAGATTTTCATCGAAGACGTGCTTGTCAATGATGTGCCTGCCAAGAATCGCGATATCGCCATGGTTTTTCAGAATTATGCACTTTACCCGCACATGACGGTGTATGAAAATCTAGCGTTCGGATTAAAATTGCGCCGCTATCCGGCTAAAGAGATCGAGCGACGTGTTCATGAGGCTGCGGAGATCCTGGGGCTTACTTTAGAAATGCTCAAGCGCCGTCCGAAAGAGCTCTCCGGAGGGGAGCGGCAACGTGTTGCGGTTGGGCGCGCGATTGTCCGCAAGCCGAAAGTGTTTCTTTTCGATGAGCCTCTCAGCAATCTTGACGCGAAATTACGCGTTCAGATGCGCATGGAACTTCAAAAACTTCACAACCGGTTGCAATCGACCATGATCTATGTGACCCATGACCAAGTGGAAGCTTTGACGCTTGGAGATCGCATTGTAGTCATGCATCACGGCATTGTCCAACAGGTGGCCGATCCCGTGAATCTTTATGAAAGGCCAAACAATAAATTTGTGGCCGGTTTTATCGGTTCTCCACCAATGAACTTCCTGAAGGGCACCATTCTTGCTGAGGACGGCGACTATTTCTTTAGCGATCGCAATATTAAACTGCGCATTTTGCCTCATTTTTATTCCCGAATTGCCCAATTTAAAGGGCAAACCATTACGATGGGGATTCGCCCCGAAGACATCTACGATAAAATTTTCGCGCAGGACGCGAGGCCAGAGTTCACTATCACCGCTACGGTAGATGTGGTGGAGCCGATGGGTTCTGAAATCTATTTGTATGTCACTTCCGGCAGCAATAACTTTGTAGTGCGGGTTTCCAATCAAGATACGGCCACCATGAACCAGGATCTGCAGGTGGTTTTTGATATGAGCAAGGCACATTTCTTCGATCCTCTCACGGGTATTGCAATTTCGTAGTGCAGATGACCTGGACTATGGGCTCCCGAACCCGACGTCAGATTGCTTTTGCGGTAGGCGTCGGTTTGATTTTTCTCCTCACCTATCTTATCGTTTACTCTCTCTCTCATCTTGGGGATTCTGTGATTCCGGAGATATACCTTCACCGCATGGCGCTTTGTCTAGTGGCTTTTGCCCTGCCTGTTTTTACGACCTGGTGGCGGTTTAAGTGGATTGGGGTGAATATCCTGATTCTGGGATTTCTTATCCCGATGGTCCTTTTTATTGTTTCAATTACAAAATTTCCTGTTTTTTTCTGGTCTTTTCTTGTCTATGGCGGGATTCTTGTCATCCTTTATCGCGTGGAGCAATACTTTGAGACCCATATTGCCATGGTGGGTATCGAGCAAGAAAAATATCAAGATGAATTGAATAATCTTGAGGTCACATTCAAGGCCAAGGGCGAAGGAATCAGCACTTTTTTTGAAAAATACTCCACTTATTACAATCTCAGGAAGCTGGCCGAAGAGTTAACGGTAAGTCTTTCCTGGGGAGAACTCGCTCAAAAAACCGTGGATCGTTCGATGGATTTCATTCCGCGAGGTGACTATTCAAAAGTAACGCTTGCCTACGCTGAAGAGAGAAAATTGCCGGTGGTTGCAAGACGTCGGATGAGACCTGTAGGCAGTTGGAGCGCCAAGCAGGGAGATATTTTTGATTTTTGGTGCATCAAAAATCGTCGGCGGCTTATTGTGATGGATAGCCAGGAAGATTTTCGTTTTGTGTTGGGCGATGTGGAGAAAAAAGAAAACATCAGAAGCCTTATTGTGGCGCCGCTTTTTCACGAAGGTCGTGTGATGGGGACTTTGGCCATTCATGCCACGCGCCCGAACGTTTTTAGCCATGACGACCTGCGTCTTCTTGATGCCATTGCCACGCTAGCTTCTTCCGCGATTTCTAATGCCATGCTGTATGAGAAGACGGAAGAATTGGCGATTAAAGATGCATTGACAGGACTTTTTGTCCGCCGGTATTTTTTTGACCGTCTCAAAGAAGAACATCGCCGTACGCTTCTTAATAAAAAAACCATGTCGCTTCTTATGTGTGACCTCGACCATTTTAAAGAATGTAATGATCGTTTTGGCCACCAAGGCGGCGACCTGATGCTTGTGCAGTTTTCCGAAATTCTTCAAAAGAATCTGAAGAATGTGATTTTGGCGCGGTATGGTGGCGAAGAATTCGCGGTCCTTCTTCCTGAAACGGAAAAAGCCGAGGCGTTGAAGGTTGCGGAACAAGTCCGCAAGGCTGTTGAGAAGACGTCATTTTTTATCCGCAGGGAACAGGTCAATATGACTGTGTCGGTTGGATTGGCGAATCTGCCGGATGACACGATGGATCTCGAAGTTTTGGTTCAAAAAGCCGATCAAGCGCTGTACCGGGCAAAACGTGAAGGAAGGAACCGCGTATGCGTAAGCATCTCCTGATTTTCGCCGTCTTTTTGGGGATGGCGGTTTTCGTTTTCTTTCAAGCACGGGAGCTTTTGCTGGTCTATTATCTTCTTTCGCCTCTCTGGCTTTTTCCGCTATTTTATTTTTTGAAAGAAAAAATCTACTTACTATTTGTCCTTTGCTTGGCAGGGATGGTTTTGATACACGGTTGGTTTTTATTCCAGCATCCTCAACCCCGCATGTTCATGCTTTTGATGGTACAGGGCGCTTTGTTTTTTGCGTTTTGTACGTACTTCTGGGAACTGAGACGTTTTTTCAAGATTGCGGACGAAAGAAAAGAGAATGTACGAAAAAATCTGGAATCACTTCAAGGGAAGTATCAGATGCGTTTGAATAGTTTGCGTCATCTTGAGACGCAAGTTGGAAGTCTCATGAACCTGTTTGAGATTGCTAGGGATTTTAGCGAATGTATGGATTTTGAAACGCTTGCGGAATTTTTGCTGAAAAAATTAAAGTCGGAACTTGCATTTCAAACGATGAGGATTTTTTTGATTTTGAAGCCTGGACAGGAAGACGAGGCGGTTCGAGTCAAAATCTATGAGATGCTGCCCGAAGGTATTCAGGAAGAGGAACGGGAGCTAGCAGCGCAGGAACGGGCGGACTTCAATGCGATGAAGAACACCAAGACCATGTTGCGTCGTGACAATGGGTGGTCTTTTCCGATTTTAGAGGGAAATGAAATGATCGCGGTTTTCTCAATCCATGGGATTCAAGAGGAAGATCTTGCCAGGGTTGAAGTCTTGAGCGCTTATCTCGTTCTTCTGATCAAAAAAATCAAATTGTATGAGACCGTTCGGGAGCTTTCGATTATTGACGAGCTGACGCAGGTTTTTGTACGCCACCATTTTATGGAGCGGTTGGAAGAGGAGCTTAAACGCAGTCTACGGTTTAAGTTACCGCTGACCGTATTAATGTTAGACATCGATCATTTCAAAAGATATAATGACGAATTCGGACACCTTGTAGGTGATGCAACGCTCAAAGAGGTGGCCGATCTGCTGAAACGAAATTTGAGGCGCGTGGATCTCGTAGGCCGCTATGGCGGAGAAGAGTTTATCGTTGCAATGCCGGAAACGAGGGTGGCCAATGCAGCAGAAGTTGCGGAACGTATTCGCTCGAATATCGCGCGCCATGATTTCCAAGTCTATAATGACAAAACCAAAGTGACTGTCAGTCAAGGGATCGCGGTTTTTGAGGGAGATTCGTTCGCGGATTTGGAAACAGCGGATACAAAACTTATTGCTTCAGAACTGATCCAACAGGCTGATGAAGCTATGTATCGCGCCAAAGAGGAAGGGCGCAATCGAGTCTGTCTTTATAAGGATATGAAGAGATCGTGAAAAAATTTTTTTTTATCACAAAAAATGTGTTCGCATTTTTGATCATTTTTGGTTTTTGGCCGTTTCTTTGTCCTTCCCTTTTTGCAGAAAATTCTGACCTGCAGGAGTCCTCTCCCAAATCTTCCGCATCGGTGCCGGCGGCGGTGCGATCGACGCCTGTCCAGGATTTTTATGACCGGAAAACTGGCAAGGTTGAAGCTGTTGCGGACAGCTTAGAATATCAAAAAGATTCAAAAAAACTTATTGCTCGCGGGAATGCGGTCATTACTTACCAAAATTATAAATTGCTTGCCGACTATGCGGAGGTCGAATCGGATGCCAATCAAGCTTATGCCAAGGGGCATGTGATTGTATTTAAAAACGACACTCCGACTGTCCGTGGCGAGGAGGTTTATTATGATTTTGGGAAGCATACTGGAAATTTTCCGAATGGGCGGGCAATCAGCAGATCCGAGCCATTCAGCGCGCCATGGTATGCTCGCGGTGAACAAATCCGACAGATCCGGGAGGGTGTGAACAAGATCAAAAACGGGGGTGTGACCACCTGTAATTTGGACAAGCCTCATTATGAGATTCGCTCCAAAAAAGCGACTTTGTATACGGGTGAAAAACTCATTATGTACAATGCGACGATTTATGTGCTTGGGAAGCCCGTTTTTTGGTTTCCTGTTATCGACATACCCTTGAATTGGCCTAATATCCCGGTTCAAGCGACAGCTGGCTATAGTTCGGAGTATGGGGCGTATATCGAATTGCTGAAGGGTGTGACGTTTAACAAACATCTTTGGGGAAAAGCACACATTGATTGGCGCTCCAAGCGGGGTTTTGGCGCGGGATGGGATCAGTATTACGAATTTGGAAAATATGCAAAGGGCAGTATTAAAATTTATGGAACGCAAGACAAGAAAGCCCCAACCCCGGGCTATAAACCTCCGGGTTCATCAACGGAGGTAAACCCTTACGATCAACGTGAAGACCGCAATCGAGGTCGCATTACGTGGAAACATCGCACCGATATTGATGACAATACCAATATCCTTCTGCGCTATCACCGCGCGGCGGATGAGTATTTCCTTCAGGATTTTTTTGAAAATGAATACCGTGCCAACGTTCAGCCGACTTCTTTTCTAACGGCCAATCATAATACCGAACGCTACGGTGCCATGATCCATCTTGAGAAAAAAATGAATTCTTATGAAACCATGGTAGAACGTTTACCGGAAATACGCCTGGATTGGAAGAATCAGCCGGTGGTTAAAGAACTTATTTACAACGAAAGCCGTGTCCAGTTCGACAATTTATCCGAATTTCCCTTAAGCCGCAATGATTTTGATCATACAGCTCTGCGGACGGATGCATATAGCCGATTTTTTATGCCGTTACGCTGGAATGATTTCAGTTTTACACCGTTTGCCGGTTATCGGGGCACGGAATATAGCCGGCAATTGACCACCGATGCATCGGTTTATCGCAATGTCATGGAGTATGGCACGGATTTGAGGACTCATTTTTATAAAACCCTTGATGTCAGTTTTAATAAAATTGGCATCGAAGTGAACCAGCTAAGGCACATTGCCGAACCGAGCGTTGTTTTTAAAGGAACAAGTTCTTCATTAAGCAGTTACCACGTTAATCATTTTGACACTACGGACAAGATTGATGACGCTTCTCAGGTTATTTTAGGTTTAGAAAACCGGCTTCAGACCAAACGCGTGGTTAGCGGAAAAAACCAACGGGTCGATATTGTCAGTTTTAACACGTTTTTGCATTTTGAGATTTCTCCGGAAGATGCGAATGTCGGCGGCAATAAATTTACGCTTTCCGAAAATGAATTAACGCTTCGTCCCTATGAGTGGTTGCAGTATCAGGCTCGGGCAACCTTTGATTTTTCTCGGACGTATATGTCGTATATCAAGTTTTGGAATCATGATATCGCGATCCGGACTGGAAAGTGGCGGTTTCTTTTTGGCCAACGGTATGTTCATGATTATTATGATTGGTACACGGATCAGGATATTTCGACGAGCCATGAATTTGTCTTTGATCTCCAATATCGGCTTAACCATTTGTGGGCAGTAGGCGGTTACATCCGATGGGATACCGCGTCGAATTCCTACAACGAATGGCAGGTCTCCGCGTCTCGTGACTTGCATGACTTTGTTCTCGACTTCGGTTACAGTGTTCGTAATTCCCTCATCGATTCTAACAATAACACTCTCTTCTTTACATTTCGTATGAAAGCGCTTCCGAACTTGGCGCTAAGCGGCGGCAACGGTCGTGCGACCTTTTCGGAACCGCGTATCGGTGATACCGTTGCGGGGGCTAATCACGAAGGCGGCCGTTTTTCATCCATTATGGATGAATCGTGGTATAACCCAAGAGCTTCGCAGTTTTAACCTCAAAGAAATAGGACGGATCTCATGAAAATAGGAATCATCGGCTCAGGTTATGTCGGTTTAGTGACGGGTGCTTGTCTGGCGCATCTGGGACATACCGTGACGTGTGTGGATCATGATGAAAATAAGATCCGCACACTGAAAACGGGGAAAGTGCCTTTTTATGAGCCCGGTTTGTCAGAGATGGTGCTGACCAATGTGGAAGCGAAGCGGCTTTCTTTCGTCGGGGACATTGCGAAGGTTGTCAATCGGTGTGAAGTCCTTTTTATTTGTGTTCATACCCCGTCCAGAGCCAACGGGGAAGCCGATCTTACTTTCGTGGATAAAGTGGCGCGTCAAATTGCTAAAAATCTGCGCAAGTATTGTCTGATCGTTGAAAAAAGCACCGTGCCGGTCGAAACCGGCGAGTGGGTTTTCCGGACCATCAAGCGAAACATCAAAAAAGGCGTTCATTTTGATGTGGCTTCGAATCCGGAATTCTTAAGAGAGGGGTCTGCGATCCATGATTTTCTCAAGCCGGACAGGATCGTCATCGGAGTGGCCAATGAACGTTCGGAAAAAATTTTCCGGGAACTCTACGGTCCTTTGAAAGCTCCGATGATTGTGACGGACATCAAAAGTGCCGAACTGATTAAACACGCTTCGAATTCCTTTCTTGCTCTAAAAATTTCTTTTGCAAACGGCTTGTCGCGGATCTGCGATGCCGTGGGTGCGGATGTTGAAAAAGTGGTGCTTGGTATGGGGCTCGACCCCCGTATCGGCGCGCAGTTTCTCAAGGCTGGTATCGGATTTGGGGGATCTTGTTTTCCCAAGGATCTGAGTGCCTTTCTGCATATTTCAGAACAGTTAGGCGCTCGTTTCGAGCTTTTGGCCGGCGTGTTGCGTATTAATGAATTTCAGGCGAAGTACTTTGTGCAGAAAATACAGAACACCTTGCGCTCGCTTAAAGGAAAAACCATTGCGGTGCTTGGGCTGGCTTTCAAGCCCGATACCGATGACATGCGCTCGGCGCCTTCGATCCCGATCATTCAAATGCTTCAGCGGGAGGGAGTGCGTATCCAGGCTTATGATCCTCAAGCGATGGAAAAAGCAAAGTTAATATTTAAAAATGTGACATTGGCAGCCAATGCCTACGATGCGGCCAAGGGCGCCCACGCGGTTGCTGTGCTTACGGAATGGAGTGAGTTTTTAAATCTGGAGTGGTCCCGACTCAAGCGTCAGATGACTGGGAAATTCTTTTTCGACGGACGCAATATGTTTTCCGCTCCTGAAATGAAAAAACACGGTTTCAACTACACAAGTATCGGTCGTCCATCTGCTTAACACAGGAGGTCCATTTCTATGAAAGGTGTTATCCTTGCGGGGGGGCTCGGCAGTCGGTTGCATCCCCTGACGAAAGTCACCAATAAGCATTTGCTTCCGGTTTACGATAAGCCCATGATCTATTATCCGATTGAAACGCTGGTGCAGGCGGGCATTAAGGATATTTTAATCGTTACGGGAGGCAATTCAGCTGGAGATTTTCTGAGACTGCTCGGGAACGGTGCGCAATTCGGGCTTCACCATATCAATTACACTTATCAGGAAGGTGAGGGCGGGATTGCTCATGCCCTTGGTCTTGCAAAACACTTTGCGGCAGGCGATAAGATTGTTGTGATCTTGGGTGATAATATCATTCAGGAAGATATTACGACTCACGTGCAGCATTTTGAGAAACAGAAGAGCGGTGCACGGCTTCTTTTGAAAAAAGTTCCGGATCCCGAAAGGTTCGGCGTGCCCACTTTAAAGTGGGGGAAGATCACCGAGATCATCGAGAAACCCAAAAACCCAAAAAGTTCTTATGCGGTTATTGGCATCTATATGTATGATGCGACCGTTTTTAATTTCATCAAAACTTTAAAACCCTCCAAACGGGGGGAGCTTGAGATCACGGATGTCAATAATTGGTACTTAAAGCAAGGGAAACTTGAATATGACATTTTGAAGGGATTTTGGACGGATGCCGGAACATTCGAATCTCTTTTTAAAGCGGGGACTCTGGTTGAAAAACATGGGAGACAACGAAAGTGAAGCAAATTCTTGTGACAGGTGGCTGCGGTTTTATTGGCTCGAATTTTATACATTATATTTTTGCCCATCGTCCTGGTTGGAGCGTTCTGAATCTTGATAAGCTGAGTTACTCCGGTAATCCGGCCAATCTTCAAGATCTCAAAGGATCTTCCCGCTATCAATTTGTCAAAGGGGACATCACGGATAAGAAACTTGTCTTAAAGCTGATGAAAAAGGTTTCGGCGGTGGTACATTTTGCCGCAGAAACTCATGTGGACCGTTCCATCGAAAGCGCGGATGATTTCCTCAAAACAAATATCATGGGGACTGCGGCCTTGCTCGAGGCTTCTTTAGCCTGCGGGATCAAACGTTTTGTTCATATGTCCACCGACGAGGTTTATGGCTCGATCAAAAAAGGTTTTGTGGATGAGTGTGCGCATCTTTTACCCAATAGCCCTTATTCAGCCTCAAAGGCAGGTGCCGATCTCTTGGTGCGGTCATTTCAGGAGACTTTCCGGCATCCCGCCATGATCATTCGCTGTACGAACAATTACGGACCCTATCAGTTCCCCGAGAAAGTCATACCGCTTTTTGTGACGAATCTTTTGGAGAATAAAACGGTGCCGCTTTATGGGAATGGGCAAAACCGCCGGGATTGGATCTTTGTCGAGGATGCGTGCCGGGCGGTGCTTCTGGTGCTTGAGAAAGGGAAGTCAGGAGAAATTTACAATGTCGGTTCGCATCAGGAAATGAGCAATTTGGAGATGACACATAAGGTTCTCAAGCATTTCAAAAAAGGACCCGAGATGATTCGATATGTGAAGGACCGTCCGGGGCATGATCTGCGCTATGCGCTCAATTTTAATAAACTTCGAAAACTCGGGTTCAAACCCGAATGGAATTTCAAAAAAGGGCTGGCTGTGACCGCAGATTGGTACAGGAAAAATCCCGGTTGGTGGCAGCCTCTTAAAAAAGATAAATATACGGTTAAATAAGATGCCAAACCAGAAGACTTTTAAGATCCTCATCACAGGTGCGGGCGGTATGCTCGGATCCGATCTTGCCGCTGTTCTAAAGGACGATTTTGAGGTTGTGGGACTGGACAAGAGACCCGTGACGCATCTCACGGTTCCGTATGATATCTGTGATCTGACGCATGCCCGGAAGACGCGGGATGCGATAGTAAGCCATCAGCCGAATCTGGTGATTCATGCAGCGGCGCTGACCGATGTCGACTATTGTGAAGACCATCATGAGGAGGCCATCGAACAAAATGTCGGTGCGACGAAGAATGTGGTGGATGCCTGCAATGATGTGAATGCGGCGCTTATTTTTTACAGTACGGATTATGTTTTTGACGGCCAAAAAAAGGGGGAATATACCGAAGAGGATACACCCAATCCGATCAGTTTCTACGGCAACACAAAGCTTCAGGCCGAACAATATATTTTGGCGCAGGCCAAACAAGCAGTGATTTTCCGCATTACCTGGCTTTTCGGGGTTTGGGGGCGCTGTTTTCCCAAAGCCATCCTGCGTCAGGCCGCGGACGCCAAGAAAATGACCGTAGTCAATGATCAAGTAGGTCGTCCCACTTATTCGTGGGATGTCGCGGAAGCTATGAAGTCCGTACTGCTCAAAAAACGAGAGTTTGTATTCGACCAAAAACCTACGATCTTTCATCTTGGAAATATGGGAACCGTGAATTGGGCGGATTTTGCACGTTTTATTTTGAATGAATCTAATTTAGGTTCGGTCAAGATTGAGGATATCTCCAGTACTCAATTAAAACGCCCGGCTCCTCGTCCCTTGAATTCCGTGCTTTCACTCGAAAAATTAAAGCATGAACTTGCGCTTGAACTGCCGTCATGGCAAGACGCCACTCGTTTGTTTCTACCCCGCCTGAAGCGGGAACTGGCCGCTCAGGATGAAAGATCCAAAGCCCAGGCTGCGGAAAAGGAAAACACGGCCGGATGACTTCCATGAAAACCTGTTTGATCACCGGAGGCGGGGGATTTCTGGGGTCTCATTTATGCGGTAGATTCATCGATCGCGGATTTCGCGTCATCGTGGTCGATAACTTCCTTACCGGGAATGAAAAAAACATTGAACCACTGATGGGGCATCCGGCTTTTGAATTGATCCGCCATGATATCAGCCTGCATTTGCGGATTCCGGGTCCTGTCCACTATGTGCTTCACTTCGCGTCTCCCGCCAGTCCTCTTGATTATCTTCAGTTTCCCATACAGACCTTAAAGGTCGGAGCTTTGGGAACCCATAATGCTCTCGGCTTGGCGAAAGAAAAAAAAGCGGTCTTTCTATTAGCCTCCACATCGGAAGTCTATGGCGATCCGTTGGTTCATCCTCAGCCGGAAGAATATTGGGGGAATGTCAATCCGATCGGTCCGCGAGGTGTTTATGATGAAGCCAAACGCTATGCCGAAGCATTAACCATGGCCTATCACCGCACCCATAAAATGGATACCAAGATCATCCGCATTTTTAATACCTACGGCCCCAGGATGCGCCTCCGGGATGGGCGTGCCATTCCGGCGTTTCTTTCCCAGGCCTTGACGGGGGAACCGCTCACGGTTTTCGGCGACGGGCAGCAGACCCGAAGTCTTTGTTATATCGATGATATGGTAAACGGGATTGAGAGCCTGTTACTTTCCAAAGTCAATGAACCGGTAAATATCGGAAACCCCGACGAAATCTCCATGCTGGAGCTGGCTCAAAAAATTATTAAAATCACAAATAGTTCCAGCCGGATCATTCATAAACCATTGCCCGTGGACGATCCTAAGGTCCGGCAACCCGATGTTCGAAAGGCAGAAAAACTTTTGTCTTGGGACCCGAAGGTTGCTTTGGAAGATGGGCTCAAACTCACCGTGGAGTATTTTAAAGAAGCGTTGGGGAAAAAATAGCGATGGCTCCTTTTTTGTCTGTGGTGATTCCGGCTTTCAATGAAGAAAAGCGTTTGCCCCAAACCTTGAATACAATTCTTGGTTTTCTTAAACGGCAAGAATTTGATTCCGAAATCATCGTTTCTGATGATGGCAGCCAGGATGGTACCGTGGCGATCGCCCAGGAAAAATTGAGGAACTTCAATCACCGCATTCTGATCACTTCCCAAAATCGAGGCAAAGGCCATGCGGTCCGCCAGGGAGTGCTTGTTTCTGCCGGGCAATATATCCTGTTCACGGACGCGGATCTTTCCACGCCCATCGAAGAGGTAAGCCGATTTCTGGAACGCCTTAAGCATGATTGCGATGTTGTGATCGGTTCGCGGGCCATGCCGGATTCCAAGGTCGAGGTCCATCAGAACTTTCTGCGCGAGCTGATGGGAAAAACCTTTAATCTGATCGCGCGGGCTTGGGCCTTCAAAGGTATCCATGATTCCCAGTGCGGGTTCAAGGGCTTTCGGGGGGATGTTGCGCATAAGCTTTTCAGCGAGCAGAAACTGGATGGTTTTAGTTTTGATGTGGAGATCCTTTATTTAGCACAAAAACACGGCTACCGGATACTCGAACTACCGGTGATCTGGCGGAATTCCGCGCAAAGCCGGGTGCAGGTTCTTCGGGATCCGTTGCTGATGTTTTGGGATGTCCTGAAGATCCGCCGCCTTCATTCCCAATGAGAGTTGTTCGCCTATCCCGTGAAACGTTCCTTCTTTTTGCTATTCTGACCCTGGCATTGGCCTTAAGAATTTGGGCTGTCCATTTCGGCCTGCCTTTTCTTTATCACGCGGATGAACCGATTGTGGTGAACCATGCGCTCGCCTATGGATCGGGGGATTTGAACCCGCACTTTTTCAAGATCCCGCCTCTTGTAAGCTATTTACTTTTTGTCTGCTACGGTCTTTTTTTCATTTTGGGCAAAGGCATCGGATTTTTTCATACTGTCCGTGATTTCGAGCAGCTTTTCTATTTTGATCCAACATTGTTCTACCTTATCGCTCGAATCATATTCGGCGTTTTTGCCGGTACGATTTCTGTGTATA
Source organism: Candidatus Omnitrophota bacterium (assembly GCA_022711115.1). Taxonomy (GTDB): domain Bacteria; phylum Omnitrophota; class Omnitrophia; order Omnitrophales; family Aquincolibacteriaceae; genus JAKLFP01. The sequence goes on along the minus strand of JAKLFP010000002.1, from coordinate 154,789 downwards.
TCCTCTATCGTCTTGTCAAACTTTTTTGGAATGTCGAAGCGGGTCTTTGGGCGGCCTTTTTTCTTGCAATCAATTTTTTGCACGCCCGCGATTCCCATTACATTTATGCCGACATTCCGCTTGTCTTGACGTTTTTGCTCGGATTTAGCGTGATTTTCAAGATTCCCCAAAATCCCGTATCGTGGAAACGGCATGTGCTCGTCGGTGTTTTGATTGGATTATCAGCGGCTGTGAAATATAACGGGATTTTTCTTGCGATGCCCTATGCCTGGATATGTTTTCGAACCATCCCATGGAGAAAATGGCTGCCTTGCTGGGCGTTGGCAAGTATGGCTGCTGTTTTCGTGTTCCTTGCGCTGAATCCCTATTCCATCTTTGATTCCTCGTTTTTTTTAAAGGAAATTACGGAACAGTCCCAGGCGAATAGCGGGGTTCCATGGTTTCATCATTTGACTTATTCACTTGGCGGAGCTCTCGGATGGCCGTTGCTCCTGATTTCATTGCTAGGGATGATAGGATCATTTTTTGTGAGGGATCCCAGACAAGAAGCTGTTTCGGTTTTTGTGGTGGGTTATTATCTTGTGCTTTGTCATTGGGGCCAATCTTATGACCGGTATGTACTTCCACTTATACCGTTGATGCTTTTTGCGGCCTCACAAGTTCTTTTAAAGCTTAAGATTTGGTCAAGGCCCTTGTTTGTTTTTTTGATCCTCGTGGTTGTTTTGCCGCCGTTGATAAAAATTGTTGCTTGGGACCAACTCATGACGGCCAAGGATATGCGGACGCTTGTGAGGGAGTGGGTGGAAGATAATATTCCAAACGGAAGCCGGATCGCGATGAGCCATGATTTTTTTATGCCGCGGTTGGCTTTTTCCACAAAGCAGCTTGAGGAAAAGAAAGCTCTTGCTCAAAAACAGCTGCAGGCACGATCCAAAATCCGCCGTGTCGACGCACTGCTTGCTAAGGGGCATGAGCCATCGTATGAACAATATTTCTTGAGCCCGGATCCTCAGACACCGCGTTTTTTGTTTGGGGAGCCGCAAATTCCTTTTGATATGCGTGTTTTAAAACAAAAGAACGTGGAGTATGTGCTCGTTGTTGAACCATTGTATGCTGCAGGGGATTTATTCTTTTCGGAATTACAGAACCATGCGACTCGGCTAGTGAGTTTTTCTCCGTATAGAAATAAGATCTCCACGCGCATTTATGACGCACAATCGTTGACGGGCGGTCCGTTTCTCTGGAAGGATATCGCTGCGCGAGAACGGAACGGTTATCCGATCGCTGTCTACAAGCTCCGTGATTAAATCAAATTGATTTTGTCTGTTTCGTTGTGATGCGGCGCAGGAAAAGGAGCTTAGGGCAGTTCAGATGATTGCGAATCCTTTTGAGGTTTTATGCGAAAAAACATTCTTTTAGCAATTCTGTCAACTTTGATTGCCTTTGCCGTTGCGGAACTGGGATTGCGTGTCGCTTATCCGGAGCCGACTCACCAGGCCAAGAAAAATTGGATCCAAGTTCCCGAGCATATTTGGGTCGAATATCATCCGATTCTCGGTTGGTATCCTCAAAAAAACAAGACGGCAGTTTTGGAAGACTCTAGCTTTCCAACGGTTTATGTCCACACAAACTCTGCAGGTGCGCGCGGGATGCGAGAATATTTACTTGAAAAACCAAAAGGAATCACTCGCATTGCTGCGCTTGGAGACAGTTTAGTATTCGGGTTTGGCGTCCAGGATCACGAGACTTTTGCTGCCGTTCTGGAAGCTAGAGACAACAGTCTTGAGGTGATGAATTTTGGTGTGCCCGGGTATGGCTATGACCAAATCAGTCTCTGCTATCAGACGATCGCGTATCACTATAAACCGGATATTGTTCTGATTGGCATTTTTATTATGGATTTTTGGCGTTCGACGCGTGCCTTTGCCGATTCGGGGCATGCAAAACCCTATTTTTCACTTAATAAACAAGGGAAATTGGCACTTCATAATGTGCCTGTCCCGCCGCCTTTTTCCATGCAAAAAGGCCAATTCCCGGCACTCTTTGAGGAAAATATCTTTGAAAAAATACTCAACAGAAGCATGTTGTACCGAAAGCTTCGAAGGCTTATTTTGAACTTTGCGGGAAATTTTGGCTGGGGTGATCCGGAAAACTCAGATGAGTGGCGGATCGGAAAAGCGATTCTTCTTCAACTTGTTGAGGCCATTCGAAGAGATGGGGCACGGCCTGTTTTTTTGATTTTACCGTCTGCGGATGAAACGCTTCTGAATCGTCGCGAACCGATAACCAATGCCTACCTGCGTTTTGCGGAACGTGAAGGAGTGGATGTCATCAATCTGATGCCGGTATTTAAGTTACCCAATCCGAAACAGGGAGCATTGGATAATTTTATCAAATTCGATTGGCACTGGAACCCGAAAGGGCATGTTTTAGCAGCGGATATGATCCAGCAGTATCTGGCGGGACACAATAGGGAAACGGAGTTGGATCAGACTCAGAGGCTGGCGAGAAACGGTTTATCGGAAGCGGGGACGTAGCGGCGTGATCGACGGAAAATACCGAATTGGATGGCATCGCACAAGGCCGTTCCCATGATCTTAAGATTTACCGAAGATTTTCCTGCCTGACGGCCGCGGTGGTTGGAGGGGATTTCCTTGATGCGGAATCCCAAGTCATGAGCCTTGACGATGATCTCGGGGAGGATGAAAAGGGATTTCGAGTTGAGTTCAATCTTTTGAAAGACCTTCCGGTTCCAGGCCTGCGACCAGTTGTAATCATTGATACGGATCTTGTACATCCAGTTCAGGAAAAAGATATAGATCACGGAAAGAAAAAAGCGGAAAAGCTGATAGGCGTTTCTCTGCCACCGGACGCCTAAAAGGATGTCGGTCTCACCCTTGCGCAGGATCTCCACGAAATTCGGGATTTCGGAAGAATCAAATTCTTCGTCCGCGCCGACATACATCAAATATTGACCTCGTGCGGCCTGAAGGCCGTCTTTCAGCGATTGGGTGTATCCTCGATTGACCTCGTGGATGAGTAATTTCGTGTTGGGGTACTTCAGGACTTCGGCCTGAAGTACCGCGCGCGTGTTATCTTTGCTGCCGTCTTCAATCAGAATGACTTCCCAGTTCCATTCCGTATGGGCATTCAGCACCGCAAAGAGATTTTTAAGCATTCTTGCGATGTTCAGCTCTTCATTGTAAACCGGCGTGATAAAAGTGATAAAAGGCGTTGGATTCATAGGGCAAAGATTAATGTTTTTCATGAGCATTGTCAATTGCCGAGTCATGGGATTTCTGTTACCCTATGTTTCAATTTGAGCTATCAACTCCCAAAAGTGATCTATAAGGCTATGAAAAAGAACGTAATTTTAGCAATCCTTTCATTGTTATTGGCGTTGTCCATAGCGGAAATCGTCTTGCGTTTCGTGGGCCTCGATCGAATAAAGTTCCAAGAAAAAACGCGGATGAGTTGGGTTTCGGTCCCTGAAAATATCTGGATTGAACATCATTCGGTGCTTGGTTGGTACTCTCAGAAAAATAAGACGGCGGTTCTTACAAACCCGAACTTCCCGGAAGTGAGCATTCACACCAATGCCGCAGGGTTTCGCGGGCTTCGCGAATATGCTCGGGAAAAACCAAGTGGTGTCATCCGATCGGTTGTGCTCGGAGATAGTTTCGTATTTGGGTTTGGCGTACCGGATGACGCGACATTTCCGGCTCTGCTTGAAGCTGCGGACAAGAACCGGGAAGTCTTGAATTTGGGTATTCCGGGATATGGTGTGGATCAGATCTATTTAAGCTATAAGGAGATCGCCCGGCCTTATCATCCCGATATTGTCATGATCGGTATTTTCCCGGAAGATTTTTGGCGATGCACGCGTTCCTTCACGGATTCAGGACATGTGAAGCCCTATTTCACGCTCACGGAAAATGGCAAGCTGAAGCTCCATAATGTGCCTGTGCCGCCGCCATTTTCGTTAAATTCGAATCAATTTCCACCGCTTCTTGAGCAGAACATGGTACAAAAATTACTGGATCAAAGCGTGTTATACCGTTTGGCGAGAAAGCCGCTCATAAAACTTGCAAAAAATATACGTTTGATCGATCCCGATTCTAGCGAGGAATGGATCATCGGCCGAGTTGTTTTGCATGAATTGATCGTTGAGGTTCGAAAAGACGGAGCTGTTCCAGTGCTGGTGTTGATGCCGCCGCAAGATTGGGCGGAAAGCACTCGAAAAACTTCCCTGGAACGTTCGCTTCTTCGATTCGCGGAAAGGGAAAAAGTGAAACTGATCAATTTGAAGCCCGCGTTCAATGAAGCGGTTGCCAAAGACGGCCTTGAGGCATACTACATCAAAGGGGATTGGCATTGGACCGCCAAGGGGCATCAGTTGGCAGCGGAAGTCATTCAAAAGTCTTTCTAGAGGTGTGACGCGTCGATGGACAAAAAATATTTTAAAGTGGCAGTGATTTTTTCTTGGGGTGCATTTTTTTCTTTGGCGTCCCTATGGGCATCTCGCGTGCCGACCATTGCCGGGCATGGAATATTTTTAACCCCTGAGGCGGTTTCACTTTTAGGCGTGACGCTTCTGATATCGCTTCTTGCTTCTTATCTTCTGCCTGATTTTTTAGTGCGGAAGGGGATATTGGACTTCAGCCGAAGTCATACAAAAAATCTTAGCATCCCTATCGGTATTCTGGCTCTTGCCGGATTGGTTTTTATCCTGCTTTGGGTGAACCGGCACATTCTCCATTCCTTTCTCAGTTCGGCGGATGAACATTCCTGTTATTTCTTGGCGGAGTGTCTTCGAAAAGGAAAATTGTATGTCGAGAAACCCCCGCTTGCCGATTTTTTCAAAGTGGTAAATGTCGGGATGCGCGACGGGAAATGGTTCAGTGTTTATCCTCCGGGTTGGCCCTTGATATGGATTTTGGGGCTACAGTTTAATATCGTGGACTGGCTCAATCCCGTTATGTCTTCTGTGGCTGTTTTCTTTTTATATCTTTCAGGCAAAAAACTTTTTGGTCGGTCCTCCGCGATTCTCGGACTGACGATCATGGGTTTGAGTCCTTTTTTTATGTTTACGGCGGCATCCTATTTTTCTCATGGAACTTGTCTTCTGATGATCGCGATCTTTCTTTATTCGTTCTTGAGATGGCGGGAGGCCTATGCGGAAGGAAAAGATCCCGTGGGGTGGGCAATTGTTTGCGGGATTGCGGTTGGTTATGGTCTGATGACCCGATACCTGACTATGGCCGCGATCGCCGGGCCATTTCTCCTGTATCATTTTTTACCTATCTTTTTTGAATGGAAAGGCTTTAAAAAACAATTTCCAAGTCATGGTCGCTTCGGATGGATGCCTTTTTCATTGAAACGTCCTCAGCTTCGGAAAGGCGACTGGATCGTCATCGGGAGCATAGGCATGTTTATGATTTTAATCCTTGCTCAAAACTATCTCGTGACCGGAAAAATGCTGAAGCCTCCTACAAAGTATCATCAGTCTTGGGAGCGGCTTGGATTTAAAAAAGGTCACTACACGCCCATCGATGCGCTTGTTTTTCTGTTAGGACGCATTTTTTATCTTATGGACTGGTTTGCGCCGGCCTTTGTGGGATGTTATTTGTTTTTGATGCCTGGATGGATGAAGCGAATTCGAGAGGATGTTTTGAAAAATCTTTTTCGACTTAGCATGGTCTTTCTTGCTTTTGCGTATTTCCTCTATTATTCCTGGGGCGGAAACCAGTGGGGACCGCGCTATTGGTGGGAAGGCATGCCCTTTCTTTGTATTGCGGTAGCGGATTGGATTGTAATCCGATGGCGTGATGGCGGTTTACGGATCCGGAAATTTCTTCTTGTTTTTGTCATGGCCTCATTGGCTACCTCGGGCGTCCTTTTTGCAAAACATGCGGCCTTTACTGAAGAGGCAAGCCGCCAGAGGCGGGCGCTCTTTGATCTTGTGGAACAAACCATCCACGAGCCTACCATTGTTTTCATCCATGGACATCTGGGCAATCGTCTTATCATTGCAGAAGAAGATTCTGTCCGGAACAGCCCGTTCCTCGATGGGCGTATTCTATATGCCCATGACCTTGGCGAACGCAATAAAGAGCTTTTTGCCGCGTACCCGGATCGGAGTTACTATCGGGGCACTTATGATTTGAAAAAGAATCATGCTGTTTTAGAAAAAATTGAAAAGAGTTTTGCCTGATGGCGCTAACCCAGCAACGTTTCGATGATGAAAGTTTTCAAGATAAACTCGCTTTTTTTGCCGTTCTGGTTTCTCTCGTCATCTTTTATCCCGAACTTTTTCTAGCGAGATCCGGCGCTTTGATCGCGGATCATCTGGAACAGCATTATCCCTGGGCCGATCTTTTATGGCAATCCCTGCACCGGGGCGTTCTGCCGTTTTGGACACCGTTGATTCAATGCGGATTCCCGATTGCGGCGGAGGGTCAGATCGGTATTTTTTACCTCCCGAATTTGCTTCTCTACGGACTCCTTCCGATTCAGTGGGCTTATACGTATATGCATGCTGTCCATTATCTGCTTGTGGGGTGGGGGACTTATGCCTACGCGAGGCAGATGAAATTGATTCCCCTCGCGGCTTTTATGGTTGCCTTTATTTACGTATTCGGGACCTCTTATGGCGGTGCTTACTACAATGTGACTTCGTTAAAAGCGCTGACGTGGTTTCCTTGGCTGCTTTTTATTTTTGAACGTTTCTACAAAACGCGCAAGTTCTTGTATGTTGTGGCCCTTGGCTTTTTAGGTTCCTTGGTCCTTTTGGCGGGTTATCTTCAGATCGCGATTTTGGCATTATTTGTTTTTGTGCTTTATGGATTCCTGCGCCTTTTTTTATTTCCTGATGATGAGGTTCAAGGCATACGCAAGACAATCATTGGAGTCGGAGGCATTTTTTGCACTCTGGGCATAGCCGTACTTATTTCCTTGCCGCAACTTCTTTTAACCTTTGATTTGGCGATGAGATCCAATCGTGCTCTGGCGGTTGAAGGTTATGCCTATGTGGGCTCCTTGTTTCCGGGGGCTTTGGCAACCCTGATCTTTCCGTTGACTCAAATTCTTTTTCGCGGCAACAGCTTTTATATGGGGATTTTCTCGCTCTTTTTGATTTTCTTTGCTTTTTTTTCATCGAAAACCAAAGATGAACAAAAGCTTTTCCGACTATGGGTTTGTATTGCGGTTTTAACACTTCTTTTGGCATTGGGACAATGGAGTCCGCTTTATATCGGTTTGATCAAGTTGACGCATTTTTATTCATTTCGGACACCCGCCAAATTTTTAATTTTTGTTTGTTTCTCGCTTTCGATGCTATCCGGGATCGGTTTTCAAAAAGCCTGGCTTTCAAGCGATGATCAAGATTCACAAATGCTCCGAACAAAAGTTTCCAAGGCTTTTTTTATGCTGATCGTCGGTTTCTGTCTGCTTGTTGCGTTGGTACTTTGTGTTGTTCAACAATATCCCGCCCTGATGCAGCAAGCAGGGGATTGGTTCATTCGTCATTTTCTTTTCCAAAAGCCAGGCCATCCGCATAGTTTGTTGATGTATCAAGAAAAGATGCAGGGCTATTTGCGTACCCTTTATCCCGTTTTTTCTTTTAAAAATTCATGGAGCTTATGGAGTTATTTCATTCTAGGGATCGGGGTTCTTTTTACATTGGGTTTGCGGCGTCTTAAGATACGAATTCAGTATTGGCTAGTTGCTGGCTTCGTATTTCTCTTTCTGGATCTCTATGCGTTTTCTTTTTTTGATATCAAAACCGATTTTGATAGCTATGAGCATTTAAAATCCAAGGCCGTATTTGCTGAGAAATTGGCCAAAGCATTAGAGCAAACCCCGGGCAGGATTTATGGGTTTCGCCAGACCGGAGAGTTACTGCCTCTGACGCCGAATGCCAATATGCTGTATGGCATTGAAGAAATCGGGGCTTATTCGCCGTTTGTTTTTTCGAGGTATTATGAAACCATCGGCCAACTTGGTAATGTCAACGATTCCAATTTCATCGTTAATCCTTCGCCGCAGTTTGTTCTGAATCATCTGAATCTTTTGAATTTCCTGGATGTCGCATTTGTGGTATCCACACAGCCTTTCCATCATCCCGACCTTTCTCTTGAGTTCTCCGACCCTGCAAAGGCTTATTACCTTTATCGAAATCAGGGAGATCATGCCCGTGCTTTCTTTGTGACGCAATGTCAAATCGTCAAGGGATGGGAGGAGCTCAAGAATCAATTCATGGCTTCCGGATTTGACCCGCGGCGAGCCGTTCTTTTTGAAGAATCCGAGTTGCAAAAAATAAAAAATTTCTCTTCTCCGGATAACACCGACGCGCGTGCCACGTTTCACCGCACGATCAATGAGACTTCTCGGCAGCAATGGGAAATCGAAACGGATCGTCCGGGATTTTTTGTCATCTCAAATACCTTATATCCGGGTTGGCATGCAACGCTCAACGGACAAAAACAATCCATCCTCTATGCCCATGGGCTTTTTCAGGGGATTTGGATTTCAAGGGCAGGACGGTATGTTTTGTCTTTAAGATTTAACCCATTGTAATTCAATAGGTTAGAGCAATATTGTCAGTGGTTTTTGGCGTCCAATGACTATCAATGACATCTATTGACATAATATGAATTGATAGCTATACTTCTTTATAAGTTCACTTGATGAGGAGATGCTATGCCAGCGATTGAAGAGAATGCAGTTTATACCCCAAAAGAATCCCAGAAATTACTCAAAATCAGTTCCAGCACCATGACGCGCATGATCAAAAAGGGATTGATCCGCGCGGCCAAAGTCGGGAAACAATATCGGATCATGGGCAAAGAGCTTTTGCGTGTTTTATCGCCTGAGCTTGAAGATAAAGTCGGGAAAGCCTATAACAAAGCAAGGCATTGGGTTCATAAGGATATTGATGGATAACCTTTCAGAGGAAATCTATGAAAAATCTATTGGATAACAAATCAATTCTTATTACGGGCGGAACGGGTTCTTTCGGGAAGAAATTTGTCCGGATGACGCTTGAAAAGTTTTCTCCCAAAAAACTGATCGTGCTGTCCCGGGATGAAATGAAGCAGTGGGATATGCAGAAGGAATTTGCTCCTCATGATAAAAAAGGAGTACTTCGTTATTTCATAGGCGACGTTCGTGAACGTGAACGACTCAATTTGGCGTTTCAGGAAGTGGATTATGTGATCCACGCTGCGGCAACCAAGATCGTTCCGACGGCCGAATACAATCCTTTTGAAGCTATCAAGACCAATATTCATGGCGCGATGAATGTCATCGAGGCGGCCATTGCTCAAAAAGTGAAGCGTGTCATTGCCCTCAGTACGGACAAGGCCTGTAACCCGATTAATCTTTACGGTGCCACCAAGCTATGCTCGGATAAATTATTTGTTGCCGGGAATGCTTATGCCGGTGCGCATGACATCCGTTTTGCGGTGGTTCGCTACGGGAATGTCATGGGCAGTCGCGGTTCCGTCATTCCGTTTTTTAATGAAAGAGCTAAGACCGGTGAAATTCCCATCACGGACAAGCGGATGACCCGCTTTATGATCACATTGGAACAAGCGGTTGAGCTCGTCTGGTTTGCGTTGGAGGATTGCGTGGGCGGCGAAATTTATGTGCCTAAAATCCCATCGATGAAGGTGGTGGATATTGCCAAAGCTATTTCGTCCAAGGCAAAGCAGAAAATCATCGGGATTCGTCCTGGAGAAAAACTCCATGAATTTATGATTGGTGAAGACGATGCTCGCCACACCTATGAGTATCGCACTTTTTTCAAGATTTTGCCGGATATTTATAATTGGCACAAATGCACTCAGCGAATCGGCAACGGAAAAAAATGCGCGGATGGTTTCAGCTATTCCAGTGAAAACAACCAGGAATGGATGACCAAGGAACAACTTCAAGCCTGGCTTAAAAGCGAATACTCTGGCAATGATACCCTACGGTAAACAATCGATCGATCAAGACGATATTGATTCAGTGGTCCGGGCTCTCCGCTCTCCGAAGATCACGCAAGGGCCTCTTATCGATGGTTTTGAAGCGAAGTTGGCTCATCAATGTGGCGCTCGATATGCGGTGGCTGTTTCAACTGGAACTGCTGCTTTACATCTGGCGGCCTTAGCTCTTGGTCTCAAAAAAGGAGATGAAGTCCTCACAACGCCGATTTCTTTTTTAGCTACCTCGAACGCTGCTCTGTATGTCGGAGCAAAACCCGTATTTTGCGACGTCGACTATGCCACTGCCAATATCTCTGTTTTGTGTCTTCAGAAACTCATCGCGCGGTCACGCATAAAAGCTATTTTTCCTGTTCATTTTGGAGGATTGCCTTGCGATATGCCCTCGATCCACAAACTAGCGCAAAAGCGTGATCTCTTTGTTGTGGAAGACGCTTGCCATGCGCTTGGGGCGCGTTATAAGAGCAACGGTTCGTGGTTTAAGGTAGGATCCTGTGCGCATTCGGATATGGCGGTGTTCAGTTTTCATCCGGTCAAACATATTACGACAGGCGAGGGTGGCGCGATTACCACCAATTCAAGAAAACTGTATGAGAAGCTTTTATCGCTGCGAAGCCATGGAGTGGTTCGAACCCCGGCATTGTCCCGGCGTATGGGACCTTGGTATTACGCCATGACAGATCTCGGATTTAATTATCGCCTTACGGATATTCAAGCAGCACTTGGGATTTCACAGTTGCAAAAGCTGGACGCTTTTGTGAAACGTCGCCGCGAAATTGCCGCTCTTTATGACCAGGCATTTAAAAAACTTTCTGGCGTCCAAACACCTCTTGACCTGAAAGACCGAATAAATGTTTATCATCTCTATCCTCTTCGGATTGATTTTAAACAAATAGGATTGTCGCGGACCGAGTTCATGAGCAAACTTCAGAACTTAGGAGTGGGTAGCCAGGTCCATTACATCCCCATTTACACGCAGCCTTATTATCGCCGTTTAGGCTACCGCAGCAATTGTCCTGAGGCTGAGCACTATTATGCGGATACTTTGTCTTTGCCTATTTTCTTTGAAATGACTCATCGAGAGGTCCATAAAGTGATACAGGTTGTTAAGGGACTTCTTGCAGGGGCGCTGGAGGTCTGATGACTGGCGAGCAGATCCGAGGAAAAGGGGATGCATTGTGAAAGTAATCTGCATTATCCAAGCACGCATGGGGAGTTCGCGTCTTCCAGGTAAAGTTCTCAAAGATATTGAGGGGCAGACGATGTTGGAGCGTGTAGTGAAGCGCGTGCGCCAAGCTAAGAAAATCTCAAGGTTAGTTGTGGCAACGACGATTCATCCCGAAGATCAACGGATCGTTGAAGAATGTCAGAGACTTGAAACGGAGTGTTTCCGTGGAAGTGAATTGGATGTGCTGGACCGTTATTATCAGACATGGCGTGCTTTTGGCGGTGATACAGTCGTTCGAATCACATCGGATTGTCCCCTGATTGCCCCAGAAATTATTGATCAGGTCATTCGTGAATTCGAGATCCATGACGTGGATTATGCCAGCAATGTTATTGAATCGCACGATATCCGTGGCTTGGATGTAGAAGTCATGAAGGCGGGCGTGCTCGAGAAGGCCTGGCGCGAATCGGATCAGCCGCATCACCGGGTTCATGTGACGCCTTATATTTATCAAAACCCGGATCGTTTCCGCCTTCTCGAGGTTCCCATGGGAATGGGTGCCCATCCGTTTCGTTTGACTGTGGATACTTCCGAGGACCTGATGTTGATACGTTCGATTTATGCGCATTTTCATAATCAGGATGCTCTCTCGGCCCGGGAGGTGATCGATTTTCTTATTCGAAATCCAGACCTCGCCACTTCCAACAGCCATATCGCTCAGAAAAAGCTGGAAGAACTCTAAAAAGGAAGTTTTGTGATGCGCACAGCGATGATTCGTTGCGATGCTAGCCCGGATATAGGAACGGGGCATTTTATACGCTCTTTCGCTCTTGCTCAGGCGCTTTCTCCAGATTTTAAAATTTTATTTGCTTATAAAAAGCTATCAAACGACTATATCCGGCTTCTCAGGCGCCAAGGATGGGGTTTTATAAAGATCCCATTGAGTTGGACGATTGGTGCGGAAGTTAAATATCTTGAAATGCTTATTTTGAAAAAGAAGATTGCTCTTTTCATTGTGGATACTTATAGGCATTCTCCACGACATCTTGCCATTTTAAAGAAACAAACGCTTCTTTTAAGCTTCAACGACTTTGATGATTCAGGCAATCCCTCAGATATCATATACAGTCCTTATGCGATGAGTGAAACTCGCCAGGGACTGAAAGGGCGTTTAAGTTTATTAGGCATGGCATTCCTTACATTTTCAAAAGACTTGCAAAAAATCCGAAATGAAAAACGATCGGAGAAATCAAAAGGTAAGCTTAAAATTATTTTCTCACTAGGAGGAGGGAATCAGGCTCAACTTACTCATGAATTACTTAAGTGTCTAGTCGGTTTTATTAGGGGAAGTGATCTTATCATCAGTCTAGGCTCTCTTTCCCGATATCGATTGGAGAAGCTAAAGCGGTTTTGTCGACTCAATGCGCTCCGAGCTGTGTGGCTAAGAACTCCAGTGCAATTGTGGAGAGAAATGAAAACTTCCGATCTCGCGGTTGTGAGTGGAGGACTGACCAAATACGAAGCAGCATATCTTGGCGTACCATCAATAACGTTTGCTCGTAATGAAGTTGAGGACTTGGATTGCCGTTGTTTTGAGAAACGAGGTCTTTCACTGCATGCCGGAAAGTTTTCAAGAAAAATTTTTCATAAAGGGATTCTTCCGATTCTTTTTTTGTTGCAAAATGAGGCTGCACGAAAAAAAATGCGAAAGCAATGCCTTCGCTCTCTGCCTTATGATGCTTCAGCGCGCGTCAGATCTACGATCTCGAGATATTTGAACTCTCGATATCGGAATTCTCTAATCAGAGGGTAAAACCATGGACATGGAATCATATTACAAACGATTGTTTGAAACACATGGGGACACTCCCCAGGCTGTACAGTATTCCGATCAGATCACTCAAGAAAGAAGATTTAAAGTTTTGACCGAGATCGCGGATCTCAATGACATGCATATTTTGGATTTTGGCTGCGGAACTGGACATCTCGCGACTTTTTTGAAAGCTCAAGATACTCGATGTTCCTATACGGGGGTTGATCTGGTTCAAGAGATGCTTGATTGCGGCAAGAAAAAACACCCTGAACATCAGTTTTTAAAGCCGGAAGAATTATCAAAGGGGCAGCAGTTCGATTATGCTTTTATCAGTGGGGTTTTTAACCTCAAAACTGAGGATAATAGATCGTTTTATCAGCGAATTATCAAAGACTGTTTTAATCGCATTCGCAAAGGGCTGGCTTTTAACATGATGAGTTCGTATGTCGATTATTTTGATCCCCAGTTGTTCTACGAAAAGCCCGAGACGGTGTTTCAATTTATCAAAGAAAAGATTTCTCCTTTTGTTGTGCTTCGGAATGAGTATCAAGTTAAAAAAAATGTTATTCCTTTTGAATTTACCATCTATGTTTACAAGAAATAAAGGGGCTTGAGCGAGCCATTATGAAGATTTGTATCATGCAGCCCAATTTTTTTCCATGGCCGGGTTACTTTAATCTCATTCATGAAAGCGATATTTTTGTTTTCTATGATGACGTCCAATACGTTCGGGAATCATGGAACAATCGAAATCGGATCCTTTTGGATGGAAAACCGCACTGGATTACGGTTCCTTGTGTCCGGAGAGGGCTCGACCAGAAGATCAATGAGACAGTTATTGATGATCGGAATCGGTGGCGTGATAAAATCTTAAAAACATTGAAGCAAGCCTACCGTAAAAGCGAACATGTAGGCTTGCTGATGGACCTCGCCAACCCCCTCAGCGATTCATCTTTACGCTGCTTGGCGGATCTTAATATTGCAATCATTGAAAAGATCGCGAAAAAATTTTCACTTAAAACCCGATTTGTGAGATCCAGCCAGCTTTATGCAAAAGGGGGAAGGACAGAGAGATTAGTGGAGATCTGTAAAGAATTCTCAGCAACAGAATATTTAAGCCCAGTAGGTTCCAGAGACTATTTAAAGGCGGAAGAATATCGCTTCAAAGAAGCTGGGATCAAACTTGTTTATCAAAATTATCCCCCGCCAGTCTATCCCCAATCCGGTTCCCGCTTTTTTCCTTATTTATCCATCCTTGATCTGTTTGGAAATGCAGGACTGAATTCTCTAGCGTATATTCAAGGCTTTAAAGCCTCCTTAGGGCCCTATCGAACCGTCTCGACGACAAAAAGTATATTATTTCGCGTTGATGGGGGCGCGGCAATCGGTTCCGGGCATATTATTCGCTGTATGGCACTTGCCCAGGCGAGTCGCCATTTTGATTTTCAAGCTCATTTTGCGATGTCATCGGGGGCTGATGTTTTTGAACGCCGCTTCACTGAGGAAGGAATTAAATTGCATTTGCTTTCTGGTAGCCGAGAACAGAAAAACGATGTCGCGGAGCTGATTTCTTTGGCCAAAGATCTGAAAGCCCGCTGGATTGTTTTAGATAAATATGGTATTGACGCAGATTATCAGAGAAGCATCCGAGAAGCTGGCTTTAATTCCTTGATGCTCGATGACCTCGGTGATGCCTTTCCGTACAGCGCGAACCTTATACTCAATCAAAATATTTTTGCTCAAGAAGACTCTTATAAGGATAAGGCGTATTACACGCGCCTTTTATTGGGAACGAATTATGCGCTTCTTCGTGATCAGTTTTTGTGCCATCCGAAAGAGAAAGATATTATCCCTCAAACGCCTTACAAAATTTTAGTGACTTTGGGAGGAGGGGATCATTCTAATTTCACCACAAAAGTCATGGAGGCTCTCCTGGAACTTCAAGATCTTGTTTTTGAGTGCATTGTCGTTGTTGGCGATAATAATCCTTTTTTTGAAAGCATCCATCGGCTTGCCGCACTGTCACAAGGACGCATTCGTGTAAAAAAAGGTGTCGCGGATATGGCGCAACAAATGTCTTGGGCTGATATGGCACTTACGGGCAGCGGGAGCACGTGTTGGGAAACTTTGTTTGCAAAAATTCCTTCTGCGGTGTTTGCCTTTGCACCTCATCAGGAATGGATTGGCAAGGCGTTGGAAGATAAGGGAGCCGTCATTTATATGGGCAAAGCGGGCGATGTTTCTCCAGCTAGAATTCGGGAAGTTATCAAGGCTATGGTGTCATCCCCTGAGCTTTGCCGAAATTTAATTATGGCAGGAAGTCAATTGGTGGATGGGAAGGGTGCGAAACGAGTGCTTAAGGCTATGCTGATGTACGGATTAGAGATTCGACATGTTTCAGCAGATGATTGTGAAATGCTTTGGCATTGGGCAAACGATCCTGTGACGCGAGAAGCCTCCTTCACAACGGAACCCATTGAATGGGAAGAACACAAAAAGTGGTTTTCAGCTAAGTTGAATAGCAAGGAATGTTCCATTTATATAGGCTTGAATTATGAGCAAAAGCCTCTGGGGCAAGTTCGCTATGATATTTTGGACGAAGAGGCTACTGTTTCGATTAGCATCGATAAATCGTTCCAGAATCAAGGATATGGCACGGCTTTGCTGTTGAATTCAGCGGCACTATTTATAAAAGAAAAACCTGACGTTAAAATAATTAACGCGTATATAAAAAATATCAATCAACCATCCATCTGGACATTTTTAAAAGCCGGCTATAATCCCGTCGGTTTGGTTTCGCGTCACCGCGGTTTCGAGGAGTTACATCTCGCAACAACCAGAGAGCAGGTGCAAGATGCAGATTAATTCAAGGAAGATCGGTTTGGGTCAACCCACTTATATCATTGCGGAAATATCGGCAAACCACAATCGCGGTTTCTCGACGGCCCAAGAGCTGATTAAGGCAGCGAAAGAAGCCGGCGCTGATGCGGTGAAGGTGCAAACTTATACGGCAGACACTCTTACCATAAAATCTGAAAAAAGATATTTCAAAATTCAGAGGGGTACGCTCTGGGACGGCAGAACCCTTTATGACCTCTATCAAGAAGCTTCTATGCCGTGGGAGTGGCAGCCTAGGCTAAAAAGATATGCGGACCGTCTCGGGATTGATTTCTTTTCCTCCGCATTCGACCCGACTTCCGTCGATTTTCTTGAAAAAATGAACGTTCCTGCTTTTAAAATAGCTTCGTTTGAACTCGTGGATATTCCGCTTATTGAAAAAATCGCTAAGACAAAAAAGCCGATGATTATATCGACCGGCATGGCCTCCTTGGGCGAAATTAAAGAAGCGGTGCTAGCTGCCCGTCGAGCGGGTACGAAACAAATCGCACTTCTTAAATGCACGAGCGCTTATCCGGCCCCTCTGGACGAAATGAATCTTCGAGTGATTCCTTTTTTGATTCGCGAATTCAACGTTCCCGTTGGTCTTTCGGACCATACGATGGGCTCCGTTGCGGCGCTTGGCGCTGTTGCTTTAGGCGCCTCGATCATCGAAAAACACTTTACTCTTTCTCGTAAATCCAAAGGACCGGATAGTGTTTTTTCTGCTGAACCGGCAGAATTACGACAGATGGTCATGGATATTCGCGCTTTAGAACAATCTTTAGGGAAATCCTCTATCCTTATCGGAAAAAAGGAGAAAAAAAACCGCATTTTTCGTCGATCTCTTTTTGTGATAAAAAACATCGCGCGAGGCGAGAAATTTTCCGCGGACAATGTTCGCTCGATTCGTCCTGCGCATGGTTTGAAACCAAAATTCCTTAAAAAAGTTATCGGACGAACTGCCCGCCGTTCCCTTAAGCGAGGTTCTCCGCTTTCACACAGTGCTATTCTTTAAATAAAAGGTTTTCCAGGGAAATATGCATCTTCGAGAACGGATTATCAAAGATACCATTTTATATGCCATGGCCAATTACTTTGCGATGGGAGTCGGGATTTTTCTGAGCATCGTGGTGAAAGGAATTCTCGGTCCCTTAGGCTCCGGCTATTTTGCGATGGTCAAAGTCTTTTCATCCTACGGTGATCTCTCGGATCTTGGCTCTCGTGATGCCATGCTTCGGGAGGTGGCTCAAGCGACGGGTGCAAAGAGGGAAGATGAAGCCTTTCGAGTGCGGAATGTGAGCTTTGCGTTCACCTTGATTTCCGCAGGCTTTGTCGTGCTTCTTTTTATCGGGATTGCCCTTTTTATTAAGGATCCGGTCTTACGCAAGGGGGTCATGATTGCCGGTTTTCTTGTTTTCGCTACGCAGATCTATAACTTCATGATCACCTACTTGCGAGTGCTTAAAAAAATCTTCACTTTAAGCACAGTTATTGTTGTCAATATTATTGGAGTGGCCCTTTGTTCCATCGTGGGAGCCTATGGGGCAGGCGTCATCGGCTTGGTGAGTGGTTTGGTCGTTTCGACATCTTTGGCTGCTTTTTTTGCCTATGGGCTCAGCAAAACGCGGATCGGTGTTTGCCTGGATGCCAGAGAAACCTTCCGTCTTGTGCGGATAGGATTCCCGCTTGTGGTGTCAGGGTATGCGCTAAATATTTTTTTGAGCATCGACACCATTATGATAGGAAAAATGATCGGTTACACTCAATTGGGTTTCTATACCATCGCATTGATGTCCATTCAACAGATCAATTCGCTAGGACGTTTTGCTCAGATCATCTTGCAACCGCATATACAGGAAAAATACGGTCAGACAGGCAATTTGAGAGACTCTAAATCGCTGTTCGTTAAAAGCACCAGGGTTTTGATTTATGTGCTGCCGCTTATTATTGCGATGGTTTTTTATGGCGTGCCGGTGATCGTCCATTATTTTCTTCCTAAATTTAACGACGGGTTATCCTCCATGAGAATTTTGGTCACAGCCTTTTATTTTGTTGCGGTCAATGAAATGTCGGGGAGTGTTTTGTTTACCATTAACAAACAGGCTCGCATGATTCCGATAATCGCCGGCATGATTTTAATCGCTATAGGGCTAAATTATGCGTTCATTGCCGTTTGGAAAAACATTGAAGCCGTGGCTTTGGCGACGACTCTTGCATATTTTTTATATTTCTCTATCTTTTTTTGTTATGCCTTCAGATATTTAATGGCAAAAGCGGAATTAATGAGAACGGTTCTTGTGGTCATTGGCATCTTTTGCTATATGTCGGTTTTGCTGCATGGCATCGAATATTTTGTCCATTTCCAAAATCCAATAGCTGGTTCGATCGCGAAATTTTTTGTTTTTTTATGTTTCTTCTCGCCGTTTTTCTTTTACTTTGAAAAACATGACGGCGTCCTGAAGACGGTTGCTTCTGTTTTTTTAAAGAAATTAAAAGAAATTTTCTGTGGCCGGCACTAAGATGCAGCTCATCATTTTAACTCCAGGTATCAAGCGGGCCGAGTTCGTCCAAAGAAAAATTGTGTCTACTTATCCATCCCCTGCATTTTTTTTGTGCAATCCGTTGCATCAAAAAGCTTTCTGCCGTCAGCTTTTCCCCAACGGCAAATTTTTAACGGACGATGACTTTATAACCCAGGAAAAAACCAACATTCTTGTTGCAGATGCCAAAAACCTGGCCTGGAATTGGTTTTCCAGGATGGGGCACTCCGAACGTTTTTTCTATAACGGTATCGACTTGCGATGTTTGTTCACTCAGGACTTGGCTGTCTATTTCGTAAAAGCTCTGCGGATCACTTATTTACTTGATACGATCCTGGCCCAAAATTGCTTTGAAAAACTAGTCATTGTCGATGATGGTAGCGAGTGGGGCAAACTTTCCGAACGTATCGGGTCCCAACGTCAAATTCCGATCGTCCGGCATTCAGCCGCTATTTCTAAGTCAAGATCGTTGAAAAAAACCGCCAAAAGCTATTTTAAGGTTCTTTTTCGGCTCCTCTTTCGACCCAACATCGAACAAATAAAACCGAACGGCATTCTTTATTCCTCAGCTCTCCGGTTTGCGATACCTTTTCTTGCAAAGAGCGAGGGAAGCTATTACCTTCGCGATACGTTTTCATTGAAGGCAAAAAAAATGTCCCGGTTGTTTGGTTTTGCACACATCACACCGGAGTGCTTTCCTAACATGCTGCATGAAGCGAGCAGCAAACATCAGACGGTAGAAATGCTCGCTGAAATTAATGCTTTTTTTTCCGAAGAATCCTTTTTTAGTTTTGAAGGTCTTGATCTATGGCCACTGATTCGTCATGATTTTGAAAAAATAACGAGATCTTTTTTCTTTGCGGGAATGGAGTTGATTGACCGGTTCGACAAGATGCTTGCACGCCTGACTCCCCGGGCAATCCTTGTAGATGAGGAAGTGTGCTTTTTCAATAAAACACTTATCCAGGTTGCCAATGTTCGCAATATCCCGACTTTCTGCCTGGTACACGGCGTTCCCCTTGAAAGCATCGGCAGTATCCCCTCACACGCAAACTATGTTCTAGCTTGGGGGCGGCCTTCAAAAGAAAGACTTTGCGGGTGGGGAATTCAAGAATCGAAAATTCTCGAAGTCGGAGCCCCACAATTCGGAAGTTTTAACGAAAAAGCCAGAATGAGCTGCCGAAAATCAATTTTTCGTGATTTGAAAATTAGCGAAGACGCGACGCTTCTGCTTTTGACAGCTTTTCCTTTTCAGACCAATGAGGATGCGGTATTTTTAAACACAACCATCGGTTCCCAATTTCAGACCGCCGCATTGTTGTTAGCTTTTGCCGCGCTTCGGGAATATCCCAACCTGCAATTGATTGTCAAATTCCACCCTTACGATCAAAACTCGTCATTTTCTGCTAGCATCATCAAAACACTAGCGCCAGACTTAAAAGATCGAATTCGTTTACTGCTCCAATACGATGCAAGTTCGTTGATCCGGGCCTCTGATCTTGTTTTGAGCGTGGCCTCGACGATGTATTTTGAAGCCCTAACGCTCGGAACTCTCGTTTGTTTACTGGATTTTAAAAATAATCGTCTGGGCGATTTCCTTTCTCATGATTATATGGATCTGGAAAATCCGGCATCCTGTTTACCTGTGTTGCGCCGCTATCTGGATCCGGATCAAAGAGATCATGTGTTGATTTCCCAATCATCTGAGATCAAACGGCATTTTTATCATGAAAATAAGGATGCTATCGAAACGGTCTGGGAACTTTTATGTGGAGCATCGAAGAACGTCACATGAAAACGCTTATCTCGATCGTCATGGCTGTTTATAACGGTGAAAAGTATATCGAGGAACAAGTCAAAAGCATTCTTTCTCAAACCTATACGCATTTTGAACTTTTGATAGGGGACGATGCTTCCACGGATGCCACTGTCTCCATTGTTGAAAGAATTGCACGCAGTGATCCACGGATTAAAATCCATAAAAATTCGAAAAACCTTGGCTCCGAGAGAAATTTTTTAAACCTTCTTCGATTTACAGCCGGTGAATTTGTTTGTTTTTCAGATCAAGATGACTATTGGCAGCCCCAAAAACTTGCTGTCCTTTTTCAGTTGCTGATGAAGGATGCGCGTAACATGTTGGCCTATTCGGATTTGGAGATTTGTGACGAAAAACTTTGTATCACTCATGCTTCCTTTTGGAAATCCGCTGGAATCAGGCCGCGGCAAGGACCGCTAGGGGAATTTGCCTTCCTGCGAAACATTGCCCCCGGTTGTTCGATGATGTTTCGGAAAAGCATAGTGGAAAAAATGCTGTATTTCCATCAACCGCAACCGTTTATGCATGATCATTTAGCGCTTGTTTTAAGCGCTAATGCAGGAAAAATTGTTTACACGCCGCAGGCTTTAGTCAGATACCGGCAGCATGAAAGCAATCAAATCGGTGCCTTCTATCATTCTGTCGTCAATCCCGAGCGGATTCGGGCGGAATTAACTGCCAAAATAAAAAAAATGCAGGAAAATTTTTCTGCAGTCGAAGTCCATGGTCTCAAGAAACTATCCGCCTTTTGCGATTGTCTTCGTTCTGGTAATTTCGTTCAGCGCGTGTCGTTTTTGAAATATTACTTGTTTTTGCGGAATGATCGTGTGATGGACAAGCTACTTGGTCTTTGGGAATGTCTCTGGCCGCAAGGCTATCACGGACTGAAAAGAATGGGCTTTCAACGAGGCAACTTAATTTGGTTTGAACGACTTGTATTCTTAGTCTGGTCTTCTGTTGTTTTAGGGTGTTTTTTTCTCCAGTTTGTGATGGCAAAACTGGGAAGTTTGCGATTTTGGAGCAAAGTATGACTCCGAAACTTGGGAATTTAAAATGATCGATATTCTTATTTTTTGTTTGCTTGTCTGGTTGATATTGGGAATGGGGAAGGCCTTCTTGGATTTTTTAAAACTTCAATGCCATTCCGTGCTCGAAGAATGTGTCCTTAGTTTTGGATTAGGCGCCGGAGCGCTTGCGCTGATGGTGCTCACCATTGGTCTGTTTGGGTTTCTTTTTAAAGGAGTCCTTCTTGCGATGTTAGTGCTTTTGTCTATTGTCTTTTTGCGCGGGATCGCTCAAATGCGCAGGAACATTTTTGAGACTCTCAAGGACTTCATTCGCTCTTCTTTTTCAACCTTCGAACGTTTTCTGATCATAACGGTACTTTTTGTCGCGATGCTCACCCTTATAGGCTCGCTATCGCCGGTTATGGGAATGGATGCGGCTGCTTACCACATGCAGGATGTGAAGATTTTCATTCAACAGCACCGGATCATCCTCATTCCGTTTACAAGGGAATCCTTGTGGCCCTTTCTGATTCAAATGCTTTTTGCGCTGGGGCTTTGCCTGAAGGGAGTGGTTTTGGCAAAGTTATTTCACTTTGCTTATTATGGGGCATCTTTTTTCGCCATCTATCTTTTGTGTCGCCGCTACTGGCCACGGCCCAATTCACTTCTAGCCGCATCGATTTTTGCTATCACCCCTGCAATTTTTACAGGAACTACTTATGCGTATACCGACCTGGCAGTGGTGTTTTATACGGTTCTGGCATTCTATGGCTTTTTTACCTGGCTCGATACAAACCAGACGAGATGGTTTTGTCTGTCCGGAATCATGGCGGGTTTCTTGCTTGGTATCAAAATTACTTCGGCGGTTGTGCCCGCCATTATCCTTGCACTCTATTTGCACAAGATTCTATTTTCAAGGATTGGTTTTAAACAAAAGACTTTGCCTGTGATGGTTTTTATTCTCGCCATGATGGCATGTTGCGGCGTGTGGTACGTGCGGTCGTGGCTCATTCTCGGAAATCCAATCTTTCCTTTTGCTGGAAGCTTATTCAACGGGAATGGATACCCCAAGGACTACACTCAGGGTTTTCATGCGTTTGCGGGTATCGGATTGGGTTGGAAACAGTATGTCTCCATGCTCTGGTTTTTGACCCTTAACCCGGCCCGTTTTGGCGGTGAAAGTATCGGTCTTGTTTTTTTGCTATTTCTCCCGATGTTGGTTTTTGTTCGGAATGTGCCAAAGTTTGTGCGCTATGTTTTCGTGATCGCTTGGGCGCTTTACACTTCTTGGTTTTTTGTTTATCAGTACACGCGATTTTTTTATCCCACTCTGTTTTTTTTATGTATTCTTGCCAGTTTTGTGTATTATGATTTTTGTTTCAAGGATCATTTCCTGCGGAAGCTCGGGACCCTTTTGCTGATCGGGTGCTTTGGCTATAGCGCGGCACTGGCGATTTACCATCATGCGGAAAAATTTCCCGTAGTTTTCGGATTGACGGCCCAGCGGGAATATCTTATGAAACACGAGAGGTCTTTTGGAATTGCGGATTATGTGAATACGCATATCCCCAAGGATGCCAAAGTGCTTATCGTTGCGGAACCGCGTCTGTACTATTTTGATAGGGAAGTTGCCATGGCAGATCTTATTCAATTGGATTTATTATCAAAAAAACAGGCCTCGGGCCGCACGTTAGACGATTTCATGTGTTCAAACGGCTACTGTAATTATATGGTTGTGATGCGGGATTTGTCGAGAAACAAGCCGTTGGCCCCATCGCTTACAGCTAAAGATTATTTCAAAGGTTATGACAAGAATCTTTTAAAAACCGTGGAATTTACTTACCGTGATGAACGCTATTTGTATGAGCTTTGGAAAATCAATGGCAATATCGGAGAACATCCATGAAGCTTTCGGTGATCATTCCCGTTCATAATGAGAAAGACACCATTGCCGAGATTGTACGCCGAGTCAACGCGGTGGATCTGGATAAGGAAATCATCATTGTGGATGATAAGTCGACTGATGGCTCCCGCGAAATTCTGAAAGAGTTTACGAATGACCGGGGTATTAAAATAATCTTACTTGATCAGAATTTCGGGAAAGGATTCGCCATTCGTTCGGCTCTCGGTCATGTCACCGGGGATGTGGTGATCATTCAAGACGCGGATTTGGAATACAATCCGAATGATTTCAAGAAAATAATCGAACCTTTTCAAGAAAATCACATCCATGTTGTTTATGGATCCCGATTCTTTCACCTCCAAACCTTTGTTTATCTCAAAGAATGGCTGGCCAGCAAACGGCGCCAGGAGCCTTGCAATGTCGGGCATGTTTATATGGCCAATTTTTTGTGCATCAAGTTGCTCAATTGGATGGTTTTTTTACTCTATGGACAAAAAATTACAGATGAAGCCACCTGTTACAAGGCCTTCAGGCGGGAAGTGATCCATGCCATCAATCTGAATTGCATGCGCTTCGAATTCTGCCCGGAAGTCACAGCGAAAATTTGTAAGGCTGGTTTTAAAATAGTCGAAGTGCCTATTTCCTACGAGCCGCGCACAACCGAACATGGGAAAAAGATCGGTTGGAAGGATGGCGTGGCTGCCATTGCAACCTTGATTAAATATCGATTTACGGATTGAAATCTAAGAAGCAGAAACACCTTAACAAATTAAGCCATAGAAAATATTTCTCATGGAAAAAAATGAACTTGTGGGGGAGAGGCCGTGTCTTATTTGTAAAAATACGACATACCGCTTCCTTTTCGACGGAAAAGATAGGCTGTATTTATTGCCGGGCGAATTCAAACTTTACCAGTGCTGCTCTTGCGGGCTTATTTTAATTCTCCCGCCATTGGGCGAAACCGAACTCGGGCGCTATTATCCGGAAACATATTATTCTTATGAAAGCTCCAAGCTTGTCAATGCTCCTCGAACCTTTACTGAAAAGCTGGTCTATTTTCTTCGCCATCCTATTCAGGCGCTGAATTGCATCGGCTATTCAAAAATTTTAGGTCAAAATCGTGATCTCCCGTCGAATGCGATGTCGCGAGTACTCGATATCGGCTGCGGCGAAGGACGCTACCTGCTTGAAAAAAAACAGACAGGGGCTCAATGTTTTGGCGTGGACATCAACGGCAATGCCTTAACGCGCCTCAAAGAGGCGGCCCCAGAGATTTCTACTTTCTGTGGGAATGTATGGGATGCCGGGTATCCCGGCAATTTTTTCGATGCCATCAATTTAAGCCATGTGCTCGAGCATGTCACACAAGCGGAAAGGCTTCTACAAGAAGTTTGGCGGATTCTCAAACCGGAAGGACGAGTGCGCGTCCAAGTGCCCAATACTCTTTCCTTGACTTTTGCCATATTCAGAAAGTGGTGGATAGCTCTTGACGTTCCCCGCCATTCGCAGGTTTTTTCTTTCAAAAACTTGGAAAAAATGGCTAAAGAATCAGGATTCGAGGTTGCCTGCGTCCGAAGCATCGAAAATTCATACGATGTCATAGGGAGTATGGTTTATCTTTTTAACGATTTATTTAATAAAAAGATCGAATTGCTTCGCTGTAAGCGCATCTGGAACAATGAACTCATCAAGCTGCTTTTCTTCCCGTATGTATTTTTTGTTAATGCATTTAAAATAGGCGATACCGTGGAATTTATTTTAAGAAAGAAGGCATAAGATGGGAGATGTTAATCAAGTAGAATTTATTTGCAAAAATGCCGATTTGATAAAAGGGCCGATTCTTGAGATTGGCTCTAAAGATTATGGTAATACTCCTGACTACCGTCCCTTATTTCCATCCGAACGTTATTTGGGTTGTGATTTAGAACCTGGAAAAGGTGTCGATTTTGTCCTTGATCTTTCAGGTGACGCTAAAACGGTTAAAAAATCTCTGAGCGGTATGACTTTTGGCACCATTCTGTGTCTTAGCGTACTCGAACATTGCCCCAATGTATTTCAAATGTGTTCCAATATCGAACGGCTTTTAGTTCCGGGCGGAATCTTGATTGTCAGCGTTCCGTTTGTGTGGGAATACCATCAATTTCCAGATGATTACTGGCGATTTTCGCCAAGTGCCATTAAATTCCTTTTCAAAGGGCTGACGTTTTTAGATGATCGTTCGATGATGTCAACTTCCAATCCTGGTGAGATGGGGCCCATCAATCATGAGTACTTTAAGATTGACATGGCGCCATCCTCTGGACTCAAAAAAAAACGTTATGGAATGACTACAGCCGTTCTCATCAAACTTTTTAGAAAAGTTCCTGCCTTTAAACCAGTTCTTGATCATATCTATCTCATGCCGCCGGTAGGGATTCATATGGTTGGGAAAAAAGTAATGACCCTGAATGCTACAAATCCATCCGATGATAAACGAAAAAAATAATCTCATCGATCAAGTTACGAAAATAGCCTGGGAAAAGAACTGGGAGGATATTCGCATGGAAGAAATCCTTGAGATCTTTTCTTATGAACGGGTCAAAAAACAGATGGAGATTTTCCTCCGTTTTTTACCCAAAAACCAAAAAATCCTTGAAGGCGGTTGCGGTCTGGCACCCTATTTGATTCGGTTGCGGCAGTTAGGGTATGACGTGGAGGGGATCGATTATAATGCGGAACCGATTCAAAAAGTTTTAAACTTCGACCCGACCTTGCCCGTAAAGGTAGGGGATGTGATGGCTATTCCTTATCCGGACCAATCCTTTGGCGGTTACATTTCTCTTGGCGTGATCGAACATTTTACCGAAGGTCCTGTCAAAGCCATTCGCGAGGCTTTTCGTGTGCTGAAACCTGGAGGAATCTTTTTGGTTATGGTGCCGCAAAATCATTTATTCATGCAGATTCAGGCGCCCATTCGCTTCTTTAAACGGAATTCCTTTTTACGAAAAATTTTTCGCAAACCTCTCGACACGCATTACTGGGAGCAATATTTTAAAAAGGAGGAGCTAAAAAAGACCCTGGAACAGAAAGGCTTTGAAGTGCGGCACATTTTTCCGCTGGATCATAGTGCCGCGGTCCTTTCCTTTTCCGGTTTCTTTCGGGACAAAAATACCTTTGATGAAGCCAGCCCGTTAGGATTGAAAATCGGGCGATGGTGCGAAAAAAATCTTCCTTGGATAACCGCCGCGCAAATCCTTCTGATTTGTTATAAGAAAGAGAAATAAAACGCTTGCTGGTAATTATTTAGCGGTTTTTTGGGTGAGCCGTTCCTTGCGTAAACGAAACAGGGAAGTAATCCGGTAAGAGAAGATAAGTGTGAGCATAAAAAACGCGATTTTGAAGGCTTTTTTGAAGTTCGCGGCTCCGCGACTCTGACCGATCCTCGCCTGATAATGTACGGGGATTTCGACAAACGGAATCCTAAAAAGCGCCGCAAGCATCATCATCTCGGGACTGAAATAATTCCCACCGACCTGAAACATCGGAGTCATCTTTCGGAGGGCATTTTTTTTAATGAGCCTCATGGTGCATCCCACATCGCTTAACTCCGTTGTCATGAATAGAACCTCGATCACCTTTGCAACAAGGACATTGCCCCATTTCAGGGCAAAACCCATGTTGGCACCTTCATGAATGAGCGCTTGGGTCGTTCGGGTTCCGAACACGAGAGGAAAATCGTCGGAGTAGATAAGAAGTTTGATGAGATCCCGCTTATGGTCGTAAGTCCCATCCGGTTCGCTCATGATCACGATATCGCCTTTGGCGGCTTTTAACCCGGCTTGATAGCCATAGCCATATCCCTGGCGCGGTTCTTGAATGATTCGAGCTTGAGTTTTTGCGACTTCCTCATCAGTTCCCGGCGCGGCATTATTATTGACCACCACGACCTCATCCACAAATCCAGTCGCAAAGCAATCTTCGATTTCTCGTCGGATACTGTCTTTCTCGTTATAAGTCGAGAATACCACACTGACGCTTTGATTTTTCCACATAATCGCTGATCCTTTGGGTGAATAACGCGAGATGGAGCAAATTGTACACACTTTATAATCTATGTTACAATGAAAAAAATAATTTAAGTTCAAACTCTAACGGATCTTTCATGGCCCTTTCCATTGAAAATAGCATTTTAGCTGTCAAGGTCGCTTTATGTTTTATAGCTCTAGCTTGGCCGCCAGGATATTTTCTTCTATGGGCGCTAAGATTCCCTTCGGAAAAATCTTTCTTTCACGCCGTCTTTCTTCCGGCTATTTTCGGTATTCCTCTGATCAGTCTGGTGTATTTTGCATTTCGGATTTTTCATGGGGACTCTTTTTTCTTTTTTGCGCCATGTTTTTTTATAATGGTTAGCGCTGTTTTGCTTTGGAAATCACACGCTCAGGCTGTTTCCTTGCCGTACGATGCTGACCGAAAGAAAATGAGGATTGTTTTCGTCATTCTCTACGCAGCAGCCATGATGATCTTTGTCTCATTCGCCAACCGTATTTACAGCGAACCGGATGGGGGATTGGTAATTGGCGATTATGCTTATGATGACCATATCTGGGGAGCGTGCGTGACCGCGGAATTGCATCATCGCGTCCCTCCGATGCTTCCGATTTTTTCGGGTTACAAGCTTCAATATCATTATCTGGCGGATCTTTTTGTAGAATTGCTTTATCGCATGTCCGGCACGTCCCTTAGAATGCTTGAATTTTACTATAAATTCGTTGCTCCGATCTCAATCTTTTGGCTCTTGGGAACGTTGATTCCGGTTTTTTATCAGTACTTCAAACGTTTTTCGTTGATGTGGTTAGCGGTTTTACTCATGGTTCTCCTCCCGCCTCAAATTTCCTTTTTTTATAAACATCACTACACCCTCACGGTGCTTTTTTTCGTTACCATCGTTTTTTATTTACTCCCGCAATATTTTGAAAGCCGAAAACAATCGTATGCATGGGCGGCTTTCACGCTATTAGGTTTTTTGTTGCTTTATGACGCGATTATTGGCGCCGTGACGCTGGGGGCCATTGGTCTTTATGCGGCCGTGGATTCTCTGCAAAAAAAACACTGGTCATCGCTTGTGAATTATTGTTTTTTCGCAGCGATCCTCGGCGGTATTTGCATGATTGCTTTGCTCGGATTCTCCGCCAGTTCATCACCGACCTTCGGGCTCGGGGAAGGAGTCTTTCAAGTAGCGGCCCGGACCCGGTTCCGCAACCCCTTGCGTTTTTTTGAGCTTTTAATGAATTTTGGTCTTTCTCCGGGGAATCCTTTTCATTTAGGCATTCATCAGCTTCTGTCCTTCCTAGCGCAGTGCGGGGCTTTTATTGTCACGCTTTTTTTGCCCCTCGCGGATTCTCCGGTAAAATATCATTTTCTGGCTTTCCCTGCACTTTATGCCGCACTACGCCGTCCGGAGCCCAAAAAAGAGATCCATACGATTGTTGCCTGGATGTTTGTGTTTGCGTTTTTTATATCCACGTTTGTAATCTTTAAGCCGCAAGGACCGGCCGTTTCTGTTTTGGATCGGGCTTTTCTTTTTCTTTCAGTTTTTTTGATGCCGTTGACGGTTCAGGCCATCGATTTGCTTTGGCACCTCAAAAAGTTTTGGCCCAAACCTTTACTGTTAGCCATGGCAGTAATTTACCTTGTCCTGCCATGCGTCAGAGCTGATGCGTTTTTCTTTAGGCCTGGTTCTTATGCGTATATAGATCGTGATTCGATGAATGTTTTTGATTTTATTAGAACGAAGACAAGTCCGAATGCTGTCATCCTGCATCCGTTTCATGATAATCCGATTTACAAAGCCGGAACACCGCCGCAAAATCCAGCGATGCTTTTTCAGGGACATTATTTTTTCATGTCCGCGCTCGGAGAGCGCCAGACGGTTTTTGAAGGGGCAGTCACAAGCACAACCTATTTCATGGGGCATTTGACTTATGCCGATGCTGTTCGCCGTCTGGAAGAAGTCGATCGCTTTTATCAGACTGATGATGCCTCTTGGGCTGTGAATTTTTTAAAGCGCTATCATGTTGATTATGTTTGGATGCCCAAGAACCAGCCTTTGCATTTTGTCTATGATGAAATGCTTTTTCCTGTGCTGGAAAACAATAAAAATGTTCTCTTTGCCGTGAGTCGAAAATTTCATCCTGCTTATGGAACTGATCGAAAATAATCAATACAACATCGGTCACATATGTACCCGACAGCAATGTGAACGAGGCCTTGGCGATAAAACCGCGTTTCGATGGATTTCCGCCCACCAGGAAAGAACGGATTATTCTTTCCGAGATCTTGATCGCGAATCCAGCAAATTTGCCGGTGTTTTGAGTTCCTTGGGCTTTGCGGCCGGCGATATCCTGTTTACTTTTCTGCCTAAAATGCCGGAGCAATTCTTCTGCTTTCTCGGCGCTCTCAAGTTCCAGCTTATCTGCGGGACGCTTTTTGCGAATTTTGGCGATGAGGCCATTGTGGACCGGCTCGGGGATGCAGGCGCCAAGGGCTTAGTCACTAAAAAGAGTTTTCTCAAGAAAATCATGCGGGTTAAAGGACAATTACCGTGTTTGAAGTGGATTATGGTGGTGGATATGGATGAGCATCTGTCTGAGGATGTTCTTAGCTATCCGCTGCTGATGCGCTCAATGTCAGATGACTTCGTTGCCCCTCTCACGGGACCCTCCATGCCCTCAGTTTTACACTACACTTCTGGTTCTACAGGAAAACCTAAGGGTGTTTTGCATGTCCATGAAAGCATCCTGCATCTTCATCAGACATCCCAGGATGTGTTGAACCTGAAAGATTCCGATGTTTTTTGGTGTACGGCAGATCAAGGATGGGTGACCGGAACATCGTATGGGATCATGGGACCCTGGAGCCTTGGCGTCACTCAAATTCACTATGGCGGCAATTATGACTCAAATGCCTGGTTTGATATTCTCGAAAGGGAACAAGTGACTTGCTGGTATTCCGCTCCGACGGCGCTGCGGATGTTAATGCGGGAAAATCCGGATCAATTTAAAAAATACGACCTGAATGCTTTAAAGCATATTTTTAGTGTTGGAGAGCCTCTGAATCCGGAAGTGATTGCTTGGGCGCGAAAAATTCTTAAAAAGGATATCTATGATACCTGGTTTCAAACTGAGACTGGTGGGATCATGGTGACAAATCAGCCGGGTCTTCCCATCAAGCCCGGTTCTATGGGAAAACCTGTCAGCGGCATTGAAACGGCCATTGTGGCGGATGATGGGATTTTGCTCGGCGATAATCAAATGGGAATGCTTTGCCTCAAAACCGGATGGCCTTCGATGTTTCGAACCTACCTTAACAACGAGACTGTCTATAAACAAAAATTCCGCAATGGCTATTACAGCACAGGCGATAAGGCATTGAGGGATGAGGATGGATATTTTTGGTTCAAAGGTCGCAGCGATGATGTCATCAATACGGCGGGTCACTTGATCAGCCCTTTTGAAATCGAGAGTGCCTTGCTCGAGATCGAAGAAGTGGCCGAATCGGGCGTGATCGGCGCACCCGATGATCTGCTGTTTGAAAAAGTTGTTGCCTTTATTGCATTGCGCAAGCAATATGCCTACACAAAGGAACTCGAACTAAAGATTCGACTCTATGTCAGCAACAAGGTTTCATCCATAGCCACCCCGCAGGATATCATTGTGGTGGATAAAATTCCCAAAAATAAGAGCGGGAAAATCATGAGGCGGGTTCTTAAAGCCCGCTATTTGGGTCAAGAAACCGGAGACCTTTCCACGCTGGAGGATTAATCGATGGAATTGAAGGATCAGCTGAATCAAGTTTTTTGTGAAGTTTTTGATAATGACGAAATCGCCATACGCCCTGAGATGACGGCGAATGATATCGATGGCTGGGACTCCTTGTCCCACGTCAATTTGATCGTGGCGATCGAAGCAAAATTTAAAATCAAGTTTTCGACTAAAGAACTGTTAACTTTCAAAAATATCGGCGACTTGCTTACCGCCGTTCAGAGCAAGATCAGCGCCTGATCCACCACAGCTCATGCTCTTTAATTCATTAAAATACCTGCTTTTTTTACCTTTCGTTTACATCGTTTTTTATTTTACAGCACAACGGTTTCGCTGGCTGGTGCTTTTAATTGCCAGTCTCCTGTTTTACGCATTCCTTAAGGCACCTTACCTTCTGGTTTGCTTGATGTCTGTCACGATCATCACCTACACGTGTGGTTTATTCCTGCATCAGGCCAAAAGTCTTCATACAAGGCGATTATGGCTCTGGGCCGGCATCCTGATCAATCTGGGTACGTTGATCGTCCTGAAATACCTTCCTTTTTTTAGTGAAAATCTCCTCGCGCTCTTTAAAGTTTTTTCAATCGCACCGCCGCTTCAACCGACCAAGGCACTCGTTGCGATTGGTGTTTCCTATTATGTCTTTCAGGCTTTGTCTTATTTGTTTGACATCTATCTTGAAACACAGAAACCCGAAAAAAACTTGGGGCATTTTTTTCTCTATTTGGCATTTTTCCCGAAATTGTTACAAGGGCCGATTGAACGTGCCTCGGACCTGTTGCCGCAACTTAAAATTCCTTATGTGTTCCGTTATGAAAATATGCGCTGGGGAATATTAATGATTACCTGGGGACTCTTCAAAAAAGTGGTGATGGCGGACCGTCTTGGCTCTTATGTTGACAGTATCTACAATAACGTTCATGCGGCCGAGGGTCTACCATTGCTCTTGGCGACTTTTGCGTATGCCTTCCAGATCTACATGGATTTTTCCGGCTATACGGATATGGCCCTTGGAAGTGCGCGTCTTTTTAACATCAACTTGACCCAGAATTTCAATCGTCCCTACGCGGCTACTTCCGTCGCCGATTTCTGGCGGCGATGGCATATCAGCTTTTCAAGGTGGATCCTTGACTATATTTTTAAACCGCTGCAGATGCAATGGAGAAACTGGAGACATTGGGGGACTGCCGCAGCCCTGATCATCACCTTCCTGCTTTCAGGAATCTGGCACGGAGCAAGGTGGGGATTTGTGATCTGGGGATTGCTTCATGGTCTTTTTCTGGCCAGTTCTGTCTTCTACAGACCGTTTCAGAAAAAACTGCATAAGATTTTAGGATTAGAAAAGACTCAATTTCTGAATGCTTGGCAGGTTCTTGTAACTTTCGTTCTCGTTTGTTTTGCATGGATCTTTTTCAGGGCGAATAACCTTGCCGACGCTTTTTATGTGATTCAGCATATGTTGAAATTTTATAAAAATACGATCCTGTTCAGGCCAGACGACTATGCAAACGGATTTTTCCTGTTGTCCGGCATCCTGTTTTATATGTGCTCCAGATCGTTTATCATTTATCCGGAAAAACTTTTTGCATCAAAATTCCGCTGGATTTTTTATTTCGCTTTGTTTTTTGTTACTTTTTATCTTGGAACCGGAAAGAGTCAGTTTATTTATTTTCAATTCTGATGAGAAAACTAATCTTTAAAATCAGTTTTTTTTGTGCCGTGCTCTTTATTTACATCATGGCCCTTTCTTTTCTTCCGTTGGATATTTTTACTTTCCGCAATTGGGAGTCCTTGCTTTGGGGAACAGATTTCAAACCCACTCCCGGAAGATTTTATCCTAAAAAAAACACATTGCGGGATGAATTCGGCGACCTAGGGCACGGCACCAAGTATGCCCGAGTGAAAAAGAATATAAGATGGGAAACCGATGAATATGGTTTCCGAAACAAGCAGGGCATTGCCGCTCAATGCCCGATCATTTTAGTGGGGGACTCCTATTCGGTTGGAACCGGCGTTTCTCAAAATGCCATGCTTTCAGCAAAACTTACCCTTAAAACAAAAACTCCGGTCTATAACTATTCTCCCATAGAGATGGACAGGAATTTTTTCGACAATTTAGCCGCCATGCACATCCAACCCTTCGCACTTATTTATGAAACTTCGGGGCATGTTATTCCAAAAGAAGGCACCTTTTTAAAAGTTAAACACTCCAAAATCCAAACCGCATGGAAGCGCAAAATCAACGATCTTTTTAATACGGATTTTTTCATGAGAATCGCGATCGTCTTCGACCGCTTTTGGAAAAAAGAACCCTTTAGATATCTGCAAAGTCGGATTGATTCAGCTTTTGGCGTTTTCCCTGAGGCTGTTCAGGTAGATGCTAACGGGATGATGTTTCACAATGAGATTCTCGCCATGGGACCAACGTCGCATGAAGAAATCAAACGTTCGTCGCTGAAGATTAAAAAAATCAGTGATTTTTTTCAAAGGAGAGGGATTGATTTTATTTTTGTTTCGATCCCTCCCAAAAGCGCGGTTTATTTTGATCTGCGTCCGGGCGACACCCTTTTTAATAAAGATTTTTACATGACATTAAAGCATGAGCTTGATTTGCTGGGAGTCAAATCAATCGATGTTTTTTCGAGCTTTCGTTCCCGGGTTCTTTCGGGAGAACAACTGTATTCTTGGGATGATACTCACTGGAACGAAGCAGGGATCGAAGTGGCGGCGCAGCTTATCGCTCAAAAAATAAATTCAAAATTCCAACCCGCCGTACGCGATGGTTAAGTTTTCCCGAGTGTTAAGTTGTCGAGAGGGGGAGGGGATGATAGAATGCATCCATTCATTCCGGCAGCGGCACATTTTTTGAATTCATAAGGAGTTGAAGATGGCGAAAAAAGCATTGATTACAGGGATTACAGGGCAGGACGGGTCTTATTTAGCGGAATTTTTGCTCGACAAGGGCTATGAGGTGCATGGGATTGTTCGTCGGGTGGCTTTGGAAGATCCGGCGCATCGAACTTGGCGGATCAATCATATCCGGGAAAAACTGAAGCTCCACTCCGCGTCGTTAGAAAGTTATTCCAGTGTTTTTAATGTGGTGGAAAAAATCCAGCCGGACGAGTGCTACCACTTGGCTGCCCAGAGTTTTGTCAGTTACTCCTTTGAAGATGAATTCTCTACCATGAACACCAACATCAACGGCACGCATTCCATTTTGTCTGCGCTGAAAGAACGTGCTCCGAAATGCAGGTTCTATTTTGCCGGGTCAAGCGAAATGTTCGGCGTGGCGCCGCAGAGCCCGCAAAATGAAGCCACACCGCTTTTCCCGCGCTCGTCGTACGGAATTTCCAAGCTCGCGGGTTTTCACCTGACCCGCAATTACCGCGAAGCGTACAAGATGTTTGCCTGCAATGGTATTCTGTTTAATCACGAATCGCCTCGTCGCGGTTTTGAGTTTGTCACTCGTAAAATCACGGACACGGTTGCCAAGATCAAAATGGGGCAAGCAACGGAATTGAGGTTAGGAAATTTAGAGGCAAAACGGGATTGGGGATTTGCCGGGGATTATGTCACTGCCATGTGGTTCATGCTCCAACAAAAGACTCCTGATGATTTTGTCATTGCCACTGGAGAAACCCACACGGTTCGTGAGTTTTTGGAGATATCCTTTGGGCATGTGGATCTGGATTGGCAAAAGTACGTTAAAAAAGACGAGCAATTTTTTCGCCCCGCAGAGATCTATGAACTGAAAGGGGATTTTGCCAAGGCCCGCCGGGTTTTAAATTGGAAACCCACGGTCAGTTTTAAAGAATTGGTCCATAGGATGGTCGATCACGATCTGGCGCGCCATCAAAAACAGGCGGCGTGATTCCGTTCATGGGCCGTATTGGATTTGACGCGCAAGCCATCCAGGGACATAGCGGTCTCGGCGTTTTTACCCGGCATTTGCTGGAATCTCTGCAACTCGAATGCCATTCTCAATTTGAACTCAAACTTTATTCTCGGCCTTTACCCAAAGGTCGGGACTTCACAACCCTCGAACGTCTTGCCTGGGAAAACTTAACACTCCCGCAACTTGTCAAAAAAGATTCTGTTGATTTGCTGCATGTGCCTGCTTTTGCGCCGCCTTTTCGAAAGCCTTGTCCGTTGATCGTGACCGTGCATGATATTGCGGGCAAACTCTTCAAAAACCAGATGGGGCTGGCTAGCAAGTTTTATTGGGGCAAATGGCTTCCGTTTGTTGTCAGGCAAGCGGATCGGATTATTGCGGATTCGGAGCATACGAAAAAAGATCTAATGCAGCATTTAAAAATTCCGGAGAAAACAATCCGGGTGGTTTATCCTTCAGGCCATGAAGGATTTACTTCGGATATCCCCGCTGGAAAAATCCAGGCCGTGAAGAAAAATCTCCGGGTCAAGGACCGTTATTTTTTATTTGTCGGGACACTTGAGCCTCGAAAAAACATTGGGCGCGTTTTGGAGGCTTTTAGGATTTTTTCAAAAACACATCCCGATTTCCAGCTCGTTCTTGCCGGATCCACTCAATTCGGACACGGTCAATATATCGAGTTTCTGGAAAAAAAGTATGCCTTCAATTCTGAAGCCATTCTCACTCCGGGATTTCTCAGCCGCGAGGATTTAAATGTCCTTTATGCGGGTGCTGAGGCCTTAATTTTCCCGTCGCTTTATGAGGGGTTCGGCATTCCCATTTTAGAAGCTATGGCTTCGGGTTGTCCTGTGTTAACATCCAATATCACCTCGACGCCGGAAGTCGCGGGAGAGGCCGGCATGCTGGTCAATCCTTATAATACGGAAGCCATTATGCACGGTATGGAAAAACTTGCGGGCGATCAAGCCCTTCGGGTGGAATTCAAACAAAAGGGCTTTGAACAGATTAAAAAATTTTCCTGGCAAAAAACCGCGCGGGAAACCATCAGCGTCTATAAGGAGTTCTTGAAATATGGTGGTCGAAACTTCACATAAAGATCTTGCCGCGTTGCAGGCCGAATATGATGCCCTTTACAAGCAGGCGCCGATCCGGGATGAGGATCGGGCGTATGCCTGGATCGCAAAACAAGTCTATCGCTTTATGCCTCACGCAGGAGCGATTCTGGATCTGGCTTGCGGTGGCGGCTATTTTTTACGTGAACTGCACCGGCTCTATCCTGGAGCAACATCTTTTTATGGCGTGGATCTTTCGGGGGAAGCTCTTTCGATTGCCCGCAAGGAATTCCCGGCTGGGGCCTACACGCTTTCTTCCGCTGAAGCAATGTCCTTTAAGGATGGCTCTTTTGATGTGGTGACGTGTCTCGGAAGTCTCGAGCATTTTTTGAATATCAGCCAAGCTCTCGGCGAAATCCGTCGTATCCTCAAGCCTCAAGGTGTTTTTCTCGCCATGGTTCCGAACATCATGTGGTATCAGGATATTCTTTCTGTCCTTTTGACAGCGAATCGAAAAAGCCGGAATCAAACGCATGAGCTTTTTGCCAGTTACGGGGAATGGAAAGAAATGTTGGAAAGTTCCGGATTTCAAGTGATCAAATCGCTGAAATACAACGGCATTGCCAAAGCTTCATGGAAACAACGCCTCAAAGATCTTTTGATCCCCAGGCGCTTTTCCTATCATTTCATTTATTTCTGTCAACTCTCCCCAGAGCCATCTTCGTTGGCATGAGTGCTCGCTCTATTGTTTTTGCCGCCAGTATCGTGTTTGTCGTTGTTTTGGCATGGACGGTGATTTTATTTCAAGGAATGCCCGCAAGCGATCTCGATGATTGGGATAAGGTCATCATGGCGCGCGATGTTTCCTGGCGTGATTTTTCAAACAGCTTTTTGACACCATGGTCCCAAAGTTCGAACTGGGTGGGGCAAACCAATCGGGACGATGAGGTGCGTTACAAGCGGATCGTGCTTCCCATCATTCTTAAAATGGTTCAGCAGTGCTTTGGCCCGAATTTCTTTGCGATGTATTTTTTTACGAAAGGGCTTTTTTTTGCTGGAGCGGTAACCATTCTCTTTGTTTTGTTGACGCAAGCAGTCCCATGGATTTTTGCGGTGATCGGCACCTTGTGTTTCGTTCTCGTTCCGGCGCACTACAGCCATGCCCTTTGGGTCGCGGATTCGGCCACGATCGCTTACTTTTTTTTGTTCGTGGGGATCTTTTTTTTATTGGCTATTCAGAAAAATATGAGTTCCCAAGGGTCTAGAATCCAGTTTGGCAGTCTTCTCTTGGGGATGTTTTTAACCGGTTGGTTTGGGATCAAAGCCAAAGAGTTAACACTGGTTTTACCGTTGCTGGTTTTCCTTTTTTCGTTAGCTCACTTTCGATCATGGAAGAGCGCCCCTTTGCGGTACCTTGCGTTGAATATTGCGATGGGCATTGTGGCTTTTCAAATTGTCCCGATCACTCATCTTTCAGCGGGGTCTATGCCGGGGTTGGGCTTTAAATGGAGTACGATTTCCAGACTGCTTTTTCTGAATTATGAGTGTGGTTATGATAATGAGCTTCGATCCGCGTTTTTTTCATGGGATCATGTATTTCCGGTTTCCATCGCAAGGACTCTGAGTTTTTTTATGCTTTGGTCTGTTGTGATCATGTCACTTGTTTTTCTTTGGCGAAAGTGGATTGCAAGAGACAGGGAGAGAGAATCTTTTTTTGCGAATGATGTGGTTCGGATCTGCGCCCTTTGGTTGATCGTGGAACTTCCGTTTTTGGGTATGTTCCAGCCGGATCCCCGTTATTTTAGTGGTACGATGGCGCCGATCCTTGTATTAATTTCCAGACTTTTCTATTGTGCGCTTAAAAGTTTTAAACGATGG
Organism: Candidatus Omnitrophota bacterium; assembly: GCA_022711115.1. Classification (GTDB taxonomy): domain Bacteria; phylum Omnitrophota; class Omnitrophia; order Omnitrophales; family Aquincolibacteriaceae; genus JAKLFP01. Next base: position 117,055 of record JAKLFP010000002.1, on the reverse strand, counting down.
CCTGCCTGGATGCTTGGCTTTTTTCTGATCCTTGCCTTAGGTTTTAATATTTGGGAAAATGTCCAAAATGTTAGTTCACTCCGGATCATGATCGGGAAAAAAATGAATTATCTCTTAGAATCTTCGCGGCTGATTCTCCAAGATGTGCAGCAAGTTAAGGTCAGCGACAATCTTACCGTTGGAAAGTTCTATTGTTCTCTTCCTCGCGAACAAGCAAATGATAAGAAAATAAGCGATTACACTTATTATGTCGATCTTGGGTTTGGAATGTGGAATAAAGTCCCGGAAGGCAAGGACGGCCCGGAAGATTTTAGGGAACAAGCACAGCAGGGTTATCGGTATTATGCTACCTTTCATAACCCCGATTTTTCAAAAATGCCAGAAGTAAAACTTCTCGGCGCTGTCGATGGTATCAATCATTCAAGCTTGCTTGAAAAGCTGATTTATATGAAAAAGAAAAAACATCCGGCCATTCTTAAGATTTTCAAATTTTCAGCAGTGCCTAGGGATGTTCCAGGATTGGGGGCTCATTTTTCTGAGCGAGTAAGCGATGCTCAAAATATCTAGAGTCGGTATTTGTGTCGCTGTATTGTTGCTGGCGCTGACAGCGCAAAGTCTGTATTCCGCTTGGTCGGTCGGCCAGACAACGGACGAGACGTTTTTTAGCAGCGGGGGATATCCCATCGTTCGTTATAATAATTACGAATTTTTGGGTGAACATCCGCCGCTCATCCTTCAACTTGCCGCATTACCGCTTCTCGCGATTCAACCGGATTTTCCCATCCATGACCCTCTTTATGTTCCCAACACTGACCGTTTGGATCTTTCACGCAATGGAGCGCGTTTCTTGTATCAAATGGGGAATAATCCTCAGCAGATCCTTTTTCTTCAACGCCTCCCCATGATCGGGCTGACGGTTTTGCTGGGTCTTGCTCTTTTCTTTTTTGCCGGAGAATTATTCGGCCAGTGGGCCGCGCTTCTGTCATTAACGCTCTTTTGTTTTTCACCCAACATCCTTGCCCATGGAACCCTTTTTACAACGGACATGGGACTTACGGTCTTTTATTTTCTTTCGATTTATGCACTGAAGCGGTTTTTTGACGCTCCTTCAGAGCGGAAGTTGATTCTTCTGGGTTTGGCGTGCGGTGCTGCGTTTATGTCGAAAATCAGCAGTTTGATTCTTTTGCCTGTTATTTCTACTTTATTCTTGATCTTTTATTTCTCTCAGCCCAAAAGCGTCTCGGTACCTCCGATTTCTTCGCAGTCTGAAAAATGGATCGTAGGGATTTCTCTTTTTTTGATTGCGCATGCCATCGGGGAGAAACAGGCGATGGTGCTTTTCGGGCCTTTTTGTGTTTTTGCGTTTTATTTTTATGCGCGGGATTTTGAACTCATCAAAAACTCGCGCAACCGTCGCCTCATTTTTAGGGGAGCGGTGCTTGCCGGAGCTTTCCTGTGTTTGATCTATTCGTGGAAGCTCAAGAAGAAATACGGTGCTTCTTTTGCTGCGGTTACACTCTTTGGCAATCTGGCAGTGCTGGTCATCGCCGGATTATTTTCAAGACTTGCTAATAAGGATTCGCGAATAAAACTTCTGAAGTGCTATCTGGCCATTTGGATCCTGGCTGCCCTGGTCATTGTTCTGGGATATACCGATTTTATTTATAAATGCCACCGGTTCATCGGATTCGGGAACTATATGAAACCGCTCGGCATTGTGTTATCCCACTCGGAAGGAGGTCATGGGGCTTGTTTGGAAGGTTCCTTTATTACATGTGACTGGCGTTATTTCCCGGCCGTGATGGCTATTAAAACGCCTTTGCTGACTTTGACGCTTATGGGGATTGGGTTCTTGATGTTGTTTTTCTTAAAGCGTTCCCTGTGGATTAAATCTCTTATTTTAGTGCCCATTTTGTTTTTTCTCGGCGCTGCGATGACGAGTAAAATTCGCATCGGCTTGCGTCATATCCTGCCGATCTATCCCTTTCTTTTTGTTTTGGGTGGAATTCCTGCGGCATGGCTTGCAAATATAAAGAATCCATCATTTAAAAAAATACTGAAAGGAGTTCTCGTTGTACTACTTATATTGTTTATGGCTCGGACACTCATGTCGGCACCGGATTATCTTGCTTATTTTAATGAAAAAGTGGGCGGAGCGGAAAAAGGCGCAACACTTGTTGCTGATTCCAACCTGAATTGGGGCCAGGACAACAAACACTTGGCTGAATTTGTTCGTGATCGAAAAATTTCCCCCATAAAAATTGCCGCGGAAGCTCATAATGCGGACATTTATGATTTTTATAAGATTCCATGGGCAGTAGTGACAGCAAAAGATTTTCTGGCGCCGGCTCCTGGTTTTTACGCGTTGGGAATTGGCATTTATTCAATGCAGCAAAAAAATCCACAATCCTGGTTTTATAACAAAAAACCTCTTTATAAAGTCGGAAAAACTTTTTATATTTTTGAAGTGCGGGAATAAAAACTAGGTTTTTCGCACAAAAGAATTACTGTTTATAACGCGTCATTAATGCGAGCGTGATTTTATGGAAAAAATAAAAACGCCCACCCGATCGTACTTCTATCGATTCGGAGAAATTGTTTTTTTTCTCCTCATCGTGCTCTATTTTACCGGGGGATTTCCATTTCTTCCTGCAGGACTGAGCTCTTTTTTTGACGTGCATCCGAAGATCCAACGAAAGACACTTGTCTTTATTGCCGGCGGGGCAGCTGTTCTAGGGGTTTTACTTCTGGAATGGGCACAACGGGATAAGCCAATCTGTTCTAAGAGTCTCCTGATGCGAATCCTTTTATCCTGGAAAACTTCTGCAACCGGTTGGGTTATTGGTCTTTTTTTGCTTTTCGGCTCCTGGTGGACCGCTTCGAGTATTCTACGCTATGAATCCATGAACGCGGGTTTTGACATGGCTATTTTTACGCAGGCCGTCTGGAACACGACCCAAGGACACTGGTTTTATTCCAGTATCAAAGGCGGTATCAGTCTTTTGGGGGATCATTTTGCTCCGTTCCTGGCGGTGATTGCTGTTCCGTATAAGATTTGGCCGGATCCTAAGATATTGCTCGCCATCCAGGCTTTTGCCGCCGCGGCATGCCTTTTTCCGCTGACCAAAATCATTCGCAGGTCCGGGCAATCGCCTCTGTGGGAGGTTCTTTTTTGCATTGCATTCGTGCTTTATCTTCCCGTCCGCAATGCCGTTCGTTTTGAGTTTCATCCGGAAGTGATAGCCATGCCTTTTTTGCTTTACGCATTCGCGTATCTCAAGGAAAGGAAAATCGGGTTGGCATCCTTATGTTTAACAGCCTCTTTGTTCACCAAAGAAAATATCGCCACGGTTGCTTTTGCGATAGGTTTTTATGCGATGTTTCTCATGCCGCGACCTTGTTTGATGCCGGATGAATCATCGAATAAACGGCCGATTTTTTTTAAAACGATTCGCTTGTGGGGAATGGGATGGATGCTTTTTTCGCTGTTTTATTTTTTTATGGTGACCCAGTGGGCCATTCCCAAGCTTTCGGGAGCTCCTTATTTTTATCTCGACGGAAACTTCACATCATGGGTAAAAGCAGGGTGGGTTCCTTTTGCAAAGCATGTTTTCAATACTTCGACATTGTCTTATCTCGCTAAAATCTATGGTCCTCTGGCTTTCACCAGCATGCTAGCTCCCGGGCCTTTTTTGTTAACACTGCCAACGCTTGCTCAAAATCTCTTGTCACGGAATGAGATGACACGCTCGATATTTTTTCAATACACGGCCACGCTGACGCCGTTCGTTTTTATTTCATCGGTTGTCGCCATGGCTAAAATCCGAAGGTTCCGCTCTTACTGGGCGTACGGGATTCTTTTGGCCTCGGTACTTACGAGCGGTGTATCGGAGATCTATCCCATGCGGCGGAACTGGATCGCGATCACACCCCACACGAAAGAAGTCGCAGCGATTTTGCGGACGATTCCGGCCGAATATTCGCTTCGGACCCATGAGTTTTACGCAACGCATGCCGCGAATCGGAAAGAACTTCACATCTACGAAAATGACCATCCTAAGGAGGGCGGCTCCTGGAAAGCGCGGCACACGGACCTGATTGCAATCGACCGGCAACTTCTTAAAGAAAATGCTGACACAGTTCTCAACGGTCTCAAAAATTCAGGATATTCAATTATTCTCGAGCAAAACGGTTTTTTTATTCTTCGAAGAGTGGCAGATCCGCGAAAATAAAATATCGATTCAAATTCAGAAACGAAAAAGGGTGGCATATGAAAATAAATGATATTTGCTTCGTCGAGACATCGCCGTGAGACAGTATATTCCGCTTCTCAATCTATTCAGAAAACGATATTATCGTGTTACGAGGTATGTTTATGGCTAACGCCGAGATCAAAAAAGTATCTGTGATTATCGCGGCCTATAACGAAGCAAAAAATATTGCGGAGGTTATCCGCCGTGTGCAGGCCGTGGCGCTTTTCGGTATCGAAAAAGAGATTGTTGTCGTGGATGACGGATCGACCGATGGGACGCGTGATATCCTCCGGCAGACAGCAAATGTACGAGCTTTTTTTCACGAAAAAAACCAGGGGAAAGGCGGGGCGCTAAAAACAGGTATTGCAAACGCTTTGGGGGATGTGTTCATTCTTCAGGATGCGGATCTTGAGTATTCTCCGGAAGATTATGCTGTCTTGCTCAAGCCGATTCAGGAAGGCCGCACCGAACTGGTCTTGGGATCCCGATTCAGTCTTCAGGGTCCTAAATTCTTCACACGAAACGGAGATCCGTTCGTATCGCACTACATCGGTAATAAGATCATTATTTGGCTTACCAATCTTTTTTATGGGCAAAGTGTTACAGATTATGAAGGGTGCTACAAAGCCTTTACTCGCTCTCTGTTCGATAAGGTGAAGGTCCAAGCGAGCGGTTTTGAATTCGATAATGAATTAGTCTGCAAAAGCATCCGCCTCGGTTATAAGATCGCTGAAGTGCCGATTCAATACCGGCCTAGGTTGTATTCGGAAGGCAAAAAGATCAAATGGACAGACGGGATACGAATGCTTTGGTCGATTTTAAAGTGGCGCTTTTGGCCTCTCTGAACCTGGCATATGATGAAAACCCGCATTGTGATCCTCAACTATAACGGGGAAGAAATGCTTTCCCAATGTCTGCCGAGTCTTGTCGAGGCTGCGCGTTCAGCAACGACACCCACCGCCATTACAGTTTTGGATAATTTGAGCCAGGACCGAAGCGAAGCCTACGTTCGAACCCATTTTCCAGAAATTGACTTTGTCAAAGCATCTCAGAACCTTGTTCTTTGTTCTTATAACGCTTACTTGAAAACCATGACGGAGCCGATTGCGATCCTGTTAAATAATGACATCCGTGTCGATAGATATTTTATCGATTTGCTTATTAAGAAATTTGAAGAAGATTCTGAAACCTTTCTGGTTGCTCCGCGAGTCCATACTTTCGACGGCAAAGGCATTGAAGCTGTGGGCACAAGATTTTGCATGCGCTTCGGGATGCCCAAGATCAGCGCGCGGTATCCGGGATATGAAGCCCACGCCATGATTTCCGGCAAAACTTTTGCCTCCGGCTTTGGCGCTTTTTCAACAAAGAAGTTTAACATGCTCGGAGGCTATGATCGGCGGTACCTTCCCGGAATTTATGAAGACGCGGACCTTTGTTTGAGGGCTCAACGCGCCGGATATCATCTTTATTACGAACCTCGCAGTAAGGTTTTTCATATGGGACAGGCAAGCTTCAACAAAACCTTTTCGACTTTGCGCCGGGAAACCATTGCTTCCCGAAATACTTTTTTATTTGTCTGGAAAAATTTTTCCGAAAAATCATGCTTGATCAAACACCTTTTGTTTTTGCCGTGGCGGTTATTGTGGGCACTTCTAAAGGGAAGGTCGCATCTGTTATTGGGTTTTTGGGAAGCTGTATGGCACAAAAGGAAATCCTGATGCTTTCCGCGATTGTTTTGACACGAAACGAAGAGCGAAACATCGAACACTGTCTGGCATCGCTTTCTTGGGCCGATGAGCTTCTTGTCGTGGATTCCGGAAGTACGGATGCCACCGTGGCACTGGCTCAGAAATATGGGGCGACTATTCTCGAGCATCCTTTTACTGATTTTGCGTCTCAGCGAAACTTCGCCATGCAACAGGCAAAGGGGGACTGGGTCCTTTTTTTGGATGCTGATGAACGCATCACTCTTGAGTTGGAAGAAGAAATCCGGCGCGTGATTTCTCAAGAAACGAAAACCATTCCGGCCTGTGTCTATGCGATCCCGCGCCATACCTACTTTTTTGGGAAGCGATTGCGTTTTAGTGATGCCCGCCATGATGCCCCGATACGGCTTTTCCCCAAACGGGATGTCTGCTGGACGCAACCTGTTCACGAAACCATCACGACCGCATTGCCATGCCGAAGATTGCAAAACCCGATGCTGCATTACAGCACTAGGGATTATGACCATTATCGGCAGAAAGTTCGGGAATATGTCCCGCTCGAACTTATCACGATGCGTGAGAAAGGAGTGCGTCCAACGTTTTTTCATGTGCTCTGGCGCCCCATCGCAAAATTCTTTTACCTTTATTTCTGGCGTTTGGGAATTTTAGATGGCGTCACCGGATTGCAATATGCTATCTTATCGGCTTATTATACCCTTGTGAAATACTGGCGCTATTTTAACTCATAAAACTATGAAACATTTGATCGCAAAACTTTCTGGTATTGATTTTCGAAAATGGGCTATTGTTTCTCTGTTCATTTTGTGGACAAGCACCACCTTTTCTATCGCTATCATGGAAATCGCGTTCGTGACGACGCTTGTATTCTGGGGATTGCTCCATCTAAAAGAAAGACGTTTCTTTTCAACAAAGATCGACTGGGTCTTCTGGGGCCCTTTGGCGCTGTTTTTTCTATTTGTGGGGGTATCGTATGTGATGTCCGAGTATCCTAAGGAAAGTTTCCGCGGACTCTTCAAGATAGCTAAGCCCCTCTTGGCTTTTATTATGGTCTCAGAATTTTTTGCAGAGGAAAAAACCAAAAAAAATTTTGAGCTGGTGTTTGCGGGCACCTTTGTGCTGGTGGCGATCGATTCAACCATCCAGTATATTTTTGGTAAAGATTTTTTGCGTTTCTTTCCGGCCCAGGTCTCAGGCGCGGGTTTACGGCTTGTCGGTCCCTTTGGTGATTTTGGAATCATGGGCTGTTATTTGATTACGGTCATTCCGATTTTTGGAATGTGCTTCTTCAGCCAGTTCAAGAATCTAGTTCTTCGAAAAAAATCCTTTTATTGCTTAGCGCTTGCGATCGTGGGATTTGTCTTGCTCTATTTGACGCGCACTCGCGGAGCTATGCTTGCACTTCTGCTGAGTATTTTTTTGCTTTTTATTTACAAACGTTGGTTCAGAATGCTTGCCTTGGGACTGGGTCTATTCCTTGTCCTGCTGTCTTTTACACCTCGGTCTATGATCCTTCATCTGGATGCCCATGCAAAAGAGCAGTCGATTTCAGAACGCTTAGTGCTTTGGAATCGTGCCATTGATGTTATTCGCAAAAAACCCGTTACGGGTACCGGTATCAATACTTATAACAAAGCGCATGCAAAATATGACACCCGTCAAAAAAAGAATCTGCTTCCGGTCCGGGAACCTGCCTATCAAATCCGGCAAAATGCAGATGGCTCGGTGAGTTTTTTGGGGGACTCCACCATTTATACCTCAGATACTCAACAAAAAACGATTTTCATGGGTTCAACACGTTACAATTTATCCCGGGACTCAACAGGAAATTACTTTCTCTACAACGACCTGGTTGTCCGTGGTTATTACGCCCACAATGGTTATCTTCAGCTTGCTGCTGAGATCGGACTTCCGGGTATTTTTTGTTTTCTTCTTTTTCTTGTTTTATATTTCCGAAAAACTCTAACGAACATTAAAAAATTGGGATCTGATCCGGAAGCATATCTTCAGCTCGGTATGCTCACCGGATTGCTGGCATTTCTGATTTACGCTTCTGCGGATACGGGTCTCCAAAGTCCTCAACCGCTTATGGGTTTTTGGTATATGGCAGGAGTTTTACTTGCCAGACAATCCACCCGTCAGAATCAAACGGTTTTATCATGAATATTCTTGGGATTTCAGCTTTTTATCACGATAGTGCGGCCTGTTTTATTCGTGATGGAGAGATCCTTGCCGCTGCGCAGGAGGAACGTTTCACCAGAAAAAAACACGATTTTTCTTTTCCCAAACATGCCATTAATTTTTGTTTGGCGCAGGCCGGAATCAAAGCATCCGAACTGGATTGTGTGGCGTTCTATGACAAGCCTTTTCTCAAATTCGAACGCATTCTTGAAACCTACCTTGCCTATGCGCCTCAAGGCATCGCGTCTTTTCTGCAGGCGATGCCGATGTGGATCAAGCAGAAATTATGGATGAAGGACTACATTCAAGACGAACTTGGCTTCAAGGGAAAAGTGATCTTTCCGGAACACCATCAGTCTCATGCGGCCTCGGCTTTTTTCCCGTCACCTTTCCAGGAGGCCGCTTTCGTGACCATGGACGGTGTGGGGGAATGGGCGACGACCAGTTATGGCGTTGGAAAGGGCAACAAGGTCGAGCTTCTTGCTGAAATACGTTTTCCTCATTCTTTGGGACTGCTTTATTCGGCCTTTACCTACTACACCGGATTTAAGGTGAATTCCGGGGAATACAAGGTGATGGGACTTGCGCCTTACGGGCAGCCAAAATATAAAGACCTGATCCTGAAGGAATTGATCGACCTGAAACAAGATGGCTCTTTTAAACTGAATATGAAGTACTTTGACTACTGTGCCGGACTTCGAATGGTGAACCGGAAATTCGAAGAACTTTTTGGTGGGCCGGCCCGCAAGCCCGAATCCCGGGTCACTCAAAGAGAGATGGACCTTGCCCGTTCCATTCAGGAGGTCACGGAGGAAGTCATGTTGCGGATCGCGCAGCATGTGCATCGTGTGACCGGGCAGAAGAATCTTTGCTTGGCAGGAGGCGTGGCGCTTAATTGCGTCGGAAACGGACGCATCCTTCGCGAGGGACCGTTTGAGAATATTTGGATCCAGCCGGCTTCCGGCGATGCCGGCGGCGCTGTCGGCGCAGCCACGTTCGCGTGGTATCAATATTTCGGAAACGAGCGGAAGGCCAACGATAAAACAGATACCATGAAGGGTTCTTATCTCGGTCCGGAATTCTCTGAAAAGCAAATCGAGGCGTTTCTTAGAGAACATCAAATTCCGCATGTCAAATTAACGGATCAGGAAGTTCCGGAAAAGATCGCAGATCTTATCGCACAGGAAAAAGTGATCGGCTGGTTCCAGGGTCCCATGGAGTTCGGTCCTCGGGCATTGGGAGGACGCTCCATTATTGGAGATGCGCGTTCACCCAAAATGCAGGAGCAGATGAACCTCAAGATCAAGTTTCGTGAGAGCTTTCGTCCCTTTGCGCCTTCCGTGACTGCGGAAAAAGTCTCGGAGTATTTTGAAATAAATGCCGAAAGTCCGTATATGCTGCTTGTCGCGCCAGTCCGCCCCCAATGGCGCCGTGAGATGACCGCGGATGAAAAAAAATTACAAGGGATCGAACTCCTGAATGTCAAGCGATCCGAAATCCCGGCCGTGACACACGTGGATTACTCGGCCCGAATCCAAACCATTGCCCAGTCCCAAAATCCACGGTTTTATGCACTGCTCAAAAAATTTGATGAAAAATACGGCTGTCCGGTTATGATCAACACCTCCTTTAATGTGAGGGGAGAGCCGATCGTTTGCACGCCTGAAGATGCCTTTCGGTGTTTTATGAGGACTCATATGGATTATCTGATTCTTGGGAATTTCCTTTTGTCCAAGGAACAGCAAAAACCTTTAGAAGAAGACACGAACTGGATGAAAGAATTCGAACTGGATTAAGCGATGGTCCTGTCAGAGATAAAAAAGATCGATAGCAGTAGAAAAAAGCTCAGGGAATTCGGTTTCCTTGTCGGCGGGGTTCTTGTCGCTCTCGGGATTCTTTTTTGGTGGCGCGGCCGGATTTTCTATCCTTACTTTTTCATACCAGGTATTGTCCTCGTCATGGCGGGTGCTTTTTTGCCGTCCGCATTGATGCCCTTTCAGAAGATTTGGATGTCCGCGGCTGTTTTGTTGGGATGGGTGATGACGCGGCTTATCCTTTCCGTTCTCTTTTTTCTTGTGGTGACACCGATGAGTATGATTTTACGGCTTATCGGCAAAGATATCCTCGATCAGAAACTCGAACCTTCCCAGGAGAGCTACTGGAAGTCTTGCTCACAAGCGACTGGATCACCCAGTGATTACGAACGGCAGTTTTAAAGTTGGTAATCTGTTTCTCTTCTGCTAGTATTATTTTCACTCGAACATCAACAACGGCTTGCTAATGGGAGGAAATATGGGCAAATTGAGTTTGTTGAAGGAATTCTGGGATTTCCTAAAGACGCGCAAAAAATGGTGGCTGACACCTATTGTCCTTGTGCTGCTTCTTTTGGGCGTTCTGATTGTTTTTTCTCAAGGCTCCGCGCTTTCGCCCTTCATCTACACACTTTTCTGATGGAAAAATATCCTTTTAAAAAACGTTGGAAGAGATTGCTCATCGGGACCATTGACTGCCTCGGAAGTGTTTTATTTTTTCCATGGAGGCTTATGCGCAAACCATTGGATTTTGCATCGGTTCAACGAATTCTGGTGGTTCGCATGGATCACATTGGGGATGGCGTTATGGCCCGACCCGCTTTTCATTCGCTTCACAAGAAATTTCCTCATGCAAAGATCGATTTTCTGACAAGCGAGGAAATGGCGCCCCTTTTCGCAAATCTGAAAGGGCTGTCTTCGGTTCTTTCCGTCAAGCACGGCTGGTTTTCCCGGAGTTCTTTTTTCGGTCAACAATTTGTCGAATTTTGGCGTTTGGTGTTCCTTTTAAGGAAAAACAAGTACGATATCGGCATTGATTTTCGGGGTGATTTTCGAAATATCCTGCTTATGTTTTTGGGGGCGGTTCGCTACCGCATCAGCTATGGTATTACGGGCGGTGGGTTTTTGTTAAATGAATGTGCGCGCTATGATGCGGGTTTGCATCAAGTCCGGCTTAACCTGTTGCTTTTGAAATCATTCCACGTGGCCCAGGACAATAAACTTTTTCCATTTGAGTACATGCCGGAGGCAATTCAAAACCTATGGAATAAAATCGGTCCATTGCCGCCTGCGACGCTGCTTCCCCGCGTCATTATTCACACGGGTTCCGGATATCCTTCTAAACGGTGGCCTATCGAAAACTTCAAAACGCTGATTCAAAAGATCGATCAAAAAGGTATTGCCCAAATCATTTTAATCGGTACGGATGGAGAAAAATCGGACTTATCAGATGGGGCAGCCCCTTCGAAAGGATTCATTGATTTAAGAGGGAAGACGGATTTAAAAGACCTTCCGGTTCTTTTTGATGTTTGTGATATTTTTATCGGTGGCGATTCCGGTCCCGCTCACATTGCTGCAGCTCAGGGGCTTGAAATTATTCTCATTGCCAGCGGTACCAACGATATTCATTGCTGGCATCCATGGACGGAACACCTGAATCTGCTTCACCACGAAGTCCCGTGTGCCCCATGCGAACAAAAGGTCTGCTCTGTCGAAGGTCATCCCTGTGTGCGAAATATCACGGTCGAACAGACTTTTGATGCACTTTGTTCCGTCCTTGCCCATCTGCAGAAAACGTCCTAGGCGTCGAGATGCAACACCGCGTTGGAATCGATATTCGTATGTTGAAGCATACCGGTATCGGGACTTATCTTCGGGGGATTTTGAGCGGATTTGAAGGGTTGGATCTCGACAAAGGTTTGGATCTGTCTGTTTTTGGGCCGGATCTCATGGAGCGCTGTCCTAGCTTTTACTTTCATGCACCGATTTATTCGATCCAGGAACAGTGGCAATATCCTCCCATGCTCTCGCATTGCAAACTTTGGCATGCGCCGCACTATAATGTTCCGCTTTTGAAAGGAAAAACAAAGCTTGTCGTGACGATCCATGACATTATTCACTGGATTTTCCGGAAGCAATTTCTGACACCCTTGCAAACGCTTTATGCGGGGTTCATGTTAAGAAAAGCAGTCCATGCGTCCGATCACATTATTGCGGTATCCCAGCACACGAAAAAGGATTTGATCGAACATTTCCAGGCGGATGAAAAAAAGATCACGGTGATTCACGAAGGCGTGGGAAACGAATTCCGCTTGTTTCCTCCCGAAGAAAAAGAGGTGCAGTTTCAAAAGTTAAAAACAAAATATCATCTTCCCGAGGATTATTTTCTTTATGTCGGGATGCTCAAACCGCATAAAAATGTGCAAAAGCTTATTCGTCTCTTCAGCCGGCTGAAGGCCCAGAACAAGGTCAAGGCTTCGTTGGTTCTCATCGGACGTAAGGATCTCAAATACCCTCAAGGGTTTGAGGATGTACGAGATCTCTCTTCATCGGCTAACATGATCCATCTGCCTGCTATTGACTATGGGGAACTTCCCATCATTTACAACCAAGCCATCGCACTTATTCACCCTTCGCTCTACGAAGGGTTCGGATTGACGCTTGTGGAAGCCATGCGTTGTGGAACTCCGGTGCTTTGCTCGAACACTTCGTCTATCCCAGAAGTGGTCGGCGATGCAGCCATGTTGGTGGACCCCACATCGGAATCCGAGATGATGGAAAAGATCATGGAGTTAGAACAAAACCAGAATTTGCGGGATTCTTTGCGGCAGAAAGGCATGAACCGAGCAACGCGTTTTGATTGGAAAGAAACGGCACGTCATACCGCAATGGTCTATGAAAGGGTTTTAGGACAAAAATGAAAGTTGCCTTGGTTCATGATTGGCTTATTCACATGCGGGGAGGGGAAAAAGTCCTCGATGGCCTTGCCGAGCTTTATCCCGATGCCACCATCTATACTCTTTTTCATGACAAGAAAAAGTTAACCGAGAACTTACAGCGCCACACGATCCGTTCCTCTTTCCTCCAATACTTTCCGGGCATCAAGCATTATTACCGATGGTTGTTGCCTATTCTGCCCTGGGTCATTCAAACACTCAAAATCTCAGAAGCCGATCTCGTGATCTCCAGTTCTCATTGCGTTGCCAAAGCCATCAAAATACCCGAGAAGACCTACCATATCTGCTACTGTCATACGCCCATGCGTTATCTATGGGGTTTTCAGGACGTCTATTTCAGTCGCTATTGGTTCCCGGTGCGGTTGCTTATCCGAGCCGTATTCCATTTTCTTAAAAAAACGGATCTAAAATCAAATCAAAGAGTCGACCTCTTTGTTGCTAACTCGCAATTCATTCGAGAGCGGATCAAAAATGTTTATCAGCGTGAATCTGTTGTTGTCCATCCGCCGCTCGACACAGATTTTTTTAAGTCTGACGGTGATCGAGAAAATTATTATCTTGCAGTTTCGCACTTTGTTCCGTATAAAAGAATAGATGTTGTGATCAAAGCTTTCAACACACTTGAACGCAAATTGCTGATCGTCGGTTCCGGTCCTTTGGAATCCCGATACAAGGAACTTCGAAAGAGTAACCAGATCTTTTTTCTCGGAGGCATCAGCGATCAGGCACTACGAAAAGCTTATTCGGGCGCCAAGGCCTTGATTTTTCCGGCCGAAGAAGATTTTGGGATCGTGCCGCTGGAATCTCAGGTTTGTGGAACACCGGTCATCGCATTTCGCAAGGGGGGAGCACTGGAGACCGTCAAAAGCGGCGTTTTTTTTGATGAACAGACACCGGAAGCTGTTCGTGAAGCTGTGATTCGATTTGAGGCAGAAAGCTTCGACTCTGCCGAGGTCTCGAAAAAAGTTCAGGTATTCAGTCGCAGGCATTTTCTTGATAACATGAGGCAAACCATTGAGAACTATTACAAACAAGGGAAAAGATTAGAATGAAACGTTCCTATCCGAGACATTGGGTCGGTTGGACGTTGGGCATGGATGTTTGCGCGATTATCCTTAGTTTTATCCTAGCCTACTTCGTCCGCTTTTGGACTGGATTGCCCGTCGCACTTGGTATTCCTGACTTGGCCGATTATTGGCATGCCTTGCTCGGAATTATTCCGATTTATCTCTGGTTCTTTCGCGAGTCCCATCTGTACGAGCCGATGCGCCATGTGCGTCGCATTGAAGAAATATTTCTTGTGATCAAAGCCGTGACTTATGCCGTTGTGGTTCTCATGGCGATCACGTTCTTCTATCGCCAGTACTCTTTTTCCCGGCTTTATTTGATTTTTTTATGGTTTTTTTCGTGTTTGTTTATCAGCGCTGGCCGCTATCTGATCATTCAGTGGGAATATCTTCGCCGCACCCAAAAAAAGGACCTGATCGAGATGTTGATTATTGGTGCTGGGAATCATGCGCAAGACCTCATTTTCTGGACAAAAAATAACCCGCATTACGGGCAAATCCCGGTTGGCATGCTTACCCATGACCCGACCCACATCGGAAAACATTTTGAAGATGTCCCGATTCTCGGATTGACAAGTCAATGGAAGGAATTCGTCGAAAAGTTGCAACCGAATCAAGTGATCCTCCTTGACGAAAATTTTTCCAGAGAAATGATCACGGAATTGGTGCTTGCCTGTGAGGACGAGTTCATCGAATTCAAGATGGGAACGGACATCCATGGTTTGATTGCCAGCAACGTCGGCGTGGATTATATCAGCCATATTCCTCTGCTCGGTTTCAAGCCGCTTCCATTGGACGATCCGTGGAACCGTTTCTGCAAACGCACCTTTGACCTGATTTTGGCTTTTTTAATGGCGCTGGTATTTCTACCGGTTGGATTGATGGTGGCATTTTTGATTCGATTAGAAGGAAAAGGGCCTATTTTCTTTTTCCAGGAACGTGTCGGACGCGATGGGAAGGTTTTCAAATTAATCAAATTCCGTACGATGAAAGTGGATGCGGAAAAAGAAACAGGTCCGGTTTGGGCAAAACAAGATGATGACCGCCGTACCCGCACCGGAGAACTGCTTCGACGGTGGAATCTTGATGAATTCCCGCAACTTTTGAATGTTTTGAAAGGGGAGATGAGTCTGGTAGGTCCGCGTCCCGAGAGGCCGCACTTTGTGGCGAAGTTTCGCGGAGACATCCCTCGTTACATGACCCGCCACAAGGTCAAGTCGGGACTTACGGGTTGGGCGCAGGTTCACGGTCTTCGCGGCAACACGTCCATCGAAGAACGCATCAAATATGACCTCTATTACATGGAAAATTGGTCGTTACTTTTAGATGTTGAAATATTATTTATGACCTTTTTCGCTTTTAAAAATGCATACTGATATTGTCTCCGGACAGAAACGGATCTAGAAAGGATTCCATGGATCACGCAGCACTTTCAGTTGTGGTTATCGCCAAAAATGAGGAAAAGCGTCTTCCGGAATGTCTACAAAGCGTCGCATTTGCCAACGAGATCATCCTGCTCGATGACAATAGCACAGACCGCACGGTTGAGATCGCAAAGCAATTTGGCGCCAAGGTATTCCAGCGGACGATGGATAATGAAGGCCGCCATCGTAATTATGCCATCAATCTGGCAACGCAGGATTGGATATTAACCCTAGATGCCGATGAGCGTGTTACCCCGGAACTGGCGGAAGATATGCGACGAGTTTGCCAAAAAAAGGATGATCCCCATGTTGCCTACGATATGGCGATGAAGCAATTTATTGGCTCCGAGTGGATCCAGGGCGCGGGGTATTATCCCGCTCATCGTACCAAGATGTTTCGCAGAGGCCGGTTTTCTTACAAAGAAGAGGAAGTTCATCCGCCATGCCAGTACAACGGAACTGTGGGCCTGCTTCGCGGCGATCTTTTGCATTTTACAAGCCCGTCTTTGGAGGACTGGATCCGTAAATTTAATCGCGAAACCAGCCTCGAAGCGAAAAAGTGGGTACGCGACGGAAGAAAAATCGGTCCCTGGCGGGCGATTCGAAAGGCTTTTAGCAGATTTCTGAAGTATTATTTCCAACGTGACGGCATCCGGCACGGGTATACAGGATTCCTCATGTGTTTTTTTCACTTTGCTTATCAAATCATAACCTATGCCAAATACCGTGAACTCAAAAATCAATCGACAGCAAAATAATTTTCCGATGCAAAAGCTACCGTATTTTGATATCAAACGGCAACATGATCCGCTTCTGGGCGGAACGTTGGCGGCTTTTGAAAAGGTCTTTACAAGCGGCGCGTATATCCTTGGGCCGGCGCTGAAGGATTTTGAATGCAAGTTTGCGGGCTATATCGGTGTTCCCTTTGCGGCGGGTGTTGCGTCGGGCACTGACGCATTGATCTTTGCTTTAAAAGCGGCAGGAATCAAAAGAGGCGACGAAGTCATTATGCCGTCGTTTACTTTTACCGCGACCGCGCTTGCGGCCATTCATCTGGGAGCCGTTCCTGTCTTTGCCGACGTGGATGAAAAATCTTTTACACTTGATCCACGTTCAGTGTCCAAGGCGTGTAGCAAAAAAACCAAGGCCATCTTGCCAGTCCACCTTTTTGGGCAATGTGCGGATATGGATGCTCTGATGGAAATCGCCAAGGCCAAAAAGCTCAAGGTGATTGAGGATGCCTGTCAGGCCCACGGTGCCACATGGAATGGGAAAAAAGCGGGTGCATTCGGTGACGCCGGTGCTTTTAGTTTTTATCCGACAAAAAATCTCGGCGGCATTGGGGATGGGGGGATAGTGACAACTTCTAACGAAGGGCTCTTTCAAAAAGTCCTTCAATACCGGAATCTCGGTAAAGGTCTTCAAAACCCTCTCATGCATGACGAGATCGGATGGACGAGCCGGCTCGATAGCATCCAGGCCGCATTTCTTTCAATAAAACTAGATCGGTTAGATGCTTTCAATGACGAGCGGCGAAAGCTTGCGGTCCTCTTTGAGGAAAAACTCGACAAAACGCCGCTCGTGCTTCCCGCGCAAATCAACGGAGCGCTTCATGTCTATCACATCTACGTTGTCAGGGTTCCGGACGGAAAACGCGATGCTTTAAAATCCCATCTGGCACAGGACGGCATTCCTTCCATGATCCACTACGAAATACCGGTGCATCGCCAACCTGTGATGAGGCAATATGCGACAAAGAGAGTGAGATTGACGGTGACAGAACGGATTTGCCGCGAGGTGCTGACATTGCCATTTTTTCCAGGGATGACCGGGCAAGAGGTGGCTACCGTAGCGGAATCGGTAAAAAATTTTTTTGGGAAATAGACATGAAACCATCTTTACGCAAAGTTGTTTTCATCGACCGTGATGGCGTGATTAATGTCGATCTTTGGAAATACGTGGAGTCCTGGGAAGAATTCCGGTTCGAAGATGGCGCCATCGCGGCGCTAAAAACATTAACGGATAAGGGGTTTGACATCATCATCATTTCCAACCAGGCGGGCGTTGGCGATGGCATCTTTAGTGAGTCGGCAATGTGGGATGTGCACGAACGAATGGTTCGGGAAATGGGAAAGCACGGGATCATGATTTATGGGGCTCGTTATTGCACGCACGGCAAAAACGAACAATGCGATTGTCGGAAGCCCAAAACCCGGCTTCTCGAACAAGCTGTCGAAGAATTAGAATTTGATAAACAAAAAACTTATTTTGTGGGGGACAAACTAAGTGATCTGGAGGCCGGAAAGAATTTTGGAGCCAAAACGATTCTGGTTCGTACGGGTTACGGTGCTGAAACCGAAAAGAAACTGACTCCCACACTTCAACCCGATCATATTGTCAACAACTTAAACGATGCTGTTCCGTTTATTTTAAAGGTTTAACACTTCCCAAGGGGACAGATCATGAAGATCGACATTATTCACGCAACCGCAGGGGAAGGTCACCGGAAGATCGCAATGGCTGTGCAGGACGCTTTCCAGCGTCTGAACCGACAGGATCTCCAGGTGCGTTTGATCAATGCGCTTGATTTTACGGATCCCACGTTCAAGAAAACCTATGCGCCCTTTTATCAATGGTCGGTGAGTCATCTTCCGGATGTGTGGGGTTTTTTTTATGAGCTCTTGGATATTGCCTGGATCTATAAACTGATTTATCCGTTCCGCGTATTCACCAATTCCTGGCATGCGAAAGCCTTACTGACCGATATTGTCCAAAATCAGCCGGATGTGATCATTTCCACCCATTTCCTCGCACCCGAAATTTTAGGACGCGCCAAACAAAAAGGCTTGATTCCATCTAAAATGGTCACGGTCATCACGGATTTCTACCCGCACACCGTGTGGGTCAATCCCGGCACGGATCTTTACTGGGTTATGGCGGACGAAACCCAATCGGATCTTTTGAAGCGCGGAATTCCTGAAAATCAGATCGTGGTCGGCGGTATTCCGATCCTGCCTACGTTCAAACCCGCGGGCCGCAAAAAAGAAATTCTCAAAAAATACGGACTCGAAGAAAACCGTTTCACGATCCTACTTACAAGCGGCAGTTTTGGCCTCGGCCCGCAAGAAGCGATTCTGGAAGAACTTAATGCATTCAAGGACAAGATTCAGTGCTTTGTGGTGTGCGGCAACAATAAGGAATTAAAAGCGATCCTGGATGCTAAGCAATACCCGTATCCTGTCAAGATTTTCGGATTCATTAATTTCATGCCGGATCTCATGGAAGCAAGTGATCTTATGGTGGCAAAGTCAGGGGGGTCCACCACCTCCGAATCCCTGACCAAAGGCGTGCTCATGGTTGTGATGCATCCGATCCCAGGACAAGAGACACGCAATGTAAAACTGTTAAAAATCCGCCAGGCTGCTTTTTTTCTTGAAAAGCCGGAAGGAATTCATGACATTGTCAAAACCATTTTAGATGATCCTAAGGTGTTGCAGCAAAAACAAGCGGCTGTCCAAGCGCTGGCAAAACCCGATGCCGCCGATCATCTGGTAAAAGCGGTTCTCAATCTTAAATAAATCCCATGTCCCAATCCGATGCCTTATTATTCCTGAAAGCGTTAAAAGAAGACGGCATGGAGCATCTCTATATCCCCGATAAGTCGGTCCAAACAGTTGCTTTGCCCGAAAAAAATAAATCAGGGAAGGCAAATGTTGCCAACAAGCCGGAAACATCCATCGAAAAAGATTCTGTTCGCACGGAAATGCTCAAGCTCCACAAACAAGTCATGAGCTGCACGCAATGTCCTATCCTTGTAAAAAACTGCACGAAGGTTGTGTTCGGCTCCGGCAATATCCACGCCAAGATCGTGTTTGTGGGCGAAGCTCCGGGGGCGGATGAAGATATCCAGGGCTTGCCGTTTGTGGGACGTGCCGGACAATTGCTCACAAAGATCATTGAGGCTATGGGATTCAAACGCGACGAAGTCTTTATCTGCAATGTCTTGAAATGTCGTCCGCCCAACAACCGTCCGCCCGCGCCAGATGAGGTGGTGAATTGCCGGCCGTACTTGAAACGGCAACTCGAGCTTATCAAACCTAAAGTAGTTGTGGCGCTCGGGAATCATGCGGTTCATGCCTTGCTCCAAACCGAACAGGGCATCTCCTCGTTGCGTGGCACATTCCAAGAATATGAAGGTATTCCCGTGATGTGCACGTATCATCCTGCGTATCTGCTCCGCAGTCCTGGTGAGAAACGCAAAGTGTGGGACGATATGAAAAAAGTCATGAAGCGTCTTGAGGAAGCACCGGAGTGACCGATACGGCAACGAATCCCATCCTTTGCGCTCTGGTTGCAATTCCGCTTCCGATCACCACCTCCGCATTCAGTTACCTGATCCCCGAAGGGTTTATTCCGAAGGCTATACCGGGTGTTCGTGTCAATGTCCCGTTCCGGAATCGCGAAATTACGGGCTATATTGTCGGCACTGAGAGCTTTGCAAGCGAAAAAAAACTCAAGCCTATCCTAGCGATCCTGGATGATCAGCCGGTGCTTTCTGCTAAAATGCTCAAGCTTACGAAGTGGATCGGCGAATATTATGGTTCAAGCTGGGGTGAAGCGATTGAGAATGCCTTACCGAGATGGGTTAAATACGGTAAAAAAACCGCGAAGTATATCGAAAAAGCAAAACTTAAAACTGAGGTGGCTGCGGAAAAACCTCAGGATTTTACACTGACCGTAGAACAGCAAAAGGCCTTTAAAACTATTCAGAATGAGCTCGTAAATAAAAAGGCAAAACCCATACTCATTTACGGTGTGACGGGCAGCGGAAAAAGTGAACTTTACATTCGAACCATTCGTGAAACCCTGAAGCAGAATCGTGCGGCA
Source organism: Candidatus Omnitrophota bacterium (assembly GCA_022711115.1). Taxonomy (GTDB): domain Bacteria; phylum Omnitrophota; class Omnitrophia; order Omnitrophales; family Aquincolibacteriaceae; genus JAKLFP01. The sequence goes on along the minus strand of JAKLFP010000002.1, from coordinate 96,751 downwards.
ATTTGTATGGTGCCGGAAATCGCACTTACCGAACAACTTCAGCGATTTTTTGCCGGACAATTTGGTGACAATCTTGAAATCCTTCATAGCAAAATGACAGATGGCGAAAGGTTCCTAGCCTGGAAGCGTATTGAAATGGGGACTTGCCGAGTAGTCCTTGGGCCACGTTCCGCCGTATTTGCGCCGATCCCAAATCTTGGACTGATCATCATGGACGAAGAACATGAAGGCTCTTATAAACAAGAAACGACACCCCGATATCACGCCCGTGAGGTCGCGGCCTGGCGCGCCAAGCATGAAAATGCTCTTTTTTTGATGGGTACGGCAACACCCTCTTTAGAGACTATGTATATGGCAGAGCAGGGGGAGGTCACACGTATGGATCTCACGCAGCGGATTGACGAAAAAGCCATGCCTAAAGTCGAAGTGATCGACCTTTCGCGCTATCAAGGCGATAAACGGGCGAGCACGATGTTCTCACCGCCGCTCATGCGTGAAATTGACATCAATCTGAAGCATCAGGAAGGGACCATGTTGCTCCTTAACCGGAGAGGTTTTTCCACATCGATTCGTTGTCCGGCTTGCAACACAGTTGAGCAATGCAAAATGTGTCAGGTTTCGCTTACGTTTCACCAGGAAAAGAACTTGCTGTTGTGTCATTATTGTAATTATCAAAAGAAAGTGCCGGAGCAGTGCTCTTCTTGCAAAGCTCCGCTGCTGCGCTTTATGGGTTTTGGCACTGAAAAAGTCGAAAGCGAAGTAGCCCGATTGTTTCCGAATGCCAGGATCGCCCGTATGGATGCGGACACGACTAGAAAAAAAAACTCGCATGAACTTATTTTGGAGGAATTTCGAAAACGTAAAATCGACATTTTGATCGGAACGCAAATGATCGCCAAAGGCTTTGATTTTCCACACGTAACTTTAGTCGGCGTGGTGCTCGCGGATGTGGGGTTAAGACTTCCGGATTTCCGGTCGGGTGAGCGGACGTTCCAGCTCTTGACGCAATTCGCGGGCCGCGCCGGACGCGGTGAAAAACCTGGCCGTGTCTATATCCAGACTTATATGGCCGACCATCCTGCTATCCAATTTGCCAGGCACCATGATTTTCTCAGCTTTTACAGTCATGAAAAAGCCGCTCGAGAAACATATCATTATCCGCCGTATTGTTCGCTTGTAAATGTTATCATTCGTGCGCGCGACGAAAAAAAAGCATATGTCTTCGCCCGTGAAATTCGGGATGCTATGAAGAAAGAATTTTTGACTTCCAGCCCAGATCCTTTGACGCCAGAACCTGAAGTGATGGGGCCGGCGCCGCTGCCATTCTACAAGCTTCGCGGGCATTTCCGCTGGCATGTTATGCTCAAGATTCCTCAAGCATTAAACCTGACGCCAAGGATTTATGCGCTACTCATGGGTTTGAAGAAACCGTCAGCCGTTGCTTTTCAGCTTGATGTCGACCCGTTCAACATCCTATAGTTTCTATTTTTAAATTCTTGGAAAGAGGACATAGTTTTCAGATTTTTAAAACAACCAGGCATGCTTCAGAAATTGTTTAATAAAATTTTATGACAAAAATAAAGATGATCATTGGAATGTTCGGAGTATCTATGTTGGCCGGTATTATCTGGCTTTTGATGCTCATGATCCAAGACCGGGCTTTGAGCTGGATTCTTGGGGCATGCGTTTTTTGCGTGCTGCTCATAGCATCGCTTGCAGGGATGTGGCAAAGCAAAAAATGGGCCTTGCGCCTGAGTTGGTTTCTAGCCACCATAGTCTTCGGTTTGGGCTGCTATATCGCGCAATTTGCCTGGACATTTTGGCTTTTTCAAGAGCCGACGCTCATGGACCGTATCCGGTCGGTACTTCATCCTGGCGTATCGCTTTATCTGATTATCCCGCTTCTTTGGTTCTCCTTCACGCTCCGTGCTGCGTTCCGCTCGCAATTCAGATAACAGGTGGCTCGTTCCGTTTTTCTGAAGATCGCACGCTGCCTAATATGTTATAATTTCTTTTATGATGACTAAGCTCAAAATACGTACATATCCAGACCCTATTCTGAGTCAAAGAGCGGCACCCGTGACTGATTTTGGTCCCTTGATGCAGGATCTTTTTGATTCTATGATCGAAACGATGCATGAGTCCGATGGCGTGGGACTTGCATCCCCTCAGGTAGGTATCTCGAAACAGATTTTTATCGCGTGCCCCACGATCCGCAAAGGGGAAGAGTATGTGATAGTGAACCCGATTCTAGAATCATTTTCCGGAAAAGAGTTTGGAAGCGAAGGCTGCTTGAGTCTTCCCGGTGTTTTTGCGGAGATCGGCCGTGCGACCAAAATCAAATTCTCCTACCAGGATCGGCACGGCAAGAAGTTCCGGCTTGAGGTCGAGAATTTTTTTGCCCGAGTCGTTCAACATGAAATGGATCATTTGAATGGGAAACTTTTGATCGATCATTTTGCGGGGGCAAAGCGGGAACAACTTTTAGTCCAGTTTGAAGAGGCTAAAAGAAATCCCATCAAAGGTAAAGACCGATATGACATCCTGAATCGGAATGAAAACTCCAAGGATAAACTCAAAACCAAACCCGCATGAAAATCATTTTTTTCGGCTCAGACGAATTTTCGATTAAAGCGCTTGAAGCCTGCCTGCATTCCGGTGAGGAAATTGCCTTGGTGATTACCACTCCCGCAAAAAAGAAGGGCCGCGGTCTTCGTCTGGAAACATCCGAGGTTTTCCGGTATTGTTATTCAAAAAACATTCCGACAGCTGAATTTCCGACGCTGAAAGATCCTCAAATTGAAAAAAAAATATTAACCTTGCAACCGGATGCATTTGTTGTAGCGTCCTACGGAAAATTAATTCCCCCTCATTTACTCACGATTCCCAAATACCGACTGAATGTGCATCCGTCATTATTGCCGAAATACCGCGGGGCTTCCCCCGTCAACTTTCCAATTTTGAATGGGGATAAAGAAACCGGTGTGACGATTCTCGACATTGCAGAAAAAATGGATGCCGGCGATATTTATGCTCAGGAAAAATTCATCCTGTCTTCGCGTATCAATGCCCAAGATCTTTCCAATCAACTGGCAGCGCTTGGATACGGCGTTTTGAAAAAGGTGTTGCAGCAAATCAAGACGGGGAAATTGCAGGGCATTTCTCAAAATGAGAAAGAAGCAACTTTTGCGCCGCAGCTCGTGAAGAAAGATGGTGAATTTTCTTTTCGAGAAACAGCGGAAGAGATCGACCGAAAGGTTCGAGGATTGCAGCCATGGCCTGGCTGCTATTTCTTTTGCAAAGGAGAACGCATCAGTTTGCTTGAAGTGGATCGTTCCGACTTGACGTCGAATCAAACGCAGGGAACCATTGTTTCGATAGAAAAAGATGGCCGGATGAATGTGGCTACAGGAAAAGATGTGCTGGCTCTTGTGCGGGTAAAACCCGAAGGTAAAAACACGATGAGCGCCGCTGATTTTGCCCGTGGCCGTCGTTTGTCGGTCGGAATGGTTTTGGATTAAATCCTAAGATTTGAAATAAATGAAAGGGTAAAAAATGAAAAAGCTATTGATTATAGGAACGCTTCTTTTCTTTACCGGAACAGCATGGGCTGAAGGCCCTGCTGAAACAACGGCCGCGCCAAAAACTAAAAGAAATCCCATAGCGGAAGCGATGCAAAAGGCCAAAACACGCAAACCGCAAGCCCATAATTCTAAAAAATCTGCGGCAACAGAAAAGAGGGTGGGACAGCCCCCAAATAAAGATGGGGCTCAAGAAAAAACAAAAAAAGAAGATTCGCTTGTTTCTGAAATATCAGCCCAGAACCAACTTGTCAAAAGCATGCCAATTCAATCCGTGATGACAGAGACTGCTGCAGAGGAATCCACTCAAAATCAGTTGATCAAAAACAAGCCTTATGAGTATCAGGCGCCTGTGCAAAGTCCCGCCGTTGTGGTGCAGCACAGTGCGCCTCCTGTGACATCTTCACGAGTCACGGTGTGTCACTTGGGTGGCTATGAGGAGAAAGGTATGTCAGCTGCGGAATGCAGTTCGCGTGGAGGCACCATGGTTCTGACTCCGGAGGTTTCCCAGGTGGAGACCTCCACGCAGAAAAAATAGTGAGCTTTGAACGGATTTTAAAAACATAGGGAGGAGACGTGGCGACCGGTAATGATTTGGAAAACATCAAAAAAAGAATCGACGAACTGGATAAAAAAATAGATACCGTATCGTTCCTGGTTTTCAGTTACATACAATCGATATTATCGTTGCTGCAAGAAAAAGAGTTTACCAATCCCGAAGAACTTAAGGAGCATTTGGAACGCAGCAGAAATGAACTTCTCAATATGGGCCAGAATGCCCAATTCCAGCAAATGATGAATGACCTTTTCCCCGATGCCCCCAAGCCGGACGACAAATCCTGAAGCGTTTTTATGATGCGAAAAATATTTTTTCTTTCAGGGATCTTTTTTTTGGTGTCGTTACCTGTCTTTGCGTTGAATCTTGACAAGCTTTCGGATGACGACATTCAAATGATAAAACGTATGATTCCAAAGTTGCAGCTTTTGATAAAAGCAAAAGAGGCTGACAGCACCATCCCGACCTTGACATTTGACGAGTTGTATGCGCCGCTTGATAGCAACGAACAAAAATTCATCAAGCAATTCCAAAAGATAAAGGGTAAAAAGGCGGGGATAAAAATTCCATGGCGGGGAATGTCGGAGAGTGTCAAGTTGCTCGTGGCGATCCGCGATCAAAGAGTCCAGGAAAAGGTTAAGGTGACGGAAAACGGTGTGACCAGGGAAGAAATCAAGGAAAGAACCCTGCCGAAACAGTTTCTACCTCTTCCTGTCTATCAGAAATATAACGAGATGATGGAGGCCATGGAAAAAGATATCGGCAGACGGCTTCTTGTGGATTCCGGCTACCGATCCAGCGCGTTCCAGCTTTATCTCTTTGTCTATTATCTTCAAAACCATGGTTATTCGATCAGGGAAACAGTCAAGTTTGTGACATTACCTGGTTACAGCGAGCATGGTGACCCCAAGCATCAGGCCATTGATTTTATCAACAAAGAGGGAATCAACGGAGATCCTAACGTGAAAGAATTCGAGGTGCTGCCTGAAAATCAATGGTTGTTGGAAAATGCTCGGCGGTTCGGGTTTATACTTTCCTATCCCAAAAATAACCTCAGAGGGATCACGTATGAGCCCTGGCACTGGCGCTATGATCCGAAAGCCGCCGAAAAAGAAACGAAGAAAAGAAGGAAAGGTAAAAGTCGTCGCTCGGTTCCAGGCATGACGCCCTCGCAAGATAAGAAGCATGAGTCGCTTCATTGAGTGGCAGAATTCCTTGACACTCAGGAACCCGTGCTTATAATTAACGCAACTTAAACATTTTTATCCCCCCGAAATAATATCGGTAACATCAAGGATAAATCCCAGGAGGAATGACATGGCGTTAAAAGTTGGTATAAATGGTTTTGGACGTATTGGGAGGTTGGTATTTCAGGCAATCTGCGATCAGGGTCTGCTCGGCAAAGAAATTGACGTTGTTGCCGTGGTTGATATTTCAACAGATGCGGACTATTTTGCATATCAAATCAAATATGACTCGATCCATGGACGATTCAAGCACAATGTCACCACCGAAAAAAGCAGTCCTTCTTTAGAAGATGCAGACACCCTTGTTGTGAACGGATACAAAACAAAGTGCATCATGGCCACGAAGACTCCGGATCAGCTCCCTTGGAAGGCTTTAGGCGTGGATTATGTAATCGAGTCCACCGGTCTTTTTACAGATTCCGAAAAAGCCAAATTGCATCTTGCGGCCGGTGCCAAGAAAGTCATCATCAGCGCTCCGGGAAAAGGCGAAGTCAAGACGCTTGTGATCGGTGTCAATGAAAACGAATATGATCCTGCCAAACACAGCATTGTGTCCAATGCATCGTGCACGACCAACTGTCTTGCCCCAATCGTTCATGTGCTTTTGAAAGAGGGCATTGGGATTGAAACAGGTTTGATGACCACGATTCATTCGTACACCGCAACGCAAAAAACCGTGGACGGTCCTTCGAAAAAAGATTGGCGCGGGGGTCGTGCTGCAGCCATCAATATTATTCCTTCGTCGACCGGTGCTGCTAAAGCCGTTGGTGAAGTGTTGCCGGCAACCAAAGGTAAACTGACGGGCATGGCGTTTCGAGTTTCCACACCGGACGTTTCCGTTGTCGATTTGACATTCCGATCGGTTAAAGAAACCTCCATTGAAGAAATTGATGCGCTCTTGAAAAAAGCCTCCCAAAGCTACCTGAAAGACATCCTTGGCGTTACCGAGGAAGAACTTGTTTCTACGGATTTTATTCACGATGCGCGTTCCTCAATTTATGATTCGCTTGCCACCGTTCAAAATAATCTCAAAGGTGAGAAGCGTTTCTTTAAGATTGTCTCTTGGTATGACAACGAATGGGGATATTCGAACCGTGTGATCGATCTTCTCCGCTTTATGGCAAAAAAAGATGGCGTGAAATAGGAGCCTTGGCTGATTCAGGGTTTTAAAAATGAAAAAGAAAACGGTTAAGGATATCGACGTTCGCGGCAAAAGAATCCTGATGCGTGTGGATTTCAACGTGCCGATGAAAGATGGGGTGGTGCAGGATGACACCCGTATCAAAGCCGCACTGCCCACCATTCAGTATGTTCTTGAGCAGGGTGCGAAAAGTCTTGTGTTGATGTCGCATTTGGGTGATCCGAAAAAAGACATGCAAAAAGCCAAGGAAAAGGCTGAGCGAGACGGCAAACCATTTGATGAAACAAAGTACATCGAAGGCAAGCATAAGATGGCGCCTGTCGCAGTTCAGTTATCAAAGTTGCTCGGGAAAGAAGTGAAGCTTGCCCCCGCCTGTATGGGGCCTGAGACGGACGCCATGGTCAAGACGCTGCCTCAAGGCGGAATGCTGATGCTGGAGAATACCCGTTTTCACAAAGAAGAAACATCCAAGGATGCTTCCGAACGAGAAAAAATGGGCAAGGCTCTTGCGCTATACGGTGATATTTTTGTCAACGATGCTTTCGGGTCCGCCCATCGGGCGCATGCCTCGACAGAATCTGTAGCGCATTTTTTGCCTGCTGTTGCAGGTTTTCTGATGGAAAAGGAACTGGATTATCTTCTTGAAAAAGTTGTCGACAATCCTGCCAGACCCTTTGTTGCCTTAATCGGTGGCGCCAAGATCTCTTCCAAAATAGCCGTGCTTGAAAGTTTGCTTAACAAAGTGGATCGTCTGATCGTCGGCGGTGGCATGGCTTATACCTTCCTCAAAGCCAAGGGGTTATCCGTCGGGAATTCACTTGTTGAAGATGATATGATCAACACAGCCCGCAAGATTCTCCAGAAGGCCTATGAATCCCATATTTATCTTTATCTTCCGATCGATCATATTGTCACCACGGAGTTTTCTGCCGATGCCGACTCAAAACATGTTGCGCGTGGAAATATCGGTGCCAAGCAGATGGGAATGGACATTGGACCGCTCACCATCGAAAAATTCAAAGGGGCACTTCAAGGGGCGAAAACCGTTTTTTGGAACGGTCCGGTCGGTGTTTTTGAATTCCCGAAATTCGCGACCGGTACTATGGCGATTGCCAAAGCGATTTCGGAACTACCTGATTGTGTCACCGTCATCGGTGGTGGTGATTCTGTTTCTGCCGTCAATAAATCCGGCGTGGCTGACAAAATTTCGCATATTTCCACGGGCGGTGGAGCATCGTTGGAATTGGTGGAAGGGAAAGTGCTGCCAGGGGTGGCCGCGCTTCTTGATAGAGATCTTAACAAGAAAGGGTGTTGTTGCAGCTCATGAAAAGAAAACCTTTTATCGCAGGCAACTGGAAAATGTACAAAAATGCTTCGGAAGCGGTAACGCTTGTTCAGACCATCAAGGCGGCTGCTCATACTGTCTCGGATGTAACCATCGTCATTTGTCCGCCTTTTACAGCGTTGGGAGTTGTCTCCAAGATACTTACAGATACGGCTATTCAACTCGGAGCTCAAAACATGTATTCGGCTCCCGAAGGAGCTTTTACGGGAGAGATTTCACCGACTATGCTGAAAGACGTTGGCTGTCGCTATGTCATTCTCGGCCATTCCGAGCGCCGCCAGTATTTCAAAGAAGATGACATTCTCATCCACGAAAAGGTCAAAACAGCGCTAAAATACAGCCTTGTACCCATTGTTTGCCTCGGAGAAACACTTGCGGAGAGAGAGGCCAAAAAGCATTTTGATATTGTGAAAACACAATTTGATGAATGTCTGGCACGGCTGGAGAAGGATGATATGGCCAAGGTGGTCATTGCCTACGAACCTGTATGGGCTATTGGTACCGGCAAAACGGCAACGCCGGATCAGGCAGAACAAATGCATTCGTATATTCGTCGGTTGCTGAACGAGCGTTACAGCCAAGAGGTCGGGAACCGTATTCCCATTCTCTATGGTGGCAGCGTCAAACCGGACAATACAAAATCGTTGATGGAAAAACCGAATATCGACGGAGCGCTGGTAGGCGGAGCATCGCTCAAGGCCGAATCGTTTGCCCAAATTATCATTGAAGCCCAACAAACGCACGAAGCGGGGATTAATTCATGACTACACTTGTTGTTTGCATACATGTTATTGTTTGTCTTGTCCTGATTATCGTTATTTTACTGCAGGCCGGCCGCGGACAGGGCTTGACGGGTGCCAGTTTTGGTGGAAATGTCCAGTCCCTTTTTGGGACCAAAGCTTCTTCCTTTCTCACCAAGGCAACCACCGTCAGTGCGATTCTTTTTCTTTTCACCTGTATCGGCTTGAATATCATTGATATTCAAAAAAGCAAGTCCCTTTTTAAGGTTCCCAGCAATCAGGCTCCGCTTGATGTCGATCAGATTAAAAAAGCTCTTGAGAAGATAAAAACGACTGATAAAGCAGAAACAGCAGAAGTTCCGACACCCAAGGATGCTGCCAAAACCGCAGTCGATGTTACAAAAACAATGGCTGCTTCGGCCCAGTCTTCCTTGAATTCCGCGGCAAAAGATGTAGTTGCTGAAAAAAAAGGCGCCGAAACAGCCCAAAAGTAGTTTGGAAAAACATGCTTTTGATGGCCTGTTACTTAGATGCGGGCCGGATATGAGTGCTATGAACGCTGCCGGGACAGAAACCGCAGAGTTGCGTTATCTTAAGGGCGTTGGCCCCAAGCGTTCGCTTGTCTTCCAAAAAATCGGTATCCACACCATACGAGACATTCTCTATCTTTTTCCACGTCGCTATGAAGACCGCTCCAATTTTGTTTCGTTTGACAAACTGCCGATAGGTGAACCGGTTACTTGTCGGGGCGAAGTTCTCGATGTTAAATTCAAACCCATACGCGGAATGCCTATCCTTGAAGTTCTTTTGGGGGATGATGTTGGGACTTTGCGCGTCGCATGGTTCAATCAGCCCTATTTGCGAAAACTTTTCCTACCGGGTCAACAACTGATTCTTTATGGCAAAGTTGAATTTTTTCAAAAATATCTTCAAATGGCAAATCCGGAATTTGAACTTGTCGAGCCTTCGCAAGAAGACTCCGCCCATATCGGCCGAATTACTCCGATTTACCCGCTCACCGAAGGGCTTTTCCAACGCTCTCTGCGAACGATTCTCAAAGAGGCTGTCGAACACCAACTCGGGCAAGCCATCGTTGATCTTTTGCCCCTCGACGTGCGAACTCGCCTCAATTTAATGCCGCTGGATGAAGCCATACGACAAATGCATTTTCCTGTCAGCTTTGCGATTTTGGAGCAAGCCCGCCGACGCATCGTTTTTGACGAATTTTACTCTTTTGAATTGCAGCTTTTTTTAAAAGTAAAGACAATCAAGTCACAATTTCAGGCATCAGCGTTCACGGCAAAAGGTGCTGCTATGGATGATTTTAAAAATGTGTTACCTTTTTCTCTGACACCGAGCCAGGAGAAGGCGATACAGGATCTTGTTCGCGACCTCGGCCAAACAGTTCCCATGAATCGACTTTTACAAGGGGATGTGGGTTCCGGCAAAACCGTGGTTGCTGCTTTTGCGTTTCTGATGGCGGAACGGTCCGGAATGCAGAGCGTTTTCTTGATCCCTACGGAAATTCTTGCCGAACAGCACTACAGGACGCTGACTAAACTGCTTGAACCCTTGGGCGTTCACATTGAACTTTTGACAAAAAGCATTGAACCGGAAAAACGTGCCCGGCTCATTGCAGAATTAAAACAAGGAAAGATTCCCGTTATTGTCGGTACCCACGCCATTTTACAGGACGATGTCCAATTCCAGAAACTCGGTCTCATCGTCATCGATGAACAACATAAGTTTGGGGTCCATCAACGGAACCAGCTGCTTTTGCGGACACCCCGTCCGCATCAACTTGTTATGACGGCAACGCCGATTCCTCGGACCCTTGCGCTCACGGTTTATGGCGATCTGGATCTATCCATCATGAAGGAGCTGCCGAAAGGCCGGCAGCCGATCAAAACTTATTGGATTACTCGCAAAAAACAATCTGAAGTTTTCGAACATATTGCTTCCAGAATCAAAAAGGGGGAACAGGCCTATATTGTTTTCCCCATCATTGAAGAAACTGAAAAAGCGGATATCTTGGCAGCTAAAAAAGAATACGAGCGCTTAAAGAAATCTGTTTTCCCTAATTTTAAGCTGGGGCTTGTTCACGGTAAAATCGACCGCGAAACACGTGAAACGGTGATGCGGGCCTTTTCGAGAAAAGAGATCGATATCCTTGTGGCGACTTCTGTGATCGAGGTGGGAGTAGATCAACCCAATGCGACTATGATGATTATCGAAAATGCCGAACGTTTTGGGCTTGCACAGCTCCATCAATTGCGCGGCCGCATTGGACGGGGTTCTCTTGAATCCGAATGTTTCCTTTTCGGGGAACCCTGCACCGAAGAGGGCAAGATGCGACTTCGCCTCTTGACAAAATTAACGGATGGTTTTCAGATTGCTGATGAAGATTTGAAGTTGCGAGGCCAAGGAGATCTTTGGGGAGTGCGGCAATCCGGAGATGCTTTTTTCCGTCTTGCTCATCCTGTTCTTGACGAACCCATTCTTTTGGAAGCCCGCAAGGAGGCACAGGCCTTGGTTTCTGGATTTTCCGGTGATTGGATCAAAAATCCCCCCCTCTGGCTTCAAAAATATCTCGAACAAATGCCCAAAAACTATTAAACTATAAAATCATGCGTATTATCAGCGGCAAATTCAAATCTCGCAAAATTGATTTCCCGAAGACTATGTTGACTCGGCCTATGACCGACCGGACTAAGGAAACCCTCTTCAATATTGTGGGTTCATTTGTTTTCGGCAAACACGTTCTTGACCTCTTTGCAGGCTCCGGAAGCATCGGGCTTGAAGCCTTAAGCCGAGGTGCTGTCAGCGCAACATTTGTGGATCGTGCCCCATGGGCTCAAAAAGTCATTTTGAAAAATCTCGAAAACCTCGGGCTTACAAAAGAAGGAACGATTTTTCAGCTGGAAGTGCCGGCGGCCATTCGAAAACTAGAAAAGAAAAAGCAGGCTTTTTCCCTTATATTTGTCGATCCTCCATTTATGAAAGGTTTTGTCAAAAAGACGTTGATGCAGTTGGATGCATCTGATATAGTTTTGCCTTTCGCCCAGGTGGTTGTCGGGCATATGTGGCGGGAAGAGATCCCGAAGGATGAACTTAAGAATCTTAAATGGATACGGACAAAGAGGATAGGTCAGGCATGCCTTTCCTTCTTTTTTCGACTCGAATCAGCGCATGAAAAAACGAAAAGCTATATATCCGGGGAGCTTTGATCCTGTCACGTTCGGTCACCTAGATGTGATTGAACGGGCTTTGGAGCAGTTTGACGAATTGTGGGTGCTTGTGGCCTCGAATCCGTCAAAGAAAACGCTTTTTACGCCTCAAGAGCGAATCAGCTTTTTGAGACGGTCTCTTAAAGATCAGCCGAGGGCGAAAGTTGCCAGTTGGGAAGGTCTCACGGTCGAATTTGCGCGCAGGCAAAAGGCCTTCGCAATTGTTCGTGGGTTACGCGCTACTTCGGATTTTGATTATGAATTTCAGATGGCGCTTACGAATCGACAACTTGCTCCGAAAGTCGATACTGTTTTTTTGATGCCGTCAGAATCACATTTTTATTTATCTTCACGATTAATTAAGGAAATAGCCTTGCTCAAAGGGGATGTTTCGTCCTATGTCCCTGAAATCGTGGCGATAGAATTGAAGAAAAAATATTCCAGCACAGGATGTTTGGAACAAACATGAAATTTATTCTTGCAGATTTGAAAGAAGGAGTTCTCTCAGCCGTTGAGGGATCCTATGAGGCGAAAAGCATCGACGTTGAGTTTCCGGACATGCTTTACACGCAGCCTGTCCAATTGACGGGACATGTCGAAAAAGGCGGCGGCTCTTTGCGATTTCAAGGTATACTCAAAACAGCAATCCGGCGTTCTTGCGGAAAGTGTTTAAAAGAGATCAGTGAAGGGCTTGAAAGAAATTTCGACTGGTTTTTCGAAACGGCAGGAAAAGAAGAGATCGATCCGCTCGAAAACGTGCGGGAACTTTTGATCTTCGAACATCCGCTGGTTTATGTATGCAAAGCCAATTGCCGGGGCCTTTGTCCGCATTGTGGCATCGATCGGAATGAAGGAACTTGCAATTGTAAAGAAAACGTTTATCATTCAACACCAGTCATTATACAAAAAGAGAAGTCCAAGAAGGAGAAACATCATGGCAAATCCTAAACGAAGACATTCCAATACGCGGACGCGATTGCGTCGTGCTCATGACCACTTGGTCTTGAAATCTCGATCCCAGTGTCCGCAGTGTAATGCCTTCATTCTTCCTCACCGAGTTTGCACATCTTGCGGTTTTTACAAAGGCAAACAAGTTAAAACCATGAAAGTCAAATCGAAGGAGAAAGAATAAAAGTATGATCCGCATCGCTCTTGATGGAATGGGGGGAGATTACGCTCCCCAGGTGGTCGTGGAAGGCGCTGTTTTGGCAGCGAATGATTTTGAGCATCTCGAAATTGTGCTTGTCGGACAAACTCTTGCGTTGAAGCAGGAACTAAATAAACATAAAGTCCTCGGTGGCAAGATTGTACTCCAGGAAGCCACCGAAGTGATCGGTATGGGCGAATCTCCCGTGGCGGCTCTCCGAAAGAAGAAAGACTCTTCGATCGGCGTCTGCATTGATCTTCTGAAGAAAAAAGAGGTTTCTGCGGTTGTTTCCGCTGGCAATACGGGAGCTATGGTGGCGGCTTCAACATTAAATCTAGGCATGTTGCCCGGCATCAAGCGGCCAGGGATAGCGATCACCACTCCGACACTGCATGGCATGTCGGTTACCGTGGATGTCGGTGCTAATCTTAATCCGTCGGCCTACGAGCTTTTTCAGTACGCGATCATGTCGGACGTTTTTGCCAAAAGTATCCTGAAGAAGAAAAGGCCGGCCATTGGCTTGCTCAACATCGGGGAAGAGGAATCCAAAGGAACAGAAGTTCTCAAAGAAGCGTACAAACTCTTACGCGAATCTAATTTGAATTTTATCGGCAACATTGAAGGCCGAGATTTCTTCACCGGAAAAGCAGACTGCATCATTTGCGACGGATTTGTGGGCAATGTATGTTTGAAAATGATTGAAAGCGTGCTGGAAACATCGGTCAAATTAATCGATCGAGAGCTTGGTAAAAATCGCCTTACCGCCATTGCCGCTTGGCTGTTGAAACCTGTACTCTCTTCGATTCGAAAAGAAACCAATTACGAAGAAGCGGGAGGCGCGCCGTTGCTTGGCGTTGATGGAAATGTCATTATCAGTCATGGTATTTCATCGGCGCTTGCCATCCGCAATGCAATTCGTGTTGCCGGTGAACTTGTCACTACTCGAGTGAATGCCCAAATCGTGGAAGCGATCTCCCCCTATTTAAATCATACCGCCTCACCTGCTCAGTCAAGTGAGCGTAAACCCAGCAATGCATAATTAATTTCGAAATTATTCAGAAAGGAAATTCATGTCTGAAACTTATCGCGCAGCTATTTCAGGACTTGGGGCTTATCTTCCTGAAAAAGTTCTGACTAACTTTGATCTCGAGAAAATAGTTGAAACCACCGACGAATGGATTCGCACTCGAACGGGAATCTGTGAACGCCATGTGGCGGCATCCAGTCAATCTTCAAGCGATCTGGCTCTTCCGGCGGCGCAAGAGGCGCTAAAAAACGCGGGACTTACTGCCCAAGATTTAGATTTGATTATTGTTGCCACCATTTCTCCGGATATGCTTTTTCCTTCAACCGCATGCTACCTTCAGAAAAAACTGGGAGCGACCTGCGGCGCTTTTGACATGGCGGCAGCGTGTTCGGGATTTCCCTATGCCATTGCAGTAGCTGAAGGTTTCGTAAAATCAGGGCTCTATCAAAATGTTTTAGTGGTAGGTGCCGAAGCTATCACTAAATTCATCGATTGGAAAGATCGCAGCACTTGTGTCCTTTTCGGGGACGGTGCGGGTGCCGCCGTGGTCTCGCGTTCCACAGACGGTCATGGGATTCTTGCTTCCTATCTTGGCGCAGACGGCAATCAAAGTGAAATCCTCCAAATACCCGCCGGAGGATCCATGATCCCTCCGTCTGAGGAAAGTCTCAGAAACGGATTGCATTATCTTCGAATGCAGGGACCCGAGCTTTTTAAGATCGCGGTAAAAACTATGGAGCAGGCCGTACTTGAGGTTTTAAAACATGAGAACCTGACGGTCCATGATATTCATTGCTTGATCCCGCACCAAGCAAACCATCGCATCCTCAAAGCTGTAGCCGACCGCTTGGAGCTTCCCCTCGAAAAGATTTATATCAATGTGGACCGATATGGCAATATGTCGAGCGCATCAACAGCTGTGGCTCTTTATGAAGCCGTGACGAAAGGTGCGATCAAAAAAGGGGACTACGTGGTGCTTGTCGCTTTTGGCGGCGGACTCACATGGGCTGCCAATCTTATCAAATGGTAAAAAAATGACCAAACTAGGATTTTTATTTCCGGGACAGGGCGCGCAATTTGTCGGGATGGGCAAAGATCTTTATGAACAAAGTCCTGCAGCGAAAAAACTCTATGAGCAGGCGGATCAACTCTTGGGATATTCTATCAGTCAGATTTGTTTTGCCGGACCGGAAACTGAGTTGACGAGAACTCTGTATGCGCAGACCGGGATTCTGGTTACAAGCCTTGCAGCACTTGCGGCGATCAAGGAAAAAATTCCGGATGTACAGCCGGCTTTGGTGGCGGGTTTAAGCCTTGGCGAATTTACGGCTTTGGTTGCGGCAGAAGCTATATCTTTTGAAGACGCATTGAAGTTAGTGCAAATTCGAGCCGAAGCCATGGAAAAGGCCGGACAATCGAATCCGGGCACCATGGCATCCGTCATGGGACTTGATCTTGAGCAATGCAAAGCAGTTGCTCAAGAAGCAGATTGTGAAATTGCGAATCTGAATACACCAGACCAAACAGTTTTGTCTGGAACTTTCCCGGCCATTGAAAAGGCCTGTAAGATTGCAGAAGCTAAAGGCGCCAAACGTGCTTTACCTTTAAAAGTGGGGGGGGCGTTTCATTCTTCGCTTATGCAGCAGGCTAAGAACCAGTTGGAAATTGCTTTGAAGAATACTCCCATCTCTACGCCAAAGTGCCTTTTTATTCCGAATGTGACTGCGCAAAAGGTGAATAAACCGGAAGAAATTCGATCCTTGCTTGCCCAACAACTCACAAGTTCCGTGCAATGGGTACGAACCATGGCTTTGGCAAAAGAAGAAGGAATTTCTCAATGCTTAGAACTCGGGCCTGGAAAAGTGCTGAAAGGATTGGCCAAAAAATGTCAGCCTGAGTTGGAAGTGTTTCCTTTTGGCGCTCCTAACGATTTTAAGAATCTTGAATCTCTGAATTTATCAGCCGAAGTTTAAGTGAAAGGAGAACCACCCATGATGCTTAAAGATAAAGTTGCACTGGTAACAGGCGCCGGCCGCGGTATTGGCCAATCCATTGCGCTAGCTTTCGCAAAAGAAGGCGCCATACTTGTGCTTTCCGATCTTAAAAAGGAGTTTTTAACCGAGACCGAAGCTTTGGCAAAGCAGTTGGGCTGTCAAAAATGCCTTTTGACGCAAGCCAATGTGGCGAACGGAGATGAAGTGAACGAAGTTGTCAAAATTGCGCTTGACACCTATGAACGCGTAGATATACTCGTCAACGTTGCGGGGATTACGAAGGATGGATTGCTCGCAATGATGTCCGAGCAGGATTGGGACGATGTTCTTTCGATAAATTTGAAAAGTGCTTTTTTGTTCACCAAAGCATGTGCGAGACCGATGATGAAACAGCGAGTGGGGGCTATTATCAATATCGCATCGATTATCGGTATTGCCGGTAATGCCGGACAAGCGAATTATGCGGCCTCAAAGGGCGGTATGATCGCATTGACAAAAAGCACGGCAAAGGAATTGGCAAAGCGAAACATCCGGGCCAATGCAATCGCTCCGGGATTTATCAAAACTAAAATGACCGATAAACTTCCGCCGGATCTGGTGGAAAAAATGAAGCAGCAAATCGGTTTGGGGCGCCTCGGAGAACCTCAAGATGTAGCGAATGTTGCCGTATTTTTGGCATCGGAGGCATCCGCTTACGTTACCGGACAGACCCTAGTGGTCGACGGCGGTCTCGTTCTCTGAGACAGGATTCAATCATTACAGCATTAAATCATTAAAGGAGGAATCGATGGGAGTTCAAGAGAAAATCACAGAAATTATCGTTGAACAACTTGGCGTGAAACCCGAAGAAGTTGTGCCGGAAGCATCTTTTGTGGATGATTTGGGTGCGGATTCTTTGGATACCGTCGAATTGGTCATGGCATTCGAAGAGGAATTCGGGGCCGAGATTCCGGATGAAGACGCCGAGAAGATACAGACCGTCGGCGATGCTGTAAAGTACATTGAAGAAAAAACAAGTCAGAAGTAGTCGCTCGATTTTCTGATCTAGAAACTATCTCACCAAAGGTTAATAATCTTTATGCGTCGTGTCGTCGTTACGGGTGTAGCCTTGGTTACACCCCTGGCTAATACAGCTGAGGAGACCTGGCAAGGTTTTTTGAAGGGACAAAGTGGGACAGGACCTCTCACTCAGATTGATGCGGCTCCATTTAACTCCAAAGTCGCTGCCGAAGTCAAAAACTTTGATCCGCTGAAATACTTGACTGCCAAAGACAGCAAAAAATCTGATCGCTTTGTTCAATTTGGCATCGCATGCGCTAAAATGGCTTTGGAAGATTCTAAATTAGATCTTTCCAAAGAGGATCCTTATCGCATCGGCATTTTGGTGGGATCCGGAATCGGCGGGCTTCGTGTCATTGAAGAGCAACATCGCGTCATGATGGAAAAAGGGCCGGGCAGGATTTCGCCCTTTCTTATCCCGATGCTCATCGTCAACATGGCTCCCGGCCAAATCTCGATAGCGCTCGGCCTCAAGGGGCCGAGTAATTGTGTCGCAACGGCCTGCGCTACCGGCTCGAATGCCATTGGTGATGCGTTTAAACTTATTCAAAGGAATGAATCCGATGTGATGTTCGCCGGCGGTACGGAATCTTGCATTACCAATCTCGGATTCGGCGGCTTTGATGCTATGAAGGCTTTGAGCACTCACAATGAACATCCGGAGACCGCTTCAAGGCCCTTTGACAAAACCCGCAGCGGATTTGTTATGGGGGAGGGATGCGGTATTATGATTCTGGAAGAAATGGAACACGCAAAAAAACGTGGCGCTAAAATCTATGCGGAAATCGTCGGCTATGGCATGACGTCAGATGCCAGTCATATTACCGCTCCGGATCCGAGTGGCGAAGGCGCAGCCCGTTGCATGATCAATGCGATGAAGGATGCGAACATAAAACCCGAAGAAGTTTCCTACATCAATGCCCATGGGACTTCCACGCCTCTCAATGATAAAGTGGAAACTTTAGCCATCAAAAAAGCATTGGGAGAAGGTGTGGCACGAAAAGTCAAGATTAGTTCCACCAAATCGATGGTGGGACACTTGCTGGGTGCTGCGGGTGCTGTAGAAGGCGTCGCTTGCGTGCTTGCCATCCGTGACCAGATAGTTCCGCCGACCATCAATTATAAAAATCCGGATCCGGACTGTAATCTTGATTATGTCCCCAATGAAGCTCAATCCTGCCATGTACGCATCACCTTATCAAATTCGCTCGGGTTTGGTGGCCATAATGCCTGTATTGCTTTCAAGGCATTTCAGGAGTAATCATACCTTTTTATTTCTTCAGACAGTACCCCTATCTGCCGAAATATATATCAAGAAATTAACTTATTTAGAAATAGGGCCTTTCAAAATCACGAACGTTTATGCGCCTTAAAAAGCTCGAATTACTCGGATTTAAATCTTTCGCGGATAAGACTGATATCACCTTTGACCATGGGGTGACCTGTATCGTCGGACCCAATGGGTGTGGTAAGAGCAACGTCTCAGACGCTATCCGTTGGGTGCTCGGAGAAAGAAGCGCAAAACTTCTTCGCGGCAACACGATGGAAGACGTGATTTTTAACGGAACCGAAGTACGCAAACCACTTGCCTTTGCCGAAGTTTCTTTGACGATTGACAACAGTGATCGCGGCATGCCGATTGAATATAATGAAGTTACTCTGACACGGCGCCTTTACCGTACGGGTGAGAGTGAATACCTGCTCAATAAAACGGTTTGCCGTCTTAAAGACATTCAGGATCTGATCCTGGACACGGGTATCGGCTCTTCCTCTTATTCGATGATCGAACAGGGACGTATTGATTATATCCTCAAAGCAGACCCCGAAGAGCGCCGGTTCTTAATCGAGGAAGCTGCCGGCATTGCCAAATATAAAGTTAAAAAAGATGAATCGATTCGCAAGCTTGAGCGAACCGAGGAGAATTTGAAGCGCCTGAATGATATTGTTTTTGAAGTTCAGAAGAATATTCAGTACGCCGAGCGCCAGGCCAAGAGAGCCGAACGATACAAGCAAGAGCTTGAGCGCTTGAAAAATCTTGAAATTAAGCGAGCCTTTCATGCGCAGCGTCAAATCGAGCAGAACAAACTTCAGCTGACACAAAATTTTCAAACAAAAAAAGACCAACTCACTTTTCTTGAACAAAAAATCCAAAAACAACATCAAGGTATCGAAGAACAAGAAAGCCGTGTCCGCGGGATTGGACAGCGTTGTCATGTTAAAGAAGGGGAACGTTATCAGTCCTTGGCTCAAATCGAGACCAATGATCAAAAACTTCAGTTTATACGGGACAAACGTGTGGAGCTTGCACAGCAGCGCGGGCAACTGTTCCAAGAGCAAGACCAGCTCAAGCAGTCCGTTTCAGCTAGCGGAGAAAAAAAATCCGAGATTCAAGCCCTTTTGAAAATGAGGGAAGCGGAAAGTGCGGAGATTCAGACAAAACTGGATCAAGTCGTCCTTCAATTGCAACAACATGAAACCCTTATTGCGACGGCCAAAAGTGCGCTTGAATCTGCTCGTAAAGAATTTTTCGAAGCAGCACAGGCGACGACTCGCACGCGCAATGAATTTCATCGCTATAAAGCGCTGAATGAAAATCTAGAGTCACAGCATCGACGGGAAGAATCCAATGCCGCACGCTATACAGATCAACTTGTTTCCTGGGAAGAGAGACTGAAAACCTGTATCGCATCCCTTGGGGCAAAGGACGCGGATTTGAGGCAGCTAATAGCTTCCTGTCAGGCGGATGAAAATAAAATCAATGCTGCAGATCTTGAAATGGCCGAACTTAGAAAAAAAGAACACGAATTGCGTTTGGTGCTTCGTGAAAAAGAGTCCCGGCTTCACGCGCTTGCAGAGGTTGAGCAAGTCAGCGCTGATTCCTTTCCGCAATTTCTCGAAGAATCTGTCCAGTATTTACCGGGTCTGGTGCATGATCTTAAAGAGGTATTAACCGTCCATGAAGGATACGAGTGGGCCGCAGACATCGTCCTCGGACAATTTGCTCATTCGCTGATAGCAAATGACATTTCTACCGCTCGTTCCTTAATTGAGAAATTTCAGGAAAAAAAGACGCAAACGGCAGGAATTCTCATCAAGGGAATTTCTCATCAAAAAGAATTGCCCGAAGAAGTCGTTCAATATTATAAAACCCTTGGGCTTAAAGCTTTTTCGGAGATTCTTGACGTAAACGCAGACTATGCCGATGCTGTCCTTCCATATTTAAAGAATGTGTTCATTTCGTCTCAATTTCCTGTTCAAGAACTCAAAATGCTGCTCAGTTTTTCTGAATGCGGCGATATCATTTCTCAGGATGGTTTGATCCTTAGCATGGATCGTCGCCTTTATTTCTGGAACGATCAGCATCGGGATCAATGCTTCTTTTCGCGCGATACGGAAATGGCGCATCTGCAGGAGGAAATAGAATCCTTGGCTGCGGAAATCCAAGAAAAGGAATCATCGATCGGTCGGCTGACAACGGAACTGGAGAAGATGAAATCCCGTTTCCAGGAATTCGAACAAATGAAGACGGAGCTTCTCGTAGGAAAAGAATCTCTCGCTGCTGAAAAACGCAATATTCAGGAACGCCTTCAATCCTTTCAAAAAGAACTCGAGATCTCAAGTTCCGAAATCGAAGAGGTTTCCCGTGAGACCGAGCAGGTTCATAAATTTCAGGAGCAATTTCAAACCGAACTTGCCCAGAAGGAAGCAGAGGAGAACAAATTTCGCGATCTTCAAAAGCAAAAAGAATCAGAGTTTGAACGTCTTGCGACGGAACGTGACGAAATTTTGCAAGCGGTCAATTTTCAGCAAACTCAGGCCGAACAATGCCGCCAAGGAATCAAACACCTTCAGGAATCCTTTCGTCTTGTGGAACATCATGCCCAGAAGGACCAAGATCGACTCAGTTTTTTAGCGCAAGGACTTGACCGGATTGCTGCAAAAGAACAAGAGCTAAATGGCGAAGAAGAGGTCTGCATGAATCTAGCGACTCAGTATCAGCAGCATTTACACACCGTCGATGTTGATCTTGAGCTTTTGCGGAAAGAACAGCAGACGCAAGAAGCGTTTCTGGGATCCCAGCGTCAGGAGATGGATGCTGATCTGCACAGCCAAAAACTTTTACAGGATGAGGAACACCAAATTTCTCTACAGCAAATGGATCTTGATTATCAAGCCAAGACTGTTGGCGAGCGTCTGATTCAACGGTACCGCTTGAATCTTTCCGAACTCAATCCTCAGGATTATGTCTTTACGGATGAGGAATTGCAAACAGCGGAAGAGGTGATTGCCGCTTTGCAGACAAAAGTCGATGCCTTGGGAACGGTCAATTTACTTGCCATTGAGGAATATGAGGAACTTAAGCAGCGCTATGATTTCCTTTTAGCGCAAAAGAAGGATCTCGAAGACGCACGGGATTCGCTGATGGAAGCTATCCGTAAAATCAACCGAACGACCAAAGAGCTTTTCGAGACCACTTTCGCTCAGGTTCAGGAAACATTCCGACAATACTTTGAAATTCTTTTCCGTGGCGGCGAAGCAAAACTTTTTCTAATTGATGAAGAGCATCCCCTGGAATCCGGCATTGATATTGTTGTGCGTCCTCCCGGAAAGAAACTGCAGAATATGTCGCTGCTTTCAGGAGGAGAAAAGGCGCTAACTGCCATGGCGCTTCTTTTTGCCCTCTTTAAGATTAAACCTTCACCTTTCAGCCTTCTTGACGAGATCGATGCTCCTCTTGATGAAGCGAATGTGGATCGCTTTCTGGCCGTGCTGGGTACTTTTCTCGATCAATCTCAGTTCATCATTATCACGCACAATCGAAAAACAATAGCGATGGGCGATTCCCTCTATGGGGTTACCATGGAAGAACCTGGTGTTTCCAAACTTGTCTCTGTGAAAGTCCGCGCAGGGGAGGAGTCGCTTCCCGGAGGCAATGAAACCCTGAAAGCCTCTGAAGAAACTACGGACACCGTTACTGCTTGAGCATACCAAATTATTTAACCCTCCTCCGGATTGTTTTAACCCCGATATTTTTTATCGCGCTGGTTTCCTATGCCCCGGAAAAAGAAAATTGCCGGATCATCGCCTTGGCAATCTTCATCATTGCCTCCCTGACAGATGCTCTGGATGGTATCCTGGCCCGATTTCTCAAACAACGTACGGAATTGGGAAAGATGCTAGACCCCTTAGCCGACAAGATATTGCTCATCAGTGGTTATGTCGGACTTCTTTTTGTGGGCACACTTCCTTATCGTCCGCCCCTTTGGATTACGATCACGATCCTTTTTCGCGATCTTTTTTTACTTGTTGGTTTTATCGCTTTGAATGTTATGTCCATCAAAATGGATGTTCAGCCGAATTGGTGGGGAAAACTTACGACCGCTTGCCAGATGCTTCTTCTATGTTTTATCCTTTTAGAATGGTCGGTCGCGCAATCGCTTGCTTATCTGACCGTTTCATTTACTATTATTTCCGGAATTATTTATATCACGAAAGGACTCAAATTTATCCAATGAAAACGGGCTTGCTTGCTTCTCTAGACCATATCTTTTTTTATTTTCCAGTGATGGCCTATTTCATCGGCACCATACCTTTTGGTTTATTGATCGCACGTTGGGTTAGGGGGATTGATATCCGTGATCATGGCAGCAAGAATATAGGCGCAACTAACGTCTTTCGTGTGGTCGGAAAAAAGTGGGGAATTCTGGTTTTTCTCTTGGATACCTTGAAAGGAGTGTTTGCGTGCGTGTTCCCGCGGTTTTGGGGCGCGGAGCTTTCCATGCCTTTACAGCTCATGCTAGGTCTTATGGGAATCTTGGGACACAGCTTTCCTGTGTGGCTCAAATTCAGGGGCGGAAAAGGCGTTGCGACCTCTCTTGGAGTTTTTCTAGCCATTTCGTGGGTACCGACTTTAACCACATTTTTAATCTGGATGCTTGCCTTTATGTTTTGTCGCATCATTTCACTGTGCTCTTTGATTGCTGCTGTATTCTTTCCCATTGCGATTGTTTCGTATTATTGGGGAACCAAGGATCTGCCATTTCTCCTGCCCATTAGTCTCGTTCTTGCCAGTTTCATTTTTTACACGCATCGTACTAATATACAGCGGCTTCGCCAGGGAACCGAAAAACGTCTTTTTTAGTTTCCGCGAAAAATACGCTCTTGCATTATAAGTAAAAATCATATATAATTTTCATTAAATTAATAAAAGTTTGATTTGATGGCTGGAAATTATCTTTACAGATACAAAGATGCTCGATAGAATTTTTAAAATCAGTTCTCATTAAGGAGAAAAAATATGAGCGAACGAAAAAAATCAGAGAAAGCAATTTCACCCGAAACAAAAAAAACGACGGAGAAGCAAAAGGCCCTTGAATTGACTTTACTGCAGATCGAAAAGCAATTCGGCAAGGGATCCATCATGAAGCTTGGAGACAGCCACCATGAAAACGTCGCTGCAATCCCTACAGGTGCTTTGAGTCTTGATATTGCAACCGGAATCGGCGGAATTCCACGTGGACGTATCGTGGAAATCTATGGACCGGAATCAAGCGGCAAAACGACGCTGACGCTGAATATTATTTCTCGTATACAGGCCTCAGGCGGGGTGGCTGCATTTATTGATGCGGAGCACGCTTTAGACCCTCAATATGCACAAAAGATCGGTGTAAAGGTCGATGATCTTTTAATTTCTCAACCGGATTCTGGTGAGCAAGCGCTTCAGATCGCGGAAATGCTCGTTCGCTCCAATGCGGTGGATCTTATCATTGTGGACTCTGTTGCGGCACTGGTCCCGCGTGCGGAAATAGAAGGTGAAATGGGACAATCCCAGATGGGCCTCCAGGCACGCCTCATGTCTCAAGCTATGCGCAAATTGACCGCTATTATCAATAAATCCAAAACGTGCATCATCTTTATCAACCAGCTCCGTGAGAAAATCGGTGTTATGTTTGGGAATCCGGAAACAACGCCAGGCGGCAAAGCGCTGAAGTTTTACGCCTCGATGAGACTTGATATCCGTCGTATTGCGAGCCTCAAAAAAGGTGATGAAATCATCGGGAATCGGGTGCGTGTTAAAGTAGTGAAGAATAAGGTTGCCGCACCTTTTCGACAGGCGGAATTTGATATTTTATTTTCCGAAGGCATTTCCCGTTCAGCGAATATTGTCGAGCTTGGGATCCAATATCAGATTATTGACAAATCCGGCACTTGGCTTGCCTATAACGGTGAAAAGCTCGGCCAGGGCAAAGATGCGGCACGCATGTTCCTCAAGGAAAATCCCAAACTTCTCGAGGAGATTGAAAAAAAGGTCTGGGAGAAAATCGAAGCCGGGGAAAGTGTTGTGGTTGGAGCTGCAGCAGACTAACAAAAAGCTCCCTCCTGATAAAGGATCGCTGCCATTTGGGATGCCTTCACTTCTATGGAAAAGACTCAAGCAGAGGAAAAACACAAACAGGCTACCATTACTTCCTTGCGTCTTCTTGCCGCAAGCCCCAAAAGTGGTCAGGAACTGAAAAAGAAACTTACGGAAAAAGGATATCCGGACGAAATCATTTGCCGTGTGCTGGAGGAATTGGGCGTTCAAGGCATCTTGGACGACAATGCCTATGCCAAGGATCTTGTAAATCGTCTGACCCAAGGGAAGTCCTCGGGAAAATATAAAGTTGCTTTTGAACTGAAACGTCACGGCGTCCCTGAAGCAATCCGAAATGAACTTTTGGAGTCGATCACACCGGATCAAGAGTTCGATCGAGCTCTTGAACAGGCCCGCATGAAATGGATGGGCTGGGCAACATTGGAACCTCCAAAACGCAAAAAGCGTCTTTATGATTTTCTGATAAGGAAAGGATACGATTTTCAGATAGCCCAGGAAGTTTTACGAAAACTCATGAAAGAACCGCTGGGTGATGAAGTCTGAAGAAGTCATATGAAAACACCGACAACGACGAATGAATTGCGAAGTGCCTTTCTTCAATTCTTTGAATCGAAGGCTCACAAAATAATCGCGAGCGACTCGCTGGTACCCCAAAATGACCCCTCACTGCTCTTTACCGGTGCAGGGATGAACCAGTTCAAAGAATACTTTTTGGGCGCTAAAAAGGACCTTAAAAGGGCGACAACCTCTCAAAAATGCCTCAGGACAGGCGATCTCGACGAAGTCGGTCGAACACCCTTTCACCACTCCTTCTTCGAAATGCTAGGCAATTTCTCTTTCGGGGATTACTTTAAAAAAGAGGCCATTGAATGGGCTTGGGAGTTTCTGACAGAAATCCTCCAGATCCCTAAGGAAAGACTTCGAATTACCGTCCACGAAAAAGACCAGGAAGCTTTTAGCATCTGGCATCAGGTGATTGGGCTTCCCAAAGACTGGATCTATTCCTGCGGCGATCAATCAAATTTCTGGCCCGCGAACGCACCCGCGTTAGGACCCAATGGCCCCTGCGGTCCGTGTTCTGAGGTCTATTTTGATCAGAATCCCGCAATTCAGGGAACACCCTTGGATGACTCCGGGAAATTTGCGGAGATTTGGAACCTGGTATTCACTCAATATGACCGCCAAGATAATGGAAAACTTGTGCCGCTCAAAAATAAGAATATCGACACGGGCATGGGGCTTGAACGACTGGCCTGTGTTCTTCAAGGCAAAGCTTCAAATTTCGAAATCGATATTTTCGTTCCGATCCACCATGCTATTCTCCAAGAACTTTCCCTTGATCCTCAAAAAGTTCCGATGAAAAAGCTTTACTGCATTTCGGATCACTTGCGCGCTGTCGTTTTTTCAAGCGCGGATGGGGTGGTGCCTTCCAACGAAGGTCGGGGGTATGTTATTCGCAAATTGATTCGGCGTGCCATTTGGCAGGCCCACCAGTTTGTGCCACAACAAACACTGACAAAACCATTCTTATTCAAGGCCGTTCCTACAGTGATCAAAGTTATGGAAACGGCTTATCCGGAGCTTCGTGATGCGGAAGAAAACATTCGCATGGTTCTCTCTCAAGAAGAAGAGCGTTTTCTCAAAACCCTTGAGGATGGCCTTCAGATCCTGAAATCACGACTTGAGGATTATCAAAAGAAAAAGCTTGAAACAGTTCCTGCGGAAACCGTGTTTGAACTGTATGACACATATGGATTTCCCGAAGAACTCACGCGAGGGATCGCTCAGGGCAAAGGTCTCAACATCGACCGCGCAGGTTTTGAAAAACTTATGGAAAATCAGCGCATGCGTTCTAAAGAAAGCAGCAAAATCAGTGCCGAGATTTTTTCAAAATCGGACCTTGAAAAAATCCCGTCCGACATTCCGGCAACTCAATTCCTGGGATATGAATTACTCGAAACTAAGGCTAAAGTCCTTTGGCACCAAAAAGAAGGGAAGCAAGCGAACATCATTCTTGATCAGACCCCGTTCTATGCAGAAAGCGGCGGACAAATCGGAGACCAGGGTATGCTCGAAGGCATAGGGCTCAAACTCCGCGTGGTCGATGTCCAGAAATTAGACAAATATTTTTTGCACCACACCGAGATCCTTGAAGGCGCAGTATCCAATGGCCTTGCCGTAAACGCTGTTGTCAACCGGGATCGTCGCGAAGGAGTTATGCGCAATCACACGGCAACTCATCTTTTGCATGCCGCGCTTCGCGAGATTCTTGGCAATTCAGTGCGTCAACTCGGTTCTTTGGTTGCAGCTGACCGCTTCCGGTTCGATTATTCCTTTGGTCGTGCTTTAACCCAGGAAGAACTGCGGAAGATTGAGCGGATCGTAAACGAACAGATTTTGAAGAATCTCCCGGTTCACAAGGGCTCAAAGAATCTTGACGAAGCTAAAAAAGAAGGCGCTTTAGCATTTTTTGGCGACAAATATGGGGACAAAGTCCGTGTCATCAGTATCCCTGAATTTAGCAAAGAGCTTTGTGGTGGGACCCACTGCGACAACACTGGACAAATCGGTATGATGATTATCTTGGGGGAGTCTTCGGTGGCCAGCGGGGTGCGCCGTATCGAGGCAGTAACCGGTACGGAAGCCATGCATTATGTTCAAAATTTGAAGGACCAGATCTCCGAGATCTCCCGTATGCTTAAAGTCGGTATTACAGACATCCCGGCACGCATTGCAAAATTAATGGAAAATCTTAAAAAACAAAAAACACAAGATTCCAAAGTTTCCTTAGCACAGACTGATATTTCCAAGATACTTTCCAAGGCAAAAAAAACTGGTTCCTGCCTTGTCTGTCTCGAGATGATTGAGAGTGCTGATATGACCACTCTCCGGAATCTTTCGGACATACTCCGCGAGAAAGGTCAGAGACTTATTTTTGTGATTGCTACCTGTCAGGAGGCAAAGCTTCATGTTATCATCGGCAAAAGTGCTGATTTGAAGAAATCGTCCTTGGACATGAAAGACCTTTTTGATAGGCTATCCACGATTCTTAATATCAGCGGCGGCGGGCGGCACGACCTTGTTCAGGGAGGTGGGCCGGATCAAGGGCAATTCCTGAAGTTCGCAGGTCAGGTTGAAGAAGTCATCTCCGGATATATGATTGAAAAAGGAATGTGATTCATGCAGGTATTAAATTGGGATAAGACCACTCAAAAAAAGATCCGACGTGACTATGCGACCTACTTTGATACTAAGGTATTCAAAAAGGTAAGCCGTATTCTTTCAGAGGTCCGACAATCGGGTGACTTGGCTTTGCGCCGATACACTCGGGAATTCGACGGAATCGACCTGCCTCTCAAGCGATTAGCGGTCACACAAGGGGATATCAACCGTGCCTTCGAAAAGATTCAGGTCCAGTTTGTGCCCCTTCTTAAACAAATTACTGAAAATGTTCGCGAATATTATGAAAAAGAGCTGAAAAAATCTTTTGAGATCAACGGAGCGAATGGTATTTATCTCGGCAAACACTACCGGCCGGTCGATCGGCTTGGTATCTACATTCCGGCGGGAACAGCCCCTCTTGTATCGACAGTCTATATGACCGTTATCCCGGCAAAAGTTGCCGGCGTCAAATCTATTGCAATCACAACGCCTCCGCGACGCGATACCGGTGAGATCGATCCCCATATCCTGTCAGTGGCCAATCTTTTAGGAGTTAATGAGATCTATCGCGTGGGCGGTGTTCAGGCGATCGGGGCATTCGCTTTCGGGACAAAGACTGTGCCCAAGGTTGACATGATCGTCGGTCCGGGCAATGCCTACGTTACCGAAGCAAAACGACAAGTTTACGGTTTTGTAAATATCGATATGGTTGCCGGGCCAAGTGAAGTCGCCATTCTTGCGGATACCACAGCAAATCCGGATTATGTGACTTGCGACCTTCTGGCGCAGACCGAACACCACGGTGGGACCGGATATTTGGTTACCAACTCCAAAAAACTTGTTGAGGGTATGCGCAAACGAGTGGATTCCGGCATTATCATCCAGGTCAAATCCATTGCCGAGGGCTGCGATGTGGTCAACGAAATTGCGCCCGAACATCTAGAGATTATGACGGAAGAACCGGACAAAGTTGCGCAATCAATCCAGCATGCCGGTGCCATCTTTTTAGGAGACTTTTCGCCTACAGTCATCGGTGACTATATGGCAGGTCCAAGCCATGTCCTTCCGACCGGCGGCACGGCACGCTATTTTTCACCGTTAAGCGCTTCTACTTTCATTAAAAGTTCTCAAATCATTCGCTACACTCAACAAGCGCTTCAGGGAGCTAAAGAACACGTACAAAAATTAACCGATATGGAAGGGCTTTTTCTGCACAGGATTTCTCTTGAAGCACGCCTCGTGAAGAAACCATCCGATACGCCAGAAAAGGAGTCCGTATAATGAAAACTCGAATGGCAGTCGTCAAACGAAAAACCCTGGAAACGGCTATCCAAATCAAATTAGTGATTGAGGGGCATGGAAAATCCGATATTCATACGAAAATTCCTTTTTTGGATCACATGCTGACACTCTTTGCGAAACATGGTCTGTTCGATCTTTCCATAAAAGCACATGGAGACCTGGAAGTCGATATCCATCACACGAATGAGGATCTCGGCATCACGTTAGGACAAGCTTTTGCCAAAGCCTTGAGAGATAAAAAGGGGATTCGTCGTTACGGGTGTTTTGCCGTTCCCATGGATGAAGCCTTGATCCGCGTTACTTTGGATATATCGGGAAGACCTTCTCTTTTTTTGAGAAAGGAACAAGGTGTGCGCGTGGGCCGTCATCCGCAATACACTTTTGAGGACGCAGTTGATTTCTTACGCTCTTTCTGTCAACACGCCGGAGTCAATATGCACATCGGAATTCTTGCTGGTGAAGATACGCATCATATCCTTGAAGGTATATTCAAATCTTTGGCAAGATCGCTGGATATTGCCACAAGCATCGATCCGCGCGTCAAAGGCGTGCCGTCGACAAAAGGGAAGCTTTAGTTCCACCCTTTTTTGAAAAAATGGAAACCACGATGATTACAATCATAGATTACGGTATGGGAAATCTGCGCAGTGTCTCCAAGGCCTTGGAATATCTTGGGGCTGCATACACGATATGCACAAGAGCCGCAGATCTCAAAAAAGCGAAAAAAGTGATTCTACCCGGCGTGGGTGCTTTTGGAGATGCGATGAAAGAGCTCCACTCGCGCGGATTGATCGAACCTATTAAACTGTTGGCTTCAAAAAAGATGAAGCTGTTCGGTGTTTGTTTGGGATTACAGCTGCTTTTCGAAAAAAGCGAAGAAAGTCCGAATGTCGATGGTCTGGGCCTTTTAAAGGGGCATGTGGTGAGATTCCGTTCCAGGAATGTGAAAGTGCCGCATATGGGTTGGAATGATATCTGTATTCGCAAAAAGCATCCGCTCCTTGAGAGCATTAGCGATGGAGACTATTTTTATTTTGTGCATTCGTATTATGGAAAACCAGCATTGAAAAACATCTTATTGGCAACATCCCATTATGGTGAAGAGGATTTCGCGGCTGCGGTTGGAAATGATTGTGTTTTTGCGACACAATTTCATCCTGAAAAAAGTCAAGATGTCGGTCTTAAGATTCTTAAAAATTTTATTCGGTGGTGACGATGAACCTCTATCCAGCAATCGATCTTTTTCAAGGTCAGGTGGTGAGACTCACACAAGGTGATTTTAACACCTGCACCATCTATTCGAATAATCCCGCTGAAATGGCCAGTATCTGGCAAGGCCAAGGAGCCCAATGGATTCATGTCGTGGACTTGGAAGGAGCCAAAACAGGTCAGATGTCAAATGAGAAGTCGCTAGCAGCCATTTGCAAAAGAGTGAAGTCAAAAATTCAATTTGGCGGGGGGCTTCGGACTCTTGCAGACATTCAAAAAGTTTTTGACCTTGGTGTGACGCGGGTTGTTCTCGGAACAAAAGCGCTTGATCCAGTTTTTCTCAAGCAAATCGTCCGAAGTTATGGCTCGGGGATTGCAGTAGGGTTTGATGTGCGCCACGATAGTGTTAAAACCGACGGATGGGCAGAGGATGGGAATATCTCGCTGGCCCAGGCCCTCGTGCTTGCCGATCAATTCGATGTTCAAACGATCATCTATACAGATATCGAAAAGGATGGCGTTTTGCAGGGCCCCAATTGGCAGAAACTTCAACTGGTTCTCGAAAAAACCAAGGCCTCTGTCATTCTTTCCGGCGGGATCAGTCAGCTCTCGGATATTGAGTATCTTCGTTCGATCTCTGCAAAAAATTTTGCGGGGGCGATCATCGGAAAAGCCCTTTATGAAAAGAGATTCACGCTTGTAGAAGCATTCAATCAACTGAACAGGAAGAAGGAATAAAAAAATGGATAAAATCGCAAATTTTGGGAGCTTCATTCTCAGCCAGTGGACGTGCTCGTTGAGTCTTTACGCAGCCGGATATTTATTTGTTTTTTTGCTCATCCGGCACCTCTTCATGCATAGTATGATCAAACAAACGAAGTCTTTGAATTCCAAGTGGCTTGGTGAGATCAAAAAACTGTATGTCAGGCGATGGCAATTCGGCCTTGGTTGGATTATATTCCTGGTTTCACTGTTTCTTTTTGCCTTTTTATACATGACGGCAAACATACAAAAGCCATCTCTCTATGAGCTGGGCATGGCCTTCATGCTTATTCTTATGATGCTTTTCGCTATGATGGCTCATTTAATCGCTCTTGCGACCTGCACGCTGCTTATCCTGAAACAAATTGAAAACAACCAGATGACACTTTAGCATGTTTGCCCGTCGTATTATTCCTTGTCTGGACGTCAGAGAGGGACGTGTCGTAAAAGGCGTCAAATTTGTTTCTCTTAAGGACGCGGGCGATCCCGTATCTTGCGCAAAGGCCTATGATCAACAAAATGCCGATGAACTTGTTTTTCTAGATATTACGGCCTCGCACGAAAATCGTCGCACCGTGATTGACATGGCCGAAAAAGTCGCGGCCACTATCTTTATTCCGTTCACCGTGGGCGGCGGCATCAATACGATCTCCGACATACGAGAACTGCTCAAAACCGGCTGCGATAAGGTCTCGATCAATACCAGTGCGGTTCGCAATCCCCAATTTATCCTTGCGGCAAGCAGACGATTCGGGAGTCAATGTATTGTCGTTGCCATTGATGCAAAGCGTGAAGCAAAAAACAAATGGAACGTTTACACACATGGCGGCCGAAAATCCACCGGGCTTGACGCGGTCCAATGGGCCCAAAAAGTCGAAAAACTTGGCGCTGGAGAAATCCTTTTGACAAGCATGGACTGTGACGGAACAAAAAACGGTTACGATCTCGATCTGACGCGACGGATCTCTGAATCCGTCAAAATCCCGGTGATTGCTTCAGGCGGCGTTGGCAACTTGAACCATTTTTTTGAAGGTTTTAAAATCGGTAAAGCAGACGCCTGCCTTGCTGCTTCGATTTTTCATTTCGGGCAATTTAACATCCCGGAAACCAAGGCATTTCTTCAAAGCAAGGGGATACCTGTGCGCCTGTAGTTGATTTTTTCTTTGTTCCAGTTCTTTTGATTAATAAAACAAGATCCGATGCCGTTATTAAATGTAAATAGTATGTATAAAACTATGGAGGAGTTATGATTAAAAGAAATCTTTTGGTCCTTTGCGCATTGGGGATTTTGGTTTGTTTGGCAACAACCTTCTGGGGTTGCATGAAAAAGCCGGAAGAAGTGGCTCTCGATAAGGGCATTCAGCTCCTCTTAGACAAGCGGTACGCAGAGGCCATGGTTGCTATTAACAAGGCCCTTGAAATCAATCCGAATTATGCCTTAGCACGTTACAACCACGCTCTCGTCCTTCAGCAACAAGGGGATGTAGACACCGCCTTCAAAGAATTAAATGATCTTATTAAAACGGCTCCCAATATTCCTCAGCCTTATAATATGCGCGGGAAAATTTATGCGGATAGGAATCAGTGGGATAAAGCTTTCGCGGATTATCAAAAATCGATTCAAATCAACAATACTTACGGGATCGTTTATGTGAACTTAGCGAAAGCTTACGCTTACAAAGGCGATTACGAAAAAGCATATCAGAATGTACGAAAAGCAATCGCCACCGGCAATTCTATTCCCACTTATTTGCAACAAGACATTGAATCCCATACAAAATATAAAATCGTTCAAGACTGAACTCCGGTATCTCTAAGAATCGCTGAAAAGATCATGGGTTTAACAGCTCCTTTTGAAATGGAGATTAAGATTTTTTTTCCGGTTCACCAGAGCGGCATTGTTTTTGAAGGACCGGTCCTCCACGGACGTGTCAAGGTCGGAGAAAGAATTTTTTATAACGAAAATGATGGGACTGTAATTTTGGGTTCCGTTAAAAAAATTTTTGTAAGAAATGCGAAGAAAAAGTTCTTTGGTATTATCGGCGCCACAGAAAGGGAAAGCTTAAGCGCTGAACAGGGGCAGGAAGCATCCATGATGATTGCCGATTTTTTTGATTTCAAAAAACAATTACCTTGTTTTCCGGAAAGGGAAGACCCTCAAACGCTAGATAAAAAAATATCGCGTGTACGCATATTGCGCGCCCTTCCCGACTCAATGGAAAATGGCTCAAAATGTCAAGTGGATGTATTAAAAGCTTCGAAAGGTTTTTTCAAGTAGTTGTTTTGTTCGAAAGGCACTTCACCTCCCTGAGATTGACGTTCTGACAGTAAACCTTCCATATCCAGAGGGAATCATCAAAAGCAGATTTGAATTGTGAGGCATCTATGATTTCTGCAAACGGTATCACACTACAATTCGGAAAGCGTATTTTGTTCGAGAATGTCAACATCATGTTTACGCCAGGGAACTGCTACGGACTTATTGGGGCCAACGGCTCCGGCAAATCCACTTTCCTCAAGATCCTGGCCGGGAGTTTGGAATCTACCGCTGGCACTATCACCGTTGGGAAAAATGAGCGTATTTCTATTCTTAAACAGGATCAATTCGCTTTCGACGAATATCCTGTGCTTCGCACCGTCATCATGGGGCACGAAAAGCTCTACAACATCATTCGTGAAAAGGATGAGATTTACGCGAAGAAAGATTTTTCAGACGCAGATGGTCTTCGTGCGGCCGATCTTGAACATGAGTTCAACGAGATGCACGGTTGGGATGCTGAAGCGGAAGCATCCAAGCTGTTAAGCGATCTGGGAATCTCCCATCGATACCATGCCGTTCCCATGAAGCAACTTGAGGCAAGTCAAAAGGTTCGGGTTCTTCTTGCCCAGGCGCTTTTCGGGAACCCGGACATCCTGCTTCTTGATGAGCCGACCAATCATTTAGATGTTGAGACATGTCTTTGGCTTGAAGATTTTCTTTATGATTTTAAAAACACAGCCATTGTGGTTTCTCATGACCGGCATTTTTTGGATCGAGTCTGCACGCATATCGCTGATATTGATTTTGGCAAAATACAATTGTATACGGGTAATTATTCCTTTTGGTACGAATCCAGCCAGCTTGTCTTGCGGCAAAAGTCGGAATCAAATAAAAATATCGAGGAAAAGCGCAAGGAATTACAGGCCTTTATCGCACGTTTTAGCGCCAATGCTTCTAAATCACGGCAGGCAACATCCCGGAAAAAATTGCTGGAAAAACTGACACTTGAGGATATCCGTCCCACTTCCCGTCGGTATCCCAATATTTTGTTTAAACCTGAAAGGGAGGCCGGCAATGACCTGCTCGAAATTGAAAACCTGGAAAAGACTCTGGACGGCGAACTCATGTTCAAGGCTTTAGATTTGCGCGTCGCTAAGGGGGATAAGATCGCTTTTATCGGTCCCTCGGATCGAGTGAAATCGACGCTTTTTCAAATCCTCGCGGGCGAACTTCAACCCGACTACGGACAATTCAAATGGGGCATTTCAACGAAAAGGGCCTATTTCCCGCGTGAAAATCGTAGATATTTTGAAATCGATCTTGATCTTGTCGACTGGCTCCGCCAGTTTTCTAAGGAAAAGGATGAGAATTTTATCCGTGGATTTCTAGGTCGAATGCTTTTTTCCGGTGAAGAATCGCTTAAAAAAGCTTCCGTTCTTTCCGGCGGGGAGCGGGTACGCTGCATGTTGGCCCGCATGATGCTTTCCGGAGCCAACGTGCTTATCCTGGATGAGCCAACCAATCATTTAGATTTGGAATCCATTACGGCGCTCAACCAGAGTCTGGAAAAATTTCAAGGGACCTTGCTATTCTCATCGCATGACCATCAATTTGTTCAGACCGTGGCCAATCGTATCATTGAGCTTACGCCGTTTGGTATCATCGACAAACAAGAAACGACCTTGGATGATTTCCTTAAGGATCCCGTGATCAGAGAGAAAAAGTCGAAACTTTGTCCGCATGAATGAAATTACTTTTAAACTTTCCGACGACTTCATCGAGCTTGTGAAACTGCTCAAGGTGTCAGGTTTGTGTGAGAGTGGTGGTTCGGCCAAATATGCGATCGGTCAATCCCTTGTGAAAGTTGATGGCCGGATCGAACTGCGCAAGGGATGCAAGCTCCGTAAGGGGCAACGTATTGAGTACGGTGGTTCTACCATACAAGTTGTGTAAAATAATCCTGATCCACAATTTTCCTACTGATAAAGATGATTCCTTAAAAGTGTAACTACTTGACACAGAACATAATTATGGCATACTCAACTATTCACCTTATAAATTTGTGATGGGAAATGCTGTAACTCTATTATCCAAAGGAGAATACGTCTAAATGGAAGATCTCAAGTACAATGCCCAAGGCCTGCTTCCGGTAATTATTCAGGATGCTGAATCTGGAGAAGTGCTCATGCTTGCTTACATGGATCAAACCGCTGTAGAGCGAACCCTCAAGGAGAAACATACTGTCTTTTTTTCACGCTCCCGCAATCAATACTGGGTCAAAGGTGAAAGCTCGGGCCACATCCAGGATGTGAAGCAAGTCCTAACGGATTGTGACAAAGACACTTTGCTTGTGCGTGTGACGCAAAAGGGAGGAGCTTGTCATCTTGGTTACCGGACATGCTTTGTACACGAGATGAATGATCGAGGAGATATCATTCGAATAACGCAACAAAAAGTTTTTGATCCTGAGAAAACTTACAAGAAATGATCACGCCTGACCTGCAAACATTTAAAAGTTTTGTCCCAAAAGGTAATATCATCGCTTTGGCCGATACTTTTCCGGCAGACCTTGAAACTCCTGTTTCCAGTTTTCTCAAAATTTCAAAAAGGTCCAAACATGCCTTTCTGCTGGAATCCGCAGAACAGGAGGAGAAGATCGGCCGTTTTTCGTTCCTCGGCATAGAACCCGCCGCCATCTATGAATCTTCAAAAGGGGGTGTCCAAATTACGGAAAAAGGGCACCGAAAGTTTCTTAAAAATGCCGTCTTGCTTGATGTGATCGAGCAAGAGCTTCAAACCCGGAATCTCGCCAACCCCGAGGCTTTCCCAGGATTTCGTGGCGGTTTCGTAGGTTTTCTCTCTTACGAGAATGTCCGCTATTTCGAAAAAATCAAATTGACGCCTAAAAAGGGTCCCGGTTTTCCTTTGGGTATTTTTTTTCGCGTAGAAGATTTTGTGGTGTTTGACCATTATCGCAAAACACTTTCGATCGTGATTCTTGTGAACGTCGACCGGTTTAAAAATCCTGAATCGGCATACAAGGACGGCATTCGTCGGATGTCGAAATATCGCTTGTTGCTTCAAAAATCCCTTAAGGTGCCCGCTTCTGAAAAAAATCCGGGCATACCGCACCTCCAGCCCAACATGTCTCGAACAGATTTTGAGGCCAAAGTCAAACGAATCAAGGAATATATACGAGCCGGCGATTGCATCCAAGTGGTTCTTTCCCAGCGTTTTAATTTACTTCATCACGGCAATGATTTTCAGCTGTACCGTTCTTTGAGGTCGATCAATCCATCGCCTTATATGTTCTATTTCCGAAGCGGCCAGTTTCGGCTCATCGGATCGTCTCCCGAAATGTTGGTTAAAAAAACCAAGCGCCTAGCCGAAGTTCGCCCTATAGCCGGAACACGCCCGAGAGGTACTACGGAAAGACAGGATCTGCGATACGAAAAACACCTAAAAGCATCGACCAAGGAAATGGCCGAACACCTGATGCTTGTCGATCTCGGACGAAACGATCTGGGACGCGTTTCAGAATATAAATCCGTCAAAGTGGAGAGGTTTGCGTTTGTCGAACGATATTCACACGTCATGCATCTTGTAAGCCGCGTTCAAAGCAGATTAAAGCCCGGACGAAGTGCCATGGACCTTTTACGTGCAACTTTTCCGGCGGGAACACTTTCGGGCGCTCCCAAAATTCGAGCTATGCAAATCATTAACGAACTTGAGCCCGAGACCCGAGGACCGTATGGGGGATGTTTGGGTTATTTCGGCTTCGACGGTGATATGGACATGTGCATTACGATCCGTACGATTATGTTACACAAAAATAAAATGTATTTGCAGGCCGGTGCCGGCATTGTTAAAGATTCGAATCCTGCCCGTGAATATGAAGAAACGGTCAATAAATCCAAGGCGCTTTTAAAAGCAATCGAAGAAAGGCTTCTTTTCTAATGTTGCTCGTCATTGATAACTATGATTCCTTCACTTACAACCTTGTCCAATATCTCGGAGAATTAAACGCAGATCCGCGCGTGTGGAGAAATGACGAAATATCGATTTCAAAGATTAAACGGCTGAATCCTCGCACTATTGTCATTTCGCCTGGGCCCTGCACGCCGAAAGAAGCGGGAATTTCTTGCGATGTGATCCGAACCTTCAGCGGCAAAATGCCGATCCTCGGAGTTTGTCTGGGACACCAATGTCTGGGCCATGTTTTTGGCGGTAAAGTCGTACGCGCAGAAACGATCATGCATGGAAAAACATCCAGGATCTTTCATGATAAAAATCCGCTTTTTTTCAAAATGCCGAATCCCTTTATTGCCACGCGTTATCATTCACTACTAGTGGAAAAAAAATCACTCCCTGATATTCTCGAAATTATTGCCTGGACCCAAGATCAGGAGATCATGGGTCTGAAACACAAAGACCATCCCACTTGGGGTGTGCAATTCCATCCTGAATCTGTCATGACAGAATCAGGTATGCAACTTCTAAAAAATTTCTTAAAGCTTTCCAAACTGTCATGATGACTTGTGAAAAAAATTACGGATGGATTCATTCGCGTTTGTCCGAACTTCTGACAGGGAAATCCTTTTCATTGCTCAATGCTCGAATGATTTTTAAAATGCTTTTTAAGGAAAAACTTCCCTTTCATCAGGCAAAAACACTTTTACTCTTGATGGCGGCAAAAGGAGAAACATCGGAAGAATTGCTTGGTTGTTTGAAGGCATTACAGCAGATTGAGAAACCCATTCGGTTTAAAATTCCTTCGCTGATGGATACCTGCGGGACCGGAGGGGATAGCCGCTGCACTATCAACATATCCACTCTTGCGGCGATTGTCATTGCTGGTTCAGGCGGCAAAGTTGCCAAACACGGGAATCGTGCCATTACTTCAAAATCCGGAAGCTCGGATCTTTTGGAATCATTTGGCATCAATCTCGATGCGAGTCAAAAAAAAATGATCCGTGCCATCCAAACCTGCGGTCTTGGCTATTTTCATGCCCCTGCGCATCATCCTGTATTTTCCAAAATGCAACCTCTGCGACGTTCTCTGAAGCGACGCACCATTCTCAATCTGCTCGGTCCCTTGGTGAATCCCATGAAGCTTGACTATCAGTTGGTGGGTGTTGCAGAAAATCGTCTAATTCCTCTTTACGCGAAAGTCCTCTCACGCCTCGGCCATAAAACGGGCCTTGTCTGCCACAGCAAAGACGGCATGGATGAGATTTCAACTTCCGCACCCACGATTGTCGCACGTGTAAAATCAAACCATATAAGTTATGACAAGATACGGCCGGAGAAATACGGCTTACGACGTGCATCTTTGAAAGATATGCGAGTGAATTCAGTTAAGGAAAGCAAGCGCATCGCCGAAAAAATTTTAACCGGAAAAGAACGTGGCGCTGCGCGCGACATGATAGTGCTGAATGCCGCTTTCGGTTTATGGGTATGTCAAAAAGTCCGTACCGTTGGCGATGGTATAAAGCTCGCACAAAAAGCCATTGATTCAGGAAGCGCTCTGCGGGTGTTGTCCAAGCTTAGAAAGATCTCAAACCAATGATTCTGAATGACATTCTTCTGCAAAAGAAAAAGTATCTGGAAGAGTTAAAACAACGAATGCCGCTTCAGCGTCTCCAGCGTATTGTGGAAAAAATGGAGCGACCCAACCCGCGTCCTTTTCGATCTGCTTTGATCTCTCAACGAGGTCTTAATATTATTGCAGAGCTCAAAAAGGCTTCGCCTTCTGAAGGTGTCTTGCGGGAAGATTTTCAACCGCTTCGGATTGCTACTCTCTTTGAATATGCGGGAGCTTGCGCCATTTCGGTACTTACGGAATCTCACTTTTTCAAAGGACGACCCAGCTATCTAAAAACCGTCCGGCAGGTCACAAACCTGCCGTTGCTTCGCAAAGACTTCATTTTTGAACGATACCAGCTTTATGAAACCGCCATTCTCGAAGCGGATGCGTTTCTTTTGATCGCTTCGATCTTGAGTGAAGAAGAACTGAAAGAACTTATCGCGCTCGGAAAGGAGCTTCGCATGGACGCTCTGGTGGAGGTTCATTCTGATGCGGAGCTTAAAAAAGCGTTAAATGCCGATGCGAAAATTATTGGCATTAATAATCGTGATCTTAAAACCTTGTCCGTGGATCCTGATCGTGCGCAAACATTGATCCCGCATGTTCCCAAGGGGATCGCCATCGTGGTGGAAAGTGGTCTAAAAACTCATGAGGAGCTCCTCCGCTATAAAAGTCTAGGCGCTAACGCATTTCTTATCGGCTCGGCGCTGATCCAATCGAAGGACATTGCCAAAACCCTTCAACGACTTCTCGGCAAAAAAGAGAGTTCCATTGCGAGCGAGCCCCAATGACACGTATTAAAATTTGCGGAAATACTAATTATGAAAATGCCCGGCTTGCCGTTGACCTTGGTGCGGATTATCTTGGATTTATTTTCGTTCCCAACAGCAAACGAGCCATCACGACAGAGCAAGCGGCCAAAATCTTTTCAAATCTGAAGGATTTTCAAAACCTCGTGGGAGTGTTTTGTAATCAGCCGAAAAAGGAAGTGGAAGCTATCGCTCAAAAGCTGGCTCTAAAGCACCTTCAGTTTCACGGCGAAGAGACCGCTCTGTATTGCGAATATTTTATGAATAAGGGTTATGAGGTTATCAAGACCTTTCACGTTAAGGATGCCATGAGCCTGAAGCGCATTGATGAATACAATGTCAGCGCTTTCCTTTTCGACACTTATGCGCATTCCGAAAGAGGTGGGACTGGCATTCCTTTTGACTGGAGCATGATTGAAGATCACCCCTATGTGCATGACAAATTATTTTTGGCGGGTGGTTTGAATCCGCTGAACGTCTTTCACGCGATTCAAAAAGTCCAGCCTTTTGCTGTGGATGTGGCCAGCGGGGTCGAATCAAGCCCGGGAGTAAAAGATCCTAAACTTCTTGAAATGTTTATTGAAAAAGTCAGGGGAACCAAATACAACCATGAGCGAAAAACTTGATTTTGTCAAAAAACTGAAGTCCCGATTACCTCAAATCGAAAAGGAGTCCCTCTACCTCAAACTCCTGGATACGGCGCAAGAAAATCTTTTGCTCGAAGATGTTTGTCAAGCCCTTGACGAAGGAGTTGTGTTGGTGGATTTAAAGGGGATTCCTTTCTTTTCAAACCGTAAGGCAAACCTCGTTCTTGGTGGCATTCAGACACAATCCAGACAACCCCTTTGGAATCAAGTCTATGATTCCACTCTTGCTGCATTTTTAAAGGGACACTTGCTTTTCGTAAATTCCAGGACAGTAAACGATTTCAAGATTCTCTCCCCCAGGGCATTACACCTACGCGTCATGATCATCCCTCAGGAAAACAGGGGGAAGAAAGCGACGCTCCTCCTCCTTGTGGACATCACTCATCGAACGGAACAGGAATTCGAAGCGGCGATGCTTTCCCGAATGGAAAGTTTGATTCGTTTAGCGGGAGGAATTGCCCATGAGATTGGCAACCCTTTGAATGCTATCACGATTCATCTCGAGCTCCTGAAAAAAAAACTCGGGGATTTGCCCACTTTAAAACGCCAGGAGCTTGAAAATTCCCTCAATCACATTCAGGATGAAACGCGGCGTCTTGACCGGATCATCCGAAATTTTCTTAAGGCCACGCGAAAGCCTCCTCTTCGGTTCCACCTCGATGATCTCAACGAAATTCTCACTGATGCTGTTTCTTTTTTAAAACCTCAACTCGACGCACAAAAAATTAAAGTGAAATTCTCCAAGGACCTTGCCCTGCCGGTTTTTCTGCTGGATCGCGAACGCCTTTACTACGCATTCATGAACTTGATAAAGAATGCCATGGAAGCCATGCCGGAGGGCGGGGCTCTCAAGGTCTCCATCACACACAAACCGTCTTGCGCCATCGTCACCATCACAGATACCGGATGCGGTATTGATGAAAAAGACATCCCAATGATTTTTGATATTTATTACACCACGAAAGCTGAAGGGGCCGGACTCGGCCTGATGATGGTTTATGACGCAATCACCGAGCACGGTGGAAAGATTGAAGTGACAAGCAAAAAAGGCAAGGGAACCACGTTCAAGGTTCTTCTTCCAATCCGTGAGCCCCAACTTCAGTTGCCGCATTATAAAACTTCCAGGGAAGGATAACTGCATCATGTTTGAAAGAATTCTGCTCGTTGAGGATGAAGCAAATTCGAGAAAAGGTCTGACCCAATTTCTGCAGGCCTTGGACTATGATGTGATCACCGCGGCCAATGGCGTTGAGGCTTTGGAGCTCTTCAAAAAAGAGAGCCCTGATCTTGTCATCTCGGATATCCGCATGCCGGAAATGGATGGAGTCACGTTACTTGAAAATCTGAAATCAGAATCGTCTTCAGCCAAAGTCATTTTGTTAACGGCCTATGGATCGGTGGACGATGCGGTCAAAGCCATGAAAAAGGGGGCTTTTTATTATTTGACCAAACCGGTGAATCTTGAGGAGCTGGAATTCCTTGTCAAAAAAGCCTTTAGCAGCCATCAACTGGAGGAAGAAAACAAAGAGCTGAAGCAGGAACTTTTCAATGAACGTTTTTTTCAAGGAAAACTTATTGCTCAATCCACAAAAATGAAGGAACTGCTCAAGACAGTTGACAAGATCGCTCAATCCAATGCCTCCGTATTGATTGAGGGGGAGAGCGGCACTGGCAAGGAACTTATCGCCCGGCGCATTCATGAGTTGAGCCCGCGACGACAGCATCCTTTTATTGCCGTTCATTGCGCGGCTTTGACTGAAACTCTTTTAAGCAGTGAGCTCTTTGGCCATGAAAAAGGTGCTTTCACCGGGGCCACCGATCGAAAAAAAGGCCGTTTTGAGCGAGCGCATATGGGAAGTCTTTTCCTTGATGAAATCGGCGAGATATCCAAGGATACGCAGGTAAAGCTGCTTCGCGTATTACAGGAGGGGGAATTCGAAACCGTAGGCGGCACCAAAACAATCAAAGTCGATGTAAGGCTGATTGCGGCAACCAACAAAACTTTGCTCGATGAAGTGCATGAACAAAAATTCCGCGAAGATCTGTATTACCGCATTAATGTGATTTACCTTAAAGTGCCTCCGCTTCGTGAAAGAAAGGAAGATATCCCCCCGCTTGTGGAAGCCTTTATCCGGCAATATGCCTCATCAAACGCAAAAAAAATCGAAGGTATAGAAAAACACGCGCTCGAAATACTGACGCAGTATGACTGGCCGGGAAACATTCGTGAACTCAAGAACATTATTGAACGTATGATTGTTTTAAGCTCGGGAGTAAAACTCACGCCAGAACAAATCCCAGAAGATATTCGGCAAG
Organism: Candidatus Omnitrophota bacterium; assembly: GCA_022711115.1. GTDB lineage: Bacteria > Omnitrophota > Omnitrophia > Omnitrophales > Aquincolibacteriaceae > JAKLFP01. The sequence goes on along the minus strand of JAKLFP010000002.1, from coordinate 54,258 downwards.
GAAAACTTCTGAGTAGAACCAACGACGTGTCGCAGGGTGTCATTAAAATTACAGACCTTGAAAAAGACCTTATCAAAAAAGCTCTTCAGGAGACAAAGGGGAACAAGTCTCTGGCGGCTGAAAAACTCGGTATTTCACGACGAACCCTTTACCGAAAGATTGAAGAATACAATCTTTTTTGATTCGTGAGTGCCTTTTTCGACACACAGCGACGTGTCAGTTTGACTCAACCTAGATCCTTGCAATAAAAAAATAAAAATCGATTTTCTAACTTGTTTGTTTTCAATGGTTTATAGGTGATAAAAAAATATAATAATGGCACGATAATTGACAATAAATATACGAATCGAGTTAAACATAATTTAAAAAGGAGACTATCCAATGGCAAAAATATTAGGAATTGATTTAGGAACCACGAACTCATGCATGGCCATCATTGAGGGCACTGAGCCGAAAGTTATTGCCAATAAAGAGGGGAATCGTACCACGCCCTCGGTTGTTGCTTTCACAAAAACAGGGGAAAGACTTGTCGGACAAACCGCAAAACGACAGGCTGTTACTAACTCTGAAAACACGGTCTTTAGCGCAAAAAGGTTCATCGGCCGTCGTTTTGAGGAAACAAAACATGAGATGCAACTGGTCCCGTTTAAAGTCAAAGCAGGAAAACATGGGGAGGCGGTTTTTGATATCCCCCAGGAAAAACGCGAGTTCACGCCCCCTGAGATCTCGGCGATGGTCCTTCAAAAACTCAAAGCCGATGCGGAAACCTATCTTGGGGAACCGATCAAACAAGCGGTGATTACGGTCCCTGCCTATTTTAATGATTCCCAGCGTCAAGCGACGAAAGATGCCGGACAGATTGCCGGGCTGGAAGTACTTCGTATCATCAATGAACCGACAGCGGCCGCGCTGGCCTACGGATTGGATAAAAAGAAAGATGAAACCATCGCAGTTTACGACCTGGGCGGCGGGACTTTCGATATTTCAATCCTTGAAATTGGCGACGGTGTGTTTGAAGTCAAAGCCACGAACGGTGACACACATTTGGGCGGCGATGATTTTGATCAAAAGATCATTGACTGGATGATCGCTGAATTCAAAAAAACCGACGGTATTGATCTCAGCAAAGACAAGATGGCGATTCAGCGTTTAAAGGAAGCCGCGGAAAAGGCCAAATGCGAGCTTTCGACCGCTCAAAGCACGGAAATCAATCTGCCATTTGTTACTGCCGATGCGTCGGGACCCAAGCATCTTTTGATGACACTCTCCAGGGCTAAGCTCGAGCAACTGGTAAGCGATCTCGTCGAAAGAACTGTCGGTCCTTGTGTGCAGGCGATGAAAGACGCCGGTGTTAAGCCCGAGGACATTGATGAAGTTATTATGGTGGGTGGGCAGACGCGTATGCCCGCAGTGGTCGAAAAGGCCAAAGATCTTTTTAAAAAGGTACCCCACCAAGGCGTCAACCCGGATGAAGTGGTGGCGGTTGGGGCTGCGATCCAAGGCGGCGTGCTGAAGGGCGATGTGAAGGACATCCTGCTTTTGGATGTCACACCGCTCTCACTCGGGATTGAAACTTTAGGCGGGGTAATGACGAAATTGATCGAGCGCAACACAACGATCCCTACGCGAAAGTCTGAAATATTTTCCACGGCAGCAGATAATCAGACCGCAGTGACGGTAAAAGTTCTTCAAGGCGAACGCGAGATGGCTGCCCATAACCGCATTCTGGGGTTGTTCAACTTGGAAGGCATTCCGCCGGCTCCTCGCGGCGTGCCGCAAATCGAAGTGACTTTTGACATTGACGCAAACGGTATTGTCCATGTTTCCGCAAAAGACCTTGGAACCGGCAAGGAACAAAAGATCAGAATCGAATCTTCTTCGGGACTTTCAAAAGAAGAAGTTGAAAAACTCGTCAAGGAAGGACAAGCCCATGCGGACGAGGATAAAAAGAACCACGAGATTATCACTGCACGGAACCAGCTCGACAATCTGATCTACGCCACTGAAAAAACGTTGCGCGAGCATGGCGATAAAGTGAGTGAGGAAGAAAAGAAGCGTGTCGAAGACGCCCTCAAGGACGCCAAGGACGCACTGTCCAAGACTTCAAAAGAAGAACTCGACCAAGCCGCTCAAAAACTTGCGACCGCTTCGCATACCATCGCTCAAAAGATGTATGAGGAGGCCGCAAAAAAAACCGGCAATAAAGGAGCGGCAGAGAACTCTACGGACAAGAAAAAAGACGACGGCGTAGTCGATGCGGATTATGAGGTTGTCGATGAGGATGAAAAAAAGAAAAAAAAGGAATAAAAAATAGTCATGAAATGAAAAAACGGGGAATGGCTAGCAACACCTTGGCATTCCCCGTTCTTTGCTTTCTGTAAGGAAGGGAAGGAGCTCGAAGATGAAATCAACACTAAAGATTGTGGCGTTTCTCTTGATTTTTTTTTGCGGGTTTTTTATTTCCTCTCTGTGGGCAATCCCGGAACTCAAAATGGAATTGCCGTCTGAGACGAGTTCGTTTGATAAACCCGTGGTTCTCAAACTTCATTTCGAGTGGTCGCCGTCGGAGGGTTCTTATGAAATATCATCCCCAGAGCCCGGCTTATTGAATCTGACTTCACTCAAACAAAGTCGCTCCCAGGAATCCGGGAATATTTCCAGGCAAACGATTACCTATGAGTTTCAACCCGTTGAAGAAGGCGCCGCTGTCATCCGAACCTTCCAAGCTCGTTTCCGACGCTCTGGCGCGGCCACCTGGACCACGGTGATTATCCCCGAACAAAAAATCACAATCGTGAAGGCATCCCTGTTCAGTCGCTACATGATCATTGGGGGCATCCTGGGTATCTTCGTTATTATTTTTGTCAGCAGTCTTGCGTTGTTGATGGCGAGTCTAAAGAGCAAAGCTTCCCAGCAGCCCCTACCCCCGAATCCCCGGCAGCTGTTATATGCAAAGGCCCAGGAAACCATCGCTGCTGTTTCTTCCGCATCGCCGAAAGAAAAACTGACCCTGTGGTCTTCGCAACTGCGCAATGTCGTGATCGCATACTATGATATTATGTCAAAAAATGCGACGGAATCCGAAATTCTTGCGATTTTAAAAGGAAGCAGTCTTCCTGTCGGCGAAGTACGGGAAGTGACACAGCTTTTTGAGCAACTAAACACTCTCAGATTTTCCCAGCAAGGTATTTCTGCTTTTGATCTGGACCGGATGCAACAGGCGCTCTTGCAATATATCCGGGGTAAGATTATCATCTAAGATTCAAGACTGCTTTGATTCTGTCCGCGTTCATTGCGGACTTTTGACCATCAAATAAGGAGACTCTTATGGACAGTTCGATTCAGGAAGTCAATGCAAAGATCCGCGACGCCAGCGCACCGCTTAAAGATCTTACCCGGGAGATCGGAAAAGTGATTGTCGGGCAACAATATCTTGTCGATCGCCTTTTGATGGCCCTGCTTGCGGATGGCCATATCTTAATCGAAGGGGTCCCGGGACTCGCGAAAACCCTTTCCGTGAGAACCCTTTCGCAGGCCATCGAGGCCCATTTTCAGAGAATCCAGTTTACTCCGGATCTTCTGCCTGCTGACGTGGTTGGCACTTTGGTCTATAACCCCAAAGATGGCAATTTTTCGACCAAAAAGGGCCCTATTTTCACAAATATCATCCTTGCTGATGAAATCAACCGGGCACCCTCCAAGGTCCAAAGCGCGCTTCTGGAGGCCATGCAGGAAAGACAGGTCACGATCGGCAATGAAACATTTCCCTTGCCAGTACCGTTTCTTGTGCTCGCCACTCAAAACCCGATCGAACAAGAGGGGACTTACCCGCTTCCCGAAGCGCAAGTCGACCGGTTTATGCTGAAACTCGTGGTCACTTACCCTAATAAAAAAGAGGAGAAAGAAATCCTGGAACGCATGTCCACCGGAAGAGCGATCAAGGTTTCTCCGGTCATGAATCTCAATAAAATCATGGAACTGCGTCAGCTGATGAACCAGATCTATATTGATGATAAGGTCAAAGATTACATTCTTGATCTTGTCTTTGCAACCCGTAATCCCCAGGATTATAAACTGGAAGAGCTGAAGCCTTTGATTTCGTACGGGGCCTCGCCGCGCGCGAGCATCATGTTGACCCTGGCATCCAAGGCCCATGCATTTCTCCAAGGCCGCGGCTATGTCACTCCGGACGATGTCAAACAAATCGGCATGGATGTTCTCCGCCATCGCGTCTTGATCACCTATGAAGCCGAGGCAGAAGATATGACCTCGGACGACGTCGTCAAAAAAATCTTTGATCAAGTCGAAGTTCCCTAAAGTTCCATGATCCCAGCCGCGCTTCTCAGAAAAGTCCGGAAGATCGAAATTCGGACAAATCGCCTGGTGAATGATCTCTTCGGAGGGGAATACGAATCTGTTTTCAAAGGCCAGGGTATCGAATTCGCCGACGTCCGCGAATATGTGCCGGGCGACGACATACGGACCATTGACTGGAATGTGACGGCAAGATCCCAGCACGCTTTTGTCAAAAAGTTCGTCGAAACTCGTGAGCTGACAGTCATCTTTGCGGTGGATATGTCCGGCTCCCAGTATTTTGGATCTTCGACCAAGCTGAAGTCTGAAATTGCAGCCGAGATCACGGCCATTCTCGCCTTCTCCGCGGTTAAAAATAACGACAAAACCGGGCTTCTCATTGCCACGGAGGATGTCGAAAAATTCATCCCCGTCAAAAAGGGGAGGAACCACGCCCTTCGCGTGATTCGTGAGATTCTAGGTTACCAGCCCCAGAAGAGAAAAACGCACCTTGCGGCCGCCATGGAATATCTTTACCGGGTTCTTACTCGAACTTCAGTGATTTTTTTTATTTCAGACTTCATGGATGAGGGTTATGAAAAAGCCCTGAAAATCCTCAGCCAAAAGCACGACGTCATTGCGATTCATCTCCGGGACCCTCTGGAACAGAATTTCCCCTCAGTCGGACTGGTGGAGCTGATGGATCAGGAAAGCGGGAAAACAATTCTTGTAGACACAAGCTCTTCAGAATTCCTGGAACGGTTTCGGAAAGCCGCTGAAGCACGTCAATCGGCGCTGGAAAAACTCTTCAAACGCCTCCAAATCGATAGCATCGACATCCCTTCGAATGTTTCTTATGTCGAGCCGCTGTTTAAATTTTTCAAAGGCCGCGAGAGAAAATGAAAAAAGTCTCTTTTCTTTTATTTGTTTTGTGCTGTTTTGCCGTCCCGCCCGTTTTTTCAGCGACGGCGGATGATATTCGCGTAAAATCGGAGGTTGACAAGGCTTTTTTGACGATCGGCGATCCGGTTACCTACACCGTCACTATTGAACATGCTCCTGACATCCAGATTCATTCCAGCATTCCCGCCCCGGCCTCGGACATCCTTGAGATTAAAAAAGTCGAAGATCTCCATTCGAAAAACAAAGGCCAGGTGATGACAGGACGCAGATTCATACTCACAACCTACCGTTTAGGGGAATTCATCCTTGATCCGGTCGTCATTCAATACCATAAAGACGGTCAGCCCGTCAAGACGATTCAAACCGAGAAACTTTTTCTCACGGTCAAAAGTATTGCGGAGGGGGACCCCAAGGAGGATATTCGGGACGTCAAATCGGTCGTGTTGCTTCCTTTGCATCTCAAAAAAATCTTTTTCCCAATCGCGGTCATTGCTTTGGGACTGATCGGGTTTTGGATTTATAAAATACTCCGAAAAAAGAAGGCTTTAGCTCATACGGAAGCATCCCCGCTTACTGCAGAAGAAGAGGCCTTGATGCGCTTGAATGAACTTTTTGAGTCTGATCTTTTTAAGCGAGGTTTTATCAAGATTTATTATTTGAAACTTTCGGAGATTTTAAAAACCTATTTCGAAAGACGCTATACGATCCTGGCCGTAGAATCAACCACCCTCGAAATCCTTCGCGCCTTAAGACCGCAACACCTTGATTCGGCACTTTTTCAAAAGATCCAATATGTCCTTGAGGCTGCGGACCTTGCAAAGTTCGCCAAATGGATCCCGACAGCACCCGAAATCCTTCAAATCAACAAAAAGTCTGAGGAAATCATCAGGGAATCAGCACTTGTACCACAGCCAGTCCATGAGGAGGCTTCCCATGGAGTTTAGGAGCCCCGCGTTTTTTCTCCTCTTGCTACTCGTTCCATTGTTCCTGGTATGGGCCAAGCGACGCGAGAAACTTGAGCTGGCATTCTCTTCTTTCGATCTGGTCAAAAACCGTCCCGTGACATGGCGCATGTTTCTCTTCGGATTGTTGCCATTCCTGCGAACCGCGGTATTTCTGCTTCTGATTACCGCATTGGCGAGACCGGCGAATGTCTCCAGCGATAAAGAAGTCCAAACGCACGGCGTGGATATTATGATTGCGCTCGATCTCTCAGGCTCCATGCTCGCCGAAGATTTTCAGCCGGAAAACCGTGTCTTTGTTGCCAAACAAGAGGCCATCAAATTTATTCAAGGTAGAGAATCTGACCGCATCGGGCTTGTTGTCTTTGCTAAAAAAGCGTTCACGCAATGTCCTCTCACTATGGATTACAACATCCTTATCCAGCTCATTAAAGACATCCGGGTTGGTATGATCGACGATGGAACGGCTATTGGCATGGGGATTGCTACGGCGGTGAATCGTTTAAGAGACAGCGATGCCAAAAGCAAAGTCATCATTTTAATTACGGATGGTGAGAATAATGCGGGAAACATTGACCCTATTACGGCGGCGGAACTCGCTAAAAGTTTCGGCATTAAAACTTACACGATTGGCGTTGGAAAAGGCGGGCTGGTTCCTTTTCCGGTTGATGACCCGCTTTTCGGAAGAAGGTATGTGCAGGTCACTGTCGATGTGGATGAAACGGTTTTGAAGCGTATTGCGGATATCACCGGTGGGCTTTTTTTCCGTGCTCGCGATTCGGCAGCTCTTTCAGAAATCTATGAAAAGATCAATAAGCTGGAGAAAAGCGAGGTCAAGGTCAAGGAGTACCGCAGCTACAATGAATTATTTGCGTTTTTTTTGATCCCGGCGCTCATCCTGTTCCTGTTTGAAATTTTCTTGAAAAGAACCGTTCTTTTGAAGGTGCCCTGATGGATATCTTTATTTTCCCAATGGACCCTCAGGGCTACACTGACTTCCCGATTTTTTATTTTATAGAAAGTCAGGTGCCCTGATGGATATCTTTATTTTCCCAATGGACCCTCAGGGCTACACTGACTTCCCGATTTTTTATTTTATAGAAAGTCAGGTGCCCTGATGCAATTTTTTAAACCGGAGTATTTCTTTTATTTGTGGCTGGTGCCGGCAGTTTTAATACTTTTCATGGCATCCCAAAAGCTATGGCAAAAAAGATTGCAACGCCTGATCCAGGAAAAAGCATTGTTGCAGAAATTAATGGAAGGTTACCGGAGCGCGGAAGGGCTGACCCGCACCCTTTTGATAACACTTGCGGTGCTCTTTATGGTGTTGGCGCTTGCGAGGCCCCAATGGGGCGACGAGAAAAAGAGCCTTCAGCGCAAGGGTGTTGACCTGATCTTCATGGTCGATACCTCTCTCAGTATGCTTGCCGAGGACATTAAGCCGAATCGTTTGGGAAAAGCCAAATTTGAGATCGAATCTTTTGTGCAAAATCTCCACGGCGACCGCGTCGGGATGGTGACTTTTGCCGGTTCCGGCTTTCTTCAGACACCGTTGACACTGGATCATGCCGCATTTTTGTTGTTTCTCGATGCAGTGCAAGTCGGTTTTATTCCGGATCCCGGAACCGCACTGAGCAGGTCCATTCATGATGCCATCCAATCCTTTCCGCAAAAGGAGCTCAAATATAAGGTCATAATCCTTTTTACGGATGGAGAAGATCAGGAAGGCGGGATCGATCAAGCGATTGAGGAAGCCAAACGGGCCAACGTTAGAATCTACACCATCGGTCTCGGTTCTCCGGAGGGTGAGCCTATTCCTTTGAAAAACGAGAAAGGGGAGAGGGCTGGTTTCAAAAAAGACCGAAGCGGCCAAATGGTTATCAGCAGACTCAACCAGCCCTTGCTTGAACGGATTGCCAAGGAAACCGGAGGAATTTATATGCGGGGAACCCCTGGCGAAAAAGAGACTGAATTTATTCTCAAACATATTCGCGGATGGGGCGAGCAGCAATTCGCCGAAAAAATGATTGTAGAAAAAGAAGACCAATACCAAGGATTTCTTGTCATCGTTTTCATTCTCCTTGCCGTTGAAATGCTGTTGCGCCGGCGAGACCGCCGAGGAACGTCCCTTTTGACCTGCTTGATCTCTTTTATCCTCTTCTCAGGCTTTCTGGAAACGTCCCAAGATACCGTCAAAAAGGGCAATATCGATTTTGAGAATAAACGTTTTCAATCGGCGCTAGAATCTTACCGCAAAGTTCAGGTCAAAAACCCCGATGCCCCGGAAGTCCTCTACAATCTCGGGACCACGCTTTATAAAGTAAATTCATACCAGGAATCCGCAAAGGACCTGGAAAGTTCCGCGGCAAAGACTCAAGATCCGAAATTGAAAACGCAAGCTCTTTATAACTACGGGAACACGCAATACAGACTTGGAAATTTCGAAAAAGCGATCGAGTCCTATAAAAAAGTCCTCGAACTAGAACCCACGGACAAAGATGCCAAATACAACCTGGAATTCCTTCAAAAACAGAAGAGCAAGTTTGAGAAAAAAGACCAGGAACGAAAAAAGGAAAATCAGAAAAAACAGCCTCAGCAGCAAAACTCCCAGCAAAACAAACAGGATCAGCAGCAAGGACAGGGTCAGAAGAATAAAGAAAACCAGGGACAGGGCCAGCAGAATAAGCAGAATCAGCAGCAAGGCCAAGATCAGCAGAATAAAGAAAACCAGGGACAGGGCCAGCAGGATAAGCAGGATCAGAGCCAGGGTCAAGATCAACAGCAAGAAAACCAAAATCAAGACGAACAGCCATCGCAGCAGTCCAAGGATCAAGACCAGCAAGGTCAGGAAAAAGAGCCGTCGCAAGGTCAAGACCAGCAAAATGAGCAACAAAAAGATCAGAAACAACAGTCCCAGCAGCAGAAAGAGCAGGAACAAAAGGAGCGGGAGCAACAGGAACAAATGAAGCAGGCACAGCAAGGAGAGGAAAAACCGGATCAGGAAAAACGCCAAGCCCGGCAAAGCCAGCCCCTGCAAGGACAAATGAGCAAGGAAAACGCCCTGAACCTTCTGGATGCTCTCAAAGAATCGGAAAAAGAGCTTCAAAATCTTCGACGCCCACCCGTTAACAAAAATCAGCCGCTTGTGGAAAAAGATTGGTAAAATGCGCGCCGATTTTTAGGCAGGTATCTGAAGTAGGGGAGAGCTGTTCCCTTTTAAACCGTCAATAATATTTTATAAATTGCAACCTGAGAAGGAGAAAATCCAGATGACTCTTATGGAAAAAATTGAAAAAGATGTTGTCGAAGCGATGAAAGCCAGAGATGCTGTCAAAGTTTCAGCACTCAGAATGCTTAAAAGTGCCGTTGCATACTACCTCATTCAGTCTAAAAAGGAAAAAGCGGAAGATAGTGACGTCCTGAGCGTTCTGGCCAGACAGGCAAAACAACGCCGCGAGAGTCTTGAGAGCTTCGAAAAAGCCGGACGTATGGATTTAGCGGAAAAAGAAAAAGCGGAATTAAAAATCCTCGCATCCTATCTCCCCAAACAGCTCACTGATGAAGAGATTGTGGCAGAGGTTCAAAAGGCTATGGCAGCGTCCGGAGCAAAAACCCAGGCGGAAATTGGAAAACTGATGAAGGTGCTCATGCCTGCAGTCCAGGGAAAAGCCGATGGCCGGCGCATCCAGGAGGTTGTCAAAAACCTTCTCCCAGCATAATTCCATGAGCTCTTGTTGAATTTTCTCTCCCTATACGCTGCTTTACATAAGATACATTATAGGACGTCTAGCATCTCTGAAGAGAGCCTTTCCGAGTAAGTCAAAGCCGTTCTTTTGAGGAATTGTCGGAGTATTTCCGGCATTAAATTTAGCTCTCCCGCCAACCTCTTTTGATTATCGAGCACTCTTGCGCGCTATGCTTCTTTTAAGATTAGATCACCTTTAGAAAAACCTCATTTGACTATCTTCTTGATCCATTCCTTTCCGATCATGAGTTCGCAGAGCACGTGAAAGATTTGTGGCATGTGGTTGGAGTCAATAGTAGAGCTATGACGCTTTTTAAGCTATGCCGTGGAAAATTTAGGGGTTCAATCCTCTTTTGCTTTTATGAAGGTCGTTTGCGTCACTAGCCTGTGGCTTGTTTGCTGAACATGAAGGCTTTATAAAATATAAAGACACTTCTAGGCTGGACGATTACGCCGCTACCGCGACTTGCTGTCGGGATTCTATTTCATGGATCAGGGACTTAATAACCTGGCTTTCGAAACATGCAGCGACAGAGAAAAATCCTCTTCGGTCATAAGGATCAATTCTGTACATTTTCATCAAGTTCACGAATTCGGTTTTGCCGAGCGTTGCGGCAAGCCGGGCTAACTGATAGATGGCGCCCACGGTTCTGTCGCCGAAGATCGCTTGGATCTCTTCATCGTTGAATATAAAGACAGCATACCCATGGTTTTTAAGCTTTTCTAACGGCTTTTGAAGCTGTAAACGATGATATTCCTGTTCCGATACCACAAAGACTCGTCGCTCCGTATTTTTCTCGCTCAAAAACTTCGGTATTCTCCATTCGAGATCTTTGATACCTTCGATCGGTATGACTCCGGGCTGGCTATTGAATCTGGGATCACTGATCGCATAGACTTCCTGCATCAGTGAATTGATCAGAATTTCGTTGGGGCCGAGGCCCTTGGCAGACGGACGGATGATGCTTTCAATGATCTGCAACACGTCCGGCGGAACTTTTTCAGGTCTCTGGGCATCCAACATGAGCCTGACCCAGGCGACCATGTTCTCGATCTGCCCCGCATACTTTGCAGTTTCTCCACGGCGCAACCGGTCAGCGTCAGCAAGCTTCATCGCTGCCGCGGTGATCGCATGGGCCTGCGCCTCGGCAAGGAGTCTCCCCTGATCCGTAAAATAATAATTATCGCCATGGTACGTCGCATGAATACTTTCATGGAACATGGCTATCGCGAGCATTTCGGCAATAATTTTCGAATCCGTGATCCCTGCAAACTTGTCAGCATTCACAGCCATTCGGCCTGTGTCATGGTCCATATATGCCCATTCATTATTTCTAAATCTCGGATTCGATGAATTGCTGAAATCGACCGGAATCGCCGGCATGACCTCAGAACGTCCCAGCATATCCTTATGATTCACAATCGCTCGCCAAAACTCCTGCGCCATGTCCCTTGCCGCAGGCAATGCTTTCTCGAATATTGTTTCCCTGTCCTGAACCGCATCTGCAACACTCGTTTCGGATAGTACAGGCATGCTCTCCAAAGCCGGCATCGCCTTACCGAAACGATCCGTGTAAATTTTTAAGTCTCTATCTCGAATCTCGACATCCCGATCTGTAATCCCAGGCAATTGCAAACCCTGAACCTGCGGAATCGACAATCCAGGTATCCCCTGCTGCGACCCGGGCAGCAAGAGAGCATTGGCTCCGGCAAATTCACGCGGTTGAATCGGCAAGGACGGAGCCGGCATGAAACCCTGTTCGGGGAGCAAGGAAATCCAATCAACCTGTCCTCCCAAAACCTTCGTCAGCAGCATACGAATATCAAGTCTCTGTTCAATCATCTCCTGTTTAAGTTCAGCACGTGCGGGCGCTTCAGTTAAACGAATTTCCGAGCGCGCAGCAGGCACTTTAAAGGCTTCCAGTTTTTTGCTCAAGTGGCGCAGCGCTGCCGGATCGGTGCAGATGACAAACGGCATAAAGCTATGGACGGCGGCCATGCCGCCCGGACGCTGAGCAGCACGTACAATGGCCTGCCAGGGCACGAAGTCAACCCTCACCTTGACCTCGGGTTTCCCGGGCTCCTGATGCTGATATCCGAAACTGTACCCCTTCTGACTCTTGGCGCGCTCATCCGCTTTTTTAGAGGCCTCCTCAAAACTATACGGCATGCCGTCATCAAAGACCACTTCCCCGAGTCCCTGCGTATCCACCGTTGTATCCAAATAGAAACGGGTCACTCCGTATTCGCTGACAATATAGGCCTTGCCGCCCGTCACAAGCTGCAGCACGCCGTCACAGTTCGGATCCGTCAAACTCGGCACGGTCTGGATATCGACAACCCCGCCTTTTCGGTGGGTCGGGTGATTATGAAGCAGACGGAAGAAACCGTCCTTCCCGAAGCTTTCCGTTCCCACGGAACGCATGCCGGTCGTAATCAGTTTCTTATTCGCGGAGGTCCACTGGACCATCAACTCATAATCCAATTGGGCCTGCATCATCAAATCAGCCAGTTCTACACGCTCCGTAGTGAGCTCGGATAAATAAACTCCGTTCTTGCGGTCTACCACGCGTTTTGTGGTGTGATCGCCAAGGGCCCGGTGTTTTGCATCCTTCAGAGTGGTGTTGATAAATTTTTCAACCCCGGGCCGTTTCGTATGGTTCCAGAAAAGGGCCTGCAGATAGCGCGCCCCGAATTCCTCCCAAAGATGGATCTGGGGATGCTGTTTGGGCTCTTTCTTTTTGGCCTCAGCTTCCACCTGCAGCCTGAAACGGTCCGCCATCTGAATCCGCCGATCCGTATCCACATCCTGGTCCTGCCCGAGCAGGATACGCTCCAGCGAGTCATTCATGAATTTGAAAGCAAAACCGTAGCGGGCAATACTTGAAGGGTTAATTTCGTAGAGCTTGGCCCGCCGGTGGTCCTGGACCGAAATCGGATCCAGCCAGCGCATCTTCTTCTCGGATTCGCTCGTAATGATCTCATACATCCGGTAAAATTCCCGCTCCATCCGTCCATAGGCCTTCAGGGAATCCGCCTTCACGAGATCATGCATGAGAGAAAGGTGAAGCGCCTCTATCCAATCCCTTTGAATCTCCGCAAGGACCTTATCGATCTCCGCTTCCGGCTGATCTTGAAAACCCACCAGGCCTTTGCGCGCCGTCTCAGCCAAAAGCGGCAGCTCCTTGCCCAAAAATTTAAACAGATCGTCCTTCGAGGGATCCTTCCGGTGCAGCGCCACCTTCTCGCCAAAGCTCTTCAGGAACTCCTCCTTCTTCTGCCTGAAGTTTTGCCCCATATCCAGCACGTCTTTTCTGAATGCCGCTGTACCGAACATGCCATCCATCAGACTCTTCTGAAGCGAACTCATCAACTTCTTATGTGCCTCTTCGAAGTTCTTGAGCTCCTGCTCGGCCTGTTTCAGTTTGCTTTCTAATTCCGTCGTGTCCTTGCCCTGGCGCTCATACATCATGATTTGATGCTTATAATGATCGATACCTAAATTCATCAGTTCCTTTTCACGCTCGAATGCCTTTTGGACGGACCTAAGATGCTGCCGCAAGCGGCTATGAGCCGCCGCGACGCCTTGACGTTGATAATCTTCGATAAGCTGGGCCTGGAGACGTCGCTCAAGTGCGGCATTCACGGTAGCCTTGTCCGTTGCGATCTCGTCTGCGTTATAAAGAAAATCCTCGCGGCCCTCCCCCAGCACACCCATCTCCGCAAGGAGGTTGACAAATTCCACGGCGCGGCCCCGGTCCTGGATCACGGATTGAATCGCCAGCAGATCATCAAAGGACCGGGCATTCCAGAGGAACAGATTGACGAGCCTTTTCGCCATGGCCTCCGGGTCCAGCACTTGCCTTTGGGCGAGGATTTCGCGAAGCACCATCCGGAACGCAAGCACGGATTTCAAAGCGTTCTGGGCGCGGACCTTGGCCTTGACATATTCATCCTGCGTAAAATGATCCATCAGCTTGTCGCCTTCATTGTACCGGAGGTACTGCTCAATTTTTTCTTCGACGATCTTTTCCAGATCGTATAAAGACCCGGAATCCACATCAAAGGTGTCGGCGTCCTCCTGAAACATATAGTTGATGAATTCTTCAATGATATTGGTTTCCATATCTCGGCCAGATGCATTGGGATGAATAAAGTGCTGCACCTCGTGACTATTCGATCCCTTGGCATATTCCTTTCTCAGCACCGAAATATCGATCGAGGCAAAGTAGCCTTTTTCATAAATAGTGCCCGCGTTAAAGGTCCGGGTTCCCGAGAATGCATCGTCGTGAAGCTGCCCCTTGGCATAATGCTTCAGGGCGAGACGCTTGGCTGTTTTTGTCTCCACGATAAAGGTAATGCCCATGGCATCCGCCGGCTTGCCCATTTTTTTAAGATAGTCCTGACGCGCCCGCAGGTAGAGTTCTTCAAAGCCCTGCGGATTCGATTCAAGCAGGGTACGGTTTGCCTGAGCGCGCAGCAATTGATTTCTCACAAAGGGAATATCGGACACCTCAGCCAAAGTGCCTATATTGAGGACCAATCCCAGGGTATAGTATTTGCCGTGATGGAAGACCGGGACCATCAGACGGTCCTGACGCGCTACTGAAGGATCATATTCACCCTCAAACAGGTCTCCTACGGTCAGCTCCTTCCCAGGCTCTGCGCCCAGGTTGAATTCCGCAAGAAGTTTACCGAGCGTTTCCTGCGCAAGGGCCCTTTCATCCTCGGTGATCTCACTCGCCCGGCCGCTGTCCAGTTTTTGTTTCAGGGCCAGGAAGGGATCCCAAAGATCTTTTTTGATGGCTTCAATGGCTTCGCGCTGCTTAAGATTTCTTGTCATGTCGACCTTGCGGGCCGTACAGGACGCGAGGCGAGCCAAAGCATGCACGACCTCTTCATCGTTGCTATTGGCGACAAAGAACTCCTCAATCGACCACTCACGCTCGTGCTTGCGCGCGCTGTGCCATGCATCCAGAAGCAGCGGATCGAAAGTTTTGAATAAATTATCAAATTCTCGGTAAGTGTCATCGCTGTGTTTGGCATCATCCCAATTTAGGTTGTGCCGCCTTTCCGTCACGAACCGGGCAAGCTTTTGAAAATCGCTTCGCGCCTTTGCCTTAACTTCTTCGGACACGTTCGAGGCTTCTATTTCCAGCAACCGGGCATGAGCAACCATCAATCCCTCCCGCCAGTAATTCTGCCCCATGCCGTGTCCAAGCCCGCCAAGCGCCCGCCGTAAAAGCGTTTCAGCATCCCCTCCGGCCCACGCGGCCAACCGGTCGGAAATCCATCCCGGTAGTTTGTACCATCCGGTCATTTTGATTGCGTCATAACTGAAGAGCTTGTAGGAGAACAGCCTGGACATCATCCGGTTCGTTTTAAGTCGTTTCCATAGCATGCTCATCCTTCCATATCCCTGGATCCGGGCCTCCTCAAGAGCTTTCTTCTGGGCTTCGTCGCTCGCAAGGATCGAATCGGCTCTGCGCAAAACGGATTGCAGGGTTGCCATGATGAGCCACCCCTTCAGCAACGTAATAAAGACACTGGCATGGAGCGTCGCGAATCCCAATTTCAGGATCACGATCGCGCCGATTTCAGGCAGGAGCATCGGCAGGGTCCATAGGACTGCAGCCCCGACCATCACGGTCAGCGCCCCCTGGACAACCCTCATAACAGTCTGGTTCTTGAACCACCCGCGGATCTTGTCCTTCCAGCTCTTATAAACCACGGTTTCATACATAGCAGAAATCAAAAGCGGCTGATACGAAGGATAACCTTCCGCCGTCTTATCCAACCGATGGACCGCGCCGCCTAAGATCCGGGCTAATTTCATCTTGTCCTTTGCGAAAACCGGTATCGCCACACGCCGCAGAATTTTGGCGGAGAGCTCCGCGCTCACCTTCTGATCCATGGAGTCTCGCACTGCCCTAACCGTTTCCTGATATTTACGGAATTTGACCGAATACCGGTTTTCATTCTGCTGCTGCGCGGCAAATCCGACTCCCAGGACCGACATCCCGGACCGGAGAATTTGTTGCGCCGCTTGATTTGGGGTTAAGGGTTGTTCACTGCGAACGCGAAGTTGATGATAAAGAAGTATCATAGCGATCCTAGCCTGTTTGGGAACCTGGCGATGCAACATGATCGTCGAAAGTTCCCGGAGCGCGGAACCTTCAAAATGATTCCGAATCAGGTTATTGACCGCCTGGACGCGATGTTCCAGCCAGACAAGGCCATTCACCCCAGCCGCCGCAATAACCGCAGCGATCACCACAGGCCAGCCAACGACACTGAAACAGGCCGCCACAATCAGTCCGATAAGCGACAGGAGGCTTGCCACAACAACACTAGCTTGGACGGTGCGATAGGCGGTCCGCGTCAGAACTTCAGGCCAACCCGCTTTTTCAGACCGCGCACCGATCAGTTCCGCAGCATGCGGACCGAGCGCCGCAAGGTCGTCGGGTGACATGCCGGATTCCTGCTCCAGCGTCATCACAGCATCGTGATGCAGCTCTGCAATATCCAGCGCTTTGCGCGCAGGATCAATGATGAGATGAAGGCTCCGGAGCAGCCGGTCCATTCGGCCCATGAGTCCGCGGTTGAATACATAATAGGTTTCCGGTTCGCCTGACTCGACTGGCAGCAACTCCCCTGTTTCATTCACAACTCCAAAAAACTTCTCGCTTTCCTTAACCTCCCCGGTATCCATCGAGCCGCTCGTCCCTGTCACGCCGACGACCTGGGCATTGGCAGGAAGCGTGAACTCTGTTTTCCGCGAATCCATAACCTGGTCCACCACGGTCCGTTTTCCAATATTGATTTTTGAGGCCCTTAGCGAAGAATGACGCACTTGGGCCCCTCTCTCAATTTGGCAATTCTCGGTTGATTGCAAACGGCTGCTTTCAATCACGACCTGCTCGCCTATTTTCACATTTTCGACGATCCAAATCCCGTCCGAACCGGCAATAAACACAGAACCTTTACCCAAATTCTCGATTTGGCTTTCCCCTCCGTCAAAATGAATATCCTCCTCACGGCCTACAAAGATGCGGCCGCCGGCATCCATGCGAACCAGCCGGGCATCGTGCCTGAGGCCTTGAATGACCCGCAGGGTCCGCATATTGATTTCGCTCCCCAAATTCACCAGATGATAACCTTCCTTGTCAGATCCGCCGAGGAAATACTCGTTTCCGATTTTGACGATCCCCACACGGCCCCGGACAAGATCCTCCAAAATCCTGGGGTCTTTTTTCACTTGCTCGGCAAGTTGCGCCGGAAGCTCGATGGACGCGTTCTTTTTGCAATCCGTTTCGCTACAGTCGAACCCAAAAGGAAGCCTTACCTTACCGCCATCAAGACGTTGCTCACTTCCTGTAAAAATCCTGACCTCCCGGGTGGCCTCCGCATCATAATTTGTCCTTGTCTTCTCGAGCTTCGGAACCGGGGCAAAACCCGTATCCATGGCGCCCGCGTCCCTGCCCAGCACCCGTTCCCTGGAAAGCTGAATGTCCACGTCCGGCCGCTCCGGCTCGGATACCTCCTCCACCCTCTGGATCTGCACGTGATGATCGTCCTGGGTCGCCACAAGTTCGGCCGCCTCTCCGTTCCTCAACCGGGAATCATCCTCCGTATAAACCTGCACGCGGGAATAAGGGTCTTGATACCATTTCAATTTCGAGGGGGCCTCTGTGGTGCTGCGCGGCGTCCTTTTTTCGCTTTCCTTTTCCGCCACGGGCGCAAGGACATTTCCTACAAATCCGCTCAGTATGGCATTCATGGCCAGGTCATCGCGTTTGCCATGAATGGCGTCAAAGCGCGCGTTGCGGCCGATGAAAACCGCGTCTTCCGCCATTTTGCGCGCCATCCAGTCCGCCAAATTCAGGTTCATATCCAGATAATTTAATACGAGCAGTCCCACATAGGATCCAATCCAGCCCTTGAGCCACTTATGCATCATGACTGCACGGGCCCAGCTGAAAAATCCCGGCTCGGCCTTGAGCCACTTCTGCACGTATTTCGAAAGCCAGGTGCTCCGTCCGACCAGCCATCCCAGAGACCCAGCGGCCAGCATGAGAGGAATCCCCACGACCAAGCCCAAAATATTGATCCGCTGATCATAAAACTCATTTTGAGCTTTTTGCGCCCGCTCGATAAATTCGCTGCGGACCATGCCATGAAGATGCCGCAGTATTTCAGGCGTGATTAACTTCGTCAAATCTTGAGATTCCAGGTCCCGGCGCAGGTTCTCGACCTGATCGCGCAGTGCTTTAAAATCGGCTTTGGCCTGCCGAACCAATTTTGCGTATTCGCCGGACTGCGCGCTTACCTGGGGAACCGGCTTCGGCAGCGTGAGATCAAAATCGATGAGCGTGCTCTTCTTGGGCCGGAGTCCCCCGAAGCGCTTGGCCGCAGGGTCATAGCAGGCGACTTTGTCCCTCAGCTCAAAAGCCGGAGGATGATTCAGAAGATCGTTCGTTTCGGCGTTCAATTCATTGATGACACTGTCATAGGCTTGCTTTTGGTCCAGGCCTTCTTTTTTCATTTTCTGATGCACGGCCTTCTGGATTTCCGTGGGAGTCTTCTTTTTCAAGAGCTCGAAATAACGCTTTTCGTATTGGACCATGGCCGCTTCATAATCATAGAAAATCCTGTCCAAATAGGCGTGAATGTATTGAATAGGCACGATGGAACGCTGAACCAGACGCTTATAATTTTTGCCCACAAAGTATCCCCCAACCAGGGCCAGCGCGATCAACCCGCCGAAAGGCACAAGCAAAGGAAGGGCAAAAGCCGCAGCAACAATCATCGATGCTTCGTAAACCGGTGCAGTTTGAAGTCTTTTTCCAAAAATCCCATTCAAGACTTTACCCAGAGCACCCGGAGCATTCTCCGCTTTCCCTTCTTGGTCATCTTTCTTCGTCCAATCCAGCCGGTTGGCCCCTGCAATGAAGGGGCTTAAGAAACTCTCGAGGAACGCATCAAAACGATTCTGGTAACTGCGCTGCTGGCTGTAGAACCATTCATGTCCTTCCTGGCTGATGGCTTTGAAACGGTCCATCTCGGCGACAGCCTTGGTATCCAGTTTTCCTATCTTATTATATTGTGTTTGAGTCAGGATACCGTAGAATCGACGGTCCATCTTTTCTCCCGGCGTTTGTATCATGCGGCTTATGAAACCCAAATTCAGATTTGCAGCCCAGCTTCGCAGGACAAAGGAGGAATAAACCAGGGCCAGGACCGCACCGCCAGCGATCACGGAAACAAGACCCGCGCCAAGGGCAAAGACCAGCACTCCCGCTGCAATGGCACCCATCACCGAAAGGCCCGCCACCGTCAGCTGATGAGCGTTCGTAAAGAAGAAGGCCTTACGGCTGATGCGGTCTTTGATGAATGATGACAAAGTGATTTTTTTCACAACGCCGTGCTCGGGATGAACGAGTGAGTCCCTTCTCAAAGTCATGATCGCGAAAAGACCGGGCGCAAATGCGATCAGTGCAGCCAGAGTGGCCGCAACCGGCGGAGCCGCTAGCCCCACGACGATCCCAAAAATCGCAAGAGGCGCAGCCACAAAAAGCAGCCGGGTAAGGGTTTGCGCTCCGCCCTTGGCAGGCGGCTGATTCAAAAAGCGATTGATCCAGCGGCTGGAGTTGTAATCCAGATGCGGAAATCCCTCGTCAAAGCTTTTCCGCGACGAACTGATCTCCTCCGACTCCTCGTTTAATTGATCCGCATCTTCAAAAACCATGAACTCAAAGTCCGCGCCGATATCAAACTGGCGGCCTGCTCGGCCCCGCGACTGGGTGTCGGAACGAGCGGATTTAGCCACTTCCCGGAACATCTGGTATCCGTACGCCCGGGCCAAGAATGCATCACGTATCCGCACCAAATTGACACGGCCATTTCCTTCCTTGGTTTTAATTATTTCCTGAAAGGCGTCTGTAATATGTTCGGTCAGAAGTTTCTCTATCTTCTTAAACTTTTCAGTATTATCATTTCGAGGATCGCCCTCGCCTTCCCCGACACTTGTTCTCAAATCTTTGTCTTTGAGCTTTTTAAATGCCTCACCAACGGAATGAGCCAATTTTTCAAATTCTTCTGGTGTCAAGAGTAATTCTAAGAGCTCCATTAATTGATTCTGGTCAAGCAGCTTGAAATCCTTTCCGCGGCCGAGGATATTGGTCCCGATCGTCAGGGCATTGGCTTCCCCGCCGTCACGGTCGAGGATTTTCTTCTCCTGTGCGAACGACTCGGTTCCGTCATACATGTAAATTTGGAATTCATCCAGGGTGAGGAGCCAAAACTTCGCAAGCAGCAATTCCTCATCCGTGCTGAGCTGCAATCCACGCTCCATCTTCGATCGAATCACGTCGAATGCTTGAGGGCTCAGCTTATCCGTGGCCCATTCTTCCTCGATTTTACTGAGAATTTGAGCGTCAGATAATTGTTTGTATCCCGAATCGAGTCTCACCCGCTCAAGGGCCCTGGCATGATCGCGCTTCATCCACTGACGGACTGCAGCAGCCGTATTGCCATGTTCAAACTTCATGATCTTGGGCGCGCCGCCTCGGCGAATTCTTATATTGATGAATTCGAGCTTGTGATTTTTCATGGCGTCGCTCCACCTGTTAATGTACCACGTCGCGTGGCTGTCCCGCACCTTGGGAGCAAACGAAGGAATCGTAACGACCGGCTTGTTCTCGCCGGGAAGTCCCAGGTCCTCTTTGAGGTTCTTGCTGACCTCCTGGGCGGTCCCGGAATAACCGCTCAACTGCCTCACCCGGACCTTCCGACCCCCGTGCTCCACTTTCGTGGTCGCGGCCAAAAGTTCGATGAATTGTCGGAACGTGATCCGGTCCGTGGTCTGGCTGTGGTCACTCGAGACCGTGATCCCCTGATTTGGAAAGAGCTTCGATAACGCCACCTCAATGGCTTGATGGACACCGTCTGCTGTTTTTGTGTTTTGATGGCTGCCTGTAGCCTGGTCGATATTTTTGACTTCGCCGTTTGAGCTGATGCTGACATTCCGATTGGCGGCGTACTGGCCCGTGTGCGGCCCGAACGCATTCCCAATCTGTTTCCAAAGCCAGTCATTGGCCGGATCTTCGAGATCACCCTGATAGGGTTTCTTGAAGCCGTACTCGGTGACGGCCTGAGCAACGACTTCGCGCACATAGCGCTTTCCCTGCTGGGTCAGGTGGGTCTGCCCCGAATCCGAAACGAACGCCAGAACCTGACGGCCGAGGTCCTCGCCGTCTTTCGCACTCTGCCGGATTTCCTGGAGCCGCTTGTCAGAGACACGCATAATCAGGTTCCCGCGCACCATGAAGGATGCGATTTCGTCGCAGATAGACTTCAAGGCATACTCCTGGGTAGGAGCCTGCTGCGCCGCGCTTGCGATGATGAAGGCGTTCAGGGACTGGTCAATAGCAATACTGTCAACCTCATCCATGTTCATAATAAAAGGAAGTGGGTTGACCTCCGCCTCATCATAAGGAAAGACATGCTCGCCTTTTGATTTGGCCCTATCCGTCAAAAACTCGAAGACAAAGGTGCTGACACTGGTGTAGACGATGCCGTCATGTTGAAGCATCCCGGATTTTTTATTGTTATCATCGGAGCGGCTCAGGCGGTCATGCCCAATACCCAGATAAGATAAAATCGGATGAATTTCACCGAGATTATCCTGGGCAAATCGATCCTGGGACACGATATGCATCACCGGCCGGTCCTTGGGGCTCCGCAAAAAGTGAACCACCAGGACCATGGCCGATGTCTTGGTCTTTCCCTCCCCCGTCCCAAAGTTTGCGATGCCATAGCCTGTGGCCGCCGCAGCGGTGAGACTCTGGACCCCGCGGTAGGCCTCAGCATCCGAACGGCCATAACTCATCATGTAAGCCAAATTCACAAGCGCCAGGGACTCTCTCACAAAGGTATCAAAACCTTCGGTATGCCCAAGGGCTGATTGGCCCATGACACGAAGCTGATCGATCCGAGTGGCCAGAACGTCCCGGATATAGGCATTCAACTCAGAATCTTGATCTCCTACTAACCGATTTAAGGTGGTCCTGTACTTATCGCGGTCTATAAGTTCGCCTGTTTCCTTATCAAAACAATTTGTCAAATCCGTCATAACCTCTTCAATCTGCTCATGAGTCATGCTTGTCGTTTCAAGAATGGCCCTCAAAATTCGGTGGGCCGTCGCTGTCAGGGATTTCTGCATCTTTTCTCCCTTTTCGCGCATGGCCTCTTCCGCGAGTCCTTCCAAAGAGGCCCCGTCGACCAAAATATCCTTTGCTACGATCTTGTCTTCCGGCTTCCCTGGTGGATTGCCATTATTTGCCAGATAGGTCTGCGCAGCCTCCCCCGCAGCTTGAGCGGCCTCCGCCCGGCTGACCTTGCCGGCAGCAGGTAAAAGTTTACTCCACTTGTCCTCCTGCCCCTTAAGTACCTTGTCCATGAGCTCTTGCCGGTCAATCAGCTTGCCTTGCAGACCGTCAAAGAGTCCGGCCACCCTCTGAATAGTACTGGTGATTGTCTCAGTACTCAACAAGGTGATCAGCGAAGCCCGGATGACGGACCGGGCCGTTTTATCCGCAACTTCTTTCTCGATGAGCCCGGAAACGATTTTCTCAATATGTCTCGCCTGTAAAATCAACTCAAGCCCTGTTCCACGGGACAGGCGCCGGACCGAGACAAGATAAAGGCGAACGAGCGCCTGAAAGACTTTGTCGAGCAGCGGGCTATGTTCCGACGAAAGATTGGTGAAATCTTTCCGGAGCGCGTGGAATTGCTTCAGGAATTGCGCAACCTCGCGCAATTTACTGATCCATGTCAGGCCCTGAAGATTCCATCCAGGCTGTTTTTTCAGTCCCTCGTAATCAATGCTGAGGAGTTCAAGAAAATATTTGAGAGCCTCTTCATTAAGCGGATCCCCCTGGCGGTTCCTGCTCCGGATATACTCAAACCAGCTCTCGAGCAGCTGTCCCTCGGCGTCGGATAAAATATCTTTGGCAAGAACGCCCAAAGCAACTTCGTTTTCGGTCGAGAGACCTTCGTTCCGGCGTTCGGGGGAAAAGAAGACTTCAAACTCATTCCGGGCGGCCGGAACAGCAACCTTGGCCTGGGCTTTCGACTCCTCCTTCAGTTCAGTGCGGGCCAGCTTGAGTTCCCCTTGGAGCCCTTCAAGCGCAACCTGCTCGCGCTTGAGCTGGCTGCGGAGCATCCGGATCCGGCTTTCGATCTCCTGGCGCGTGTAGGACTTTATGGCGCCTCCGGCGCCGGAGCGGACCATGACGCGCAGCCGCTCATGCTGCGCCATGCCTTTTAAGGCGTCCTCCCAAGTACGGATGCCGTCCTCCAACCTCTGGATGGTCTCTTCCTGTTTCCGGATTTTGAAATCCTGTTCGGTCTGGCGAAGTATGATGTCGGCAACACTTCGACCTTGGAGCTCGGCCGCCGGACGTTGGAGCTCTTCGATCTTTTCGCGCACGAATGCGGAAAGATCATCCACGGTCCGAATCGCCCAAGCATCCTGATTGATCAGATCGGTGAGAATCTCCTGAACCGCCGCAGCCATGCGGTCGAAGAACGCTTCATATTTCCGGACCCGTTCCCTTCCGTTTGCGGTTTGCATTTGAAGCTGGATCCAGGCCCGGATATCCCGGGGCTTGGAAGAATTCGTTTCTCCGAAGCGGGCGATTTCGCCCTGCTGGCGAAGCTGGTATTCGAGGGTCTTCCAGAGCGTGAGTTCCGCAAGTTCGTGGCCGGCCACGGGCCAGTAGTTTTCACTGCCGCGGCGCAGGACATAAACAACATTGCGGGTCAGCCCCGCATGGCCAAGCTGGTCAAACTCTTCATCCGTAATTTCTTCCGCATTGAGGATCACGACCCGGACCCCGTCCGGCGTCTGGCCCAGATCCAGGAAGTCGTCGACCCGGTCGGCCGGGATCCCCAAGGCTTCGATCGCCGCTTTCTGATTCGTAATGGCACGTCCAAACCGCTGGTTGGCCGTCGTATGAGAGACCGCGGCGCCCGGTCCGAGGTTTGAAATATTGATATCCCCGCCCCGCACTTCAGTCCTAGGTGATGCACCTCTTGGCGCAGACTCTGTGGGCGCTGCTGGAGAAATCGGGGCTTGGGTCTGTTGTGCAATTTGTTGACGCAGACCATCCAAATAACCCCTTGCAACACGATAAAAGTCACTCGCAAATCCTTCTGCACCTTTTGGCAATAGTTGACTAATCCTATTGATTTGCTCCTCCGCCGGAAAGTTGCCACCCTCATATTCGACCATACCGCGGGCTGTTGCCTCCATGAGGGTCTGGACAAATTCTCTCTCTTGCCCGCGTTCCATCAATCGAACAAGCGAAGTATATTCGGATCTTCCGCTAAAAAACTCCTTCTGGATAGCGGTCTGAAACCAAGCATCCTCACTCAATAATTTAATAAGAGGCTCTACTTCATCGCTGAGTTGTCTCAATAAAGTCATTTCTTGTAGAGAGATTTGTTCTTGTTTGGCCTTTTCATTTTGCTTTAACGCTGCCTCCCACTGTGTTCTCAACTCTTTCAATTTAGCTTCAAATTTCATGATTCTCGAAATCAGTTGAAGCATTCTATTTCCGCCAAAAGACTCTGCGGGTTCTTCGGGAATCATAATTTCTTCCACCTCAAGAGGTTCTGACCTTGGCGCCTCAACCTCATCACGAGCGGGTGAAACAGGCTTTGCCGGCGGTACCACGTTGCCCTGAGCTGGACCCGCTGACTCGGGGGTCAGAGTGGGAGATGCCGGCGTTACGGGAGCGCCGACAGCGTTTACAACACCCCGTTTGACAAGCTCCCGCGCTGCAAAATCCGGTGCAGAGTGATCGTCACGCAATTCCAACGCCTCGCCGCGTAGAAGACGAGTTTCATTGTCAGTGGAAAGTAAAACCTTGAGTTCTTCATCACTCAACCCCTGCACCAAGGCTTCACATTGCTGATCAATGGATGCGATGCGAAGAACCCATTGACGCAGCGTCTCGGCATCGGCATTCGTGAAAGCGCTTGTCCCCTGTCGATTCGATGCTTCATTCTCCTCTCTACGCATCGATCTTTGACTCCGGAGACGGTTCAGTTGCTGACCAATTTCAGCCACTGTGGGCAAAGCAGCGGACGGTGTTACAGGTGTAGCGAGAGAAGCTGGTGTGGCTGCCGGAGTTGATGGGACAGACGGAGTGGAGCCTGCTGCGGTCTCGGGCGTGGCAGTCGTCAAAGGCGCATCGGTCGGAACCGATCCCGAAGGAGGCGCCGCACGTTTAGTCTCTTTAGCCGCTTTGTCTGCCGCAGCCTGTTCAGCCGCTGCAGACGCTGCAGACGCCTCAGCTTCTTCAGCCACTTCAGCAGCCGTAATCCCGATCCCGGTGCGCTGAACAAAATCCCTGATTTTCGTCTGCAGACCGATCACACCCGTAATATCATCTACGGTAAAATAGAGCACGCTCCCATCCGCCTCAACAGCCTGAGCATTGGGCACGATCAGGAAATGGATAGGGGCCCTGAGCCCTACCAAATTCATTTGCGCCTTTAACAAATTTAAGGCATTGCTACGTAGTGTGTATTCCAGATCTGACTGGTTCTCCTCAAACAGGACCACTTCAACATCTGCTTCTTCGACGCCGCGGATAGCGCCAAGGCCAAGCAGTTCAATTTCCTCCGCATCAACTTGTCCGGTCTGGGGCCTGGCAAAAAGTCTTGTAAGCCATGTCCTCTTATTCAACTGCGCCTGCTGATCCAGGTTTTTGAGCTGCAACAAGATTTTTCCAAGTAACCTGATTCTTTCCTTGGCCGGATGGCTTGCAGCACTTGGTCCGTTATCTAAAAGATATTGCGTCCGGGCCCGCATTAATTCCTGACTCCACAAACTCATGGCCTGGAGCAATACGTTTCGCAGAAGGGCCGTATCCACCATGGAAAAATTCTCAGGCTGAGAAAGATCGTTTGAAATTTCCCGAAGAAGATTGAGCAGCTGTACTGTCTTATTTGGGTAATCTACGTAGAAATTTACCAAGGCCCGGAGCGTCAGGACCTTGAGAGCAAGAGACTGATCAGCGCGCGTCGTGCCGCCTGTATCCATCCAGGTTTTGACAATATCTGCGACGCGCGGCAGTTCGTTCTGTTTTAAAAGATCCGTCAGGGTGCCGAACGGGAGATTGTACTGTCTCCGGATCACGGTCTTCTCGCCGAGGCTTTGATCCAGCATGCCGAGGAGCTTCATAAAGACCACGAGATCTACATCCTGAGACTGGGCCAGCGCGCCCAGGATCCCAAAAAATTCGGACGGGATACTCCCATAAGAAACGTGGATGAAATTCACCTTGATCTCGCCGTCCTTGCCGGTCTCTTTGTAAAGAATCGTGACTCCGGCCGGCGTGAAAATAAATTCAAAGTCTCTCCGGCTTTGTCCAAACTCCTTCAGATCCAGATCACTCGGATCCTGCACCTCATGATGCGTGTGAGCAACCACAAACACATTCGGATCATTCCGGAGATAATCCCGGAATTCCGGAGATCCGGTCGTCACCCCCCCTGACTGCGAACCGCTCGTATAGAGGACATACCGCCCCAGCTCGCTTGAGAAAAAGAGCAGATATTCTTGTCCGTTCGCCTGAGCTACCTTAACCAAACCCTGGATCTCTTCAATCGTAGGCGCTTGCTTGAGAATGCGGACTCCGGCGTTCAGTCCGATCGCTTGGACTGCCGCGTCCAGATTTGAAGCTTCCTGTGCATGCCGCAGAATGCCTTTAGCAATGCCTTGCTGCATTTTTTTCAGGGCTTCCTCAATATCAGGCGCCGGATGATTACGCAGAAAATCGCTGATGGCTTGGTTCAGCTCTGTCAAGACATTGTTCAGGCTCTGGAGCTGTGTGAAATTCAGCTCGGCCAGCTGGGTCTGCAGCTGAATGAGGGCGCCCGCAAGACGGACCTTCATATCCGCCTGAACCGAAGACGGCTGGCCCTGGGTCAATGACCCCAACAAGACCATGATGCGCGTCAGGTTTGTAATCGCCTGCGGAACCAAGCTTTGCGCAATCAGCTGATTCTGAAGCAGAACGAGGGCATCAAAAACCACATGCCGCATGGCCTCAAGGGCGCCCGGCCTTTGAACATCCTGGCTCAAAGCCCCGATCATTGCCTCGATAACTTGGTTCGCTTGATTTAAATTTTGAGCATTGAGATGTTGTATAAAAGAGTCCTGTAATAACAGAAACGTTTGTGGCAGAGGGCCGCGGAGCGTCAACTGCCCCTCGGGTCCGAAGGGACGGTAAAAATAGGTCTGAGTGTCGAAAACATTATTGATTACAAGTCCGTTTATTTCCCCGGATGGCGAGGACCAGATATTCACCCCGACATAATCTCCCGGCCAGAGGGTAATCCTGCTATTGCCAAAAACGATGAACAGATTCTGAAGCACGCCGTTTGCATTCACCACAATCGAATCGATTCGGATCTTCCCTGTGGTATTACCGATAATGATAGACCCTGGAAATTGCATTTCCCCATTACTTTGAGCCGGGATGTCAAAATTTGTCCCGTTTGGAAGACGGATTCGGACTGGTGCGGTCAAGTTCAGGTCGCCCAGCGTGAAATTGCCTGACGGATCCGCGGGCGGAGTCACTGTCAACGAGCCAACGCCGGGCAGTTCCAATTGGACCGGTCCTGTCAAGCCCGAAGTATCAATCGTCGGAGGGGTCCCCTGCGCCGGATTCACGGGAAGCACGGTGACAACCCCGTTTGGAGTCGTCACGCTGACCGGGTGAGCTAAATTTTCAATATGCACGATCGGGACTTCGGTTATGACGAATTGGGGATTGCCCGGGGTAGACGTCGTCACTTGTATTAAACTGCCGATCGGGGTCACGGTCACGAACGTGACATGCGGCGTCTGGCCTTCGGGCGTCATCCCGGGAAGCAGCAGCGTGATCGGCTGAAGCAAGCTGGTCGCGTCAATTTCAAACCGGATCGATCCGTCCCCGGCCGGGACGACTTGTACCGTAATCACTCCCACGTTCGGAATCTGGAGCGTCTGCGCGGGAGACTGAGGGGAGAGATCCGTTAAATCGATCTCTGAAACAGGATTCGGAAACTGCACCGGCGGCACGGTCACATTCGGAGCCGGCGGATTGGCCACCGCAGGAGACGTGGCAGGCCCTGTTTGAGGCAATTGGCTGACGGGGATCGATTGATTGATCGGGCCTATGCCGTTGATATCAAAGTCCGTCGCGGTCTTGCCATCCGGCTGAATGAGATGAGAATGGACCAGGCCGTTAGCCTCCTCAACAATAATAATGACGCTGCCGTCCGGCCGGACTTCAGCGGAAACAAGATCGGCGGCAAGAGGTATCCGGGTCTCTTTGATTTGCAGAATCCAGGGATGCGTGGCTTGGGTGGATGCATCCTGATTGGAAATAATGCGGGTATCGGTATAATAAATGATCGCCTGCCCGTCTTTGAGATGCACGACCGTGCCTTGTTGAACAAGGCCACCGCCGACGGTCACTTTGCCGTCATCCAGGATTCGGATCGGAGGACCGCGATTGAGGATCACCTCGCCTGACAGGCCCATTGCAATCTGGGTACTTTCATCAAGGAGAAAAGACACACCGTTCACCGTCATCACACCGTCCAGTGAAACCACGACCGTATTAAATCCGCGGTCGGGCCGCTGCACGGAATAAACCACAGAGCCATTCTGCAGCACCGTGTAGTGCGACCCGCCCGGCAGTCTTAAAAAAATCTCTTTCCAGGCCGGAGTCACGGCCGTCACGACAATTTGGCCATTCGCATCGACCTGGACCGATGCATTGGAGCCCGCAGGTTGATAACTATAAGTTGGATTTGAAAAGGTTGCCTGGATTTGGAGCGGGAAGAAAGCCTCCAGCAATCTCCTGTTCAGACGCTGGATTTCCTCTAAGGTCATGCTTGAGTTGATATCCGCTGCCTTGGCCAGAAGTTCGAGAAGCGCGCTACCGAGGCGGTCCCGAATTGCGGAATCTGCCTCAACACTATCCAGAATCCTTTGATAATCCTCTGCGCGCTGCCTGATTTGAAGAATTTGGTTCAAGACCTCGGCCCATTCCTCTTTGCTGACCTCTTCCCCGTTCATGAGCCTTGTCCGGATATTATTCAGGGCTCCCTGGAACCATTCATTGGGGAATTCATCACGCATCAACGAATGTTCATTGAAGGCCCCCATCAAATCCTCTGCGTGAAAACTGAGATCGACGGCCTGAATAGGATGGGCCGTCACAATCCTCGTGCCGTTAATGGTTTGGACTTGACTCCCCTGAGGCAGCGAGAAATTCGGGCCCGTGTCTCCGATCACTCCGGTCACTTGATCCACATTCTCATCATAAAAAATGACACTTGGACGAACGTTCTGCAGACTATCGGCCGCAACGGGGACCGCCAAATCTCCCTGCCGGATGTTCCCAACATCCCCGATGATCTCCATCACGATGCCTGTTTCATTGACAATGATGAAACCTCCGGCCGGGGCATAATACAGGGTGGAGCCGATGGCCGAGGCATTGGTGGATTCCGTTATGATCTGCGTGGAGGTATTCACGGAAAAGCTTTGTCCGCCCGCCGAAATCCACAGCGTGGAGCGGTCTTCGGAAAGCCCCATCACGATTCCTTCGTTTGAAAGCATGAGATTCGAAGCAACCAGCGGAACGGCCGGCCCGGGTACCCCGACCGGCCCGGAGACATGGATTGTCATGGAATTGGAATCGGCGCTGATTGTGAGCGTCACCGCATTTTGACCGACCACCGTCACACCGGTTGCCGTGTGTGTCACGTTCGTGACACCGTCAATGGTTTGCACAGGAGCGCCGGTATGATTGCGCACCACCGTCCGGATCCCGCCTGAAACCTGGTGCACGGTCTCGACAAAATTTCCTCCAGCCAGGGCATTCACCTGATGCCGGTCTCCCTGCGCATCCATGAAAACCAGTTCCCCTTCCCCATTGAATTGGATGGTCTCTGCAAGCACGCCGCCTTCAAACTCCATCTCATATTCATGACCGTCCACGGTGAAGCTCAAACTACCGCTCTGCAGTCTAAAAATATTATCTGCATCGATAGAAAAAGTCAGCTCATTCGGCAGGGTCATCGGCGCTTCCGTGACGGTTTCAGAGAGATCAAAATTTTCAACCACTTGCTGGCCATTCTGCCCCAGCGTGATCCGCCGCATCTCCGACCCGGACTGAATGATCACAACAAGATTCCCGTTTTGGGTGGTGGTCTGAAGCCTTGACAGATCCCCGTCAATCGTCACGGGAACGTTGTTTCCACCCAGTGTAATATTAAGTGTGATGGCCGGATGCTCCCCGCTTGAAACCGTAAGAGTTCCAATCGGAATACCATTTGATGAGGAGATGGTGTAGGTGCTTGGGCCTTCCGGACTGGAAGTAGTTTGCGCCAGCGAATATCCGTTGCCCAGATCGATCTGGTTCGGGATATTGAGCGCGCCATCGGCTTTCACAAACCGGATCTGCCCGCTTGCCATCGTGACCTGAAATCCGTTTCCAGCCTGCGTAATTTGACTGACGCTGTCTCCCAGATTGGTAAGCAGGATCACATCAAGGAGTTGGGGCACCAGATTAGTGTCGGTTTGGATCAGCAAAATGTTGTTCAAAAATGCGGCCGCAGCATCTTGGCCCAGCTGGGACATCCGGACCATGACCTCTTGGTTGTTTTTAAACGCGTCATAGAAGGTCTTAAGCGCATTCAGCTGGGTGTCGATTTGACTGGCATAGTTCCCTTTCAGGATCTGGATCAGAACAGGCCATAGGCTGTCGTGAGCCGCCAAATTGTCCAGTCCGTCCTTGGCAAAAAGATTAACAATCAGATTCCGCATTTGCTCCTGAGTCATCCTTGCGAGGTCGTCGGTGGTCAGCTGACCCACCATACTGATCACAACATCCAAATTCCTGAAGACCTGACCCAGAGAGTTTGTTGAATCGCTCAAAAGCACGGTAACATTTTCCAAAACCTCGAATTCGGTGAGGGTGCCCAGTCCGTGGCTGGGAGAAATCTGAAGCAGCATTGCTTTCACCATGAGCATCTTGAAGAATGCTTCAGCGTTAAATCCGTTCCGGGCTACAGACCGGGCGGTCACCGTAGAAAAAACCTCCGCGATATCGCGGATCGATTTGATGGACATCGCTTTCAATACAGGGTGGAACGTGTTCCACAAGTTCTGCTCAGCTGGATCGATTGAAATCCCCTCCAGCAGATTATCTTTGCCGGCCAGCCTATTTGCGACAATCAGGCGCATCGTCGTTTGATAACCGTCAAGGCTTTGGATCCGGACAGCAAAGTCCGTCATCTCCTGACTGGTCATGCCCGCGATTTCAAGGGCACTCAATCGCGAAAGGATAGGCGCTTGGACACTAGGCTCTTGACCCATCAGAAAAGTTAATTGCATTACAAGATTATCTCTCTGCGTTTGTGTCAGCTGGGAAAGCTCATAGACCGTAAGGCTTCCAAGATAGTTCTGAACGGCCGCAGGCTGTGAGTTACGCCAGAGCAGATTGGACACGAGCCGTTCAAAATTAAGGACCCCGATAGCGCCCTCCGGCATATTGCTTAAGGCCGTAAGGCATTGAAGCGCTAAAGCCTTGATCTCCTGCGGTAAGGTTGGGATGTCGCCGACCAGCGCTGAATTCCTCGGAATTCCTAGCGCGTCAACAAACGCCAGTCGATTCACCAAGGTATCCTCCGCGGCAAGAAGCCGGTTGAGACCCTGGGTCATGGAATTGTTGCGGGTCATGGTGCTTAAAAAGCCCGAGACATCCGCGACCGGAGTCAGGCCCAGCTCGCGCTGGATAAAAAGCTGGAGGTCCAAATTCATCAATCCAAATTGCACGAATACCTGCTTGAGAAGACTGGTGGAAATCGGCGCCCCGGTCTCTGTCCGGATGGCGAGCAGGAGCTCCCTGGCCAAATAGACGCGGACAAGCGTGGCTTGGTCCGGGAAAACGGGCTGCGGCTTTCCGGTCTGGACCGCCATGGCCCGCACGAAGTTCGCGATGTTCTTCTCAAGATCGGCCATGGCTGTGGGAGGAATATTATTGACGTTGAAGAGCGCTTCCGCCAATTGGTCCACGGTCAAGTCCGTGAGATTGATTTCGAAATTGGCCGCGATGCGGGCCAGCATGGCCTCGGAAACCATGATGGTGCTTATGTTCGTGCCGGGTAAAGGCACGGTCAGGGGAAGCTGCACGACGCCGGGCGCGAGCTCGGCAGCGCTCGTCAAATGAAGCAGGAGAAGCAGATCAGTCAGCGCAGGAGGAGGGACGCCGACAAAATGTCTTTGAAGTTCCCGCAATTGCCCAAGGGTGGGCTGGTCAACGATGGTGATGAGTTCGTCGAGGAAAGTATCCACGGCCGGATTCCCGGTCCCGGTGATGCTTCTGAGAGCCTTCAAGGCCTCCAGATCGCTGGGACTTGCAAGGACGGTTTGAATCTGGCTGAAATTCAGGTGTAGCTCTGAAAATCCCAGTGCCAGAAACGAATCCATAATACGGCTGAACACCTGGAGCTGCTGGGGCGTCACTTTCACCGGCTTGCCGAGGCAAACCAAGCGGAGCAGTTCCTGCATCGTCATGGGGGTATTCACAAACTGCGGCATCTGATTGATGTAATTCAAAACCGCCTGAAATCCCTGTTCTGTGGCTGAACTAAATCCCGTACTAAGGAATTCCCGCACATCGTTATCACTCAGCAACGCTGAATTGCTGTCCGTCATACCCATTGACTCCAACACCTGGAGCGGCGTCGCATGGGCTTCCACATTCAGATGCATAAAATTTGCCACCGTAAGGCTGGACATGTCCACCCCCACCCTCTGGGCAAGCATGAAAGCCTCCACAAGATGCGCATTTTGAGGCAAAGGCTGCACCAAGTTGAGCAGCGTGAGCATTACGTCATTGATTGAAGTCTGGGAGGATGCCGCGTATCTCTGAGCCACGGTATATATCTGCGGCATGGTCAAACTATCAGGAGAGTCGCCAGGAGGCAAAGCCTGCTTGAGATCCGCCAGGGCCGATCCAACATTCAATCCGGATACCACGAGCGACTGCAAACCGAGCGCTTCGTGATGCAAATCCAGAAAATCCATGAAGGTCATGCCGCTCAGGACGGGTGTCGTTGCCGCGAGATTAAATACGGCAAACATCTCCGGCAGGCCGCAGCCTGCGCCGGCAAGAAGCCCTGCAAGATTTGCACTTGTCAGATCCGGATTCACAAGCGACTGAGCCACATGCGTCACACGGGCGAGCTGGACCGCGGTCAACTGATTGGATCCGGGAACTCCGCTCAAACTGCTCAAGGTCTGACTGAGCTCCGCCGCAGGGATATTGGACATGCTGACCACACTTGTGAGGAACGCCTGCTGCTCGGGACTGAGGCCCACATCCCCCTGCACTTTAAGATTGGTAATGATGGATTGGACCTGAGTCCACGACAAATTGGCAGGTCTGATCAACAACTGAACATAAAACGCTGTGAGCGCATCCCCGTATAACTGCTGAGTCGCGGGGGGAGCCTTTCCGATCAGCCCCCGGACCGCCAAGACCAAATCTTTGGGTGTGCGTAACGCGCCCAGCGCTACATCCAGGGTCAAATTCTCGCTCACCCCGGCCAGATCCGGGACGGAATTCACGAAAGAAACCAGGTCCTTGAGTTGTTGATATTGGGACGTCTGAAGCTGCGGAGCCACAAAAAGCATGGCCGCAAAACGCATGTTTTCAGGCAATTGACCCACGGTTGACAAGATTTCTATGAGCGGGGCATTCTGACGCACGTTCGTCTGAAGCGCGGTCACGACCTCAGGAAATTTAGCCGGCAAACCGGGGATCGTATTTTGGGCCAGGAAACTGTTTAAAAATTCGAGCCTCTCGCTCGTATTCCAAAAATTGAATTCCATAAACATTTGGGGAGTGAGCTGCTGACGGACCGCCTCAAGCGAAGTGTCCGGAAGTCCGGCCTGCCTGAAAATGTCGACCGTGGTTTCCAAGGCGATAAAGCTGCCGTACACCTTGGTCGTCAAGTCCGT
Organism: Candidatus Omnitrophota bacterium; assembly: GCA_022711115.1. Classification (GTDB taxonomy): domain Bacteria; phylum Omnitrophota; class Omnitrophia; order Omnitrophales; family Aquincolibacteriaceae; genus JAKLFP01. The sequence goes on along the minus strand of JAKLFP010000002.1, from coordinate 20,255 downwards.
AGCCAGGGCCTGAATGTCCGCAAGCGAATCCCCGTCGTTAAAGGCTGTTTCAAATCTCTGGATGGCCTTGACATTAGAACCCAGCTGAAAAGCCACCGAATTTCGAAAAACTTCAGCCAGGGATTGGGCGCCTGGTACCGCCTGGGCCTGGCTCACGAGATTGGCATAAAAATTCTGACCGAGTCCGATGGATGCAGCACACAGGTCGATCTGGGTCTGATTGATATTGGGATGCACGAGCAATCGCGCAAGTTCCATGATCCCTTCATGAAATTTCTGGGCTCCGATCGTGGGATTGTTCACCGCACTCGCAATCACATGGGAAAAGGCGGTGACCGCTCCGGGCGCAACACCCACGATATTGCCGATGACGCGCGTTGCCGCTGTCCGGTCAATGGACCCGGCCAGGGCCCCGCTAATGATCTGCTGACTCAAGCCTTGTTCCGAGATCCCAAGGGCCTCCACAAAATTCGTCATCGTATCGATATCCGAAAAAGCGGCTGCATTGGAGAAATCGGTAAAAAGCAGGCTGCCGAGTTGAACGCGCAGGCTGGCCTGGTCTCCTGTGACCGTACCTATATCGACCCCCTTCAAGAATGCGACTCTTTCCCGCAGCATGGCTGTCAAATTGTCCGAACCATAAAGACTTTCAAGAGCGGATAGGCTTTTGATTCCACCGGACAGGAGCATTTGGGAGATCGGGGGCAGGCGATTGGATTCAATGGCCGAGCCCGATTCCTGCAGCATGTTATTGACGTCATTCCAGAACGTGCCTTCCGCGCCGCCGATTCCGACTTGCTCCAAAGTCCATCCGATGATGGGCTCCAGGATGCCTTCATCCATAAACCCGAAGGCGTAACGCCCGAACTCTCCGGTTCGGCTTGAAAAATAATTCGGCAGGGCACCGGATATTTTGTTGGCGATCTGAAGCAAACCGCCCACAAGAGGGATGCTTTCCATGGCCTTTGAGATCAAAGGAATGCCGGTCGCAAACATGATCGCGGTCGGGACCCCGAACATCTGCGTCCCGAACGTATTCTGATACGCCGTTTCAAAAGGCGAGATATCCGTTCTCCCCAGGTTGAACATCGCGACCAGGATCGACTCCCCCATCGTCAAAGATTCTCTGTTTTGGGCTTTTATGAGCGCCGCCATCATGGCATCGTTATAGGAGCCCCGGGTAACGATATTAAACAAAAAATTAGCAGCCGCGGCGCCCGCGTTAAGTCCGATCCCGAACCTCGTCTGAAAGACAATACTCCGCGTCAAATTCACCATAAAATTCTTGGATGCTTCGGCTATCCCGTTCATGAAGGCCCGCCCCCCCGAAAGACCCCGCGCAATGGATAAAGAATAAGTTCCGGCAAAAAGGCCTAAGCCATGGGCCGTTGCGCCCAAAAGCGAAATACCGATTACGGTTCCAAATCCACCAATAAGAATGTCTCGCACCAAATGATCCCGGTCCCATATCAAACCGTATAATAGACCGCCGCCCATACCAACCAAAAATAGCGGGGAGCCCAAAAGACCCAGCTTAAATCCTTCCAGGCCCAGCCTTTTGCTGCTGACTAAAATGGGAAGTATCGGCTTCATTAACTTGCTGTGTTCCATCCAAAAGAAAGCCCTGTTCAGCGGTAGGTGGAATTTCACTCCCAATATGGTTGCGACTGCCAGACCAACGCCCAGCCCTATCGATCCCCAAAGTCCGACTTCCCATCCGAATATATTTATGGTATTGGGAGTGCGGTTCGAAAAAACTTTTGATTCCTGCCAGCTCAGCCGAATTTGATATCCGGCATACAACGCGCCGCCTCCTAAAAATGCTAACCCCGGAATCAGGAAAACGGACTTGCCCATGGTGCTCATAGCTTTCAGAAGGTCCATGCCGAAAAATGCGGGACACATGACTAGAACTTCACCCGGTGTGAGTCCCATCGTAAGGAGATCGCCCAACTTTTGAAGCGTCTGGGACTGGATTTGACCACCCACATAATCCATACCTACCCCCAGAGCCGGCACAGCAAAGAGGGAGATTCTCACACCTTTGAGAAAACCCGTCATAGAAGTACTGAAAAAGGAAGGCCGCAATTTTAAGACAACTCCGGCGGCAACTTTCAAACCGCTGATACCTTTGTACACCGGTCCACCCAAACCGAGAGTCCCAACGGACGTGAGTAGATTACCCAAAGTATTTAAACCCTTCACCAAGTCATCGCTTATATTAGATGCAATGGACCGGATATTTCTGGACCATACCTTGGCTGCCAAACCCCAGGTAACCAAAAGAGAGCCCAAGGCAACGCCCATTGCGAGCCCAACTGCCGATAGGATACCGAAAGCAAGGACGCCCGCAATCGCTCCCATCACAATTACCTCAGCTTTTTCGAAGGTGGACAAATTGGGCCACTGATCGAATAATGCGCCGAGGGTTCCTGCCCTCGCTACAGTCGTTGACACGCCCGTTGACGGGTCATAAATCTGCAGAAGTCTTCCGGTGTCAGCTTCGACCGTCTTAATCAAACTATCTGTATACACGACCCACGACTTCATATCCGCATTCAATGTCCAGGTTCCGTCGATTTCAGCCACGCCGCTTTGAACAATACGAAACTTGGTACCCGCATCCGTCACATATTCTTTGGCCATTCCCGTGAACATTTCGCCATCCTTATTTTTCATCACGGCCAGAACCTCTGTAAACACCCTCGGATCATAAAAGCCCTTACTAACGCCTTGAGACACGTGGTCGCATCCGATGAATTCGCCGGTCTCCGTATCATAATATTTACTGTCAACGAGGATGTCTGCGGTATGGATTTGGATTTGTAACGCATCTTTTCCGTACAAATCCGTGACAGCCGAGCTGTACGTGAATAAATGGCCTCCTATTATGAAATCGCCGGCGATGATATGGTTAAATCTGTCTAGGATTCCATTCGTGATGCTGGGCTGGGAAGGGTTATCAAGACGGCTGAAGTGGATATTACCGTTGAAGTCCTTGAAATAATTGGTAATGGTCATGCCCCCGACCGAATAGGAGTCTGCGGTGATGATCTCGTTATGGATGTTCAGGACACCGGTGGCCACAAGCCCGCGGTTGGAATCCGCCATGCGGCTCGCCGTAAAAACGCCGTTGGCCTGGCGCTCGTAATCCGTAAAGGTCATGGTCGACCAGCTGCCGGTCGACTGGATGAGTTTTCCGGCATAAAGCAATTCATTGTCTTTCATGATTCCGTTGAAAATTTCCGACTTCATCTTGATCACGTTCTGCTCCACGGTCGAGGTCCCCATCCACCCAAAAAACACCATGCCGTTGGTTTCCACGTAATTCCGGATCTGAGTGACGTCCCCGTTTTCCCCGAACATCTTGACTGAGACCGCCTGAAGAATTTGATTCCCGGCAATTTCGCGGCTGATCACGCCGTTCATTTCGGAAACAAGCCGGCCATGGCTGAAAACCTGGGAAGAGTCATAGGAGACAAAACCGTTCTGATCGTTGTAGTTCGTCCAGACAAACCGGCCGCCCGCGGTATCGTACACGGTGCGCATTTCGGCGTTGATCAGCCGGCCGCTTGAATCGCGCGACGCGTTTTGAAGGAGCTCCACCATATGGCCTACCTCGTCGAAGGTCCCGAAATAACCCCGGTAGGTCCGGCTCCCGTCCGCCGCAAGACTCATGACACCGGTCAGGACGCCGAACTTGCTCTTGATTTCCTGAACCGTGCCAATCATCTGTCCCTGCGACCCCCAGAGATAACTCTCGGACACGAACATTCCGTTCAGGGCTTTAAGCTGCATCGATGAAATACCCCACTGGGTGACCCCGCCGATGGTCATGGCTCCTGTTTGTACCGTGCGAAGCGCATCCAGTTGATACGAGAAGCTTCCGCCGGCAAGGGTCCCGTCCAGCTGGATGCCGGAGTTTTCCATAAACTGATCCATCACGTTCGTATATTGCGAGAGGACATTGGCCGTCACCGCGCTTTTGCCGAGCACAATGGGATCGTTCGAGGAATAGGTGGTATTGATCTTGACGCTCAGCGCATTGACGAAATCCCGGTTGACGGTCCGGATTTTATCCAGCGTGTAGAGGGATTCCCAGCCCTGGGTCTGGGGATTGAAGATCTCCTGGCGGCGCCGGCCGAAATTGTCGATCCCCACCGCGCTGTTCAGGGGATACATGAAAACGGGATAATAGTTCCAGTGCAGGTTGTAGGTGATGAAAAAGAGCATGTTCCCGGGCAGCGCACGCAGGCCCCATTTGATCACGTCAAGAACGCTCTGTTTGACACCCCCCGTGGGCGGCTTTCCGGCATTGGCCACATTGGTATATTGCCTGACAAGGGGCAGCACGGCCTTCTGCAAATAATATTCCGCCAGCCCAAGCGCCGCGGAATCCCAGTTCTTCACCATCTGATTGGCCAGGATATCGCCGGCCTTCATGACCAAACCGCTATTCGCGTTCCCCAAAAACTGGCGGGCCTGGAGAAGGTCGCTCGCCGTAATGGGCCCCGTCTTACTACTTATTCCACTCAGTGTGGCATCGATCCCGAAATACTGCGGCGCAAGTGTCTGGACTTTTTCTTTGAGGGCATCCCGAGTGCTTTCGAAGGCCTTCTTGCGTTCGTTAAATTCATTATCAGCAGATGCTTTTTGATCTTCATAAGCTTGATCGATTTGCTCCTGCTGAGCATTGATGCTCGCAATCGCTTCATTATAAGTCTTCTCCGCCTGAGCTTTTCGGTTCTTCAACCAGTCCGCCAAATTTCCGGGACGCAACGAATTGGGAGTGTCACTTCCCATAATATCCGTAAACAAACCATCCATAAGGTTTTCCGCGAGTTCATCGCCGATAAAATCATCTCTAAGCCGCGCCTTTGATTCGTTATAAATGCGTTCAGCCTCTTCCACGGCAGAACGAAAATTTTCATCCGCGATTTGACGCTGGGCCTCGAGCCGCTCCGAGGCTTCCTTCCACGCCAACTCGGCTTCATAGATCTTTCCATCCCGAATAGCCTTAATTTGTTCGACGGAATCATCAAACCATTCTTTGAGTGATGACAGCCACGATTTCGGCGAAGTTCCGGAGATATCCGAGATATCCGTAAGATACGTCTTAATGCCCGAATAGAAATCGGTCAGAAGCTTTTTCGAATCGGTGGCGTACACGGCATCATTTCCAGCTTGGTTGCGGATCTCAGTTTGCCGCACTTCAATGGGTTTGACTTCTAGGGTTCCTCCCCGGCCGTCGGCGCAGTTCCCGCCCCCAAAGCGGCATTCAATGGCTTCGCGCCGCTCCTTTACCGTTTCATATTTGATCTCATCACTGACATGGCGGACGGCCAGATCATAGTTGTTAATGAGGTCCTGGATTTCCCGGCAGGCCGATCCGATAGCCGTCGTTCCGCAGTCGCTCGATACATCGCTGATGGAACGGATGTCGTTATCGCCGTAGAACGCTTCCATCCTCTTGTTGTAAAGAAGATTGATGCCGACCGTGCCCATGCTCGTCTTCATCATGGTATAGAGATTCTCGAGCTCCGCCAGGGTCGTTCCTGCGGCGATATCGACCAATCGCCCGGAATTCTTGTCATAAACACCCTTCATCGAATAAAGATAATCGTGATAGGTATAATCCAAATTCGAAGACATGCGCATCATGGGGCACTCCCATGCCGCGGCTGTTTTCTGCATGCTGGTTTCCGTATCGTCGAGCCATTTAAGCGCCTGGAGATACCAGTCGTTTCCGGTAGCCCGATAGTGAGCGTTATAAATAATGGACGCATAGGTTGCGGGAGTTGCCACGTTAATCTGATAACCGACCGGTGAACTATTGAGCCTCTTATTCGTTGGGGCCGAATTCCTGCCCGTCCCCGTCGCAAGATAATCCTGAACGGTCATGCCTGTGACTCCGGTCCACCGGACCGCTTGGCCATAGATCACGTCCAGGATCGAATAGGATTGGCCAATCACGCTGTATTCATCATGGAGTGTGATCCAGGACCCGTCTTTTTCACGGCGGTCCATGGCACCGTCCCACCCGTCATACAGCTTGTCATCATCGTCCAGGTTCCAGGTGATCCTGGAATCCGGGGCTGTCACGCGTGAACTGATTGCATAATATTGAAAAGGATCGTTGCTTTGAGAATAGGCCATGCGCAGGTTATTGGGTGTCGAAAGGTCGCCGCACTGGCCGGCCAGGCTTTGTGCGATCGTGCAGTCCGCACTTGTGGAACCGAAGAAGTAAGAATAATCAAGCGTATAGTCCACGGAAATCGTCTGACCAAAAGCCTCGGGCATGGGCTGAAAATTTGAAAGCGGGATCGCGTTGCCGTCTTTTAAATCATTCGGGCCGTAATAACCGCCGACCCGGATATATCTGCCGTTCCAAAATCCCGCCCGGGCCTCCCCGGTCTCCTTGAGAGCCCCAGCATGTTCCCCGTCATGATCCGCAAATCTAAAGTCTCTGTCCCAAAAATCCGCTTCCGGCTCACCCCGGGAATCCGGGATGTAGCCCGGCGTGCAGCCTGCAGAGTAGCACAGACTGTCCCAAACATAAGTGGCCTCGCCCAATCCCCTTGCGGCCAGCCGGAGATCTGCCATTTTGGCGGTGGCCGTCTTATAAAAATTGACGGTCAGATCGGTAATGGCCGCTTCCTTCTGGGCATACCATCCCCACTTGGGAATGTCCCGCGACGAATTCAAAACGCGGCCCATATAATCCCGGGTTTCTTGTGCGATCCCCGCCTGTCCCGTGATATTTTCAACCTCAACCGTCGTTGGATCCCCATCGCCTTCAAATCCTTCCAGGAGCGGCTTGACCACCATTTCATAACCGTCAAAGGGATTCCGGAGCCAGGAATTCAAGCCCTTCGAATCCTTAAAAACATAATTTTCAATGGTGTCGGATAACGACAAAGTATTGTTTAACTCTAAAAGTTTCTTGGCCCGATCACAAAGTTCCGTGGCCTCCGCTAAATAAACGTTATATCGACCTGTGGGCACCGATATACCCTCTAGCCGTTTTTTCTCTGCCAGAAGTCTTGCCACTTCAGCCGCGTCCACCTTGGCCGTCGGTGCCACCTGAAATTCTGCCTGTTTCTCAAGCCGGGTCAGAGCATTCTTGAGCGGGATATAACGCTCGAGATAAAAGAGAATGAACTGCCGACGCAGGATGAACAATTGTGTAGAAACTTCTTCGCGGATTTTTTGTTGAATTTCATTTTTCTTCGCCTCGGGATAGACCTGTGCCGCATCCAGCCCTGCCCAGGCCTTCACATAAATTTCCGCAATCTTGGCCGAGCCGCGATTATCCGACGCGTCCTTATTTGCAAATAGGTCAAACGACGGCTCCGCCGGACCAAACACCAGAGCGAATTCGTTCTCGAGCCGCCCGAAATAATGCTCATCCGTCTCCCCCGGAAGACGCGTGAAATCTACTCCAAAGCCGGCTTCATCGACAAAATGAATGATCCCGTCACTCGTGGCCTTCCAAATGCCATTGCCGGTCAGCCAATTTCCGGACAAATAAACACGGTTTTGAAACTCATCTTCCAACCCGGCCCTCAGGGTCGAGATGACGCTCTGGGCATTTTCTTCAAGAGAGGTCTCCAGGGTCTTGAGCCCGTCGGTTTTAACCTCAGGATTCTTGGGGTCCTGACTCCCGTAAATCAAATTGTTGATGTCTTCAAAAAATTTCTTCTGCTGGTCCGCCATGGCCATTGCATCATTCAGCATATCTACGAATTTCACGGGCTTATCTTTGCCGATGTTGAAAGACTCTTTAAGCGCCGTAAAATACTCGCTCACGGCGTTGACCGCTTGCGTATTCAGTTCTGTTTTGCGCTGGAGCATGGTCGAAATCTCGGTAGAATTTGGCATCAGCGGACTTAAATGCGTTTGCATCCAGGCCATTTGATACTTGCTGAGGTAAGCCTCGTTGCTCGGCTCCACCATTCCGCGTCCCGAGTTGTCGCGATAAGCGGCCGTCCGAAGCCCGAGTTTAATCCTCCGGAGCTCTTCCTCCAGCCCGGGGTTCTGAAGATCGATGTCTTCTCCAAAGGCTCTTGCGTAGATCTTTTCTATGACGTCAAATTTCTCATCTTCGGTGCCCGCATCATCCGTAAGAGTATTCAAGTCGCTGATGTTCTCCTTTCCCATCAGCCATTCGTCTTTGATTTTCTTGATCATGACATCGCAGTCCATCGGGTCTTTGGCATCGCTCCCGTAATACTGCTTATAAGCGGCCTCGGCCTTTGCCTCATCCGCCAGGACCCCCCCGGTATAACCTTTGATCTCATTCATCTTCTGCGCCAGGGCCCTGCGCATCCCGGCCAGGTTTTCATCCGCGGTCGGTTGTCGATTCGCGCTTAGAGTGAGATAATAATTTTTTGCTTCCGACTCGCTCAGGTCGTTAAGATCTTTGCCCCCGAAATATCCCTTCAGGGTCTCCTGCATCAGATTGCTGTAAGCTTTCTGCAGACCCGCCCCTCCCAGATTATTGAGGCTCACGCCTTCACCCAGGATCTCGTCTTGGATCTTTAGGCGGGCTATTGCCTTGATGGCTTCGGGCGGTTCGTTGCCGATGACCTGGTTATAGAGAAGCTGCAGTTTCGTGACGTCGTCACCGGCCTCCTGGATCGCCTGCTGGAGCCCGGTGGTCTTAAATTCCTCAAGCTTGCTGGCCATCTGGTCCGCTGTTAAAAAGGAAAAAGAGGGGCTGTCATAAAGCAGGTTGTGATAATTGCGAAGCTGGACCTCATTCAGGTCCGCCAGTTCGCTGCCGCCAAAATAACCCTTGAGCAGGCTGCGCAGCTCTTCATTCTTCAAAAATTGCGTTACCTGAGAACGCAAGGCATCTACCGTCGCACCGGCGGAAGCCTGAGCACCATAGATCTGAAGGTAAACACCGCGGAGTTCCTCCAGGGTCATTACGGCCGGGTCTTTGAGGTAGGTCAGATTCAAGACGGACTGGAGCTGCAACCGGGCCTGCGAAACAAACGCTTTCAGCCGGGCTTTGATTTCTGAATCCGTCCAGCCGTCCGGCACAGCCGCCAAGGTTTCCCCGTCTTTGAAAAGCTTCCCGTAAAAATCAACCAGGGCCGCATGACTCATGAGCTCATTTTCAAGATCGGCAAAATTCACGAAGCCGCGATTCTGAATCGCCCGGTAGTAATCGCTTCCCGCCGTCTGCTCCGCAGTCGGCTCGCCGACGGCCTGCGTATAAACGGCAAAAAACTCCGCATCAGTCATGTCATCAATAAGTTTGCCTTGATAACGTTCGCGCAAAATCTCCTGCATCTGTGCCGCTAGGTTCCGGCCCGTGAATTTCTGCATCAGGGCGTTCCGGATCTTGGTGTCCAGTTCCGCTTCAGTGGCCCAGGTCCCGAACATGGCCTTCAGGCTTTCGGTGATCTGCGTATCCGCCATCAAATCATATTGCAGGGTGTAGGCCGTGGAAAAGGCCGCAAGCAATTCCAGGTGATTCAGCGCATCCAGCTTTTTACTGATCCCGATCTGGGATAGATATTCATCCGCCGCGGCTTTGATTTCTGCCGGCGTTTTGTCCGAAACGTTCCAGGCAATACCAAATATCGCCTGGTGGGCCTGGGCAATGTCGGCGGTCGTCAGGTTCTTGATTTCCTTGCCGTTAAAAAGCTGGGTCTTGAGGAACTCGCGGATCCGCGCCGCATCCATGGCCTTGACCGCATCCGTCTTGAAGTAATTCAGATACATGCGACGGGCTTCCGCCTCGGTCAGTGAATCCACACCCTGTCCCAGCCGCTGCAGGAGTTCATCCCGGATCTGGCGCTTTCTCGCCGGTTCGTCCTGTCCATCGGCGGGCGTCAGGATCGTGTCGTAATCCGAGGGGTTGGTGCCATAGATTTTCGAATACGTCGAACCCAGGGCGGATGAAACGCTGTCGCCCGCGGCCGAAATTTCGATCAGCTTGCTGATTTCGCTCCGCATGGTGTCGTCCGTCACGCTCGAGTCGTGCGCCATCAGGATGGTGACCCGCTTGGCCCCGTCGAGATAACCGTCATGCCAGGTCTCGGGATAATCCGGATTGATACCGGCCCCTTCAAAATATTCGTCTGAAATTTCCCCAAGCATGAAATCCCGCTCGTTCTCGGTCAGATGATTGTCGTCATAGAGAATGTGATACACCCGCGAGAGGCCCGACAAAGCCGCCAGGTCATCTGAAGTGGGGCCGGTCGCCGAACTCACCAGGCCGTTTAACTTGGTCGTCAGCTGACTCTTGATCTCATTCTCCGTCAGGTCCTTGACTGCGTCGGCATTCTGGAGGGTCTTATAACTGGCCAGGACGTTTGCGTCACTCAATTGATCGTCCAGATAGTCGCGCATCACCGCATAGGCAGCCGTATTATCTGTCGTCAATTGATAACGCTCGGGAGGCTGATTGCCGTTCAGGCCGACATAAAAATCATAGAAACGCCCGGCAAGGACCTCATCCGAAATCCCATGGATCTCATGCTTCTCATTTTCTGTTGAAAAAAACCAGCCCTGCACGATCCGGGTACGCGCCTCGGCCGTGGTCATCGCCCGGGTGGGGTCCTTTTGCATGATGCGGGTGTAAAGCGTACGCAGATCGGACTCGGACAGGTCTGAGGTTGACAGCTTGGTCACATAGCTTGTGATGTCTTCTTTAAAATAGGCCCAGCTCGCGACAATAAAATCCTCCACCGAATCTTTGCCGGCAAAGAGCGTGTAATAGGTTGAACGCAGGCTGGAGTCCATAAAAAAATACGCGATGCCGTTGGCAATGTCTTCCTCCGGCCTGCCGGTGTTCTGGACGTCATACAGGATGGACTCATACGCTTCGCGCAGTTCTTCGCTGGTCAAAGCGTCGAGCTCCTTGCCCTTAAAATAAACGTCCTTGATTTTTTGAAGCATCTCGGGCCATTGCACGATCCGCGCGTAAAGGTCGACAACCTCGTCATCCGACAGCGTCCGTTTTGTGTCGGCCAGGAAGGCCGCATTCAAGGCCGTTTTGATCTCCGCCTCGGTCATCGGATCTGCGGGGTTTTGATGGAAAATCTGCGCATAACCGTCGCTCAGTTGCGCGAGCGTTAACGTGGGATCGGAAATCTCCTTGCCCTGGAAATAGGACCGGAATACGGTGGTCATCAAATTGCTGTAGGACTGCAGCATTTCCGCCTCGGTCATGGCGCTGAAATCCTTGCCGCCGAAAAGTTTGTCCTTGAGCTCGGTCCGGATCACGCTGGCGTCTGGAAAGCTGATGGGGGGTTCGTTGGTGATCAAGGCGTACAGGCTCCGAACCACCGTGACATTGTCAACCGATCCCTGAATAAATTGCATCGCACTGAGCTGCTTGTCCGTAAAAGTCATCCTCGTCGCTGCTTCCACACCGAACAGGGTTTCAAACGTCCTCCGGCTGTTTACAAAGGCCATGGACGGCTCTAATCCTTGAATCAGTGCTTCCCGGCTCAGACCGGCCGGGTCGCCTATGGAAAGTGCCCGGTAAAGCTCCCCAAGTTTCGCGTCCCCGGCTTCTTTCCAGCTTGAGCCTGCGCTTAGAAAGAGTTTTTTCACATTGATTTGATTCAGGATAAACTGGTATTCGGTCTGGGACGGTTTTGAAGCAAAAAGCTTGTTATAGACTTCCCCGACACGCGCTATCGCGCTTGCGTCTTCCCCGGAAATTTCCGACAAGACCTGATAAAGCGCCTGAGTGACGATGGCTTCCGGCAGCAAATCGCCGGACACGCCGAAAAGCGTTTTGTAGACATCCTGCATTAAGACCGTCCCCTCGATTTGCGTGATGGCTTCGGCAACTTTTCCAGTCAGGGCATCTTTGATCTCTTTCGACGTCAGGGATGCTGCCATGCGGAAGCCGAAAAGGTCCTGATACAAACTCATCAGCGCATCATCCTCCAATTCACTGACTTCATAGAATTTCCCGGTGTCGGGGTTGACACCGAATTTGGTCTTGAAAAACTCAATCACGGCCACTTCGATGGGGTTCAGATTCTCCTTCATGACATTCCTGGCAAAGACATAGAGGTCATTGCTGGATGCCTCGGGAATGTCTTTGCCGCCAAAGTGGTCTTCTTTGACCTTCTGCTGCATGGCAATGCCCTGAAGCGTCCGGTAAAGATCAGTAACGCCGCTCGTGCTTGTCCGCAGGTAATCTTCCATGACCTGGCTGTATTCGGGCTGACTCGTCTCGGCGTTTGTCAACAAATAGTTGAGATAAGCCTTCAGGACTTCTTTCTTATCCGGGAACGCCTCATAGGTATCAAGATACGCTCCGCCTGGTAAGGCTAGATAGAGGGTCCCGCAGGTGAGTCGGATATTGTCCCGTTGAAAATGAGGCGTCAATCCTTGAATAATATCACTTGCAGTCATCCCCCCCGGATCACCCAAATAAAGGACCTTATTGTAAATATCTTTGAGTTTCGCAAGATCAGCCACCCGCCAATCCTGCCCGCTCTCCAACTCAAGGAGTTCATTGATTTTTGCCAGGGCAAATTCATATTCACCCTGGGAAGGCAAATTCGGGAAAAGCGAATTGTACAAATCCTGAATGGCTTGCGGATCTGCCGTCTCAAGCGCCGAGAGTTGGCCTGCCATGGCTTGACGCACCTCGTCATCGGTCTTGCCCGCGCTTGACTGGCCAGACGCGGCAAATATTTCGTCATACACCGCCCGCATCCGGTTCGTCAGGATTTTGCCCAGGCCTTCGCGGGATAATTGGTTCAAATATCCGCCATACGCAGCTTCGGAAATTTGAGGAACGGCCGTTTCAGTCCCGTAAATTTTTTTGAAAACGACCTGCATTTGAGTGAAGTCAAGGTCGCTTAAGCGTTTGGCCGGGCTTCCATCCGCAAGGTTCTGCCCCTCCAAGAGCCATCTGACGACTTTGATCGGCATGACAACATTCCGGGAGAAACTGTCCACTTTCTCCTGCGGAGCGGTGTCAAGGTCATTGGTTGAATAGGTGGCCGGATTATTGTCGTCATCAAGGTATTGGTTGATCACTTCCTGCCGCATCACAAAGCTCTGAAGCGCAGTATAAATATCCAAGGCATCAGAAGGATTGTCAGCCCGGTAGTGATCGATTAGAACCTGCTGATAGGTCGGTTTGACTGTGGGCATATTCGTCACTAAATAGCTGAGGTAATCCCGGACGATTTGTTTTTTTAGTTCGAGGGACATGTCATCGAGTGCGCTATGACCCGATACAGATACATAATTAGCGTAGGTGAATCGGATGCCTTCATTGTCACCGGCAATAATAAAGTAATCTTTTAACGCGGTCTCGATTTCATCTCCGCTCATCGTACTGTCAATCCCGGCTCCATAAATCTTTCGATAGAAAGTTCGCAGTTTGTCTTCGCCGGCATCCCTCCAATCCACAAGGCCTTCCACGCCGAACATTTGTTTCAAAATAAACTGATACTCTCCGAAAGAACATCGATTGTTGAAGAGAGCGTCATACGTCGTCTGTACGGCATACGCATCCAGGGTTGCCATAGCATTGATTTTTCGCGTAATGGAACTGCGCTTATCAGCATCAGAACTGTCGTATGGTCTATCAAAAATACCATCGCCGGTCATACTCTGGACGTGATTAAAAACATCCCGCATGCGATCCGTAATCATCGCCGACACCGCAGCGGATGATAATTGGCCTAACAGTCCGGCATAAGCACTTTGCAGAATCCGGGGAATGGTTTTCGAAGCCCCGTAAAGCATCCCGTAAACCGTACTCATATTGATAAAACTCAGATCGCTTAATCGCGTCGCGGGAGTGCCATCCGTGTTGTACATCTCAGAGAGAAGTAGACTCGTCACGGTTTGACGGGAATCAAAAGGCTGACTTGGGTCCCATCCTTCCAGCAGTGCGGGGTCCAGACTGGGTGCCAGACCCGTCAAAGCGGCATGGGCCAAACTGAGCTGGGCGGGGGTTAAAGCCTCAATGTTGCTGGCCGCTGCCACGTTCATGGCCGCAAAACCCAGGAGATTGTTTCGGATATTATCCGCAATATTTTGAGTGCCGCCCGCTGAAGAAGATGACAAAAATTGCCTCGGGTCAGCGCCCGGGAAGATCCTGTTAAAGGCTTCCAGGATTTGACTGTCACTCATATTCGCCATCGCATTCAGGACCTCCTCGGCCGTCATCTGGCTGTAAGGGTCAAGAAAATCCGTGGCAAGACTCGTTCGGTCGCTGTCAGACCGCTCGGGTCCGAAGATGAGATAAATCATGAGGTCCTCTTTGATCTTGTCCAAAGGCCGGTCCACCTCAGGGTCATCTCCAAAAAGCGAGTGATAAGCCTGCTCAGCCTCTTCGCGGGTGAGATCGTTCAGATTGTCCTTCCCGTTGAAGAGTTCGTTCCGGATCCTCTGCAGATAATCCTCTACGGATCTGCCGTAATCCAAAACCCCTTCGCCGCTTTTGGTCATAGAAACCTGCTCGCCATAAACCTTCCAGTACCAGTTTCGGGCCTTTTCAATATCCGCAATGGTGAGGTCGTTGATTTCATCGGTTTTCTGCCGGTTGAGGATGAGGGTCATGGTTTGATAATCATCCAAAGACGGGTCCTCCTTGAAAAGCCGGGTCTCATACTCCCGATAGGTTTCGGGCCGGTGGACAAACAGGGCGTCGCCTGTTGTTTCGGTAATGTCCTGCAGGTATTCATTGCCAAACATGGTCCAGGGGTCTCCGTAGGTCCCGCTGTCCACTCCGCTCCGGTCCCAAATTACGGTATTGCCGCTGATCTTCCAGCGGCCGGCGCCCGGAAACCGGTAAATATCCGAGAGAGAAGAAGAAGAAGAAGAAGAAATCACGCCGAACGACGCAAGGAACTTGAAATATTCCGCCGTGGGTTTGTACCAATAGTAGTCCTCCGTACACTCGAGATTATTTCCTTCGTGTTCCGGGCAATCGCCGCTGTCGCCGTAAAATTCAGAACCCTCAATATAATTATGTTCTACTTTCTCAAAATAGGGCTTACCACTGCTGTCTTTACCATTTAAAATGCTCGGGTGATTGTACGGGTCCATGGCGGCGATACGCAGCAGGGCATCTTTGAATTTTGTGACCATTTCGGTTTCGATTTTTTTGGCCGCGTTGTAATTTTCTTCGCTGATCTTGATGTTTTCATCGATCTTTATAATGGCATTGTCCAGCATCTCTTTAAGCAGCCGGTGCGACTCCGTAATCAATTTGCGCATGGCGTCGGTCGAAATCGACGCGCGGGTCCGGTCCCTTATCCCCGCGATATTAAGGTTCATTTGGTTCAATAGATCGGTCATGCCTGTGTAGGTTACGCCCGTCCCTCTTGAAAGAAGATTCTCTACCTCTTTGATCCGGTCCTCCAGGCTTTTAAGCGATCCATCATTGGGATTCAGAAATATCTCCAGATAAGTGGTGAATTCCATGGGAAGATTCTGGGCCGCGGGAGATCCCCTTGCGATGGGATTGCCGTCTTTGTCAAGGCAGGGTTGATCGGACTCCGCATCCATGCAAATCGAGACCCGCAACGCTTCTTTGAGAAGGGGTCCGAACTGCTTAATGAGTACGCTCTTAATCAGCGTGTACTGCTCGTTCACAGACTTCCAATACTTGCAGGCGGAAGGAAAACTCCCGAACTGGCCTTGGTTGGCCCCTCCCGCAGATGCGTCATCGCAAGCCTCAAAGCGGAAGGATATGGGGGTCTCATCGTCAATGCCCAGTTTGACCGCGGTCTCAGGATCCACGGCCGCGGCCATCACCTCATCCCAAAGAGGGCCGGTCCGCGTCGTCATCGTCAGATCGATCCACTGGGTCATCTGGTCGTACCATTCTGTGTAGTTATACTCAAATTGTTTTTTGACAAAGTCGGTCAGATCCGTATATTTATTTTCGTAGGCGTCATACTCCTCCGCATTAGCCCTATTTTCCCCGTTCCCTATGACCCGGTTGTAGTCCGCATAAAGCTCCAGCCATTGCGTCACAAGCCCGGAATACTGATCTATGGTTTGGTTAAAAAGCTCGGTCTGTTTTCCTGTGGAAAACCCGGTGCCCCGCCAGAATCCATAGGTGGTGTCCAGTTCGTTGAAAACATTTTCAAGCGACTGGGTCCACGGGGAGAAAAAGGTTGTCCTATCGACCGGTTCTCCGGCGTCCGCAGGAAGAATTCTGCCGAGCCAGGACTGGGTATCGATCAGTTTCAAAACTCCTGACGCATCAT
Source organism: Candidatus Omnitrophota bacterium (assembly GCA_022711115.1). GTDB lineage: Bacteria > Omnitrophota > Omnitrophia > Omnitrophales > Aquincolibacteriaceae > JAKLFP01. The sequence continues at coordinate 4,038 of JAKLFP010000002.1, read as the reverse complement.
AGTAGAGGATCAAATTGACGGCATTCGCATGATTGGGATCCATATAAAGACTGACTTTCCATCCTCCGGGCAAACTAACGACCGATCCATTCGCTTTGCCGGTTGATACCGTAAAAACAGCGGCGAGCCGTTCTACTTTTTTGTTCCAGTATTCCCCTTCCTGGGCCTGATTCGGCGATTCCTTATTATAGGAATTGTATTCCTCGATCTGGCCCGAACCGGAAACCTGCGTACCGCGTACCCGCATAAACTGGATCGATGCCAAATCCTCGGTCAATATATCGGTGTGTTGGGCACCAAAAACCGATACCGTGAGCTTTCCGTAAGCGCCCCCGCAGTTCGAACAAACCGACGCATCTTTGAAATAGGGCTCTGAAGTGATCGCCGCAGGAAGACTATTGAACGAGACTGGCACCTGCTGGCCCGTCTTAGGGTCTGTCGTATAAGTAATGCCCAAATTTTCGGGCATCTTCGGAATGGAAATCTTTTGTCCGTTGAGTTGGGTGATCTCAACCGTTTCAGATTGGAGCGAGGGGTTCATGCCGAACATCGCGGCCTCCAGGGCCGTGCGGTTTCCGTTCAGATACCGGGACTTGGTCACCGAAACCAAAATTTCGCCGGTCTCAGCCTTAAACCAACTGTGAGTGATAAAATAATTTTTCGCTCCTGCGGTTGTCGTCCCTCCCGAGTAGCTAGTCTCATCCACGCCGCTTAGGACGCTGTACACGCGCCGGCCCTGCTCATCCAAGATCGTATAGCCGCTCTGAAGAACCTCGTCGCTTCCGTCGATCTTAACGGTCGTTTCCTCCTTGAGGGAGACTGATTGGTATCCAATAATGCGGGTATCATCCTGCGTGTCTTTGACTGGGAGGATGGTGAAGATTCCGTGCGTGGTGGTGACTTTGTGGTCCACAGTATAATTTTCGCTCAGGGACAGGGTCCAGCTGTCGGTCATCCGTCCCTCGGCATCAAACATATACTTGGTCTCCTGATAACTTCCCGAGGCGGACAGGCCGTTATAGGCATTGGGATTCAGGGGATCATATCCTGTACTCGTTTTGATCTTGGGTTTTCCGTTCTCATACTCGGTCCTGGATGAATAGGCCATGTCGCGGTCATTGTTTCCGAGCGTCTGACCAAGCTTGGGAAGCCCGTTTTCATAAGTGGTGAGTTCGGTGTATCCGACTTTGCTTGTCGCTAGGACTCCGTAAACCGCATTGAGAAGCGTTTTTTGGATGTCGCCGTCGGTTTCGTAATAAGTCGTGTTTTCGTATTCGGCGGTTTTTTGGAGCATATCTCCACTGTACTCAAACCGTTTTCCGTTGGCAAACCCGATCACTCCGAGCCGTTCCTCCACGTAATACTGGACGCTGTAGTCTTCGCTCGTCCGAATACCGAGGATAAAATCGTATTCGTTTCCCACCGTGACGGTCAACATGTCGATCGTCTTCCCGGGATAAAGTTCATTGAGCGCTGTATCGCGCCGTGCCGCCCTGTTGGGATCGCTTGTCCCCTGCAGCCCCTTGAAGGTTTGAAGCCGAATCTCTGCATGCGGCTGGTTCAGTAAATTTTGAAAATTCGCGTCCTCTTTATATTGATAGGTCGTGACCTTGAGACCCTTCTCAGGTTCTACGGTATAGCTGTCGTCAGCCAGAATGCCAAAGGCCCTGTACGTTCGTGTTTCCTGAATGCGGTCACTGCCGGCACGATAGGTATAGACAGTCTTGGACATGACAGGCCCTGTTTCCTGGCCCGGGGCATGATCAAGCATCAGGACATAATCAATCCGGGTTCCTCCCTGCTGCATGACCGTGCGGGAGGCGAGCCAGGTTTTGGTGCCGTCCTTCATCGCGGTCAGGAAGTCATTTTGGGTATCGAATTTATTCTGCGAGACAATCGCGGCCTTAAAATCCATATAAGCGTCCAAGGCTTCCAAGTTGCCAAGCTTTGTGTAACTGACAACGGATTCGGCCGTAGCCCCGTCTGACCTGAACCGGATCCCTCCGATCCGCTCACCTGCCGCATCAAAATAAGTTCTTTCCTCAAGTCCGCAGGCCTGTGGAACTCCGGAAACAATGCAGGATGTCAAATTTATCGTAATGGCGAACTGGTCCGCGGTCCGCGTGATCGTGGCCTTTCCCGCATAGGCATCGGTCCGGACAAGGCGCTTGGGTGTTTGCGCGGCGTCATAAACGTAAGACAAAGTGGTCTTGACTGTGGCGCCGTTTTCTTCATAAAGATAATTGGCCATCGCACTGCCATCGGCCCCCAGAAAGGTAGTGCTCTGCCGCCCCCTTTGGTCCGCGTTGATGTTCACCACGCGCATGAAGCCTTCCCGTCCCGAAACGGCATCAAGCCGGGCGGCATCCGCACCGTAGGTGTAAATCTGAACGGTTTCGCCCTTAGTATTTTTTACATAAATCATGTAGGAATCGGGTTCAAGGCTGCCGTCTGTTTTCTTGCGGTAATTGACAGCGCCCTGGGGCGTATTGGACCCATCGGATTCGTAATAAACCGTGCGGAGCCTTTTGTTCATCAGTTCAGACGATTCGGAGGGTGTCATAAAATAACCGGTCTTGTCCGCACGCAGGGCAACTTGAAAAGAGTTTACGGGATATTCATCCGAGTGGGTCATTTCTCCCTTGGTGTTGGCGTGCGGAATGGATTGGCCTGTGATTTCGATACCTGCATTTGGACCGGCGGTCTGATAGGTCTCGGAGGCCAGCGGGATGGTCTTCTGCGTGCTGGCAGCATCCGGGTTCACCTGATAATAGGTAGACTGGATGCGCTTTGCTTTATTGGCGTCCTGGTCCAGGGTGATATTCTGGAAGATCTGGGTGTTGAGCGTACTCTCGTGGTAAGTGTAGGTCCTGGAAAGCAGGATGTTTCCGCCCGGACTCATGAATTGAAGCGTGGCCGTGGATTTATTGGCGTCTGGACTAAAAACCGGATCTTGGGCCGTGCCCTGGGCCGCCGGCCGGTATGTTCCCTGAGAGATGATGAGGACACGCTTCTTTCCGTCCGGAAGCGGAGTCAGATCTTCCTGATACATATATTCCAGGACCATTCCGGTCACAGCCGACGGAGGCCACCCGGTCCCGCCCCAATTCAATGAGATATTGGAAACTACGATCCGCGATTTTTCCGTAAGGGTGATCTGGACCATCGCCTGGGTTTCGCCGTCCTTTTTGACAATGCAGGCTTCTCCCGCATTCGTGGGAACGTAGGTAATCCTGGACCAGACCAGCATGCGCTCGCGTCCGGCCGGGTCAGCCTCGATCTGCTGCTGCATCATATATTCAAGAGCGTTGCCGTCATTCTCAGGCGGCCATCCCGCGCCGTCCCAGTCCTTGGAAACATTTGTGATAATGATGGACCGTTGGGAGGTCACGGTAATCTGCACAATCGCACGGGTCTTCGCCGTGTTTTCGCCTTTTTCATCCACATCGGAACGGACCAAGGTCCGCTTCCGGTTCCGCGCATCCCGTGAAAGCTCCTTCATCAGGCTGCGGCTCTTCAGGGTCGCGAAGTCACTCGCCGTATATTCCTCAAGCAGCGTCATCCCGTCATCCATTTCCGTCTGGTCCATGTACTTCTCGGCCTTGGTCACATCCCAGTCGGCCTTCAGGCCCGTGATGCTTCGGGTCTTCTTGTGGACCGCGCCTTTGCCGTCGTCCAGGTCCACGGGATCCAATTCCTCACTGATACTCCGCCTCAGGATCTGCGTGAAGGCCCCGTCCTTGTATTCGATCACCCGCGCCTTCTTCTCCGTCTCCTTCACCTGCCTCAAAAACTGCGTCTCCGGCCCCTCTTGCCATGAGGAAGTCAGATTCGTCTTGACCCGCGTCACCTCGTGCTTCCCGCTCAGCCCAAACTCCGTCCCTTCAACATTTACTTCAATCATTTGCATCAAAAATTTGTTCTCACCACCAGTCCGGGCCGAGAAACTCTTCCGGTCACTGGCTACCGTCACGTCCGTCCAGATTAAATTGAAACCGGTCTCCACACCCTGATCGTTCTTCTCCTTCGCCTGCGCAC
>JAKLFP010000019.1 GCA_022711115.1 Candidatus Omnitrophota bacterium | reverse complement strand
TGGCCGGTGGAGGTTGAAAAAGAGTTGATAGGATGTGGCCTTGGCCATGAAATCCGAACGGTTCTTGAAATCCTCAATCTCGTAAAACTCCAGTTCCATGAGGTTGTGGATCGTTTCAACGTCGGCCTGCATTCGGTGCGCTCCCGGATAGATGGTGTGGTGGCGCTGTCCGGGCAAGAGTTCAATGGTTCGCGTGTAAGCGGAAGGTCCTTTGGCGTTCCAGGAGCCAACGTATTCTGATCCGTAGTACCTTGGGAAGGATAAAAGAATCATCATAGCTAGGCAGAGCCTCCTTTAGAATTGAGTAACTCGAATCACTCAAAAAGGAGGATACCTAGGCTATGATGAACAACCAGCGTATTGTATATGTGGGCATCGACATCGCGAAGGTCAAAAACGATGTTTTGGTTGAATACCCCAATGGGGACCGCAAGAGAATGAAAGTATTGAATCGGCTCGATGATTTTCAGGCATTTGTATCGTATCTTCAATCGTTTGATGGTCCATGCCAAATTGGTCTTGAAGCGACCGGAAATTATCATCGGGCGATAGCCTACTTTCTTGAAAAAAATAACTTTCGAGTCAATCTGATCTCATCCGTGGCGTTATCCAGAACAAGGGAGGCGCTTCACAATTCCTGGGACAAAAACGATCCTAAGGATGCGCAGGTGATGATTCATATGCTTAAAGCTGGCGTGCAACAAGTTTATTTTGACCCAGTCCATCATGGGTTTAACGATCATCAAGAGCTCTCGAAAACTCACTTCGAGATTTCGCGAGAAAAAACGAAAGTGCAGCACAGCATTTTGACGCATTACTTGCCGTTATATTTTCCCGAGGCTGAAAAATATTTTTACAGTTCAAGAGCGGAGTGGTTTTCTACGATGCTTTATCACTTCCCATGCCCGAATTCGATTCAGAAATTGTCTAAAGAAGAGTTCGTCGAAAAAGCATGGGATCTGGCAGGCCGAAAGGTTTCCAAAAGGGCTTTTCTGGAGGATTTTTATAACACTGCCTGCCGGAGCATTGCTATCCCTGTAGAGGAGGATTCATCAGCCATTGCCATGTTTCGACTTATCCTTCAACAACATATCCATCTTTGCCGAAAACGGCAAGAGATTGAAGATCAGGCCCATGAAAAATTAAAGGGGGATCACCGATATCAGCTTCTCCGTTCCTTACCGGGAGTCGGCCCTATTATTGCGCTTACGATTCTTGCTGAAACCGGTGATTTTAAGCGATTCAAGCATCATCGTCAGTATCTCAAGTTTTGCGGTTTTGATTTATCAACGCACCAGTCAGGACAATTTCGAGGTCAATCAAAACTTTCTAAGCGCGGTAATCGTTACCTTCGATGCGCCTTTTGGATGGCCGCAACGATCGCGATCCGGATGAGAGAGAATACTTTTCGAAGGAAATACCATCGGTATATTCGAAAAGATCCTGACAATTCCGATTTAAAGCGAAAGGCTTACACAGCTGCAGCCGTCAAAATGGCTCGCGTAGTTTACGGAATGATGAGAAGCGAAAGTGTCTATCGTCCTTATTTTGAAGAAGCAATACCAAGTGGAAGAATCCCTTCTGTAGCAGCCGTTGAGGCCTAAAGGACCTCGTAGATAATGTTTGGGTCTTCCACTTGGAATTCACTTTGTTTTAAGTACAGTTAAGACCTTGGCTGTTCGCCATGGATCTTGTGTCACTATGGTTAAAGGGTATTTCTTTTAAAACGGTGGAAGCCACTTGGATTCAATTAACCCGGCACAATAACCCGGCAAAAGGAAGGCTCGTGTCCATGGCCAGATGATTCAAATGTCTTGACTCCAAAGTTAGTACGTTGTCTGTTTGCCTTCGTGATTCCTCGGGAAGCGCTTTGAACTTCGCAAGGAAGTGATTGATATAAGCGGCAAAGAGCTGGGCGTAGGTCAGAGAGATGCTTTCGGAAAAACCGAGGAAGAGGATGCCGCAGGAGACCTCGCGATAGGTGTACTGAACCTTGGGAAGACCGAGGATTCTGGCCTGGAGATAATACTCCGGGATATCCATGAGGTCTTTGGTGTCCTCCATAGCGAACTGGAAAAGATTAAAGAGCTTTTTGACGGCCCTGAGGTTGTTCTTGGTGACGTGTTTCTTAGGGCGCTTTCTTGAGGGGATTTTGGCCTCTTTCCAGATTTTGCGCATGGTTTTAGGGGCGAGGGTCAGGTTTTCGAGGGTTCGGATCTGCCCGGCGCCGATACGTTTGTATTTGTGCTTCAGGGCAATGATATGGTCTTTGACAGGTTGGGGCGTTGATCTGGGAGAGTGAAGCGGTCTATGCGAGCGGTCGGCAAGCCCACTGTAACCGTCGGTTTTGAAACGGAGAAGCCATTTGCGAACCACTGACGGGTGGGTATGGAAAGTTCGAGCGGCTGGTTTCACGCCGTGGGAGAAGGCGTATTGAACCATCTGATAGCGCCACTGCTTTTTATCTTTCGTGTGTCTCATGACGTGGTAATATTGGTACGGGCACATGCTGTTTAGAACCTCCTTTGATCTGTCAGGATTTTAGGAGTTCTATTATGTGCCCTTTTTCTTTTTCAAGGTTGA
>JAKLFP010000018.1 GCA_022711115.1 Candidatus Omnitrophota bacterium | reverse complement strand
GGTTTCGCTCCTGACATGTCTTGCGGTGTGGCTCGTGTCATCGGCGATCGTGTGGACGGAGGAATCCCTAATATTTGGGATCCTCTGGGTCGCGGGCTTCGGATTTTTATTCTTTGACGTGGCGTTCTTTTTTTCCTTGAGCGTTCTGCGGCCGTTCCTTAAAGAGATGGCACTGAAGGGAGCCTACATCAAAGAATTTCCGAAGACCGCGATCGTCTATCCCGTCCGTAACGAATCTCACGGCCTCTTCGAGCGGATCATGTATTCATTTTCGGGGAATAAGCTCCCGAATGCCGATCTTTGGGTACTGTCAGACTCTTCGGCCGAGTTTGAGCCGTATGAACGGGAAATTGTCGCAAAGCTTTCGGAGAGTCATCCGGATCGCATCTTTTACAGGCGCAGGGATGTTCCCGTTGAACGTAAGCAGGGAAATATCGCGGAGTTTCTGGAATCGCACCCCGAATACGTCTATCTCTATGTTTGCGACGCTGACGGGATGATCCCTAAAGGGACGCTTCTTAAGCTGCTCAGAAAGGCCGAGCATCCGGAGAACAAGGACATTGCGATCTTTCAGGCGTTCATCCGGATCGCTCATGCAGCAAGTTGGTATGCCCGTTTCGAAAAGATCGGGGCGAATTTCGCCCAGAGATTCAATTTCGCCTCCTTCCAGACGGTCTTTGGCCGGACTATTTCTTTTGGGCATCATCACCTCGCCCGGGCCGCACTTCTTTCGAGGATCAAGCTTCCGAGGGGGCTGCTTTCCCATGATAACTGGGATACGGTCCTCTTGGACAAAATGGGATACCGTGTGGCGTTCTGCGCGGATGTTCATGCGTATGACGAGGCACCGTCGAACTATCTTGAGGCGAGGGCGAGAGCTCGGCGGTGGGCCCGGGGAACGCTGCAGGGTATCCCGTTAATTTTTATGCCGCAGGTCAGCTTTGCCTCGCGGTTTCTCGCGTTCTTTGGGATCTATCTTTACTTGGCGGATGTCGTGTTCTTCTTTTGGCTTATCTTCGGTCTTCTGGCCCATTCTTGTTTAGCGGGCGAGCTTATCCATTTCGAGATCGATTCCATCTGGCTTGGCGCCTGCACGAACAGCAAGCTTAAGTGGACGCTTCTTTTCAGTATTGCCGTTGTCTATTTTCACAAACTTTGCTTGCTGAAAAACCTGAAGGACCTGAAGGATTTTCTCTACGAGCTGGTTGTTTCGACATTCCTCACCCTGAACAATGTTTTCTACACGCCCCTGGACATCGCAAGCATCCCGCTCAAGAAGCTTCACTGGAAGCCAATGGCGAAAAATCCATTCGCCAAGGTAGACCTTCAAAATACCGCAAAGGTTCTTTGTCCGGGGACCGCAGCAGGTCTTTCGGGCCTGTATTTCTGTTTATTTCTAACGCCTTATTTCATCTGGCAGGCAACGCCCCTTTTGACAAGCCTGATCCTTTCCATTCCCGTTGCGTACTGGACCGCCCGGGCGGTTCCGGAACGGTGCAAGGCATGGATCTAATTTAAACAAGGAGAGACCGAGAATATGACGCAAAAAGAAATCCACACTCAGGAAAAAGAACCCGCGCTTTTTGAAGAAACAAAAGAACCTCCTAAAAAAAGGAAGGTGAAGTTCATCGTTTTCATTCTGGCCATTCTTTTAGGGGCTCTTTTCTGGCCGAAGCCGGTCATTAAAGGGGAAGCCATTCTGCAAGCGGAGCGGTTCGCGAGGATAGGGCTTTCCAGCTCCGGAATGCTCAAGGAACTTCTTCATCAGAAGGGTGACCGGGTGAAGAAAGGGGAAGTGATCGCCCGGTTCGAGAACCTGGATATCAAGCAGCGCTTGGAGGAGAAGAAGCTCGCTCTTGAGATTTTAAAACTGGATAAGGATCGGCTTACGAAAAAAGCGGGGTTTCTGACGCAGGAGAAGGACCGGAGCAACATCCTCTTTGAGAACGGAGTGATCGGACAGACAGAGCATGATCGCAGCGTTTACGGACTTGAAGAGCTGGAGCAGACGATCTCGATTAAAGCGAAAGAGATGGAATCAACTGAGGCCGAGATCGGATTTCTCACGACACAAGTGGAGGCGTTGGAGCTCAAAGCGCCGTTTGACGGGATTTTGCTTTCGGACCCTAGCGAGCAGGTCGGAAGCCCGCTTAAGGAAGGGGAATTCGTGCTCGAGTTCGCAGATCCGGACACGTATTTCCTTGAGATGCTGATCCTCGAGAAGATGATCCCAAAGGTTTCGCTCGGTGATCCAGTGAAGGCGAAATTCAACGCGTTTCGCGGGAAAACCTTTTCGGGGGAAGTGATCCGCATCGCGCCGCGGGCAAGGGACGAAGTTGAAAAGGTCTTCAAGATCAAGCATGTCGTTGCCTGCGCGATCCGTCTTAAGGAAATGCCTCCTGACATTAAATACGGGATGCGGGCGGAGGCGGAGATTGCGTCCGCGAAGGGCGGGTGGCGGAAATGATTCCTGTGGAACTCCATGAGGAGAACGACCGGTCGTTTGAAAACGAGCTTGCGGTGCTCTTTCACAAGGTAAGCGATGGGCGGCGGATACAGGATCTGAGAGTGTCTTTAAATTCAGTCAAAGAAAGCATGTGCTGGTGTCTGCCCATCAAATTCGAACCCCAGGAGGAATCAATCGCTCTATGAAAGCCATCATTCTCGCCGCAGGTTTTGGAACAAGACTCTATCCGCTTACGCGGAATATCCCTAAGGCGCTTATAAAGCTCGGGGATAAGACTCTGCTTGATCACCTGGTCGGGAAGCTGGATCGTTTTCCGATCATTGATGAGATCGTCATTGTTAGCAGTAAACGCTTCTACCAGAATTTCAAGAGATGGAAGAAAGAAGCCATCTATCAAAAGCCGATTCGCATCATCCATAACGGGGTCAATGATCCGGAGAAACGCCTGGGTGCCGTACGGGATCTGGAGCTGTCGCTTAGGCCGTCCCGCGGGACGCCGGAGAGTTTTCTAGTTTTCTGCGGGGATAATTATTTTGATTTCCCGATCGGGTATTTTCTGCTGCCCTGTCTTGGGCATTCCCGGTGCACATTCATAGGCCTTTATGATGTTGGGGAGAAGGCCTTAGCGTCCCAATACGGCGTGGTGGAGATGGATGCGACCGGAAAGATCACCCGCTTTGCTGAAAAACCGGCCGCTCCGGCCTCCACGAAGGTGAGTGTGGGTGTTTATCATGTGCCCGCAGAAGCGCGTCAAAGGCTCCATGAGTATCTCGATATCGAAAAACGGAATCCCGATCGGATCGGAGATTTCTTCGCCTGGTTGACTGACAAGGAACCGGTTTTTGGGGTGGTTTTCGAAGGCGCATGGTTTGACATTGGAAGCAAGGAGTCCTATGAGAAAGCCAGGAAGCATGTTAGCTGTGTGCCGATCCGTTAAAGCGGTTATTTTGCTCGCTATTCTCGCGGTGCTGAGCGGCTGCGGGACAATGCCTGCGCCAGCTGCGAGTCTGGAAAAAAGCCAGATCGTTTCCGGCGTGGGGCCGCCAAGCCGCATCGACATTGTGCTTAAATGCATCGCGTCCAATATCAAAGAGAACGCGGGGCTTACCTTGGCCGGTACGATTGCAGAAGAGGGTGAATCCCCGTATCTTTTCGCGGTTCCCGGGAAATCCGATGGACTCCTTGTTGTCCGCGTCAAAGAGTTTGATGTCGCGGATCGAGTTCCTCGTGTCCGGCTGGCATTGGTTGTCAGGCTGTTTGACGGCTCAGGGGAGAATGTTTACGCGCGGACAATATCCGGTGCTTCCTCAGCTGGTTTGACACAGGGCGCTGCCGGTGATCTGGAAAAAGAGATTCAAACGATAACGGAGGACATTCTCCGCCAGTATGCCAAGGACCCGATTCTCCGTCCTCTTATCCTCAAATACAAGCTGGGCTCCCTTCTTAAGTTTTTCTGACCCGATTCCGTGCTCATAAACTCCTGTATGTAAGTCGATAAATAAGTATAATCAACCATTCATTTCGCATAAAGAATCACCCGCAATCGGGGGGTGAGTGAAGGCGATTTCATGAAATTAGCAAAAGGAAAAAAAGTCTACGGGGATAGCTATGGCCAGACAAGCATGGCTGGGCTCGAATTTGCTTCTGGCGTTGTGGACAGAGCATTAAAAAATCGTTTGCCGCCTATTCTATGGGATGCTGATGGAAGTAAGGATTTAAAAGACCTTTTGGCTGGTGTCGTGCGAACAGACTTTGCGACTCAAAACCTCTCAGAGTTGCTTGCAGAAACGCCAAGTTTGGAAAGTTGGCGTATTGGAGAGGCTTTTGCTGAAGCATATCTCGTTGACCATCACACCTGCAACTTTCCATGGCCAACGGGAAGAGACTTAAAAAACTCTAAATCAAGTCCTGCCGGTACAGATCTTGTTGGTTTCCAAAAAAAAGGAAGTGCAGTTCGCTTTGCTTTTGGTGAAGTGAAAACATCTCAGCAAGAACAATGGCCTCCTTCTGTAGCGGTGGGAAGGTATGGGCTAAAGACCCAGGTCGAAAACTTACGCGACAACAAAGAAAAAATCAAGTTTCAGCTTGCCAGATATTTAGGCAAGCACGTAAGCACAGGATGCCCTTGGGAGTCTCTTTATAAGACCGCAGTCAAAAGATTTCTTAACGACCCAACCGATGTTTCGCTTTTTGGTATTTTGGTTCGTGATGTTGAACCGAAAAAAGAAGATCTTGAAACCCGTGCGAAATCTATAGCCGTGGGATGTCCCCAAAAAACAACTATTGAATTCAAAGCTTTTTACTTTAGCAAGGGCACCATCGAAGAATTGCCAAAGAAAATAATAAAATATCAGAAGAAAAAGAAATGATAACTAACGAAATAATTCAACAACTGGAAAGCCATTGGGCGGTTTCTGCGATTAAAAGTGCTGAAAGGAAACGAGGGGCAGAGGCTGCTCAGAATATTTTGCTTCGATCTTCTGTTGGCGAGCAAATAGCCTTAAATTTTAAGCAGCGGGACACAGATTACCAGCTTATAGAAAAATTAGCGACGGCATATGAAATATCGGCCATAGAAGGGTTGGATGCGCTTCTGTATTTGGTGGCAGGCGAATCAGGAGAAATGCTTCGAAATCAGTGCCAAGCGGCTGCGTATAAGGCTTTTGAATTGCGCCGTGTTTTACCGTTTCCCAGCGATGATCAGGAGCGAATATTTCATTTTTTGCACATAGCCGCCTTAGCTTATTGCGGTGATAGATGGTCTGATTTGCGCAGATGGGTGATAGACCAAAAACTTGATGCGACAATACCACTAACCGAAAGTCAATCGTGGGAGTTGCGTGTTTTGGGCAATTTATACGTTGCATGGGTCTGTCTTTTTAGAAAACATGGATGGAGCGATTTAACAAATGTTGCCAATGTAATTCAAAAATTAAGAATAGAGCAAACTCAGTTTGAACCTTCAACCATTGAAGCTGCAAAAAAAGAAAAAGATCCGACAGCGGCTATTAGATTAATTAGTTTGTATCACTGGGCTAAGGCAACAGAGATATTGTCAAAATACATGCTCCAAGGAGAGCCAATCTCAATTCAAGCGGAATTGGATAAGCACTTCGAGTCGGCTCATGAAGCTGCTATTGCTGCGGGAGATATGTCTCTCGAAGTAATAATTAGATGGTTGCATGCTGCATCTAAGCAGATGGTTAACGGGTCCATTTGGCTCGTGGCGCAAGCGGTTAACTCGCGAGTAACTAGTTTCGTAAAGAGCATCACTAAGAATAGAGGGATGTTTGAATTGTTACCTCCGCAGCGAATCGCTTTGCAGGAACAGGGCCTTCTAGATCAAGCTAACCGTGCGGTTGTGGTTAATTTGCCTACGTCAGGCGGGAAAACTGCTCTAGCCCAATTCCGCATCCTACAAGCGTTAAATCAGTTTGATAAATCGGATGGCTGGGTGGCTTATGTGGCACCTACGCGAGCTTTAGTTGCGCAAATAACTCGGCGACTACGAAATGATTTTGGATTAATAAAGATTCGTGTTGAACAGTTAACTGGTGCTGTTGAAATCGATTCGTTTGAGGAGGATCTATTGGCGGATGGGGGTGAAGATTCTGTCAAGGTCGTTATCGCAACCCCGGAAAAATTGAACTATGTAATAAGGAATAAAAAAATATCACGCCCTCTCGCACTCGTTGTTATGGATGAGGCGCACAATATGGAGAATGATGATCGCGGATTAAGAATAGAACTTCTTCTGGCAACAATTAAAAGAGATTGTCCCGTAGCAAACTTTTTATTATTGATGCCCTTTGTGCCTAATGCGAAAGATATTGCGCGATGGCTGGCGCAAGATAGTGGCAAAAGTATTAGCTTGGGTTCAAGCGCGTGGACTCCTAATGAAGTCATATCTGGGATGTTCCATGCTAAAGAATGCGCCCGACGCGGAGAGTGGTCTTTGGAATATGAAACGCTAATCACAACTCCTAACGTTGTGAACCTTAAAGGAAGTCATCGTGTTGGTGCAGTAAAACCTATCAATATCAATTTGACTAAGGCGCGGTCATTGACAAATCAGACGGCTGCGATGGCTAAGGTATTCTCCTCACGAGGTACGAGCGTTGCTATTACTGACAAAATAAAGAATTCATGGGCAATGGCACGCATTTTATCTAATGAATTCGCAGAAGCAGATAATCCGAGTGATGAAATAAAGCTTGTTCAAAAGTTTTTGGCTACCGAGATAAGCCCAAAATTTGAATTGATAGAATTTCTTAGTAGAGGTATTGGCGTTCACCATGCCGGGCTTGCTGATGAAGTAAGAACTCTTATCGAGTGGTTAGCGGAAAGGGACCAGCTGAAAGTATTGTGCGCAACGACAACGATTGCGCAGGGTATCAATTTCCCTGTTTCCTCAGTTTTTCTTTCGACCCCAAATCGGGCATATGGCAAAAAAATGTCCAAGCGTGAATACTTGAATTTGGTGGGACGTGCTGGGAGGATGGATCAAGATAGCGTCGGCGTGGTTGGCGTTGCTGCTGGAAACTCGCCTGAGACTATAACGGTGTTTCTTAAAGAGGCGACAGAAGAATTGGTCTCACGTTTAGTGGCTTTGTTAGATCAGATCGAAAAGGCTGGTCAGCTAAATAATCTCTCATTATTGATACAAGAAGACCAATGGGCGGATTTTAGAAGTTATATAGCGCACATGTGGAATGAAACAAGAAACCTAGGCGTTCTACTGAGTGAAGCAGAGCAATTATTGCGCAATACTTATGGTTATAGTATCTTGCAATCTAACAATAAAGATAAAGCAAAAGCAGTCGCTTTGCTTGATGCTACAAAAAAATATGCTACCCAACTGGCACAACATAGCGAAAATGCAACCCTTGCGGATGCCACAGGATTTTCCCCCGAAGGAGTCAGAGACGCGCTTTTACACATGAATAGTTTGGAAAATAAGATTTCTTTAAAAGATTGGCAACCGGCGAGTTTGTTCGGAGCGCAGAGCCAATCCGCAATGCCTCAGCTAATCGGCATTATGATGAAGATTCCTGAATTAAAAAGAAATTTGGAAGAATTGGGAGGGGAAGGGGTAAATAAACGGCACATTGCTTCAATAGCGCATGATTGGGTCATGGGACACAGTATTGAAGCGATTGCTGTTAAGTATTTTGCCGAAGAGGGAGATTCAAATCTTACAGAAGCAATTACAAACGCATGCAAGGGCATATATCGCACTTTGGCTAATTATGGCTCTTGGGGGTTAGCGGCGCTAAGCAAAATACCGTCTTCGGGACTTAACTTTGAAGAAATGTCTGCAGAAGCTAGAAAAGCTATTAATAATTTACCGGCAATGCTTTATCACGGCGTTTTTAGTGAAGATGCGGTGTTGATGCGAATGAATTGTGTCCCGCGCACGATCGCAGAAAATATGGGAAAAGCATTTGCTGCTACCGAATTGGGTGCGCAGCGCAAAAAAGTAGGTGTAGCCCGCGAATTTTTAAGATCGCTGTCTGAAAGTGACTGGAAAAAAACCCTCCCGCAGGCTAGTTCAATAACAGGTTCTGAAATGCGTACTCTGTGGTCTACCCTATCAGGGGAACCTCTGAGTTAATGGCATAGGTCCAAGACGAGGCGTTTAGCACCCGTTTTGCCGCAGTTGTTATGGCCAATTTCGATCCGAAGCTTAAAACGTTCTTGTTTCTGACCATTTCGGGGGTGTTTATCTCGTAATGTCATCGGAAAGCGACATTCAAAGCTCTCCACGACATGATGCTGTCGCCCCCGCCCCGTAAGATTCCACCTAGAGAGATCATTAAAAGTCGAGGTTCCCGAATGATGTTCGTGAAAATTTATTTCTAGTATAAAAACGTTCGCAAACGTTGAACGGCCCCTTCTTAACTCAATGTCCCATGAGGGACTATCTACTATATAGAAGGGAGCTATCCATGAAATGAGTAAGCAAGACGGTATTTCAAGGTGTGAAATCTCGGGGAAGCTGATGAATGTAAGCGAATTGTCGCAGCGGCTTGGGGTTAAGGTTAAGACCGTGTATTGCTGGGTCCATGCCCGGCAAATACCCTATGTCAAAGTGGGGCGCTTGGTGAAATTTGATCCTCTGGATATTTCGCAATGGGTGGAAAGTAGAAAAGTCAGGTTGATTAAGGGTTGACAAGGTTTAATAATGTTGATAATCTATAGCTGATTCCTGGAACAATATGGAAAAAAATAAACGCTACTACCTTGATGAGGTCGTCAAAATACTCGGGATACCGCGGAGCTCCTATTACAACTGGGAGCGCGCGGGGAAGATCCCTTTGCCGAAACGTGACCCTATGAGTAATTATCGTTACTGGACTGAAGAGGGGCTCAGGGAGCTTAAGAAGATAACGGGAAGAGGCTGAAATGGGCGTTTTTCAAAGAAAATGCGGGGCTTGTGACTGGTGCCGGGAGGGTCGCGCCAAGTGTAAGTCGGGAGCCTGGTACGTGGATTATTACGTCAACGGTCGCCGTCGCCGCGAAACCGCTCCCAATAAAGCGATGGCGGAAGATCTCTACAGCAAGCGCAAAATTCAGATCAAGGAAAACAAGTATTTTGATATCCAGAAGGAATGCTGTCTCACTTTCCGTGAACTTGGAGACAAATATCTCGGCCATTGCGAATTGGTAGGTAAAAAATCCTGGGTGAAAACGGATGCCATCTGGTTGAAGCATCTTACGGATTATTTTGGAGATATGCCGGTTAGTGAGATCAGCTCCGAGGATGTCGAGGCCTATAAACAGAAACGTCTAAAAGACGTGAGAGTGTCTAAAAAGCTGAAGATCGAAATGCGGCCGAAACCCGCCACGATCAATCACGAGCTTTCCTGCATGCGCGCGGTGTTTAATAAAGCGATCCATGAATGGCGGAATCCCGAAAATAAAAAAACACCGCTATTCGCTGGCCCGAATCCTGCGGCGAGATTCAAGCGTCTTAGAGAAGTCCCGAGGAGCCGCTTTTTGACGAAGGGGGAATTGATCAAGCTCCTTCAGGTGAGCAGTCTGGATTTGCGTAATTATATTTTTGTCGCAGTCAATACGGGCATGAGGAAAGGGGAAATGCAGAGCATGACCCCCGCAAACGTGAAGCTTGATATGAATTATGTTTTTCTTCCCGAGACCAAGAACGGGGAGGTGCGGTATGTCCCGATCAATGAAACGGTAAAATCGATCCTGAAGGGCCCGTTTGATTTTTCCTACAATCCCAGGAAGGCGTTTGCGACGGCGCTTCGCCGTTCAGGGATAAATGACTTGCATTTCCATGATCTACGGCATACATTTGCAAGTTATTTGGCGCATCTTGGGGTGGATCTTTACACGATCGCGGTGCTGCTTGGGCACAAAACAAAGGGCGGTATGTATTCCATCACTGCCCGTTATACGCACCTGCAGCAGGATCATCTTTTGGCTGCGGTCAGGAAGCTGGATGTTTATCTGGCGGATGTTATGCCTGAGTCCAGGGAAGACATGGATGGGGGGAGAGGAAGATTTATGGTCAAGGAGCCTGAGACGGTCTGGGGGGTCAAATACCGGGAATTACCCGTCAAATGCCGCCGATTTCCCTCTAGGATGGACACTTTTTGGACACCAACGAAATTATCAAAATCGTAACTTATTACAGCGCCTCGGGATAGAGTGACAGAGCATTTACCTTCTAAGCAGGGGGTC
>JAKLFP010000017.1 GCA_022711115.1 Candidatus Omnitrophota bacterium | reverse complement strand
GCACCAACGGCCGCAGCGACGGGTTGTGTTGGAGGTACGGCGATTACGGGCTAATGGAATAAGGAATTACCCAAAGTGATTGAAACCCCACCCTGCTAAGTATGGCAGGGTGGGGTTTTGTTTGATATAATCCAACCAAGAAATTATGACAAAGCCAAATACTATGAATATTCAGCAAATAAGCAAAGAGGCGATGGTTGTGTTCAAAACGATCGTGTCGAAAATTTTCCAGGCTAAGAAACCATCGAACAAAATTACTGTTTGTGACCTTGGGCTTACGAAAGTGGTATTGCTTGAATTAGAAAAAATGGTTGATCATCTTTATATCCATCGTTGTGAAATCATCAAATACTCTTCGAGGGACCAAAAACCCGCGCTTGTTCTCAAGCCTTTTTTAGACGGAAAAAAATTCAAGAAGGAAGGAGTTCGGGTCGCCCTGAAAGGCCATGGAGTGGTGATTCGTTTTATAAGGTTTCCGAAGATGAAAATTGAGGACCTTGGCAGTGCCATGAAATATGAAGCTGAGCAATATATTCCCTTTGAACTGACTGATGTTGCTTTGGATTTCTCAGTGGTCGAAGAAAGTGTTAAAAGCGAAGAGGGAGAAAAGATGGAGGTGATGCTGGCGGTCATCAAACGCGCGGAACTCGAACCCACCCTTGAAGTTTTTCGAAACTTGGAGTGTCAGTTATCGGTTGTCGACGTTGATGTTTTATCGGGGATGGCGGCATTAGAATATTTTCATCCCGAAGATTTCTCCGGGCACGTGGGGCTGTTGGACATCGGAACGGAAATTTCGACGCTGGGGATTGTTCGCCAAGGGAAGCCGCGCTTTATTCGGGACATTTCTTATGGGACTTACGATCTTCGGAAGCGGCTCAAGACACGCGCAGATGTGAGTGAAGCTCAATTTGATCTGATCTTTGAAAAAAATGAACCCGCCACTAAGGAGCAAACACTGGCCATCACGGAAAGTTTGTCTAGCTTAATCGGCGATATCCGGCTGTCTTTTGATTACTATCATGATCAAATGCAACAGACGAAGCCCATCGAGAAGATTTTCTTGGGCGGAGGCGTTTCACATCCTGCTGTTCTTGAAACGTTGAGTGCGGGCTTGCAAATCCCGGTGTGTTGTATGGATTCCTTTAAAAAACTGAAATGGGCTCCGGAAGTTAACGGGGAATTGTTGAAAACAAATTCGGCTCTTTTGGCCGTAGCCTTTGGTCTGGGGATTCGGGACGAATGATAAAAATAAATTTACTACCCTTACAGCTACGCAAGTCCAAACCGAGTCCTACGCGTATTCCCTATATTCCTTTGGCGATTCTTGCCGGGGGGCTATTTTTCATCATGACCCTTTTCTTTTATACAGATTTTCTAAGGGCACGTGCGGCTTATGCCAGGGTCCACAAGGACTGGATGCGCATGAATCCTCTCATGGGACAGCTCAAAGCGATGGAAAATAGAGTTGAAATTGAAATGAAGGCTGAAAAGGACTTTTTGGAAAAGAATATACTGAATACGGATTCCATAACAAACATTTTAGATTCTGTAAGCAAATATCTTCCGGAGAGAGGCTGGCTTACGGAACTTAAAGCGGAACGTGAGGGAGAAGGCTGCCGTTTAATGCTGCAAGGCGTTGTTCTTCAATCGAGAACACGAACAGGGATTGAACTTATTGAAGAGTATTTAAATAAACTGAAAGCGAATTTTCCGGCGGGGGCGAAATTTATTTTAACGACATCGAAGGATTCGAAGACGAGCGATGGGGTGTCTTTTACCGCTAATTTTGAGTGGGGAGTTGTCAAAAAAACATGAAACCATTCAAACAATGGAATGCTAAGGATGTTATAGAATTCGCCAAAGGTGTCGATAAAAAAATATGGATGAAATTGGCGGGTATCACAATAGGGGTTTTGTTCTTTCTCATTGTTATTGTGATTCCTGCTTGGATTGAAAGGCCGTTGCTTAGGCGGCATATCCAAAGCATGGAGGCTCAAATTCGCCAGGTCAATGCGCTAAGTCAAAAAAAGACGCTTTGGGAAGTCAACGAAAAAATCTATAGTGCGATGATTCAAGGTGTTGAAGAACGTCTATTCACAACTGAAGAAATCGAAATGTTGCTCGGGAAAGCATCAAAACTGGCCGCGGAATCCAGGGTGGATGTTCTGGCTTCTAAACCAGTCAATGATAAAACGGTGTATGCGCTACCCTACAATACAAAATATCAGTCAAATGGTTATTCCTTTACCTTGCTGGGATCATTTCATGATATTGGGATGTTGGCCAGTCGCATTGAGACGAATGGACGGCTTTTAAGGATTCAAAGCATTCACATGGCGACCTCTGAAAAAACACCGGGGAAAGAAATTGTTGAATTGCAGCTTGCGGCAATTTCCGAGTCGTCACAGCCCGTTGTGGTTACTGGAAAGCCTCATGGTAAAAAGTAGATGCTGGATTTTTTTGATGTTGCCGTTTTTGTCCTTTTCAATGGCATTCAATGCGCTGGAGGCAAAAGAGATTAACTATGAAGCGGGAGGCCGACGTGACCCTTTTATTCCCTTAACGGGTTCGGACGCGTCTGGGGCAATAGTTTCATCGAGCGGTATTCGTTTGGAAGGTATTATTTACGACCCACTAAAGCAATCCCTGGTAATTTTAAACGGCAGGGCCTATAAAATAGGCGAGACTGTTGGAGATGCAACAGTCAGGCTGATCCAGAAGGATCGAGTTGTTATTTCGGTCAACGGCGAAGAAAAAGTTCTACTTTTACGAGAAGATGACAAACCTCATTAACACTGACAGGATACAGGAGAAATTCATGAAGATAAAAATGGAAAAAGTTTTTTTAATCGGCAGTGTTTTGTTTATGTTTGTGGCAAGCATCGGCTATGCAGAGAATCTCGCCCCCACGCCGCAAGAGCCATCCGCGGTATCGGTTGCCCCTGTGACGACGCCACCCTCATCTCCTGATGGCGGCATTGTGACGAATCCTGCAACGGACAAAATCAGTCTCGATTTCAAAGATGCAGAAATCACGACGGTTTTGCGTGTGTTGAGCATGAAAAGCAATGTAAATATTGTGACCGGGCCGGAAGTAAAAGGGCTTGTATCGGTACGGTTGGACGATGTGCCTTGGCAGAAAGCACTGGAGGTCATCCTAAGAACGTATGACTTTGTGTATGAGCGGGACGGTAACATCATTAGGGTTACGAGCCGGGATAAGATGAAGCAAGAGCCGGTTGAGACAAAGACTTTTATTTTGGATTATTCGAAGGCCTCTGAGATCCAGGTGGCGATTCAGGATATGCTCAGTGAGCGCGGGAGGGTCAAAGTTTCGGAGCGTTCCAACATGCTTGTGGTCACGGATATTCCTCAAAACGTGTATCGAATCGGGGAGGTGATTAAGAAGCTTGATCAAATGACCACGCAAGCCTATATCGATTCCAAAGTAATTCGAACCGAGGCAGGAGCGGTTGAAAATATGGGCATCAAGTGGACGCCTACGGTATATGCGAACGGCGCCACAAGGCCCACAACTTTCCCTTTTCCGACGACGGAGGATGCTATCACACCCGTCATCAATCAGTTCTTTCCGGTCTTGGCGGGCACGTCGGCGACCGGGACTGCTGCGGATTACATCGTCAATCCGACCGATGCGCGTAATTTTCCGCAAGTCGCCAAGGTGACGGGTGCGACGCCTGCTTTGTCGTATGGGACTTTGGATTTTTCAAATTTCACCGCCACTTTGAATTTTTTAAAATCCTATTCCAATGCGAAAATCATGTCCAATCCGCGCATCACGGTTCTCAATAATCAGACGGCCCATATTCAGGTGGGTGACCAAGTGCCGTTGCCGACGTATGAGCGTAATGAAACGACGGGCAGTATGGTCATCTCCGGCTTTAGTTACCGTGATACGGGTGTTGTTTTGAATGTCACGCCCCATATTAATACGACCGAGGAAATTCTTGTCGATCTGAAGCCGGAAGTTAGCTCGAAAACGAGCGAACAGTCTTTCGGAGGCGGGGTCGTGGCGCCTATTTTTAATGTAACGGCGGCTCAAACGCAACTGCTGATTAAAAGTGGACAAACGATTGCCATTGGAGGGCTTTTGACGGATAATTATTCGCAGACAGAGGCAAAGGTGCCTTATCTTGCGGATGTGCCGATTGTAGGAAAAATATTCAGATCGAAGCGGCAGGGTTCATCTTCGGATCCGGGAGCCGACAATAAGAAAGTTGAAACGCTTTTTTTCGTAACAGTTACTACCGTGGATACCCAGGGACAACCTACGGGTAAGAAGGAAGACGGGAAGCATGAGTCGCAAGATGCCCAATCTCAGCAGACAGCAGTTCAAAATGCCGGGAATGTGCAGCAGAATTCCGAAAAAAAGTCGGAACGATGACTGAGGTAAATAAAGCAGTCAACTAAGTTATTGTTTCGATGGTGGCAGATCAAAGCTTTTTTGCGGGTTTGACCATATAATGTAAACCTGATAAAAAAGTGTCTCGGAATTCCAATTCAATTTTTGCTCAGTCTATTTCTTCTTGCCTGTCTTTGAATCCACAATCGTTTAAACAAACATGCTGCCTCGCAGCGATGTGGCACAGAACATCGCAGAGCTTACTTGAAAGGATTTAATCGTGGATCGTCACATTTTAATTTCACAGGATGCAAATGAGAAACAGGTTGCCATTTTGGAAGACGGGCGACTGGAAGAATTTTATATCGAACGCGGAGATTCGAAGAAGCTTTTTGGGAATATCTACGAAGGAATTGTCAAAACAGTCATTCCAGGGATCGATGCCGCGTTTGTTGATATCGGGACCGGCAAAGACGGATTTTTGTACGTGGCGGATGCTCTTCGTTCCCCAATCGATTTAGATGCCGAATTCGATGAGAATGAAGATAATGGGGTCAACGCTCCTAAAGACAAGGAAGATACTGGCAAAGACAAGCGTCGCCCACCGCTGCCCCATCGCCATCATCCGCAGCATCGTCGCCAGCGCATCGAAGAAGTGCTGAAGGTAGGACAGAAGGTGATCGTCCAGGTCGTCAAGGAACCGATCGGGAACAAAGGGCCTCGGCTCACAACACAGTTTTCGATTCCTGCACGTTATCTTGTCATGATGCCGGGTGAGGAGAAAATCGGAATTTCACGCCGTGTTGAAAGCCGTGCGGAGCGGGAGAGGATCCGCGGTATTTTTAGGAGCCTTGAGATTCCCAAAGGTGTTGGGTTTATCGTCAGAACCAACGCTGAGGGGAAAAGTGAAAAGGATTTTGCCCGCGATATCCGCTACCTAATCCGTTTATGGAAAAAGATCCACAGCATGATCTCGGCAAAAAAAGCGCCGGTGTTGATCCATCAAGAGCTTGGACTTGTAGAACGTGTGGTCCGGGATTATGTCAATGAAGATACGACAAAAATTTCTGTGGATCATCCCGAAATTTACAAGAAGCTTAAAAGGTTCATCTCGGTCTATATGCCCGGGGATCAGCTGAACATTGATTTTTCAAGGGAAAAAGGCAGTTTGTTTGAAAGGCACAATATTGAGAAAGAAATCGAGCGCACTTTTCAGAAAAATGTTTATCTGAAGTCCGGCGGTCACATCGTCATTGAGCAGACCGAAGGGCTCGTGGCCATCGATGTCAATACCGGAAAGTTTACAGGGAATAGCAAAGGGCTTGAGGAAACCGTTTATAAAAATAATATGGAGGCTGCGATGGAAATTGCGAGGCAATTGCGGCTTCGCGATGTCGGGGGCATTATTATTATCGATTTTATCGATATGGAACAGGCGCAGCACAGGCGGAGTCTTTTCAATGCTTTCAAAGAGGCGGTTAGTAAAGACCGTGCAAAGACCCATCTTTTACAGGTTTCCGAGTTGGGGCTGGTGCAAATGACGCGGCAGAGAATCCGTCCGTCACTTGAAAGTGCGGTTTATGACACATGTCCTTATTGTGAAGGGAAGGGCAATGTTAAATCGAATACGACCATGGCCATCCAGGTGATTCGTGATCTGCGCAAAGCATTAAGGGATTCCCGAGATCGCATTATCAGTGTGTATGTCCATCCGGACGTTTCGGAACGTTTGCTTCAACAGGAAAAGAAAGCCCTTCATTATCTTGAAAAAAGCACGGGCAGTCGGATCTCTGTTTATTCCGAGCCGACAGCGCATCGGGAAGACATCAATATCACATTCATCAAATGATATGGCAGATCAAGGACGACAGAAAATAACTCAAGGCTGAAATTGTAACGCCGCTGTCGTCTTTGGTCTTTGGTCTGAGGCAGGTTTCAGTTATAATGCCGTTATGAACATGTCGCTTTGGGTACTCATGACAGTTGTTATTGCCGCGCTTTTCTTTTTTGCAGGCGTTTGGCTTTTGCGGCGTGCTTCGAAGCATCCATCGGATGAAAAAACCTTCCAGTCTTTTCTGCAACTTCAGCAAGAACTCCATAACCTGCAAAATTCCCTTCAAGGTCAAATGCATGCATTGTCCGGTCAATTCAACGATCAGATGAAGCAGAACACGCAATTTCTCCAGGAAAATCAGCAAAATTATCGTCAGATCATGGGGGATGTCCAGCACCGGCTTGGTGTGTTGCAGCAGGCCACCCAGTCGATGATGGATATCGGCAAGGATATTTCCTCGCTGCACGATATCCTTCGGGCGCCCAAACTTCGCGGAGGGATGGGAGAATTTCTGCTCGCAGAACTTTTGCGGCAGATCTTGCCAGAGGACCATTTTTCTCTGCAGTATCGCTTTCGCAATGGTTCCCAAGTGGATGCAGTGATCCAACTCGGGGAAGGATTGATTTCGGTGGATGCAAAATTTCCTCTGGAGAATTTCAAACGCATACTGGGAGCAGACGGGGTCGAAAAACAGGCGGAGGCGCGTAAAAGCTTTTGGAAGGATGTGAAAAAACATATCGACGATATTAGTGCCAAGTATATTCTGCCGGAAGAAAAAACGTTTGATTTTGCGTTGATGTACATCCCTTCTGAGAGCATTTATTATGAAACAATTATCAAAGATGATGCGCAGAACGAAAGTCTGAGTTCGTATGCCATTAAGCGCAAGGTCATTCCGGTTTCGCCGAACAGTTTTTATGCTTATTTGCAGGCGATCGTTCGCGGTCTCAAGGGAATGCGGATCGAACGTTCCGCCCAGATTATCTTGGAAAGTCTCGGCCAGCTTGAGGTGGATCTCGAGCAGTGTCTTTTGGATTTTGAGAAAATCGGGGGGCATCTTGCTCACGCACGGACGGCATATGAAAAAACGGAACAGCGTTTTCATAAATTGCAGAACCGGCTTAATGTCATGGAGCAGCACCAGGTGCAAGCTGTCAGCGTGTCGCCTAAAGACATTGTTCATGAAATAGGATCCTGAACTCGCGTATGGGGATTGCTTATCCCGGGGATGCTACATCCAGGGCTGTTGAACGGGAGCAAATGGTGCGGCAGCAGATCGAAAGTCGCGGCATTCATGATCCGAGGGTACTGGCCACAATGAAAAAGGTGCCACGGCATTGGTTTGTTCCCGATGAATATCAAAACGAAGCTTATGACGATGAGCCGGTGCTGATCGGGTATGAACAGACGATTTCACAGCCTTATATAGTCGCGTACATGACCGAAGTCCTTCGGCTGGAAGAAAGAGACAAGGTCCTTGAAATAGGCACGGGATCAGGTTATCAAACAGTCGTGTTGGCGGAGTTGGTGGAAAGTGTCTACACCGTTGAGGTGATCAAACCGCTGGCGCTTGCAGCGCAAAAACGATTTGAGACGCTAAATTATCGAAATATTCACTGCCGGATTGGAAATGGCTGGGAGGGGTGGGCAGAAGCGGCGCCGTTTGATAAGATGATCGTGACGGCGGCGCCTTTGAAGATTCCGCCGGATTTAATTGCGCAATTGAAAGAATGCGGTCGCATGATCATCCCTGTCGGTCGGCAACAGCAAGAATTAATTGAAGGAGAAAAACGCCATGGAATTCTTGAAGAAACTCGGAAGATCGCTGTTCGGTTCGTCCCGTTCGTCCAATCAGAAAAAGACAGCGACTAAAAAAACAGCAAAATCAAAAAAGAAAAAATCGAAAAAAATTATTAAAAAAAAGACGGTTCTAAAAAGGGCTAAAAAAGTCGCGGCGAAAAAGAAGTCTTCGAGAAAAGCAACTGTGAAATCTAAAAAGCAGCCAGCCATTGTCAAAAGTGCTTTGGCGGCATTACCCGTTGCGGAAGTAACGCACTATTTTCCCAAGGTAGATGCTGCCGTACTCAAAATCAAGGTTGGGGATATACGGATTGGGGATGAGCTTCGCTTTAAAGGACACACAACGGATTTCGCGCAAAAGGTGACGTCGATGCAAATTGATCACAAGTCCATTGAGATTGCAAAAAAAGGTGATGATCTTGGGCTTGAAGTGAAAACTCGTGTTCGTGCGGGAGATTTGGTTTATAAAAAGTAGGGGAACAGGAGTCTTAACCATGGGCCAACATTATCTTCGTGTTTTCAAATCCTTTCAGCTTGAAGAAGTGAAGAAAAGTCTTCTGATTATGGGGGATCTTTCAGGAAACTGTGCTTCCTGTAGCGCGCTTGGGATCAATGCCTATGAGGCGAAGACCTGTCCCGAGTGTGGGACGGTTTTTAAATACATTGCGAGTCGGAGGCTGGAAACGCATCCCACCGAACGCTTTCAATTGGCCAGGCGTCTTGCGGAAAAAAGGCCGGACCTTACTTTGATTGATTTGCTGGATTATCAAAAAGCGGCTGGTGACAAGGCGGCCCGCGATTTTTTCAGTGCTTCTTCTTAATACACACGGGACAAGATGCATTCAAAACCGATGGATTTAAGTGGCGACAAAGGGCGCGTGGCCTTGGCTATTGCTGCGACTTTGAGAAAAAATGGGTTTGTCGCCTATTTTGCCGGGGGATGTGTTCGTGATTATCTCATGGGACAAGCGCCGCAGGATTTTGACATCGCGACGACTGCGACGCCGGAAGAAGTGGAACGTCTTTTTCCGAAAACCGTACCTGTCGGGAAGCAATTTGGCGTGATGCTTGTGGTTGATTCGGACATTCCATTTGAAGTAGCGACCTTTCGCTGTGAGGGCGGTTATCAAGATGGCCGTCATCCCACTCATGTCGCATTTACCCGCCCGGAAGAAGATGCGAAACGCCGTGATTTTACGGTCAACGGGCTTTTCTATGATCCTTTTGCAAGCAAGGTCATCGATTTTGTGAATGGTGTTGACGATATTCCCAAAAAAATAATTCGGGCTATCGGAAACGCGGAAGTACGGTTCCATGAAGATAAATTGCGACTCTTGAGAGCCATACGGTTTGCGTCAACGCTCGGCTTTGAAATCGAGGAAAAAACGTGGGAAGCGGTAAAAAAACATGCTCCAGAAATTCACGCTGTCAGTCCCGAAAGGGTGCGTGAAGAATTGGTGAAGATCTTCACGCGTGCCGGGGCGGCGAGAGGTTTTGTCTTGTTGTCCGAATCCGGACTTATGAAAGAAATCCTGCCCGAAATCGAAGCTATGAAAGGTGTCGCACAGCCGGAAAACTTTCATCCGGAAGGAGATGTTTATGAACATACCCGCCTTCTTTTGGAGAATTTGCATCCTCCCGTTTCTACCATGCTTGCTTTTTCGGCTCTTCTTCATGATGTCGGGAAGCCAAAAACATCTGCGATCCGGAAGGGACGGCTTACCTTTTATGAACATTCTGAGGAGGGCGCGAAGATCGCGGAATTAATGATGAAGCGACTGCGGTTTTCCAATGAAGAAATCAGCGGGGTTTGCGAATGCATAAGCAACCATATGAAATTTATGGATGTCAAAAAAATGAGGGCCGGAAAGCTGAAACAATTCATCAGTCGCCCCTATTTTAACGAAGAAATGGAGCTGCATAGAATCGATTGTTTGGCGAGCCACGGCATGCTGGATAATTATGGATTCCTTCAGGAAAAGCTGAAAGAATATGAGCACGAGGAATTAAAGCCGAAGCCGTTAGTAAACGGTAACGATCTCATTGCCATGGGAATGTCTCCGGGGCCTGCCATGAAACCGATTCTCGAAGAGCTTTATGAGCTTCAGCTTGAAGGGGCTCATAAGACCCGTGACGAGGCTTTAGCCTGGTTGCGGGTTCGAATAAAATCATCAAAAAGCTCGTAATTTATATTCTCAACTATATAATAAAAAATATCAAAGGAGGAAACAGGATGAAACGTTTCAGTCTATTGGTGATGCTGATGGCGGTAGTTTTGATATCCGCAGGATGCGGTCGGACTCAGAAGGTGATTGCGACCCAGGATGGATTCAGTGCGCCCCATGAATCTCTGGGGGGAGTTGAAGTAAGCAGAGAAGCGCCCATGATCCAAAGCAAACGGCTTTTCGGGCAATTGTGGCAATGGGCCACATTGGGGCACTACCAAAATATCGCACAGGAAGCGTACCTGCAGGGTTTGCTGAACAAGAAGCTGATCAAGGCTGCGAAGAAAACGCACCAAGCGGAACAAGTGATTGATGTCAAGTATTGGCCAGAATTGAGTGCGAAGAAATTTCCGCAGGGCTTGATCTATGCCAAAGGGGAAATGATCCGGTACAAACGTTTTCCCGAATAACTTGTCGGGGGTAGTTTGTGAAGAAAAAAGTATTTTTTGGGGCGATGATATTTATTTTCTGTTTTTTCCCGCCGCTTCGGGCTGAGGTTGTTAAAGAGATCAGCCCGGATGGTACGCTGACGCTGGATTCAGGGGAGAAAGTGACTTTGGCCGGGATTTTGATGGATGTTGAGGGAATCTCGGTGCTGAAAGCTCTGGCTGGAAAACAAAATGTGAGGTTCGAAAAAGTCCCCATTTTAGAAGAACAATCTCGAGCCCTCGCGTTTGTTTTTTTAGAAGCCAAATCAGTTAAATTTCCTTCTCAAGCGTCTGGTGCTGCTGATGCTGAAGAAGTCATGCTTAATGAGCTCCTGCTCAAGATTGGTGCGGCCAGGGTCGCGGAGAATCAGACATTTACCGCGAAAGAACGCTTTTTACAATTGCAACAAATAGCGATGAAAAAGGGTGATGGCATATGGTCGTACGAAGGCTCCTAAAAATTTTAGGGGCCTTGTTGCTTGGGCTGTCGGTCCTTCTTGCAATTTTTATCGGGGTCGGTTTTTTTGTCACCAGAAATTTCGATCCGGATATCGCCCGCACGAAACTTGAGCAAGTCATTTTAAGACAAACCGGATTTCAAGCAGAAATCGGAAATATCAAGCTTGCATGGGGAATTCGGCCTGAGTTTCGAGTTGATTTTTTGAAGTTGTTCAACCATGAACCCCAAAATCTCGGAAAAATCCTTCAGTGTAAACAAGTGAGAATTTGCACTGATCTGGTTTCGATCTGGAACAAACGCTTTTTGAAGCCGCGTGTGATGATTCAAGGCCTCGAAATTTACCTGGAAAGAAAAAGCGATGGATCCTGGAACTGGATGCCCATGGCTCCTGCGCTTCATTCGGTTTTTTCAGGTTCTTCCGAAACTTCTGTGCCTCCGAGCACTCAAGCCTCACAAAATTCTGATAGCTTTTCTTCGAAACTGACGGCAGGTTCGCAGGTGCTAGCAGGTGGGTGGATGGTTGGGTTTGGTGAGGTTGAGGTTGTGGACGGAAACGTGCAATTTGTGGACAAAACCATCCAGCCGGTGTTTAGCCAAAAGCTCGAAAGGCTAACACTTGTGATCAAACCGAAATCTTTTCGAGGAGTTTTTTATTTTACAGCAAGCGGCTCCGTGCTAAATGCTGCCGGCCAAAACCTGGAAGCCCAAGGGGATTTGGATTTAATTTCAAAATCCTTAAATTTTGATCTTCAATATGGTCCCGAAAAGCTTCTGGCTAAGGGGGTGCTGCTATTTGACAAAGTGCCTCATTTCGAAGGGCAGATTGAGGTTCGATCCCTTGATTTAGATTCTGTCATTCCTGATGTGTATAAGAGCGGAGGATATGTGAATGGTCATTTAAGTGCGAATGCGCGGCTAACCTTTGACGGATTCGATCCAGAGAACATCAAGACATCGCTTAAGGGGGAGGGAAGCTTTGAGATTCGGGATGGGGCTTACAAGAACCGAAATCTTGTTAAGGATGTTTTTGACCGTCTTTCGTCCGTGATCACGACTACTCAGGAGCTTGGGGGCGTATTGCCTCCGGAAGTTACCGCGATGATGGCGGGGGCAGACACGCCCTTTCAGATTTTGAATCTGAGCTATGCGGTGATGTCTGGGGAAATGCTGATCCATGACGCTCATCTGGTTCATGCGGATTATCAAGTCAGCGGGAAAGGTGCTTACGGGATCCAAGGCCAGCGTGTGGATTCTTCGATGCAGCTTGTTTTTTCAAAATCTATTTCCGCGTATCTCGTGCACAAAATCCGTGAAATGGAGTTTCTCTCTGACAGGAACGGGCAGGTCATGATCCCGTTCCGCTATAGCGGCATTCTTCCGAACGCCTCGGTTCAGCCCGATTTGCAATATGTGACGAACAAGTTATTGCAAGTTGGTGCGGAACAATTTTTGAGCCGGGGACTTGAAAAACTAGCCAAGTTTTTGGAGCCTAAAAAATGAAAAAAATTCTAATTACGGTTTTTGGTAAAGATAAACCGGGCATTATTGCTAAAGTAAGTGGCCTTTTGTTTGCGAAGGGATGTAACCTTGAAGATATAAGCATGACTCTTTTAGAGGGGCAGTTCGCGATGATGATGACTGTTTGCTTGCACACAGAGCGCACCTATGATTCGGTGCTTTCAGCCCTTGATCTTCTGAAATTAGCACCTTGGTCATTGGATTGCCATGTTGCTATGCTTCGTGGCAAAGCTCAACGTGGGATGAAACATGCGTCGGGTTGTTTGCCCTTTGTTATTACGGCGTTTGGCAGGGATCGAACTGGGATTGTTTATGAAATCAGCCGGGCACTCGCGGGACTTCATGTCAATATTACGGATTTGGATAGTCGAATTTTGGGTCAAGGTGCCAAAACCACGTATGCCATGCTGGTGGAGGTGGATGTGCCGGGTAAAAAGATTCTTATCAAAGTGAAGCGGTTGCTTATGAAAATTGCTAAAAGGATGGACATAGAGATTCAGTTAAAACCGCTTGAACGAGTCTCTTTTTAACTCATGAAACCATCGCTTATTCGTATTTTCCCCGATCCGGTTTTGCGCAAAAAAGCAGCTCTGGTAACGGTGTTTGACCGTTCCTTGCTTAGACTCGTTGCCGTTCTTATACGTACCATGAGATTTCAAGCACATGGCATTGGTATCGCTGCACCGCAAATCGGTATTTCTAGAGCCGTGGCAATCGTAGATGTTTCAAGACGTGATTCAAGTGCGCAAAGATTGATTCTGGTGAATCCGGAAATTATTGAAAGAAGGGAGCCAGAGGCCCGGAAGGAGGGTTGCATGAGTTTGCCGGATTATATGGCATATTTGAAGCGGCACCTTTGGGTTCGTTTTCGCTGGCAAGATGAAAGAGGAAAATCACATGAAAAAGTGAGTCTTGGAATCGAAGCCGTGTGCGTAGAACATGAGGTGGATCATTTAAACGGTATTCTTTTTATTGATCATGTGACTTGTTTGAAAACTGATATGGTGCCACGTTCCCGTAAGTGATTTTTATGATTGAGCGAGTATTCCTTTTATTTTTTGCTCTTATTAAACATCATATAAAAGATATTTTTGCATGGAAATTGTTCTATACGACAAAGTGATCAATATATAGCAATATATAGCATTGATATATTTGACACTCTTTCTAAAAAAAGCTATACTTCTTTTAGACATTTAATAATCTAAAAAACAAAAGTGTGATAAACGGAAGAAATCACCATGGGATGATGGATGCCGTCGTTTTTTAACATGCTTTTTAATAATTGTATGAAGCAGTTAGGACATCACGAAAGGGTATGTCACTGATGAGAAGTACGTATTACAGTGAGAAGAAGTCGTGGGTTATGCGCGGGATAAGTCTGTTTGTCATTATTACTTTTGTTTTCACTCAAACAGATATTCAGCTTGCTTTTGCGTATGGTGTGCCTTCGAACGTGGCAACTTTACCGTCTCCCAATGACCTCAACAAATCCGATAAGATTCACTATATGCAGGATCTGAAGGATCTTCAAAAGGATCTGCAAGGGAAGGCGAGTGAAAATCCAATGAGTGTGGTGAGTGCCGACAAACCCAAACAGGAAAATCCTTTTGTCGGCGATATTCCCAAAGCAGATGCTCCCGAGATTTCTATTGCTTTTTTGACGGGGGAAAAATTGAACCCTCTCATGAATGCTGACACAAAAGAGAAAATCGAAGAGAGTCTTCAGCCCGATGTGGATGGAAATGTTGTTGTGCGTTATAAGGATGGTACTTATTTTAAATATAGCACCATGAGCAATCAAATTAGCGAGGTCTGCGATTTTACAAAGCCAATTCGTGACTCCGATGATAAGATTACCGGTTATGACCTTGAAGTGCGTCAATTTTTTTACGAAAAAGGCGCGGCAGGAGATTCCTATGTGCGCGTGACCACTGTAGACGCCAGCGGTTTAAATACCTATCAAAAGTTTACGCTTACGGGCGATGGCCAACTGGATGCCTTGGTTGAGTCTGGATATTTGCTGCTGAATCCTGTCACGAATGTGAACGTGGAAGTTCCGACAACGGTTTATAAGGGAAGCCAGATCATTGTCTACGAGCGTGGGGATGACCCTTCGTTTTATGTCGAAAAACGTTATGAACAGGTTGCAGACGGAGAGAACCGTCTTTTGTCTTACCGCAAAATTCAATCCACTGCAACGGGTCAGGTTGTAGTCGGGATTGATATCGAGGTTCGTTATGATGCTGTGCAATCCAAGCTGACGGTGATTGACCGTTTGCCCGTTTCCGATGGCAAAAAGGGTGAGGTCAGTTTCTGGGAATACAAGCTTTTGCCCGGAAGTCAGCAAGGGGATCTTTTGGCTGTCGGTGAGCTTGATCCGATGAGGCCTGATACCGAGATCAGTCGCATGGAAGTAAGTGATACAAAATATACGATCACCAACCCTCAGGATGTGACCCACCTTGTGGTTTTTGAACGGTTACCAGAGGGAGGTTTCGGTCGCGTTTTGCGTTATCGTTTGGGCGAAATCGATCTGGAGTACCGTTATGGAACGGATCCCCAAAACGGAAACGAAACGATTACGGTTTTGAATTATAAGGCAGGTACTTTCCTGAGGATGAGTTTTTTGCCTGGGACCACGCCTCGGGATGCAAGCGGAACTATTGCTAGTATCAGGCATGTGGTCAGTGCCGGGACGTTTGTGCTGGCTGCTGGGACTCCAAATTTTAAGGAAATCTTTTCCAAAAGTGGCAGTGAATGGATCGTGACAGACCCGAATGACAGCAGGATCTTTGATGTCTATTCTTCATTTCCGAGTGACGAATGGGGTGGGTTAGTTCGGAGTCGTGGCCCTCCGGAAGTCGGTGCAACAAACTTGGTGGATTACCGCTACGAATATGATTTGCCGAACAAGCGGGTCACCAGTTACGATCTTACAAATCTCCAATATGCCACTTATGATGCCGCCATTCCTCAAACACCCAAGCTCCTGGAGCACGGGACCCTCGAAGTTTCCTCTCAAGGTGAAATAACCAAGATTCCTTCGGTATCTCAGTCAGAGGCCGAGCCTTCTCTGGCTACCTATATATATAATGAAATTGAAACCCGATCTTTCGATTATGCCTATTCCCTTTTAACTCAGGGTGTCCCGGTAGCCACCCTGATTGATAAAATGGAGGTTGAAGATCTTCAGCAGCTTTTAACGCTCCCCATAGAAGTCGGTATTCTGGTTTTGCATGGAAACTTGGTCCTGTTTTCCAGCGGTGACGAATCGGAATTAAGGCTGTTGAAATCCGTAGCCACCCTCGCAAATAGTTCCAGCTTTGTAGCCCATACCCATCCAGCAGGTACGTTGCCGAGTTCGACAGATATCGAAAGCGCAGGCGCTCAGAATGAATATGTAATTTCCCGGGATGGACTCATCTATTCTTATAGTCATGAAGGAATTATTCAAAAAACTGATGACCTTCTTTTCCTTATTCAGAAAATCGAAGAAGCCAAAGCAAGTACCCGGCTCATCATAAATGAGTGGGCGGCGCGAAGGGCTTTACACCAATTGGTTGAATCGATGGAGCTTTATCGGAATGCTTCTGAGGAGGAAAAACAAACCTTCCGCTCATCGGGGTTGGTGACCCTATTAAATGATGATGGCTCAAAAACAGTTTGGGAAATAGGGATCGACGATGTGTTGGGCACAGATGATGACCGTATGATGGTGCAGATTGCTGTAGATGGTTCTCGAACGGAATATTCCTATGATGATGAAAGACAGCTGGTGCAGATTAAGACGGCATCGTCATCCCAGGTGTTCCGCTATGGACCGGATCAGAAACCGCTAACAGCGGATGATGAAATCGATTCCCAGACCGGGACTTTCATCGGGACGGATGATGCCGGCAAGCCTTATGAATATAAGTATGACAATCAGGGGCGGATCATTTTTTCGGATTCTTATGATGCCGGGATCCGTTCGGTCCG
>JAKLFP010000016.1 GCA_022711115.1 Candidatus Omnitrophota bacterium | reverse complement strand
AACATGAATTAATGGCTCGAGCAAGGGCGCAAGGGAAGACTAAGACTGAGGCGTATATGGAAGCCTATCCGAAGGCAACCCTCGCAACCGCTCGAAGCAATGCTTCAACGGTTATGGAAAAATATGGAATCAATGCACGTGCGGCGGAACTATTGGCTGAAGTTGGATTAACCGATCAAAAGTTGGCTAAGCGTTTAAACGATCACGTCGAAAGCCAAACCGAATCAATAAGTCTCGATGCTACCAAATACGGTCTCAAGATCATTGGTTATGGTACAGATGCTGACAGAGAGCCGCCAACTTACAACCCAGTTCAAATCATTATTCAGCAGATGGATACCCCTAAGGCGCAAGATGGACAGCAGAACATATAATTCGTCCAGTAACGGCGATACCTTTCTGACTGTAGAGCAATTTGCCGATTTGCTTAAGTTTTCCCGACACACGGTCTATGTTTGGTTGTGTAAAAGCCAGTTGCCCATCCCTTACTATAAGTTTCCCCGGGGTGTTCGATTCAAACGTTCGGACGTCATCAAATGGATCGAAAGTCGGAAGGTTATGCCAGTGAATTCTTTTTTGAAATGATACTACTTGACAATTATCAAGGGATGACTATCATGCAGCTGGGTGATGCGGGGGAGAATGAACATACTGATTGACGATTATCAAGTGCCGAGTTATCTTGTGCGCATGAAACTCTACTCTGTAACTGAAGTGGCAGATGCTCTGAAGGTATCCCGGCAGGCAATCTTTGATCGAATCAACCGGGGAACGCTTAAAGCTGAACGGATCGGTAATCAATTTGTTATTACTGAGCGTGAGCTGAAGCGCGTGAAATCAGAGAAGGAGAGGGCATAGCCATGGAAACAATGAAAAAAAGTCGAGGAAAGGGTCGTGTCTTCACTCACGGGAATTCGTGGTGGATTGATATTTCCTTTGGGGGCAAGAGGCGCAGGGAGCGTATTGCACCGATTCATCCTGACAAGGAACTGAATAAGAAGGTGAAAAAGCAGGCCGAAGCAGTGCTGGCGAAGCGGATCATGGAGATTGCTGAGAATAGGTTCTTGGATGTGAAACTTGATTGCCGGATCACCTTTGCCATGCTTGCTGATAAATATTTGGCTTGGACGAAGGAAAATCACCGTTCTAATTCGGATGTTTATTATGTGAGGCCACTGAAAGAGCGCTTTGGGAATCGGTTAATTTCTGATATTTCGCGCGAAGATGTAGACCGCTATAAGACATGGCGGTTGGAACAGGACGCAGGGAATTGCACGATCAACCATGAATTGATAACGCTCAGCAGTATGTTCAATCTTGCGATTAAAAGATGGGAGCACCCGGAGAATAAGCGAGAACCTCTGTATGACGGCAGGAATCCCGCCGAAGGCTTTGAGAAGCTGGACGAAGAACCACGAACCCGCTATCTGACGAAAGGTGAGCTTGTTACGTTGGTTGACCACATCCTCAAGCGCTTGGGGCTTGTTGAAGACCATAATCCGGACAAAAGCAAGCGGATTAGGAAGATAACGAATGGCCGTGATCTTTACGGCTACAGGCGGCTTCTCGATTTTATAATGATTGCCGTGACGACTGGGATGCGGAAGGGCGAAATTCAGTCTTTAAGATATGGCTCAAAGGACATCCGTTTTTCCGATGATGACCCGATGGAGAATTACGTCCGGCTTCCTGGGAAGCGCACGAAAAATGGCAAGGAACGGAAGGTTTTTCTCAACAGGATTTCTAGGGCTATCTTGTCTAAAGAGTTTGATTTCAGCTATGAGCCGCGGCATTTGTGGGGTAGGGTTCGCAAGGAGGTTGGGCTTGAGGATGTCACCATTCACGACTTCCGAAGGACGTTTGCCACATATCTGAACCAGATTGGAGTTAATGCCTTTACTTTGGCGGCTCTTATGGGGCACCAAGTTCCTGGATTCGACGTAACATCAATCTATGCTCGGCCAGATTTGGAGAGCATGAAGGAAGCCATAGACAGGCTGGAAACGCATCTTGTAGAGCTAATTCCAGTAATTAGAGGCACAACAACGGCACAAAGCGAAAAGAGTACTGTAGCTGAAAGTTGTGCAAGTCGTTATAATTGAAACACATCGGGGTGTAGCTCAGATGGCTAGAGCGCTTGCTTTGGGAGCAAGAAGTCGGAGGTTCAAATCCTCTCACCCCGATTTTTATTTTATGATGCTCTATAGCCAGTGCTAAGTTGCAAAACGCCCAAGCCCATGCCGTAGAATGCTATTTCCTATCAATCAGGTAACGCAATAACAGAAACTTTTACAAGCCCATTGTTCAGATTTGCGATCTTTTTGAAGGAGGACTTGGTCAAATCGACCACGCGGCCTAACCGCTTTGCGGGTCCTCGATCATTCACAACACAAATCACCGACCGCCCATTGCTTAAATTGGTAATTCGGAGACGCGTTTTGAATGGATAATACCAGGACGCGCATGTCATCTTGGTATCATCGAAAATCTCGCCGTTGGCAGTACGTAAATTTATAAAAGGATCCGACTGACTGTACCAAGACGCGGTGCCAAAGGAAACAGGGGTGTTTTTTTGAATCGCAATGCTTTGAGCAATGGCAGACTCAATTTGTTGTTCTATGGCAGAAGTTGGTGTCATGGTTGATACGGGGTTTGTCGCTTCCTGGAGAGCTGAAGTGGGGCTTGCTGCCAAGAGCGGAACAGCGGTGAACATCATGAACGCGAGCGAACGTTTGATTCCTTTCTTCACGGGAGTATCCTCCTTCCCGGCAACCCAGCTTCCCTCATGCGGGATCTTTTCCGCTTTGTTCGGGACTGTGGCTTTGCCACGTGAGCAACGACGGTTGCTGCAACGCGGTCCCGCAATTTCTGACCAGCCATGCGGAACGCCTCCTGATTACTCAGGATTTGCCTCTAATATAAAATTAGCATATATAATATGCTTTTGCAAGTTTTTATTAAAGAAACTATCTAAAAATATTTAAAATATCAAAATTGTTATATTTTTATATATATAATTATGTAAAATTAAATAATTGCACGTAAAAAATAGCTAATTCACGCAAAATTTTAATATCAGCTGTTTTTCAAAAGTATTTGCTAGGATCAAATAAATGGCTCCTTCTTTTATGCATCCCTCATTCGGTTTTCTGAAAAAGTGCTCTGTTCTGTTTTTCAGTGGGCACAATGAGGTTCGCATCTGCTTTGACGAATAAAACCAGAGATTCATAAGGGGCATTTTAGTATGAATGATTTTGGATAAAAAAGACAGATGAGCTTGGCAGAATCCTATGTCCAACCGGGTAGATTGGCTTGAAAGGGGTGGAAGCGGGTGCAGAGAATTTATCTTCCGATTATTGTAAAAGGAATGTGACAGCCGTATTTTTAAATCGGTTTTTTTGTGACTTTCCGCAATGGCAAGGATAATAAATCTGAAAATGGCCTTAAGTTTGTTTTGGACTTTGTCGAGCACATCTGTGCTTTTCAATTATGTGTTTTTTGTTATGATATCAAATCATAAATGTTTTTGATATTTTCATTGCATCGTAAAGCAGGATACACTCAAATGCTTCCTAAATGGAATGATTTGCTTTATCTGGCTTCCGGTTCTTCCCGGCGGCGAGAGCTTTTGAAGGAAATGAAACTGAATTTCAGAGCCGTTCCTAGTCATTATTGCGAGCGAGGGTGCCGGAAAACTTCACCGGAAATTCTTTCCATACACCATGCTCTCGGAAAAGCGCAAAAGGCGGTGCTTCCTTTCAAGGCCCGATTTGTTTTGGGCGGAGATACCATTGTTTGGTTCCAGGGCCGTTGTCTTGGAAAACCGAAGAATCGCGCCCAAGCTTTAAGAATGCTCCGCTCGATCCAAGGGAAAAAGCACGCCGTTTATACGGGACTTGCGCTTTTAGATCGGACTTCACGACATGCTGTGATAGGATATGCCAAAACGGATGTGTGGATCAAAAAGTTGTCCGAAGCGAAACTTCGCGAATATCGGGATGCCGTTCATCCTTATGATAAAGCGGGCGGCTATGCGATTCAGGCAGACATCAAGATCGTAAGAAAAATCCGGGGGTCTTATTCGAATGTGGTGGGATTACCCAAAGAACTGTTGTTCAAAATGCTGATGCGCATGCGCCAACTCATGAAATGCGACCGACCCATTCTAAAAACTCTCCGTAAATCTTAAATAATAAAGGAGTGCGCCGTTTGAAACGTACCATAGTCACCTTTCTGACGCTGTTTCTGACGGGAATTTTTTTACATGTGGGTTGCTCGATTGGGTATGCAAAGAATGAGAATGAAGCGGAAGATTATCAGCTTTTAAAAGAAATTATTGTAACTGAATTTTCGGGGCAGGCGGCGCACGAGTGGGGAGAGGTTGTTTCGGGGGTCAAGACGCGTCTTAAAACCGATGAAAAGATCATCGCCCTCGGGTTGGACACGTGCGGTGTTCAAGGGGAAGGTTCCAGTGCCCGGTGGACCAAGTTTTTTGAGTCCCAGAAAATTCCTGTTACTGTTTTTGCTTGTGGGGAATGGATCGACAAGAACCGTGCGATACTCAAAAGTATTGCCGCGAACCCGCTTTTTGAAATTGCGAATCAAGGACTTCAGTTCAAGCCGTGCTCGGTCAACGGGAAATCCGTGGCGGGTTTACAAGGGACACGCAACGTTGAGGAGGTTTTTGTCGAGATCGAGAAAAATGCCCGAACCATTGAATCGATCACGGGGATCTTGCCTCAGTTTTACCGTTCCGGAGGCGGCTATTATGATGAAGTGGCCGTGAGAATCGCCAAAGCGCTCGGTTACGAGGCTGTGGGCAATTATGTTCATCTGCCTGCCGCGAAAATTCCGGACAAAAAACAAATTATGGATGTCTTGAAGAATCCAGCGATCGGCACGATTGCTGTTTTTCAAGAAAGTGTTTTTCAGGGCCGTGCTGCCGAGGGCCTTGTCGAGGCCGTTCGCAGGTTGCGAATCCAAGGTTACAAATTCGTCAAGCTTTCGGACTATCCCCTCGAATGATTCGCGATATTTCCTCGGGCGATCCCTATGCCTATCATGAAATTACGCTGAGTGGGCATGGCCTTAGCTTTCGCGAAAAAGGAAAAGCCCGCGAAGTATTTTTTCAAGCTGGCGTTCCCGGGCCAGGGCTGGCGTTAACCGACTATCAGGGAAATTTTCGTTTAAGTTGCTATACGAGATCCTTCCGGAAAGCTGAGCGATTAAGAAAAAATTTTCAAAAATTCAGGATTCGAAAGTTGAAATTTAGGATTAAAACGCTTCACAGGCGCGATTGGTTCGATAAATGGAAGCTGGATTATCACATCCGTCCGATCG
This sequence comes from Candidatus Omnitrophota bacterium, assembly GCA_022711115.1. Lineage (GTDB taxonomy): Bacteria > Omnitrophota > Omnitrophia > Omnitrophales > Aquincolibacteriaceae > JAKLFP01. The sequence continues at coordinate 11,920 of JAKLFP010000016.1, read as the reverse complement.
GCAAAAGATTCATGGTCGTCCCATTATGGGAAAAACAAAAATTCAAATTCAACCGGCGTATGCCGATTTTTTTGGAGCCCGCCAGCGCTTTTGGGTCCGGTTATCATGAAACAACACGTCTGATGGTGCGTTTGTTGGAATCGCTCTCAGGGAAGATGAGGGATTTTTTGGATATCGGGACCGGTACCGGGATTCTTTCGGTTGCGGCGTCCAAGTTGGGGGCTGGCAAAGTGGCGGGTTTCGATAATGATAAACCGTCGGTGGCAGCGGCTCGAAAGAATTTTCAACTGAATGGCTGTCAGCACGGGAAATTTTTTGGCGCAAAACTCAAGCAATTAAAACTCCAGGATCGGTTTTATGTCGTCGGTGCAAATTTAATTTCCAAGGTGTTGCTTGAATGCCAAGGAAAGATACTCTCCAGCGTGAGGAAGGGGGGCTATCTTCTGGTGTCCGGGATTTCCAGAGAAAATTTGCCGGACTTTCAGCGGAAATTTGCTCCGGCTAAATTGAAATGCCTAAAAATTCTTCGATCCCGAAAATGGACAGCGCTGCTTTACCAAAGAATTTAAAGAAACAGGTTTTTTTGCCGGTTTGTTTTGCTAGAATGGTTTGAAAATTTAATCTTAGGTTCATGCGGAGCATTTGTGGAGATTCAAAAAACTGAAATTTTAGTCATTGGTGCCGGGCCAGGCGGGTATACCGCCGCATTCTGTGCGGCTTCAAAAGGCAAAAAAGTCATTCTTGTCGAGCAGGAAAATCGCCTCGGTGGTGTTTGTCTGAATCGAGGATGTATTCCCTCCAAGGCGCTGCTTCACATCGCAAAGGTTATCCGGGAATCCGCAGAGCTCGGAAAGTGCGGCATTGAATTTTCCAAGCCTAAAATCCAGCTGACACAATTGCGGGATTGGAAAGAATCCATTCTCGAGAAATTGGGACAGGGCATCGCAAGCCTGGCGATGCGCCGAAATGTTGAAGTGATTCAAGGCGTTGCGGAGTTTGAAGACGAGGAGACGGTGCGGGTAAAGACGGCAGCGGGGACAAAGAAGATCCGATTTGCAAACGCGATCATCGCCACAGGTTCACGAGCTGCATTGCCGCAAATGTTTGATGCTAAAGATCAGCGGATTATGACCTCGACCGAAGCTCTAGAGCTTGAAGAAATCCCCAAGAGACTTTTGATCATTGGCGGAGGCTACATCGGAATGGAACTTGGGACGGCCTATGCGGCTCTCGGAAGCGAAGTGGTGGTGGCGGAGGCTCTGGACAGTATTTTGACGGGGGCGGATGCGGATCTCGTCCGGCTTGTTCGGGAGAATGCCGGAAAACTTTTCAAAGAAATAAGGGTTCAAGCCAAGATCCATGCACTAAAACCTCAGTCGAAGGGGATTGAGGTCAAAATGGCGGTTGGGAGTGAGGAAAAACAGGAACTGTATGATCGAGTACTTGTTTCCGTCGGACGGATTCCGAACGCTCAGGGGTTGGGACTTGATCGGACCAAAGTTAGAGTGAACGAAAAAGGATTTGTTGAAGTGGATTTTCAGCAAAAAACAGCGGCACCGACTATTTACGCGATCGGGGATGTCGCCGGCGGCGTACTTTTGGCGCACAAGGCATCCCAGGAAGCGAAAGTGGCTGTCGATGCGGTTTGCGGTGAGACGTCTTCTCAAAATGGCGGACTGATACCGGCTGTTGTCTTTACGGATCCTGAAATAGCCTGGTGTGGATTGACGGAAGCCGAATCGAAAACGAAAAATGTTCCGGTCCAAATTGTCAAATTTCCCTGGTCCGCTTCCGGGCGAGCGATCACCATGGGGCGGACGGATGGCATGACTAAATTGCTTATCGATCCTGCAACTGAAAAAATCCTCGGGATCGGAATCTGCGGGATGGGTGCCGGGGAACTCATCGGTGAAGGGGCTCTGGCTATGGCTCTCGGTGCGAAAGTCCGGGATCTTGAGAAGGTGGTGCACCCGCATCCGACTTTATCCGAAACTCTGATGGAATGTGCCGAGATGTTCTATGGCCATGCGACTCACGCTTTTTCACGCAAACGGATCTAGATTCATCAATTCCGGCATTTCAAGGGATGGTTCTTTGGTGACTGCCTCATTAAAACGGAAAAAGTTTCATGTTATTCTGGTGAAGCCCTCCAAATATGACGATGACGGGTATGTCATCCGGTGGTGGCGGGGGATTGTCACGAGTAATTCCTTGGCGTGTCTGCACGCCCTGACCCAAAGCGCTTTTGCTGACAATGCGTTTTTACCGGATGTCGAGCCTGTCTTGCATGTTTTTGATGAAACTGTCCAAAAGATCCCTGTCAAAAAATTATCCCAACATATTCGAAAAAACGGGGACAGGGCCATTGTTTGTATGGTCGGGGTTCAGACCAATCAATTTGCCCGCGCGGTCGATCTTGCCATGATGTTCAAGAAAGAAAGTCTGCCCGTGATGATCGGCGGATTCCATGTCTCGGGAATCCTCCAGATGATCCCTGGAAAAACGCCGGAGATTCAAGAAGCCATTGATCTCGGTATCACGCTGGTTGCCGGAGAAGTCGAAGCCCGGTGGCCCGAATTATTACGAGCCGCCTATGACGGAAAGTTGGAAAGTGTTTATAATTTTATCAGTGAAAAACCGGATCTTCAGGGTGCGCCGGGGCCTACTTTGCCTGAAGAAATGGTCCCGCGTTTTTTTAATTTTCAAACCAGTTTTGATGCGGGACGAGGTTGCCCGTTCCAATGTTCCTTTTGCACGATTATTAATGTTCAGGGCCATGACATGCGGGGCCGTACGGCAGAAGATATCGAGAAGCTCGTTCGCTATGTCCATGATCGAGGCCACAAGCACATTTTTATCACCGATGATAATTTTGCGAGACATAAAGACTGGGAAAAGATCACCGACCGTTTGATCGAATTAAAGGAAAAGGAAAATATCCGTTGTTCGATTATGATCCAGACGGATACCGCAGCCCACAAAATTCCTCGATTCATCGAAAAAATGACTCATGCGGGGGTGCGACGTGTTTTTATCGGGATGGAGTCGATCGATGCGGAAAATCTCAAGTCGGTCGGGAAGTATCAGAACCAGCTTGCAGAGTACCGCAAAATGCTTCAGGCGTGGCGCGATCACGGGGCCATTACGGCCGCGGGGTATATTATTGGTTTTCCCGGAGACACCTACGATTCCATCATGCGGGATGTGGAAGTGCTAAAAAAGGAATTGCCCCTGGACCTGGCGGAATTTTTTATCCTGACGCCGTTACCGGGTTCCAAAGATCATCAGCAAAATGTACTGAAGAAGATCCCCATGGCTGCGGATACCAATCTTTACGATACGAATCACACGGTGGTCAAACACCCCAAGATGACGGGAGATGAAATCATGCGAGCTTACCGAGACGCTTGGGGATCATTTTACAGTAAGGAACATTGTCGGACTTTATTAATGCGTCGGCCAGGACCGAGGCGGCGCCTGCTGTTTTCATCCCTGATCTGGTTCTGTAGTTGTATGACTTTGACCGGGATTCACCCGCTTTTGGGAGGTTTTCTTAGACTGAAAGGGCGGAAAGACCGAAGGCCGGGTTATCCCGTCGAATCTTTTCTTCCGTACTATGCCGGTCGCTGGTGGGATCTCATTTCCTATGTTTTAAAATTTGGCTGGCTGATCTTGGGATTATGGCTGATTAATCGCGAAGATAATGAGGGCTACCAAGATACCGCAATTACTCCGGAATAAGATCCGTTGGGGCGTTGGCTTGTCTTTATTCGTCGGCCGGATGGATGCGCACCGTTGCAGGCAAGGCGCTGAGGTTGTGGGAAGAGCCATCCGGCATTAGGACATACACGTCGATGATTTCATCCCCAAAGGAGTCATCCACAAGTTCGGCTTTGACCTCAGCCGTATCTGCGGGAATATCGACACTTTGACCGGGCATGAGCTCTCGGTTGGCTTCAGTGCCGGAGCGACTGGTGGTGAAGACATAAATCTCCCCGTTGCTGTTATTCGAAACGCGGCCCGCTTGGAGATTGGACGCAGGTTTTGAATCGAAATTTCCATTTAAATTTTCAACAAGCACGTTATTTCCAATTGCAAAGCTTGAATGGCTAAAGCAACATACGATAAGGATCGGCATTAACGCAAGAAGCACACAATTTTTTTTGTTCATGTCATCATCCCGTCTGTTAGGACCAAAAAAATTCTATATCACTTTTATCTCGAAAAATACAAATATTAAAAAGAATGCCTAAAAAATAACAAATGGCTTTAAAAGGCGAGAGAAACAAAGACTTTCCGAAAGTTGTATTTTGGATATAATACTACCCCATTGTGCCGCGTTTAGCCTAATTCAAATCATCATTGTTTTATCTTTTTAAATGAGTTGAGAAAAGTCAAAAAAAATTTGAAAACTTACTTTATCAATTAAAGAAAGGGAATAAAAAGATGTTTTTTATTGCAAATGCCTATGAAGCCTTCCAACCCCAAAACGTTAAAGTTATGACAAGTGCGGGAAAGCTGCGAAACAAGAATTTTCGTCGGTATCCGTGGGTGGTTTCAGTTATGGCGGCCGTTGTGGCGCTGGTGGTGTCCACAGCAAGTTTGTTTGCGGCACCTTCCTCCTATCATCTTTTGGATGCGCAGGATCGAGGGACCACCAGCACAGGGGAGGCAAAAGGAATCCTGACCCCTACTTTTGATGCGGCCATTAAAAAAGATGTTCTTGAATTTGATTATTCCATCGCGCAAGGCGGTACGATCAGTGTTTGGTCCAAGAATTTTCCTTCCGGATTAACACCTGACTCGGTCAGCGGGGCTAAGATTAGCGTGAAAACGTTGACGGCCGAACAGGTCAGTCAAATTGCCGTGGTGATGCAAATCAAGGGTGCAAAAGGCGTGCAGGACGTGCCGGTTCGTTTGAATCAGGGCTGGAGTACGATCCAGGATGCGATCCAATGGGAAACGGTCGGGGAATTAAATGAGATCGCTTTTGTGGTCAGTCCGGCACCGGGGATTAGCGCAGTGAAGGGGACAGTGTCATTTTCTTTAGATTTTGTGCCGGTTGGCGTTGCCAAAAAACCAAGCGTTTCAGCGGCATCGGCAACGACCGGATCGCAGAAAGTTGAAACCCAGCCTGTTATTTCTAAGGTACCGGCAGCTACTGTTGTGAAGCAAGATGTTTCTGCCAAAGTCGCTTCTGCGGTTGTGGCGGTTGAACCCGAAGCGGTTTCCACCCCTGATTCTGTCAAAAATCCCACATCGCCCGCGCGCATTGCCGTTGGTCTTTTAGATGCCGGAGAAAAAGGAGTGTCTGCCGCAGGAGAGGCCAAAGGTTCCGTTACTTTTTCTTTTGATGAAGAAGCTAAAAAAGATGTTTATGATCTTGGTTATACATTGCCTGCGGGATCGGCCCTTACCCTTTGGACTAAAAAATTTCCTTCGGATCTTGCTTCCTCAGGAATCAATACGGTCAAATTTGGCCTTCGTGTTCTTGATCCCTCCCAATTAAATCGCATTTCATTGAAAGCTCTGATCATGGGAACAAATGGAACGCAAGTCGTTTCGATGAACCCCAAACCGGGTTGGAATACCATTTCGAAGTCGATCCAGTGGTCAAAAATCGGCGAATTGCAGCAAGTGGATTTTGTGATGAGCCTCAAAGGGAAAACCGATTCAATTAAAGGAAGTCTTTATATCGGATTCGAGTTTTGCAAATCAGCCTTTTTCAAAGAGCATCCCGAGCTTATTAAATTTGGTTCGGTTTTTTTTATTGGTTTCCTGGCTTTTCTGCTGACCAGTTTGTGGGCTAAATTTCCAGGGGCCAATTGCCTTGTGGTCCCTTCGGAATCTTCAGTCAATCAGGCTGCAACCGGAGAAACATCCACTTTCTCATGGCTGAAACAGGATCTTCTTTTTGGGCTGATCACTGCGATGGTCATCGGATGTGCGGTCTGGATTTATTCGTTAGGAACTTTAGGGAGGGTGGATGCAAAGATTATTGTCAGTATCCTGGTGGTGGGGCTGTTGGGCGCGGGCATTGCGGAATTGTTGAAATTGCGGCTTACCGGCAAGCATTTAGACCCACGCGAGGTGTTACAGAATGTCCTTCTATCAGGACTTTTGGCCGCTTCTTCCAGCCAGATGGAACTTCTAAAGGCCCCGACCATGTGGGCGCATTTGGGGATGCTTAGCAAGGTGACGGCATCGGTTGCTTTTGTGCTCTATCACATTTTTAACGCGGCCTCACTATCATCTTCCGGCAAACATCTTCGGGCTATCAATGGGATATTGCTCGTTGGCACCCCGTATTTGTTCGGGTGTTTACTCTTGCTGGAAAACGTTACCATGCTGCAGACTCTGGCGTACACGGTCAGCGGGGGCATGCTTGCCGCATGGCCAGCACTTTTGGAAGGTCTGGGTCGTTTTGTGGTGGTGTTTCTGTTTAATGAGCTTTTGGCAAATGGGATGGGTTTGTTGATCAAGGACAAACTGCTCAAGACGCCGAAGTCCCACTTGTATATCTTTTTAGTTTCTGTCAGCGTGGTGATTGCGCCCTCCATAGCGAACGCAGCCTCGAGTGCTGCGATTGCAGGACTTCCTGCTTTGCTTCGTGCAATCGTCTCGGTGCTTCTCACGATGCTTTCCTTTGCCGGGTTATGGGGAGAGGTTTATCTTTTGACGGGGATATTGCTGGACAGCGGCAAGCGTCTTGCCCCAACGGAAGAAAGCCTTTGGAGGCATACGACGACGGGGATGCGAAAAGGTATGGCCTACAGCGGTATCCTGATGGCCCTTCTTTATCTTTTTTCATTTTTGTTCGCTACGTCTGCGGCTCAAAAGATTTTAATGGCTTCTCCATACGGCATTGGTATTTGTTTCGGGATTTTGCTCTTTCCTCTGGTCAAAACTTTGATCGAAACGTTTGACGGTAGTTTGCCATTTTTTGAGAGACTCCAGTACAGCTATGCCCAGTGGACGCTTTATCTTCGCGGAGCCATCGTTGGTTTTGGATTCGCGCATATGATCGGACACGGTATGTTTGAAAAGCAAATGTCGGAACGCATTATGTTCGGTCTTCTTGTCGGGCTTGCCGCTTCCGGCGGCGTGAGTCTTCTCCGCGATATCGTTTATGCCGTCAAAGGGCAGGGGAAGATTCAGTCCTGGAAACTGTATTTAACCGATTCCATCATGGGTGTTTTTCTTGGCAGCGCGGTAGCTTTCTATTTAGATGCCCAACAGGTTCCCGTGATTCTTTATAAGTTCAAACTTTATATCACTTCCCATTTTTCACAGGCACAGCTTCTATCTTATCCTGAATTTGACGCCTCAGGCCAATTGTCGCATGTGATGTATCCCTATTTTAATGCCGCAACCGGACATTACAGTCAACCCGTCCTGATCAGTAAGTGGGGACAAATGGATTTGGGTTACTGCCCAGGCGGCGTCAAACTGTTGTTCACGGAATCCCTCGATGGCGTGATTAAATGGTCGGTGGCGACTTGGTTGTTTGCCATCAACAAGGTATTCATGCAGGCCTTCTTTGACAAGGATAAAACCCCCATCAAGTTTTTCTTCTCCAAGGCCGGTCTGGCGCAATTGACCGAACTGATGATCTATGTCTTACGATGGGGTTTGTGGATGTCCCCGATCATTTTCACGTTTCTGCGGATGATGCCGGTAGCGACTTGGTTCAATCAAGACGGTGCGATCCGCACGGGTTTTGCGATATGGAACAACATCACCATGTCCCCAGGAGACTTCCAGGCCTGGAGTCTTAAAATCTTTCTCTGGGTCATGGCCTTTGATTTCTTCCGCATTCTCATTTGGATGGATCATATGGGGCTTCGGGTCGCGACCCTTGTCAATCTGAGCTTTTTGGGGATGGATAAATTGGACGAAAAAGTCGCGCGTTTTATCGGTCCCGCTGCGGCGCAGCGCTATATTCCCGAAGGGGTGAAACGGTTCATGACATGGGCGCCGCTGCTCATCCCGTTTTACATCCCGCGGGGTAAAGATTGGGATGAGGTATGGGGGCAATCCGAAGCCATACAGAATGCTGCCCGGGGGAAAGGATTGATCCCGACGCTTCAGCATCTTTCGGTACTCCAGCTAGCGCTCGTGATTATAGCGGCCATTCTTGTCAGTGCTGTGATAGTCCATTTCGTAAGGATCTTGCGGTGTCGCGGCCAGAAAAAGCGCATCAAAGTCTACGAGATGTCGAACCATGAATACAAGGTTACGCTGAAGGAGAACGGCGAAATTTTCAGCGAGGTCATTACAAAAGAATGCGACATCAGCCGGCGGTCTTACGACATCATTGATCCTTGCGGCCGGACCCTTTTTCTGGTGGATATGGCTGAGAAACCGGACAGTGCGGTTCGTTACTGGCCGGTGATCGGGAATTTTCCGGCAAAACTGTTTGAATCCTCTCAGGTCAGCCGTGATGAGCATTCCTTCAAAGTGGTGACGACGAATCACGGCATTAGGACGTCCATTGAAATCGGGCTGCCGGATCAGGATAGCCCGGCCGAAATCTGGAAGATTCGTGTTGAGAATCTCACGGATCGACCGCGGCAATTGAAAATGGTTTCTTATCTTGAATGGGTGCTGAATGGCGGTTTGCATGACAGGTTTCACACGCAGTATCAGCGTCTTTATCCTGAAATGGAATATGTCTGCAGTGCGAATGCGATTTTGAGTTGGCAAAAAGCGACTAAATCCATGGGGTTTCTTGCGGCCGATACGGCCCCGGAGGGTTTTCTGACGGGTCGCGTCGATTTTATCGGGCGGGCCAGGAGTCTTTGGTCGCCGCGGGTTTTGGAGACCATGGACTTTTTAGAAGCTAAAGATACGCCCGCATGTCCTACGTTTGATCCGATCGGAAGCTTGCTGGTGAACGTCCCGCTTGAGCCGAAAACGTTCCGGGTTGTGAAAATGATAAGTGGATTTGCAAAGAAAAAAGATATGGCTTTGGGTCTGATTCATCAACACCTGAAGCCCGAGCCCTCCAAAACAGCTTCTTTGCCTTCAAAGCATAAACGGCACCTTTTGATCGGTCACGGTGAAATTCCGTCCGGAACACCGCAACCCTATTTTGAATTTCTGGACAATGGCAATAAGTTGCTGGTGCGTACGCCCTACACGCCCCGGCCTTTTGATCACGGTATGGCGAATGCAGTTCACTCGGTCATGGTGACCAATCGCGGATTGCATACCTCGTGTAACGGGAATTCACAACAAAATCGTGTGACGCCGGACTGGCCGGATACGGTGACGAAAGAAATTCCTTCGGAAGCGATTTATCTCTATGACCCGGAGCGGAAAGAGTGGTTTTCTCCCACGCACCATCCGATCAATGATCGGGATGCAAAAAATGAGGTAGAATTCGGTGTCGATGGCACGGCTGTTTTCCGTATGTCTCGCGGGACTCTTTCAACGGAGCTGACGGTGTTCGTTCCGACCAAGGATCCGACCGGTGTGTATCTTCTCACTGTTAAAAACAGTGAAGATCGGCCGCGGAAAATGAGGATTGCGCCTTATTTTCAGATGGCCTTAGCTTTCATGCCGGAGCGTTCGGGACCTCTCGGAGTGAAACATGACAAAGTTCTGGATGCCTTGTTTTTCGAGAACCCGCGCAATATTTTCCGGTCAGGTCCGGCGTTTGCGTCCATGTCGATACCGGCCGAGCGTGTTGAAACAAAGCGCGGCAGATTTTTTGGATCAGGACGTTGGGTGAACCGTCCGTATATGGTGGAGCAGGGAGTGCCGGATGAAACTCAGCTGAATGACGGCATGCAAATCGCGGGTTTTCTGGGGGCGCTTGAAATTCCTGCGCGCGGAGAATGCACGGTTGCGATCGTGCTCGGACAAACGGACAATCAGAAACAAGCGATCCAGATCGTCCAGAAGTATAAGAACATTGAAACAGTCCGGAAGAGTCTCGATGAAACCCGCAAATGGTGGTTGAGCCTCATGGGGACAACGGAAATCAAGACCAGTGAACCTGCCTTTGACCGGTATCAGAATTGGCTTAAATACCAGGCCCTGGCAGAACGTATCTGGGCACGGCGTGGTTTTTATCAGACCAGCGGTGCTTACGGGTTCCGCGATCAATTGCAGGATACGGTGAACTTGACCTGGGTCGACCCGGCTCTGGCGCGAAAACAGATTTTATTGCACGCTTCACAGCAGTTCATTGAAGGCGATGTGTTTCACTGGTTTTTTACCCTGACAGATGGGCGAAGTGCTTTTTCCTGCCGGTCTCACGCCTCGGATAATCTTTTGTGGCTGGCTTGGGGTGTTGTGGAATATATCCGCGTGACCAGCGATGAATCAATCCTGGATGAAATGACCACTTATGTGGCATCGGAGTTTCCTTTTGCCCCGCTTCCCAAGAATAAACACGGATGGGGATCTCTATACCAGCGTTCGACGCGGGCCGATACGGTTTACCGGCATTGTCTGCGTTCGATCGATGTGGTGCTGAACAAGCGCATGGGGAGAAATGGGTTACCGTTGATGGGGGTCGGCGATTGGAATGACGGACTTGATGAAATCGGGAGTGGTGGAAAGGGAGAAAGCGTTTGGCTTGGATTTTTCCTGTACTACATTCTGAAAGAAATGGCCGCCATTATCGAGAAAAAAGACGGCATTCGGCGTAAAGAGCATTATCTCAACAAAATGCAGGCTCTCGAGGCCGCACTGGAGCGGACATGGAGAGGTGACCGGTATTTGCGTGCCATCCATGATGACGGGACCGAAATCGGCGTGAAAGACAGCGGTGTGTGGGAGATCGATGCCCTGACCGCGGCATGGGCGGTCAAGACCGGCATCAACTTTGAACGTGGTCTGACGATCTTCAATACAGCGCTCAGCGTTCTGGAACGCGGGAATGTGATCTTGCTTGGATGGCCGGCCTTGCGTGAAGATACCAAGCCCTACTTGGGACGGAGCAGTAAATACCCTGAGGGTGTGCGTGAGAACGGTATGTACTGCCACGGTGTCCAGTGGCTTGTGCGGGCAGCCAGAATTCTGGCGGAACAGTTCGATTTGCGCGGCAATCATGTCAAGGCAGATGAATATCGGGCTACTGCGTATCGATTATGGCTCAAGATCACGCCCATTGCACATGTCACACCTCAGGAAATTGAAATTTATGGTGGGCAACCCAACAAACAACCGGCCGACTTTTTGACCACGTTTGAACCCGGCCGGATGATCTGGAATGGCTATACCGGAGCTGCCGGATGGATGTTGCGTCAGGCTTTTGAGGGTGTCATCGGAGCTTCACTGACTAAGAATGAAGTTAAACTGCCGTCCGATCTTAGTAAACCGAGAGGAACTTTAAAGATCTATAGTGTCCATAGGGATGTCAGCAAAAGCCCGTTGAGAGCGTCAGTGCCCGGATGATGGGGTATCAAGATTAGTTCGCTTGGGACTTCTGGAACAGTCTATGAAAAGGCAGGTCGTACTTAGACCTGCCTTTTTGATTATAGGGGGTTCCTCACGAAGTCTTTCGAGACAGCTGTAAAAAAATCTGATATATTTGGCATACCCATTGGCCGTGTTTTAGGATTCAAGGAAATTATAAAATAGAAGAATCTACACAGAGTTTAATTGACAAAGAGAATCATTTGCGCCTGTCCTGGCTGCGATTCAATGATCGAAAGATGCCAGGGCTGTCGCAAACTTTGATAGATTAAAAGAAAAGTTAATGAAGTTTGCGGGCAACGTACGAAGCATTTCCTTGAGCTTCGACGGTGCCGTACTAAATTAATAAAATTTAGTGCGCCTGTAGCTCAGGTGGATAGAGCACCTGCCTTCTAATTTTCCCAGAGCGTTTTCTGCCAATTTCTCTGCATTTCTATTTCATGCCGCATGTTGCTGTGTTTAAAGGAGTTACAAGAATTTCCTCCGCTAT
>JAKLFP010000015.1 GCA_022711115.1 Candidatus Omnitrophota bacterium | reverse complement strand
TCGTTACGGTGATCGTACGATCATGAAAGGGGTATTCGACTTCCTGGAGCCCGCGATACGGCCGTGGAGAAGGCTCGTAGATCTCACGCGGACATTTCATCTCAAGAGCCTGATGCGGTCTTTCGTTATTAAATTCGGTCCATACCGAAGACATGGGGAACACTTCGTACCGGTGACATGGGTTACACAATCTCCGGTGCGAATAGTTTTTTTGGAGTCTGCTCCGCGAGTTTCTGTCTATTCTCACCTCTCAGTACCAATCACCAGGCCAGTATAAGCAGGTCGGCCTTCAGATTCTTGAGGAGCTTAAGGTTCGGACTCATACTATATAAATGATGATGCACACCTTGACAGCGGCTCCCAAGTAGGTTATCCTTATTGTAGGAAAGTAAGGAATTCATACAAAGGAGCTGAAACCATGACGATTATTGAAACGACAAAGATGACATCAAAGGGCCAGGTTACGATCCCGAACAGCGTGCGAAAGATCCTCGGGCTGCAGAAGGGTTCGGCCGTGGCTTTTGGTATCACAAAAGAGGGGATCATTATGATGCCCTGTTCCGTAACGGCGCAGTCCCCTTATACCCCAGGGGAGTGGCAGAAGATCGAGAAGAAAGTCGCGGAAAAGGGGGCGGTCTATGCATCGGCTGAAGCGGCTAAGAAACATGTCGCCGGTCTATGAGATTTGAGTTTAAGCCGTCTTTCGACCGGTCGATCAAAGCGCTTCATTCTCCTGACAAGGAGGAAGTCAAAGAGGCGGCGGGACAGTTGATCGATGTACTTTCCAAGGACCGGCAGATCCACCAAGGGCTAGGGCTCAAGCGGCTGATGGGAGATTACTGGGAAGTCCGGAAGGGGATCAAAGCCAGGATCCTTTTCCGGTGGAAGGGAGATTTGGTCGAGTTTGTCCTCGCCGGGAATCACGACGATATCAAGCGGTTCCTCAAAAACAGTTAAGAGTTTTCCCCCTAAAACTAGTGGGACAATAAGTCCCAAATCCCTTCATTTATTCAAAATGTCCGGGTCTTTGGCGCGGACATTTTGCATCTGATTCAGCAAGAATAAGTTGCAGAAATTTGTCCCTCAAAAACCCGGACAAAATTGGCGGATTTCTATACTACGGACATGTCCGGACAAAGAGGAGGTCGGTCTATACCGGAATCTCTTCGGTGGCATACATACACATAGTAGTATTAGTTATCCATGATATAATGCGCAGCGCTTTCAGATCGTATGACACGAACATAACGTGAGCGCGTCACTTTTTATTTCTATCTCTGAACCGCAGAGATAAAATCCCCCGAGGACACCGGGGGATTTTTAGTTTGCAGCCCATCTGATCCCCCTTACTTTCATCCAAATCTTGCCTACTATCTCTAAAACGGCCTCCAGTTTCACCCGGCCAGTTTCAGCTGATCGCGAACACATCTCAAAACTTGCCATCAAGATAAACTTGCTGAAACTGGAATAGTCCCATAAAAGCGCAATGTGAGCTCATCTATCTTTCGTTTCATGGGAAGAATCAGGCAAGCACTTGCTGTCCGGCCGCGGATTATCCGGCTCAATTCGTTAGCACGCTTCTAGACGGCTCTTTTTTGAAGAAGATTTTTCAATAGCGCTTGACCTTCTTTGAGTAACGCGAGAAAATAACAAAACTAAAATTAAAAAGCGGGTTCTGGAGGAATCTCCAGGAGGAGCAGTTTTGATGGTCGGGCCGCCATCTGACATAAAAAAGTCGGATAGCGGTTTTTCTTTTTCTACATAGAATGCAATAAAATAATTGTTTCGCAATAACTGTGCGACAACCCCTGCTTCAGGGGGCCGCTCGATAGAAACATGGCGGATTTAAAACCAGGGGAACGGGATAAATAAAACTGTTTCGCTGTTTTTTGAGGAGATATCATGAATCTCAGTGAAATGAATTGGAAAGAGTTTCTTAATTCCGCTTGGGCGGGCAAGATGATAAAGACCCTTGTCATTTTATTTTTTTGTTGGCTTTTATTCCGTCTGCTCTGCTTGGGACGCAAGAAATTTGAGGCTTTTATCTCTCAAAAGGAAGCGATCCGCGAAAGTGAAACGACTTTGCGGTTTAAAACGATTTCTCACGTGATCCATTGGCTGGGGTCGATCCTGATCCTTGCCACAGGGCTCTACATGCTGCTTGAGAACTTCGGGATTAATGTGGCGCCGCTTTTAGCCGGAGCCGGGATCGCAGGGCTTGCCTTTGGTTTCGGAGGGCAGTATTTGATTCGCGATATTATCAACGGACTCTTCATTCTTTTTGAAGGGCAGTACCACGTCAATGATGTTGTGAAGATCGGAGAACACGGCGGGTTAGTGGAATCCGTCAATTTGAGGATGACGCAGTTGAGGGATTTGGAGGGGCGGGTGATTTATATCCCAAACGGTGAAATTAAATCCGTTGTCAATTTCACAAAAAAATATTCCCAGGCCGTCCTGAATGTAGGGATTGCCTACAAGGAAAATGTGGATCGGGTGATGTCGGAAATTAAAACGCTAGGCCTTGGAATGAAAAAGGACCCTTATTTTGGTAAATTGATTCTAGAAGATCTGGAAATGTTGGGGATTGACGACTTCAGCGATTCCCAGGTGATAGTCAAATTCCGGATCAAAACGCTTCCTATCAAGCAGTGGGAGGTCGCGCGCGAGTTTCGTCGCCGCCTCAAGAACCGCTTTGACGAACTAGGGATCGAGTTTCCTTTCCCTCACAGGACGCTTTACTGGGGTGCGAAGCAAGCGGAAATCTTTAAAACACGCGGGGACGGAGCAGAGGCATGAGACTCACTTTTCGTTTGATTATTTCGCTTTTAATGGCCACGATCCTTGTGGTAGCGAGTTTTTCCTATTTTCAATCCAAAAATGAAGAAAAACGTTTAAATGAAGAGTTACGTCTCCGAGCCACCGTTCTTGCCAAATCGTTCAAAGAAGCGGTCGAATCTTTTCTTGAACGCACGGACCAGCCTGATCGCGTTCAGAAATTTCTTGAAAAATTCCAAGGGCATAAACGGCTAGTGGGCGTTATTGTGGATATGAAAGATGGTCTCCGGCTTGCGCTTCCTACCGAGTTGGTGGCCGAAGATCTTTTCAAAAAAGAATCCCTGAAGGTGATCGATCAGAATGCTCCTATCGATATCAACAGTAAATGGGCGGGCCGTAAAGTCAATTATCATGCGGTTCCACTGACCAAGGGGGATGATCTTGTCGGAGCGTTGGGGCTGATTCACGACCGGACTTTCATCGTCAGACAGATGAGGGAATTTTGGAAACAATCGGCCATCACATTTTCTATTTTGGCGATGATTCTATCGATCGTGTCTCTTTTTGTGATTCGCTGGAGTGTGACCGGTCCTATCGCTCGGATTGCCGAATTGGTGCGACGGGCGGTTGGAGGTGAGTCGTCTCAAGCATCGAAGGCCCTTCAGGATAAAAGTGATATTGAGAAGCTTCTTTATGGGGTCAGTCACATGGCGGCCAGCCTCAAGGCGGCCCGTCTTGACCTGATCGAACAGTCCCGTATCGTGAATGCGGAGGGCACTATTTGGACAAAAGAGCGTCTCAAGGATTATCTGAAATCAAAACTCCAGGGAAAACAATTATATGTGATATCAAACCGTGAACCGTATATTCATCTTAAGAAGGGCAGTGAGATCGAGTGTATTACTCCCGCAAGCGGTGTCGTCACGGCCTTGGATCCTGTGCTTCAAGCGACGGGCGGTCTTTGGATTGCGCATGGTGCTGGGGATGCGGACCGAGAGGTGGTGAACAAAGAAAATAAAATCAGGGTGCCTCCATGGAAACCAACCTTTACGCTTAAGCGCATGTGGCTTACGCCTGAAGAAGAAAAAGGCTATTACTACGGCTTTTCCAATGAAGGTCTCTGGCCTCTTTGTCATATCAGTCATGTACGCCCCGTGTTCCGGATCGAAGACTGGAATTATTACCG
Organism: Candidatus Omnitrophota bacterium; assembly: GCA_022711115.1. Taxonomy (GTDB): domain Bacteria; phylum Omnitrophota; class Omnitrophia; order Omnitrophales; family Aquincolibacteriaceae; genus JAKLFP01. The sequence goes on along the minus strand of JAKLFP010000015.1, from coordinate 24,603 downwards.
GGAAGTCAACAGGGATTTTGCGGAAGCTCTTCTGGAAGAACTGGACGACTTGCCTCCCATGATCCTGATCCAGGATTATCATTTTGCGCTTCTTCCCAAAATGATCAAAGAGAAAAGACCCGATGCCAAGATCGCGATTTTCTGGCATATTCCGTGGCCGAATGCCGAAGCGTTCGGGATCTGTCCCTGGCAGGAAGAAATCCTCGAAGGAATGCTTGGAAGTGATCTCATTGGTTTTCATACGCAGTTTCACTGCAATAATTTTCTTGATACAGTGGATCACGCATTGGAATGTAAGATCAACTGGTCGAGCTTTGAAGTGACCCGAGGCGGAAAGACAAGTGTTGTGCGCCCCTTCCCGATCAGCATTTCCGGGACTCCCAATATCGAGATGCAAGAAACCGGAAAAGATCCCTTAGAACCATTGCGTCAGGAATACGGTTTAAAGGGGAAGAAGATCGGTATTGGAGTGGATCGTATCGATTACACAAAAGGCCTGTTGGAACGTTTCCGGTCCATAGAGCGTGTTCTTGAGAAATATCCTTATCTCGTGGGGGAACTTGTCTTTGTTGAATTAGGCGCGCCTTCCCGGACTTTGATCGGCAGTTATCAGGATCATCTTAAAGAAGTCGAGAAATTGGTTGAAAAGATCAATCAGCGATTTCAAAAAGGCAATTATAAGCCCATCCTTTTTTTAGAAGAGCATCATGGCCAGAAGAAAATATTTGATTTTTACCGGCTTGCGGATTTCTGCCTTGTCAGCTCCCTTCACGACGGGATGAACCTTGTGGCCAAGGAATTTGTTTCGGCGCGCGAAGATGAGGAGGGCGTCTTGATCCTGAGCCGTTTTACGGGTGCAAGTTATGAATTCTCCAGTGCGCTTCTGGTGAATCCTTATGATATTGAAGGAACTGCGGAAGCCATCCATCAGGCGGTGACCATGCTGCCGGAAGAAAAGCGCGAGCGCATGCGCAAAATGCGCCAAATCGTGAAAGAGTATAACATTTACCGTTGGGCCGCGGACATGATCACCGCGCTGATCAAGTCCTTTTAACTTAGAGAAAAGCATTATGGAAAAAATGAATAAAAAAGTTATGGAAAAGATCGCCTCGGCAGCCCGTTTATTCTTTTTTCTTGATTATGATGGGACCCTGACACCGATAGTGGCTCGTCCTGCCATGGCAAAATTGGCGCTGCATCATAAATTAATTCTTCTCAACCTTTCCAAACAAAAGAATACACGGATGGCAATCATTAGCGGAAGGGGATTGGAGGACATTAAGCATCGTGTGGGTATTCCCGGGATCATCTATGCGGGCAATCATGGCCTCGAAATAGAAGGAATCAGGATGAAAGGGGTTCATCCATCAGCTCTAGCATTTAAAAGTATCGTTAAAAAACTTATTCATCGTTTGGAACATGCTTATGCCTTTTTCCCTGAGGTGTTGGTCGAAGATAAAACTTACAGTGTCAGCGTTCATTATCGACAGGCACCTGAAGAAAAGATTGATTTTTTGAAAATGATTTTGCTTCGGGAAGTCGGAGATTTTCTTTCAAACTCTCAACTGGTTCTCGCTGAAGGGAAAAAGGTTTGGGAGATTCGCCCTCCGACCGAATGGCACAAGGGAAGGACGGCCCTATGGCTTTTGGGCCGTGTGGTGAGCAAAGCTGAAAAAAATGTTCTGCCTGTCTATATCGGAGATGACATTACAGATGAAGACGGCTTTAAGGCTATCAAGAAAAACGGTATAACGATCCGAGTGACCGACAAAACCTCAGAGCCCACGGAAGCTCAATACGGTCTTCATTCCTCCGATGAAGTTTTTGTTTTTTTAAAAGAGGTCATGAAACTTCGGAGAGAGAACGCTCTGTAAATATGTCGAAAGATAGCCTGTGGTATAAGGACGCGATCATTTACGAACTGCACGTGAAAACCTTTTTCGACAGCAACGAAAACGGTTACGGGGATTTCCCCGGCCTTACCCAAAAGCTGGATTATCTTCAGGATCTCGGCATCAACTGCATTTGGCTCCTGCCTTTTTACCGGTCTCCGATGAAGGATGACGGGTATGACATTGCGTATTACGAAGAAATTGCGTCGGAATACGGGACCATGAAAGACTTTCAAAACTTTATCAAGGAATCGCACCGGCGCGGGATCCGGGTCATCATTGAACTTGTGATGAACCACACATCGGATGTTCATCCCTGGTTCCTTGAAGCCCGTTCTTCCAGGACCGCGCCCAAACGGGATTTTTATGTTTGGAGCGATGATCCGGAGAAATACAAGGACGCCAGGATTATTTTTACTGATTCGGAGAAATCCAACTGGACCTATGATCCTGTCTCCGGGCAGTATTATTGGCACCGTTTTTTCAGCCACCAGCCCGATCTTAATTACAATAATCCGGAGGTGCAGAAGGCTATGCACGATGTGCTGTTCTTTTGGCTCAAGATGGGCGTTGATGGTTTTCGGCTGGACGCGGTCCCGTATCTTTTTGAGCATGATGGGACCAATTGTGAAAACCTGCCCGAAACGCATGCTTATCTTAAAGGCTTACGGGCTCAATTAGATAAATCTTTTAAGGACAAGGTGCTGCTCGGGGAGGCGAATCAGTGGCCTGTTGATGTGAGGCCCTATTTTGGCAATGGGGATGAGTGCCACATGGCGTTTCATTTTCCTCTCATGCCCCGGATTTTTATGGCCATCCGGAAAGAAGACAACACACCAATCACCGAAATCATGAAGCAAACACCTTCGATTCCCGAGAATTGCCAGTGGGCACTCTTTCTCCGCAATCACGATGAATTGACACTTGAAATGGTGACGCAGGAGGAGCGGGACTACATGTATAAGGAATACGCCGCTGATCCGAAAGCGAGACTCAATCTCGGGATTCGCAAGAGGCTGGCGCCCCTCATGAATAATGGCCGGCGGCAGATGGAACTTCTTAATAGTCTTCTCTTCAGTCTTCCCGGGACTCCGGTGATTTACTATGGCGACGAGATCGGCATGGGGGACAATATTCATCTCGGGGACCGAAACGGAGTCAGAACGCCCATGCAGTGGAATGGGAACAGGAATGCGGGTTTTTCGACCGTGGAACCTGACAAGCTTTATGCGCCTTTGATTATTGATCCCGTTTATGGTTATCAGGCTATCAACGTTGAAGCCCAAAGCATGACACAGTCTTCCTTTCTCAACTGGACGAAACGGATGATACGGGTTCGCAAGAGTTTAAAGGCCTTTGGTCGCGGAACGATCGAATTTCTTCAGCACAAAAACCCGAAGATCCTGGCTTATATCCGTGTCTATGAAGATGAAACCATTTTGATTGTGAATAACCTGTCTCGTTATGTTCAACCGGTCGAACTTGATCTCAAGCACTATGACGGATGGGAGCCTTTGGAGCTTTGGGGGAATGTAAGGTTTCCGAAGATTGGCGAACTGCCTTATTTTTTAACCTTGGGGCCGCATAGTTTTTACTGGTTTCGGCTGAATAAGCATCTCGAGGGCAAGTGATTCAAGAGGTTGCTCCCTAGTATCTCTATAACGGTTTTCTAGGTTAGCGCTTTTTTGTGAGGAGGTTTAGCATGGCTGCATTGATTGCTTACATGATGATCGCCGGCATGATCATCTATTTTATATCCAGGAAGGGAAGGCCGTTTTCTTCACAGCCTGGCAGGGCTTTGCCCGACGCGTCCCAAAGAAAAAAATCCGGCCTTCAAGAAGGTTCACGGGAGATCTGGAAACAGGTTTATGAGACGGCTTCCATGGATGAAGCGCGTTCAATCCAAACGTGCTTGGAGAAAGAGGGTATTGATTGTATCCTGTACGAGCAAGGCAAAAAGGATATTCACGGAAACCTGCTGAAAGGCGTCGGAGTGGCAGTCCCGGGTGTCGCCGCTTTGCGGGCCCAGGAGTGTATCACGAAGATGCCCGTTTGATTTTAAAGCTGTCCGCGTAAAAATCCTAAAATGCAAGAAAGCAGAAATTCGAAATCATGAAGTTATTCCGGAAACTCTATGATTGGGGTCTGAAGCAGGCGGAGTTGCCGCATGCCGAGCGGGCGCTTTTTTGGGTGGCCTTCGCAGAATCTTCATTCTTTCCGCTTCCGCCGGATGTGCTTCTGATCGCCATGGTGTTGGCCTCAAGGGCCAAATGGTTCCGCTATTTTTGGATCTGCCTTGTGGGCTCGGTGTTGGGCGGTATCGCCGGTTATGGAATAGGATTCGGGGGATGGCAGATGGTCCAGGGATGGTTTTTTACGTATATTTTTTCAGAAACTGTTTTTATGAAGGTCCAGCATCTTTACCAGCAATATGATTTCTGGATTGTTTTTGCCGCGGGATTCACACCCATTCCTTATAAAATATTCACCATTGCCGCGGGGGTGGCATCCATCGATCCGTGGCGTTTCATCGTGGCATCGATCTTCGGACGGGGCGGGCGATTCATACTGGTGGCAGGCATGCTTTATCTTTTTGGCCCTCGTATCCGTACTTTTATAGAGAAATATTTCAACCTCGTCTCGCTTTTGTTTTGTGCTCTTTTGATCGGAGGGTTTTGGGTTGTTAAATATGTCCTTCATTAGGGATCTCTTAAAATTCGGATAAGACAAAAGTCCTTTACGGGTCGAGTAATCCCAATGATAATTTCAAGAAACTAAAAAGTGTGTATGTTGCGCATAGACGGAGTTTTATAACCCTGGAGGTAAGAAGATGAACGCTGAATACTCAAGTCCGGACGAACAGATTCTTTATTGGATAAACAATTTCATTAGAAAACCGGGCACGGTGTCCATGCTTGCTGTTTTAATCATCGTGTTATGGCTTGTGGGCGGTTTTTTTATCGTCAAACCCGGCGAGCAAGGGATCATCCGGCAGTTTGGGAAAAAGATCCGTGTGGCCAGTGCGGGGCTCAATTGGCGGATGCCATGGCCTGTCGACAAAGTCGATATTGTGAACGTGGAGCAGGTCCGGAGGATCGAGGTGGGCTTCGGCATGCAGGGCCGTGAAAATTCTGAATATAGCCGCCGCAGGGGAGGCCGCTCGGACGCCATGATGCTTACGGGTGATGAGAACATGGTTGAGGCCCAGATCATCGTTCAGTACAAGGTGAGCGACCCCACAAAGTATCTTTTCCGGCTTTACGATCCCGACGGGACTCTTTTTACCGCGACGGAAGTGGCGCTTCGCAGTGCGGTGGGTCGAGCTACCATCGATGATGCGCTTACTGTGGGTCGTCAAAAAATCCAGGAAGAGACTCGGGAATTCCTGCAGCGTCTTATGGATGCTTATGAATCCGGTCTTGTGATCACGGAGGTCCGGCTTCAGGTAGTCGATCCTCCCGATCAAGTGAAAGACGCATTTCACGAAGTGGTCCGGGCGAGGGAAGACCGTGAACGGCTGATCAATGAGGCGAAGGGATACCAGGAAGATCTGATTCCTCGCGCGCGAGGCGAGGCGCAAAAGATGCTTCGCGGAGCCGAAGCTTTCAAAGAAGAGCGTGTCCTCAAAGCCCAAGGGGATGCCGCTCGTTTTACGGCCCTTCTCGCCGAATATCAGAAAGCCAAGGAAGTGACTTGGAACCGTTTGCAAATCGAGACTCTGGAGCGGATCTATCCGGCCGCAAACAAGGTGGTTGTCGATCCTCAGGCAGGTGCGAATGTTCTTCCGCTCCTTCCTTTACAAAATACTTCATTTCTTGATTCGCTCCAGGGTTCTTCCGATCCTGCGGGGCTTTCCAGAAAGAAAGAGGTGATGTCATGAATGCGGCGATGCTATTACGGTTTTGGCCCATTGTGATCCTGTCGATGGCATTCCTTATCCCTTCCACGGTTTTTATTGTGGATGAAACAAATCAAGTGGTGATCACGCGTCTCGGAGAATACAGAAGGACCCTCCAGCATCCTGGATTGAAGCTCAAGATCCCTCTTCTGGAAGAGGCCAACTTTTTTGAAAAAAGGATCCTCACGAGCGGCGCGTTGCCGGCGGAATATCTGACACTCGATAAAAAAAGGCTTGTTGCGGATCACGTGACCCGGTGGAAAATTGTGGACCCGCTCCTTTTTTACAAAACCGTCAACGATCTTGCGGGAGCCAAGGCGCGTCTTGATGACATCGTGTTCTCGGAAATGCGCCGGGAGCTTGCAAGCCATGACTTTAGCAAGATCATTGCAAGCGAGCGTGAGAACATCATGGAAACCATCGCGGGGAATGCCCGGAAGCAGGCGACAAAGTTTGGCATTGGGCTCGTGGATGTGAGGATCAAACGCGCGGACCTCCCTCAGGAGGTCCAAGAGAGCGTTTTCGCGAGAATGAAGGCAGAGCGCCAAAGGATCGCAAAGAGGTACCGCTCTGAGGGAGAAGAAGAAGCTTTTAAGATCCGCGGCGAGACCGACAAAAACAAAACGATCCTGATGGCTAAGGCCTATGAGGAAAGTCAGAAACTGCGCGGTGAAGGTGACGCTGTTGCCACCAAAATCTACGCTGAAGCGTACGGGCAAGACGCGATTTTTTACACGTTCGTGCGTAGTTTAGAAGCCTATGAAAAAGGGTTTCAGGATAAAACGACTTTGCTTCTGTCTCCGGATTCTGATGTTTTGAAACATATGAAAAAGAACTATGGTCAGGAGGCCTGATCATCCGTTCGGTTAAAACTTGTGACACGGGGATTATGTAATGTTTAATGTCGCTTGGGGTATTTCTTCAGAGCAAATGCTTCTGGCGGCGGCGTTGCTTTTATTTTTGGGGGTTTTGTCGAGCAAGCTTTCCGACCGGTTCAGCATTCCTTCGCTGGTGCTCTTTCTCGCGATCGGGATGCTGGCCGGATCCGAGGGGATCGGCGGGATCTATTTTGATAATGCTGCCTTGGCCAAGATCATCGGGGTCATCGCTCTTTCTTTTATCCTTTTTTCGGGCGGTCTGGAAACGGATTTTGGCGAAGCAAAACGCGTCTTTGCCAAAGGGATCACACTCTCCACGCTGGGTGTTCTGATCACTGCTTTTGTGGTCGGGATCTTTGCCTCGTGGATATTCAAAATTCCTCTTAAAGAAGGTTTACTGCTCGGAGCCATTATCTCCTCCACGGATGCGGCGGCGGTTTTTTCTATTCTTCGTTCTAAAAATATAAGTCTAAAGGGACAGCTTCGTCCGCTTTTGGAACTGGAATCCGGAAGCAATGATCCGATGGCTGTTTTTTTGACCTTAGGGATGATCCAGTTAATTCAGAATACCGCCATGCCCTGGTATTTCCTGGTCGGGATGTTCTTCAAGCAGATGGCTCTCGGCCTCATTGCGGGATGGCTTTTTGCAGAACTTTTTCTCAGAGCCATTGATCGTTTGCGTCTGGAGTATGAAGGCCTGTATGCCGTGCTCACATTTTCTCTCGTACTGCTCGCCTATGCGGCTGCCGAAACAGTGGGAGGAAATGGATTTTTGGCTGTTTATTTGGCGGGCCTTTTGCTTTCGAGAAAGGATTTCTTTTACAAAAAGAATTTGATACGTTTTCACGCAGGATTAGCATGGCTGATGCAGATTGCCATGTTTGTGACGCTCGGGCTGCTCGTGTTTCCTTCAAAGTTGCTGTCCATCGCTTGGGGAGGCATTGCCACGGCGCTCATTTTATTTTTTGTAGCGAGGCCGATAAGTGTTTTTCTGTGTTTGCCCTTCGATTCGTTCAAGGAAAAAATCATGATTTCCTGGGTCGGGCTTCGAGGGGCCGCGCCGATCGTTTTGGCAACTTTTCCTTTGCTTGCGAAAGTTTCCAACTCGGAACTTATTTTTGACGTGGTGTTTTTTGTGGTGCTTGTTTCAGTCCTGATTCAGGGCACGAGTATTCCGGGGGTGTCCCAATGGTTGGGATTGCACGCGCCTTTGCAGCGCAGACCCCGTTATCCTCTTGAATTCGAACAGCACGAAGGAGTCGATGCCGATCTGTTGGAGTTTGTCGTTCCCTATGGAGGGAAAGCTGCCGGAAAGAAACTCTATGATTTGAATTTTCCCAAAGACAGCCTGGCTGTGCTCGTAGGGCGGAACGATAAATTCATTGTTGCCAAAGGGAATACCGTTTTGGAAGGCGGAGATGTGGTTCTGGCGCTGGTGAGCAAAAGGGATTTAAATGCGGTGAAGGCCATTTTTACTGCCGTCGCAGATAAAAAACAGGCTGTTAAAAAAACCTGATCAAGCAGCCCGTTTTTTCAGCGGTCGTATATTTTGATGACGAAAAAGGTGGATCGCTGTGAAAGGATCAAAGCAAGTGAAAATATTTTCAGGTGCAAAGCGACTATGCGGATTATCCTCTGTGATAAGCGATACGCGATTCTTGCTTCATATAAGAAGTGTCCTTATATCCCGTGGGCTTAGCATCCCGGTTGTTTTTATTTTAGCCTGATGCAACCATAGCGTTGTCTCGGGTGCGGATTTTAAAAGCGGTAAGGCAATAGGAAAAAATCGGATACACATGACTTTTGGTGTTGAACTTATTGTTATTGGATTAATGTTGCTCCTGAACGCCGTTTTTGCATCCTATGAAATGGCTTTGGCGTCGATTTCAAGAGCACGCCTCATGGCGCTGTGCCAGCAGAAGAAAAAAGGAGCCGAGCAGGCGGCTTTCATGAAAGACCGGATGGAAGCGAGTCTTGCGGTGGTTCAGTTGGGCATTACTTTCGCAGGAGCGCTGGCCGCGGCAACAGGAGGCGCAGGAGTGCAGGAATCCTTTACGCCCTTCCTGCACGGGACTCTCGGAGTTCCTGATCCTTTTGCGGAAGTTCTCGCGGTCATTTGCCTGGTGATCCCGCTAAGTGCTTTCACGATCATTTTTGCCGAACTGGTCCCCAAGATGTTCGCCCTCCAGAACAAGGAATGGGTTTTGCTTTCGCTCTCACCCGCTATGAAAGGCATTGCCTGGATCGCGCATCCCGCTGTCTCAGTTTTTGAAAGAACGGTTAAGAGGATTATGACCCTTAGTTCGGGAAGGTTAGGACGGGATGCGGGCGGTGAAGAACAACAAGGACTTCACGAATTAAAAGCGGCCGCGACACTAGCAAGAACCTCGCGGCTTATAGGGGCCGCAGAAGAAAAGATCGTTTTGTCCGCGGCAGAGTTTTCCAGGAGGACCGTTTCCGGCATCATGTTGCCCGCTTCCGATATCGTGATGATCCCGGTCACGGACAACCTTTCGGATGCTTTTATTAAGGCGCATCTCGATATGCATACTCGTTACCCGGTCTGTGAGCGCGAGAAGGATCCGCAAACGATCATGGGTTATGTGAATTTTAAAGATATCATCAATGCCCTGAAGGTCAATCCCGCGAGTCCCGACATTCGTGGAATTACACGGCCTATTCCGTCCGTGAACAAAAACTTACGGCTTTCGGATGTATTGAGTCAGCTGATCCATGATAAAACCCACATTGCGTTGGTGCGCCAAGAAAATGAGAAGATCGTCGGGCTGATCGCCCTGGAGGATCTGATTGAAGAACTGGTTGGCGATATTGAGGATGAATACGATCGTCTTCCAAACCACATCCATGCTTTCGGTTCATCGTGGATCATGGGGGGCGGTGTTCCTATGGGCTTGGTGTTTACCACTTTGGGCCGCGAGCTTGAAGCCCAGGGCACCATAGGCGGAGCGCAAACGCTTGCGGAGTGGGTGAACCAGAAGTTGGGTCGGTCGCCCGAGCCGGGGGAGATCCTGAAGCTGGACAATCTGACGGTGACGGCAAGAAAATTAAGGCGCAAAAAAATTTATGAGTGCATTATTAATCTGATGAGGGAAAGCGTATCATAGGGGCAACTGAAAAATATTTTTAAAAGGAGATTTATGGAAAATCCGTTGAGTATAAAAGAAAAAAAATGGTACGGCCTGACAATCCAGGAAGCGCTTAAATCTTTGGATGCCTCGCCGGATCTCGGGCTGACCGATGAAGAGGCTGTTTCCCGCCAGAAACATTTCGGCCGGAATGTGCTCACTCCGAAAAGGGGGAGACCTGCATGGCTCCGCTTTCTTTTGCAATTCAATCAGCCCCTAGTTTATATCCTTATGGCGGCCGCGCTGATCACTTTTCTTCTGAAAGAATGGGTTGATAGTTCGGTAATCTTTGGAGTGGTGCTGATCAATTCGTTTGTGGGTTTTTTACAGGAATCCAAGGCGCTCAATGCCCTTGCGGCCTTGGCCCGTTCTATGACCACACAGACCTCGGTCTTGCGGGGAGGGATTGAAAAAAGCATACCGTCTACGGAGTTGGTGCCGGGAGATATTGTCATGCTTGTTTCCGGGGATAAAGTCCCGGCCGATATGCGCCTTCTTCAAGTTCGCGAGCTCCAGGTCAATGAATCAGCGTTGACGGGGGAGTCTCTTCCGGTAGAAAAAATGGCGGAACCGTTGGCGGAAGGTACGGTGCTTGCCGAACGTGCCAATATGGTTTACACCTCAGCTCTTGTAACGTACGGCCAATGCCGGGCAGTCGTGGTTTCCACCGGAGACCAGACCGAGGTCGGAAGGATTTCAGAATTGATCTCTACGGCGGAGGATCTTGCCACTCCTCTGACAAAAAAAATAGCTCATTTCAGCCATTTTCTTCTTTATGTGATCCTAGGCATGGCAGTTTTGACATTCCTGGTCGGGGTGTTGCGGGGACAGTCGCCTGTCGAGATGTTCATGGCGGCTGTTGCGTTGGCCGTGGGTGCGATTCCGGAAGGTCTTCCGGCGGTGGTCACGATCACGTTGGCGATCGGGGTGTCTCGCATGGCCAAGCGCCGTGCGATCATCCGGAAACTTCCGGCGGTTGAAACCTTGGGTAGCGCGATGATCATTTGCTCCGATAAAACAGGGACGCTGACTGAAAATCAGATGACGGTCCAGGAGATTTTGGCGGGCGGGCAGCTTTACCAGGTGACGGGAGCGGGATATTTTCCTCAAGGGGAAATGAGACAAGGAGATCGGATCGTCGATGCCTTGCTTTCTCCCGGGCTAAAAGAATGTCTTATCGCAGGCTTACTTTGTAACAGCGCCCGATTGGTGGAGAAAAACGGGCGTTATGATATCGAAGGGGATCCTACCGAGGGGGCCTTGATTGTTTCAGGCAGGAAGGCGGGTTTGGTGGAAGCGGCCTTAAGTGCACAGATGAAACGGTTGGACATGATCCCGTTTGAATCGCAACATCAGTATATGGCAACGATCCATGATGCCGGGCAAGGAAAACCGCGGGTTATTTACGCGAAGGGTTCTGTCGAAAAGATCGTGGAACGTTGTGGGGACACCTTGAACAGAAAAGAGATTTTCGCGAGTGCTGATGCAATGGCAGCCAAGGGACTGCGTGTCCTTGCCTTTGCGAGAAAGGAGGTCTCTTTTCAAAAGGCTTCTGTGGGGCATCCGGATCTTGAAGGGATGACCTTCGTGGGCCTTCAGGGGATGATCGATCCTCCGAGGAAGGAAGCGATTGACGCGATCCGGAGTTGCTACACGGCCGGGATGAAGGTCAAAATGATTACCGGGGATCACGTGCTTACCGCAGCGGCGATTGCCAAACAGTTGGGGCTGAAAAGGTCAGCCGAATCGGCGGATCTTACCGCATTTTCCGGCAAACAACTTGAAACAATGAACGATGCGGATTTCGAGAAGGCGGCTGATCAAGCCTCGGTCTTTGCGCGAGTTACCCCGGAACAAAAACTGCGCCTTGTGAAGGCTCTGCAATCTCTTGGAAATGTTGTCGCTATGACAGGAGACGGCGTCAACGATGCTCCCGCGCTGAAACAAGCGAATATCGGGGTTGCTATGGGGATCACCGGCACGGAAGTGGCGAAGGAGTCCGCGGATATGGTGCTAACCGATGACAATTTTGCGTCCATTGAAGCGGCGGTGGAAGAAGGGCGTTGTGTTTTCGACAATCTCAAGAAATTTATCGTTTGGTCTCTTCCGACAAATTTGGGGGAAGGTCTCTCGATTCTTTTGGCGATTTTTTTGGGAGCTGCGCTTCCGATTCTTCCCGTGCAGATCCTTTGGGTGAATATGACGACAGCGATCTTTTTGGGAATGATGCTGGCTTTTGAGCCCAAAGAACCTAGCATCATGACCCGTCCGCCTCAAGATCCGAAACTTCCTATCATGACGCGGGACGTTGTGATCCGGACCTTTTATGTGGGGCTGCTTCTTGTCGCCGGTGTCTTTGGGCTTTTTGAGCTCGAACTGAGCCGTGGAGCTTCCATCGAAGAGGCCCGAAGTGTCGCGACAACGATGCTTGTGATGGGGGAGCTGTTTTATCTTTTTAACTGCCGCTCCCTCACGAAGTCGGCATTCGCAGTCGGTTTTTTTTCAAATGCCTGGATCCTCTGGGGAGTTGCGGTGATGTTTCTGACGCAAGTGCTTTTTGTGCATACTTCGGTCATGAACAAACTTTTCCATTCAGCGCCCATGCCGTTTGACGCTTGGCTGCGTGTGCTGGGCGCCAGCGTTCTTATTTCCATCATCGTTGGTTTTGAAAAACGAATTTGTCTTTGGCGAAAGCAAAAGGGAAAAAGATGTTTTTGATTTTCCTGTAGGTCCCTTGTCTTTTTAATGATCTTTGCTTGCTCAAGGGTCTTAAGAGCAAAAAAGAAAAGGCAAGGCCGGCTTGATCGATTTTAGTGAATTTGAAAAGAGACGATAATCTGACCGGACAAAAGCGAAGGAGCCAGAGAGTCTATGCTCACAAGCCGTTCAAGAAGGCGGGAAGGTTGTCTCGCTATTCTTATTGTATTTCTGTTCTCTTCCACCGGGACAGTTTATTCCTCAGAGAAAGTCATTTCTCTCCAACAAGCCGAATTAATCGGTGAGCTTATTTTCCAAAATGAATGTGCGGGGAAGGATGCCAATCTTCTTCATTGGAATGACGGTGAGAATTTTCCTTCGCTGGGTATCGGGCATTTCATCTGGTATCCCGCCCATTACAACGGTTCCTTTGACGAAAGTTTTCCAAAACTGTTGATCTTTCTTCAAGGGAGAGGAATCGCCTTGCCCGATTGGTTCCAGACGCTACCCGGTTTGCATGCTCCTTGGCGAGCCAAAGGTGATTTTCTGAGGGCCCTTGAAAAAGGAGAATTAGATTCTTTAAAGACATTTTTGATGGAGACGAAAAGTGAACAAGCGGTCTTTCTTGTTGAGAGGTTTAATCAATCGATCTCTAAAATACTTGAGGCTGTTCCCTTGGGATGCCGGCAACCGATACTGCAGAAGCTTTTCCTAATGCTGAAAGCAAACGACGGTCTTTATCCTCTCATCGATTATGTGAATTTTAACGGTGAAGGCATTCTTGAAAGTGAGCGCTATAACGGGGAAGGGTGGGGATTGCTGCAAGTGCTTGAAACAATGAGGGTGCCTGCTGAGGAATCGAATGTAGTTCCAGAGTTTGTAAAGGCCGTAGAAAGGATCTTGGAGCGGCGTGTCTCTAATTCGCCTCCCGAGCGGAACGAAAAACGCTGGCTCCCGGGATGGAAGATCAGAATATATACCTATCTTACAGTCCAGGACCCGACCAAACCGGTGGAAGCTCAACCCTTACAGGAGATACTGCTCTCTACCGTTGCCGCGAACATCCAATTGACGGAGAACGCAAACCTTCCTGTGGACGATGTGATCCCGCCTCCAACCATTGCCAGATAAAATCATTAGCCCAACCTTTTAGGACATGATCCTTCCGGCATGCCCAGTTAATATTTGATCCGATTGAATGGGTCATTTGATTGCCGGGCAGCGCTTATGCGGCAGGTTGCCCTAGGGTCATTATTATCGGGTTAGCTAAGTCTGAAATCTTCAACCACCTGCGTGATGAGAGGGTGGGGGATTTTTCTTTCACGGTTGATAAGGTAGATGGTGTCATTGATCTTTAATTTTGATCTGTCTTTCAAAATGACGAGTTCTTTCCGCTCGGGACAGTTCAAGACGGCGTAGGAGTTGAGAAGTCCGATTCCTTTTCCCATGGCGACGAACATTCTTCCCAGTTCCAGGTCCTGGATCTCTGCGATAATCTTCGGTTTTATTTTATTGGCATGGATGTAATTTTGCATCGCGTGATAAGTGCGGTCCGGCGCGGTCGGTAAAATCAAGGGGGCCCCGTTCAGGTCCTTGGGAATATTCGCGAATTTGCTTGCCAGGCCTTTGCTGACGCAAAAAACCATCGGGATCGTTCCCGCCAAATGATTTTGAATCCCTTGCTCAAAGGGAGTCTCATAAGGAAAGTCATTGATGACCAGATCAAGTTTGTGGACCATGAGATCCTCGATCATGTTATCGATCTTGTCCTGACGCAAAATTAAATTCGCGGTTGGCTTGCAATGATAAATAAACCGCACGAGGGCTTCGACGATAGCTTTAGGGACGGAGCTGGAGGTGCCTAGCTGGATCCTGAGGTTTTCAGTATGCTTGCGGTTGACAACGGTGTCTGCAAGTTCTTGCCCCAGATCAAAAATTGCCTTCGAATAATTAAAAACCATACTGCCTTCTTCGGTCAGCGTAACGTTTCGGGAATCGCGATTGAAGAGTTTTAAATCCCAGTAACTTTCAAATTGCTTGAGTTGTGCGCTCAGGGCAGGTTGCGAGACATGCAAAGTTCTGGCCGCTTTCGAAAAAGAATGTTCTTTTGCGACAATGTAAAAGTAATAAAGGTGATGGTAGTTGAATGGAATCATAAAATAAAATTATAATATTAATAATTATTATATATTTTTATTATAGTTCTGTCTAGGGCATACTCAGGTCAAGAAATAAATCCCTTCGGGGGGCGGAGGACAAAACATGCTCAAGGCATTAGACGAAAGATTGAAGCGTCTATCAAATGACTTCAATGACGATTTTCATTATCAAATTCGTCGCCGGATCGGCAAGAAAGCTACCCGCCTTTTTGAACAGCGGTTAAAAAATCTGATCTGCCTTATGCCGCAACTTTTATTGCGGGGGTTAGGGTATTGCAAACGCAGTGAGCTTTCTGCCGAAATTAAAAAATCAATCGGATTTACGTTAACCTATCTTTATCACCCGAAAGATTTTCTTCCGGAAGACAATGAAAAACTGTTCGGTTATTTAGATGACGCGTATTGCATCGCCCTTGTTTATGAAAAGGTTTTAAAGGCTCTCCAAATAAAACGCGTGAGATTAACTTCTTTCGATGAGGGCTTCCTGAGGCAATTTGTGTTGATGAAAAGAAGCATCAAAGCGGTTATTCCGGAAGAAGGAAAGGCTATATCGGAAATGATCGCCGGGATGTTCAAAGGGGACTACCGTTCCTTTTATGTGGTTTTTCAATAGGCAAAAGAAACATCAATAACCGAGAGGTCTTTTTTATGGGAGAGAGAAAAATATACATCACCACGAATGATGCGGAACGGCTTCGCCGACTCATCCGGGGAATAACGAATCCTGGCGATCACGAACGGATTTATCTGAAAATGCTGGCCGAAGAACTTCTTCGAGCGGAGACTTTGGACCCTCTAAAAATTCCGAGAGATGTCGTGACAATGAACTCCCTGGTGAAATTCAGGGATATGAATACCCGTGAGGTTTTTTTGTACAGCATCGTTTATCCCGCGGATGCGGATTTTGAAAAAGGAAAGATCTCCGTTTTGGCGCCGATTGGAATGGCGTTGTTAGGCTATCGCGTCGGTGATGTTGTGGAATGGCCGGTTCCTGCCGGGATGCGGCGGCTCAAAGTCGAAGAAGTGTTATATCAACCGGAAGCCGCGGGGCAGTATGAACTTTAATGGTTGTGGAAAATTTTTTAACAGGCAACATGCCTTGTAGCAAACTCAACGGGGGACAATCATGATGGAATTTAATCAAAAAGTACTTTGTATCGGTTTCGGATCCGTAGGCCGATGTACACTGCCTGTGCTTCTGGAACACATACGTATTCCGTATAAAAACATCACGGTGCTTGACTTTGCAGACAAACGCAAGGAGCTTGCACCCTGGATCAAAAGGGGTGTCTGTTACGCCCAAGAAAGAATCACCCCGGTCAATGTTGCAAGGACCCTCTCCAAGTATGTTTCGCCAGGAGGCATGATTATTGATTTGTCCTGGAACATCGATTCGATCGATATGCTCAGCTGGTGCCACGAGAACAAGGTGTTCTATGTGAATACTTCAGTCGAGGAATGGGACCCTTATGCGAACATAGAGAAAAAAACTCCTCTTGAGAAGTCGCTTTATTTTAAGCAGATGGAGATCCGTAAAATGATCTCGAAGTGGGATGACGGCCACACGACCGCTGTTCTGGACCACGGCGCGAATCCGGGGCTTATTTCCCATTTCACGAAACAAGGGCTTTTAGACGTAGCCGAGAAAGCAACACATGACAAAACAACGCCGAAAAATGAGCGTAAAATCCTGGAACACTTGATCCGGGAAGAAGACTTCGCTGCCTTAGCCATGAAGCTTGGAGTCAAAACAATCCATGTAAGTGAACGCGACACGCAAATTACGGATCAGCCGAAAGAAGTGGATGAATTCGTCGGCACCTGGTCGATCGAGGGTTTGCGTGAAGAAGGTGTTGCCCCTTCCGAAATGGGATGGGGAACTCATGAAAAAGAGTTGCCTCCTTTTGCCACGGTGCCCGAGTCCGGTCCGAAGAACCAAATATTTTTATCCCAGATGGGCATGAACACCTGGGTCCGCTCCTGGGTTCCCAATTATGAGATCGTCGGCATGGTGATCCGTCATGCGGAAGCGTTCTCGATCTCCGAAAAACTCACGGTATGGCGGAACAATAAAGCCGTCTATCGCCCGACGGTTCACTACGTTTACATGCCCTGCAATGAAACCCTTGATTCACTGCATGAGCTACGGTGCCGCAACTACGAGCTTCAGCCCAGGTGCCGTATCATGTCCGACGAGATCATCAAGGGAAAAGACATTCTAGGAGCTTTGATCATGGGCCACAAATATACTTCCTGGTGGACGGGAAGTGTCCTGGATATTGAAGAAGCGCGCAAACTCGTACCGCATCAGAATGCTACCACGATTCAGGTGGCGATCGGGGTGGTTGCGGCAGCGATGTGGATGCTCAAAAATCCGGGGAAAGGAGTTTGTTTGCCGGATGATCTTCCGCACAGGGAGATCCTTTCGGTCGCCAAACCTTATTTGGGCACTTTTGTTTCGGAATCCTATGATTGGACGCCTTTTAAAAATTACCAGGTATTCTTTCCGGAAAACCCGAATTCGAGCTTGGACAAAAAAAATCCATGGAAATTCCGGAATTTTTTGTTTAAGGATTAAAAAGAAAGTTGGTTTTAATGAAGAAACATGACCGTACCCGCCGTATGCTGAAAATAAATGATCCAGAAAATAAAAAAATAGAAACAAACGAACATGCCCCCAAATGCATTTCAAAGGTTGATTTTGACAGACTGATCGAATCTATGAATATTGCTCGTGAAGTGGGCGAGGGGAGGAACATCGTTCTGGGGAGGCTCAAAAAGGCGCTCAAGGAAGCCCGGATTGTTCCGGTTGAAAAAATGCCAAAACACGTGGTGACTATGAACTCCGCGGGGAAGATCCTTTGGCTGGATACCCGCGAGGTAAGGCTTTTTTGGCTTGGTTTTCCGAATGCCCTTGATCACGATGGGAATAAGGTGTCGATCTTTTCTTCGCTGGGAATAGCCTTGCTGGGTTCCCGGGTCGGGGAAGATGCCGCCCAAGAAGTCCCTACGGGGCACCGGATGTTCAAAGTTGTGAAGTTGCTGTATCAGCCGGAGGCAAAACGGGATTATCATCTCTGATGATTGCCACTCTTTCGATCTAATGATAAGTTATAACCGGGTGGTTTTAACTCGAGGTTAGGATTTATCGGCGGAAGGCCTAAAGCAACTCCGCGATGGACCGGAGAGAAAGCAAGAGATGAAATGGGAAAAAACTTTTTCCTGATTTTGTTTTTTTTAACATGGGTCTCGGTTGCGCATGCCTCGCAAGAAAAGAGGATCGAATTAACAGACGGAAGCGTGCTTGACGGCGAGATTGTTTCATTCTCCGAAGGACAATATACCGTTAAGAACTCGGTCCTCGGAGTCATCCGGGTCGAGGGTTCAAAAATCCGCGCCATACACGGTGGGGATCAGACGACCGGATCCTCTGAAAGAGATGTCACCTCTCTGGATGCCGCAACTGTCCGGAATGAGATGCAGAAGCTTCAGCCCGCGATGGTCAGTAATCCGGACATCATGAAAAGCCTTGCTAGTCTGATTTCGGATTCTGATTTTCAAGCCCTTTTAAAAGATCCTCAAGTAATGGATGCCGCAAGGTCTTTGGACCTCAAAACTCTTATGGCTAATGAGAAATTCATCAGTATTCTCAATAAACCCGAGGTCAACGAATTAGCCCGCAGGTCAAAAAAACAGCATGATTGAAGGATGATTCAAATTTTAAAATGTTTAATAAAAAAATCTTAGCAGCTCTCAGCGTTTTTTCTTTCCTTTTTGCCATGACAGCCTATGCGGATACGATCTATCTCAAAAATGGTAAAAGCTTGCAGGGTTTGATTAGCAGGGAGGACGAAGATGCCTTAGAGATGGATGTCGGCGGTGGTACGGTCGTTTTTCGTGCAGAGGAGATCCAAAGGATCTATCGGTCCACCCCGAAGGAGACTGAGGAGATAAGGAACAATTGGGAGCTAAACAAAATTCAGCGTGAAAAGACAAAAGCGCAAGACATGGAAGAAAAGGCCAAGGCCTCGGCAAAATGGGATGCGATGGTGGACGAAGAAAGGCGTTATGGAGCGGAAAGACGTTACATCGATGCAAACACCAAGATCGTTCAGGCCAGCCGAGATCGTGGACACATCCGCGTCGATGCTGTTTTGAATGAGGATGTGCATACCTCGCTCATCGTTGATACGGGATGTCCGGTGGTGCTTTTGACGGCATCGATGGCCGGGAAGTTGGGCATTGACCTTAAAAACGCCCCGAACGCGCCTGAGGTCATGGTCTTGAACGGGAAGCATAAAGTGAAACAGATCGTATTGAAAACCATCAAGCTGGGAGACCTGGAAGAAAAAAATGTGGCGGCGCAAGTGATGGTTGAAGACGACCGTGAGACTCGGCAGTTGAAGGGCGGCTTGTTGGGCATGTCATTCTTGGGTCGGTTTAATGTTACCTTTGACCAGAAGAAATCGAGACTGATCTTTAGGCCGCGTCTCTAACGAGACGTCTGTTCGTTGCTGGTCCGACAAGGAGAGCCTTTCTTGAAAGCTGTCATCATCAGCGGCTGTTGTTTTTGATCGCGACTTAATTAAGAATCAATATTCCCCATGCTCCATTGAGCGGTCTCCCACTGGGCAGCAAAGATAAATTCTTGTTGGTCAATCCTAGAGGCTCCGACTATTTGCCAGTTCATCCCAATAAAAAATTAGAGGATAACTCTTTCGATGCGCAGCTGTGATGAAGCGTTATCTTGAAATCAAAATTATTGACTGTATTGCGCATTTAAGTATAATTTGCACAAAAGTATCTTTTAAGCACATAATGAACAGTATATTAAATCTCGAAGTGGCCCATGAGGAAATTATTAAAAATTTCCGATGTCCTAACGAAATTAAAAGTTTCCCGCCGTACCGTTGATTATTGGGTCGATAACGGAATTCTCAAGGCCATTCGTTTCGGTGGTACATACCGTTTTCATCCGGAGGATATTGACCAACTTAGTGAATCCATCCGGGAAACGATGGAGTCAGAACATCAAAAAATCCTTGTTGTAGGAGAGGATATTTTGATGCGCCATTCAATCAAATCCTTACTTGACCGTGCTGGTTACTCTGTCACGGTTGTTCCTGACGGTGATTCTGCCTTGAGGTTATCGCAGGTGCAGGACTTTGATTTGATGCTGGCTGATATGCGGATGCCTGAAATGAACGGAGTAGTAACTTTAAAAGCAATTCGTAAAGCTCAGCGGTGTGTGAAAAGAGATGATACTGAAGACGATTGCTGATGTAAATGGAGAAGCAAAATAGGATTGGAGGTTTTTATTGCTTTAAATTGACTCATTCGGCTTTAATATTCTTGTAAGTTGTTTCTAAATAACAAGTAGTGTCAATTATGAGATCACGATCAAAATTCTAAAACCGACTATTTTTTAGTCTAAGTTGCAAATCTATTAAAACATGTTAAGGTTTTGCACGGTTCATAAGTTTTTTCCAAATCGTAAATTTTGCATATTTTCACACTAAATAAAAAATTTTATTAGTTTTTAAGGCCGAATATTTTTCAGAGAAATTTTTTTAAAATGAAGGGATTCTGATTTGTGAAAACTTTAGGGGGAAGATCTCCAGACGGTAAGCATTTAAAAACACAACTTAAAACCGTTGCGATTATTGTTAATTTTTTCTTTTTGACTAACGCCATTGCCTCTGCAAATGTTGGTTCTGCCGCTTTCGCAGGGAATTCTTTTCCCAACGTTCAAAACCCGCAGTTTATTCATGATCTTTATAATTTGAAAATTCCTTCTGCTTTCGGAAGAATTGAGGAACGTTATGCCTCAGGGCGTTCGAGTGTGATTCTTGTCCAGGATGCACACTCCCAAATTGGGGCTCAGCGTAGCATCGACGGAATGCTTGGTTACTTGAAGTCTCAATTCGATGTTAAAACAGTTTTTCTCGAAGGTTCTTTCCAAGGGGCGATTCCGAAAGACCTTTTAAGCTTCACGAAGGATCCCCTCGCGGATCAGGAGCTTGCCGATCGCTTTTTCGGCAAAGGGCTTGTCAGCGGTACCGGATTGTATTTATTCCATCATCCTCAGGATACTAAGGGGTATGGTATCGAAGACCCGGAACTTTATGTCCAAAATGTGAAACAATTCCGGGCAATCTATGATAAAAAATCCGATACCGATCAGTTTCTGGCGGAGTTTCGGGAAAAACTCCAGTCAGCCGCTTCGCTTGTTATGAATACGGATCTGCGCGATTTCCATCGGGAATGGATGGCCTATGGGGATGCTCGCCGTGAAACTGTAAATTATTTTGAATTACTTGCGCAAAACACAAAGCGATTCCTGAAACTGGACCTCACCGATCCCTGGCATCAATTTGAATACCCGCAACTTGTCCGGTTTTTTACGATTCGGAGATTGGCAAAGAATCCGGCGGAGGATGATCAAAACAAAGTTGATCAGGAAAAAAAGGCCTTGTTTGCATGGCTGAAATCAACGCCCGTTCCGAAAGGAAGGCAAGCCCCAGCGCAAGACTTTATCGAAACAAATCTTACGTTGCTGGAAAATATCCTTTTTTCTGCCCATGATCATAATGTGTCCTTGGATTTGCGTGCGTATTTCGAAGATTTCTACAAGGTGTATCATCCCCTTGGGTTCGCGTTCGAAAAATATCCGGCCATCATGAAGCGGATCGGTTTACTGATCCTGACCCAAGAACTGGATGCGGAAAAATTAAATGGAGAAGTTGACCATTTAACAACATTAATTCTGGATCGGTTGGCCATGTTTGAGGATGAAAAGCGGCTTATCGAACTTTTCAATAAATATCTGCTTTTACGTAAACTTTTCTCTTTGGAGTTAACAAAAAAAGAATATCTCAAGCTAAGTCAAAAGACGGATGAGTTTCTTCCCTCGATGCTCCTTAAAAGTTCTAAGCTTCCGTTTAACAAGAAAAGCAGCGAAATCGACAAGCTTTTTCAATGGTCGATCGAGTTTTATCAGACGGCTATCCGGCGTGAAAAAGTGATGTTTGAAAATATGCGCAAGGTGCTTCAGACAGACAAACCGAAAAACTCAGTGCTTGTTGCCGGTGGTTTCCACAGTGACGGGCTCAAAGCATTGCTTCATCAGGAGGGGATCTCCTATGTAAGTATCGTTCCGGCGATTTCAAAGTTGGAAAGTGATCAAAACTATTTGGATAACATCACTCTGAAGAACTCAGCAAGCCAAAAATGGTCCACGGTTCCGGCCTATGGACTGGATCGTGTTCGTCTTTCTCAGTTAAAACGCTACGACCCGTTGGGTGCAGCCCATCTGGAAGGAACCATCCGGGCAGAAATTTTAAATCTTTCTCGAACGCTTCCCGCAGTGATTTCTACAACAGAGCTTGCAAAGCTTTCTGATGATCGAACTCGGAAATCGCCTAAAGTGCCATCGGCCCATTTGAAGGCGCCGGTCTCGCTTGCCATTCAACCTGGAATGAATGAGGAAAAACAGATCGGAATTTCACGATCCGAAATGAGAAATCAAAAGACTACTTGGATTCAGAAAAGGCGTCTGGATGTTTATTACGCAAAGCTTTTATTCGAAATTCTGGCGAGTGAATTATGGGTTCATCTGGATTTGTTTTGGGATAATATGCGTGTGGTAAGAAAACCCAAAGCCCTTGTCACAGCCATATCCTATTTTGGGTTGAGTGCGGGAATGGCGATGGGGCAGATGGCCTCCTCCGTGCCGCAGCCTTATCTGACTATTGAAAGAACTACTGACGGGAAAGGGCAAATTAATATCGCTATTCCACCCGCCCATACCCCCGGCGATTTTACCCTCCAATCAACCTCGGATTTTTTAACATGGACAAATTTATCGAATTTCATTATTCCTAACCGTCGCAATGAGGTCCAAACCTTTTCATATACTTTTGAGGAAATGAATCAAGGCATGCAATTCTTTCGGATTATGGGGGTGCCACTGTCCGCGACGACAAATGATCTAACGAATTCTGGAGGAACTACCAATCAACCACTGCCATTGATCATAAGTCCATCAGGGGCATATGCCGAGGGTTCAGCCAAAATGCTTGCCGAGCCGAATCCCGCCACTGCGTTGCCCGCCTTGGCTCCGCCGCGAAATGTCACGCTGGCTTGGGATTTAAGTCCGGATAAGTCGGTGCAGCAGGACGGAGGGTACGGCGTTTACTATGGAGTCGCCAGCAGGACTTACACCAATGTTGTGGATGTCCAACCTGGAACCAGAAATACCGTTACGATTAGCAACCTGCTTTCTGGCACGCTTTACTATTTTGCGGCGGATGCCTATGAAAATAAGACCGGTCTAAGAAGCGATTACTCCGAAGAAATTTCCTACAAGATACCTAATTACATAGAGGATGATTTTAGCGAGACGAACGGTCTGGGAACTAATTGGCTGGCTGTGAATGGAACTTGGGGGCTTCTTAACGGACAATTATATCATTCTTCCAATACGAATGGATTCCTCATTTGGAACCAATATTTGGTAAATACCAATTATGATGTGAGTGCCAGCTTTCAGCTTAAGGATAGCGGAACCGCAGACATGACGCGCGGTCTGGCGGTAGATTATCAGAGCAGTACAAATTATTACCTTGCGGTGCATTCGCGTTTGGATAATCAGTACAAAATTATCAAAGTGGTGAATGGTGTGCCGACCACCCTGGCCCAAACGGCAGCTCCCGTGCAGTTAAACGGGGCGGTCATTCAGCTAATGGTGAGAAGGTCGGGGAATCAGCTGCAACTTTATATCAACGGTGCTACCACGCCAGAGCTGTCCGTGACTGATGCCACGTTTCAGGGAGGGTTCGTCGGGATTCATTCGGCAACACCGGATCACTATTTTAAGCTTTTTCGACTTCGTCAATGGGAAGCGCCGCCTCCTCCTACGGATCTCCAAAAACCAACTATGCCGACAAATGTAACGGTGAGCGCTGTGACGACCAACAGCATTACTTTAAGCTGGAACGCCTCCGCAGACAATGTCGGGGCGACGGGTTACGATGTGTATCGTGACGGGGTGTGGATGAATATCGTTGAAAACGGTGCGACAAATTATACGGATACCTACTTAACACCGGGAACGAGTTACAGTTATCAGATTCGGGCAAGGGATGCGGCTGGGAATAGATCCGATCTTACGGCAGCGATTGTCGCAACAACACAATCAATAATACCAGACACGCAAGCCCCAAGCATTCCCACAAATGTTGTTCTAGGTGAGGTGACGACTAATAGTATCGCCTTTAGCTGGAATGCCTCGACGGATAATATCGGGGTAGCGGGTTATGATGTGTATCGTAATGGGGTGTTAGTATCTGAAAATATGCCGACGACACAGTATGCAGAAGTTGGGTTGACACCAAACACGACCTATAGTTATCAGATCCAAGCAAGGGACGCAGCCGGAAATCTTTCCGGTCTTACGGCCGCAACTTCAGCGACGACGCTAGCGATGCCTGATGTGACAGCGCCGACTGTGCCGGGGGGAGTCACGGTGGGGAATGCCACGACCAACAGTCTGCGAGTGAGTTGGGCGGCTTCAACGGATAACAAGGGAGTGACAGGTTACAAAGTCTATAGCAGCGCGGGGACATTGATCACTACGGTGAGTGGCGGAACACTAAGCTACACGGTGACGGGTCTCACACCGAACACGAGTTACAGTTATAAGATCACGGCGATTGATGCCACGGGCAATGAATCCACATTTTCGAGTATTGTCACGGGAACAACGCTTGCGATGCCTGCTGCGGTAAGCGGTCATGATTTTACCGTTCATGGCGGGGCCGTTCTTGACACAAACAATTCGGCATTGGGAGGATCCAGCGGTTATTTTAACGGGACGAATTCATTTTTAAGTTTTGCGGACAGTGCGGATTGGGCGTTTGGGTCGGGAGATTT
>JAKLFP010000014.1 GCA_022711115.1 Candidatus Omnitrophota bacterium | reverse complement strand
TTGTTAGGCTTAGCATTCAGGCGCAAGCACTCCTAAATCCCACCCAAAACCCGTCTAGCCAACCCTCCGATTCGGATTTATACTACTTGTTATTGATTAAAGGCTTGATGAGAAAATGAGATGAGGAAAAATAGTGACTAAGGGCTTATTTCCAGAACGGAAAGAGAGAAACAAGCTCCTCTGTATTGTTATTGACGCTCTTACCAAGGGGGATCAGAAATTTTTTGAATCTCTCATCAAAAGCAACCCCCGCCTTAAATCTTCTTTTGATAAAGAAATAAACCAACTACTTGGATTCAAGAAGCGATACATTTCCCTTGCCCCAAAGAAAGAGGCTTGGCCGTATATTGTTTCTTACGCAGAAATATTGATTGATAAATACAATGTTTGCGCATTGGAAGATGAATTTGTTCGTAGGGTTTTAGTGACCCTTCACAGAACAGCGTCCGATAATTTGTTGGAGGATGATCCTGCCAGACTTGCTTCCAAAAAGCAGCTTGAAAAGTTGCTTGGAAAGCTGTTGCCAGACCTCAACAAAATAAAGAAAACCGAACATTTGCCAATGGCTCTTCTAGCCGAATACGAGGCCATTAAAAAAATAGTTAAAAAGAAATATCGAAGCATAACTGTATTAAAAGAAAATTTACTTAGCGCCACAAAGCAGCTAAGTTTGCCTACTCATCATCTTAAGGATGAATTCCTTGAAGCTTTGTTTCATGGCAATAAGGGAGGGGCCTATCCCCGCAAGTATGGGAAAACATACCGAGAAATAGTTAGCTATATTCTTTCAAAGAAATATCATTGCAGTCCGTCAAAAATAGAAAAAGAAGTTAAATTGCTACAAGGTCAACAAAAAGACCGCCTTCAGTATTATCAATCTCTCCCAGAATCCCCTTTAAAGCAAGCCCTCCTAGCAACACCCCACCAATAAAGCGATCTGATTTTAGGGTATTCATGATTCAATTCTGAAGGTCCATTTTGTCTCCAAATCCAATGGCAAAATAGATTATAGGAGGCACTTTATGAGCAAAGAACAAACCTACGCAGTCCAGAACCTATACGAGGCCGCTTACCTCATGGCGAGGGGTTTCAGCATAGTCTCAAAGCACACCAACGGCGTCAAAACATCCCTTCTGTTTGAATCAACTCCCAAGCTTCAAGAGGAAGTGCTGGCTTTCTATAACGGAAACGGCAGAGCTTCAGCGAAGGCCCTTTTTGATTCTTACAGAACGGCGAAAGATTTAGCCATTTTACGATGAGGAGAAAAAACAAATGTGGATTCAACTGCAGAACAATCTTCTAGACCATCCTAAGCTTATCCGTTTAAGCAACAAACTTCGCGCTGAAAAGGCGCACACTCTAGGAATTTTGTCAGGCCTATGGCTTTGGGCCAGCAAGTATGCCCCGGACGGTAACCTCTCCAAGTTCGAAGCTGCTGAGATTGCAACAGGTGCTGGCTGGCATGAGCTGCCCGAGGTTTTGCTAAAGGCGCTTACAGAGACCAGCTTCCTTGATCAGAAGGATAATCAACTTCTAATCCATGATTGGGATGATAACGGTATCCGTTGTCTCAAACAAAGCCGGGAGCGTCAGAAGAGCTACCGAGAACGCAAAGTTCACGATAAACCCTCAATGAGCGCAGCCCTTCATGCATCCCAAGCTTCGCTATCATAATAGCCAGTATTTACAGCGGTGGTGGTTTGATTCAATTAAGCATGAATTGTCAGATTGTGCCGAGAGCATTGATTTTTTTGAAAAGAGGGCAATGAAGCAATTTTCTAACCGTGAACTTTGCGAACTTACCAATGCGATTCTTAATGGATTGCGATCCCAAATGAATTACTTAACAACCTGTCTCAATATTGGAGATTATCCAAATGATTAAAAGAACCCCCATTATCGAAAATCCCGCAACTATCTTCGCGCGAGTCATTCAAAAGATACAGAAGCGAACCGAGAAGCCCGAATTTCCCTTTGGCATTACTCAGCTAGACGAAATGACCAATGGTTTGACTAGAGAGCGAGTCAGTATCATTGCTGCCCGACCTAGCGAGGGAAAGACTAGCTTTGGTTTGCAAGCGGCCTATAAGTTGGCTGACGCGGGCCACCCGGTCGTTTATGTGTCTTTGGAAGATGATCGGGAGCAGTTGATGGAGAAGCTTTTTTGTAACATTTGTGAGATTAAAAACACAGAACTGAAAAAGGGATTCAAACCCGAATATGAGCCTAAGCGAGAAATAGCGGAAAAGATTTTTGAGAAGCTAACACTCCTGCCCATAGACAACTTCGGCTACAACTTTGAAGAGGTAGCTCAGCTTGTGCGCGAAGTTAAACCCAAGCCCGAAGTGGTGTTTATTGATTACATTCAAATGATTGATTCTGAAAAGGATGGTTCCCGGTGGGAAAGTATTTCTGAATTCATAAGGGGGTTTAAGAAATTTTCACTCGAAGAGAAGATTGCCACCGTCATTTTGAGCCAGATTAACCGCATGGGAGCGGATGAGGGGCGTCCAAGCCTCCATCACCTAAAACAATGCGGAACTTTGGAGGAGGTAGCGGATCTTGCGCTTATTCTCCATTACCCAATGCGATATGGTGCCTCTAGCTTCGATTATGATGCAAAGCGCGGCCGAGGAATTGAAAAAGCCCCCAAAGATTACATTGAAATACAGGTCGAAAAAAATAAGTCTGGGCCTACTGGCATCGTTCCCGCTAAGTTTATCGGGCCACACTACCGCTTTGAAGATTGGACGGATAGCACCTATGCATAACATAACCGTTGCGTTACCGTTGCGTCCTTCTCTCTTTCTTACTCTCTCTCCTTCTTTCCCTCTTAGGAGAATGGGTAAAAGGCTAATAAGGGGGTCGCAGGAGGAAATATGGCACAATTAACGAACCCGAAACATGAATTAATGGCTCGAGCAAGGGCGCAAGGGAAGACTAAGACTGAGGCGTATATGGAAGCCTATCCGAAGGCAACCCTCGCAACCGCTCGAAGCAATGCTTCAACGGTTATGGAAAAATATGGCATCAATGCGCGGGCAACGGAGCTATTGGCTGAAGTTGGTTTAACTGAGAAGAAGCTAGCTAGCCGGTTAAATGATCATGTAGGCAGTCAAACAGAATCAATAAGTCTCGATGCCACTAAGTATGGCCTCAAAATCATGGGCTACGGGGCAGAGGCTAATAAAGAACAGCTTACCTATAATCCCGTTCAGATTATTATCACTCAAATGGAAACACCAGAGGTGCAAGATGGACAATCCGAAGAAACTTCTAAAAGTTGAGCAGATCGCAGACCTTCTTCAAGTTCCGAAGTCATGGATTTACGATAGAACAAGACAAGGACAAGCGGGAATTCCTCATATTCGATTAGGAGCATACGCTCGTTTCGATGCCGAGGAAGTCATTAATTTCTTCAAAAAGAATGGAAGTAAGAGTATTATTAGCCACCGAACTACGGAGACTGTAAGCAATGCTAAATGTTCTTACCACATATCAAGTAATGCGGAAGTATGGCCTTTCGATGCGCTATCTTCGCACACTACTGGCGGCCAAGCGGATCAAGGCCGAGCAAGTTCCTACCAGCAAAAGAATCTCCGTTTGGCTCATAAACGAGCCGTCCCTAAAGAAATTTCTCCGCACAAGAAAGAAGCCCGGACGCCCCAAAAAGAAAGCTTGAATAATACAGCCGAATTCGGTATAATTACCTCATCTCAAGGAGGCTTGCCGAATGGAGATTTTTAAGCGGGGCGAGTATTGGTGTATCGGTTACTACTATCAGGGGAGAAGGATCAAGAGGAAGATTGCCCCTGATTATGAGACTGCTAAACGTGTTCTACGCAAAACCCTCTCTGATATTGCTGAAAACAAGTATCTTGATATTCAGCGCATAAAGCCGATCAGATTTGATGAATTTGTTGAGCAATTTAAAGCCGTCTATGCTTCTCGCAAGAAATCACTTGGGAGCTATTACCGAAACGCTTTAATTCCCCTCATGGATACTTTTCAAGGTCTGCATCTACATGAAATCACCCCGCTCAAGGTTGAAGAATATAAAACTTCCAGAGTCAGTCAGAAGATAGGGGAAACCGAGAAACATATAGCGCCTTCTACAGTGAATCGTGAACTGGCACTTCTAAAATGCATTTTCAATCGGGCTATCGAATGGGGGAAAACGACCAAGAATCCTGTTAAGGGTATTAAATTCTATAAAGAGAATAATAAAAGAGATCGTTACCTTTCGCGCGAAGAGATGAATAAGCTTCTTGGGCATTGTGCGTCAAGAATTAAGTCTATTGTTTTGTTTGCTGCTAACACGGGGCTTCGCAAGGGCGAGATTCAAAACCTTCAATGGCAAGATGTGAATTATGAGCAGGGATATATTACTGTTCAAGATGCTAAGAGCGGAGAAGGACGAAAGGTGCCAATAAATCAAATCGTTAAGGATGTATTAATTTCCGTGATGAAGCATCCCAAGAGTCCTTATGTTTTTTGCGGTGATGATGGGTTGCCCTACAACTTTCGTAAATCGTTTGAGACTGCTTTAAAGAATTCTGGTATACTTTGTTTCCGTTTCCATGATTTACGCCATACTTTTGCCTCGCATTTGGTCATGGCAGGGGTTGATTTAAACACAGTAAGGGAGCTTTTGGGCCATAAAACGCTTGAAATGACGCTTCGTTACTCGCACTTGTCGCCAGACCATAAGGGGCGGGCAGTTGAACTATTAAGCTCACGGATGGGAACAATACGGGAACAAGAGCCGAAAATTGATGCTCAGCCCGCCTCAGACGTTGAGTTCGAAAAGATCGTAACTCATCTACAAACTGCAACTTAGAAATTCATTGGGCCCGTAGCTCAGTCGGTTAGAGCAGGCGACTCATAATCGCTTGGTCCCTGGTTCGAGTCCAGGCGGGCCCATTTTTTGAAATATTTTTCCTTTCCCAGTTATTCTTCTTGAGATCAATTCTTCTAGAATCAACGCAATAATTTTGGAAAATTCTCCCCTACGAAACTTTGTGTATGTGACATAATTGTTTTAAAAAACATTTCTGTTTTTTAAAAGTTAGGAAACTAATCGTCTCGTTATCCTAAAGTTGGCATGATTATTGAATGCTCCAATTTTAATACTTCAAAGTCAAAACCCGGGCAGGGGAAAGGGACAAGAAAATGATAAATAAAATTTATGTTGGCACGATTGCTTTTTGCTTTTTAATCACGATTTTTTCAATGGGGAATGTTTTTGCACAAGGCAGTGAAGTTGCCGTGCTGAAACAGCAAATAGATGCGTTGACAAGAAAATTGGATGCCATGGAAAGCAAGATGATGACCATGGAACAACCTTCGCCAGAGGCGCAGACAACTTATCTCCCGCCAGTTCCGAATTCGGAGACGGGAGGTGTTCTGCAAACCGCGATGAAAGATATCCATATGGGCGGTTACGTAGAGACACAATTTCAGAACAAAGTAGGCGAGGCGCAGGGTACGGGGAATGTGGGACGTTCTCTTACCGACAAGGCTGCCGACACCTTTTCCATGAATGCGGCAAAGCTCTGGTTCGAGAAATTGGCGAATCCGGAGGGGGGCGCTGGTTTCCGCATTGATATGATGATGGGAAGCGATGTGCCTTATTATTTCAATAATCTGACGCGGGATAACGGGACCACCTCGTCAACCGCATTCGCGTTTGAGCAGGCTTATGTGCAACTAGTGGCCCCTTTGAAATTCTGGGATGACAGAAAAATCCTTCCGCATGCGGTCGATATCAAAGCAGGGCGCATGGTGACATTAGCGGGTAATGAGGTCATCGAAGGCTACAACAATTGGAATATCAGCCGTTCCGTGTCCTTTGGCTATGCGATCCCGTTCACGCACACCGGCGTCCGGGCCAGTTATACGCTTTTCGACGGATATCTGACCGTCTATAACGGCCTCAGCAACGGTTGGGATGTCGATGTCGATAACAATTCCTACAAAACATTCGAAAACGCTTTCAGCTTCAGTCCTTTGAAAGATGTCAAATGGACTACGGCGACTTATTTCGGGCCCGAGAACAACGGTACGAGCGGCGGGAAGCGCTTTCTGGCCACGAATGTCTTGAGCTGGGACGCGACTTCGAAACTCTCCTTCGCCGGGGAATTCGATATCGGCAATCAGCCGCGCGTTGATATAGCCATGGATGATAACTTCCATACCGCGCAATGGTTGGATTATGCGGCCTATGCAAAATACAAATTCACGGACAAACTGGCAGCGGCTTATCGCTTTGAATATTTTGACGACAGCAAGCGCTACCGTAATTGGACCGGCGAAGGGACGGCGGGAGCCGCCAGGGACCTCG
Organism: Candidatus Omnitrophota bacterium; assembly: GCA_022711115.1. Classification (GTDB taxonomy): domain Bacteria; phylum Omnitrophota; class Omnitrophia; order Omnitrophales; family Aquincolibacteriaceae; genus JAKLFP01. Next base: position 22,479 of record JAKLFP010000014.1, on the reverse strand, counting down.
CAAATACCCTGACGCTTGAGTACAAGCCCTTTCAGAATGTCATTACCCGGGTGGAGTATCGGATTGACTACGCCCACGCCGGTGACGGTGATGTGTTCAACGGCAATCACCAGCAAAACACGCTCGGTGGTCAGCTGATCTATCTATTTGGCTGATTTGTAGAAAGACGTCTCACCCCTCTGGGAGCGAATTTCCCATGAGGGGTGATGGCTGTCGAATGGAATGAGCCCGGCCTAAAGTCGCCTCCCCTGGTGATGATGAGAAGGATTCCTTCTCAGGTCGGGTTTTTCTTTCTTGACACTGCGAACAGATGAAAAGTAGACTAAACTCGTTTTACGACTTTTACAACTCGAACACAGGTTATTCATGAAAAAGATTCAATGGCTGATAGTTTTTGTCTTGATGGTGGGTTTTTTTGCTTCTTGTGCCTTTCATGCTTCGGAGTACTATTTTGGAACTTATTCGGAAGCGGAAAAGCTTTATCATCAAGGTAAATATGAGGCCGCTATCGGAAAATACCAGCAATATTTAAATCAAAATGCCCAGGGCAATACACGGGCGATTGCGGAATACTATATTGCGAAAAGTTATCTCATGCTTGAGAAAAAGGGAGAAGCTGTTGCCCAATTCGAAAAGATTATGAAAGATTATCCCAAAACCAGTTGGGCTGATTTTTCGAAGCAACAGCTTCAAAAGTTGAATTCTCCGGAGAAGAAATAGTTTTTTGTTCTTTGATTTTCAGGAAAGTTTTGAGAAGGTTTTCTCGGATGACCGCGCACAGACGAAAAGAAACAGGAAACGTCCTGTTTTTATTCTGTGGGAGGAAAGTCCGAGCTTCAAAGGGCAGCGTAGTGGGTAACGCCCACCCACTGGATTTCATAAGCTTTTTGAAATCGAGTGCGGATCAGAGCCACAGAGACGAGTCCCTGCCATGAAAGTGGCAGGGGGTGAAACGCGGCAATCTCTACGTGAAGAAAGGCTAAATAAGGCAAAGATCTGCCATGATTTTTGGCAGCGGGAAAGGCCCGTTCCTTTTTTGATGCGAGTCAAAAACTTTGCCGGGTCAGCCGACTGAGACCGCCAGCAATGACGGCCCTAGACAGATGGTCATCGCCGTTGCGCAAGCAGCGGCAACAGAACTCGGCTTATAGAGAAAACCTTCTCATTTTTTAGATAAAGAAATGGTTTTGAAGCAATCCTGCTTGACAAAGCATGCGAAAAAAGCTATCTTTTGTTAACGATATAAGCAAAGAGCTCCTTTTAAGACGGCGCTGAGACGCCGACAAAGGTGAGAAAATGAACAAAAAAATTTGTCCACATAGAAACCCCGCAATAAAAAGCGGGGTATTTTTTTGCCCACCGACGGAATTTTCTTCAATGGATTGGGTGATGCGATGAGCCCTTCCGAGAAACAAGTCCTTGATGAAGGCGGGATTGAACGAGTATTGGCCCGCATGGCGCATGAGATCCTGGAACGCAATCAGGGCACTTCCAATCTTGCGTTGATTGGGATTCGAACCCGGGGCGTTTTTCTTGCCGAGAGACTTCAAAAAAAAATCTTCGAAATCGAGCAAAAAAAGATTCCGGTCGGCATTCTTGATATTACCCTCTACCGGGATGATCTCAGCGAAGTAGGACCCAAACCCGAGATTCATGAAACCGATATTTCTTTTGATCTCAAACGCAAAGTGGTAATTCTCATGGATGATGTGCTTTTTACCGGCCGGACCATACGCGCTGCACTGGATGCCTTAATCGATCTCGGGCGTCCTAAGGTCATTCGCCTCGCAGTGCTCGTTGACCGTGGACACCGTGAACTTCCCATCAAGGCCGATTATGTCGGCAAAAATGTTCCAACGTCATTGCAGGAAACCGTGATCATTCGTTTGAAAGAAAAGGATGGGAAAGATGAGGCTGTTATTTTGGGAGGAACGCCCGCATGATGGAAAATCACAAGACGAAGTGGACCAAAAAGGATTTGTTGGGTTTGCGCGATCTTTCCTCGGATGAGATCGAATTGATTTTAGATACCGCGAAATCTTTCAGTGAAGTTTCACAACGTGATGTTAAAAAGGTTCCTGTGCTTCGCGGGAAGACCGTGGTCAATCTCTTTCTGGAGCCCAGTACACGTACGAGAGTTTCATTTGAGCTTGCTGAGAAACGCTTAAGTGCGGACACAATCAGCATGGCAGGCGGTTCTTCCAGCATGACAAAGGGAGAATCTCTCTGGGACACGATCGCCAACATTGAGGCGCTGAAGGTCGATCTGATCGTGATGCGGCATGGCTCTTCGGGGGCACCGCACCGTATTTCAAACTATACGAAAGTCGGGATCGTAAACGCCGGGGACGGCATCAACGAACATCCCACCCAAGGACTTTTGGACATATTCACCCTGCGTGAGATTAAGGGAAAAATCAAAGGACTTAAAGTCGTTTTTGTCGGGGATATTCTTCATTCGCGCGTGGCGCGTTCCAATATCTGGGGACTTACAAAGCTTGGGGCTGAAGTCGTGATTTGCGGACCCAAAACGCTTGTGCCTTGGGGAATCGAAGAACTGGGTGTAAAGGTTATTCACGACGTCAAAAAAGCGCTGGATGGAGCGGATGCGGTAACGCTTTTGCGGATACAAATGGAAAGGCAAAATGAAACGCTTTTTCCGAGCATCCGGGAATATGCCAGCACTTTTGGCCTCAATACCGAATTATTCAAATACGCAAAGCCCGATGCCATCCTGATGCATCCGGGACCGGTGAACCGCGGCGTTGAAATTGAAAGCGCATTGGCGGACAGCGCCCAATCCTACATCTTGAAACAGGTCACGAACGGAATCGCGGTTCGCATGGCGGTTTTGTATCTCTTAAGCGGGGTGCTCAAAAATGAAAAATAAGTTGAACGGTCAATCGGTTAAAAATCTTATTATTCGAAACGTGCACATTGTGGACCCCGCGAACAAGATCGATGAAGTCATGGATTTTCATGTAAAAAGTCACCGGATCGTAAAATGGGGGAAAGATCTTGCGGCTGAGGAAGCGGAGATCATGGATGCAAAAAAACTTTATCTGTTGCCGGGGCTCATTGACATGCACGTCCACTTTCGTGAACCGGGTTTCGAACATAAGGAAACGATTGAGACCGGGGCTCAGGCTGCCATCGCGGGAGGGTTTGTCGGTTGTGTGACGATGCCGAACACAAAGCCGGCTTGTGATAACGCGCAGGTTGTGAAATATCAGATGGAGCGTGCGAATGTCCTGAACTTCAATATCTTTCCAGCCGGAACGCTGACACAAGGGCGCGAAGGTAAAAAAATCTCGGAAATGGCGGAAATGAAAGCCGCGGGTGCCGTGGCAGTTACCGATGATGGAAATTGGGTGGTGGATTCCGGTGTGGCGAGGCGGGTGTATGAATATGCGGCAACCTACGGCCTTCCCATCCTTTCCCATGCGGAAGATCCGACCATCAGTCTCAACGGTGTGATGAACGAGGGTATCGTTTCAACCCAACTAGGGCTTCGGGGCCGGCCGAATGCCTCTGAAGATATTGCTACAGCACGGGATATTGAACTTGTGCGTCTAATCAAATGCCAACTTCACTTTCAGCACGTATCAACCCGAGGTGCGGTTGATATGATTCGAAGAGCTCGCGCCGAAGGATTGCCGATCACTGCGGAAGCGACACCGCATCACATCGCGCTGACGGATGAAGAATTTGTGAAATACGACACGTTTTACAAGATGAACCCGCCGCTTCGCACCGAAGAAGACCGGCAAGCGGTGATTAAGGGGCTGGAAGACGGCACCATCGATACTATTGCAACGGATCATGCACCGCATGCCTTTGAAGAAAAGGATCAGGATATTGAAGTGGCACCGCCTGGAACCATCGGCCTGGAGTCTTCTTTTGGGGTGGTCATGACTGAGCTTTACCATGGCCGAAAGTGGAAGCTTGAGGAGATCGTTAAAAAAATGAGTCTTGTGCCGGCTGACATTTTGAAAAAAGCGAACTTTGGGCGGCTCAAAACAGGGGAACAAGCGAATTTTATTCTTGTTGATTTGAATCAGGAGTGGGTGTTCAACGAAGAAAATGTCCACTCGAAATCCATCAATTCTTGTTTTTACGGCAGAAAATTAAGAGGAAAAGTCCTGCATACGTTTGTAAAAGGTTATCAGTACAATCTTTCATAGCGTATCCATAATTTAAATGATATTTACCAACCAGTGGAGAAGAGTATGCCTAAACGGAAAGACATAAAAAAAGTTTTAATCATCGGGTCGGGTCCCATCATTATCGGGCAAGCATGTGAATTTGATTATTCGGGGACGCAGGCTTGCAAGGCTTTGCGGGAAGAAGGCTATGAGATTGTTTTGGTGAACTCGAATCCCGCGACCATTATGACGGATCCGGGCATTGCGGACAAAACTTACATCGAGCCGCTTACGGTGGACAGTTTGACGGACATTATCGAAAAGGAACGTCCGGATGCCCTCTTGTCCAACCTGGGAGGGCAGACGGGGCTCAATCTTTCCAGTGAATTGTACAAACAGGGTGTTTTGAAAAAATACAATGTCGAGATTATCGGAGTGAAAGCGGATGCCATAGAGCGCGGAGAAGACCGCGAGGTTTTCAAGCAAACCATGAAATCACTTGGCATCGAAGTGCCTCAATCGGAAATCGCTACGACGATTGAAGAGGCGGAAGCGATCGCGAATAAATTGCAATATCCTGTCGTGGTGCGTCCCGCATACACGATGGGCGGTACGGGCGGCGGGATTGTCTATAATCGGGAAGAGTTACATACCGTCACTGCACGCGGGCTCAATGCCAGCATGATTCGGCAGGTTTTGATCGAAGAAGCTGTGATTGGTTGGGAAGAACTGGAGCTGGAAGTGGTTCGTGATGCAAAAAATCAGAAAATTACAGTATGTTTCATTGAAAATATCGATCCCATGGGGGTCCATACCGGCGATAGTTTTTGTGCCGCACCCATGCTGACGGTGCCGGAAGCGCTTCAGAAAAAAATGCAGGATTATTCCTATCGGATTGTTGACGCGATCGGAGTGGTCGGCGGAACCAATATTCAGTTTGCCCACAATCCGAAAACCGGCAGATTAGTGGTGATTGAGATTAATCCCCGGACATCACGTTCAAGCGCCTTGGCGTCCAAGGCGACTGGTTTTCCGATTGCGCGTGTTTCCACAAAACTTGCTGCCGGGATCACCATGGATGAACTTCCTTATTGGCGCAAGGGGACTCTGGAAAAGTACGAGCCGTGGGGCGATTATGTGGTGATTAAATTCGCTCGGTGGGCCTTCGAAAAATTTCCGCAGGCAAAAGACATCTTAGGAACACAGATGAAGGCGGTCGGCGAGGCCATGAGTATCGGCAAATCCTTCAAGGAAGCTTTCCAAAAAGCCATCCGGTCCCTTGAAATCAAACGATACGGCCTTGGCGGCGCCAAGCATTTCAAAGACCTTTCGGCTGACGAATTAAAAAAACTTCTTCATGCGCCTTCCAGTGAGCGGGTATTTCTTATTTATGAAGCGCTGCGGCAAGGTGTTTCCATCGACGAGCTGTTCGATCTGACTCATATCCATCGCCATTTTCTCGGGGAAATGAAAGAACTTGTGGAGTTTGAAGTCATGATCGTGAAAAAAGGATGGAAAGCACTTTCTTCGGATCTTTTGATCAAGGCCAAAGAGCTCGGTTTCTCGGATCGTTATTTGGCCGGAATTCTACAGGTCCAGGAAAAAGAAATCCGTGAAAAAAGGATCGCTCTGGGCAAGATCGCCGCCTTTTGCGCTGTACCTGTGAGCGGGGTTCAGGATGCCGCTTATTATTATTCCACTTATATCGGTAAGGATGAAGTTCCGGTTTCCAAGAATCGGAAGATCATGATTCTCGGCGGCGGACCCAACCGGATCGGGCAAGGGATTGAATTTGATTACTGCTGCTGCCATGCGGCCTTTGCATTAAAAGAAGAAGGGTTCGAATCTATCATGGTCAATTGCAATCCGGAAACCGTGTCCACCGATTATGACACCTCCAACAAACTTTATTTCGAGCCGGTGACCGTGGAAGATGTGTTGGCCATCTACGCCAAAGAGAAGCCCGAAGGCGTGATCGTGCAATTCGGCGGACAAACACCGCTGAACGTAGCTGATGAATTGAAGGCAAACGGTGTTCATATCCTCGGGACAACGCCGGAAAGTATTGATTTTGCCGAAGATCGTGAGCGGTTTCGGGAAGTCATGATTAAACTTGGAATCCCACAACCTGAAAGCGGCACGGCGCGCTCGCTTGAGGAAGCAGTGAAGATTGCGAATCAAATTGGCTATCCGTTGATGGTTCGGCCGTCTTATGTGCTTGGCGGTCGAGGTATGGAAGTTATTTATGACGAAGCCATGTTGCGTCGTTATGCCCTGGAAGCAATCCAGGTAAGTCCGGAGCATCCCATGCTCATTGACCGGTTTTTGGAACAAGCCACGGAGTGCGAAGTGGATGCTCTGTCGGATGGAAAGAATACCTTTATCGGGGCAGTCATGGAGCATATCGAATATGCCGGAATTCACTCAGGCGATTCTGCCTGCGCCATTCCTCCGCGGACCATCAAGGCGGGCCACCTTAAAACGATCGAAGAATACACGCGCAAGATCGCGGAAGAATTAAAAGTGGTAGGGCTGATTAATGTTCAATACGCGATTTGCAACGACAAGGTGTATATCCTTGAAGCGAATCCGCGAGCTTCACGAACCGTGCCGATTGTTTCAAAGATGACCGGTGTTTCTATGGCGCGGATTGCCACAAAGCTCATGCTGGGAAAGAAACTCTCAGAATTTCCGGAACTCAAAGCTATGAAGCTTCCTTATGTAGGAGTCAAAGAAGCAGTCTTTCCGTTCAATATGTTTCCCGAAGTCGATCCCGTGCTGGGTCCTGAAATGAGAGCCACCGGTGAAGTGATGGGCATGGCCGACAATTTCGGAGTTGCTTTTTATAAAGCCCAGACCGCTACAGGCAATAAATTGCCTCTGGAAGGAACCGTGCTTTTAACAGTTGCGGACAAGGATAAAAAACAGGTTGTGTCTCTGGCAAAAAAACTTGCAAAACTTAATTTTAAAATCAAAGCCACGGAAGGTACAGCGGCGGTTCTGGCTGAGGAGAAAATTCCGGTTGAGGTTATCAAAAAGATCTATGAAGGTCGTCCGAATATCGAGGACGCCATTAAAAATCGCGAGTTACAGTTGATTATCAATACACCGGCGGGCAAGGACAGCAAATACGACGACAGCTACATTCGCATGATGGCGATCCAGCTTAAAATTCCTTATGTCACGACGCTTGCCGCAGCGAATGCGACGGTGGAAGGGATTGAAGCGGTTAAAAAAGAAAAAGACACCTTGCGTAGTTTGCAGGAATATCATGCAAGTTTGAAACAAAAGGCAAGCAACGTAGTTCCGGCAAGTTGCTGCTAGCTTTTGAAGTTTTTCGGAAATCTCAAAAAAATAGAGAAGTCATTCGTGTGAGCAAGCGATGAAAAAAGCGATTCTGGCATTAGAAGATGGGCTGTGGTTCGAAGGTGTCGGGTTTGGCGCCGAGGGAGAAACCTTTGGGGAAGTCGTTTTTAATACAGGGCTGACAGGTTATCAGGAAATTCTGACCGATCCTTCGTATAAAGGGCAAATGGTGGCCATGACGTACCCGCACATTGGTAACTATGGGATCAATGTTGCGGATGTCGAATCTTCAAGGCCTTGGGTGGAGGGATTCATCATTAAAGAGCTGAGTCCGGTAGTCAGTAATTATCGCTCCGAGCTAACGTTGAATGATTATCTTAAGAAATTCAATATTATTGGCATTCAAGGGATTGATACGCGGAAACTGGTGAAGCACTTGAGAACGGTAGGCGCCCGAAAGGGTGTGATTTCGACCGTTGAACTTGACCACAAAAAGCTCATCAAGAAAGCAAAAAATTCTCCCAGCATTGAAGGCGTTGATCTTGTCAAAGAAGTCACCAGAAAAGAACCCTATCTTTTCGAGGAATCCATGCTTACCGATTTTGACTGGGGACAATCCAAGAAAAAGCGATTCAACATTGTGGCTGTAGATAGCGGGGTGAAATGGAATATCCTTCGGAAACTTAACCAGCATGGTTTTAAAGTCCAAGTTGTTCCGGCTCACGCGACGGCCGATGAGATTCGAGCTTACAAACCGGATGGAGTGTTCTTATCGAACGGGCCTGGCGATCCCGCAGCAGTGAAATATCTTGTGGAAACTGTCCGGAAACTGATCGGTAAGCTTCCGATCTTTGGCATCTGCCTCGGGCATCAGATGATCGGTCAAGCGCTCGGCGGCAAAACTTCGAAGCTGAAATTTGGACATCACGGGAATAATCAGCCGGTGATGGACCTGAGAACGCGGAAAATCGAGATCACTTCGCAGAATCATAACTTTGTTGTGGATATCGCTTCGCTTCCGAAGGATGAGGTGGAAATGACTCACATCAATCTGAACGATAAAACACTCGAAGGATTCCAACACAAAAAGTACCCGCTTTTCTGTGTCCAATATCACCCTGAGAATTCGCCGGGGCCTCACGACAGCGATTATCTCTTTACGCGTTTTTATGAACTTATAGAGAAGAACAGTTGATATGCCAAAACGGACGGACATCAAAAAAATCCTGATTATCGGTTCCGGACCGATCATTATTGGGCAAGCCTGTGAATTCGACTACTCCGGCGCGCAAGCGGTTAAGGCGTTGCGCGAAGAAGGCTATCAAGTGGTGCTGATCAATTCGAATCCGGCGACGATTATGACGGACCCCGAACTTGCGAACGCAACTTATATCGAGCCTTTGTCCGTAGAATTTTTGGAAAAGGTGATTGTGAAGGAAAAGCCGGATGCGGTTTTGCCGACCATGGGGGGGCAGACAGGTCTTAATCTTGCCGTGGAAGCCTATGAGCAAGGTGTGTTCACGAAATATGGCGTCGAGATGATTGGCGCAAAGTACGCGGCCATCAAAAAGGCCGAGAACCGAGAGGAATTCAAACAGGCGATGCTGAAGATAGGTCTCGACCTTCCGAAAAGCAATTTTGCCTATTCGATCGAAGACGCGGAACGGATTGCCAAAGAAATTGGTTTTCCTGTGATCGTAAGGCCAAGTTTTACCCTTGGTGGGTCTGGGAGCGGGATTTGCTATAATTTTGAAGAACTACGGACCACCGTTCGCATGGGGCTTGATTACAGCATGGTGCATGAAGTTTTGATTGAGGAGTCCGTGCTGGGGTGGAAAGAGTTTGAGCTGGAAGTGATGCGTGATATCAAAGACAACTTTGTCGTCATCTGTTCGATTGAGAATCTGGACCCCATGGGGGTTCATACGGGCGATTCTATTACCGTCGCGCCGGCACAGACCTTGACGGACAAGGAATACCAACGGATGCGCGACGCCGCGCGCAAGGTCATGTCTGAAATCGGCATTGAGACGGGCGGTTCCAATGTTCAATTTGCCGTGGATCCGAAGACAGGACGTATGGTCATTATTGAAATGAACCCGCGCGTTTCCCGGTCCTCGGCGCTAGCTTCCAAGGCGACCGGATTTCCGATTGCTAAATTTGCCGCCAAACTTGCGGTGGGTTTGACTTTGGATGAAATCCCGAACGATATCACAAAATACACCCCGGCTTCTTTTGAGCCCACCATCGATTATTGCGTTGTAAAAATCCCGAGATTTGCTTTTGAAAAATTCGAAGGAGTGGACAACCGTCTTACCACGCAAATGAAATCGGTCGGGGAGGTCATGGCTATTGGCAGGACATTCAAGGAAGCATTTCAGAAAGGGTTGCGATCACTTGAGACTAAACGCTTTGGATTTGGCGGGGACGGGAAAGATAGAGTTTTTGACCTGGCGCTCAAGACCCGTGACGAGTATCTCGCATTTCTTAAAAATGCTCCAAACGATAAGGTTTTAAAAGAAAAGATCTTTGCGTATGCCAGAATTCCGAGAGAAGACCGGATTTTTTATCTGAAATATGCTTATCTTGCCGGGTATACCACCCAGGAAATCTATCAACAGACGGGCATTGATCCCTGGTTTTTGGTACAGCTGAAACAGATTCTTGACTTGGAAGGGAGGCTTTTGAATGCCTGTGGCAATCCTAAGGAGCAAGAGCGTTTGATGCGTCAGGCCAAAGAATATGGTTTTTCGGATCTTCAACTTGCGTTTTACTGGGGAATGCGGGAAAGAGATATCCGAAAAAAACGCAAAAAAATGGGAATCAAACCAGTTTATAAACTTGTGGATACCTGCGCGGCAGAGTTTAAAGCCTATACGCCGTACTTTTATTCCACCTATGAACAGGAAGACGAAGCCAACCCCAGTAAAAAGAAAAAGGTAATGATTCTCGGCGGCGGGCCCAACCGGATCGGCCAAGGGATCGAGTTCGATTATTGTTGTGTGCATGCAGTGCTGGCGCTCAAGAAGATGGGTTATGAAACCATTATGGTGAATTCAAATCCGGAGACAGTGAGTACGGATTATGACACTTCGGACAAGCTTTTTTTCGAACCGCTGACACTCGAAGATGTGCTGAATATTTATGAAAATGAAAAACCGATAGGAGTGATTCTTCAACTCGGCGGCCAGACGCCGCTTAATTTGGCGAAATCCTTGGAAAAGAATGGCGTGAAAATTCTTGGCACGTCGGTCAAAGCGATCGATCGGGCGGAAGATCGTGACAAGTTTAAAAGACTGCTTCAAAAAATAGGTTTGAGGCAGCCTGCGAATGGGATTGCTACCAGTCTTGAGGAGGCTTGCGAAATTGCCAAACAGATTGGATATCCCATTGTCATTCGTCCCTCCTATGTCCTCGGTGGACGGGCCATGGAAATCGTTTATGACCAGACATCTCTTAAAAAATATATGAAGGTTGCAGTTGAAGCGAGCGATGACCATCCGGTTTTGATTGATAAATTCCTTGAGGATGCGACGGAAATGGATGTGGATCTTATTGCGGACGGAATGACCCAGGTGGTCGGTTCAGTCATGGAGCACATTGAAGAGGCGGGCATTCACTCCGGCGATAGCGCTTCTGTGATTCCACCCTTTTCCATTCCACGTCAAACTATTGAGGAAATCATCCAAAAAACTAAAGCGATCGCCAAAGAACTACATGTAATGGGGCTGATGAATGTTCAATACGCGATCCAAAAAGGAATCGTCTATTGTCTTGAGGTCAATCCCCGAGCTTCACGGACCGTTCCCTTTGTCAGCAAGACCATCGGTGTCCCGCTCGCAAAATTGGCAGCCCAAACCATGGTCGGAAAATCCTTGAAAGATCTCAAATTTACCGAAGAAATCGTACCCCGGCATGTGGCGGTGAAGGAATCTGTGTTTCCTTTCGTGAAATTTCCCGGGGTGGATATCATTTTGTCACCGGAAATGAAGTCCACCGGTGAGGTCATGGGGATCGACAAAGATTTTGGAAAAGCTTTCTACAAATCCCAGGAAGCCGCCATGTCGCGTATCCCGCGCAAAGGGACGGTCTTCATCAGTGTAAAGGATAACGATAAGCCGAAGATTGCCGAAATTGCCAGAGATTTTCACCGGCTCGGGTTTAAGATCGTTTCGACCAAGGGGACCACGCAGGTTTTGAAAGATTATCGGGTGCCCGTTCAGGAGATTTTGAAAATTGCGGAGGGAAGCCCGAATATTGCAGATTGGATCCGAACAAAGAAAATGGATCTTATTATCAACACCCCGAGCGGTAAAGGGCCGATGCTGGATGAATCTAAAATCCGGTCGCTTGCGGTTTCTTTTAATATCCCGTGCATTACGACGCTGAATGCCGCCAGGGCGGCAGTCTGTGGCCTTCAGGCGATTCGCAATGAAGAACTTGAAGTGAAGTCGATCCATGATTATCATGGACTGAAAGCAGCCAGGGTTTAAGCGATGCCTAAAAAAATGTGCGATGAAGTCGTCAGCATTCTCGAGAATCGGAAGGTAAACGGCAAATATTATAAATTGACCTTCCAGTCAACGTTGCTTTCTCAAAAAGTCCAGCCGGGCCAATTCCTGCAGATCCGCATCAATCAAGGCAATGATCCTTTCTTGCGCCGTCCGTTCAGTTACTATCGCGTGATTGGCAAACGCGTTGAATTGCTCTATGAGATTCTGGGCCGTGGTACGGATGTTCTTTCGAAAAAGAAAAAAAACGATGAGTTGCAAATTATGGGCCCTTTAGGCAAAGGATTTTGTAAGACGATTGGTAAAAAGAAACGATTATTAGTAGCCGGCGGGGTGGGTGTGCCGCCGCTGGTTTTTTTGGCCGAAAGATATTCGACCGACTATCTTCTCATTGGGACGAAATCTAAATTGGAAGTGTTGCCAAAACATGAACTCAAGAAAGTGAAAGCCGAGATTCTTTATGCCACGGAAGATGGTTCTTATGGCAGTAAAGGAATGGTAACGGCTCTTTTGGAAAAGATCATCATGCATGAAGACCCAAGGGGATTTTTTATCCAGACCTGCGGTCCCAAGAGGATGATGGAGGCCGTGATGGCGCTTGCCGGGAAATATGGCATCGAAGGGGAATCCTCTTGGGATGAAACCATGGCCTGCGGGGTAGGGGCCTGTTTGGGGTGTATGGTTCAGACTAAAGAGGGTTTGCAGAGGGCCTGCGTGGATGGGCCGGTATTCAAGTTTAAGGATCTTGTTTGATGAAAGTCGATCTGACGACAACCATTAAAAATTTAAAGTTCAGAAATCCTGTGACGGTAGCTTCCGGGACTTACGGAACAACGGACGAATATGCCGGTTATGTGGAGCCCAAAAAGCTCGGTGCGATCATCACGAAAACGATCACCGTCAAACCGCGTGCGGGGAATCCTATGCCGCGTATCTGCGAAACTTCCGCGGGCATGCTGAATGCCATTGGCCTTCAAAATAAAGGTCTGGAAGATTTTCTGAAGAATAAAATACCTTATTTCCAAAAACTCAAGGTGCCGCTCATTGTAAGTATTGCGGGGGAATCCGTTTCGGAATTTAGCAAACTGGCCGAGACTTTCGATAGATTGAAGGATGTTGTTAAGGCGCTTGAAGTGAATTTGTCCTGTCCAAACGTGGAAACCGGCGGCGTCAACTTCATGAAGAAGCAGGAGCGAATCCTGGATGCCGTTAAAGCAGTTCGCGACAAAACTTCTCTTGTGACTTTTGCCAAGATTTCGCCGGAACTTGGTGATGTCATCGAGATTGCCGGAAAAGTCATCGAACAAGGGATGGATGGAATTAGCCTTATCAATACGTTGCGTGGTATGGCGATCAATATTCACACGCGAAGTTCCAGACTTGCAAAAGATTTCGGCGGATTGAGCGGTCCTGCGATTAAACCTGTGGCTCTTCGGTATGTCTATCAGGTGAAAAAGGAGTATAATGTGCCTGTGATTGCGTCTGGCGGTATCTGTGACACCAGAGATGCTTTGGAATTCCTGATGGTCGGCGCGGATCTTTTGGCTGTTGGAACAGCGAATTTTGTGATCCCCGCAGCAACGGTTGATATTTTGAAAGGGATCGAAGCATTTATGAAAAAAGAAAAGATTCAGGATCTCGGGAAACTGCGTGGCAGTTATAAGCCCGCATGCGAACGCGGAGAAGGATGCAGTCGGTGACAGGCAAAGTACCTTTACAAGAACGCTTGATTGTTGCGCTTGATGCACCAACGCTTGAAATTGCCGAGACATGGCTTCGGGAACTTAAAGGCGTCGTCCATTATTACAAAGTGGGGCTCGAGCTTTTTACCGCGCATGGCTGGAAGGCCGTGAATCTTGTAAAGAATTATGGAGGCCGTGTTTTTCTTGACCTGAAGCTTCATGATATTCCAAATACAGTCAGTCGTACCCTGGCATCGGTCTGTGAACATGAAGTGGATATGGTGAATGTTCATGCACTGGGCGGGCTTGAAATGATGAGCTTGGCGCGTAAAGCTCTGGATGAATATGCCGCGGGTCGTTCGAAACGCCCACAACTTATTGGGGTGACGGTACTTACAAGCCATGATCAGAAGGTGCTTTCCAAAGAACTTGGCATTCGGCATTCTATTAAAAAAGAGGTGCTGCATCTTGCCGGTTTAGTCCAAAAGTCGGGATTGGATGGGATTGTTTGTTCACCTCAAGAGACGCTTTGGGTACGTAAGAAATTTCATGAAAATTTAGTCATCATAACGCCCGGGATTCGGCCTTCTGGGACAGAAAAAGGGGATCAGAAACGAATTCATACTCCGGAAAAAGCCATCCGTGAGGGTTCGGATTATATTGTTGTGGGTCGTCCTATCACGCAAGCGCAAAGTCCAAAGGAGGCCGCGGTAAAGATTTTCGAGGCCATTTCATCTGTTGTTTGAATTTATCATCTAACCCGTTTCAAATCAATCACTTAGGTTTGTAATAGATATGCTTTTCCTTGACAGCTATGGCGAAACTTTTATAATATTCAACATTACAGACCTAAATGTCCTATAACACTCCTGTAACTCCACTCATATGATAAGAAGCATGACAGCTTTTGCCCGTATGACACTGCCAGCGGGCGGAAAACATTGGGTTTTAGAGGTTCGTTCTCTTAATCAGCGTTATTTTGAGCTTTCTTTAAGAGTTCCGCCCTCCGTGTATCCTCTTGAGTCTCAAGTGCGTCAGTTGGTTCAATCTCTCATGAGGCGCGGAAAAGTTTCTTTGAGTATTGCGGAGGAAGGACAAAACGGTGATTTGCTTTCCTATGAACTAGATCAGGATCAAGTACGGGCCTATCTTTCGTCAGCGAAAAAGATTAAAGCTAAATTTAAGATCAAAGGGGAGCTTTGCGTGGAAGATATTATGAAGCTTCCCGGTGTGGTTAAGGAGAAAGCCATTAATGGAATTCATACGTGGAATTGGACCAAGCTTAGTTTGATCCTCACGAAGATTTTGAACAAAGCCATTCTCCACAAAGAAGCGGAAGGTAAGAAGCTGGAGCAGGATTTCCGAATGAGATTGGATAGGATTTCAGGAATCGTGCATCAAATGGAAGCGTTGGTAAAAGGAAATCAAAAAGGTTATTTTGAAAAACTAAAATCTCGTCTTCGGGAACTGCTTGGGGAAGAAAAAATGGAGGAAGACAGGCTTTATCGGGAAGTGGCGCTGTTAGCGGAACGTTCGGATATTACTGAGGAAATAGTTCGCATGAAAAGTCATTTGGAGCTTTTTAGGAAATGGCTTTCAAAACGAGGCGAGGTAGGTCGCGAGCTGGATTTTCTTTGTCAGGAAATGAATCGCGAAGCCAATACGATGGCGTCTAAGGCGCAGCTTTTTGAAGTGTCACAGGAAGCGATTGCGATCAAAAGCGAAATCGAGAAAATTCGCGAGCAGGTTCAAAATGTCGAGTAAAAATTCGGGTTCTGGGAAAGGGCTTCTTGTGATATTATCCGCCCCTTCAGGATGTGGGAAGACCAGTATTGTGGAGCGGCTTCTCAAACGTCATCCGGACTGGGTCCGGTCGATTTCCGCGACGACCCGGGCGCCGCGTATTGATGAAAAGGATAAAGAAGATTATTTTTTTCTGCCCCGTCAGGAATTTGAACGATTGATTGCGGATGGAAAGATTTTGGAGCATGCCACCATTTACGGTAATCTTTACGGCACACCCCGGGATTTTGTAATGACACACATTTCCCAGGGGAAAATCGTTATTTTGACCATCGATGTCCAGGGGACGAAGCAGGTAATGAAGTCATGGAATAAAGAGGAGACTTTTTTAAGTGTTTTTATTCTGCCGCCTTCTGTGAAAGCCTTACGGGAAAGGCTGAAGGGGCGGAACACGGAAACTCCGGAAGAGATCGAAAAGAGAATTGAAATCGCACAGGATGAGATTAAGGCCGCGACGCTTTATGACAAGACTGTGATTAATCAAAATCTGGATCAGGCTGTGATGGAAGTTGAAAATATTATTTTGAATTTTTTTAAAAAAAGGAGAACAGAATAATTATGGTGTATATCGCGTTGGAAAAAGTTTTACCGGAAAAAAGCAAAAGTCTTTACAAAAGCGTTCTGACTGCCGCAGCGAGAGCCAACGAGCTTGCGCAGGGTGCCCAGCCGCTTATCAAGACTGATTCAAAGAAAGTAGCGACTATCGCACTTATGGAAATGGCCGCAAAGAAAGTCAAATATGTCGAGACAAAGCCCAAAGGGAAAAAAACTCTCGGGTAAAACAGTTCTCCAAATTCTTACGGGCAGCATTGCCGCCTATAAGTCTCCGGACCTTATTAAATTGATGAGGAACGAAGGCGCGCGCGTGGTTTGTGTGATGACGGACTGTGCCAATGAGTTTGTAACGCGGACAGTGCTTCGAACCGTAAGCGGGGAGCAGGTCTATCAGGATATGTTTCCTGAGGAGGCCCCTTTTGGTGTTTTACATACATCTCTTGCCGAACTGCCGGATCTTGTCTTGGTGGCGCCCGCCACTGCCAATTTTATTGCAAAGTTGGCCTCAGGGATCGCGGATGATCTGGGCAGTTGTCTTTGTCTGGCGACGAGAAAACCCATCCTGATCGTTCCGGCCATGAATGACGGTATGTACACACATCCGATCACTCAGAAAAATATCGCCCAACTGAAGGCGATTGGATATTATTTTGCGGATCCCGTGGAAGGAGATCTTGCCTGCGGTCGTGTCGGAATCGGACATATTGCTTCTGATAAAACCATTTTTGAAGCAGTTCAGGACATCCTTCAAAGGAAGAACCGTCCTAGGTAGTTCTATGGTTTCTCATATCAAGAAGATTCTTATTACCGCTGGCCCTACCCGCGAAGCAATCGATCCTGTTCGTTTTCTTTCCAACCTCTCCACTGGTGAAATGGGCTATGCGATTGCCCGGGCGGCCGTTCAGAAAAAATATCAAGTGACTCTTGTCAGCGGTCCGACTTCTTTAAAACCTCCCAGAGGTGTTCGCTTTATTCCCGTTGTAACAGCGCAAGAATTAAAAAAAACTTGTACGGAACTTTTCCCGAAAAACGATTGTCTTATTATGGCAGCGGCGGTATGTGATTTTCAGCCGCGTATGCCAAACAGACATAAGATACCGAGCAACAATGGTTTGGTTCTCAAGCTTAAGAGAACGCCGGATATTCTTAGGACGATGGCGAAGCGGAAAGGGCGAAAAATGGTTATTGGTTTTTGCTTGGAAACGAGGGATTTGATAAGGAGAGCGAAAACAAAACTAATCCAAAAAAATCTGGATGGAATGATTGCAAATTACTACGACTTTAAAACACATATTCCCTTCGGGAACCGTCGTGTCGAAACGGTGTTTATTGATTCCAGCCTAAAAGTTCTCAGGGTGCCGAAGCAGTCAAAACGCAGGATTGCAAATCATCTTTTGCAATGGATCGGAGGTCTTTGCAGGCAATCTTGAAAATCAGCAAAAATTTGATTTTTAAAATTTAAAAAACGAATATAATACATTTCCAAATCAGCGGTCTTGAGAGTTCATCTGAAAGGGAGAATAAGATGGAAAAATTTAAAAATCAATTTACCGGGATATTTATAATTTTGCTTATGATGTTCAGCGGGTGCGCTACGGAAAGCGGTTTGACGGAACGCGAGACAGGCGGGCTTGCGGGGGCGGCTTTGGGTGCGGGTATCGGCGCTCTTGCGGGTAGTGCCACGGGACATGCCGGTGTTGGCACGGCCATCGGCGCGGGGGCGGGTCTTCTGACAGGCGCCGTTGCGGGAGAAATGGCGCGCAGGCAGAAAGAACAGACCAAAAAAGAGCTTCGTCAAGAAATGATGCAGCAACAATACCAGCCACAGCAATATGCTCCTCAGCCTTATACTGCTGCGCCTGTGGTGCAGTCATCTCAGCCTGTGGCGCAGGCGCCTGTGAGGCAGGAAATGAATACCAAGTATAATCCAAGAACAGGTCAAACATTTCCGTCGAATTATACTTATGACCCGAACACAGGCGAAGAGCTAAAGCCTCTTCAGTGAGATCCTTTTGAAAGCTGCAAAAATTAAAAGAGTCGGGATTTTGACAGGGGGCGGAGACTGCCCAGGGCTTAATGCCGTGATCCGTGCTGTTACCAAATCGGCGATTTCGAATCATGGGTGGCAGGTTTTTGGAATCGAAGATGGCTATGCCGGGCTTATTGAAAAACGCGGACATGAACTGACGCAGAGCCATGTGTCCGGAATCTTAACTTTAGGCGGTACTATTCTAGGGACTTCAAACCGAGCAGACCCGTTTAAAGTTCCGGTCATAAGGGGAAAGAAAGTTTTTTTTGAAGATCATTCGGATCGTGCGATTGAGCATTTTCGTCAATGGGGGCTGGATGTTTTAGTTGCTGTGGGCGGGGATGGGACTCTTTCCATTGCAAATCACCTTTTTCAGAAGGGTGTTCCGGTCATTGGTATTCCTAAAACAATAGACAATGATTTGAGCGGGACGGATTATACCTTTGGATTTCAAACAGCGGTTAGTATATGCACCGAAGCGGTGGATCGCCTTCATACAACCGCTGCAGCGCATCATCGCGTGATGATCCTTGAAGTCATGGGACGCAATGCGGGCTGGATTGCTCTCTATGCGGGTTCGGCGGGAGGGGCAGATATCATTTTAATTCCCGAGGTACCGTATTCCATGGAAGTGATTTGCCGTGCCGTTAAGAAAAGAGCCCAGTATGGCAAAAAGTTCAGTCTCATTGTGGTCGCAGAAGGAGCCAAAGAAAAAGGTGGTATTGCAATCATTAAAAAAAGAGACCTAAAAAATCCCTATCCGGTCAAACTCGGAGGAGTGGGAAGTTACTTGGCTGAAAAGATCGAAAAACTTGCTGGGCTTGAGACGCGGTCGGCGAATCTTGGACACATTCAGCGAGGCGGTTCACCGACGCCACCGGATCGCAACCTCGGAACTCTTTTTGGGGTTCATGCGGTTGAGTTGATTCAGCGGCAAACGTGGGGGCATATGGTTTGTGCGCAAGGCAATTTGATCAAATCCATTCCTATTGTTCAGGCAGTGAGTAAGTTAAAAGTTGTCCCTCATGATCATCCGATGGTCAGGGCCTGCGAAGCAGTCGGAATTAATTTCGGTAGATAATTGGTTGCCGATCAGATTGAATGCCGGATTTTTCCATAAAGTGTGTGTGGCGAACTTTTTTTGTGGAAAGCATGCAGGCTTTTTGCAGAGGAAAATGCATGGCGTTGCTGATTGGGATGCATTGTAAAAAATCAGCGGTGCGCTAGTTTTCAACCCTAAATATAAATTATCAGGCGCGGTCCTGAAGGACTGCACGAGGCGCGGTAGCAAAGTGGTAATGCATCGGTCTGCAAAACCGATATGCGGCGGTTCAATTCCGCCCCGCGCCTCCATTTTTTTGAAACCCTTCATCAAAAAAATTGCCCGGATGGCGGAATCGGCAGACGCAACGGACTTAAAATCCGTCGGGGAGTTAAATCCCTGTGCCAGTTCAAGTCTGGCTCCGGGCATTTTCCATTGTTTTATACCAAGAAAAAAGATTTTTCTAAAAAAAAGCTCCCTTTTTTTTCTTAAAATTCTTCAAGAATTCTCCAATTACGCAAAAAAATAAATTTTTTTTAATCTTTCATTTAATTATGTTTTCTTATATAACTTTAAAAGTACTTTAATAAATTTTAATAGAACGTTGTAAGTTGTTTAATTTGAACTACTTACATATATTGACAATGGTTTTTTAATATGTTAGTCTTTATCAGACTCTCAAGATAATAAAAATAGAACTTATCTGTCTATACGATCTCAGGGATCTGGAGAGTCAAACTCAGTCATGAAAGGGCGAAAAAAATGAATACAAAAAATAGCTATTTCTATCAGCCTCGATACGTCATACCAAAAAAAATTACAGCCGCAATAATTATCGCGGCTTTTTTTATGACACAACTGATTCCTACTGGTTTTGCGGACATCACACTTCGCCCTGATGATCGTGTGGTTCCTTACCAGCCTGAAATTTCTGCCACGGAGAATACGCCCAATTCTCAGCAGAATTTTCAAGCAACGCAGACTCCTACAGATCAAACGACCAACAGTTTCATGCAGGATGAACTTCATTTGACTTCGGAAAGTGCGCCTGCGGCCAGCTTGCAGAGAGATCCGGATACAGCGGATCCCGAGAATGCTCGTGATTTGCCCGAATATTCTTTCGAACAAGCTAATGACTTGATGACTGCAGATTATGCCGCTGCTGTGATTGTAAAGGATCTTACAGCTGAAAATGTTAGTCAACTTGTTCGTAACGATGTTGAAATCGGAATCGCAGTTATTCGCGGCAAAATAGTGCTCTTTACCAGCGGGAGCAATGAAGAGCTTCGCGTGAATCCTGTTGCCCAGTCTTTGCTTTCGGAATCTGCCATCATTGTTCACACACACCCGATTGGGCAACGAACGATGCCGAGTTTGACCGATATCGAACGGGCTGGTTCCGCTATCGAATATGTGCTGAGTGAAGACGGTGTCTATGCCTATAACCAGGATGGCTTGGTCAGTAATCAGCCGTTAACGGAGCAAGCGCTGGTGGACCTTTTGAAGGCTGCTCAAACGCCTCAGACTTCGACGACTGAAACTCGTCGGATCCTTAATGAGTTCATCGCGGATATTGACGAATATAATTTAAATCGAGACCTGACACCTATTTTTCGTTCTGGGGATTCTGATACCGTGTTTGCGGGGCGGCCGAATCTTATGCCATGGAACAGTCTTAATCCTACAGCGGCCTTGCCGATCGTCACACAAAATTCTACCAGTGAATTTTCCGTCGCGTATGATGTTACTACCACCAATAGCTATTCAGGTGTGACGATTAACTTCGCATCGACTCCCGGCGGCTTTCAGGACCTGAGCGCTTTGCCTGCACTTGTTTTTACTATGAGGACCAATGTGGCTTGCTCGGGGAGTGCTCATTGCCTCAAGTTTCAAATCAAAGATACCTGGGGGAACCAAGGAAGTGTTTGGATCAACGGTTTAACAGCAGCTTATCAACAACGATCCATTACAAAAACTCTCATCATGACATATTTTCCTGATCTGGATCTAACGCATGTCAAAGAATTGCAATTTGTTTTTGAAAATAATCAGCTAGCGAATAAAACGGGTGTGGTGGATATCAAATCAGGAGGTCTTTATTTTGAACCGCCCATCAACGCCAATACCTCCAATGCATTGACAAACTTTGCGAGCTTGCAGCCGGGGGCAGGTGTGATGAATCCATGTGCTGTGGCGTTAGTGGGGGGCGTGTGCCCCGTAGGGAGTGAGGTCGCAATCGGAAGCAATTTCCGGCAGGCAAGCCCTGATACTTTCAGCTTTGATTATGATTTGACAGTCGGGGGTACGGACACGCTTGGAAATCGGATTTATGGATGGACGGGGGGTTCGATTGCTTTTCCCGGTGATTTAACGCATCCAGAAAAACTTTTTAATTTGACTCAGCAAAATCTGGTACTGGATATTTCCGTGACTCCCAGAAACGGGGGAACGCCGGCGAGTTACTACCGTGTGGATGTGATTGATGCGTCGAATAACAAAGTCACCGTGCGCGCCAATCTGGTGAACGGGAAAATTGAGATTACAAATGCCTTATTGCAATTGGCCGGGTCAAGTGTTTTTGATCCGACGAAGGTTAAGATGTTAGTCATTATTGTGGATGACAAGAACGCGACAACGGGAACGGTGGCGGTGAACACATTGGGTCTTTACAATGTTCCCAATGTGCCAGCCACGGCCGTAGGCCCTGTGACGGATCTAACGACTTACAAGGCCGGTCCCGGGTTATTGGGGAATCCGGCAGGTGCCGCAACGAATCTCCAGACACCGAACAACACGCAATTCTCATTTGATTACACGATCCGGGCGGGAACGACCGGCGCCAATGATTATGCCGGGGCGATCCTTACGTTTGGCGCGGGGACAAACCCGAAACCTGATCTTACAAGCAGTAATCTCGTGTTTGACGTGGGCGGGACAACGTCCCTGAAGGTATCCGTGTCGGACAATGTGATTACGGGCACGAACCCTGACGGCACGAATCAATACCGGTCCGTGACATTGTTATTCACGGGTATCACAGCAACGAACAAATTCATCACGATCACGAGAGCGGACCTTCTGAAAGCGGCCGCGAATTTCGGATACTCGACGATCACGTCCGTAGCGTTTGTGGTGGACCAGAAAGTCGCGACGGGAACGGGCACTGTGACGGTGAAAAGTCAGGGGCTCGTGGTAGTTCCATCTGTCCCGAGTACGGCCGTGGGACCTGTGACGGATCTGTCGACATTCAAAGTTGCACCAGGACTTCTTGGAAATCCTAGCGGCGCTGCAACCAATCTCCAGACTCCAAACAGCACGCAATTCTCGTTTGATTACACGATCCGGGCGGGAACAACCGGCGCGAATGATTATGCCGGGGCGATCCTCACGTTTGGCGCGGGGACAA
>JAKLFP010000013.1 GCA_022711115.1 Candidatus Omnitrophota bacterium | reverse complement strand
TCGTTACGGTGATCGTACGATCATGAAAGGGGTATTCGACTTCCTGGAGCCCGCGATACGGCCGTGGAGAAGGCTCGTAGATCTCACGCGGACATTTCATCTCAAGAGCCTGATGCGGTCTTTCGTTGTTAAATTCTTCGATAAACCGGTCGAATTTCTCTTGTTGTTGCAATAGGTTTTCCCCGGCGGGGTTGGTCGCTTCCTTCTTGAGAGTTAGATGCATTCTTTCATGCCGTCCGTTTTGTTGGGGATGGCCAGGCTTGATCCTTTCGATCATGATTCCAAGTCTTAACCACCAAACGGCGAGCTTGCTTAGGCCGAATAATGCGCTTGGCGAGGCAAAGGGGACGCCGTTATCGGTCCGGATAATTTTAGGCAGGCCATACTCTTTAAAAACCCTCTCAAACACATCAAAGGCATAGAGTTCCGCATTACTTCCCAATGCTTCGCAGGAAAGTAAGTACCGGCTTGCAAAATCCGTAATAGTCAGGGGGTAACAGTATTGTTTGTTGCCGAGCATAAACTCCCCTTTGTAGTCCGCGCACCAAAGGTCATTAGGATGATTAGTGATCGAGAGAGGGGTGCCCTCAGCGTGAAAGCGACGCTGTTTTCTGCGTTTTACAAATCCGTGTCGGTCCAGAATGCAATGAACGGTGCTTTTGGCCGGCGTCTTCACGTCCGGATATTTTCTCTTCAAGATTTCCCGAATCTTGGGAGCTCCCCAGGAAGGCTTGTCATGTTTGATCCTTAGAATCTCCTTTTCGATTTGAATAGGCAGCTGATTGGCGTATCGTTTGGGACGCCTTGCGCGGTCCGTGAGCCCGTGAAGACCAATTTGTTTATAGCGATCCCAAAACTTATACCCTGTTTTTCTTGAAATACCGAACTCCCGGCAAAGCAGAGCCATCTTTTCACCTTCAAGCAACCGGCCGATAAACTTCAATCTTTCGTCCATAAGCACACTCTCTTTCCATGGCATAGAGCACCTCCGCTATGCCATAATTATAAAAAGTGTCACCTATGTCTCCGGTATCTGGTGTAACCTATGTCTCAGGTCGCACAATCAATGCCCGACATGGTAGGGCATATGCCGTAAGATCGTCAGGGCCCGATACATTTGTTCCGCTGCCACGACAGCCGCAAGCTCATGGGGTAAGGTCAATGGCCCAAAACTCCATCGGAAAGCAGGCCCCATTTTTTCAAGCTCCTGGGTGGTAAAACCATCCGATCCTCCGATTACGATCTGAAGTTCTTGAACGCCGGAATTCATACACCTTTGAAGTTCTTGAGCAAGACTTTCAGAACTTACTGGTTTCCCGGTTTTTTCTCTTTCACATACCCAGATACAGGTTTTGTTTTTTGACGGATATGTGCCGACTTCACACGACAAAAAATGAGAGAGCCTGTTTGTATACTCTTTAAAAAGCGAATAGGCTGCGGGCGACTTAAAAGATTTACCGACAAGCTGGGAGGATTTGAGCCATGCCAAAGAAAAACGAATGCGCATATAAAATATCTTAAAACTCCGGTGGTTGTGTTGAAGAAACCAACTATCGTCCAAAACTCGATGGATATTTTTTACTTCTCAAGCCTGTAGTCAACGGTTACGATGAGTACATTATGTTAGATTCCAGACCAATAATCGAGCGGATTTATTTAGACAAGCATGTACAAAACAGCGCGCTGGCGAAGCTGATTTTAAAGAAACTGAGCCATGTTCCCATCACCATGGTCTCGGATAAAGATCGGTTTTTCAAGCAAACGGAGAGCATCACCATCAGCGCCGGAAAAAGAACCTTATGGCTCACCGAATTTAAAGGCCCATTTCTCAAGCCCTGCCCTGCCACAGGCCAGGATTATCTTTGCTGCCAATACTGGACGATCAATGCACAGACCCATTGCCCCCTCGACTGTACGTACTGCATCCTGCAGCATTACTTGAATATGCCTTTGATTACGATTTATACCAACATTGAAAACATCACAAAAGAAATGAATATTCTGGTCAAAAATTATCCGAAGCGCTTATTTCGCTTTGGAACCGGAGAACTCACGGACAGTCTTGCTCTTGACCCGCTCACCAGGCTCAACGAAAAACTTATCCGCTATGCCCTCCAAAAAAAGATAATTCTCGAGATCAAGACTAAAACAGATCTCATTGAACACCTCCCGAAAATCCCGAAAAGCAATGTGTTGATCTCCTGGTCGCTCAATCCCGAGGAATTCATCAAAACCGAAGAGTTTAAAAGCGCTTCTTTTGAAAGGCGCATCGCTTCCGCACTAACAGTCATCCAAAAAGGCTACCGTCTCGGATTTCATTTTGATCCTTTACTGATACTGCCCGGATGGAAAAAAAAGTACAAGTGGCTTATTCAGGAGTTGACTCAACAAATTCCTGAAGGCGACGTGATGTGGATCAGCCTTGGAAGTCTTCGTTTTCCACCTTCTCTCAAAAAGATCATCGACAAACGATTCCCAAAATCAAAAATTACAACGGCACCGTGGGTGAAGGGGTTAGACGGAAAAATTCGTTATTTTCGTCCTGAACGGACAGCTTTGTACCGCTACCTTTATGCAGAGATCCGGAAAAAATGGAAAAAAGTATTTATTTATTTTTGTATGGAGAACCCAACGGTTTGGCAGGAAGTTATGGGGTTTTCTCCCCAAAGCAACCAAGATCTCGATTATTTATTTCACAAATCCATTTATCAGCGCTTTGCTGATCTCAAATTACCTGTTCCCAATCTCAAAAATTACAAAAAGATGATCACTCTATTGCATTAACCGATCGGGGTTCCCCCGACACATCCATTGACCGTACCAAGCCCCGCGGCATTGCCCATCACAATCACACCACTTTGATCCACGCAATAATAATGTATTCCTGAAACATTAAAGTTCAAAACATCCGCTTCGACCGAGTAAACTGCGCCGTTAGGATTGACGGTATAAACAAAATTATAGCCATGCTTATTCCCGGGATTCAGCCATGTGTTATCGAGATAATTTTGTGTGATCAGGGTCTGAATATCCGCAGCATAAGATGGAGGATTGCGCATAGAACGGTAAGACTCATTTGCCGTACTAAAAATGCGCAAGTCTTCGCGAATCAGCGATTCATTAGCATCCAGCCTCATCCTTAGAAAATTCGGAAGTGCCAAGGCGACCAGAAGTCCCAGAATAGCAACAACGATCATAATTTCAACTAGGGTAAATCCACGGCCAAAATAATTGTGTTTAAGGCTTTTGGGCATACGTTAGATCCTTCCTTCTTCAATAATCATCGTTTAAAAAGTGAAACTCTTGATAGTTTTTCGGCGATAAATTTTCACTTATTATCTTCCTCTCGAAACCATCGGGCAATATATTTAAGAACATCGATCTGAGTGACAATCCCAAGCAAAACACCATCTGATCTGACGATCGGGATACAGCCAAACTTGTCTCGCGCCATAATATCGATCACATGCCGCAAAGTATCTTCCGGCCCCAACGTGACAGGGTCCTTTGCCATGACATACTCCAGTATAAAGCGATCCAGTTGTTCTTTATCGAAAATATATCCGTCCTCGGTCTTGCGAGGTGCTAAGCAGCGCATGAGATCTCTTTGAGTGAACATGCCGACCACACGTTTTTTATCATCAACAACCGGAAGGTGGCGAATACCATGCAAACGAAATTTTTCTTCCGTCTTGCTAAGCGAGTCTTTTATAAAAGCGGTAACCACTTTGGTGACCATAACATCCTTTAAAAGAATGTCTCTCATGATGAAATATCTCCCTGGATTTGGAAATCCATGGGGATGGGTTGGCTTATGACTTTATCAATCTTCCGGATCATTTCTTTGGCTTTCTGATTCTTGGGGTCAATGCGAAGAATATTTTCGAATTCCTTTCTAGCCTCGGGGAATCTTTGCATTCCCAAATACGCTACGGCCAAACCTTGATGGCAATCGACATTATTCCAATCTTTGCTGATTGCCATCAGAAACTCTTTTTCTGCAAAATCGTATTGCTGTAATTGAATCAAAATATGGCCGATATTCTGATAGAACAATGCGCTTTTTTTATTATCCGTCGTATAACGCAGCCCCTCGCGAAGAATCGGAATGGCTTTCTCATAATTCCCTTTTTGCAGGAACGCGACACCCAAAGTTCCATAAACGTCCGGATCATCTTTTTGGGCCTGGAGAACCGTCGCTAAGGTGCTGATGCAATCATCCCACTGGCCAAGTTCAAAATACATTTGAGCCAACCCCTTGTAACAATCCAAACTGGGGCTGGCCGTACACGCAATCTGAAAATGAGTTAATGCCTTTTTGGTCTGCTTTGTCCGGAGAAAAATTTTTGCCAAATAGTTATGGACCTCCGCACTTTCAGGACTGCCGCCTTTCAATTTTGCAAGCGCCCGATTCAAATATCTCTCACTCTCAAGAAAACGTTTCGATTCATAATAGGCAATCCCCAAATGGGCTAACAGTTTGACATTTTCGGGATCCTGAAAAAGCAACGCCTCAAATTCACGAATGGCATTTTCCGTATGCCCCGTTTTCATAAGGAGAAACGCCAAATTCGTCTTGATGGCTTTATTCTTTGGATCCAACGCCAAAGCCCTCGTATAAGCATTATAAGCAGTCGCATAATCCTTCTGGGACTGATAGACATCACCTAGAGCGACAAGCGCCATCATCTTTTCGCGATTTTCACTGGCAAAACGGAAACCCTGCACTGCCTGGGTCAGTTCTCTGACAGCAGCCTGTGTCGATCCCATTTTGTAATAGAGCATGCCAAGGTCATAGTGAATACGCGGGTAAGACGGCAGGATTGTGGAAGCTTTCTTCCATGCATTGATAGCATTTTCATTTTGCCCTAGACTCAAATAGAGAACACCCAACATATAAAAAAAATCGAAAGGCTGCTCCTGGGCCACCATCTTGATGTAAGATCCTAGAAGCTTTTGGATCGCAGGTTTGGAGAGGGCTTCCACTCCTTTTCTAAAGTCGATATCCCGCGTTTCCATAATAATTTCATCATTTTCACGATCGAACCTGGAAGGCAACTGCTTGTTCATCACCGGAAACATGATGTCCGAAGGATCATTCGTATGAATTGCGCCAAAAAGATGTCCGATCTCATGCGCTAGAACCGTTTGCTCCTGGACCTTGAATAAACGGCTCATAGGGTAGCGCAACACAAGATATCCGGAAAGAGGCCGTGCCTGACCAATGGTGTGCGGATCTCGAATAGACTGTTTTGGATCGTTTTTGACGCTCGTCAGACCGATCATAATGTCCACGTCGGTCAGCGGAAAACGGGACATAAGATCCTCCATAAGAACACGCGGCTCCTCTCGTTCTGTAGCAACAGACCACTCGTACCATTTAACAGGAACGAAACGAACCTTGAATTCACTTTCAAAAATTCTGGAAACATAAGCCAATCGTTGTTCGAATTCTGATCGCCAATTCGGCTGCGCTCTAAACCCGGGCGCGACGGCAATCCCCACCTTGATATTCCGATAAGAAACAGCAGCATCGACTGGGATTTTAAAAGAGGTCAGCAATAAAGAAAATATTAAAAAGTATCTTATGATTTTGCGCATATAGATAATATCGTCTTTTCAGGAATGAACTAAATCAACAGCTTCAAATAATCTTTCGGGATTATTTAAAAGGATACACGAACCCAAGAAGCTGCTGCCGTTTCTCTTTATTTTTGTGTCGGATGGATTACTGACAAAGAGAAAAAAGCAATACAAAAAACCCCTGCGCCCTCATTAAAGAGCCCAGGGGTTCCGATTTTCTTCAAAACTCGATTCTTCTTACAATCCGTGATTAAATTTTAAAGCTACTCGTTTGAGAAAACCTGCGTATTCTCTTGGAAGGTTTGCATATCGCTTTGGTCACCGGGTGTTTCGTAGGTAGAAGTCTGCGGTTCCGATACAACATTTTCGGAATTCGGTACTTCATATGTAGAAACCTGCGGTTCTGATGCGACACTTTCCGGAGTTGGCATTTCGTATCTATCAGGCTGAGGGGCAGATACAACATTCTGAGAAGCTTGAGGAGGTTGATTTTTCGCCGCCATGATCTTGGCAACTCGCATCAAAGCATCCATTCGCATTCTTTGTTCTTCTGGAGTCCCGGAACCCACAACTTTTGCGGCTGTTGCTATCGCCGTAGCATTCACCGTTGTTGGCCCAGCAACATTGCTTGGACTGTTTGTAGAAGAAGTCTGCATCGAAGAAGACTCGTTTTTTGTTGTGGCTGTATTCTCACTCTTACGAAATCCCCAATCAAAACCGGCAAACACTAAAACGCATACTAGACACAAACAACCTGCAAGTATTTTCTTCATTAAGGGTTCCTCCTTAAGTTTAAAATAATGGCCACTTAAAAATGATCGTTTTAAAAAATCAATATTGCGTTATACTAAACTCATCTCTATGCGAAATCAAGCAATACCTTTTCTCAAAAAAGCATCCTCCGTTGTTCCCGAGGCCGGAAATGCCATTTTTTACGGGATCATTCTTTTAATCATCCTAACCACTCAGATCCCTGCGACCGCAGATCAAGCCCTCGTGCTAAAAAAATTTCTTTTCTCCAAGGATGAGAAGATCTTCCGCTTTTTTGATCCTGGGGCACCTTTTTCGGTTTTTGACCCGTTTCTTCCCCCTAAAGAAAATATCTACTTTCTCATGGACACCCCTTATAGTCCTGAGAACGCCACCACAGAACAGTTGCAAGCTGCTCAAAGATATTTTACCCCAAGATTCATTGTACCTTTTCCCACTGAAAAAAAAGCGATCATTTTTTGTTCAACAGATACCCTCGCCGAAAAGCGGGCTCATGAAACAGGCTATAAATTGATCCACTCCTTGGGCAATGGCAAAGGCATTGGGGAGAAGCTGCCATGACGATTATTCTGAAATCATGTTTCATCCCTTTTATCCTTGGATTCCTTACGTTGAGTGTATTGCTTAAAAAAATCAAACTCCGCTACAAAATTCTTTTTCTCTTGGGCGCTTCTTTGCCAACCGGTTTTGGGATCTGTTCGTTAGCTCTGTTCTTTTCTTATCTATTTAACCCGATTCAAGCAAAGTCCATTTCCATCATCATCACCTTAATCATGACCATACTCCTCGCTCAATATCTTTGGCCCTGGGTTCCTTCTCCCTATCGATTCCCTGTTTTTTTCACCAAGAATCTTATTGATAAGCACCGGCTACCCAACCGCCTGCTCCATGTCGCAAGTTGTATTCTTTTCCTTGCAACCCTTGCTGCGGCAACACATCATTTTTTGCTCTCAACTGCCCTAAATATTTCCGGGGGTTGGGATGCCCGTTATGCGTGGACCGTAAAAGCCGAATTTATGTTTCGAAATCCCGAAGAATGGCGAAGGATGTTTTCTCCCCAGATTTTTTGGACGCATCCTGATTACCCTCTTCTTTTACCCACCCTCCTTGTCTGGGGATGGAATGGCTTAGGCTATGAGTCTTTGGTCTTCGGACCTATCGCTGCATTAGGGTTTTACATTTCCTGCGCCTTGTTTTTAACCTGGTATTTGGCAGAACGCGTTTCCCTGATCTCAGGTTGGATAGGAGGTGCTTTTTTTCTCGCAATAGGACATTACCGTTTCTGGGCCACCGCCCAATACGCTGACATCCCTCTTGCTTTCTTCATGACGGCTAGCGGACTTATCATGGTGCTCAGTCTTCAATCCCAGCAAAAGAATCTTTTCTTTCTATCTGGCCTGATGGCCGGATTTGCGAGCTGGACTAAAAATGAAGGGCTTTTATTTTTGTTATGGATTTTCCTCGCTTTCATACTGGTCCTTTATTTCAAGCACCGTGGCAAGATTAAAACTTTAACGAAATCAGCTATCGGGTTCATGCTCGGATCGTCACTGCCTCTTCTGGCAACGATTCTCTTAAAAGTTTTCTTAGGAACCACAGGGGAATACCTGGGCCCCAAAAGAACCGCCGAGGATTATTTAGGCCTCATCCTTGGGGATTTCAACAGAACTCGCATAATTTTTGAGGCTTTTTTTGCCTATATGAGTTCTTTTGAGCTTTGGAAAGGATTATGGGAATTTTCCCTTGCAGGCGCTCTCGTTTTAGGATTGAGAAAAAAAACAGATCAGACACGAACTACCTGGTTTCTTTTTCTGATCGTGATTCTGATTAATCTCGGCAACCTTTTAGCACTTCAAACTACCGCTTATAATATTATATATCAAATCAAGACAACTTTTGACCGATTGCTGCTTCATTCCGGGATCCTGGCTATCGCTTTCAGTTTCGAGGCGCTCACGTTCACCAAGTCCCCAAAAATCCCTGAAAACAATTTAAAGCAAGAAGAAAAATTTTAATTTTATTCCATAGCACACATCGAAGCGAAAAAACAGCCTGCCTCAGGACACACAAGAAGCCATAGAAAAAAAGCGGGAGGCGTGTCACCGCATCCCGCTTTTTAAATTCTCTTTTTGTTTAAAATTCACTTTGCCTGCTGTTGCTCCAGCTGACGCCTTCGTTGATTTTCCGTAAATCCTTTTTCTCCCAAAATCTGGCGCGCTAAAGTGTCTTTGTCTTGACCGTTGTAATAATCGTATTCCATTATCGCAAGAATCCTCAACATAGCCATGATACTTAAATTTGATACACTCGGATCCGACTTAAGCGTATCATCGATCTTTCCAACATAAAATTCCGGCGTATTTAGAATAGCGCTGTTTTCTCTGGTCTTATAAAGACCAATCACAGCACTCACCGCCAGCTTCTTTTCATCCTGATTCATGCGGGGCCACAAAGACATATTTTGGCTTAACTGATTCATCATGTCAGGAAACATGATGCCCAGACCACCCTGTTTCTCTCCTAAAGTCACTTGATCTGACTTACCGCTCAAAAAACCGTAACACACGACCACGGCCAAAATGCAAAATACTGCCACCCCCACCATTCCAATACGTTTATCCATGGATCTTTCCTTTCTTGTGAGAAAATCAATGCTGCGGTTATTATTACATAAACTCCTTGAAAATTGCAATTGCCTCAAGTATCTGCCGATCATTACCAGGCGTTCCTTCGGGATCATTAGAAACCACTTTATCCGGCGTCAAGCCAACCTTGTCAATCACCTTCCCAGATGGTGTCACGTACTTCGCCGTTGTCAGTTTGAGTGCGCTCACGTCGTCAAAAGGAATCATCGATTGGACCGAACCTTTGCCGAAGGTCTGAACACCCACAATGGTCGCGCGTTTATGATCCTGAAGTGCTCCTGCAAAAACTTCCGAAGCACTGGCGCTCTTATCGTTCACAAGAATGACCATAGGCAGATTCAGATACTTCCCTTTCTGGGAATTAAAGTATTCCTTCCGTTGCTCTGCTATTTTACTGAGCACAGAAACAATTTTTTTATCTTTCTCCAAAAATTTTTCCGCCAGAGAAACCGCTTGGGTCAATAATCCACCGTCATTGTTCCTGAGATCTACGATCAGGGCTTTCATTCCCTGCTTTTTTAGATCATCAAGCGTTTTTTCCGTTTGCGTGGTCGTGTGCTCTTGCCATGCTGATAAGCGAAAGTAGGCTAGAGATTTACCGACCATACGGGAATCCTGAACGGCTTTGATTTCAATAATCTTCCGCTGGATCGTGATATCCAATACCTGAGCCGGAGGCCCCCTGAGAATCGTAACAACAACGGGAGTATTCGCTTCTCCCCTTAAAAGCGCGGAAACATCTGCCACCTGCTTTTTTTCTATCGAAACGCCATCGATTTTAAGAATGATATCCCCGACATGAAGGCCTGCCATCTCCGCAGGTTTCCCTGGTTCTAACCCACGAATGCCGATTTTATCATCTACCATCTGTAGGATAGCCCCGATACCCGCATATTCACCTTTCATATGAATTTGAACCAGTTTGTAAAGTTCAGGATCAACAAATTGCGAATACTTATCCAACGAACTCAGCATTCCTTTTGCAGCTTCATAAAGCAAATTCCTCGGTTTCACATCCTCAGGGTAAGCTTCACAAATCACCCCGATGGCCTTAGAAAAAAGCTTAAGCTCTTCAATGAGGGTACCCGCTTCCTGCGCATGTGAAAAAGCAAACGGAAAGGCGGACGAAATAAGAAGGCTTATGAGGGCAAAACGACGAACTCTTCTTCCCATTGTTTGATAACTCCCCGATCATCGAATATTGCTTTGAGGCGCAAAGTCTGGCGTTTATGTAATAATTGTGCCAATACGCAGACACTAAAATTCTGTGATTTAATCGTTAACACACCTGAATCAATCACAGCTTTAATATTTAATTCTTCATTATGGTCCAAAAAACTGCTATTAGCAAGGTCTTGTGGAAATGATGACAAGTTCATAATGACCCTGTCATCACTGGTCCCCTCTAAACCATCATGCCAATTCCTATAAGCCAGAAGTTTATCACAAATAGAAGGAGCCATTCCAAGAGCGATAAGGACAGGACGTGAAGCCGTATTCAGATTAATATGCCCCGTACTGTGAAGTGTCACATAAGGCAGGATCTTTTCATATATTTCTGCGGTCATCCCTTTAATCCACTGAAGTTCTTGTAAAGTTGTAAAAGCATCATGCCGGGACGTATAGGGAGGTTTCAAATCTGCGTAGTAGCCGTCTTCAAATGTATTTTTGGTTTTCCCCTTCCAATTCATGATGGCTTTGGCCAAATCATCGGCCACCCTAGGAGTCACCGATCCCACTTCCACAAAAAGCCGGCTTAAGACTTCAGGAGACTGCATGCGATTAATATTTATTTTACTCTCCTCATCGAGGAGGCCATAGCGCTGCCCTGTTTCTATTTTTTTTGTTTTACTGTTATAAGTATTGACCCACTGAGCGACCGAAAAAACTCCATTTCCCATTTTAATTTCTTTGAATTCTGATTCATTTTGGCTCCAGCTTTGATTGAGGGCATCAAACGACTGCGGATTTTTCCGATGCTTTAAAAGCACATAGATTGATTTTTTGACAGCAGCATCCCCTAAAAAACGAAGCTTTTGGCGATCATCGACACGAATAATCACCTGCAATTTCTGTCGCATCATATACCCAACCGTTAAGGCAAAAGCGCTGAGCAAGACAAGAACAAAAAAGCATACAATCAAAATGCTCCCTTGATCATCCTTGGTTTTCTTTTTGAACAATATGGGACCTTCTCCCTAGTTTAAAATTAAAACTAAAAAAATCTTTTTCTAAAAAACAACAACACCCTGGCATTTTCAGTCTATCTCTTCCTGTTATTTCCGCCTTCAGATATCAATGTCCCGTTCCCGGCATTGCTTGTAGCGCCCAGCGAATCCAATTTTTTTTCGATCCGATTAGTCTGAGCGATGAGCTGATCTACTTTTGCGGAAAGTCCGTCGATCAAACGCTTGATATATTTGTCCTCTCCCTCCGGCTGATAAATCCCACCGTTATTTTCAATCCTTCGATCTTCTGCCATATTCCAGGAAACACCTACTTTTCGTACGGCGACATCTTTTGAAGAAACATCCGTATCCGCATAGGTCAAGGGTGAGAGCAAAAAACAGCTCCCCACCGCCAAGAAAGAAATCTTGCGCCATTCATTCTTTTTCATTCCATCCTCCTCCTTTCTTTTTACTGATAATTCCATTTTCAAAATTTTTCATGCAAATCCTTTCCTGCCAACGGTCAGGCTGAAAGCTTGCTCCGATCCAGTTCAAAAACACGCACCACAGTCCCTCCCGATAAAGTCCCTTTGCTGACAAGCGGTTTGAAAAGAGACAACCCTTGCCCTCTTAAATAATAAAGTCGGAAAAGCAACGAACGAATAAGCTTGGCATCTGCAAGAACATTATAAAAAGAACCATTCTCTTCAAAAACCAGCGCAGAAATTTCAAGGGTGGTCCCTTCATATTTTTTTTCAACTAGTTGTCCCTGATCGAAATAAAAAAGACTTGCGGGTTTTCCTTGAATTCTCTGTGAAGGAATAAAAAGAAAAGCCTCTTTCGTTGCCCAATCCAACCGAAGGCCATTTTTAAAATACAGCACATCTTTTTGCCTTTGCTCCAATAATGAAACGGGAGAATAACGCAACCATTGTCCCGTCACTTTAACAAGATCCCGCACATAAGATTCGCTTGCATTGATCCCAAGATGCACAAGGCTTTGAACAGACCGGTTTTGTTTTTGCTCCTGAATTTTTTTGGCTTTTCTAAAATCCCACTGAGCCAGAACGCTGACACCGAGATTTTGGGTAACCAAATCATCATAGAGAAAAAGATAAGAAGGTGGCATTATTCCTCCCCCATGCGTCTTGTCCAATAGAGCATTTTTTTGTTCGTCTGACATGAATGAAGGCAAAGCCAGCAATGCTTCGCCTCGAGGCAAACCTGTTATCTTGAGAATCAAATCAACGGCATCGGGCACATCCATACCCCACTTCTGGAGTTGCTCCAACGCATCATCGCCGCTTACATTGAGCATTCGAAGAATGCCTGCAGCCTCATGTTCGTTTTCCGACAAAAGAACCTTTGCCATCCAAAAAGGTTCATGAAAACGCTGAGTCCCTCCATCCATGGTCACACGTCTATTAGCTATAGCGGCTATGAAATAACCCGGTGGCCACCAACTATTCACAATGGCATTTTCCGGCGTTTTCGCACGCACTTCCAAAAGAGACTCGTACCAGACATCATCCATAATCGGCCGAATGGCGCCCGCCACAAGATGCGCCATTAAAAGTAACAAAGGGGAAAAAACGAGAAAAAACAAAAAGGTGACTCCTAACCGGCCAAGCATTCGTTTTGTAAGCTCGGAAGCTTTCCGACGTTGCATGAATGCCTCGGATATCTCTGAAATTCGCATCATGGCAAAAGCAACAAAAATCGAAAGCGGCAGAACAAAAAGCAGAGAGAACCTCTCCGTCTTAAGGGACATAAGTAAAAGAGGAATGCTGAAGAGAATAAAAAAAACAAATCTCAATTGATTAAAAACATCCTTCTGCCTGAACACCCTTAGCCCTTCCAAGAACACTCCAACCAAGGCTACGGCGAATGTGACATAATTCCCCGTGAGAAAGATCAATTTGTTGAGCGTAATCCCTTCTGCCTCCCCGACGGTCAAGAAAATATTAGGCCAAATATCCATATTGGAAAGACCGAATTCATGGAGAGCCTTCCACCCATTTTGAATCGAGTAGGCAAATCCTGTGGGAGTCAAAAAAAGTGCTAAAAAGACCAACGAGCACAAAACATATAGCCCCCAAAAACGCAGAATCGTTTTCACGATAACCGGCATTTGAAACCGATAAATCAACGCCAAGAGAAAGAAACTTCCCAAAAGACTAGCTGGGACAAGGACGAACATAAACGCCCAGCCTTCCCAAAATAAGGCATAAAATCCCGTAAAAAAAGATGCCAAACCTACTCCAACAAGGAGTTTTTTCTCATTATGAAAACCGTAGAACATAGAAGCAAGAATAAGCATGGGGAAAATATAATTGTAGGGATCTGTATCGTACCAACCAAAGGCACTTCGCTGAATGAAGATTGGTGACAGGACAAGCGTCATGATACCGGCAGTTCGAGCTGCAACAGAAAATCTCAAAATTTTACCCAATAAAAAAGCAACAAGAATTACCAAAAAAGTCAGCAAGAGCGGCACAGAAGCAACCGCTTCCAATAATAAAATTTGAGGATTCCCTATTTTAAAAAGACGATACCAAAATAACCCTACATAAGGATGAAGCAAAAAAGGCTCCCAGTGGCCATGGGGAGCACGCATAAGCGGCTGAAAGCTCAGACCCGCCCTGACAGTATCCGACACATGTCCTGTCTTAAGCAGCTGCTCCGTAAGATAAAAATAATGATAAGGATCAGCTTCCAGCAAATAAGTTCGTTTTCCAGCACGCCGGGTTTGATCCAAATTCGATTTAGCTTTCGCTACTGCATTCTCATATTGAATATGCTCGTTGATCTTGACCTTTTCAAATTGGAGCGCTGCCATCTGCATTCGTGCCGTATCAGAAAGCTGCGGGTAACTCTTTTTAAGAGCATCCTGCAACTGAGTTTTCAGCCCTTGATCCACTATCCGACGAGCTTCAGACTCTGTGGAACGAAAGAGCCAGGCGATGCCGCCGTGAATAGAATAAGTCCGAAAATAAATCGCGAGAAAGCTAATCGCGAGAATAATCAAAAGTGATTTCAAAAATGAATATGTTCGTTTTGAAAATTCCATTTATTTGAAGACCTTTTGTTTAAAAAGCCTTGAGTTCCGATTGATCTGTTGCATAATAGACTAAAATGAATCTCCTATGAACACTAAAATTCTTATTATCATCCCTGCATTTAACGAAGGGCACTCCATCCGAAAGACCCTCGAAGAAATACAAAGTTCATTTCCTGAGGCGGACCGACTCGTCATCAATGATGGTTCAAGCGATGATACCGAAGAAGAAGCCCTTAAATCCGGCGCATTCGTCGCAACGCTGCCTTGCAATCTCGGCATTGGCGGCGCTGTTCAAACCGGCTATCAAATCGCTTATGAGAGACATTATGACATTGCGGTTCAAGTGGACGGCGACGGGCAGCATGATCCTTCCTATCTTAAGAACCTTATAGAACCCGTTCAGGAAGGCAGACTTGACCTCTGCATCGGAAGCCGTTTCCTTGATAAACATTTTAGCACTTACCGATCGACTTTTTTCCGAAGGGCCGGCATACGTTTCTTCTGCCATCTCCTCGGGCTCCTCACAGGGCTTTATCTTACAGACCCGACTTCCGGATTCCGGGCCGCAGGAAAAAAGATCATCAAGATTTTCGCTGACTACTATCCTGTAGATTTCCCTGAGCCTGAAGCCATCAAAATCGCAAAGCGCCATGAAGCAAGAATAGGCGAAATCCCTGTACAGATGCGTACACGGCAGGGCGGACAATCTTCTATCCGTTATTTCGCAACATTTTATTACATGGTCAAAGTCACATTAGCTATTTTAATTGATACTTTAAAGAAAAAAAAATAGCGTTTATGGGCCACCCGTACTGTACCGCTACGCCCATAAAATCAATCTTAAGCGGTACCAGGAGGTCTTCATGCAACCCAAGACATTTGCTCTGTGCCTGACCGCTTTTATCCTGATTGCCGTGATTGATCTCATCCGGCGTCAAAAAATGTCCTTCAAGTACGCTTTAACGTGGCTGGTCTTAAGCGCGGGAGTAATTTTTTTCACCATTTATGATGCATGGCTTCGAAATATTGCCCAGTGGGCTGGCTTTGCTCTGCCCAGCAACTTTATCTTTTTCCTTTTGCTTATTTTTGTCATATTTTCCAGTCTTCTCCTCACCCTCTATATCAATGAACAAAACAACCGGACTGAAACCATTGCACAAGCGATCGCCAAATTGGATCTCCGGATCAAACAGATCGAGGAAGAAAAAAAGAAAACAACCCATTAACAACCAAACAAATTCCTTTTGATCCTTTCAATTCAAACGAAAGGGATTGGAATTGGTCGTTGATGTGTTTTCGTTTTGGACTGGAATTTCGGAAGCCTGCTGCCTCAAAGGAAGATTGCCTTTTTTCTCCAGTGGTACTTCTTTTCCTTCAAATTCATCGGATTTTTGTAAAAGTGGGATTTCCTTTTCAGGGGGCAGATCACTATTTTCTTCTCTGAGGCCTTCGGGGAAACCCTCGCCCCGGATAGCCATCTCAAGTAGAGCGGCAAGTTCCTCCCTGCCCATTTCTCTTATTTTCGAAACAGATTCCAGCGCCATAGGCGCTTTTTTCATCTGAACGTAAGAGAGACCCAAACCATAATAAGCCTCCGCAAAATTTGGATAATTATTAATGGTTTTTTGAAAATATTCGGCCGCCATTTTTGGGTCCTCTTCCGCAGTCAATGAAAACCAGCCAAGACCGAAATAAGCTTTCATATAATTCGGATCGATTTCAATGGTTTTTCTGAAATATTCGGCAGCCCGTTCGGGGCGATTACCGATCCCAGCATAAACCGTAGCCAGATTATAATAAGCGTCCGCAAAATTAGGGTCCAAACGGATAGCTTCCTCAAAAGAACCAATGGCGCTGGTAATCGACTCGTTCTGAGTTAGATAAATCAGACCAAGCAAATTATAAAGCATCGCTTGATTCGGGTCCTCGTTGATCGAATCCTGAATAATTTCAATGGCTTCATTATATTTTTTTTCTTCAAGATACTTGATTGCTCGCTGATATTCCCTAGCGCTGATTCCGGCAAAACATAAATGCACTGCAAAAAAAACGAAGGAAAAGATAAAAAACAAAAAGGCCTTTGCTTTATTGCTCATGGAAGCTCCTCAAGACCGTCTATTTTTTCAGCCGTAATGAGCGTACGCGCTATGTCCAAAGTGCTTTTGGCGATATCGGAGCCTTTAGATTTGGGTCCCATCGTATACCGCTCTACTTGAAAAAGATAATCGGATTGTTCCAAAAGATTAATGAAAGACAGAATATTGCCGAGTTTGCCTTCGCAATCAATGCTTGTTTTGTAAACTCGATAGATCGGCTTTTCTTCAACATCGCCGGGGCGGATATTGGTTACCGTCACGGATTGCTGCCCTGCCAGGGTTTCTATCTTTTTCAAAAGGGCAGCGATAATTTGCTCTTGCGTCATTTCCCCGCTATCAAGATAAGTGCTGTACTTGGCATACTCCTGAGAAATGCTGTCCCGAAAAGCAATAATCCTTTTACTGCGTTTAATGCTCTCGCGCTGAGCTTTCGTTTCGGCTTCCATATACTGCATCTGTGACATATAAGGACCAATCATCAAACGGTCCATCAATGCCATCATGACAAAAACCACCGTCACAATAAATAGGATCCTGCCTGGACCGCTCAGCTTAAAAAATATTGCTTCTGGATTAAATTTTATCGGTTTCATTTCATTTCCTCACAACAAGAATCCCTGCGCCAAAACACATTCTATTAAAAAATCAGCAACATCCTGTTTCCCTTCTTTCCGCGATTTTGTTTCTTTCGTTTCCACTTTACTGAAACGGTTGGATTCCTTCAGTTGCGTCACAAAAGCAAACACACGGGACATAGAAGCCGCCGTCCCGGCAATGGTCACATTCCCTTCATTGTCATAGTTGATTTGAGAGAGATAAAGATCGTCGCCGATAAACCCATTGATCACATTTAGAATTTGGAGCTCCTTGCCGCGGTTATCAAGCAGTTTTTTAACGATCCTGTTTTTTGTGGATATCGTTTCCAGCTTTTTCGCCTCTTCACCATAACTATGGTCCAGTTTTTCCAACTTTTGATTCATCACTTTTTTGAAGTAGATCCTGCTGCCCATAATCAGACTCAAGAGTAAAAAAATCAGCATGATCAAAATTCCCATACCTAACGCCTCTTTGCTCCCTTCGCGGACACGTCGCTGCAACTTGACCTCAGGAAGAAGGATGTTGATTTTCGCCTGATGGGCATAGGACAAAACAGAAAAAATCTCAAAGAAAGACAGATAATTAGCCTGATTCATGACAGTCATCACCGGTTCGCTGACCGAAAATAATTTTCGATAATCGAAAACAGAAAACTCGATGGTATTGGTTTGAGGGCTGCTCATTTTTTTGATGTCAGCATCCAAATTCTGGATGCTCTCCACAAGGCCCGTCGCAAAAAGCATGTGAATGGGTTTCCCAACGCCCTGGTCATGATAGGCGTTAATTGATTTATCCAGCTCTGTGACAAAATCAATCCGTGCTTGTTCCTGGTTTTTCTTGAAGGCCGAGGCACCTACAGGGATGCTTCGCACAAAAACAATTTGATGATTATCTAAAACTGTGAGTTCGGAATATTCTTCGCCGATATGCAACCCGCCCAAGGCTCCCTGGAGGGGGGTGCCTTGAATGGCATTGTCGTAACTCATTGCCATACATTCAGATGCGACAATTACTTTGTCGACTTCCACCCGGGCCATTTCAAAAATAGAAGCATAACGATCCGCGATTTTCCGATTTACAATAAAAAGAAGCACACTTGTAAAATGTTGCGTCAAGGTATCAAGGCAGAGAAAATCAATCACGATTTCTTCGCGCAAGTAAGGCGTAAAACGTCCCGCTTGAAGATCAATAATTTTTGAAACTTCTTCTTTTTCCGTCGAAGGGATATCCACGTTTTTAAAAATAAATTGCTTCGACGGAAGAACAAAAAGAACCTGCGCTGGCTTGATTTTTTTTCCCTTACAATAGGAGGCGAGAATTTGCGCAATTTCCGCATCATTCCGTTTTTCGATCTTTTCAACCAACAAGTTTTCTACCCTAACCCCTCCTTGAGAATAACGACCATGGCCTATCTTAAGATATTCTGACCCCAGACACACAACGAGCGTTATCGAAGATGCCCCGAACTTTAAAGGAGCTTTAAACCCCGAACGTTTGGGAGTTTCTCCTTGGGATGGTTGAGACGCATTTTCTTTTTTCATGCTCGGCATACATTTCCTAGCGGCATATCGACCATCCGCGTTAATTTTCGATCATTTGTTTGTTCATGTTCGATGGTGATTTTGATTGTCTCGGGAAAACATTTTTTATCCCAAATCGACTTCCAATGGTATCTTTTCTCCCATGTATCATAAGCATAATACTGTAATTCAAAAGTTCGAACTTTGTCCAAAACTACCGTATAAGGTTTTTGGACAGGCTTTGAAGAAAAGAGATCCGTAAAGCTGTAACGTTGAACATTTATCGTCTTTTTTTTCGCATCGAATACGTAATGAAGGTAGACAGGTCGGACCTTGGATGTCTGCCCCTTGGCTTCCCGCCCCTCAAGAGATAAAGCGGCAAAACTCAGTTCCCCTTGATTCCCTTGAAATGCCCACTGAGGGTCCATAAAAATATTCCGCATTTCTCCGATCATTTTCTCAGTTAAAAGTGAAACTTTCCATTCCCCACGGTCTTTTGCACTCCGAACCCAAAGTCGAATTCCCTGCGCAAAAGTTGTGTAAAGAACAACTCCTAAAGTAGCTGTAATCACCAGCACAACGATCATTTCAACGAGGCTAAAACCACGCCGTTGAAGTTTTCCAAGCCGCATAAGGCACCATAAGATAAAAATGACGCGTTATAGAACGTTTTATCCCGCTAATCTTCCAAGAAACAGATAGCGTCGCTTCCACAAAATTACTTTCACGGTCTATGGCCCGTATATTTAAATCGTATTGATAAGTCCTGATTTTTCCAAGCAGAACTCCGTTCGATTGAGAGGATGGAAGAACCCCGTCCCCTTCTTTGACCCCTCTTTCAATGTCCCATATTTTCTCTTCCAGCAGAGCTTCCGCTTGGTCCCAATTCTCAATAACACTTAACGCTGATAAAGAGCCGATGAATACCCGCTGAACGGATATGATGCCGACAGTCAGAATAACAATGCTGAGAATGATTTCGATAAGCGTGAAACCTTTCTTTCCCCCAAACTGCCGACTTGATCCCAAACGTCTCATGTTATGACTGGGATTCGGTCTCAATCCAGTTAATAATATCATCTTTGGCGTCCTTGGCACTCTTGCCAAGTGAAGACAGATCATAATCATGCGGGCGATGCACCCCCGGACTTTGATACTGATAAGCGCGCCCCCAGGGATCTACAGACTGTTTTTCCAGATAAGGTCCATTCCAATTCTCCGGTGTTGGCGCAGTACTCGGCTTTTGCAACAACGCATCGAGTCCTTGATCTGTGGTGGGCAAAAAACCATTATCCAACTCATAAAGCTTAAGCGCCGTCGGGATATTGACCTCAATATCCGCTTTTGCCGTTGCCTGCCTGGCCTGATCGGAACGTCCTGAAAGACGCGGCACAACCATGGCCGAAAGCGTCGCAATGATGATCACAACCAAAATGATTTCAATCAGGGAAAAACCATGTTCTTTGAATTTTAGAAGTATTTTCTTCATATCAACCTCACCGGTTAAGAAATAATTGCGTCCATACTAAAAATAGGAAGTAAAATCGCCATGGCGATCAGTCCTAACGCTATGCCTAATACCAGGATCGCTATGGGCTCAATCAGCTGGGTCAGGATCCTCGTATTTTCTTCCACTTCTTGTTCATACCAATCTGCGATATCATTAAAAGATTGTTCCAGACGCCCTGTCTTTTCACCAATCAAAAGCAAATGAATTGCAAACATAGGGAAAAAACCCGAAGCTTTCAAAGCCTCGCTCAAAGTTGCACCCTGCTCTACTTTGTTTGCTACGTGAATTAATTCTTCTTTCATGGCTTCATTGGAAACTGATGGAACTGCTGTTCTCATGGCTTTTAAGAGAGTTACACCTCCTCTTAAAAGCATTTCCACGGATCGAGAAAAAGCGGCAAATTGAGCCATAAAAATCACCTTTCCCAGTAACGGAAGTTGGAGCTTTATCTTATCCCAATGGATTTTGTTCGAGCGTACACGGAGACGAGCCCGCATCAGAATCATAAAAACTGCGACAGCAAAAATGATCCCGAGACCAGAATGTTTAGCCACATCACTCACCCAGATCAGGCAGCGCGTCAATAACGGCAAAGTCTGTCCGAGTTCTGAAAAAAGCTTTGTGAATTTAGGAACAACATAAGCAAGAAGAAACACAACAGCAAAGCCGCCTAACGAGATAATAAAAGCGGGATACAGTAATGCATTCCGGATTTTTTGGACCGTAACTAATTGTCGCTCATAGCAATCCGCCAATCGTTGCAATGCTTCGTCAAGATGCCCTGTATTTTCTCCCAATTCAACCATAGAAACTGCAAAAGCGTTAAACACCGAAGGATATCCAGCCATCACCTCAGCAAATGACTTTCCTTGTCTTACCTGATTTTTGATTTGCTCCAGAATCTTCTGGAGTTTAGGATCTTCGAATTGCTCTGAAATCAATGCAAGTGCCGGAAGAAGAGGCACACCTGATTTCAAGAGACGACTAAGCTGGCGGTAAAAAACATTAAGTGCTCGAGCGCTAATTTTGGAAGAAAAAGAACCTGTTCTGCCCAAAACCGGGCTGTCCGGTTCAACAGATATCTCCTCTTCTAATTCTACGGGAATAAGTCCCATTTCATTTATCTTATCAATCGCCTCATCCTTAGTCTCCGCAGACAGGATTCCCTTGACAAGATCCATCCCTTTTTTTGCTTCGTATTTAAACTGTTTCATCCAGCGTCAAATCTCCAAAGACATTCCCCTAAAAAGATTTCGATCTCTAGCGCTAATTTTTAGGAATACAACCGCGATATGGAAAGGAACACAGCAGTGACCGCTTTCATGGTTTGCCTGGATAAGCCTCAAAATTCTTGCCGTACATTCCACGGAAGCATCCCCATTGGAAAGATTAATTCTAAGTGCGAGCACATTGCCCGGCTCCAGAATATCCAGCACAGAAAAAGGAGCCAGCTGCTCTGCAGGTTTTTTTTCCTGAGACTGCAATTGTCCGGAAGTTTCAAAAAGGATCCCCCCCTCACTAACGTTCTTGACAAAACCCTCAAACACCAATTGCGAAAGTTTTTCTTTGTCATCCTTAATAAGGGAACGATCCCCGTGATACTCCAAAACACGAAAGATAAAAGGGATGTTACATGGAATACGCTTTTGTCTTCCTGCTTTTTTTTGCGAAAACAGGTCCAGCCCAGTTAAAAACTTATCCCAATGATCCCCGCGCTCATCGTCCATCAAAGCTAAGAAGTCAAAACCCATTTCGCGAATCATTAGAATGGCATCTTCCCTCGATTCAGCGGTCAAAATGCCTTTGACTAGATCCGCGCCTTTTTTTGCCTCATATTTAAATTGTTTCATCAGATACCGCCTGTGCTTGACAGAATTTTTCGAGAGAATTACGGTCAACACTATTGATAGCAAGGAACATCATGGCAACACTATAAGAAGGATCTTCGTCATTTTTCTTTCCCTCTGCAGAATGCATCACCCTCAAGATCCTCGCCATGCATTCAACCGGGCTCTCCCTGTCCGGAAGATTAATT
Source organism: Candidatus Omnitrophota bacterium (assembly GCA_022711115.1). GTDB lineage: Bacteria > Omnitrophota > Omnitrophia > Omnitrophales > Aquincolibacteriaceae > JAKLFP01. Next base: position 13,656 of record JAKLFP010000013.1, on the reverse strand, counting down.
TTGAGTTCAAGAACATTGCCCGCCTCGAGTGCATCATCGAGGAATTTCCACATCTCATGCTGCGCAGGAACCGTACTCTTTTCAAGAGATCGGTCCGGCGTCATAAAAAAAATCCCTCCCGGGCATATATTTTCGATGACGCCGCCGAATTCGAATTGAATAATTCTTTTTTTAATTGCTTCATCCCTTGGGGATCTCCCTCTGAATTCAATGACCCGATAGAGGACAGGGACACGGCACCGAACGCGCTTGAATTTGCGCAAATCCACGAATTCTTTTTCTGAAATGTTGGCATCTTGTGAATCTCGCGAGGAGAGTCCTGCCTCGAAGAATTCCCTTCCCGCTGATTCCTTTTTTGAGGCTTGGGCGATTTCCTGTTCCGAAAGAGAGATTTCATCCGCTTCAGTCGCTTCCAAAACCTCTTCGGGCGTTGTGATACCGGCCATTACTTTTTCCCATCCGCTCCGCCGCAGAGTGTTCATCCCTTGCTTTATAGCTTCCATCTTAATCATCTCAGCAGTAGCATGCCCCATCACAAGCTTCCGGATGGATTCATTTAAAACCAAAAATTCATGTATCGCCACCCGACCTCGATAGCCCGTGCCGTTGCAATGATCACAACCACGCCCGCGCTGAATGCGAATATCCTGCTGCCCGATCCAGTTTTCCTTAGTAATAATTTTCCGGATTTCACGAGATACTTGAATATTTTCTTCCTTGCAATGGGTACAAATCACGCGAACCAAACGCTGCGCAATAAACGCAACAACGCTTGAAGCAATCAAATAAGGTTCCACCCCGATATCCAGCAGACGCGTAATACCGCTTGCGGCATCATTGGTATGTAAAGTCGAAAGGATCAAGTGCCCGGTAAGCGCTGCACGAATGGCAATATCCGCCGTCTCAAGATCCCGAACTTCTCCAACCATCATGACATCCGGATCATGACGCAATATGCTTCTCAACCCACTTGAAAATGTCAATCCGATCTCAGGCATTACATGGATTTGATTGACTCCATCCAATTCATATTCCACAGGATCTTCGATCGTTATGATCTTCCGGCCCGGTATATTCAATCGATTCAGAGCAGCATAGAGGGTCGTGCTTTTTCCGCTGCCGGTCGGCCCTGTCACAAACAAAATCCCATTCGGCCTATTCAGAAGGTCTTCAAAAAGTTTTTTATACTTCTCGTCAAAGCCGAGTTGTTCCAATTTAAAAACATTCTTTCCGGGAAGAATCCTAAGCACCACACTCTCGCCGTTCGACGTAGGAATAAAAGAAACGCGAAGGTCCAATGTTTCTTCCTGTGTCTTAACCCTGAATTTTCCGTCTTGAGGAAGCCGTTTTTCCGCCACATTCAGGTTCGCCATAATTTTGATGCGTGAAAGCATCGGCGCAAAAAAATCCTTCAATTCCCTCGGGACAGGCGCTTCCTGCAAAAGGCCATCGATCCGATATCTCAAACGAATCCCCGTTGACAATGCTTCCAAATGTATGTCACTGGCTCGCTTTTTGTAGGCATCCAGAATGATCTGGTTAACGACATAAGCAACCGAAGGTGCAGCCGCGAGTTTTTCGATATCTTCTACGTCTTGAGAATGCGTTGCGGCCACCGGACGTTCATTTGCCGGAGTTTCGGAAAGGATTTTTTCTACCGTATCGGCAGCCAACCCGTAATATTTTTGAAGCATCTCTTCAATATCGTTTTCTGCGGCAAACCGAATATCGATTTCAAAACCAAGCGCGAATCTCATTTCATCAAGCGTATGGATATCCAAAATCCTGGCCGTTGCGATGATGAGTTTCCCATTTTCACGAGCAACCGGAAAAAATTTATAATAAGAAGCAAACTTCACGGGGATATGCTTAAAGATCTCGGGATCCGGATGTGTATCCTTCAGATTAATAATAGAATGACCGGTAGCTTTTGAAAAAATTTCAAGGATTTTTCCTTCACTAGCCATGCCAGAGCCCTCAAGAACTTGCAAAAAGGATACTCCGGAGGATTCCGCCTGTCTGAAAGCTTGATCCAGAGTCTCTTTTGGAAAACTCCCTGAGCTTAAAAGGATTTTATAGGAAGCTTTATCCGGCGCAACTTTCATGATTAAGTTTTTATTCCTTCTTTCTGGGAGCACGCCCGACCAGGTAGAAATCGCTGGCGGGCAATTTATCATAAACACCGGCAATGATCGCCTCACAATCATCTACCGCATCCCCCACCGACACAAACTCCCCTTTTTTCCCGGTGAACGCCTCACCCACAGTGAATGGCTGTGTCATAAAATTCAACATTTTTTCCGCGCGTTTGTATTCAAGCTGATCCTCTTTGGGCAACTCTTCGACACCAACGACCTGGACGATTCTCTTGAGCGAATTATGTTTCGCAAAAAGAGCCATCATCTTCTGACTGATGTTGTACGCCCTTTGCCCTACAATGCGAGGATCCAAATTTGAGCAACTGCTTCTCAAAGGATCAATGGCGGGATAAAAACCGCGTTGTGCGAGATCACGGGAAAGGGCCAAGGCCCCGTCCAAGCAACTGAAAATGGCAACCACCGAAGGATCGGTCATATCATCTGCCGGCACATAAACAGCTTGCAGGGACGTGATCGAACCATAGCCCGGGATCGAACGGATTCGCTCCTGCACGGAATTGACCTCTGATTGCAGAGTGGGTTGATATCCCGATTCTCCGGGAACACGGCCGAGCAAAGTCGAGATCTCCTGTCCTCCCTGGATAAAACGAAAAACATTATCCATGAATAGAAGTACGTCTTTATTTTGTTCCGCCAGATCTTCGGCAAGGGTGATCCCTGTATTAACGCACTCATAACGAGCTCCCGGCGGTTCATTCATCTGACCGAAAACCAGTTTCACTTTTCTAAGTAAATTATTATCACGCAATTCGCAAAAAAGATCGTTTCCTTCGCGAATACGTTCTCCGATACCGGTGAAAATGCAGACTCCGTCATGTTTTTTGACGATATTATTGATCAGCTCCAGAATCACAACGCTCTTGCCGCAACCCGCACCTCCAAGAATTCCCATCTTACTTCCTTTACAAAGCGGGTAAAGAATATCAAGATACTTAATACCTGTTTCCAGAAACTGAGGCTTTGTCGTAAATTTACTTTTTAAGTTAAATTCTTCCTGACGCGGCGGACGCCGGATCACTTTAAAGGACGTGCCCGTAAAAGACGCCATATTGTCCACAGGATCGCCAAACACATTGATGATCCGCCCGTAAAGCTCATCTCCTGTGCGAATCGAAACAGGCTTTCGCGTATTTAATACTTTGGAGTTTAATTGCAAATTTAAAGTTTCGGAAAGCGAAATGCAGCGGACATCATTCTTACTCAAATGTTCCGCAACTTCTAAAACGATTTTTCTTCTGTCAAAAGATTGTCCGATAAGAACGTCGTAAAGAGCCGGCAGATCGCTTACCTGCTCGAAACGCACGTCCACAACCGGGCCTCGAACGCTGATCACCCTTCCAAAGACACCCTCTGCCGGTGCCTCTTGATTCTGTGTGGTATGCTTTATATCGCTTTCCATTATCGTCTACCGCCTTTAGCAACACCCGATTGGGTAAAAACTTCGCGCATCGCCTTGTTCATTTCGTCACGCCCGGCCTTTCGGAAACTGACCAAAAGCCCTTTTTTTTCCGATCCCAGAGATTCCATGGCCGATTCCAATTGTTGCGCCTGAATCGCCGCTTCCACCAAAAGAATATCGCTGAGAAGCTCAAACAGGCGGGAATGGATCCAAATATCCGCAAGTGCCTTCATGATCTTATCCGGCGGCGATTCCAGAAGAAGCTTGTATTTATCCTCACGGCTCTGACCATCCATCTCTTGTCCATCCTCTTCCGTAATATCCCCTCCCCCCGTTCGAATAAGTTCCGACGCAGGCAAAAGTGTCAAAATACGTGGTTTTACGATTGTGAAATTTTTCGCCCATAAGTGGATTAAAATCACTTTCCCCGCATGTCCCTCCATAATACGGCTTACCAAATATTCCCGGATAGCGAGCGAGAGCGTATAGCGGTCAGGGTATTGATCCGTCGTAAATATTTTTTCGATATTGGTAAGGCCCACAGCCCTGAGTTTTTCAGCAACGCGTTTGCCCAAACAAGCGATCGCAGCTCCCGGATTTTTCTCAGACTGCTGCAACGCAAGACTCGTAAGACGGCTGTTCAGCTGAGCCATGAAAGCCTGATCCGACGAGACGATAAAAAGAGTAACTCCTTTATTGTCGTTTCTTAGCAACGGACATTCCGTCTCGATGTTTTGTACGATTTGGAAAAAATCCATAAAGACTTCAAAAAACTTCTGAAAATTCGCTTTTCTTTGAGCAAAAGTGAAAAAACGGTTCGTCGCGACGTCCTTGATAACCGAAATAATCTCCAGAAGTGCGTCCACGTCATCCAGATCGCCTTTAAGCCTCGTTACTTTTCCCATAAAATATTGCTCTCTCTATTTATTTCTTCTATGACTACTTTGAGATTCATTGAATGAAGCAGCAATCCAGTCCTGTTGCTCCATCGTTTAAAATAAAAATGCTAGGATTTTAATTTTTCTTTACGCTGAATAGCTGCGTCCTTCACCGAATTGGCGAAGTTTCCTTCTAAGATCAGCGACCCGATCTGCAAAGCAATACCTGCAACCAGCTTTTCGTCTTGGACCTCTTCAAGTTTAATATCTGCAGCTCCAAGCTTTTCGGAAAGTATCTTGTTGATTTCGGCTCTTTCTTCTTCTTTAAGCGGCATGGCCGCTCGCAGAACAAAAGATTGTCCCGCCGCATCGACGGAAGCAAGGTCTGATTTTTTTGCTTGCTCAATGAAATTTCTGACGAACTGGCCATGGATAAGAGCGCTTGTTTTGCTGTCAAGAACGACCTTAAGAAGGTCCGCAACAAAATCGATCATCTTCTTGTTCGCTTCGATTTCGAGGTCATGAAAAAGAGCCTCACGGGACCCATGCGCCTTTGCCAAAATCTCATCGGCTTCTGCCCGCGCCTTCCTAAGGACTTCTTCTTCTTTCTTGCGAACTTCCTCCAGCGCCTGAGTGGCCAGCTTCTCCGCGATGGCAGCAGCTTCTTCCTTCTTGGCCTGAAGTTCTCTTTCACCCTCCTCAATTTTTTCCGTAAGATCTTTTTGTTTCTTAACAAGATCCTCATAAACAACGCTTAATCTTTTAACGGCATTTTCCGTATCACCGCCTGTGATCTTTTTGAAAGCATAATACAGCACACCAAATACCACGATTTGTATCAATACAAATCCAACGATAAACATATTTTCCCCTCTCTTTAAGTTCTTGGCACAAAGATTTGAAACACAACGAGAAGCGAAATAATCGATGCCGCTTCCGCGAAAACCAGCATCAAAATAACTCCAAGATATATTTTAGGCGCTGCGGAAGGATTTCTTCCTAGCGCTTTCACTGTGGCCGCGCCTACGATTGCAATGACGATCGAAGGCCCGATCACCGCAATAAACATGATAATGATCACAACTAAATTTTGCATGCCCGATATCCCTCCTGGCTAAACGTCCCATCTTAGTTTATAACCTTGGAAATTAGGATCAATTTCTGCAACAACACAGCAACGGTTATCTTTAAAGGTCAGGATCCCGATCGTGATGGGAATGGGATCATTCCCCGCGATCTTGAGCTCCCCCTCCGGGATGGAAGCCACCAACGGATGATGAAACGGTAAAAGTTCAAACTCGCCGTCATCCGACGTCAAATAGACGGATTCCACCTCGTCATCAAATGCCACTCCCTTTAAACTCATCACTAAAAGGTTAAATTTCATTTCCATAAAAGCACCTTAAGCTACTTCAACCGACGCTTCATTTTCCGCTTTTTGGAATTTCTGCTTAATCACAGCCGCATAATCTTGGACTACGCGGGTAATACGTTTTTTAATTTCATCGTTCAACTCTTTTTTTTCCCTGATAAGCGCAAAAAGCGTGGGATCATTTTTTTTGGCGTGCTCTTCAAATCCGACAAGAAAATCCTGCATATGCGCCGCTTCAAACTCATTAAACATTTTTTCATTCTTACCATACATAAGCATGATCTGGATCTCGATGGGAACCGGGGAATTGGCCGGTTGTGTCAAGATAGCTTGAAGTACTTTGCCGGCCCGGAGTGATTCGCGGGTTTCCTCGGATTGACCGGAAGCCTGCAATTTGCTCGCACGCAATAGCTCTTTAAATTGGATGAATTCCATACGCAGTGAACTGGAAACTTTCTTGGTGATCTTCCACTGTACTTTACTTCCTACACGTGATACCGAAAGACCGACATCCACGGCAGGACGGAATCCTTCATTAAAAAGTGACGCATTGAGAAATAACTGCCCATCCGTCATTGACACAAGATTTGTCGGAACATAAGACGTCAAATCTCCTTCTTGAAGTTCAACAACAGGGATAAAGGTCATAGACCCCCCCCCGTGTTTTTCATCTAATTGAGCGGCTCTTTCTATCATACGGGAATGGAGGAAGAAAATATCTCCGGGATAGGAGTCGCGTCCGGGAGGAACTCCCATCAAGAGAGAAAGCTCTCGATAAGCCCAGGCATGTTTCGTAAAATCGTCAAAGAACACAAAGACATCCTGCCCACGATCCCTGAAATATTCACCAATGGAGCAAGCCGCGTAAGGTGCCAGATACTGTTGACCCGGGGAACTGGAAGCTGGGGCACACATAATAATGGTATATTCGAAACACTCCTTCTCTTTTAAAAGAGAAACAACTTTTCCCATTTGGGACGTTGTCTTCCCAATGGCGCAATAAATACAAATGACTTTTTTGCCCTTCTGATTGAGAATAATATCCGTCCCCACGGTTGTCTTTCCCGTCATTTTATCACCAAGAATTAACGACCGTTGCCCCTTCCCAAGCGGCAGCATAGTATCAATCAATTTAACGCCTGTTTCAAAGGAACGGCTCAATTGCAAACGGTCCATAATCGCAGGCGCCGTATTGAAATAAGGAATGAATTCTTCAAATTTGATCGGCCCCAAACCATCCATAGGCTCTCCCAAAGGATTCATAATCCTTCCGATCGCTGCAGCCCCCACCGGCATGTTGAAGGGTTCAAGGGTCGCCGAAGCTGGATTTCCAGGGGCGAGCGGTTCATTTTCCTTCACCATCAGAATTTGGGCAACGCTTAGATCGAAACCCATGATGATACCTTCGGTCCCATAGCCGAAACGCACAAGCTGGCCCAAAAAACAATTCTGAAGACCGGTCACTTGGGTAATACACCCGCTGACCGCTTTGATGATACCCCTCTCTTTATACCTTAATTCACTCATACTTCCCTCTTCAAATTTTTATTTCTTTCCGTCTGGTTAGGCTGTTGCTACGGGTCCTTTGGGCTTGGGGATCTCGTCCCCTTTTTTGGCTTCAAGCACCTTTTTCCCCCACTTGCTTTCCTGAAGCTTTTTGATCCAGGTCACATAGAAAATGATCGTGATAGCAGCAAGAAATAAGATGATCCCAAAGATAATCCACCAGGTAGCGGCCTTGTTCGGCTGAACACCCATGGCCACCAAAACAAGATCTTTGATTTCAGCCAGTTTTTTGATTAAAAGTTTGAGATTTTGGATGATCTTCCCTTCGTCCTTATCAATGGTGATCTCGGGCAAAAGCTGCTGCAGATTATGAATCTTTGCTTTCACAAGTTCCAGCCTCTGGCTGTTGAGAATAAAAGCCCTCATGCGCTCCTCAAGCGAAAAAGAGGACGATACTTCGGTCTGCAACTCATTGATTTCAGCAAGCAGCCCCAGGATCATTTGACCTTGCTCGTCAGCATATTTGAGATAGGGTGTATCTTTGAACATACTGACAAGTTTTTCCGTTTGGAGCTTATAAAATTGTAAATTTTCATCCGGAATATGCCAGATATCCCTGACCGTAAAAATATATTTCTTTTTTTCCCTGCCGGCAAACTGATCTTGTTTTTCAAGCGCATAAGCTTTTTGTGATTGATCATAGAGAAGATCAAAATCCTGCTTATCAATCACATCGTCTGGCGTGATTTCTTTGGGTAATAGAGACCGGACAGTGATGGACCGTGGTTCCGGGGAAGGATTTTCTGCTTCCACAACAAACCGCGCTTCATTAGCCTCCCTCTTTCTCTCTGCCTCCAAACGACGCATGGCATCAAGCGACAATGCGTTGGCCTTTATATCCTCAAGCTGTTTGACATGAGCTCTGTAGAGTTCTATGTGCTGTTTGACCCCGACAGATTTGCTCTGTTCTTCCATAATCCGATCTAGCCCTTCTTGGGCTTTTTGAAATAAAAGCTTGCCGGTCTCGTAGTATTTTGTGCCTTTGAGCGTCTCGATTTGATTTTCAAGACTCTTCTTGGTCTCTTCCATTTGGTCGGGAGTAATCTGCCACACATCCCGTACGCGAAGTTCAAAAGTACGAGTTTCTTTGGGTTTTAGCTCGACTTCTTTGGTAATCAAATACATCTTTTTATCAGCATCAAATTTGATGTCCAGCCCGGCCTTGTCAATCACATCCTGATTTGGATCGATCTCAGAGGGTAGGGCTTGAGAAATGACCGATTTGGAATTTTTGGTAGAGGAAGGATTCACGACAAGAATCTTGAACTTGAGATCTCCGGCCGCATAGACATCCCCGATCATGGACAGTAAGAGGACTGCCCAGAATAAATGTCGCTGCATGTTTTTTTGTATCCTGCACACGTCTTTTGATCCTTCCGTATGAAAGGTGAACTAATAAGTTAACGACTACTTAGCCCCAGACCCTAAGGATGGCCGCGCATGGCACCTCAAAAATCCTACGGGATTTTTTCTGTTGCTGTTTTTCCTCCAAAACCCATACCTCGTGTATTTTTTATTTTTGCTCTTCGCCAATCTCAAGCCAGGATTTCACGATAGCCACAGGCTGCTCTTTATCGTCGCCAACTTTTTCCCGCGCAGCGGCATCCGTTGCTTCTTTAATCGCTAGCAGGTAAGCCTTGATCTCTTCCAGTTTTCCCTGGACATCTCCCATGTTTCCTGCCAGCGCAGCAGGCAACTTCTTAATTTCATCCCCGATGAAACCAAGCGCTTTAGCCTGGTCATTCGCCAAAGCCACCAAACGATTGACCAATTCTTCAGCCTTCTTATTGGTATCCGTGCTTTCCTTGGCAATTGATACGGCAAATTCCTCGACTTTGCTTAGCAATCCTTCGATTTCGGCCATCCTATCCGTAAGCGTTTGACCTTTCGTGGTCCCGAGAGTTTCTTGAATGCTCTTGACTGTTTCTAAAATCGTAAAAGTTGTGCCGGAAATATCTTCGATCGTATTTGCCTTACCGCCAAGTATTTTGATCTCGACCCAATTTACTTGTGATGCGCTCAAAGCTGCAATCCCAGACCAATTGATGCCAGCTTGAGTTTGTGAACCAAGCCCTTCCCAATTCGCTCCGGCCCTGGTCATTGCAGCCATATCAGCCCAGTTTACGCCAGCTTCGGTCAACTCAATTAAAGCGTTCCAATTGACACCGGACTCAGATAATTTGGCCAAACCATCCCAATTGACCCCGCCCGCCGCAAGTTTCGCAAGATCTTGCCAATTCATACCCACTTCAGACATCCGATGAATATCGCTCCAATTGATTCCTTCATCCGTCAAACGGCTGATATCATTCCAGTTGATCCCCATTTCTGTCATCCTTTGAAGGTCTGCCCAATTCACCCCGGCTTCCGACAAGACTGCAAGACCAGCCCAATTAATCCCGGTATTTGCCATACTTGAAATGCTATCCCAATTCACTCCGAGCAACGTATCAAACGCCGACCAATTCACTCCGAGCAAGGCGCCGAAAGACGACCAATTCACGGCAAACAAGGGATCGAATCCTTGCCAATTCATACCTGCTTTGGACAAGGCATCAATTCCCGACCAATTCACGCCACCTTTGGATAAGGCATCGATCCCGCTCCAATTCGTTCCTGCTTTTGACAGGGCATCCATGCCCATCCAGTTAATGCCGGTCTTTGAAAGAGTCTGTATATCAAACCAATTGATTCCTACTTTGGATAAAGAATCGATTTCGATCCAGTTGATGCCGGCATTGCTCATAGCCTCCACATCCGACCAATTTACCCCGCCCTTCGAAAGGGCGTCGATCCCCTGCCAGTTCACTCCGGTTTTCGACATCGATCCAATATCGAGCCAATTCACTCCAGCTCTTGATAAGGCATTCATGTCTGTCCAGTTCACCCCGGTTTTGCTCAAAACTTCCATATCCGTCCAGTTCACCATACCCATGTATTGAAGAATAGACCAGTTTACCCCGGCATTCGCAAGAAGTTGCATCCCTTCCCAATTAATCCCGCTCCCTGACAAGGCACGCAAGCCATTCCAATTAATACCGGATTGAGAAAACGACTGAAGATCCGACCAATTCACCCCGCCCTTCGATAACGCGTCGATCCCCGTCCAGTTCACCCCGGCTTTCGACATCGCATCGATCCCAGTCCAATTGACACCCTCCGCCGACATCTTTTGAATATCTGCCCAATTGATCCCCATTTGACTCATTTCTTCAAAATCACTCCAGTTGACTCCAACCTTGGAAAGGACTTGTATCTCGGCCCAATTGATCCCGGATTTCGATAAAACATCCATACCCGTCCAATTGACCCCGATCGCCGAAAGCACCTGAATGTCAGACCAATTAACACCACCTTTTGATAACGCATCGATCCCGTCCCAATTGACGCCTGTCTGTGAAAGGATCTGGATGTCTTCCCAATTCACTTCACTTTTTGATAAAGCGTCCAAACCCATCCAATTGATGCCTGTCTCTGAAAGCACCTGCATGTCGGACCAGTTCATGCCGGCCGTTGAAAGCGCTTGAATGTCAGACCAGTTCACCCCGCCTTTGGACATGGCATCAACCCCGGTCCAGTTCACGCCGGATTTCGACATCGCGTCAATTCCGGTCCAATTCACCCCGCCCTTCGACAGTGCGTCAAGCCCAGTCCAGTTCACTCCGGATTTCGACATCGCGTCGATCCCCGTCCAGTTCACCCCGGCTTTCGACATCGCATCGATCCCCGTCCAGTTCACCCCACCCTTCGATAACGCATCAAGCCCCGTCCAGTTCATTCCGGCCCTCGACATCACCCCAAGATCCGACCAGTTCACCCCTCCCTTCGATAACGCGTCAAGCCCGGTCCAATTCACGCCTATCTTGCTCAAAAACTCCATATCGGACCAGTTCACCCCGACTTTAGACATGGCATCAACTCCCGTCCAGTTCACCCCGGCTTTGCTCATGGCGTCAATCCCTGTCCAGTTCATTCCAATCTCCGTCATCCTGCCAAGGTCTGACCAGTTGACACCCCCGTCCGTGATGATTTGCAACTGTTCTGTCATAGCTGAAAAATTTGTACCTGCCAGTTGCGCCTTCAGGTCTTTCATCGTATTCACCATCTCTTGCATGGCAGTCACATCTAAACCATTAAATACTTCGGCCAAATAGGCGATACGCCCGAAAATCGTAGGATCATCCTTAGTGTCCGCGCTGGTCCCTACAGCAGTCCGGATAGTCGCAATATCAGACCAGTTCACTGCGGTTTTCGATAACACATCGATACCTGTCCAGTTGATGCCCGTCTTGCTGAAAACCTCCATGTCTAACCAATTCACCCCGGCCTTTGACATCGCATCAATACCCGTCCAATTGACCCCACTCTTGGATAAGGCATCGATCCCGCTCCAGTTCACGCCGGATTTCGACATCGCATCAATACCGGTCCAATTCACCCCGGCCTTCGACATTGCATCCATCCCCGTCCAGTTCATGCCGCTCTTTGACATCGCATCGATCCCCGTCCAATTCACCCCGGTTTTGCTCAGAAACTCCACATCCGACCAATTTACCCCGGCTTTCGACATCGAATCGATCCCGGTCCAGTTGACGCCACCCTTGGATAGGGCATCAATTCCCATCCAGTTAACTCCGGCTTGACTCATCGCGTCAATCCCCGTCCAATTCATGCCGAGCGTCGTCATCCGCCCCACATCTGCCCAATTCACTTGCGAATCAGCCATGGTTTTCAATAAATTATTAAACGTAGTTGCGTTGAGGCCATTATTAGTCAAATTGTTAAGAACAGCGGAAGCTGTATATGCGTAGACGTTAGCTGAAGTTGCTTGAACATTAGCTGAAGATGCATCGGCACCAATCTCGGTTAATTGAGGCTGCAAGGTAACCCAATTAAAACCACTCTGAGAAAGAGTTCTCATACCTCCCCAATTGATTTGGGCTTTGGTCTGGGCGCCCAAATCTTCCCAATTCGCCCCGCCGCCGGTCATCGCCGCCAAGTCCTTCCAGTTGATACCCATCTTTGAAAGGACCTGCAGGTCGGACCAGTTCACCCCAGCCTTTGACATCGCGTCAATACCGGTCCAATTGACGCCTGCCTGTGAAAGCGATTGGATATCAGCCCAATTCACTCCGGCTTTGGACATCGCATCAATCCCGGTCCAGTTCACCCCGCCTTTGGATAAGGCATCGATCCCGGTCCAGTTGACCCCGGTTGTGCTTATTAGCTCCATATTTAACCAGTTCACGCCTGCCTTCGATAATGCGTCCATGCCGGTCCAGTTAACACCTGCCGCGGAGAGGGACTGTATGTCAGCCCAATTGACCCCGCCTTTCGACATCGCATCAATCCCGGTCCAGTTCATCCCGTTCCTGGACATCACACCAAGATCCGACCAGTTCACCCCGCCCTTCGACAACGCGTCAAGCCCGGTCCAGTTCACCCCGGATTTCGTCAGCACCTCCAAATCAGTCCAGTTGACAGTAGCCAAGTACTGCATCCCGCTCCAATTCACGCCGCTCTTTGATAAGGCATCAATTCCCGTCCAATTCACCCCGGCCTTTGACAAGGCATCGATCCCAGTCCAGTTCATCCCGATTTCTGTCATTACCTGCAGGTCAGACCAATTCACCCCGGCTTTCGAAAGAGAATCGATACCCGTCCAGTTCACCCCTGTCGCCGAAAGCGTTTGAACATCCGACCAATTAATACCGGCTTTCGACAGCACATCCATATCCGACCAGTTGATGCCCGATCTCGATAACACATTGAAATCTGACCAATTAATGCCCAGCTTCGAAAATACCTGCATATCCGACCAATTCACCCCGCCCTTCGACATTGCATCGATCCCCGTCCAGTTCACCCCGGCACGAGAGAGCACTTGAAGATCAGACCAGTTCACCCCGTTCTTCGACAACGCATCGATCCCGGTCCAGTTCATCCCGATTTCTGTCATTACCTGCAGGTCTGACCAGTTCACCCCGGCTTTCGATAATGCGTCGATCCCAGTCCAGTTCAACCCCGTTTTGCTCATCAGCTCCATATCAGACCAGTTCACCCCTCCCTTCGATAACGCATCAATACCTGTCCAGTTCACCCCCGCACGAGAGAGCGACTGTAGATCTGACCAGTTCACCCCGTTCTTCGACAGAGCGTCGATCCCCGTCCAGTTCATTCCCGCCCTCGACATCACCCCAAGATCCGACCAGTTCACCCCGCCCTTCGACATCGCGTCAATCCCCGTCCAGTTCACCCCGGATTTCGTCAATATCTCCATAT
>JAKLFP010000012.1 GCA_022711115.1 Candidatus Omnitrophota bacterium | reverse complement strand
TAAAAGCAGTATCCTCAAAATCATAGCCAAACATGGTAATGGCATGAGCGGGAGTGGCAAATAGAAGCAGCAAGAGAGCGGTGAGTAATAGCTTTTTCACTTTTTCCTCCTCACAAATGGTAAGCCCAGTAGTCCAGAAAGCATCAGCAGGATTGTTGAGGGTTCGGGAATGGCTGTAGGCGAAGAGTTATATTCAATAATTGATGGCTTGAGGTGATTGTAATCGGGAAGTCCATAATCATCCCATTCGCCATTATGCCCACCAAGACCACCTGGAAAAAATACGAGATAATCTTGACCTTGTCCAATATTGTCAGGCTCAGATTGAATCAATCCATTTTTCCCCCAGTTGTTATAAGCACCACCAACTGAATATCCGTCGATTCCTCCAATCCAAAAGGTTTCGCCTGTGACCCACTTCCAAGTTCCTTCCAGAACTTCATCTGTTCCTCCGAGCCAAATAAATTCTTCGTTGAGTCCTAAATTGCTCCAAACGAAATTTTGCTCAGCTTGAGAAGTAATAGTTCCAAGATAGCCCCCTAATCCTTCAGCATAAGTTTCAGCATCATGCCAAGATAAATTTGTATCGTTCCTTTCATAAAAATGCCCATTTCCACCATCTGCGATTGACCATTCAAATACTACAGCATGAGCGTTGGGAGTGAGGAACGGAAGGAGCAACAAAATAAGAACTAAAATTTTTATCTTCATAAGGAGGATTAAAGCTTAAAGGATAGTCGAGCATACTTCAATAGGACAGCCTAGGACATACTAGGACATTGATATAGCAAGTTTATGCAGAAGCTATCAGGTTTCAAAAATTGGCTGAATTATCAATGCGAGGAATAACTGTGATACCCGGGGGTGGGGTAAAGTGTGTATGGCGAGAGACACCCCCCTGTTCCCATATTGTTCCCTTAGCGAAAGGTTTTCAGGGTCTAAACGGGCAGAGTGGAGCAAAAGGAAGAAGAGAGCTAAGTTTTGGAGGAAAAAAGGATTATGATGAATCTCAAAGGGTTGCGAAAATTTTCCTGAGCGATTATGAGTCGCCTGCTCTAACCGACTGAGCTACGGGCCCAAAATTGTTGTTTTCTAGGGATCCAGTCCTTTCGGACGGCCCGCCATAGAAAGATATGCTTTAACCTTCCTCGTCGGCATTTTGGGACGTTGGCGGCGAGGATCTAAACCTGACTATTGCCAACTCGAATCATTTTAACTTTTATAATGAATTAAAAACTGAAAACCAACAGCCACTTGATGCTCTTGTTTTGCGGATTAGAATAGCGAATCAGGAAGAGAATTGCAATGGACAATCGACTCTACTGGGATGACTTGACTAGCATTGAAGGACACAAATTAAAAATGCTTCTATGACGATACCGTGTACCCATGCATATTAAAATGAAACGGTGCTAGCGAATCTTGAGAACGTGCTCAACTTTACTTTGAAGGTTAGCCAAATCAAAAGGTTTCTCGATGAAACCACTGATTTGCTCGAGCTCAAAAAGAGGCTGCATGGTCGCGCCAGCCCCCGTCAGCATGATCACAGGCGTCTTTCGCATGCGCGCTTGCTCTTGAAGATCATCATTGCGGTAAGAACGTAATTTCCGAAGATATGTCAGTCCATCTTCCCCTTTGGGTATTCGTATATCAAGAAGCACACAATCAGGTTTCCCTTCTTCTGTCTTTTTGAAACCTTCGGCACCATCATTGGCCATCAAGACTTGGTAGCCGCTATGTTCAAATTTCTCTTTAACTATCTGACAAACATCATCCTCATCATCAATGATAAGAATGCACTTTTTGTTTTCGGCCATTAGGACCTCATTTTTTATAACACTTAAAGAATCGTCAAAAAATCCTTTTCCCTTGAGTACTCTTCTGTGAAATTGTATTACTCGCTAAGCTTAATATCCAGAAAATTCTTGAGTTTTCTGGAACGCGTGGGATGGCGTAATTTCCTTAAGGCTTTAGCCTCAATTTGACGAACACGCTCACGCGTGACATTAAAAATGTGCCCCACCTCTTCCAAAGTGCGCGGATAACCGTCCCCGATACCGAATCTCAAACGCAGCACTTTCTCCTCACGCTCGGTCAGCGTCATCAGGACATCATCCATTTGTTCTTTCAACATGCTATAGGCGGTGGCATTGGCAGGAGAAACTGCGGACTTATCTTCGATAAAATCCCCAAAGCTCGTATCGCCTTCGTCACCAATCGGCGTCTGAAGACTGATCGGCTCCTGGGCAATTTTTAAAATCCCTTTTACCTTCTCAACCGGCATCCTCATGACTTGGGCGACTTCTTCCGGCGTCGGCTCACGACCGGTTTCCTGAACTAGATGCCGTGAAGCGCGGAAAAATTTATTGATCGTTTCGATCATATGCACGGGAATACGGATGGTACGCGCCTGATCCGCGATGGATCGCGTGATAGCTTGGCGGATCCACCAAGTTGCATAAGTCGAAAATTTATACCCTCGTTTATATTCGAATTTATCAACGGCCTTCATGAGGCCTATGTTCCCTTCCTGAATCAGATCCAAAAAAGAAAGCCCACGATTTGTATATTTTTTTGCAATACTGACCACAAGGCGGAGATTGGCGGCCACCAAAGCTTTCTTGGCTTTAGAAAGTTCCCATTCCTTACGAACGATGGCTTTGAAATGTTCCAAAAGCTTTTCTTCCGGTTCACCTAATTCGGAAAGAATCTGTCGGTTACGCTCTTCGATTTTTCCGATTTGGCCGCGAACCGCATGCCGACGCAATTTTTTGATGTCGTCACGGTTTTTCTTTAATTCCCGAAGCTTAGCCCGAAGATTCGCGATAATTTGTTCAACAATACCGATGCTGAGATTAAACTGGATCAAAAGCTCGACCACATTCGCTTTCTTCCGTGACGCACGAAATTTACGGATTAACAATTTGAGCTTACGCTTGATAAACTGGATTTTCACCTCTTGATCCTCATCAATAATGGCATCAAGCTGGACTTGTCCGTCCGTGATTTTTTTTGCAAGCTCCAGAACCTCAAAACGCGCTGCCTGGGTCTGATAGACAACCCTTTTCAAATCTTCTTCACAAGCTTCAATTCGTTTGGAAATTTCAATTTCCTGTTCCCGCGTCAAAAGCGAGATTTGTCCCATTTGACGCAAATAGGTTCGAACCGGGTCATCAATACGGACACGTTCGTATTCTTCGATCGCTGCATCCTCTTCCAACTCGGAATCCTTGGTCTTTTTGGCCTCTACATCCTGAATCGGTTCCGTTGATGGCTTGGCCTGCTCCCCCATGGTTTGACTCGTAACTTCAATTCCCTTTTCCGTAAGAACACCTATGATTTCTTCGACTTTCTCGGCATTATTCATGTCCTCAGGAAGTTTTTTCTTCATTTGCTCAATGGTCACAAATCCTTGTTTTTTACCCAAAGACAGAAGACTTGTAATGATTTCTTTTTGTTTTTTAGGTGCCGTTACGATTTTCTTACCCTCTTTAGCCGTAACGTCCATGGCTGGTTTCGTCTTGGTGCTACTCTTCAAGAGTTGCTTTTTAGACATAGTTTTGGTGGGTTTTGAAGAAGGTCTTTTCATAGAACTGGGTATTATAATTACCTTGCCCCTAGAAACCAAGAGAATAATTTATTTTGTTCTTAATGAGAAATGCGCATGAATAGCCATAAGCTTAAAGGTTTTTAATGAGCCTGCGGAATCAAGAAGGCTACCGCAAGCGATGAAGCAGAGACTGATACTCCTGAGTATGGGCTTGCAATTGTACGACGTCCCCCTCAGACTCAGCCTTTGAGATCAATCGACGAAGCTCCTCAAGACGTACGGTAATTTTCTTTTGTTTGATCTGCCGAATACAATCTTCAAAAATTTTCTCCCGCTCGGCGGTATCATCCATGGAAGTCATCACCGCAACCAGTTGTTCCCGGCACTTCAAATCCTGAATGCGATTGAGAAGAATTGAAAAAGAAAGCTTTTTATTTTGCTCATAAGCCTCTCGCAAATGTTGAAAAATGGCTTGCAACGCCGGCGTTTTCAGGTCCGTATCCTGAATTTCTTCACAAGCCCGTTCACACAGCGGTGGGACTTCAGCCATGAGAACGATCAGCATCAGCTCCTCTTGTGCAGGCAAGAAAGGCTGCTTTCCCGAAGCAACTTCTTTGGGGCGTTCGCGCGACACACCGCTTTTATGGTTCAAATAAGAATACTCCGTACGCAAAGAATTTTCATCCACGTTCAAAGTGCGGGCAAGCCGGTTAAAATATTCTGACAACACCACTGTGTTCTTGATCTTGAGAAATGTTTCGAACATTTCCCGGCAAATTTTTGAAAGACCAAGCGCATCTTGTCGTGGATATCGTGCAAGCATAAGCTGAAGCTTGTAATCAAAAAAATCCTTAGAGCTTTTGAGCAAGGAAGCAAAAGCATCCCTGCCGTGACGATTCAAAAAATCATCCGGATCTTCTCCCTCCGGCAGGTTCACTAATTTCACCTGCATTCCGCCTTCCAACAATATTTCCAGTCCGCGAAGCGCCGCAGCCTCTCCTGCTTTATCCCCATCATAGACAACGATGACCTCTTCCACAAAACGCTTCATGAGATGAACATGGTCCTCGCCTAACGCGGTTCCCAATGTTGCCACGGCATTTTTAAATCCATGCTGATAAAGTGCCAGAAAATCCATATACCCTTCCACTAATATGAGATTCGGCCATTCCCGATCAATGAATTTCTTGGCAAGATTGAGACCAAAAAGTTCCCGCCTCTTTGAAAAAATAGGCGTCTCGGGTGAGTTGAGATATTTAGGCCCGTCTGCTTCAGCAATCAATCGTCCGCCGAATGCGATGACTTTGTTTTGGAGGTTAAGTATCGGAAACATAAGCCGCCCGCGAAAGGTATCGTAATAATTCCCTTTCGATGACTGTTGAATGAGCGCCGCCTGTTTGAGAAGGTTTTCGGAATAACCTTTTTTAGTTAAATAATCGAAAAGAGTCCGCCATTCCATCGGCGTCCAACCAAGCTTGAATTCACCAATGATCTCTTCCGAGATTTTCCGTTTGGCCAGATACGCACGCGCTGGCGCACCGATATCTTTCAAAAGCAGTTCATGATAAAAATTTGATGCGACCTGGCACACATCATAAAGTTTTTCTTTCAGACCGGAAGATTCTTCTTTGAAACCTCGCCGCTCCGGCAAAGCGATATTCGCACGATCTGCGAGTGCTTTTAAAGCTTCCGGAAAAGTAAGATTCTCATAACGCATCAAAAAACTGAACACATCGCCGCCGGCACCACAACCAAAACAATGATAGAGCTGTTTTTCGGGTTGAACCATGAAAGACGGGGTTTTTTCCTGGTGAAAAGGGCAACAAGCCTTGAGGTTTCTTCCAGATCGCTTGAGAGGAATAAACTGAGAAATGATTTCGACAATATCGTTGGCGGAAGCTACTTTTTCAACAACATTCTCGTCATACCGAGTCCCGCCGGATTCTCGTTGCATAGTTTTCGCGTTTAGTTGGCCTGGCGCGTCTTAAATGTTTTGCGAACTGGGATGGATGCCGAGGGCTCCTCTTTAGGCATCACAATCATCCGGTACAGGTCGGGCAGAACTCTCGAAATCGCATATCCGGAATAAGTCTGTCCGGATTTGAAGATTTTTTGAATAGATTCCGCGGGAAAAAAGAGAAAGAACTGAACAATCAAACTCATCAAAAGAATAAAATGAAAAGCTCCGAGAAACATCCCTCCAATGGGCTTTAGAATTCCGGAGATTTCGATACGCGCGAACTTGCCAACAAGGCTGAACAACCAAGCACTCGAAACCCAAACAAAAACACTGGTTAAAAAGAAAATAATGGGTTTTGCCGCTTCGAGAGGAATAAAGTAAGCCCTATCGTTCAATACTGCCGCCCCTTTTTCATAAAAACTCATGGCAACCAACCCGGTCAGCAAAAGACTAAGGACATGGGAGAACATATTGCTAACACCCTGACGGCTGCCATAGGATATTCCAAATAGCAAGGCAAACAACATACACCAGTCAAACGGGGCTAAGCTTTGCAACTTCTCAAAAACATGGCTTTTTTGAATGTTATCCAGCAACTGCCATACCCATTCCATTATGCGCTCTCCTTCGTTGTCACCACACCATAAAAGCCTTCATGCAAAAGTTTCTCTAAACGCGCCGTTATCATACACCCTTGGATGTCTTGAGGAAACTCAAAAAAAACTTTTAAAAAATTTGCTGTATGACCCACCCAAATTCCCGTTCGTTCATCCCGATGCTCGACTAACACTTCAAAAGAACGGCCCAAATAATTGCAACGAATTCCCTGGGACAGATTATCCGTCCACGCGATCATACGTCGGACACGGTCGCGGACCACCTGCAAAGGTAAAATTCCGAACGCTGCCGCTTGCGTTCCTTCTCTACGGCTGTATGGGAACACATGACTTTTCAAAGGTTTCACAAGATTTAAAAGTTCCAGGGTATTCTGAAATTGTTCTTCTGTCTCTCCGGGAAACCCGGTCATGACATCAATGCTTAAAGAAAAATCAGGAACTTTTGCCTGCAACTCCAAAACGACGTCACGATACATCTCCCGAGTATAACGCCGGTTCATGCGGCGCAGCACTTCATTATCACCACTCTGAAGCGGAATATGCAGATGAGGACAAAGCTTTGGAAAACTTCGGAACGCATCGCGCAAAGATTGATTGAGATCCGTCAATTCGATGGAACTAAGCCGAATCCTTTCAATCCCTTCGACGCGGGCACATACACTCACAACTTCCAGCAATGGATCCGATGGAAAATGTTGCAGATCAAGCCCGTAAGCCCCTAATTGAATACCGGTCAAAATGACTTCACGGTACCCGGCATCACGAAGTCTGATCACCTCTTCCTTAATCTCAGATAAAACACGACTCCGCGAACGGCCACGCACAAGCGCTACTTTACAGAAACTGCAAAGATGATTACAACCATCCTGAATCTTCACGTAGGCACGCGTCCTGCCTTCGGACTTGGAAATAGCGAGGGGAGAAAAATTTAAAAACTCCTGCGATTCATCCTCCTGAACCTTGCCCGCATCTTCAAGCAAACGATCGGCTAAGACGGACTTCTCATCATTTGTAAAAATATGATCGACCTCAGGCATCGCCTCAATCTCTTTACGGTTCCTCTTTACGTAGCAACCCGTAACTACTAAACAAGCACCCGGATGTTCACGTCGGAGACGGCGGATCCAGTAACGGTTCGTTTTGTCCGCATCTTCCGTAACGGTGCACGTATTTAAAACAACGAAATCGCATAAAGCCTCGCGATCACCTTCCGCATCACGAACGCCCTTCCGTTCAAAAGATTCCCGGATCGCCTGAGTTTCGTACTGGTTGACCTTACAACCTAGTGTATAAAACCGGGCGTTCCGTTTGGAAGAAGAAGCTGCATCGGTCGTCATGACACAAGAACCCCTGAAAATTGAAGCGTTGAGACGATTCCCACAAAAGCCGTATCCGCCTTAAGAAGCACTTCCCCAAGGCTCACAAGCCTGTATTGTTTCTCATTTCTTTTCCATCGAACCCAGGAAATCTCGTCATCCGAAAAACCGCCCTCAGGCCCGATTAAAATATTCAAGACTTTGTTTTTTTCTTTGGATGCTTTCAATTCGGTAAGCAAATCAGAAAAAGGCACCGCCTCCTTGCAAGGATGAAAAATCACCAGAACTTCATCCGGCGCGATGGTGGAAACAGCCTTTTTAAAATCAACCGGTTCGGCAATCCTCAATACATTGAGAGAGCCGGACTGTTTACTTGCTTCGCGGGCAATGCGATTCCAGCGATCCATGACCTTTCCGATCTTTTCTTTAGTCAGTTTAACTTCACAACGTTCGGAAAAAATCGGCCGGATCTCATCCACGCAAAGTTCCTGGGCTTTTTCAATTACCAGATCGGTTTTTCCTTTACGCAGCAATGCGGGCATAACCCGAAGAAAGCAGCCTCTTTTTTGAATTTTTTGTTGAATGGCTCTCTTGAGAATATCCAAATGGGCTCGGCCACTACCGTCAAATTCCAGGATGACCGCCTCCGCTTCTCTCCCTTGGCCGTCTGTAATGAGGCAAGTATCTCCGATTTTTAAACGAATACTATCGCGCAGGTGATGAGTCTCCGAAGGTTCCAGCCAGAAATCCTGCTGGTGAACTTGGAGGGATTGAGCAGTAAAAAACCGCCTTAATTTTCTGGAACGTTGATTTTCTGACATGCCATGATTCTCAAAATCTTCCAGTCTGGGGAGTAGAGATGACGATCAAAAAATTGTCGGAGCGGAACATGAAAAAAGAAGAGCCAAGCGATTTCTCAGAATCAATGCTGAAAAAAGTCTATTTCTTCGCCGGTGCTTCAGACTTTTTCTTGTCTTCCTTCTTGGCTTCCGAAGCGCCTGCAGCCGAACCTTCCTCTTTAGGCTTCTTCGTGCGGACAACATTCTGAGCCTGGGGTCCTTTTTCGCCCTGAACGATCTCGAACTCTACCTCTTCGTCAGGATTAAGTCGTTTATATCCTTCGCCCTGAATTGCCGAATAATGAACGAAGATATCACGTTCCTCTCCTTCTTTGCGAAGAAACCCGAAGCCCTTTACGTTAGAAAACCACTTCACCTTACCTTTTTCCGCCATCCTAGCCTCCTTAAAAACTGTCAAAATTCAAACTTCGTCACCGAGGAATTTCTCAGCGCGCTTTTCTATCTACTTCACTTTGATTTTCAAAATGAGCCCGGGCTTAAAAACTACTACTTTCTTTTCAGGCACGGTCACTTCTTCGCCTGTCCGAGGATTGCGTCCTAATCGACCGCGACGGTTTTTGACTTTAAACACACCAAAATTTCGCAATTCTACGGTTTCAGCCCGTTGAAGACTTTCCGAGATGACATCAAGAGTTTTTTGGACAATTTTTTTGACGTCTATTTGGGTGAGATTCGTTTCGTTCGAGACTTTCATCACAATATCTTTTTTAGTCAAGTTCCCACCTCCTTTATCGAAGAAGCAGTAGCATTGTTGACCCAACTGCTTATCCTGTTTGAAGATGCAAAAAAATAGCAAATCAAAAAAGGTTTGTCAAGGACTTTCCGTTGTAACCTCATGCAATATCTAGAGTTAAAGAAAAAGCATCCCTAAGAACGGATTTTAACCGAATTCTCTCCAAGGAGATGCTCTAATTCTTCAAATAACGCATCCGAGGTTGTCACTTTTAAATTTTCACCTGAATCGATCACCGTGCGATGTCCCTTGGGATCCTGCAAAGTAAAATAGACTGGCGTGGTTCCCTTATGTTGCGTAAGAATCTTTCGAACTTCTTTAAGAACATCAGGACCCAGTCCCGCGGTCTTGAGATTGATAGCAATGAGGCGCGTAAAACGTTTCGGGACTTCTTCAAGGGGAACTATTTCATCCGCAAGGATTTTGGGGACATCATCACGGGCATCGATCTTTCCGCGAACAAACACAATGGCATCTTTTTGGATAAAAGAAAGGGCCGTTTTATAAACGCTTGGGAACACCACCACCTCGCAGGAACCGCTCAAATCTTGCAACGTCATAAAACTCATCTTATCCCCTTTTTTGGTCACAATTTCCTTCAGGTTGTCAATGATCCCTCCGATAGTCACCTCGGCCTGATGGTTGAATTCCGAGAGAGTTTCTGTCGAAGCGGTTGCGTAATTCTTAAGGATTTTGGTATGATTCGCCAAAGGATGCGACGAAACATAAAAACCGATCAATTCACGTTCGTAGGCCAATTTCTGATTTTCCGGCCATTCCGGAATCATAGGGATCGCAGCCTGCTCATCATGAAATCTTTCTTTCGTTCCGCCGCTCTCGAAAAAGGAAAGCTGCCCACGGCTTCGATCCTTTTGAAGGTTGGCCCCCATGTCAAGCACCGTGTCAAGCATCGCCATCAACTGAGACCGATAGAGTTTCCATTCATCAAAGGCGCCGCATTTAATCAGGCTTTCCAAAACTTTTCGGTTACAAGTCCGGAGATCAACCCGTTGGACAAAATCAAAAAGGGATGTGAAAGGTCCGTCTTTCATGCGTGTCGCGATAATGGACTCAATCGCCGTGGACCCGACATTTTTGATCGCGGCAAGCCCAAAGCGGATATAGTTCCCGACACATGTAAATTCGGAAAAACTTTCATTGACCGCAGGTGGCAGCACATTAATTTCCATCTGCTTGGCCGCTTCAATGTATTGGACGACTTTGTCCGTATTATTCATTTCCGAAGTCAAAAGAGCAGTCATAAACTCCACCGGATAATGCGCCTTAAGATAAGCTGTTTGATAAGAAACCGCCGCATAAGCCGTAGAATGGGATTTATTAAAACCATAACCTGAAAAGTAATCAATCAATTCCCAGATTTTTTCTGCGACTTTTTCTTTCACGCCTCGTTTTATGGCCCCATCCATAAAAGCCTTTTTTTCCTTTGCCATGACTTCCGGAATCTTTTTTCCGATCGCTCGGCGCAACGAATCCGCCTGAGCCAGTGTGAATCCAGCCAGATCGCTGACAAGCCGCATCACCTGTTCCTGATAAAGAATCACGCCGTAGGTTTCTTTTAGACTCGGCTCCAAGGCAGGATGATCGTATTTGATAAGCTTGGGATCGTGCATGCGCTTGATGAAATCATCCACCATACCGCTGCCCAAGGGACCGGGGCGATAAAGTGCCAACAATGCGACAAGGTGATCAAAGTGACTCGGTTTCATCTTTTTTAAAAGATCGCGCATCCCTGAACTTTCAAGCTGAAACACCCCGAGGGCATCTCCCTTAGCAAGCATTTCATAAGTTTGTGGATCATCCTCGGGAAGATGGCTGATATCAATTTTCACGCCCCGCATTTTTTGAACGATTTTGACCGCTTCGTCAATGACCGTCAGTGTTTTCAATCCCAGAAAATCCATTTTAAGCAGACCAATCTTTTCAAGGTCTTTCATAGTGTATTGCGTACAAATCTGGTCTTCTGTTTTGAAAAGAGGCACATGCTCCGTCAAAGGCACATCGGAAATGACCACTCCAGCCGCATGAATGGAGGCGTGACGGGAAAGCCCTTCAAGGGCCTGCGAAGTCTCCATCAGCTGGGCAATCCTCGAATCTGTCGCTACCATCTCCTTCAGCCCGGGTTCACGTTCAAGCGCGTTTTTGATCGTGATCTTAAGTTCCAGGGGAATCATTTTCGCAATCCTATCCACTTCGGCATAGGAAAGACCCATCACACGCCCCACATCGCGCACCGCCGCCTTTGCCGCCATTGTTCCAAAGGTAATAATTTGCGCCACGTTTTGAGTCCCGTATTTCCGCTTCACATAATCGATCACCTCATCGCGTCGCTCATAGCAAAAATCAATATCAATATCCGGCATGCTGACTCGCTCTGGATTGAGAAAACGTTCAAAATAAAGGCCGTATTTAATCGGATCGATATCGGTGATATGAAGCGCATATGCTACCAAACTGCCGGCAGCAGAGCCGCGTCCCGGTCCCACAGGAATATGCTTGTCTCTGGCAAAGCGGATAAAATCCCAAACGATCAAAAAATAGCTGATGTACCCCATCTTATTGATCAATTCGATTTCCATGCGCAATCGTGATTCATAATTGGAGGGTATGGCACCGCTAAAACGATCCCGGAGAAACTTGAAACAAAGCTCTTCAAGGTGCTGCCTCTGTGTCTTTCCTTCGGGCGGCGGAAAATGCGGTAAGAAAATTTTATGAAAATCAAGTTCCAGATTACAACGTTCTGCGATCTCGATCGTTGAACGGATGGCCTGCGGAATATCTTTGAAGATCTGCTTCATTTCTTCCGCGGACCGGAGGTAATACTGATCTCCTTGGTAACGCATTCGGTGGGGCTCATCAAGCTTTGCGCCGGTCCCGATACAAATCAGCGCATCATGCGCCATGGCTTCGTTCTGGTGGATATAATGGACATCATTCGTTGCCGCCAAACCTACTTTAAGATCTCTGGCAAGCTTTTGGGATCCTTCGATAACCTTTTTCTGCACATCAAGACCATGGTCCATGATCTCAAGATAGAATCGATCCTTTCCAAAGATGCCAAGGTATTCTTCCAGAACTTTTTGCGCGTCATGATGCTGGTCGTGGTAGAGATAGTAAGGGATTTCACCTTTAAGCCCACCGCTTAACCCAATCAACCCCTCGGAATGCTCTTTGAGAACTTCTTTATCAATGCGCGGCCGGTAGTAAAACCCTTCCAAATACCCGATGCTTGTAAGCTTCATCAGGTTTCTGTAGCCCTGCTCATTCATGGCAAGAAGCGTGAGGTGAAAAGAAGCTTCTTTAATACCATGCGCTTGTTTTTCAAGACGGGAACCCGGCGCCACATAGGCCCCCATACCGACAATAGGTTTGACGCCGGCTTTCATGGCTTGAGAATAGAATTGAATGGCGCCAAAAAGGTTGCCGTTATCCGTCATGGCGAGGGCCGGAAACCGCAGTTCATTGGCGCGCATCATGAGTTCATGAATCTTGCAGGTCGCGTCGAGAAGACTGTACTCGGTATGGCAATGAAGATGGACAAAATCGCTATGAGACATAGTGGCTCGGGGCTTGTACCTTGGGACTCGTAAAAATTAAAATCGAATACCTAAAAACAAAACGAAGAACGAGTCCCTAGTTCTCTGTCTTGTTTTTTGAGCTATTCCCACTCAATCGTCGCGGGTGGCTTACTGGAGATATCATAGCAGACACGATTGATACCACGCACTTCATTAATAATGCGGTTGGAGATGCGTCCCAGAAGATCAGGCGGCAACTTGGCCCAATCCGCGGTCATGCCATCCAGTGAAGTAACCGCACGTACCGCAACAGCATTTTCATAAGTCCGCTCATCTCCCATCACGCCAACGCTCTGAACTGGGAGCAAAACCGCAAAGGATTGCCAGACTTTGTCGTAATAACCGGCTTTCTTGATTTCATCGACCACAATCCAGTCTGCCTGCCGAAGAAGATCGCACCTGTCTTTCCGTACTTCTCCGAGAATACGTACCGCAAGACCGGGACCTGGAAACGGCTGGCGCCCCACAATATCTTTATCAATCCCTAAAGCGTGACCCACCAGACGCACCTCATCCTTAAAAAGTTCTTTGAGAGGTTCCACAAGCTTGAATTTCATGTCTTTGGGCAGTCCCCCCACATTGTGATGGCTTTTGATCGTGCTCGTCGGCCCTCCGAAATAAGAAACCGATTCAATCACATCCGGGTAAAGCGTGCCCTGAGCAAGAAAGGGAACTTTCCCAAGCCGATTCGCTTCTTTCTGAAAAACATCGATGAAGGTTTTCCCGATAATCTTGCGTTTCTTCTCGGGATCGACGACTCCCTTGAGGCGGCTCAAAAAAATCTTTTCCGCATCCACGACTTTGAGATTCATCTTGAAATGGCAGCGAAACGTTTTTTCCACACGGCCGACTTCGTTCAACCGCAACAACCCGTTATCCACAAAAATACAGGTAAGTTGTTTGCCGATGGCTTTATGAATGAGCGCCGCAGCTACTGAAGAATCCACCCCACCGGAAAGCCCGAGCACAACACGCGATTTTCCGACCTGCGTGCGGATCTTCCTCACGCTTTCCTTGATAAATGAACGGGGCGTCCAGTTCTGGACGCACCCGCAAACTCTTACTAAAAAATTTTTGAGGATTTGAGAACCAAACTCGGTATGCGCTACTTCCGCATGAAACTGGATCGCGTAAAACTTTCGATTCGCATCCCCCATCGCAGCGAAAGGGGCATTTTCGGTATAAGCCAGGCGTTCGAACCCTTCAGGGATCTTGTCGAGCTTATCCCCATGACTCATCCAACACGTCAATCTCTTTGGAATTCCTTTAAATAAAGGGCTTTCTCGTTTTGAAATATGGAGCTTCGCAAAACCATATTCGCGCTTTCTGGACTTATGGACCCTCCCGCCCAGTTTATGGGAAAGAAGCTGCATGCCGTAACAAATTCCGAGGATTGGAATACCGCTGGAGAAAAAACGGCGGTCCGGGATCGGCGCATCTTTTGCATAAACATTGGCCGGGGACCCCGAAAAAATGATCCCCTTCGGTTTATCCGCAAGTACTTTTTCGAAAGGCACATAAAACGGATAGACTTTAGAGAACACTTTGTTTTCACGCACACGGCGCGCAATGAGCTGGGTATATTGCGATCCAAAATCCAAAACAACAATCGTTTGTTCCATGTCACAAGGTCCTGTAGACGGCGTGAGGGGTACGTGAAAATGAAAAGCCGTACGCCTTGCCTTTTGTTCCTGTTACGTTATTTACACATTCCAAGCTTTTGTGCCGACTGGAATAATTTTCCTTCAGTCTTGATGGCCGGCGCGATGACAATCTCGGTCAGCTGCATTTCGCGGATATTTTTAGCACCGACATTGCCCATCGAAGTTCGAAGCGCTCCGACAAGATTCTGCGTCCCATCATCCAAATGAGCGGGGCCATAAAGGATCTCTTCCAGTGTTCCTGTGGTTCCAACATGGATTCTCGTCCCGCGAGGAAGATTCGCATGCGGCGTCGCCATGCCCCAGTGAAAACCACGTCCCGGCGCTTCTTTGGTCCGGGCAAACGCCGAACCGACCATCACGCCATCCGCACCACTGGCGATCGATTTGCAAATGTCGCCGCCCGTCGACATCCCGCCGTCCGCGATAATGGAAACGTACTTGCCTGTCTTTTTGTAATAAAATTCACGCGCTGCCGCGCAATCCGCGATTGCGGTTACTTGCGGAACACCGATCCCAAGTACGCCTCGCGTAGTGCAGGCTGAACCCGGCCCAATCCCGACCAAAAGCCCTGCCGCCCCGGTTTCCGCGAGCTCCAACGCAACCTTATAGGTCACACAATTGCCAAGAATAACGGGAATTTTCATTTTTTTGCAGAGTTTTTTAAAATCCACCACCTGATATGCTTTTGAAATATGGCGGACCGTAGTGACAGTCGATTGCACCACAAAAATATCCGCACCGGCTTCCTCAACGATCTTGCCGAATTTCTCAGCCCTCTGCGGAATGGCACTCACGGCACACGGCACCTTGGCCTTTTTGATATCCCTCACTCGTTTGGCGATCAACTTTTCGTTGATGGGCTTCACATAAAGTTTTTGCACCAGTTGGGTCGCCTTTTCGGGCGTGGCTTTGGAAATCTCTTCCAGAATCGATTCATAATCGTCGTAACGGGTGTAAATCCCTTCCAGATTCAGCACTGCCACCCCCCCTAATTTCCCCATTGCAATAGCAAACTTAGGATCCACTACCCCATCCATAGCCGAAGCCAGAAAAGGAATCTGCAGTGTCATATCCCCAAGGGGCATCCGAATATCGACTTCTTCAGGATTGATGGTCAGATCACCGGGCACAAGGGCGATCTCGTCAAAACCGTAAGCTCTGCGCGCCTTCCGGTCGCGTCCAATAAAAACAGACATGATAGTTCCTCCTTGCTAATTGTTTCGGGATGAAATAAAAAAAGGCATAAAGCCGCACACGTGAACTCTCGCCTTATGCCTGAAAATACGTTGGATGGAAGTTGTTTGCTGTCCCATTTGCAGTATCATACTAAACACGCTTTTTCTTGTCAACGCACGAAAAAGATTCTCATTTTTTAATCGAACCATTCCGCAACTTCTTTTCCTGTTTTTCTTTGTGTTTCTCAAGTTCTATGTTACATTATCCGGCATTATGCTGAAAATTTTCCGACAACACACCAAAGTGATGGTTTGGATCGTTGCGGCCGCTCTTATTTTTCTCTTCGGGGTTGGTTCGATTGTGGATCTGATCGGACAAAAAAACAACTCCCGTTTCGCGGGTGAAGTTTTTGGACAGACTGTAACGTTCAAAGAATACAAAAGATTCGCTCATGCCACCCAGCTTTTCATGCCTTCCGAAAACCCCCTGGAAGATCCTGACCTTTTGCGCGAATACACTTGGCAAAATATCATTTATTCACGGGAGGCAAAACGGCAAGGCATTAACGTCAGTGACAAAGAGGTTCAAACTGAAATCGCAAGCCTCCTGAAGCAACAAGGCCTTCTTAATCCAACTCCGGAACAGTATAAATACTGGCTGATGCGAGTTTTTCGCACAACACCACGCGATATCGAGATTGAACAACGTGAATTACAAGAATGGCCGCGCGAATTCGAAGAGGGACTCCGCGAAATTATGCGCATTCAAAAACTACTGCGGGGTAAAGTTGCGAGTTTGACCGCAGCGGGATCTGAAAAACTGACGGACGAAAAAGCAAAAGAGGAAATTTCTAAAAAATCTAAAGAAGCTTTTATGAAATGGACCCAAGAAGTCAATAAAAAAGCCGCCTTGAAAGATTATTTAGCCGTTTTAAAGCAAGATAGCGAAGAATCACCATCCCCCGCAACTGATCTAAAGTAGTTCCAACTTTTCCGCCTCAGAAATTCCCTTAAAAGCGCCTACTTTTTCTCTTGGTTGCCTAAATCAGGCGAAGGAGGCGTGGACGGTATGGCAGGCTTTTTGGCAGCGCGAAAATTATCCAGCATTCTCTGTGTCTCAGGCGGCAGATTCTGCATATAATTCCCCTGAGGACGCATGCGGCCCATGCTCGGATTGTACGGATACCCCGGAGGATTCATCATAGACGCCGGCGGTCTCGCAGCCAATTGGGCCATCTGATTTTGTATCCTTGCGTCCATCTTCGCTTCCTTATACATCGTATTGAAAAAGCACCAACCGACGATAACGGTCAAAAGAAACAAAAAATAATTAATCTGAAACTTTGTCATCTTCAATGCCTCCTAGTTAGCTATCCGTCTTTTAAGGAAATTATTTTAATGAATCGTTGGAAAAACCTACCCCTTTTGGGGATGATGTCTTTCCTGTTATTCTTCGGCCGAATGCCTATGTTCTTGACCCCATTCCACCCCATTGTTATACTTGCTGTCCTATGAAAAAAACCGTCAAAGAATTCGCGAGTCTCGTCCATGGAATTGTTGTCGGCGATGAAGCTATGATGATCGAAGGCATCACGAATTTTGAGAATCCATTGAAAGGTCATATTTCTTTTGTACAAGACGAGAAAGGATTCAAGCAGCTTGAAACTTCCGATATCGCCTGCATGATCGTCCCGAAACAGATCCAGCAATCCTCCAAAACTCTCATTCAAGTGGAGCATCCCAAACGCGCATGGGCTCAGCTTCTGCGGGAACTATTCCCTGCTCGAAAATATCCGGGAACGATTTCCCCGCAAGCTTCGATCTCCAGTTCCGCCAAACTGGGCAAAAACGTCACGGTCGAATCTTTTGTGACCGTGGGAGATCATACCGTCATCGGCGATAACACAGTCCTTTGTTCTCATGCGTTTATTGGAGAGAGTGTCAAGATCGGAGCTGACTCGTTGATTCATCCCAATGTCACCATTTATCACGGATGTATTCTTGGTTCCCGGATCATCATTCACGCCGGATCGGTCATCGGCGCGGATGGGTTCGGCTATGTGGCAACCCCGGCCGAACATGAAAAGCTTCCGCAAATCGGCAATGTGGTTATTGAAGACGATGTGGAGATTGGTGCGTGTTCGACCGTAGACCGTGCGGCCATCGGCTCCACGACCATCGGCAAGGGCTGTAAGATCGACAATCTCGTACAGATTGCCCACAATGTCCAAATCGGACCTCACACCGTCATTTCTGCTCAAACCGGTATTTCCGGAAGCTGCAAGATCGGATCTCATGTCACCATGGGCGGCAGCGTCGGCGTGGGAGATCATGTGGAAATTGGTGATTACGCAATGATCGGCGCTGGTGCAGGATTCCCTTCCAATAAGAAAGTCCCGGGCAAGCAAATCTATTTCGGCCAACCCGCCAGACCCTATCAGGAAATGCGGAAACAGTTCGGCGCCCAGCTTCGCGCCGCGGAAACCTTGGATGACGTCCGTGCGCTTAAGAAACGCATTGCTGAACTTGAGAAAAAATTAGAACAAATCCCTAAAAATTAACTCTCACCGACAAATTATCACGATTTACGAAGCGATTAACAACTTATTCCTTTTTAGGGATTTATTCTTCCCTCTTTAACCGGATCAGGCTGAGAAATTCGCTTCGGGAGCGGGGATCTTTGCGGAAGGCACCGAGCATGGAGCTTGTAATGGTGTAGGCATCGGCTTTTTTGACGCCGCGCATGGACATGCAGAGGTGCAGAGCCTCAATCACAACCGCCACACCTTTCGGCTGCAGGGCTTTCATGAAACATTCCGCAATCTGCGTGGTGAGACGCTCCTGAACCTGTAAACGCTTCGAAAATGCCTCCACGATGCGCGGAATCTTGGAAAGTCCGATGATCTTGCCGTTCGGGATATAAGCCACATGGGCTTTTCCGTAAAAAGGAAGCATATGGTGTTCGCAAAGAGAAAAGATCTCGATATCTTTCACAATGACCATTTCGTCGTAAGGTTCTTTAAAGACCGCGTGGCTCAGGATCTCTTTGACATCCACCTTGTACCCTTGTGTGAGATATTGAAGGGACTTTGCAACACGCAACGGAGTCCTCTGCAGTCCCTCGCGCGAAGGATTTTCTCCTAAAAGTCCCAGCATTTCTTTCACTAATTCCGGGAATCTTTCTTCTTGCGTTATTTTTTTCTTTACCATAAATACATCTCCCAATTTTCTTCGTCATTGCGAGCCCTGTTTTCTAGGGCGTGGCAATCCCCCAATATTTATGAGATTGCTTCACTTCGTTCACAATGACATAAAATTTATCTCACTGTTTGACGAATCGCTTCCGCGATCTGGATAAAATATCCCCTAAGCAAACTCTTGGGTTGAGCCACAACAATCGGGGTACCAGAATCCCCGCATTCCCGAATTTGAGCCTCCAAAGGAATGGCCCCCAGAAAAGGCACCTGCAAAACCTCGGCCATCTTCTCGCCGCCGCCCTTTCCGAAAACAGGCCCTGTCATATTTTCCACCACGCCGAGAATCTTGACTTCCAGTTGCCGGAACATATTCACCGCTTTTCGAACATCGCTTAAGGCCACTTCCTGCGGCGTGGATACAATCACTGCGCCCGCCAACCTCACCCACTGCGCCAGAGAAAGCTGAACATCCCCCGTGCCCGGCGGCATATCCACGATCAGATAATCAAGCTCCCCCCATTCAACCTGATGTAAAAATTGTTCGATTGTCTTGTGCAAAAGCGGCCCGCGCCAAATTACCGGTTGTTCAGGATTTGCGAAAAAACCAATCGAGATCGTCTTAAGATGATAAGCCTCAAGCGGAAGGATCTTCCCTTCCGCATTTCCTTCTGGGCGTTTTGAAGAAGAAATTCCCAACATAATCGGAATATTCGGCCCATAAATGTCCCCATCCATAAGCCCTACCCTGGCACCAAGACTTTGCAAGGCCAGCGCAAGATTTACCGCCACTGTCGATTTCCCGACCCCGCCTTTGCCGCTGGCGACAGCGATCACATGTTTGATACCGGGAATAGGCCGCTGACGAGTACTGTTTTTTTCTTCCGTTTTCACATTTGAAAAATGAACCGTTACTTCCTCTACACCGCCTGACAACTCCAAAACATGTTGGATATTGACTTTTAAAATTTCACGGACTTTCGGGTCTCCGGAAGAATCTTCCATATGAAGAAAAACGTGTTTTTTGTCTATTTCGATCTCACGAACAAGTCCAAGCGAGATGATGTCCTCTTTCAGGACAGGCTCTTCCACCTGTTGAAGATATTCAATGATCTTTTCTCGGGTGATTTTATTAAAAGTAGTCATGATGAAATAGGGCCGGCAGATACCGTCTTCGGCCGAAGGAATTTCGTCAGGATCAGGCCGATGAGGAGAAGAAAGATCCATCCCAGCACTCCGTCATAGACCTTTCGGGAACTCAAGAGAAGCTTATGCTGTTCCTCGAATTTTACAAAATAGCCCACGGTTCGGAGAAACAGCACACACCCTGCGTGCAACCCGATCGAGGGATACAAAGAGCCTGAACGAACAAAGGCATAATTTAGTACCATCCCAAACAGAAAAAGTCCGATGGCGGCCGGCCAAACGCCCTGCCAATCCGCAAAAGATTGGACCGGCGCGGCGATCAATTTCAAACTGTCCATGAACCCCGGATCCGGACTGATGAAAGGGCGCCGGAGATTAATAAAATGGACCGCAGAATAGAACACACTCGTAAGCATCATACTAAGCCAGATCTTTCCGCGACAAAGCTTATCGCGCAGCGAGGTATAAACAAAACCACGAAAAAAGAATTCTTCAAGCGGGCCGATCACGCTCGCGGTCGCAAAACAGGAAACAATTTTATAGATCCACTTCGTCCACGTATAATCACGTAATCCCCAGTGGGCGTTTCCAACCAAGAACTCCGTACCGGTAAATAGCAGTAACATCAGGAATGCCGTAAAAAAACCCGTCGAAAAAAGCGCCGGGCTGTCTTGGCGCCAATCCAAACCAAAACGCACCAGGGTTTCCCGGCGGACCCTCACAAAAAAAAGAACACTTGCGATCGAAAAGATCATGACTAATCGGTGGAAGATCTTTTCGAATTTAAACGGCAGGAAGTCATATAAAAGCGGCGCCAGCACCGCGCTTAAAAGAAGGATCGAGATAAAAATTGAAACAAACTTCAAAAAACCTTTCATAAAATCCTTTCCGAACAGGCCATTACTTCAATTCAAGGACAAGTTCAATTTCCACCGCGGCATTCATCGGAAGACTCGTAACCCCGACTGCGGAACGCGCATGCTGACCCAACTCGCCAAACACCTGCCCGAAAATCTCCGAAGCCCCGTTTAACACCGTTGGAATCTCATAAAAATCCGGCGCCGTTTGCACAAAACCCGTCATTTTTACAATGTGTGCAATTTTATCAAATCCGATCAAATGCTTCATGACAGCCAGAGCATTCAGTGCGGCAAGCCTCGCCGCTCCTTGACCTTGTTCCCGCGTAAGATCCTTGCCCACCTTCCCGGCAAAAATCTTTCCATCCGCGTCCTTGGAAAGCTGTCCGCTTAAATAGGCCATCTTGCCGGCTTCTAAGAAAGGCAGATACACACCCGCAGGCTTCGGTACTGGCGGTAGAACAAAGCCTAATTGTTTGATTTTTTCTTCAGGAGTCATGATTCCGAAAGTGATTTTCCGCCTATGATAAGCGTTGCAGCGCCAAAAGCAAAGCATTTACTGTCACATTCCCTGAAACCCACGGTTTTCATAAGGCGTATGGTATTTTCAGGCGGCGGGAAAGACCTCACAGAACCAGAAAGAAAATCGTAGGCCGCCCGATTCCCGGACAGAAGCCATCCCATAATGGGTAAAAAGAATCTCAAATAGGGATAGCATAGCATTCGGGCCAAAGGATGCGGGGGAAGCGTCAGATCGAGAAATGCTGCCTTCCCTCCGGGTCTCAGGACCCGGTAGACAGTTCCAAGGAACTCCGGAAGCTTTTGAACGCTTCGCAGCGTGAATCCCGAAATGATGAGATCAAAACTTGATTCAAGAAACGGCAACGCCTCAAAATCTTCCTGCAACCAGAGCACATTGCCCGGAATCGTTTCCCGTGCTCTTTGAAGCATCGATGATGAAAAATCCACCCCCACCGCATGCTCCCAAGCCCTGCTCCGAAGAAAACATTCGAGAAATTTCCCGGTGCCACAACCCAAGTCTAAAATACTTTTGGGTGAGAAACCAGGTTCACTCAAAATGATCCTGGCCGAACGCTTGCGCCAGGATTCGGACATACCAAAGCTAAGAACCTGGTTCAGCAGATCATAACGCGGGCTGATCGAGTCAAATGCCTGACAAATGAATTTTGGGTCCGGTACTGTATATTTTTTTTTCATCTTAACAGCATTTTTCCATCCGGTAATCATCCATGAAAAAACCGCTCCCGATATCCTGAACGATCGCCTCTGTGATTTCAAATCCCATCTTTTGATAGATCTTGATGGAGTTTTCGTTATGTTTGTTCACCGTCAGCATGATCTTGCCAAGTCCTTTTTGACGCGCCAACTGCTCGATAAAATCCTGCGCTATCCTGCCATACCCTCTGCCTCGTGCTGGAGCCCTGATATAAAATTTGCTTAAAAATAATTCGTTAGAAGCTCGTTTAGGCTGAACGCAAAAATAACCCACATCATTTTGATCGTTTTTAACTAGATAATAAAGGCATCCGGCCTGGATTTGTGCCGCCACCGACTGCTCGGACTGAAACTTCTCAAGCATATAGTCCACTTGCTCTCTCCCGATGATGGGCGTGTAATGCTCACGCCAAATTTCTTCGGCTAATTCACAAACCCTCCGGATCAGGAGCGGGTTAACAACTTCGAGAATAAGAGCCGCGTTCATGATTCAAAGATATTGAGAACATGGTAATTCGTATCGCGTTGGGCAGGAGTTAAACCGGCGCTTTTGATAAGACGAATTAGATCATCCCTGCGTGTATGAACTTCGATGCCCGTCGGTTCCAGCACTTTATCTTCGAACA
Source organism: Candidatus Omnitrophota bacterium (assembly GCA_022711115.1). GTDB lineage: Bacteria > Omnitrophota > Omnitrophia > Omnitrophales > Aquincolibacteriaceae > JAKLFP01. The sequence continues at coordinate 25,589 of JAKLFP010000012.1, read as the reverse complement.
ATGTTCCCCCCATATCATCGCAGCCGAACGCCAAGGCGATCTGTCCGAGCCTTAACCCCTCTGTCAACCATCCGCTCTGGATGTGTTCAAAATTATCGAGCATGAGCCGCGAAATCGCGACAGTTCTGAGATAATCATCACCGCTTGAGGGCATGACCCCTTGCAGCGCCCAGTATTCGGCTTCGTTTCCTCGAGTCTCAACACTGGATCTTGAACCGGGTTTGAATGGCACAAAACTCCAGGGGATGAAAGCCCGAAAACCGTTCGTTTCATCCTGCAATTCCCTTAACCGGATCAAATGCATCACCCTTTCTTCTAAGGTTTCCACATGACCAAAAACCATAGTCGCTGTGGTTTTCAAACCGGCTTCATGAGCAGTTCGCATGACCTCGAGCCAGCGATCGGACGATATCTTTTTTGGACTGATCAGTTTTCGAACACGTTCCGCCAAAATTTCCGCGCCCCCGCCAGGCAAGGAATTCAAACCGGCTTTTTTGAATTGCTGGAAAAGTTCAGACAGTGGCAATCCGCTTTTTTTTGCAAGCATGTCCATCTCGACGGCTGAGAAAGAATGAATATGGATCTTTGGGAATTTTTCATGGATGGCCCGGACCATATCAAGATAATAATCAAGTGTAAGATCAGAACGAACGCCGCCTTGGATCAGGACTTGTGTCCCGCCTAGATCGACAAGCTCTTTCACCTTGTCGAGAATCTCCTCTTTAGTCAGGAGATAGGCATCCTTTGCCTTCGGCTGACAATGAAACGCGCAAAAGTCGCAACCGATCGTGCAAACATTGGTATAGCTGATATTGCGATCTACCACGAACGTAACGATCTCCGGCAAAAGATGCGGCGTGACAGCTTGTGCCGCTTGGCCTAATGCCAAAAGATCGCAGGAATAAAGCAAAAGTCCGTCTTCCAGGGAAAGACGCCCTCCGCCGAGACGTTTTTCGAGGATCTTTTCCTGGATGCTCATGTCGAGAAAAATCTCAAGGGCTTGGGAGCAGGTGCAAGACCCTCTTCGTGGGCGAATTCGAAGAACTTGGCCAGACCGTCTTTCATATGCTGATCGAGTGTATACTGAAGATTTACAAAGTAACCCAGCATTTGACAAAACGGTTTGTCCGCGGACGCGATCCCAAGTCCTTTTTTCAAAAGCATTTCCGGATCGCTTAAATTAGTCAGTAGGTTCTCCTTTAACAACACCGCCATCAGCTTGACCTGTTCCGGATACTGCGCGGCAAACTCCTGGCGCACGGCCCAAAGCGAGAACACAAAAGGTTTGCCCGTCCAATGCTGCCACATCTCACCGAGATCATATTTATAAATCATCTCTTTTGGCTGACAAAAAAGCGCCTGATCCCCGATCACAAGCGCCGCAGAATATTTCTGAAGCATGGCTTCGGGATCCTGATCGGTCAGATCGAACGTATTACGGTACAAATATTTTCGTTTCAGGAGGATCCGCAAAAGACTGGCAGAGCTAAGGCTTTCCTTGGAAAGGGCGATCACGTCATGATTGAGTGATTCAATTTTTTTCTTGGAAATTAAAAGAACGCTTCGGGCAAAAAGACGCGCCCCGATCGCCAGATCCGGCATCAAAACATAGTCATCCTGGTGCTGAAGATATTCAAACGAGGAAATAGGCGCGGCATCGATCTCCCGATTTTGCATGGCCTCATTGATCGCAGCAGGATAAGATTCAAAAAAACTCATTTCCTGTTCAAAACCTTTTTCACGGAATAATTCTGCAAGCCCGAAATAAAACGGCAGGCAATTAATATAACGGATCTTCCCTATCCGGAGTAGTGTCTGGGTTGTCATGAGAGACCTTCTTGATCCCCCGAAAGGCTTCCGACCCACCTTGGATAAAGCCCATGAGAGATACCCAGTTGGTCGAGAATCTTTCCCACAATGAAATCGACGAGATCGGATATTTGTTGCTGTGCCCCATAAAAGGCGGGCATCGGCGGCACGATCCTCACACCGAGCCTTGCGAGTTTAAGCATGTTCTCGAGATGGATCACACTGAGCGGTGTTTCGCGCGGGACAATCACCAGTTTCCGGCCCTCTTTGATCGTACAATCCGCAGCCCGCTGAATCAGATTCTGGCTGAGTCCCGAAGCAATCGCTCCCAAGGTTCCCATACTGCACGGAACGATCACCATGCCCGCCACGGGATAAGAACCGCTTGCGATCGGTGCGGTAAAGTCGTGGAAGTCGTGAAGATGTATACCCTTCTCAACACCCGGTGTTAGACTTTGAGGCCACGAAGTCAAACACCGGTTATTGTCTTGGGTGATTCCCTCAATCCCCAACTCCTCTTTCATTACAATTTTCGCCGTATCTGAGATCACAAGCTCCACGGGCATATTCATTTCGGCCATGACCTGTAACAACCGCACACCATAGATTGCACCGCTAGCACCAGTGATCGCTACTACATAAGGTTTCATGGTTTTTACTTTATCCCCTTTTCCCAAGTATATCCAACACCGCCGCTAAAAAGATCGCCGTACTCACAATGGCGTTCATCACAAAAAAAGCCTCATGGATCTTTGCGATACCAAACGACTTGATGATCTGGTATTCGCGAATCAAAAAATAAGTCGCAAGAATCAAACCGAGCCAATAGATCAGCCCCATTTCATTCAAAAAGCCAGCAGCCGCCCAACAAATCACACTCGCTGCATGCAGCCCCCTCGTGACTTGAAGCGTTCTTCTTTCACCAAACTTTGCAGGGAATGAAAAGAGTCCTTTGGCTCTGTCAAATTCCACGTCCTGTAAAGCGTAGATCATATCAAAACCCGCCACCCACACGGTCACTCCCAAAGTCAAAAAAGCCGGCACCCATGAAAATTCCTGCCGACTCGCGATCCAAGCACCGTATGGAGCAATTCCAAGAATCAGGCCGAGCATAAAATGTGAAAGCCAGGTAAATCTTTTGGTGAAAGGATAGATGACAGCCAGCACTAATGGAACCGGCGAAAGCCACAGGCACATGATCCCAAGTTTGAAAGCACTCCATTCAAAGATCAAAAAAGATAGCGACACCAACAACCAAACTACCGAAATCCGAATTTTTTTTGCAGGAAGCGCACGCGCTTGAGTCCTTGGATTTTCCGCATCAAGCGAGCGGTCCATCAGCCGATTTAGCCCCATCGCCATCGTTCGAAAGCTCACCATCGCCATCGTGATCCAAAAAAAAAGAAAAAAGCTTGGCACTTTCTTTTCCGCAAAAAAAAGTCCTAGGTACGCAAAAGGCAGGGCAAAAATCGAATGCTCAAATTTGATCATTTCCAGAAAAATACCTGCCTTAGTAAAGATATTTTTCATCCAGTCCATATTCCCGCCACCGTGCCGCAACCCTTTTCCGGATCTCTTCATCCATCACGATATCCTCGGGCCAGGGGCGTTCCATGCCTTCGGCTTCGGTTTTGCGTGTCGCATCGATCCCGATCTTGGAACCTCCGAAATCTCTGGGGGCCGCATGGTCCAGTTCATCCAGCGGTCCTTCCCCAAACACCATATCGCGTTTCGGATCCATGTTATTCAGCACGCGCCATGACACCTCTTGCAGATTCTGGATATCCGTATCATGATCCAGCACGATGATCATTTTTGAAAACATCATCTGTCCAAGACCCCACAAGGCATGAATGATTTTCTTTCCCTGTTCCGGATAACTTTTACGCAAGGCCACAATCAGACAGTTATGGAACGCCCCTTCCCATGGGAGATGAATATCGGTGATCTCCGGAAACTGTTTCTGGATGATAGGCAGAAAGATCCGCTCAATGGCCTTGCCCATATAACAATCTTCCATCGGCGAACGTCCGACAACGGTCGTCACATAAACCGGATCCTTCCGATGTGTCATGCATGTGATGTGAAAGACAGGAAAATCCTTGGCCCTCGAATAAAAACCCGTATGATCTCCGAACGGTCCCTCAAGACGCATCTCCCCTTCTTCCACATAACCTTCAAGCACAATCTCAGCTTCGGCCGGCACTTCCAAATCAATGGTCTTGCATTTTACAAGTTCCACGGGCTTCGTCCGGAGGAATCCCGCCAGCATTATTTCATCCATGCCGCTCGGCAACGGACATGCCGCTGCGAACATGGTCGCCGGATCCGCTCCGATCACACAAGCAACGGGTAAACGTTTATGATTCCCTTTTCCGAGTTTTCGGAAATGATCTGCCCCGTCTTTATGGATCTGCCAATGCATCCCGGTCGTCTTGTCATCATAAACATGCATCCGATAGAGTCCGATATTGCGTTTGCCGGTCTCAGGGTCCTTTGTAATCACCAGCGGAAAAGTAATGAACTTACCTCCATCTTTGGGCCAGCACTGGATAATGGGTAACTTCTCAAGTATCGGCCCTTCCCCCACACGAATCACCGCTTCTTGGCAGGGAGCGTGCTTGATCATTTTCGGGATGACCGCATAAAGTTCGTTAAGCTTTGGGATCATCGCCAGCTTTTCCAATAAACCCTGCGGCACTTTGAGATCTAAAAACAAACGAACCCGTTCCGTAACTTCAGAAATATCTTTTACACCCAAAGCCATCGCCATCCGCTTCCAAGAGCCGAAGAGATTGATCACAAGCGGGACCGAAGAGCCTTTGACATGTTTGAAGAAAAGCGCAGGCCCTTCTTTTTTTACGATGCGGTCATAGATCTCCGTCACCTCAAGCTGAGGGTCCACAGAGACATTCACATCCACCATCTCTCCGTTTTCACGAAGCGTTTCGATAAATTCTCGTAGATTTTTCAGAGCCATAGATTTTTCCGTTCTTGCCTAAAAAATAAAAACATTGAAAGGGAGCCAGAACAATCGCGGTCAATCCCCAAAAAGCCCTGGCCTGGTTGATCTTCTTGAGGCACATCATTTCATTATGCTGAAAATGTCCGTAACGCTTGATCAAGGCTGAAGTCCTTTCCGCCACCTCCACCTCAAACGGCAGATCAAAAATGGCCAAGAGCATCACCACACAAAAGCATCCGAGCCCGAGGTTGATAAAAAACCGGAGAGGTGCAAAAAAATTTCCAAGAACCAAAAGCACCCAGCCGCTCAGAACCAGAAACCAATTGATAAAAGCAATCCTTTTTTTCAGTCGAATCCAAAACGTAACATTTGACAACTGACTTTTGAGAAACGCCTGACGAGCAGCCTGCAAAATCGAAAGAAAATCACGTCCTTCATAGATCCTTGGATCAAGCAACAGCCCCTCCGCCGAAGAGGGCTCCATGGAAGGCCCCAGCGGCGCCACACTGATATGAACCAATCCAGCCTGGTCTAGAACAAAACGCGCTACTTCGCAACCAGTGACAACCGTCTGGTGGGACGACTGAGCATATCGCCACAATACCCATTGCCCGTAAAAAGCAAAGGCAACAGACACGGCCACTGTTCCGATAAGAAAAAACCAATGGATGGGATTCACAAGACTAGATTATAAGCGAACTGGCCCGGTGACTCTATTAATTTTAGAGCTCTTTGCATGAGGGCAACGGCTGGAGGTATCTCAAAATTGCTTTGATCCTCATACCTGCAACGGAAAGATTTTCCAGTGCTGAAGCAACGACGGCATACTCCTAGGACACATTTTGACTAAACGGACTTACGATGTTTTTTTCGATCCTGATACCTTACTAAAACATTTCTCAAAAGACTCATTCGGGGGTTTCTCAACTCTTTGTTATTCGAAATTTCATCCACAATATTAAAAAACTCTTCTCCCGAAAGTCTATATTCCTTTTGAACCACTCCTTTTTTTATATCGAGAAAAATATAATGATCCCCCACGTGAGGCCCCAGCAAGAAAAGGATATCCGAAAACCAAAAAGCCTTGATATTTTTTTCGGAGTTATTGGGGAATATTTTCCGTAAGACTATTTTTTTGCCGTCGGGTGATTTTACGTTCTTTAAATACAGAACATCCCCGACGACTTCCCATGTCGCAATGTGCCCGCGAAGACAAGCCTCAGCTGCCCGGATTTCCGACGGGGCGGGGTTGCCTTCCCGCTTAAAATAATCTTCCAAAGGGTAGGTCATGCTGCTTCGTTTTTTCTTCTCGTAAAAAACAATATCCGGTCTTTCCATCAAGGCAGCATTCAGCGATACCCAAAAAAGCAGGCAAAGAAGCACCAAGACAAGCATGGTTCTGGAGCTCTGTTTCATTCAAGTCCTTTTTTTGAACACCCGAACACCTTCGCGGAGGCTTTGCATAGAACATGAAGACTATTCAGAAGCATTTTAATGGTCACAAGATTCAAGAAACCTCAATAGACCCTGCATATCCGCCGGAAGGTCGCTCGTCAAGAAAATATGCTTTTTAGTGCTGGGATGCACAAAACCGATGGAAGAGGCATGAAGTGCCTGACGCTGAATGGGCGGAAAAGGAATCCCATAAAAGGTGTCTCCGAGGACAGGATGACCCATATGAGCAAAGTGTACTCGGATCTGGTGTGTGCGGCCGGTCTTCGGGCGTATTTCAACAAGCGTTGCTTTCGGAAATCGTTTCAGGACACGAAAAAAAGTAATGGCATCCTTTCCCCCTGAAGGACGAACCACCACTTTTTTCCTGTTTAGAAAAGCGCGTCCGACAGGTTCTTCGCAAACCCCTTCATCATGCTGCACCACACCTCGAACAATGGCATGATAAACGCGCTCAATGGTATGGTCTTTGAATTGTTTGGCGAGCCTGGCATGCGCGCGATCATTTTTCGCAACCACCAAAAGTCCGGAGGTATCTTTATCAAGACGGTGTACAATCCCGGGCCGAACTTTGTCCTTGGAATTTCCAAGATTCTGCACATAAAAGAGAAGCGCATTCACGAGAGTATGGTTCGGATTTCCGTGAGCCGGATGAACAACCATCCCAGGAACTTTATTCACCACAAGGCAATCGTCGTCTTCATAAACAATTTCCAGCGGGATCGATTCAGCCGGGAGGTCTTCCGCGGGCGCATCCAGTTTTTCCACATCGATCTTGTCGCCTTCCTTAACCGGATAGTGAGGCGTTGTTCCTTGGTCGTTCACAAGCACGGCACCGTTTTTGATCATTTTTTGGAGATGTGCACGCGAATGCTGCGCCGCCATTTGTTTGGCGAGATAAACATCCAAACGGTTTCCTGCTTCCGCGGGTTTGACAATAAACTCTTGAGAACGTTTTTTTACCATGGCCGGGATTATGTGACTTTTCTCTGTTTCAATTTGAAAAAAACAAATGAAACCACGGCGATCGCCACGCTGAGCCATTGATTGGAGGTCAACCCGAGCCAAAGCCAGGACGGTTCACGGAAAAATTCGATAAGATAGCGGCCTACGCCGTAAAGAAGAAAATAAAGAAGTGCGATCTGTCCTTCAAAGTGAAACTTTTTTCTCCGTGATAACAAATACACACAAAGAAGCAAATCAAAAGCCGCTTCATAAAGTTGGGTCGGGTGCACTTTGTGCGCCACTTCCGGGAACTTCACGCACCAAGGAAAATCGCAGACCTTGCCGTAGCAGCAGCCATTCATAAAACAACCGATTCTTCCGAAGGCATGTACTAAAACACCATACGGGATGATGAAATCCATCGAACGCCAGAAAGGCAGGCTCTTTTTTCGGACGGTAAGCCAAAAACCAAAGATGGAAAAGATCGCACCACCATAAAAAATAAGCCCTCCCTCCCACACTGCGAATATTTTAAAGGGTTCTCTCCAATAAAAAGGAAAGTCCTGCGCCACATAAAAAAGTCTCGCGCCCGCAAATCCCCAGATTAAAACAGAAAAAGTCAGATCAAATACATGATCGACCCCGGGGAATCCTTCCTTTTTCGCGCGTCGTTCCATGAGAAAAAGAGCCAACAAGACACCGATCGCGATACAAAGTCCGTAAGAATAAAGGTGGATGGATCCGAAAGAAAAAAGAACGGACTTCATTTTTCCTTTTCAGTCGGAAAACAAATGTTCTCGGAATGCTCGTCTGAGTGTGGAATATTCGTTCTCTCAGGCTTCAGCATGGATAGGATGTAAAGACAAACGCCGATTGAAATGGCGGAATCCGCAAGATTGAAAACCGGCCAGATCCTAAAATCGATAAAATCAATGACGGCATCAAACCGCAGCCTGTCGATCCAGTTTCCGATCGCACCCCCCAAGATCAGGCTCAGGCCCCATCGAGCGAGCAGGCTTGAATCATGGTGGGAACGATTAACAAACAAAAATAAAAAAGCCAGGCTGATTGTGATGACCCCGAAAAGGATTGGCGTATAGCCGCTGAAAAGTCCGAATGCCACCCCGGGGTTCATCAGCAAAGTAAGATCTAAAACCTGCGGGATAACAGATATGGATGTTTGTAACGAAAGATAACGTAGTGCCAGGAATTTGGAGAATTGATCAGTGAGAACTACAAACCCTACGAGACCATAGAAAAAAATCACGGATGACGTTTTGTTTTCTCCTCATCTTCTTGCGCCTTTTTGGAAAGACGCGTGTAGGGCATGGCAAGAAGACGTTTTTTAGGAATTGCCTCTCCGGTGATTTCGCAAAAACCGTAAGTTCCTTCTTCGATCCTTTTCAAGGCAACATCGATGTCATTCAATATCTGCTGTTCATTGGAAGCAAGCCCGATGTTCAACTCACGATCGTAATTATCACTCGCCATATCTGCCATATGGAAACTATATCCTGAGAGATCACCGGAAGAATCACGCTGGTTGGTATTCAAGGTATCTCCTTCGATTTGCCGGAGATCCCCGGAGATTTTTTTTCGAAGTTCCATAAGAAGTTTTTTATAGATATCCAGTTCTTTTTTTGAAAGTCTTTTCGTCTTGGATGCTTTTACAAACTTTTTTACGGATTTTTTTGCCTGCTTTTTAAAAAGCTTCTTGGATGTTTTTTTTGCTTTTTTCGTTGCTTTTGGCATAAATTTAAACCTGCTTTCCATGAATTTGAGGCGACATTATACTGATGCCTGCCAGAGGAAGCAAGCGCTAACTGCACCCGCCTGTCTGTAGCTTACCTGCCGGCATAATCCCCAAGGACATCCGGAACAGCACCCTTTTTATGAAGTCCTTTCCTTAAAGCGCGCAAAAAGGCATCCACCACGACCGCATCAAACTGAGTCCCGGAACAGTTGCGGATTTCTTGAACGGCTGATTCGATAGAACGGCCGTCCCTGTAGCAACGTGTCGAAACAATGGCATGAAAACTGTCCACAACACAGATGATCCTAGCCTCAATAGGGATCTCTTCCCCCTTGAGACCCCGGGGATAGCCTGTTCCATCAAAACGTTCATGGTGCGCCATGATAATCTCGCGCACTCGCTTAAAGTCCGTAAGCGGTTCCAGAATCCGGGCACCCTTTTCGACATGGCTTTTCATAATGTTCCATTCTTCCATGGTCAATTGCCCCGGTTTAAAAAGAATATTGTCCGGGATCCCGATTTTTCCGACATCATGAAGAATCAAAGCTGCGGAAAGGATGTCTTTGGTGCGCCCCGAAAGATCGATCCCCATTTCCCGGGCTGTCATCAACCCGAGTTTTTCGACTTCTGAAACATGCCCGAAAATACAGGGCTCTTTCGCATGAACTTCTTCGGCCAGGGATCGCATGATCTCGTAATAAGTCCTCTGCTCCTTGCGACGCAGCCCTTCGATTTCTTCAAGACGTCTTTCCAGTTCACGGTTCTGTTCGACAAGATTTTGGTTGTATTCCGCAGTTTTGACAGCCATGGAGCAATCATGCGCAAGGGTTTGAAAAAATATGACCTCTTGTTTGGTAAAACAGCGTCCATTCACACGCTTTCCCAAAATGAGCACTCCCACCAACGTGTCTTTGAAATAACCCGGAATGATCAATTCGGCATTCAGGTTCTTCATTGCCTTCTGGATACCCGTCAATTGATCCCCCCGTGAATCGGATGCCATCCGGAATTCCGCACGAGAAAGCATTTTTTTGACATCCGAGAGAAAAAGAAAGTCTTTGGGCATTGACTGCTTTTTCCTGGAATCAGAAAACCATTGGATGAGAGGATGATTCACGTCCATCTTGATCAATCCAACCGGAAAGCGCCTCGCACCTTTGGAATTGACGAAAACATAGCGGTTTCTTTTGGTATCAAAAACCAGCAAGGATGTATGCGTCAGGCCAAACTGTCGATCGATAAAACGGGTGATGAGTTTAAGCAGACGATCGGGCCTCTTGAGCCGAACCATGCTTCGGGCCACGTCCCGAAGAACTTCTTGATAATCAAACTTGCCACGATTCAAAGACTCAAGTCGTTGCGGTGTGGGCATAAGACTCTTGGTAAGAAATCCCTTTCCAATCGGTTATTCTATCGGGGAGAACTGTTTTGCTGCATTCCCTGGGATAAAAGCTCGATCTTGTCCTGGACATCTTTTTCAAGATATTCCAGACTCAACGGCTTCGTGATGTAATTATCAGCGCCAAGCCGCATCGCCTCCTCGATTTTTTCCTGCGTTTCAACGGCAGTCACCATAATTACTTTTGTCCGGGCATTACTTTCTTTGATTTTTTTCAAGGCCTGCAAACCATCCATACCCGGCATCTGGATATCCAACAGCACGACATCCGGCTGGAATTGAGCTACCTGATCCAGCGCTTTCTCTCCGCTGCTTGCAGTCACCACCTTAAAATCACGATCTTCAAAAAAAGACTTCAAAAATTCGCATATTTCGATTTCATCATCAACTACTAATAATTTTCTCATCATAACTGTTTCCTCCGGCTTGATTTCGATTCAATGTTTATGATTGCTTCAGAACCGTTTATTCCTTTGCTTCTGCGATCATGGAGGATGAGTCCTCTTTTTTTGAGTCATCCTTTCGCACACATTCTTTTGAACAAGGCAGTTGGATAATGAACATGCTCCCTTCGCCGGCATGGCTTTCAACGCGAATCGAACCGCCATTACGGTGCACAATTTGTTTGGTTACAAAAAGTCCCAGCCCGACAGCTTCGTGCCGCGTGGTAAAAAACGGGTTAAATACCTTGTCTATATGCTCCGGCGCGATCCCTCGCCCCGAATCTGAACAAATAATTTCGATCAGCTCCTCGTCGCGACGATATTTGATCTCCATCACGATCTTTCCTGAAGATCCGACCGCCTCAACCGCATTGAGAAGCAAGTTCAGAAAAACCTCACGCACTTCTTGGATATTCGCGTAAAACTGAGGCACTTCAGGATCCAAGTTCCTCGTGATCTCAATCTGGTCCAGAGACGCCTGATAGGAGACCAAGGCCAGCGTCTCATCAAGGATCTTTTCCAAGGAAATCCATTCCTGAGGCCCATGAGAGCCCTGAGAATACATAAGAAGTTTCCTTGTAATATCGGCAGCTCGTCTTGTTTGCTTCACTATGGCGTTCAAGGCATCCTGAACGTTCGGTTCAAGTTGTTTGGGCCCCTTTTGCATCAAAAGGACCTGCGCCTTACCTGAAATGATCGCCAAAGGGTTATGAATTTCATGTGCTATACCCGCGGCCAATTTTTCTATCGCATTTAATTTCGTCTTCTGGATCCATTGCGATTGAGAATCCTGCAAATCAAAATTCAACCGCTTCAATCTCTTGACGATCAAGGCATTATGAATGCATTTGGCGATTGACGCAGCAAATTCGCGAAAAAAATGAAAATCCCCTTGATCGAACACGACATCCGGGTAAAGAGATCCAAACGCAATCAAGCCCACAAGCTCCCCTTTGACGAAAAGAGGAATGATCCATCCGGCTTGTAATGAATCAAAATCACGAGAGAGGGTATTCGCTTCTTGCCAAGAAAGGCTCTGAAGAAGCAACCCTCGCACAAGCACATGCGGTCCGGCCTGATGGACAAGCTTCACAAGCGGAGAATCCACAGCAAGCCTTAGACGCTTGGACGCCGAAATCTGCCAGCCGTAAGCCGAAGCTACTTCAAAATTATTCGCAAGTGGATCCGGGACTAATAACGCCACCGTTTTGAGGTGCAGGACTTCTCCAAACGTGTTTACTACAAGATTGGCTAATTCCTGAAGATCCAAATTTACGGCGAGATCCTCGGCCAAGCTCATGAGAGTCATTTGCGCCAAGCTTTTCTTATGAAAAAGATACTTTTCAAGAAACCACTTCACAAACTTTTCAATGGGCTTATAGGCCGCCAAAAAAATGACGGTCATGATAAAAATAGGAAGCAAGGGATGATGCCCCCACTGCTGTTCAACATTTCGAGGCAGGCAAAAAGGAAACAGATAAGCCGCAAGGCCGCCCAGAAAGAAAAGGATGAGACCGATCAAGGATTTCTTAAGAACGGCTCTTGGAGTTTTTACATGAAAAAGCATAACTTTTTCAAAATAGGGTTTTCCCCTTTGTTGTACTAGGTGCGTGCTCCACGAATCGCGTCAATGCATTTGGGACATAAGTCCCCATGCTCAGAATCGCGGCCTACAAATGAAGAATAATTCCAACAGCGAATGCATTTTTTTCCATCCGCCCTGGCAATGAGAATATTCCATTTCAATTTTGTCTGGAACACCGCGGAAAAACTTTCTGCGGTCTCCATACCTTCCAAAACCTTCGTCTCCAAGACAACTTGGGACACGACAAAAACGCGAGTAAGTTCTTTTTCATATCTATGTAATATTTCGACCGATTTCGGATCTTCTGCAGTGAAGATCACCTTGGCTTCAAGTCCGGCACCGATCAATTTGTTCTCGCGCTGCTTTTCAAGAAATGGCGTGATTGCATCGCGGATCTCACGGATGTGCTCCCAGGATTGAAATTCACTGTCTTCTTTTCCGTCACATGCAGCCGGCCAGGCGCTCGCATGCACCGACGGAACGCCTGCCTCCATCACATAGGACCGCCACACCTCCTCCGCGGTAAAAGGCATAATCGGCGCCACCATCTTCACCAAACGCGACAAAATGTATAGCAACGCGGTCTGGGCCGAACGCCGCAACCAGGAATCCGGAGCTGCCGTATAAAGCGTATCCTTCAAGGCATCCAGATAATAAGCGCTCAAATCCACAACGCAGAAGTTGTAAACTTCGCGATAGATTTGATGGAACTCAAAGCGATCGTAAAGATCGGTTACGGTCCTTACCAGCTTATCCGTCTTGACCATGGCCCATCGATCAAGGGGATCCATTTTTTCATACGAAATCGAATGTTTTGTGCTATCAAAATCATATAAATTTGAAAGCAGATAACGGAAAGTATTGCGAATCTTTCGATAGGTATCCACCAACTGTTTGAGAATTTCGTTCGACAAACGAACATCAAATTGGTAATCGCAGGATGTCACCCAGAGCCGCAGCACATCCGCGCCAAACTCTTTCATCACATCCTGAGGCGTCACCACATTTCCCGCGGATTTGGACATTTTCTTCCCCTGCCCATCCATTACAAACCCATGTGTCAAAACACTTTTGAATGAGCTTTGTCCCTCCAGCGCGACGGCTGTCGTCAACGCGCTTTGAAACCACCCGCGATGCTGGTCCGACCCTTCGAGATAGAGACTCGCCGGATATTGCAGTCCCGAATGCTGCCGAAGCACGGCCTGATGACTCACTCCCGAATCAAACCAAACATCGATAATATCGGTTTCTTTTTCGAATTCGCTTTTTTGACATTTCGGACATTTCATTCCTGAGGGCAAAAAATGCTCTGCCGGATACACAAACCAAGCATCCGCACCCTCTTTTTTGAACCATTCAAGAATTTTAGTCTTGGATTCTTTTACAAAATGAACATGGGTACAATGTTTGCATCGAATAATCGGAATCGGCACACCCCAATAACGTTGACGGGAAAGACACCATTCCGGCCGGGTTTCCACCATGGCGCCAATACGGTTTTTACCCCAATCCGGAATAAACTGAATGCTGTCGTTGATGGCCTTCAGCATACGCTGTCGAAGATCTTTGTGATCGATCTTCATGAACCATTGCGTGGTGGCACGAAAAATAATCGGTTTCTTGCAACGCCAGCAGTGCGGGTAGGAATGCGCATGATCCGCCTCATGAAGAAGAAGTTTTTTTTCTTTCAGAAGTTCCGTAATCTTGGGATTTGCCTTAAAAACATGTTCTCCCTTGCAAAAAGGGAATTCTTCGGTAAATTTCCCCCTGGCATCTACCGGCGAAAGGATCGGTAGTGCGTTATCCAAATGTCCGAACTTATAATCCTCTTCGCCATGCCCCGGCGCGATATGGACGATACCTGTACCGTCTTCCGCTGAAACATAATCCGCTAGAATGGTGCGGCCTTGACGTGCGATGAACGGATGTTCGTATTCAATCCCCTCAAGCTGCTTTCCTTTTAGATTCAAAAGACTTTCTGCCATCGGATTTTTAAGCTTTAAGGAATGGACGAACGATATCCGGGCATCCGCCATAATCCAAATTTCATCTTCAAGATCCAAAAACGAATAGGGCAATTCGGGATGGACGGCAGCACCTACGTTGGCGGGTAAAGTCCAAGGGGTCGTCGTCCAGACAAGAAAATAAACCGGTCGCTCTCCCAACTTGGCAAATTCCGTCGGGCTGATCTTTGCGCGAAGAGAATGCTTAACGACTTTAAACTTTACGTAGACGGACTTTGAAACTTTGTCCTCATATTCAAGCTCGGCATCGGCAAGCGCCGTCTCACAGTCAAAGCACCAGGGAACGGGTTTTAAACGTTGTTCGATATAACCGTCTTCATAAAGCTTGAGGAATGATGCTGCGATGGATGTCTGGTATTCATAATTCATCGTAAAGTAAGGATTTTCCCATTCACCGAAAATTCCGAGCCTTTTGAATTCTTCGCGCTGGATCCCGATGAATTTCTCCGCATATTTGCGGGCTTGCTTTCGAAACTCGACACGATCCACTTCTTCCTTGCGCTTCCCCATCTCTTTCAAACACTGGTGCTCAATCGGAAGCCCGTGACAATCCCAACCAGGCACATAAAGCGCATCATGACCGCGCATGGCCTGATATTTCACGATGAGGTCCTTGAGGACTTTATTCAACGCATGGCCGATATGGATGTGGCCGTTCGCATACGGAGGACCGTCATGAAGAATATATTTCGGTTTCCCGGCAGACTTCTTTCGAATTTCCTGATACACGCCCTCCTGCTGCCACAACTTCAACATCTCCGGCTCTCGCTGAGCCAGATTCGCCTTCATGGAAAACGCCGTCTGGGGCAGGTTCAGCGTCTCTTTATAATTTTTTTCTTTTTCCTGTGTCATCATTCACTCCTACCATCACCAACACATCACACTTAACAAAAGGGTTTTACCATGGTGTGTTGTACTTTAGGTGCCTTAGAATTTCGCGATTGCCGCGCCAATCAATTTATCGAGTTTTGGGCCGGCCTCATTGGCTGTTTTGATAATTTCCTGAATATTGACTGGTTCCAAGTGATCCGGATCACAAGTATCGGTCACAATGCTTACACCAAGGATTTCCATGCCCATATGCACTCCCACGATCACTTCAGGTACGGTGGACATTCCGACAAGATCCGCACCAAGATTTTTCATCATGCGATACTCCGCTCTTGTCTCAAGGCAAGGCCCTGTTACCCCAATATAAACGCCCTGCTTCACGAAAATCTTTTGTTCCCTAGCAGCCTTAACCGTTAGATCAATGAGTCGGTTTGAGTAAGGTTCGCACATATCCGGAAACCGCGGTCCAAGTTTGTCCGCGTTCGGACCCACAAGCGGGTTGACGCCCATAAAATTAATATGGTCCGTAAGGAGAACGATCTCGCCCTTTTTATAGCTGAGGTTGAGCCCGCCCGCCGCGTTTGACACCACCAGCGTCTTTGCACCCATCTGCCTGAGAACCCGAACCGGGAACGTCACTTCTGCCAGTGAATACCCCTCATAAAAATGAAATCGTCCTTCCATGGCCGCGATCTTTTTTCCGCCAAGTTCCCCGAGGATCAGATTGCCTCCGTGTGATTGCACCGTTGTCTTTGGAAAAAAAGGCAGTTCTTCATAGGCAAAAACCTTCTCCGCTTTGATCCGTTTCGCAAGATTCCCGAGTCCTGTTCCAAGAATCAAAGCGATATCCGGCTGAAAGGAATTTTTTTTTCGCAAATAAGCCAGACATTTATCGATAGGTTCCATTAAAGGATTTTGTTTCTTCTGAAAACGTTTCATCGTCATGATTACCTCCCCGCAAACTGGTAAGCCAGTCTCAATAAAAGAGTGACAAGAACCTGATTGGTGATATAAAGAATAAAAAATGCAACGAGCGGCGACAAATCCAGCATCCCGATCCGGAGCGGCAACCGCCGGAGCGGTTCCAGGATCGGATCCGTCACCTGGTTCAGAAGCTGTATAGGACTCGAAAAAGGATCCACCGGAAACCACGAAAGAATAATCCTCGCAAAAATAAGCCAATAGAAAATGGTACAGATGCCATTGACAAGCATTGCAAGACCTTGAAAGAAAATCCCGAACACGAACATTACATCCTCCTTCGAAGCGCGCGACTTCGTCTCATCGCTGCCCTAAGCGCCTGATGAAAAATTTTCCCGAATTTTTTTTGTTTTAAAATATTCAACGCCGCTTCCGTCGTCCCCTTCTTGGAAGTCACCTTTTCTCGAAGTGCTTGGCAGGAAAATTCAGATCCTTTGGCCAGAAGCGTTGCACCGACGCCGGTTTGGACTGCTAAGGTCGCCGCCACTTTTTCCGGCAATCCCTGTTTGACGCCAAAATCTGTCATCAATTCCATAAGATGGAAAAAATAGGCAGGACCACTGCCGCTCACGGCCGTGACAAGATCCAGTTTTTTTTCCGGCAGCACCGCCACAACACCGCATCCCGCAAAAAGGATTTTTGCATAAGAAAGCCAGCCTCTGTTTTTACCGCAGAGAATCGTCATCGATTCGCCGACCTTTGCGCACAAATTCGGCATCGCCCGAACCACAAAAAGCTCCTTCCCAAGCGCTTTTTGGATCCTTTCTGTCGTAAGACCCGCCAATATGGAAATGATACAGTGCTTTTTTTTCAGGAAACTTTTATTCATAGACGCAAAATCCGAAAAATCCTGCGGTTTGATCCCTAAGAGAAGAACATCTGTTTTCTGGCAAAGTTCTTTGATCGACGATGCAATATGAACGTGGGTTTTTTTTGAAAAATTTTTTGCCTTTTCTGAGATCTTATCATAAACCCATATATTTGAATGGGTTAGAATATTGTTCTTGAGAATCCCCTCAAGAATAGAAGTCCCCATATTTCCGACGCCGACTAATCCGATTTTTTTAGACCCTAGCTTCCTCATTTGACTGCTCCTCGCGGAAAGACTAAAGATCCAATTCTAAGCATATTTGCTCCTTCTTCAATGGCAATTTTATAATCAGCCGACATTCCCATCGAAAGCACTTCCCAGTGATGTTCCCGGAATCGCATGCTGAGATCTTCAAAAAGTTGGCGGGTCTTCCGAAAACAGTCACGGATTCTCGCCTCATCTTCTGTCAAAGGACCAATCGTCATGAGCCCTTTGATTTTAATCGCGGATTTTCCTGTTATCTGTTTCATGAAACTTTCCACTTGTGCCGGATCCAGGCCGAATTTGCTTTCTTCTCCGGACATATTGACCTGCACAAGACACGGAACTTCCGCAATCCCCTTGCCTGCGGCTTGTTTTTCAATCGCGTCCGCAAGCTCCAGTCGGTCCAGCGAATGGATTAATGTGCTTTTGCCGACCACATATTTCACTTTATTGGTTTGGAGATGCCCGATCAAATGCCAACGAATGTCTGTCGGAAGAGTCTCTTTTTTATCCTGCCATTCCTGCACACGGTTTTCGCCAAAATCCCGCTCCCCCGCTCCATAAGCTTCCAAGATTTTCTCAGGCAAAACGGTTTTGGTCACGATAACAAGGCCGATCCCGGCAGGGTCACGCCCCGCTTTGTCCGCGGTTTCCCGGATCGATCGTTTTAATTCCTGGATATTTGAAACCGCACTCATGACGCCACCTTCTCGACCGAAAAGATCTTGCCTTTCTCAATTGCTTCCAGCAGATCCAGAAATTCAAAAACCTTTTCGCGATCGATGAGAAAGACAACGTCTTCCCCCTCGCGAAATCCATAGTAGGCATTTTTCTCAGGCACCTCATTCCCGAAGTGAAACACTTCCGATACGCCAGGCCCTGCTTCGATCCGGATACGATCATGGATGATAAAAAAACCAAGTTCGGCTTTGGATTTTTTATTTTCATCCAGATATTCCTTAATATAAAGATTCTGGAGGGCATTCAAGATCAATCTCATTCTCTCGATGGGGATTTTTTTGCCGAATTTGGAAACCGGTTCCAGCCAGAACCAATCCCCTTGATCTCTTTTCCATTGGTAACTGTGTTTTCCCATTTCCACAGAAACTTTGCCGTAGGCTTCTTCCGGCAAACGAAAAACACGTTTCTCGCGTAAACTATAAACGCTTTGCAGCAAAGCTGCCTTGGCTGCGCTGGGAATCAAAAAATAACCGCGCTCGGAATCCCATTTGCAAAAGACCGCATCCCCGATCGGTGATTTTGCTCCGATCAAAAGTTTCTCCGCTTTCTTGCCCGTCACCTCATACATCATCTCAACCTCCGGCTTTGCCAGGCCGTATTCTTCCCAATCTTTTTCGGCGCGCAATCTCGGTTGTTTGCCGAACCACCGCGCGGTCATCGCAAGCCCTTCCACTATATTAAAATCCGCGGGATACCGGACCGGAGACTCCAGCGACCACTTTCCATCGTTATTCCGAAGCACAATTCTGGAATTTTTAACGTGATCAAGGATCTCGATTTGTCGGATCTTGTTTGATTTTTCGAAAAAGACTTTCCGATTCACTTCATCGGGGACATTAACAAGAGCCTGTTTTTGAAGATGCTGCTGATAACCATAGACCCCAACGACCAAGGCGAAAAGAATGCTGAAAATGATTGTCCTGCCGAAGTTCATGAATTCCTGGATCTGAAAAGAAGGTAGAGAAACCCAAAGATGAAGAAGATTACAGGAAAAACCCCAAGCACGATCGTCAATAATGCTGTGCGTTTCGGCACATCAAGAAGCAGGGGCTGGAAACGGAGTTCCGGACGTCTGACATCGATAAAACGGTCATCTTTCGTAAGCCACCGGATCATGCTTAATCCAAGTTCTCTGTTGCCAGAGAGATCCAAATAGGCATTCGACAAAAAATCACTGTCGCCGACGGCGATGATCCTGCCGGGTTGATTTGCCTTTTCCGCTTTCGGTTCCACCGCAACCGCAATGGGCATGGGGCCCGCGATATCAGTCTTGACATCAAAAACGGCGGTTCCACTTTCTAATTTTGACAAATCGGTTTCAGCCCAACTCCCGTCGCTCGTCAGTGCAAGCGGCGTCACTTCAAGGTCCTCAGGAGGACCTTCGGTGGAAGGCTGAACACTGCGTATTAACGGAAAAAAAGAGGCGCGTTTGATGTTCTTTGAAACCGCATGCTCTGTCACGTACTGGTTCACGAGCGGCATGAGAAAATCACCGCCCGTCAGGCGGCTTACTTTATCGACAATAACATTTTCTCCTAATTCGATACCGAATTTTTTTGAAAAATTCACGAAGGCTTTCCCGGTTCCGGGATCCATCGGATCGAACATCAAGAAAAGGCTCTTCCCGTTTTCAAAAGCCTTGTCAAGGTCTTCGAGCTCCGCAGGCTCCAATTCCAAATGAGGCCCGCCAAGCACAACCACCTGACAGGAATCCGGAACATGATCGCGTAAAAGCACGATCTCATGGACTTTGACATTATAACCTTCGAGCGAAGTACGAAATTTCAGATACCCGGTCGGATCACCCGAAGAAATATCCACCTCGCCATGACCGTTTACAAAACAAATGCTCATATCCCTGGGATGCAAAAGCCTCAGGAACGCATTCGTAAAACCCTCCTCGTCCGGATTCACCAGCCGCTCTTCCCGATTTTCGGCTCTCAGAATGATCGTCCTCGCCTGAGTGATATTAAATTTGCGGGCAAGCTGCGGACGCCGGTTCGGGTCATAAAAATCAAAGTGAAAATCAGGATGATGCCGCAGGCATTCCTTCAGAAAAACATCAAGGCTTTGACGCATCGGATCTTCTTTTTGGAAGAAAAGCAGCAAATCGATTCTTTTCCCCTTTAAATCACGGAGAACGCCCGCCGTGGCATTGGGAAGCGAGTAGATTTTTTCCCGAGTAAAATCCCAGCGGTGATAAAACGGATGGATCAAGGCAAAAACCAACCCCAGCGTCGCGATCAAAATCACCGCCTCAAAAAAAAGTTGGAACCTTAGAAAAAATTGTCTCATGAAGTCTTCCAATGCCTTGTCTCAATGGAACGCAGCGTCAGGAATAAAAAATAAAAAAAGAAAAATAAAAAATAAACCAGATCCTGGAGACTCAAGATCCCGACCGAAAAGTTTTTGTAGTGGTCCAACGGAGAAAGCTCCGAAAAAATCCTTCCCCAGATACCGTCGGTAATACCGGCCACCCACTCAAAGATCCAGAATAAAACCAAAATGCTGAACGTCCCCAAGGCACTTACCACCGGATGCTTGGTCAAGGTTGAGATAAAAACACCAGCCGCAAGATAAGCCATGCCCAAAAACCAAAACCCCAGGAAGCCAAGAAGCGTCGGCCCCCAATCAAACTGCCCGCCGATCCAATAAAACACCGCCATATAGCCGAGCAAGGGAAGCATCAAAACTTCAAAAAACCAAATGATCCCGAGTTGTTTCCCGATGACAATTTCAAAATCCGATAACGGATAAGTGAAAAGGATTTCCAGGGTTTCCTGCCGTCGTTCTTCGGCAAAAGACCGCATGGTCAAAATAGGGACCATAAAAAGAAGCAAGACATTCAGATTTGTAAAAAAAGATCCGAAAACAAACTGGGTCTGGCTGATCCCGGAAAAATTCGATAAACCAAATTGCTGGGGATTCATGGAGATCTTCACATAGTTCAATACAAGGACCACAAAAAAAACACCCGAGATCAGCAAGAACATCACCCCTGTTAACACCCCAATCCACGAATGAAAATAGCTTGCGAACTCCCTCTTTGCTATCGCCAGGATTTTGTTCATACATGACCTCCGGACCGCTGCGCGAATTTCCCCTGTTTGAGAAGGCCCAGGAAAATATCTTCCAATGTCAACGGAACCCGCTGGATCTCAATCAGAGAAATGTCGTTTTCGACCAGCAGTTTTGAAATCTTCAATCTGAGATCTTCATCGCACGTCGTTTCAAAAGAAATGGAGATCTCTTTTCTAGAAGTTTCCGTTGCCTTGAGATCCTCAATGCCGGGAAAAGATCTCAAAAGACGGAGCGCGATTTCCATATGCGCCCGTTCTTTAATCATCATGTGGATCACCTCGCGGTCTTTCAGAAACGCTTCGAGCTCACCCACGGTCCCGCTTGCCAGGATCTTCCCTTGGTGAATCATCAGCACACGATTACAGAGCATGGAAACTTCCGGCAAAATATGTGTCGACAGGATCACGGCACGGTGATGCCCAATCGCCCGGATCAATTCGCGGATTTGCGTGATCTGTTGAGGGTCAAGCCCGGTCGTCGGTTCATCTAACACAAGCACGGAAGGTTCTGAAATAAGCGCTTGCGCAATCCCCACGCGCTGCCGATATCCCTTGGAAAGCCGGCCAATCAAGCGCCGCTCCACCTCGGTCAAACCGCAAAGCTCCATTTTGTTCTGCACATGGAGTTTTTGTTCGCGGGAAGGAACTCCCTTAAGCTTTGCAACAAACCGGAGATACTCACCCACCTTCATGTCGGGATAAAGATTGACAGACTCTGGTAGATACCCGAGGGCGCGTTTTGCCTCGTGAGGATATTTAAAAAGATCCAAGCCGCGGATAAAAACTCGACCACTCGAAGGAGGAAAAAAACCAGCTAGAATTCTCAACGCGGTCGTTTTGCCGGCACCATTCGGACCGAGAAATCCCACGATCTCGCCTTCTCGGATCTCAAAAGAAACATTTTGGAGAGCTTGAAAATTTCCGTATTTTTTGGAGATGCTTTCGAACCGTATCAAACTGTCAGAATGGGAAGCGCTCATAAAGGATCGTCTTGGGTCAGGATGGTTCAATGCGCGCAAATTTCCGCTTCCCGCACTGCAGCACGAAAGGTTCTCCCATCGTAAGAATTGCTTTCGAATCCGAAACCTTCTGATGACCGATCTTGACCCCGCCTTGTTCAATCAATCGGCGTGCTTCGGATTTACTTGCGACCAGCTTTGCTTCCATGAGAAGACTGACAACATCAATCGTTCTTTGAGAAATCTTGATCGTGGGGATCTCATCGGGCAACCCCTTGTTCTTGAAAATTTCATCAAATTCCTGACGGGCTTGCCTAGCCGTTTCTTCGGAATAAAAAAGTGAGACAAGACGCTCAGCAAGCTGTGCTTTCATTTCACGCGGATGAAGTTCCCCCGTCTTAAGCCCTTGCACAATGTCCTCCACTTTTTTTATTGGCATCGCGCTGACATAGCGGTAATAACGTTCCATCATCGCATCGGAGATTGACATCACCTTACCGAACATTTCGCGCGGTGTGTCTTTCAGCGCGATATGATTGTTGAGACTTTTGGACATCTTTTGGACACCATCCGTGCCTTCGATGAGCGGCAGTGTCATGACCACCTGCGGTTCCTGTCCGTCTGTTTTCTGAAGCTCGCGTCCGACCAGAAGGTTAAACATCTGATCCGTCCCGCCGATCTCGACATCCGATGCAATCACCACCGAATCATGCCCTTGCAAAAGCGGGTAAAGAAACTCCACAAGCGCAATTGGCTGGCCGGTTTTATAACGTTTGCTGAAATCATCGCGTTCCAGGATACGCGCTACGGTATATTGCGCTGTCAGTTTCAAAAAATCTCCGGGTCTCATTTTCCCAAGCCATTCAGAATTGTACCGAACTTCCGTTTTTTTCTTGTCAAGAATACGGAACACTTGCTCTTGATATGTCTTGGCATTTTCACGAACCTGATCTTCGGACAGCATGGGACGTGTCTCGGATTTCCCGGAAGGATCACCCACCAGGGCTGTAAAATCTCCTATGATAAAAACAACGAGATGACCTAAGTCCTGCAGCTGACGCAACTTACGAAGCGGCACGGTGTGACCAAGATGAAGGTCAGGCGCAGAAGGATCGGCGCCATATTTGATGCGAAGGGGACGCTTTTTTTGAATGGAGGATTCAATCTTTGACGCGAGTTCTTTTTCCGAAATCAGATCCACGATGTTTTCACGGAAAACCTGAAGTTGTTCCTGGACTGATGTAAACATTCTGTAAGTCCCAAATTGATAAAGGGTTAGAAACTTGGGATATTCTAGCAGTGGAATCGAAAAGTGACAAGCAGACAAGCAAAAAGCGCACCATGGAGATTTTCCACGGTGCGCTTGAACTTTGATGCGGCGTGTGACCTTACGCCATCACAGCGATATAGGCTGACGCTTCAAATTGCATGACCAGCTTCTCGATCTGGCTGATCAGAAAGATATTGTCCCCTTGGGAACTGACACCCGGCAGATTTAATGCAACGAATTGCTTTAGAAGTTCCGCACGCAGACGCGCATCCGGAACACCTTTGATCAACTCAGCCGCATGTTTGATCACAAGCGCCAAAGCTACCGCAACCATAAGATCTTTTGCGTTCACCTTTTCACCAAACGCAAAATGCACACCGCCTTCCAGCTGATTCGCGAAAGCCTGCTCCAGGTGCAAAGTCGCCATACCACCTTGCTGATCCTTGATCAACTGATTAATAGCTGCGGCTTCACTGACACCTGCCTTCGGCTGTACAATCCTGAGAATTTGACCTGCTTCAAGCGCGTCCAGCAGCCCGGTACGCTCAGTGATTTCGAGTCCCTCAAGTCCCGAATTGCGGTTCATGAGAGCGGACCTTGCAGACGCAAGAAGCTTTTTCGAATCTCCAACCGTGACAAGGATCGGTTGTTTTGTCCCGATTCCATTGTTCATATTATGAAATTCTTTCAAGAGATAGAATAACGCTCGCGGATTCTCCCTTGCCAGAACCTGCAGCAGATCCGTGCCGATCAATACGGAGCCGCCAAGTTTGGATATCGATTGCGCCGTTACAGGCAACTGGGTTGCCGCAAGAAGCTTGTTTCCATTGACCACAAGTTTTGTGTTTTCGCCAAAAATTTTCTCGACCACACTGGCCGGCACAACGTCAGTTTCAGCTGCCGCGAACAGCACGGGAAGTCCTAATGCCGCAGTCACTTGAGCGATAAATGCCGTCCCTTGCGAGGCGAATGTCGCAAGAAGGCGGTGCGGCAAAATGCCAAAGTTGAAATATTGGATGAAAGTCTTTGTTTCCAGCGAGATCGCCCTTACGATCGTCTGTATGTTATATGCTCCCGATATTGGCGCAGCCACGGCTGATCTTATTTCGGCACGACTGACGGTTTCACCGCGACCCGCTATACCTCGCATATACTGTACAAAACTCACTAGACTTCCATAGTTGTTTTTAAAATCAAAGGCACGATGATTTTTATCACCCAAAAGATTATCCCCAAAAGAGAATTTTGAAGGTTCCGCCGTGTCCATCGGCGTTTTAGGATAAATCAGAAGCGATGCCCTAGACTTTTCATCAATTTCCCGGTCATGGATCAGTTCGACATTGCCATGATGTTTCGTTCGCACCGACATCGCGAAACTGGAAGAACCATCTTCACGAATCGGAATATCAAAATTGATCCCCTCGTCAGAAGAAAAATGGTAGAACACGCGGCGGCGACCTTCCCCCATCAATGCCCCCGTCACAGAAGTGGCGATCAGGATTGTGCCGTCCGGAATGG
This sequence comes from Candidatus Omnitrophota bacterium, assembly GCA_022711115.1. Classification (GTDB taxonomy): domain Bacteria; phylum Omnitrophota; class Omnitrophia; order Omnitrophales; family Aquincolibacteriaceae; genus JAKLFP01. The sequence goes on along the minus strand of JAKLFP010000012.1, from coordinate 759 downwards.
AAACCGTTTCGCCGGGGTTCGCCCTGATCCGTAACTGAGTGTGATCCAAAACAACTCCTTTCCCGATCTTAAGCGTCACCCCCTCCGGAACTTCGATCAGCGAGTTGATCATCAAATAATTGTCCGGGTCTTCAAAGATCACTTTGCCTTTTTTGCTTTCTTCACCCATCAACTGAATTTTCGAACCTACACTATTTCCAAAGAGCGGAATCCGGAAAGTCCCGCGCATAAAAAGACGCATCCACACATCTTTCGTTTGTACCACAGCGCGGTAGAGATCCTCAATGTCCGAAACTTTCCCGGCATCAAACCAGAACCGTCCGAATGCCGCGCGTGACAAACCGCCTGCCTCTCGTTTCACATATTGCGCGATCTCCCACAGATTCTCCCAATCCTTCCGCTCTGGGAAAATCAGCTGGTTCGCATTCTTCGCATTTCCGATCGCCTTGCCTTTTGAAACTTGCTCTGAAACTTGCTTCTCCATCCACGTTTCATCCGGGGCGTCCCATTTGGACATCCATGTCTTGTGGGTCACGGTCATCGGCGTCAATAGATGCTTCGACCAATCCAATTCCCCGCCCTCTCCGCGCATTTGATAATAAGTCCCGCCGTTGGGCTGAACCCGCGAACGGCCATAGCCCTTCGTACCATCAAGCATCGCTTCCGCGGTCCTGCGATCAAACGAAAAATAAAAGGTGTTGAGGTTCGTTTCACGGATGAAAGGCATCAGTTGATCTAAAAAGACTTTCAGATCGGGGC
>JAKLFP010000011.1 GCA_022711115.1 Candidatus Omnitrophota bacterium | reverse complement strand
TCCTCATCTCATTTTCTCATCAAGCCTTTAATCAATAACAAGTAGTATAAATCCGAATCGGAGGGTTGGCTAGACGGGTTTTGGGTGGGATTTAGGAGTGCTTGCGCCTGAATGCTAAGCCTAACAAACTTGTCCCGAAGAGAAGAAGAGAAGAGGGTTCAGGGATGGCGGTAGAAGTGGCTCTTGAATTCAAGCCACCGATAGCCGCAATATCAGGGGAAGGATCACCAACGCCCCATGACGACAGCCGAATCTTATTGATTACAACATCCTCTGGAATTCCCCAAAGTGAAAAATCTATACCAGCAACATTAACGCCCGGACTAACATCAACTGAATCCGGCAACTCGCCAACTCTGATTGATCCAAATAAAATGTTAGAGGTAAAATTCTGCGTCCTCGGATCAAAAAGCGCAACGTTCATTGGTTCTGGCTGGCCTCTTTCCCAAACAGTTAAATCGTCACCAATCCCATTAAAAAGATAATTATCAAGAAATTCCACATCAACGGTATAAGCGCTCTTAATGTTGGCGTTATTAACCTTCCCCTCGATATGCGCATACAGGTCTGGGCCATTTAATGCCGTATCCACATCTACGTTATCATTACCCGTAATCACATAGCCCCACTTACTGAATCCCCAGTAATCCAGCTTTCCGTCAACCAAAGTCGCATTGTCACTAAAAGCAGTATCCTCAAAATCATAGCCAAACATGGTAATGGCATGAGCGGGAGTGGCAAATAGAAGCAGCAAGAGAGCGGTGAGTAATAGCTTTTTCACTTTTTCCTCCTCACAAATGGTAAGCCAAGAAGTCCAGAGAGCATCAGCAGCATGGTCGATGGCTCTGGAATGGCTGTATATGAAAGATCATCTATGCTGAAACCATCATAAGCCGAAGGTTGAACGGTTACTTTTGAAATATCGGAAGCTTCTAACGTAATGAGCCTCAACACACCATCGTAGTAATAATCCCATGGTCTACCATCTGGAGCTGTTGGTTCATTCATAGGGTATGTCTGTAAAAATGAATCCACAAGATTTCCATCTGCATTGTAAGCATCTACATTCGTGTCATGACCATTACCCGTTATCCAAAAATTAACAGACTGGATAGGATTATCAAAAAATATTAGAAAGCTTGCTTTTTCTTTGGGCACTAATGGTTCATCACCAAAGACAGATAACTTATTCGGCAATGAATGAGCATTCCCAAACCCATCTGCTGTTTGGTCAGTTATTGCAAGCTTGCCACCCATTTGAGACTTAATTGTGACATCACCTATTGTCAAAGTATCTCCATAAACACCTAATGACAAATCGTCAAAGGTAATAATGGCGGCACGAGCATTGGGAGCGAGGAACGGCAGGAGCAACAAAATTAGCACTAAAATTTTTATCTTCATAAGGAGGATCAAAGCTTAAAGGATTGTCGAGCATACTTCAATAGGACAGCCTAGGACATACTAGGACATTGATATAGCAAGTTTATGCAGAAGCTATCAGGTTTCAAAAATTGGCTGAATTATCAATGCGAGGAATAACTGTGATACCCGGGGGTGGGGTAAAGTGTGTATGGCGGGAGATACCCCCCCCCCTGATTTTGTGCCGCTATTGTGCCTTAATGCATGAAAATAACGTCATTTTGACGAATCTTATTCAACAGGAGATTTTCTTGTAAATGTAAGAGAGGAAATGCAAAACGTGGAATTTCAATGAAATATAAAAACGGGCTTTTTAGCTCCCAAAGCAAGCGCTCTAGCCATCTGAGCTACACCCCGCTGTAACATTATGCACAAACTTCTTATCCTAAGACCAACGGATTGTCTCATTCTTGCGTTTTCATGATCACGATAGAAGTAAGACAGCCCGATTTTCACTTAAAGTCTTATTGTAAAAGAGATTGCTTTATTCGAAAAGAATTTTTCGAGCCACCTAAAAGATGGACCGCTCGCGGTAAACGCTGAGCACAAGTCCTAATGCCATGCAGTTCATCAGAAAGGATGAGCCCCCATAGCTGACAAGCGGCAGCGGAACGCCCGCGATCGGCATCAACCCGAATGTCATACCGACATTAATCAGAATGTGGGCGGCAAAGAGCGCCAAGACTCCCCCACAAAGCATTTTTGCTTTGACATCCGTGGTATGCTGCATAATCAAGAAAATGGAGTGAAACAGAAACCCATAAAGGCAAAGCACCAAAAGACTTCCTAAAAAACCCCACTCCTCTCCGATCACACAAAAAATGAAATCTGTATGATGCTCAGGCACAAAATGCAGCTGCGATTGGGTCCCCGACAAATATCCCTTTCCCCAAAGCCCGCCGGATCCTACTGCAATCTTTGCTTGAAGCGCTGTGTAACCCGAACCCAACGGATCCAGATTGGGATCCAAGAAAACCAAAAGTCTCTTTTTTTGATAACCTTTTAAAAAGCCCCACGTTACGGGAACTGCCAGGGCCAAAGCCCCGAAGACACCCACCAAAAACCGCTTCCTCACACCCCACAGATAAAGCATCACTATCGACATCGGGATAAAAAGAAGCGCGGTCCCAAGATCCGGTTGTTTCACGATCAAAAAAAACGGGATCGCAAGTAACAGTACTGCGATGGAGACGGTCTTAGTTTGGCCTTCCCAGGGATGATGCGAACCAAGAAAATTCACTACCGCAAGCAGAGCCCCTAATTTCGCAAACTCCGAAGGTTGGATAGCCACCGGACCAAACTCGAGCCATCTCTGGGCACCCAGATGCCTGTTCCCAAAAAAATCAACCAGCACCAGAAGAATAAGCGTCAAAATGTAAAAAAGAAATGAAATGCTCAGAAAAGAACGGTAGCCGATAAACGGCACACCGATCAAGACCACGAGTCCAAGGATAATCCAAAAAAGCTGCTTGGCTTCATAGTCCCCCGCATCCCGAAATGAAGCACTATAGATAAACAGAAGTCCGACCGCCGCCAACCCCAGGACAGAGAAAACAAGCGGAAAATGAATCCCTTTAAGCAATCGCCGTAGCATTGAGGTCCTTCCAGGTCTCGAGCATTTGTTTGACGAGACGGGCGCTCGTGATCCCTCCTGAACCGCCATGCTCCACAAACACCACAAAAGCAAGTTTCGGATTTTTATAAGGGAAAAAACCGGTCATCCAGCTGTGTGCTTTCAAAGGGGGCGCCTGTGCGGTCCCCGTCTTCCCGGCCAACTTATCAAAATCAACGCGAGCTAATTGTCCGGTCCCGTAGTCCGATTCGACAACCTGCAACATGCCTCTTTTGATGGCATTGAGATTCTGCTCATGAATCGCAACATGTGACCGTTCGACTTTTATCGCTGGATCCTGGGACACTAAATGAGGCACGACGATGCGGCCATCTTTAGCGATGATCGAAGTAAGTCTCAAGATCTCAAACGGCGTTACCTGGACATAGCCCTGCCCGATAGCCATATTCATGGTTTCTCCTTGATACCAAGGTTGCTTGAACCTTGATTTTTTCCAGGCAGAATCCGGAATAAAACCAGGCGCCAGGTTGGCGATCTCAAGTCTCAGCGGCTCTCCAAGTCCAAGCTCATGAGCATAGCGGGCAATATCATCCGGAGAAAGGCGCTTGGCAACATTGAAAAAATAAACATTGCAGGACCGTTCGAGCGCCTCATAGAGGTTGATGCTTCCATGACCTTCGGCAAACCAGCAATGCGCAACTTTCGCTTTCGGACCCAATCGAAATGTCCCACGGCAGACAAAGCGAGTCTGCGGAGTGATTTTTCCCGTTTCAAGTCCCGCAAGAGCGGTCACCAGTTTAAAAACAGACCCAGGCGGATAAGCCGCGTGAAGGCTCCGATCAAGAAGCGGCGAATCCTGTACTTTCAATAAAGCCAAACGCTGTTCGTTCGCGCTAGGAGAAACAAAAATATTCGGATCATAGGCAGGCGCACTCGCAAGAGCCAAAAGTCCTTCTGTTTCCAGATCCAGAACGGCAACGCTCGCATGCAGTCCTTTGATCATTTCCATAATGCGCTTCTGGAACTCAAGATCAAGCGTCAGCGTCACATCCGAACCCGGCTCCGGCTTACGGTTAGAAAGCACCTTCACCAGTTCCCCGCGCGCGTTGACTTCAATCTGCTCCCCGCCACGCCACCCACGAAGGACGTCATCAAAAACTCTCTCGATGCCCGCCCGCCCGATCGTAGAATTCATCCCAAACCGGTCACGCGGCAAAGAATCATATTCGTGCCTGGAAATCGCACCGATATAACCAATCACATGAGAGGCTGTTTCACCATAAGGATAGTGCCGTATCCCATCCACACGGATACTTACACCTGGTAGTTCCGGACGCCGTTCCTCGACTTTGAAAGCAAGCTCCTGAGGCACATCGGCCTTAATCATCGCCGGCGCGAAAGGATATTCTCTTCCAGCGCTCATCCTCTGTCGAAGTTCCTTTTCAGACATTTGAAGCAGTTTGGAGAGTCTTGGATAGACCTCAGGCGTCACATCCTCGGGAATCGCAACAACATTATAGGAAGGCCGGTTTGTTGCCAAGAGACGGCGCTTTTGATCGAAGACCTGACCTCGAGGCGCCTCAAGCGGGATGAGACGAATATGGTTACGAAGACTCAGCTCATAGTAATAATGCCCTCGAACCACCTGAGTGTGAAAGAGACCAAAGCCAAGGACCAACAGCAACCCAAAGACCATCCATTGAAAAAAGCTAAAGCGCGTGATCATGAACGAAAAAGCTCGTATTGTTTGCCCGTAAACTGACCGAACCAACGATTCGTCAAGAAATAAAAAACCGGCAGCACTAAGCTGCTATAAAGCGCCGCAAGAGTAATCATCCCCAAATATTCCCCTGCCACCGAGGAAGAAAGTTCATCCGGAAAACCCAGAAAAAGCCTCAAAATTCCGGCAAAAAAAACAAAGAGAAAGGTGATCATCCAGTACATGCCTGGAAATTCTCGCTCCATCTTTTGAACCAAAAAATCAAGTCCAAGCGCTAAGGCAACCAGGCCGGTTGCTTCGACACCGATCATCCCGCCGCCAAGGAGATCGCGAGCTAACCCCGCCCAGAAAGCAATATAGACTGTTTTCTGCGGCCCCCATTCAAAGGCCGTATAGCAAACAAAAAGATAAAGGAAGCTAGGAAAAACGGAAGCAATATGAAAAACAGGCAGGATCGCACCGTCAAGAACGATGAGAAAAAGAAAGTATAAAATTACTTTGGCTGAGAAGAGACGAGGCATAGCACTTCCTCTAGCTTGGTGAACGATACGGACGGTTTGACCACAGCTAAAAGATGTAATCCATCACTGTCTTTTTCAATCGATTCAATCTTGCCGATTTCGATCCCCTTGGGGAAAATACTACTTATCCCCGAAGTTAGCACAACCTCGCCGATTGCGATTTCGGCATCTAGCGCAAGGTATTTCATTTGAAGCTTTTCAGTACCCACCCCGGTGATAATACCTTGAGCACGACTGGTGGATGTTAAAGCGCTTACCCTGGAATCCGGATCCGGCAACAGAATCGCCCGAGAAGTAAAAATCTCCACTTCCAGGATCCGCCCGACCAATCCTTCCGGCGACACAAGCACCATATCCCGATGGATCCCATGACGGCTTCCTTTATCGAGCTCCACGATCTTCTTCCATGGCGTGACATCCTGTCCGATGACACGTGCACCAATGGATTTCAGGGGAAGGGTTTGGCTGAAGGAAAGCAGTTTCATAAGCCGCTTATTTTCTTTTTCAAGCTCTTGGGCATGAAGCTCTCGGGCTTCAAGTTCTTCAATTCGCCGAAGGTATTCTTCCTGTTTCGCGACCGCCCCAAAGAAATTACCCGCGTTATACCGTATATTCAAAAGCCCCTGGCGCACACTTCCCGTCATAACAAAAAAGGGCCGCGTAAGCGTATTGAACACGGCATGGGCTGTTTCATTCAGATGTGGGTATTGGAATGCGAGAATCAAAAGAATGAGAGGAACTGCAAAAAAATAATACGACCGCCAGCGCCGCATGGGGCTGAAATCTCCGATTCTTTAAAACTACGCCGAGCTGAAAGGAATAGTTTATAAAATGTAATTTATCTCAGGAGGTTTGCTTTCGGAAGGGATCTATCTAAACAGTAAAATGATTAATATTCCCGGCCGGCATTACTGTTCACCGCCAAACGCTTGAGAAGATGAAAATCGCTCAAATAACGCCCCGTACCCAGCGCCACAGCGGTAAGAGGATCATCTGCAATGTGAACAGGTAATCCCGTTTCTTCGCTGATCAATTTATCGAGTCCCCTTAAAAGCGACCCTCCCCCTGCTAAAATCAAACCCCGATCGATGAGATCAGCTGACAGTTCCGGAGGTGTCCGCTCTAACGCAATGCGCACAGCCTCCAAAATAGCAGAAAGCGGCTCAGAAAGCGCCTCACGGATCTCTTCACTGGTCACACTAATCGTTTTCGGAAGACCGGCAAGAACATCACGGCCCTTCACATCCAGCGTCGTCTCTTCTTCCAATGGATAAGCAGAGCCGATACGGATTTTGATTTCCTCAGCCGTACGCTCCCCGATCATTAAATTATAGGCTTTTTTCAAATGGGATATGATCGCTTCATCAAATTCATCGCCGCCGATGCGGATACTCTTGGAAAAGACAATCCCGGAAAGTGAAATTACGGCAATTTCAGTCGTGCCTCCGCCGATGTCAATAATCATATTCCCGGCCGGTTCATGAATCGGAAGACCGACCCCGATGGCCGCCGCAATCGGCTCTTCGACAAGATAAACCGGTGTACGCGCTCCGGCTCTTTCCGCAGAATCTTTGACGGCACGTTTTTCAACTTCCGTAATACCGCTCGGCACTGCAATTACCACGCGAGGACTGATCCCTGTTTTACGGCGGTGAACTTTGCGTATAAAATACCGCAGCATGGCTTCGGTAATATCGAAGTCTGCGATCACACCGTCTTTCATCGGCCGGATGGCTGTGATATTACCGGGAGTGCGACCAAGCATTCTTTTTGCTTCTTCACCGACAGCGAGAACCTGGTGTGTTGTCCGATCAATCGCAACAACCGAAGGCTCACAAAGAACCACCCCTTGCCCTTTAACATAAACAAGAGTATTCGCCGTGCCTAAATCGATTCCGATATCACTCGAAAAAAATCCCAACAATCTATCGATTAAAAACATGACAGTCGCCTTTTCGTATCTTTGTTGTGGGCTTGTATTTGTAGAGGTCGTAGTATATCGAAAGCCTTATTTCCTGTCAAACCAAAACATGTTTTTTATGTCAGGATTTGAGCAGATGGTGATAATCGTCTAAGAATGAAGGATAGGAGGTTGCAATACAATCCGTATTCTTCACCACAATCGTCCCTCTGGCCGCTAAGCTCGCGACTCCCATACTCATGGCAGTCCGGTGATCACCGAAGCTATCCACTTCCGCACCGTGAAACACCTCGACTCCACGGATGAGAGACCCATCCGGAAGCTCTTCCACAGAAGCCCCGATGGCTTTCAAATTCTGGACCATAGAATGAATTCGATCCGTTTCCTTGACCCGAAGCTCAGAAGCACCCGAAAGCAGGCTCTCGCCTTCCGCAAGCGCCATCGCCACCATCAACACAGGAAGTTCATCAATTAAAGATGGAATTTCAGAATGTTTGATCCCTGTTCCTTTGAGTCTCGTCCCCCAAACATGAATCGTTCCAAGAACCTCAGGCATTGTTTCCTGAACCTGTATTTCAATCCGTGCTCCCATGCGCTTCAGAACATCCAGCATCCCCGTACGCGTGGGATTCAGCCCCACATCATAAATCACCACATCGGAACCCGGAGTCATGGCCGCACCGACAATAAAAAACGCGGCGGAAGAAATATCTCCTGCAATACGAGCGCTGAGCGGCTGTAGTTTTTCCGTTTTTTCTATCGCAAGCGTTTCCCCGTCAATCCTAAAACTCGCTCCGGATGCACGGAGAAACCTTTCCGTATGATCTCGCGACGGAACAACTTCACGGATGATCGTCTTGCCTTCCGCATACATGCCCGCAAAAAGAAGTGCGGACTTGACCTGGGCACTGCTTAGTTTATTATCGAACTCAATCCCGCGAAGCTTGCCGCCGTGGATCATCAGCGGTGCAAAATTGCCATTGTCCCTGCCTTTGATCTGAGCTCCCATAAGTTTGAGAGGTTCCGTCACCCGGCGCATGGGCCGGTGAGAAAGCGAAGGATCGCCAGTCAACACCGCATCAAATCTCTGCCCGGCAAGAACACCTAAAAGCAGGCGCATCGAAGTCCCTGAATTACCCAAATAAAGCTCCTTGTGAGGAGCTGCAAGGCTGTGCATACCCTTTCCATAAATCTGAACTCTTCTCGTGCCTTTCTCATGAAGGATATCCGCCCCCATCACCTTTAAGGCTTCAAGCGTATGCAGACAGTCTTCGGCTTCGAGAAAATTTTCGTAGACACTTTTCCCTTCGGCTAATGCTCCGAAAAGAAGCGCACGGTGAGATATGGATTTATCGCCAGGCGGCGAATAAGGCCCTCGAAACTGTCCGGGCCCCTGGAAGAAAAGTTGGCTCATGAAAAAGTTTGTTAACGTCTGCGCGACCAAACACGAACACGTTCAAGTTCCTCAAGAATTTTGTCATCCTTCGCCTGGATTTCCTTCTGTTGTTTATCAAGGTTGTCCAGCCGCATCTTGATCTCATCGAACTGACGGCTAAGCTGTTCCGTCCAAGGCTCTTCAGCCGCATGCAGATTCACAACACATTTCGTGAAAATAAAGGCAAAAAACATAAGACTGCAAACCACTGGAATTTTTCTTATTAAAAGAAACGATGACCTAGTATTTTTCATGGCGTTGGCGACCCCGGGTTGTGGCGCATTTGTATGCGCACCTGCTCTAATCCTTTTAATGTTTTATCTTTCTGATCCAGAATATTTTTATTTTGCTGTTCCAATAAATCCAACCGCATCTTGATGTCATCGAACTGGCGCTTCATCTGGTCCGTCCAAGATTCTTCGGCAAAAAGCGGATGGATCATAAAAAAAAGCATGAAAGCAAAAAAAATCAGGGAAATGGTCCTAGACTTTACGGATTTCATCGCCTTCAACCACCTGCTCTTTTGAATCCTCTTGAATAATGGTGGCTGCCGAAAATTTATCATAAAGTTTTTCAGCTTGAAGCGTAGCGACCTCCTTGCCACCCTTGACCACCTTCAGCTGGTCCCCCATTTTGATCCCGTCCTGGAGACCCATATTCACCACGACAAAATTAAATTTTCGATTTACCGTTAAAACTTTAGCAGCGGCAGTGCTCGTTGATGCAGGACTCGAAGACATCGGAGCTTGGGTTGCAACAGTCGGTGCGGCTGGTGCGGACGTTTCGCTCGGCAGCACCGCAGCAACCGGACTCGTCGCTGTCGCCGGCGCAGACGTTTGACCGACTGACTGATTTCCCTGCGGGGCTGGCTTAAAAACAAGCGCCGTAGAATCAGATGTCGCAGGCGTCGAAGTTGCAGTCACAGGAACCGTACTGTCTAAAGGCTGCGGACCAGTCGGTGTCAAAACTGTCGGATTCATATCAGCCGGAGAAACACGACATGCCTGTTTCGCATCCTCCGCCTGTTTTGCGAGATCTTCTACTTTTTTCTGAAGCTCCACAATCAAGCTTTGATGACTCTTAAGCTGATTTTCTAGATTAGCCTTTTCCGTATCGATCCGGCTTTGTTCTGCGCGAAGTTTATCAAGCTGACCTTGCATCGCCTGAGCTTTGTCGCGATATTCTTCGCTTTGAGTTTTAAATTGATCCTTTTCAGATTGCACCGCAAGGATCTTCTCCTTGAGCTGATCCTTATCTGCTTCCACTTTTTCGCGAACAGTCCGTTCTTCGACCCAGCCCTGATACAAATAGTAAGAACCGCCTGCGGCAGCCACTGAAAGGAGAAAAGCCACTATAATGCCAAATCTTGAACCCATATTTTCATCTCCTTCTAATTATTCCAAACCAATCTAAAAATGGTCCCCTAAGATTCAAAAAATTATGGAACTGACAGAGTTGTTATAAGTCCATTGATCGTATATTTATTAAGTTTTTTTCTTAGGCAGGAGAAGACCCGAAACATTGTTCGGATCTTCTCCTACATCGAACTTTTCATATGCACCCCTTGACTGCTTTGCACATTCAAAGGAACACTGAAAAAACGTAAGAGGCCTAAGAAAGGTGCTTGCTCACCAACTTGGTCATCTCGAACATGTTAACGACCGATTTGCCACCGAACACTGCCTTGAGATTCGCATCGGCATTAATATTGCGTTTGTTCTTTTCATCCTGAAGCTTGTTCTTTTTAATGTAGACCCAAAGTTTCTTCACAACTTCGCTGCGAGGCAACGGTCCCTGCCCCACAATCGCAGCAAGATCCGCACTCACATTCATCGGTTTCATAAACGCTGAATTCGCTTTCGCCATATTGCTTTCTCCTTTTGGTTAGGGCTGCAGTCTCGACTCCAAAAACTTTAGCGCCGCATCTGCGACCTTTAATGGGTTATTATCATACAATACAGTTTCCAAGACGACAATAAAGGTTTTTAGTCACCTCGGGATACCGTTTCACACTATTTCGGCTTCGCCAAAAGAAACTTCAGTTCTTTCATAAAGTGACTTACATCCTGAAAGTCACGATAAACGCTGGCAAAGCGGACATAAGCCACCTGATCAATCTTCGCGAGACGTTGCATGATGAATTCCCCAATCGCACGCGAGGGGATTTCCCTGTCAAACTTTTCACGCATCGTGGCCTCCAATTCATCCGCTACTTGATCCTGAACCGCTAGCGGTACGGGTCTTTTTTCGCAAGCTTTATAAACACCGGCCAAGACTTTCTGCCGTTCATAAGCTTCACGACGTTGATCTTTTTTGACAACAAACATCGGGATTTCATCAACGCGTTCATAAGTCGTAAACCGTTTTTTGCAAGCCGTACACTCACGACGCCGACGAACCACTTCCCCTTCGTTGGCTGCCCGCGAATCGATCACCTTGTCGGAATCCTTTTTACAATAAGGACAGCGCATAATCTTCCTTTTTGAGGTTATTGCAATTCCGGATATAAAGGAAACTTCCGCGTCAATTCCTCCACCCTGGATTTCACCTTTGCCAGATTGGCTTTATCTTCCGGAGCACTCAATGTCTGATCCATAAGTTCGGCAATCAGCTCCATTTCTCCTTCTTTCATACCGCGAGTCGTCACCGCCGGGGTTCCCAACCGGACACCGGAACCCTTGAAAGGTGATTCTTTATCGAATGGGATTGTATTTTTATTGACGGTGATTTTTACTTTGTCCAAAAGCTCTTGCACCTGTTTCCCATTGAATTTTTTCACCGTCACATCGACAAGCATCAAGTGATTATCCGTTCCGCCCGACACAATCCGCCAGCCGCGCCGAGCCATGGCTTCTGCGAGGACTTTTGCATTTTTTACGATCTGACCGCTATATTCTTTGAATGCCGGGTTCAGAGCCTCTTTCAAAGCGACGGCCTTGGCTGCGATGACGTGCATCAACGGACCGCCTTGAATCCCGGGAAACACGGCAGAATCGATCGCCTTGGCGTATTTCTCTTTACACAAAATCAATCCCGCACGAGGTCCTCGTAATGTCTTATGCGTCGTGGTTGTCACAACATCGGCATACGGTACAGGACTCGGATGATGGCCTGTCGCCACAAGACCCGCGAAATGTGCCATATCGACCATCAGAAGCGCACCGACTTGGTCCGCAATCTTCCGCCCTCGTTCAAAATCGATCATCCTGGGATATGCCGAAGCCCCTAAAAGAATCATCTTGGGTTTATGCTCTTTAGCCAATTGTTCCAAAGCGTCATAATCGATGCACTCGTCTTTCGGACTAACCCCGTACGGAATGATGGTATAAAATTTTCCGGAATAGTTCATCTTATGACCGTGAGACAGATGTCCGCCATGCGACAAATCCATGCCGAGGATCTTATCTCCGGGCGCTAAAAGAGCCATGAACACGGCAATATTGGCCGATGTTCCGCTATGCGGCTGAACATTCGCATGCTCCGCACCAAAGAGTTGCTTCGCGCGATCAATCGCCAGCTGTTCCACCACGTCGACATTCTCACAACCGCCATACCATCGCTTGGCCGGATAGCCTTCGGCATACTTGTTTGTAAGAACAGACCCCATAGCTTCAAGCACCGAAAGCGAGGTGAAATTTTCACTGGCAATGAGTTCAATATTTTCGTTTTGACGGTGCACCTCCGCACGGATGGCGCGATAGATGTCCGGATCGGTCTGCTTCAGCTGAGTATGATCAATGATGCTTTTTTTCATAATTCCCAATCTTGTTAACACGGATCTCATGACGTCCCCTTTCAAATGGTGTATTGAGCCAAGTATCGACCAACGGATAAAGCATATCCTGCGGCAAGAAACCCGCCCCAAGGATTAGCATATTCGAATCATTATGTCCTCTTGAAAGACGCGCCTGTTCGATATTCTGACAGAGCGCTGCACGAACACCGCAAACCTTATTGGCCGCAATCGCACTCCCGATACCGGTATAACAGATCCCAATAGCCCGATGGCACTCCTTTTTCGCAACTTTTTCCGCTGCCTCGAAAATGAAATCCGGATAATCGCAGGACTCTTCGGAAAAAGCCCCGCAATCGATTACGTCAAAATTTTTACTTTTAAGATAATCCGTCAGCGCTTGTTTCATCTTAACACCGCGGTGGTCTGAAGCGATCGCGATTTTAGGTTTCATCATAGCCTATGCCTTCTCTGTTTGATCTAGTTTAATGATCTCGTTTATAAATTGCTTCATTTTTTTTTCAATTTCCGACAGCGTGACCTCATAAACATCCATCCCCATCCCGATGGGGTCGGCCACATCAAGCACTATGGTTTTGTCTTTTGCCGAGGGTATCAAGCGCGACAGATCTGCAGCATGTTGAGAGCTCATGGCAAGAATCAAATCCGCTCCCCATACATCGCTTTTGCTGCAATGATGCGTCCGGTGTCCACCGATATCGATCTGCCGATTACTCATCACGAGCTCAGCCTCGGGAGACGCCGGCAACCCATCCCGTGCCCCCATCCCGCATGAAGAAACATCGATTTGATCGGTAAGTCCTCTTTTATCAATCTCGTTTCTAAGCCAACCTTCGGCCATCGGTGATCGACAGGAATTCCCTGTGCAAACGATCAGAATTTTTTTACGCGGAATTTTCCCTCTTTTTATATCATCAACCGCCTTTTCAATCTCCGCTTTAAGCGCGCCAACACGCAAAATTACCGGGACATCTTCGGAAATATCGACCACAGAAGAATCGATCGAATACTCGGTCTTGCCGGCATCAATCAAAAAATCAAAAGCACCTTCCAGATTTTTCTTGACCTGCTGTGCCGTATGAGGCGACGGCTGCCCGCTCCTGTTGGCGCTGGACGCAACCAACGGTTCTCTGATTTCGTTGATTAAAATACTCGCAATTTTGTTTTTTACGAACCGGATTCCGATCTTTTGTCCGAAGGTATCTTTGACAATCAAGGTCACGGGGCCCGGCCAAAACCGTCTTGCCATGAAGCGGAGCCTCGGCGTCTGTACGACTCCCAACATCTCCAGCATTTTCCAATCCGCAATATGGTAAGCAAACGGTTTGCTCCCGGGACGACCTTTCATCTCATAAAGTTTTTCCGCAATTCCCGGCATCCCCATCCTTCCGCCGATCCCGTAGACCGTTTCCGTAGGAAATGCGATGATTTTATTCTCCAGACAAGCCTTTGCGATTTCCCGGATCCGCGACATCTCTGGATCATATGCATCCATTTTGACCACCGCCGGTGTTTCCATCAAGATTTTCTCAAAGCCTCCCTGTGCACGCCCGTTATTGTTGGAACCTTGCCTGAAGTTTCTTGTTTTTTTCCTGACAGCTGGTCGTCATAGAATTTTTATACTTCACAAGTTTTGCTTCCAATTTCTCATCCGTAAGCGAAAGAATCTGAACAGCCAAAAGACCGGCGTTTCTCGCTCCGGGTTTTCCGACAGCCACGGTCGCGACCGGAACACCCGCTGGCATTTGCACGGTCGCAAGAAGGGCATCAAGACCGTTGAGAGCAGTCGCATTCAGCGGCACCCCGATGACTGGCAGGGTCGTATTGGCCGCGACCGCTCCTGCCAAATGCGCTGCGCCGCCGGCGCCGGCAATAAAAACCCGAATCCCTTTTTTGCGAGCTTTTCCCGCAAAATCCGCTACTAAACCGGGAGTCCGGTGAGCTGAGAGAACCTGCATGCTAAAAGGAATGCCAAAATCCTTCAGCACATCCGCACACTCCTGCATCACTTCAAGATCCGAATCACTTCCCATCAGGATTGAAACCAGTTCTTTCATTTGAGCACCTCAATGGCCTTGTGGCCGATATCTCGGCGGCAGAATCCGCCTTCAAAGTGGATATTGGAAATCGCTTGATACGCACGGTCATGCGCAGCCTTCAGATTCTCTCCTAGCGCCGTGATGGCCAAAACACGGCCTCCCGCCGTCACAATTTGCTTCTGTTCATTCGACGCGGTCCCCGCATGAAATACAAAAACATCCTCTGTTGATTTAACACTCTCCAGCCCATGGATCGGAAAACCTTTTTGATACGAGCCCGGATACCCACCCGACGCCATCACAATGGTAATACAGGATTTGTCATGCCAATCCAAAGTTTCTGTCGTCAACTTGCCTTGCGCGATTTGCATCATGACCGGAAGCAAATCGGATTTCATCCGAGGAAGAATCACTTCGGTCTCGGGATCACCAAATCGACAATTATATTCCAAAACAAAAGGCCCTTCTTTGGTCATCATAAGCCCTGCATAAAGAACACCCCGATAAAACATACGGTCTTGTGCCAAGCCATCAACCATCGGTCGAACCGTCGTATCGATCATATCACCAATCTGCTGCTCCGGAATCTTAAAGCTTGGTGAAAATGCGCCCATCCCACCCGTATTCGGTCCTCGATCATGATCATACGCACGCTTATGGTCCCGCGCGCTCGCGAGAGGAATGATTTTTTTTCCGTCCGTAAGCACAAGGACAGAGAGCTCCTCCCCTTCCAGTTTCTTCTCGATCACAACTTTGGATCCCGCTTCTCCAAAGATTTTTTCTTCCATGATTTGTGTGATGGTGGCCACAGCATCTTTGGCATTGTCGCAAATAACAACGCCTTTGCCGGCAGCAAGTCCGTCCGCCTTGATTACGATCGGCATATCCGCTTCGATCACGTAGTGCTTGGCTTCTTTCGGGCTCGTAAAGACCTCGTAAGCCGCCGTGGGAATTCCATATTTTGTCATGAGATCTTTGGAAAAAGCCTTACTTCCTTCGATGAACGCCGTATCACGCGTCGGTCCAAAAACCTTTAACCCAATTTCATGAAACTGATCCCAAATCCCGGCCACAAGCGGCACTTCCGGCCCCACAACAGTGAGATCAATCTTTTCGCGTGCTGCAAATTTCAAAAGACCCTCGATATCATCCGCCGCTATGGAAATACATTCGGCATGCTGGGAAATGCCGGCATTCCCCGGTGCCGCGTAAAGCTTTGTCAGAAGCGGACTCTGCGAAATCTTCCATGCAAGCGCGTGCTCCCTACCGCCTGATCCGATTAAAAGAACCTTCATGAAATTTTGACTCCATTTTGTCTGGTAATTTGTCCAATGATCCATGAATTCAGTTTAAAACCTTTGAGGATTTGTTGGGCCTGTTTGGCATCACCATCATCCAAGATCACCACCATCCCGATTCCCATATTGAACGTCTTGAACATTTCAGAGTTTGAGACGCCTCCGGCACGCTGCGTGACACGAAAGATCTCGGGAACTGGCCAAACACCGGCATCGATAGAAGCACCCAGACCGCGGGGAATGACCCTCGGTAAATTATCATAAAAACCGCCGCCCGTGATATTCACGATTCCTTTAATCGTCAAGGTTTTTACAAGTTTCATGATCGGACGAACATAAATAATGGTCGGCGTCAAAAGTCTCCGTCCAATCGACCCTTTCAATTGGGCCATAGAAAAGATTTTTCTCAAAAGCGAATACCCATTGGAATGAAATCCCGAGGACTGGATCCCCAGAAGAACGTCTCCGGCTTTGATCGTTTTTCCGGTCACAACTTTTTTGCGATCCACTGCCCCCACGGCAAAGCCGGCAACATCATATTGCACCGAACCGTGCTGCATGGCCGCCGAATAAAATCCGGGCATAATGGCCGTTTCTCCGCCGACCAACGCGCAGGCCGACTGCCGGCAACCTTCGACAACTCCTTTAAGGACTTCCCCGATCACTTTTGTTTGGAATTTTCCGGTCGCGTAATAATCCAGAAAGAAAATCGGCTGTGCGCCGCAAGTAATCAGATCGTTTACACACATCGCCACCAGATCGACTCCAATCGTGTTGTGCTTTCCCAAAAGCCTGGCAAGCTCCAGTTTCGTCCCAACCCCGTCCGTTGATGCCACTAGAAGCGGATTTTTAATGTCTGTTTTCGACAAGTCAAAAAGCGACGCAAATCCAAGTGTATTTCCACAAACTCCCGGAATGTGCGTCGAACGGATCAGTGCTGCAATCTTACGGTTGTAAGCAGCATCCCCTTTTAAATGAGGTACGCCGGCTTTTTCATAGGTCCAGGCACTCATAGGTCAAAGAATTTCCTTTTATTTTCAAGTTTGAATTTATCCACATCATCATAGATCTCGGTAGGATAACATCCCGAGAAACAGGCGGCGCAAAAATCAGTCGCTGGTTGCATCGTCGCTTCCAACATCCCCTTCAAGCTTAAATAACCCAGGCTTTCCACATTCAAGAACTGCTTGATCTCTTTCATACTATTATTCGCAGCCAAAAGTTCTTTTTTTGAAGGAAAATCAATCCCGTAAAAACACGGAGAAATATGCGGCGGACAACTGATGCGCATATGCACTTCTTTGGCACCCGCGGCCCGTAAAAGTTTGACACGACTTTTGGCGGTATTCCCGCGAACAATCGAATCATCCACCACAATAACGCGTTGCCCTTTCACGAACTGCCGGATAGGGTTCAATTTGATCTTCACTTTCAAGGAACGACCGGCTTCCGTAGGGCTGATGAACGTCCGGCCAATGTAGTGGTTGCGGATGAACCCGTGCGCCAGAGGAATCCTAGATTCATGCGAGTAGCCCATCGCTGCAAAATTCCCGGAGTCCGGCACCGGCACCACAATGTCCGCTTCGACCGGATGTTCTTTCGCCAATTGCCGTCCAAGCCGTTCGCGCACGAATCCGACATTGTCATGAAAAATCGTAGAATCCGGACGTGCAAAATAAACATGCTCAAAAATGCATTGAGCTTTCGGGATCTGGGCATCTTTATAGGGAAAATGACTTTTCACTCCATTCCTGTCGATGACCACCACTTCACCCGGCTCAATTTCTCGAATGAATTGCGCCTCAATGAGATCCAGCGCACAGGTTTCAGAAGCCAGCACAAACCCATCGCCCAATTTTCCAAGACAGAGGGGCCGGAATCCATACGGATCACGCACCCCGATCAGCTGATCTTCCGTAAGGATCGTAAGGGTAAAAGCCCCCTTCACCCGTTTCGCCGCCTCGACCACACCTTCCACATGGGAACGGTAGGACGGCTTTGCAATCAAGTGCACAAAAATTTCGGAATCTGTCGTACTCCCGAAGATCGAACCGTACGCCTCCAATTCAGCCCTCAAAATTTGCGCATTGACGAGATTTCCATTATGCGCAATCGCAATTTGCCCGCGTGAGTAATCCACCTTACACGGTTGTGCGTTCGTGATGGTGGACGACCCTGTCGTGGAATAGCGCACATGACCGATGGCATGCTTGCCCGGAAGTTGCGCAAAAGCCGCTTCATCAAAAATCTCTCCCACATGTCCCGTCCGTTTGACAAGATGAAGATCCGAACCGTCACTGGTGCAAATACCGGCCGCTTCTTCCCCTCGATGCTGAAGCGCGAAAAGCCCTAAGTGTGCGATACGGGCCGCTTGAGGATGGTTGTAAATTCCGAAAACTCCGCAATGGTGCTTAATATTTTCACCGCTCATGAGAATCGCTCCATGGTTTTGGGAATGGTACTCTCGAAAATATTTTTCATTTGTTGCACGGTCAAATGAATCCGGTCTTCAACAACAAGCGAATCCGCATTGACAACACCGATTTCATAAAATTTCACACCGTATTTTTGAGCCAACCTCTTGATGTCATCTTTGTGATTGGGGCTTACGGAAATCACCGCACGGGATTGGCTTTCGCCAAAATAAAGCGCATCGGTCCGCAGACCGGTTGAGCCTTCCTGGATCGCACCCATGCCATTGATCACAGCACCAAGTTCCTGGTCACTTTTAAAACAACACTCCGCAAGCGCCAGTGCAAGGCCGCCTTCGGAAAGATCATGGCAGGAAGCAAGTTTTCCTCCTTGTGCCGCGTCCAAAATAAATTGATGAAGCGCTTTTTCACGTTTTAGATCCAAACGAGGCGGAAGTCCTTTCTTCAAACCATGTTCCATCATCAAATAATGTGTGCCGCCGATCTCATTAAAAGTTTCTCCCGCAAGAAAAATAAGATCCCCTTTGTTTTGAAAAAAGGACGGAACCCGTTTTTCGATATTTTCCATCAAGCCAACCATGCCGATTGTCGGCGTCGGGAAAATCGCTCCTTGCGGGCTTTCATTATAGAAACTGACATTCCCACCCGTCACCGGAATTTCAAACATCTTGCAGGATTCAATCATCCCGGAAACGGCACTGTGAAATTGCCAAAAAATTTCGGGCTTCATGGGATTCCCGAAATTAAGGCAGTTTGTCAACCCGACCGGCTTCGCGCCCGAACACACTACATTACGCGCCGCCTCAGCAACCGCAATCTTTCCACCTTCAAACGGATCTAAATAAACATACAAGCTGTTACAATCCGTGGAAACCGCAATTCCTTTCTGAGTTCCTTTAATGCGAATAAGCGCGGCATCATGCCCGGGATAAAAAACCGTATCCGTGCGGACCATATGGTCGTATTGCTGCCAAACCCAGGATTTGGAGGCGATCGATGGATGCGCAAGTAATTTCTTCAGCAGTTGATTGAAATCCCTCGGTACTTTGATGGAACCAAGATCCAACTTTTGAGTTTCTTCAAGATAGGCAGGCTTTTCCTCTTCCCGAATATAAATAGGCCCTTCATCCGCGAGTGCCTTGGCCGGAATTTCAGCCGCTAATTTTCCGGAATCCAGCACCCGGTATTTGTCACCCTGAGTCACCTCTCCGATTTTGACCGCATGGAGATCCCATTTTTCAAAAATTCTTTCGACTTCCTTTTCTTTGCCTTTCTTGACAATGACAAGCATGCGTTCCTGGGATTCGGAAAGCAAAATCTCGTATGGGATCATCCCGGTTTCTCGCCGCGGCACGTACGCAAGGTCGATCTCCACCCCCGTGCTGGCACGTGATGCGGTCTCGCACCCCGCGCATGTCAGCCCCGCAGCTCCCATATCCTGCATCCCAACGAGCGCATCGGTTTTCAAAAGTTCAAGACACGCTTCCATTAAAAGTTTTTCCATGAACGGATCTCCGACCTGTACCGCGGGTCGATCCTCATGGCTTTGGTCGGACAATTCCTTGGAAGCGAATGCCGCACCGCCGAGCCCGTCACGCCCGGTCGTGGCTCCGACATAATAAACAGGATTTCCGATTCCTGTGGCTGCACCTCGAACGATTTCATTCTTCTTGATGATCCCAAGCGCCATCGCGTTCACAAGCGGATTTCCTTCATAGGACGAATCAAAATAGACATCCCCGCCCACGGTGGGAATGCCCATACAGTTTCCATAATGCGCAATGCCGGCAACGACGCCGCGGAAAAGTCGTTGGCTCACCGGTTGCGCAAGATCACCGAACCGTAAAGAGTTCATCAGCAGGATCGGCCTGGCACCCATCGTAAAAATATCCCGCAAAATCCCTCCCACACCCGTGGCCGCACCCTGGAAGGGTTCAATCGCTGAGGGATGGTTATGGCTTTCAATCTTGAAACAGACCGCCAAGCCGTCTCCGATGTCCACAATCCCGGCGTTTTCCTGGCCTGGTTTGACCAGAAGATTTTCCTGATGCGGCAATTCGGCATTCATTTTTGAAAAAAGTTTCAGGACCGGTTTGGAATTTTTATAAGAACAGTGTTCGCTCCACATCACGCTGAACATCCCGAGTTCCGTAATGTTAGGATCGCGGCCCAGGATCTCCTGGATGCGTTTGTATTCATCCGGCGTAATACCGTGCGCTGCGATCAATTTCGGTGTGATGGTTGTTTTATCATCGAGTGTCGGCATAAGTTTAGCCTATCGCATTCAAAATGCTTTCCCAGATCTTCCGCCCACCGTGCGAACCGAGGATCTCTTCACTGGCGCGCTCGGGGTGCGGCATCATTCCAAGAACATTTTTCTTTTTATTGACAATCCCTGCAATATGATCGCGCGAACCGTTCGGATTGAATTCTTCACGAACCTCACCGCTCTGAGAAGAATAGCGGAAAACAATCTGTGCATGGTCCTGCAACGATTTTAAGGTTTCATCGTCGCAATAATAATTGCCTTCCCCATGAGCGATCGGAACACAAAGTGTTTCTCCGGGTTCCATCTGGCCTGTAAAAATGGTCAAATTCTCTTCCGCACGAATCCAGGTATGCTTACAGATAAACTCCAAAGTCTTGTTCCGAAGCATCGCGCCCGGCAACAAACCCGATTCCAAAAGAATCTGAAAACCATTGCAGATGCCAATCACGGCCCGTCCCTCATGGGCATGTTTTGTCACGGAATCCATGACAGGTGAAAAACGCGCGATCGCGCCCGTCCGGAGATAGTCCCCATAGCTGAAACCGCCCGGGATGACCACAAGATCAGTCTTAGGAAAACTTCTCTCTTTATGCCAGATAAATTCCACGGGGACTTTCATGACGTCTTTGAGCGCATGAAAACAGTCCGTATCACAATTAGAACCAGGAAAAACAACCACTGCGGCTTTCATTTATTTCCTCGAAGCTCGAATAGGAACACTGGATGAGAATCATTTGCTCTCTCACCCCTACCCGGCATTGATTTTAAATTTATGAAGGCATTTCCTTAATATCAAAAGAATATTCTTCAATCACGGGATTGTGCAGCAATTTATCGCACATCACATGAATACTTTGCTCGGCCTTCTCGTGATTCTCTGCCTCAAGCACCATTTCAAAATATTTGCCGATCCGAAGACTTTGCGCCTCTTTGAACCCCAAGGATGCCAGCGCGTGCAAGGTGGTCTGTCCCTGCGGGTCAAGAACCGATTTCTTTAAACTGGTATGGATCAATGCCTTGTATTTCATAAATTCAGCAAACCTCCCGAATATCTTTACCGGTTAACCGGCGATAAATTTCGCAATAAGCCGCGCTCGTTTTCTCAATAATGTCCTGCGGAAGCTCGGGCGCCGGCGGTCGTTTGTCCCAGGAAAGGGTTTCGAGATAATTCCGCACAATCTGTTTATCAAAACTCGGTTGGTCATGACCGACTTCATACTTATCCGCCGGCCAGAAACGAGAGCTGTCCGGTGTCAGGATCTCATCGATCAGCATGAGTTTACCGTCGCGGACTCCAAATTCAAATTTCGTGTCCGCAATCATGATCCCTTTCGAAGCCGCATACTCCTGCCCCTTTTTATAGAGTTGCACGGTAAGATCACGGGCTTGCATGGCAAGATCTTTTCCCACAATCCGTATCGCTTCACCGAGATCAATATTGATATCATGTCCCGTCTTGGCCTTGGTGGACGGGGTGAATAAAGGTTCCGGAAATTTCTGGCATTGCTTTAATCCCGGCGGCAACGTGTGCCCGCATACCTTTCCGGTTTTAAGATAATCCTTCCAGCCCGAGCCCGTGATGTAACCACGCACCACACATTCGATCTCAAGCGGTTGTGCCTTCTGCACCAGCATGGACCGGCCTTCGAGTTCATGACGGAATTTCTTCACTACTTCCGCGGGCAATCCCATCTGATCCACATTCGACGTAATCAAATGTTGCGGGATCCATCCCTTAAAATGATCCTGCCAGAAAAGTGTGATTTGATTCAGGACCTTTCCTTTCATGGGGATCGGATGGGGTAGCACAACGTCAAATGCACTGAGCCGGTCGGTCGTGATGATCAAAAGCTTGTCATTGCCTACCCCGTAAATATCGCGGACTTTGCCAACCGCGACGCGCGTCAGCGGTAAGTGTGTTTCTAGAATCGCGTCACTTTTTTCAAGGTTGTTCACCATAGTCCTCTCCTATTTTGAGGCTTTCAGAATACCTACACGCTGCAAGATGACCGAAACATTTTTCAAGTGTTTGTCACAACTGAATACCGAACGGATTTCCTGAGGTGTCAAAATTTTCAAAATTTTCTGATTCTTCAAAACGACCTGTTCTAGAAAAACACTTTCATCTTCCCAAAGTCTCTTGGCCGCGTCCTGAACCAGTTTATAAGCCTCCTCCCGTGTCAGACCTTTTTCAACCAGTTTCAGCAGCAACCCCTGCGAAAAGACCATCCCGCGGCTCGCTTCCAGGTTCTTCAACATGCGGTCCTTATTCACCACGAGGTTTTCAATCACGTTAATCATTAATCCCAGCATATAATCGAGAAGGATCGTGCTGTCCGGAAAGATCACGCGCTCCACGGAAGAATGGGTAATGTCCCGCTCATGCCATAACGCAATATTTTCAAATCCTGCCAAAGCATTTCCCCGCAGAATACGCGCCAAACCGGCAATCCGTTCACAGGTGATCGGATTTCGCTTGTGCGGCATCGCGGAAGATCCTTTTTGACCTTTTGAGAAAAACTCCTGCACTTCATAGCATTCGGTTTTTTGTAATCCGCGAATCTCAGTCGCAAGTTTTTCAAGAGAACCGCCAATCACGGCAAGCGTTCCGAGATACTCGGCGTGTCGATCGCGCTGCAAGATCTGCGTGGAAACAAGCGCCGGTTCCAATCCAAGTTTTTTACAAACAAATTCTTCAACCTTCGGATCCACATTCGCAAAAGTCCCGACAGCACCGGAGATCTTCCCGCAACGCAACGTTTCCTTTGCGGTTTCCAGCCGTTGAAGGTTTCTTTGAAACTCGGCATAAAAAAGCGCCATTTTAAGACCAAAAGTTATCGGCTCGGCATGAACGCCGTGCGAACGCCCCACCATCAGCGTTTTCGCATGTTCCTTGGCTCTTTTGCCGAGAACCTGGATGAGTTTTTTAAGCTCACGGATCAAAAGATCCGAAGCTTCTTGAACCTGCAAGGAAAGGCCGGTATCCAGAATATCTGAGGATGTTAAACCGAAGTGAACATAGCGGCCCACTGGGCCGACGTGTTCGGCAACATTCGTAAGAAATGCGATGACATCATGGTTGACGGTTTTTTCGATCTCTCTGACACGTTCAACATCGAAAGCTGCTTTGGCTCTCACTTTTGCGGGAACATCTTTGGGGATATAGCCGTAATGCGCAAGCCCTTCCAATGCGGCAAGCTCGACTTCCAGCCATTTGCGAAGTTTATTCTCTTCTGTCCAAACCTGCGCCATTTCTGCGCGCGTATAACGCGGGATCATTTATGTTCCCCCTGCCTTATGGCCCTTACCCAATGGTAGCGCTAACGGGATTTAAACCCGTGTTTCTGCCTTGAGAGGGCAGCGTCCTAGATCAGGCTAGACGATAGCGCCCTGATCTATTTTAAAAATTTCAATGAAGATGGGATTTCACTGATTCCCCTGCATACCTATCAAAATCAATATGCCTCGAAAAAACACGGAGGCTGTAATAGCCTAACCCTATATTAAAAAACAAGTTGCGGAGATTTCGAAGCATCAAGACAATTTCAGTATATGGGTGCGTGAAACGAATGTCAATGAAATGACTTTGAAGATCAATGCCTAATTATATCTGTATGCCTGATCCTTCAGTTGATTCACTTTGTCTTTCAAGTCATTTACAGTTCGCTCGAGCATCTTGACACGTTCTGCCAAGAATTTATTCTCTTGACTGACATCTGAAATCCTAATCTCAAGAGTATCCATTCTGTCTTGCTTCAGCGTCTTTTCCAGATCCTTGTACTCGTCCTGAGATCCAGTCATCGCAGGAGCCCCGGCAGATTCACCTTCCACAGCCCACAATCGTGTGCAAAGAACTGAAAAAATCAGTACTCCCAAAAAACAAATTACAAAATGTTTTCTCATTCAGGTCACCTCGGGTTGGAAGTATACCATAAGTTTGAAAAACGCAAAATGAGAAACGCCATATATGGTACGCTGAAAGAATTCGCCTTGCATACAAGATAATCACTTGCGATTTAACCGATTTATTTCGTCGATTGCTTTTAAAGGTGTTTTATCCTCGGGGATGGAATTTTGCATGGATGGACTTAAGACGATTTCCTGAGATATGCGTGTAAATCTGTGTTGTGGAAATGTCCGAATGGCCGAGCAGTTCCTGGACAACACGAAGGTCTGCCCCCCGTTCAAGCAGATGCGTGGCAAAAGAATGCCGGAAGGTATGCGGTTTAATTTCTTTGGTGATACCGGCCAACCGTGCGTATTTTTTGATCATCTGCCAGACAAATTGCCTTGAAAGCCCTGTCCCTCTTCTCCCCAGGAAAAAGTGATCCGTCGTCGTTTTCAACTTGGACCGAACACGTTTCAGATAATCGCGACATGCCGAAACCGCCATAGCTCCGATCGGGACAAGGCGTTCCTTGTCTCCCTTGCCACGGCACTTGATGAAATTGTTGTCCAGATAGACATTCCCGAT
Organism: Candidatus Omnitrophota bacterium; assembly: GCA_022711115.1. GTDB lineage: Bacteria > Omnitrophota > Omnitrophia > Omnitrophales > Aquincolibacteriaceae > JAKLFP01. The sequence goes on along the minus strand of JAKLFP010000011.1, from coordinate 38,905 downwards.
CCGGAGATCTGTGATCTCTGACACCCGCATCCCAGTCGCGTACAAACACTCGAGCAAAGCAAGATCTCGAATGCCGGAATTTTGCTTCGGATCCGGCGTTTTTAAAATGGCGTCCATTTCCTGCATAGTCAAAAAATACGGCAGTTTTTTCCAAAGTTTCGGGGATTCTAAAACACTCGTCACATCATTTTCAACATAACGCTCTTTGGTGAGATACCGGTGGAAAAGTTTAATCGAAACAAGACCGCGAGCGATTGAAGATGATTCCAACCCCCGTTTCCCCTCCGCATTCAGGAATTTCAGGATATGAATCCGCGTCACTCTATTCCAGTCAGAAATTTTCTGCTTTTTCAAGAAATCATTATATTGATTCAAATCCTGACGGTATGCAATGAGCGTGTTCGCAGCCAATCCTTTTTCAACCGAAAGGTAGTTGAGAAATTCTTCGAAAAGGAATTGGTTCTTGTCCTTGGGAACTTCCTGAGTAAAGGTCGCAGTATCCATCACTTCAGATATCGGCAACAAAAGGCAAGACTGGAGACAGCAGAAACAAAACGTTATGGATCAAAGATATGCGTTCAGAGTGAAGATTCTTGAGGGAAAATTTCAGGCTTTTTTTGTTTTCTCTAGTTCGGCAAGAAACTTCTTCTCATCCCAAACGGGAATGCCAAGTTCCTGGGCTTTAATAAGTTTGGAACCCGCCCCAGGACCCGCAACAAGAATATCAGTTTTTTTACTGACGCTGCCGGAAGGATGCGCTCCCAGTTTTCTAAGGAGTGCCTCTGCGGCCGGGCGCTCCATGATTTCCAATGTCCCGGTCAGGACAATCGTTTTGCCGCGAAACAGATTGTCTCCTGCGATTTTTTCCACGAGGTCTGTCTTCACACCAGCATCTATAAGCCTTTTGAGAAGTTTTTTTGTGGATGCCTGCTGAAAAAAATGCAGGATTGATTCCGCGGTGACGGGCCCGATCTCGCGAATACCTTCAAGATCTTCCAAAGTTGCTTGAGATAATTTTTCGAGACTGCCAAACTTGTCAGCAAGGATAAACGCCGTGTGCACCCCGACATCCAGAATGCCCAAGGCAAAGATCAGTCGTGAAAGCGGTCTTATTTTGCTTTGTTCGATCCCTTCGATCAGATTATTCGCGGATTTCTCGCCCATTCGTTCCAGCGCTTCGACATCCGTTATTTTCAGGTAATAAAGGTCCGCCAGATCTTTGACAAGTCCTTTGTTCACCAACTGTTCAATGATTGCCACGCCGAGATTTTCGATATCCATTGCCTCACGACCGGCGAAATGCTTGAGACTTCCTTTCAGCTGCGCGGGGCAAAGCGGGTTGAGACACCGAACCGCGACTTCTACACCGTACTTTCCTACATTTTCACCGCATGCCGGACATTTTTTGGGATAAAGGAATTTCGCCGGATTTCCTTTGCGTTTTTCAAGATTCACGGAAATAACCTGCGGGATAATCTCCCCGCTCTTTTCAATGAAAACATGATCACCGATCCTTGCGTCAAGCCGTTCGATCTCATCCTGATTATGAAGGCTTGCACGCGAGACCGTCGTCCCGGCAAGCCTCACGGGCTTCAGCATCGCAACAGGGGTCAGGACTCCGGTGCGACCGACCTGGATCTTAATATCTTCAAGGACGGTTTCTGCCTGCTCGGCCGGGTATTTGTAGGCGATCATCCAGCGCGGCGACTTTGAAGTCATTCCCAGCGCCTGCTGATCTTCGAATCGATCGACCTTAATGACCACACCATCGATTTCATATTGAAGCTTCGCGCGTTTTTTTTCAACCATATCAATCACATCAAAAACCTTGCCCATGGTTTCACATTTTTGCGCGTCCGGAATCACCTTAAAACCGAGTCCTTTCAAAAAAGCCATGGATTGGCTCTGGCTTTGAGGCTTCCCTTTTCCTTCATACCGAACCAAGCCATGAATCAAGGCATCGAGTTTGCGAGCTGCAACAAGTTTTGGATCAAGCAGTTTCAAACTGCCGGCACACGCATTGCGCGGGTTTGCAAAAAGCTCTTCGATCTCTTTTTCTTTCTCCCGATTGATTTTTTCAAACCGTTCTTTAGAAATATAGGCTTCACCGCGCACCTCTAAAAGAGACGGAACAGGACCTTTAAAAGAACTTCCGGGCCCCGGCAATCTAAGCGGGATCGAACCGATGGTTTTGATATTTTCGGTAATATCATCGCCGTATTTTCCGTCGCCGCGTGTAGCCCCGAGCGTCAGAAGCCCGTCCTCATAAACTAATGCGATGGAAACCCCATCGATCTTTTCTTCAACGAAATAAGAAAAAGGTTCGCCTCCAAGGCCTTTTTGAACCCGTGCGTCGAATTCCTCCAGTTCTTCACGGGAGTAGGTATTGTCGATTGAGAGCATCGGGATTTTATGTTCGATAGTCTTGAATTTTTTGAGCGGGGCACCGCCGACGCGCTGGGACGGAGAATCCGGCGCCAGGAGTTCCGGAAATCTTTTTTCAAGATCGATGAGTTCACGCATCAAACGGTCGTACTCGAAGTCGGCAATCTCGGGCCTGGCCTCAATATAATAAAGATCATTGTGGCGTTCGAGTTGCTCACGCAGCAATCGGATCTTTTTTTTCGCCTCTTCGATTTTCATAACAGCCTGTCTGCCAAAAACTTCGGCAATCCTTCCTTCCTTATCTTTTGCGCTGCTGTTTTATTATCATAAGGAAGCCGAACAATTTCAAACGTTAATTCATCGCCATCAAAGATGCCAAAAGACAATCGGGTATCCCTGTCGCGGGGTTGGCCGATGCTTCCCGGATTTAAAAGATATCTCTCGTCCTTTTTCAATTGGAACACCCCATCGCTCAGATGACGGCTCTCTTGACTTTTTTCCGTAAAAACGCATGGAATATGACTATGCCCCACAAAACCAACCCGTGTTTGCATAGCCAAAAAAGAATTGTGAGCTTTCGACGGATCCAGCAGATAATCAAATCTTTCCGGCGCATGGATCGTCCCGTGAGCCAGGGTAAATGTGTCCTGAATCTGCCTATACGGAAGATCTTTGATTTTTGCGGCTAATCCCTCGTGAAGTTTTTCAGCCGTCCAATCAATCGCAACTCGAGCCCAATCTGTGAATTCCGATCGGATACTTTCCTGAAGAATCGCCGCCTCATGGTTGCCGAGGACGTGATAGGTTGCATATTGGAACGCCCATTCCAGACATTCGTTCGGGTTCGCCCCGTAACCAACAGAATCGCCGAGAACTAAAAAACGGGATAAATGTTGTTTTTGTGCATAAGCGATGGCCGCTTGCAATGCCTCCAGATTCCCATGGATATCAGCAAAAACGGCGTGGCGCATGGTTAATAACTAATGGAAAAACGGTTAAAACAATTTTCTGCCTTGGCCCAATGCGCTTCAACATCACGGATATAATCTTTCATACCGGATTCGCGAATGGCGGTCAGGAATTCAATCAGTTTCGTTTCTTCTCCTTCGGCAAGGACTTCGACGCATCCGTCATCAAGATTGCGGACAAATCCGGTCACCGAAAAGCGCCTGGCAAGACGTTCCACCGTAAACCGAAAGCCGACGCCCTGCACTGTCCCGCTAAAAAGAACCTGCATTCTCTTACAGTGGCCGTTCATGAATGTACTCTAGTCAGGATTCGATTGCGGATATGATAGGCCACAATCCCGAGCGCCACGGTAACATTCAAGGAATTTTTCAATCCCGCCATCTCGATTTCAATCGTTTTATCAGATAAGGAAATCAGTTCATCGGAAACACCGGAGATTTCATTGCCGGCCACAAGACAGATAGGTTTTCCCGGTTCCGGATCATAATGCTGAAAGGGAATGCTCTCCGCGAGTTGTTCCAAAAAAACGATCTGATAGCCTTTGGCCTTGAGTTCGCATAATACCGCGCACGCGTCCTTGCGGTATTCCCAGAGGACTTCGTTTTCGGCTCCCAGGGCGGTCTTTGAGATTTGAGAATCGGGCGGGTGTCCGGTAATCCCGCAGAGCCAAAGCTTCTCAACACCCACACCGTCAACGGTTCTAAAAATAGATCCCACATTATAGAGACTTCGTATGTCATTGAGGAGAACGCAAAAAGGAAGTTTTGCTTCTTGCTTCCGCTTTATTTGACGGGCAACAAGTTCAGGATGGCTTAATTTCCTCATAATCAAGGATGGCTTGGTTTTTTATCCCAAGCAAGATACTTGCGGTAACCCAAGTGGTAAATATTCTCGGGAAGACGTTTTAAAAACCACATCACAATCCCCCACCAGGACGGGACGTAAGCGATGCTTCGTCCTTTCTGAATTGCATTAAAAATAAACACCGCCGCATGTTCGGGTGAGATAACGCCAAACAGTCCCTTGCGCCCCTGAGTCATGGCGGTATCGACGAACCCGGGACGTATATCAACAACTTTGATGGCTGTGGCGGACAACTTCTGACGAAGACCTTCCATATAATTAGAAATGAATGCCTTGGAGGCATTATAGGACGGCGAACGGCCGCTGCCGCGATGGCAGGCTACGGAAGAAATTCCGACCAAACACCCGCTGCCTTTGCTTAAAAAATAAGTGACCCCCACGTTCGCCATAGCTGCAAAACCAAGGGCATTCACTTTAATCATCTCTTCTTCATGGTGCCAGACAAAATCTTCGTTTTGAAAAAGCACGCCGGCATTGACAACAAGAATGTCCACACCGTGCATGGACATGATCAAATTCCGCAATGAATGGATCGCTTCACGCGTATCCCGAACATCGATTTGCTTCACTTGACTTTCACCCGGCAGTTCGGCCTGAAGTGCTTGTAATTTTTCAAGCGATCGGCCCGCAAGACCTACCAGATATCCTTCCGCAGAAAGCTTTTTTGCCAAGGCTCTGCCAATGCCTGAACTTGCCCCGATTATGATGGCTTTTTTTTGATTTTCATCCATAGCGTTTTATTCCAAAGCACTTTTTTATTTTCTTTTTTGATGTAAGGAAAGAAAACGTTCCAGAGACCGGTCATAGGTCTTTTCGATATCCTCTGGAAAAAAACAGGCTGGAAGCTCGTTTTGGCGCTGGTGATAAGCCAGGCATTCGCAACACATTCCTTTGCGCGAACAAGGCTCGTACGAACAATTGCATCGCTTCTTATTTGTCGCGATCTTGCATTCCATAAATTGCCCCGCTGAACAGAAAAAATAATGGTCGGGGTGATAGAATTTGGCTCCTCCGCTTTGCTTCGGTAGGCCACCCGCACTTACAAAACTGACATAAGTCAGTTTTGTTTGCAAGTGCTCCCTTCAAATCCTATCAAACCGAAGGGGCAGCGGAGTCTTCTCCGCAGTCCCGACTTCCTTAATATTTCTTTAAATCAATAGTGGTCGGGGTGATAGGATTTGAACCTACGACCTCTCGGTCCCGAACCGAGCGCACTACCTCTGTGCTACACCCCGATGAATATTTATTTGATGCCTTAAGAGACGCCACTCTTCACAATATCCTCAAAAAACACCCCACAAGACGCGAAAGTATACCAAATTTCATGCTTCCTGTCTTGTATCTAAAAACCTGTCCTTTAGTCCGCTACGGCCAAATCCGCGGTCGACGGAGTATGATCAGAAATAGGCGTAGGAATGCTAGGCCTTTTTGTCTGAAAATCTTGAACCTGGGTCAACAATGCTGCTTCCATGACTTCCTTGAACACAGGAGCAGCGACGGTGCCGCCATAATACAGCGGCCGAGCTTCATCCAAAACCACGACCATGGCATAGCGAGGATTATCCGCCGGTGCAAAACCTATGAATGATGAGACAAAAGTATTATGCGAATACCCTTTCCCCCCCGGTAAGACCTTTTGCGCAGTTCCTGTTTTTCCGGCAACGGGAATATCCGGGATCTTAGCCTTCGTCCCAGTTCCTGCTTCAACAGCTTGAGTCAGAATTTTCCGCATCGTCGCAGCGGTTTCAGCATTGATCACTTTTTGCTTGATTAATGGTTTTTTTTGCTTAAGGACCACACCCACCGAATCCTGAATTTTCGAAATGATATACGGCTTCACTAAATAACCGCCATTCGCTATCACCGAAATAGCAGTCACCATCTGTAAGGCGGTTACCATGACTTCTTGTCCGATGGGAATATTATAAGGCGAAGTCTTCGACCATTGAGAAGGGGGTCGAGTATATCCCGGAGCTTCCCCGCCCAAATCGATGCCCGTATAGGCCCCGAAGCCAAATCCTTTGATGTACTGTTGTAACTTTGTGGGCCCAAGTTTTAAACCGATTTTGACGGTTCCAATATTGCTGGATTTGACAATAACCTCGGTCATGCTGAGTATCCCATACGGGTGTACGTCATGCAGAACTTTGTAGCCCCAGTGCCACTTACCATTCTCGCAGTTAATTTTCGTTTCCGGCGTGATCACTCCTTCATTTAAAGCCCCGCTTGCCGTCACAATCTTGAAAACAGAACCCGGTTCGTACATATCGGTAACCGCCCGGTTTCTTTTGGTTTCAGCCGTGGACTTATCATAGGAATTCGGGTCAAATCCGGGTTGATTTGCCATCGCCAGGATCTCCCCGGTCCACGGATCCATCACAATCGCCCAGGCTCCCTTTGCCTTCCACTGTTTAAAAGCCAACTCCAGGGATTTTTCGGTAAGATATTGAAGACGCTGATCGATCGTCAGGACAATTCGATTTCCATCGATCGCCGGAAGTGCCTTGATTTCGAAAGCCTTGATTTCACGACCCAGGGCATCGCGTTTGGTGATACGTTTACCCGGCTTTCCACGCAACTCATTATCCATGAAAAGCTCAATCCCATCGAGGCCCTGATTATCCACATTGGAAAAGCCGAGGACCTGCGCCAACATCGGCCCCTGCGGGTAAAAGCGTTTGTATTCATCGATAACACCAAGCGCGGGATTTCCCAACTTTTTAACTTTATTGGCTTCTTCAAAAGTCACGCGGCGCTTGATCCAAACAAAAGATTTGTCTTTCTTGAGTTTTTCTAACAATCTTTTTTGTTCAAGTCCCAAAATCTTCGCAAGTTCTGAGCTGAGCGTTTTTCGTTCTTCATGGCTTAAAATTCTTGGGACAGCATAGATTGACGGGATTTTTAAATTCGTGACAAATTCTTTGCCGTTACGGTCTGTGATGGGACCTCGCAATGGCGGCGTTTCAACTGCGAGATACTGTTGCCGGTGAGCGACTGCGAGAAGCGCTGATTGATGAAACCAAGTCAGCTGAATGATCTGAAAAACAATAAGGCCGAACAAAACAAACAAAACCGCATAGAGAAACCAGAATCTTCGCGGCGAAAGCTGCGCACGCATTGTTTAAGAAGAAAACTCTGTCTTGGCTTGAGCTGTTTGTATCCAACGACCGAGAAAATTGGAAACTGTTGAAGAAATCGAGTGTGAAACCTGTTGAATCTGCGGCACCGGCATACTCACTTCAGGCATCGTTGGTATTTCAACCACTTGAATTTTGCCAGGAAGTCCTAATTCCAAATCATGTTTTTTCATTTTTGCTTCAAGAAGGCGGGGGGCCCTCAACTGATCTACCTTGAATTGAACCCTTCGATAGAGCTCCTGCTTTTCGGCAAGCTTCCTCGAACTCTGATGAATATCAAAAGACACCAATACCGAGGCGATCTGAAGATGCACATAAAAAAGCATCAAACAGGCTAAAGATGCTATATAAATTAATATCTTCCCGCTGCCTTTCATGATTTTTTCTCTATGGCTCTCAATTTTGCACTTCTTGATCTCGGATTATTAATCATTTCTGAATGTTTTGCAACAATTGGTTTACGAAAAATCAATTTTCCTTGCCCAAGGCTTACCCATTCGCGAAACTGAAGCTTCACAATCCGGTCTTCAAGCGAGTGAAAACTAATCACAGCAAGCCGCCCTGCACTGGCAAGATGCTCCCAAGCTCCAAGAATGCCCTCCTTCAGCGCATTAAATTCATCGTTGACGGCAATCCGTAAAGCTTGAAAAATTCGGGTCGCTGGATGACGTCGCGCCCAGACAGGTCGATTTCCCTCTTTAAACCGCATCGTCATCGGCAATGCTTGCTCCACAACATGAGTGAGATCTTCGGTGGTCCGGATGGGTTGGTGCTTGCGGGTTTCCACAATGACACGGGCAAATCGCCGAGCGCGCCGCTCTTCGCCAAAATAAAAGAATATATCGGCAAGCTCGCTCTCAGATGCCTGAGCAATGAGCTCCGAAGCTTTGAAACCAACCTCTGGATTCATCCGCATATCCAATTCCCCTTTCACCTGGAAACTGAAACCGCGTTGTTCATCCGCCAACTGTTCCGACGACATGCCTACATCGAGCAGTACGGCATCCACTTTTGCCACATGTATTTCTTTTAGAACATCTCCGATATTCCGAAAATTTTCATGAATCAATGTTACTCGAGAATCTGCCTTGAATATTTCCCGGCATCTCGTAATCGCCGAGGCATCCTGATCCAACCCTATGAATCTGCCCTTAGCGCCAATCCTCTGAAGCATCGCTTCGGCATGCCCGCCGCTTCCCAGTGTTCCATCCACCACCACTGCGCCGGGTTTTAAATCCAAGCACTCAAGGACTTCATGTAAAAGAACGGGATTATGACGCAAAACTACGAATTGCCTCTTCTTCAGATGAAAAACTTTCCATAAGACCATTGACCCCTATCATCTGAAAAGTTTTTTCAACTTCGGGACGCAGATTGCATAATTTGATATCCCCTTTCTGTTCCCGAACTTTCCGCAACCGATCCACCAGAATACCCACCCCGGCGAGCTCGACGTGTTTTGTCTCCTTAAGATCAAGCAACAACCTTTTGTGATTTTTATTAAGCAAGCGATTCATGCGATCTTTCATTTTCATCATCGCAAGCGCATTGAGATCTCCGTCGAACCTCAGCACATCCACACCGATTTTTGTCCTGGCATGATAAACCATAATTGCCTCCCCGATTATTCCGTGATAAGTTTTTCTGCTAGTTCTTCGAAATGATTTTTATGATTATTAAAAAAACCTTGCCATTTTTCTTTAGCCCAGATCTCGATACGGCTTGAAACACCGACGATCACAACATCTGCTTCAATTGCGGCATAACTTTTAAGATAATCCGGGATTAAAATTCTTCCCTGTTTATCACACACCACCTCACTGGCACCTGAAAAGAAAAGCCGGTTGAATGTTCTTGACTCGGCCTTCGTGAAAGGCATGTCGCGAAATTTTTTTTCCTCCGTTTTCCATTGTTCTTCCGTGAAGACAAACAAACACTGGTCGAGGCCTCGCGTGATGAAAAAACGCTCTACATAGCGCTCTTTAAAAATCTCTCGGAACTTCGCGGGAATCATCACGCGACTTTTATTATCAATCACGTGTTCGAATTCACCATAAAACATGGTCTTTACTCCCTTTCCTATCTCCCACTATTCCCCACTTCTTCCCACTTTATTATCGGCGACAGTATAGCTTTACCTTAATCTGGTGTCAATATCCTTTTTTATTTGGGATCCCCCCAAAAAACAGCTCAAAAGAGCTGCTTCGCCATAGCGTCGAAATAGCCTGACAATAATTGGAATGGCACTTCCTGTGGGGCACTAAGTGAGACGAAAAATAAGCACTTTGCGGATATAAAAAAGACTAGATTGGAAACTTCAGAAATTTATGAGAAAGGTTGGATTTAGCTATCAAAGTAAAGAATGCGAGAGCAATTTTCGCAAACCACAATATTCTCTCCAAGACGAACTTCATTGATCAACTGCGGACGCAACTGCATCTGACATGCCGTGCAAACATCTCCTGTCACAAGGGCCAGGGCAAGACCTTGTTTTTTCGATGCAATGCGATTATAAAGCTCTCCCAACTCTGGCGGCAATTGCATCACAGCTTCATCGCGTTGTTTTTTGAGATCGATCAAACGTCCCTGTAGATTTTTTTCCTGGCTAACCTGTTCGTCATCTTTCCCTTGAAATGACTTTGCGACCAAAGTAAATTTTTCTTTTTCCTTCCGAGCTTCATCCTTGGCAGCCTCGACTTCATCCAAAACACGAATAATTTCTTCTTCCAAAAGTGAATTGTCCGCCTTCAACGATGCGATCTCTTGTTGAAGTGCGTTGTATTCCTTATTGGTTTTGACTTGAGAGAGTTGCCCATCCAGTTTTTTAACTTGTCCTTCTTTTTGCGAAAGTTCAAGCTCTTTTGTTTTCAATTTGAGTTGGATGTCCTTGAGAATCTTATCTAAATCGTTTGAACGTGCTTTTTCGTTCTCAAGCTCTAAGCTGAGCTTCGCGCGTTCCACAGGTATTTCCTCCAAGAGAAGACGGGTATGATAGATTTCACTATCAAGCTGTTGAGCTCGCTTCAAAAGATCCAGATTTTGCGTGATTGGATTTGTCATATAGACTGAGATTATAAAAGAGATAACAGATACCATCAAGAACGAAATATGAAGGTTGTTCAGAGTAAGCTGTATATGGAATTGTGTCCTTTTGAAGTGGCGGTAGATAAAAAAATAGGGTACGAGTTCTTTCGTCTAAAAAAGGAGGCTCGTACCCTATGCACAACACACTTAACTTCGAGGGGCATCTTACAACCCGGTGGTTTGAAAGTAAACGGCAATTCAGAGCACTTTTTTGGGAAGATCTTCAGATGAAACTCAGGAACGAAACCAAGGTCATCATCCAGCAAATGATCCAAACGGAGTTCAACTTTCTGATCGGGGCCGAACCTTACCAGCGTGCGCCAGGCCGCAAGACCAAAAGAAACGGCTCCTATACTCGCTCTCTTGAAACCGTGGTGGGACGCATCGAAGATATCCGCATCCCAAGAGCTAGAAACCTCGATATCCGCTTCTCCCTTTTCGACCGTTGGCAGCAGGTCGAAGACGGCGTCCTCGAAGCTATGCTCCAAACCTACCTCCTCGGCAGATCGGGTGCCTGTGCGCAGGAGATCATTCAGTCTTTTGGCCACTCCCGGTTCTCAAAAACGTTTCTCCAGAAGTTAACCCATCGCGTTGAAAACGACCTCCAGGATTGGCTCAACCGGCCTATTTCTAAACGCTGGCCCTACGTTTTTATCGATGGCATGGTCGTCGGAGTCAGAGAAGCCGAACTCCAGCAGTGGTGCGTCCTTTGGGCGTTTGGCATGGACGAACACCACAACACCGAGATCCTCGGCTTTGTCATCCTTAAAAGCGAGTCTCAGGAGGGCTGTGAGAGACTTTTGAACGATTTAAAGCGACGGGGCCTTCAAACGCCCAAACTCATCATCAGCGACGATTCAAAAGCCATCGAAAATGCCGCAGCCATGATCTTTCCCCATACACCTCAACAAGGCTGCATGTTCCACAAAGTCAAAGCGGCCGGTCAGCACATTAAAAACTCAAAAAATAAAAAACGTTTCCTCCGAGACGCCTCGGATGTTTACATGACCGCTACCGGCCAACGATCCCTGCTTCAAAATCTCGCGGCTTTTAAAAACAAGTGGCGTCGCAGCGAACCTCGGGCGGTACGCTCGTTTGTAACCGGATTCGAAAGAACCATGACCTACCTGCGCTTCCCCAAAGATCATTGGCGCTGGATTTATACGAATAATTCCATGGAAAGCTTAATCGATAAGGTCCGGGACTGGACCCATCGGTATGGATACTTCCAGGGCAGGGGCAACCTTTACATCGCACTCTTTACTTTCATCCAACACAAACAAAAACCACTCGCCCCTATCGAAGATCAATCCGCCGAACTTCCAAAGGACACAATTCTTATTGCATGATCGTTCAGAGAAACTGGCGCTGTATTTCTTCAACTCCCACGAATGCCAAGGAACAGCAGGCGAATTTGTTGAATTTCAGATAGATGGAGCTTTACTTTAGAGGCGCATCAAAACCAAGGAAAGCTCGGAAAGACCTTCGATTTCTTTCGCGTTCAATCGCGTTTTTTGAAGAAAGCTGCTCTTGCTCATGCTTGGTTGCAATTTGTTTTTGGAATTCTCCGCCGGAAGAGATGCTAACGTCATCGCCGGGATCCACTTGCAAATACGAATCCCAAACTGGAAGCTTTCAGAGTTTGAAAGATTCGCAAACTCAAAAAAGCTGAGGCGATCACTGAAACCATTCATATCAAGAATTTGTTTACGATCCAAAGAAGGATAAAACAAATAAAGCACCGCATCGACAGGCATAAGGACCCAAAGCTTCTTGATTTCTTGCTGCAATTCCTCCAAGGAAAAGTCCTGCATCGCACGATAAAAGATACGCACCCAAACCTTGGCATCCTGACTTTTAAATAAAAAAGGCGACCCATGAAGATCCTCCATAAACACTTTATCCGAATGGAGTTCCTGAACAGAAACACGAATCGCATGAAAAATCGTACTGCGATCAACAACTTCTTGATTGATCATCATGACGACACCCCTTCAAGCGATTTTTTTTGACTTTCGTTTTCAACCGATTCAATCCACTCCGCCAAAGCAAATTTTTCCAAGCAAGGCCTCGCATTCCAAGCCTGATAGAGCAACAAATCTGTATGCAGCGTAGATGAAATATTCCGATCAGTACAAGATAGGTCCAACCATCCTAGCCAAGTCAAATTAAAATTGAGGTGTTGAAAAACAAAATCTGAAAAATACTCATAAACAACACTCCCGTGGAGGTTTTCCGCATCTCCTTCAAGCGCCACAAAAAATTCAACCTGAGGGTTGATCGCAACTCCCGCCTTCATGAGCTTATAACCTTCGGCCAAAGATTCGCCGGTCGGCCGTAATAAAATAATCCATTTATCGAGCAGCCGTACAATCTGCTCTGAATAAAGCAGCTGTTGGTATTCAAAATCCAAAAAAATATCTCGGCTTTTGACAGGCTTATTTATTCCAGAATTCTGGAAAGTGTCAAGATTACTCTGAAGTTCATCCCAATAGATACAATGTCGCTTCAAATAATCTCCAAGAGGTTCGAAACCTTTTTTATCCAGACCATCCGCCCTAGATGAACGAGAAAGCAGACTTATCAGGGAACATGGCTTATTGGGACTCGCAATCTTAGACGCAAAATAGGTGTTAAGAAAAAGGGCATCGTTATCACACTGCGGACTCGAGACCCCCAGAACCTGAAGTTCTGGCGTCTGCCTCACGAAAGACGTTTCCGGGAGCTCTTCCTGAAAAATCGAGGAGACATCTTTTAACCCGCGTATCAATTTTTTAGTTGCATCCATCGCTAAACAAGCTCCACATAGGAATCAACCCCGCCATATGCATTTTCCTTTTGCAGGGGCTGATTCGGATCTACTTGCCACTCTCCGTCCACGATAAATTTGTAACGGAATGTTTTCGACGAGACCGTAACCACCTTCTGCCACAGTCCATCCTGTCCCCTTTGAACCAGCATCTCCGGCACCCAGTGGTTAAAATCTCCGGCAATCTCCACAGATGACGCTGTTTTGCTCAAAAACTGGAAAAGAATCCCATCTGATACAGGGCGCGGCCCGAAATGGTTTTTAACGACTTTTTCCCATCCCAATTCCCTCTCTGGCAACTTTCGGTTCCACTCCCTTTCCAAATATTCCACGGCAAGATTCAAATAATCCTGAAAGGCCTGCGATTGCGGTGCATGTTGAGCAATGCTTCGTCCAGCCGCCGCCGCTTCTCTAAGAAGCACATGCTCATGGATGATGGTGCGAAAAAGTTTGCTTTGAAAATGAACTCTCACTTCTTCGTATACCTCCTGTGCAAAGTTCGTTTCCGAATTAAAAAGCGTCAGGAGCGCGTGCACCATTAAGGGGGTCTCACGGCTGCGGTTCACAATTTGAATGGTTTCTGAGATCTTCGCAAGACCATGCAAGGAAAAAAAGGATGGCTCGACAGGGATCATCACCTCATCGGCCGCGTTTAAAGCATTCCAGGTTAAAATTCCAAGATTGGGAGGACAATCCAAGACCACAAAGTCATACTTTCCATGCTGCTCTGCCATGCGGGAAAGAAGTTCCCGCAGTTTTAAGTGATAGTTCGGCATAAAGCCGAATTCTTCCTCAAGCGCATTAAGGCTGGAATTACTTGGCATAAGATCAAAGCCCGGCTGCAGTGCACAGATCACCTGAGAGAATAAGGGTGTCGCTTGTTGAAGAGGGCTCAAGAGGTCATAGAGCGTGTACATCCCCTTTTGGGTTTTCACACCTAGCCCACACGTCGTATGACCTTGCGGGTCTAAATCAATCACGAGAACATGTTTCTGCAAAAAATTTAGGCAGGCAGAAAAGTTAATGCTCGTCGTGGTCTTCCCGCATCCGCCTTTTTGGTTCGCAATAGCGATAATTCTCAAAAGAATACGCTCCTGACATTATATTAAATGAATCTACATTTATTTAACGGCTCGACTTACTAAAGCTTTATAGTAATGAGTGCCCGCTAGGAAGGTGAGCGTTAAATTTTAGGAAAAACGACAAGAAGCGACAAAGCAGAGATGCGGTTTAATAAGTTTTTTCAGTATGCAGATTTTATCGGACGTTTGAAATGCGAGAGTTATCGCTTATCGAACATAAGAAGACGCTCAATAGGCACAAAACCTTTGACATTCCCCGACTGATCCGTGACCACGGCAAAGGATTGCCGTTTTTCCTGTAAGGTTAAAAAAGCCTTCTCAATAGAAGTGGATTCGGAAATAAAAATCGGCGCTCTCAGAAAATCATGCAACCCCTTTGTATTCTCTTCTTCCCACAGAATATCAAAAATATAAACCATTCCCACAACGATGGAGGAAATCTCCTCATAGACAAGAACCATCTTAGCATGCGTTTCCCGCGCAATGCGCTTCAAATCTTCAACCTTCCCATGAATATCAATCTTCGGCGCCTTACTAAGAGGGATCATCACCGAATGAACCTGAAGGCGCTCGAAATCTAGAATCGTTTGGATCAACTTCTCCTCTTGGGGGCCCACAATACCCCGCCGGGAACTTTCCTCAATAAGAGAACGAAACTCTTCCTCATTAACAAAAATTTCCCTCTCCGAACGTTTGGTCAGAGCCGGCCAAAAGATGTCAACTGCCTTAAAAAAAACAAGGCTCGGAAGGTAAAATATCTGTTGAATCCCTTTAAGCCAGAAGGTCTGTTCGATCAGAAACGGAATGGCACGCAGGCGACAATAATCCTTGGGAACCATCTCTGTAAAAATGATCAGAAGCGGTGCCATAATAAGCATGATCGCCCATTCGCTTTGAATCCCAAGATATTCCCGAAAAAGGTAGGTCAAAATGGATGTGGAAGCCACATAGGTAAGATTATTACCGATCAAAAGAGCCGTAAGAAAATACTGGGGATTCCGGTAAAGCTTCATAATAAAACGGGCGTTTCGATTCCCCGTATCGGCCATTTCTCTAAGTTTTAGTTTATTAGCGGACACAAAGGCCATTTCACAGCCGGAAAAGAATATCGAGATTGTAATGGTCACAAGAAAAACAGCGACGAGGGTCATCATCTCTTCCTCCTCACGGTCACTTGATGTATGCGCTGACGAATCATAGCATGAATGACGAACTCAAATGCCTCTGTTTCAAACCGGGAACCTTTGACAGGCACTATCCCCATCTTTTCCAAGAGATAACCGCCGATTGTGTTCGCATCTTCAGCGGCCAAATGCGCTCCAAAATATTCATTGAATTCCGGAAGCGTTAGCTTTCCTTCCACCATATAAGCATCCCCCGCGATTTGGCGAATCGGATGTTCGACCTTGGCATATTCATCATAGAATTCCCCGAAAATCTCTTCCAAAATATCTTCCTGAGTCACCACACCAGCCGTTCCGCCATACTCATCAATACAAACAGAAAAATTTTCGTTTTTCCTCCTGAAGGTCTCCAATAAATCGTCGATCCTTTTACTCTCTGGGACAAAAAGAGGTTCACGCATAATTTTCTTTATGTCGAGCCTGGGTTCCTGAAGCAAATAACGTTGGGACTCCACAACCCCGATTATATGATCCAAAGATCCTTGGCACACAGGCAATTGATTGAATTGGTGCATTTTAATCAGCGCCTCATGCTGTTCAGATGTTTCGACAACATCCAAACCGATCAGATCCGTGCGAGGTGTCATGATATCCTTGACAGGACGCTCACCCAGATCCAATAATTTCTGGATCATATAGCGCTCCTGCCCGCCCAAGACGCCTTCCTCTTCGCCGATCTTGACAAGCACTTTTAATTCTTTTTCCGAAATCATATCCGAATGGTCGATCTTTTCATGAATAAGGATCGATAAAATCCTGTCGCTGATCGCCCGCATGAAAAGACGAAAAGGAGCGAGCAGGATCGCAAAGATCTCGAGCGGGAATGCGACCCATAAAGCCATCGGGATCTTACTGTGTACGGCCAGCACTTTAGGAATCATTTCGCAAAAAATGATCAAGCCCACACCAAACGTCACCATGGAGACGCCGAGATACTGCTCTCCCAAAATCTCCAGCACCAGCAATGTCACAATCGCCGTCGCCCACGTATTGACAAAAAGATTCCCGATGAGGATTGTTCCGAGAGTTTTTCGGGGTTTTTCTAAATGCCAGAAAATCCATCTTGAGAAAATCGGATATCGGTCTTTTAATTTCCGTTTATCAATTTTGGACAATGAAAAAATCGATGTTTCAGCCGCCGACAAAAAAGAGGAAATAAAAAAGAGCACAATAAGAATGATGCCGTGCAGCGTAACGTTCATGAGCGGGACTTCTGGTCTTGGTAGAGATTTCGTGACCGGATATAGCGCAAAACTTCGGGTAAAAGAAATGCATCTACCGGTTTCCCATGCTGGATGGCATCTCGGATGCTTGAAGCAGCGATTGGGCATAAAGGCATTTGCACCCAATCAAAAATCACATCTTCCGGGATATGGCTATCATGGTCCGTTCGGTTTGCAACCAAAAATTTAACTTTTTTCTTGATCAACGAAGCTTTATGCCACGTGTCTACATCTTCGAAAGCATCTTTCCCGAGAATTAAATAAAATTCGGATCCTGGATACTTTTTTTCCAGCCCTTCAATCGTATCAAACGTGTAAGAGATCCCTTTTCTTTGTATTTCACAATCGGAAACCTCAAGAAAAGGTTCCTGCCCGACAGCTACTTTCACCATTTCATAACGGTCTTGAGCTGAGGTCAAAAATGGGATGCTTTTCTTATGAGGAGGATTATAAGCGGGTATCAAAATAACCTTATCAAGCAAAAACTGAGACCGAGCATTTTTAGCAAGTGCCAAATGCCCCACATGGATTGGATCGAATGTCCCCCCAAAAATGCCTATTTTCATACGGGATAACTAGCTTCAAATTCGAATATGCCCATTGCCCTCAACAATATATTTATAAGATGTCAGCCCCTCAAGCCCCATCGGCCCGCGAGCATGTATTTTGTCCGTCGAAATACCGATTTCCGCACCAAAACCATATTCAAATCCATCGGAAAAGCGCGTCGAGGCATTGACCATCACGGAGGAAGAGTCCACTTTGGTCTTAAAGATCTCTGCCGCTTTCTTGTCTTCTGTCACAATCGCATCCGTATGATGAGACCCGAAGGTTTCAATATGCCGGATCGCTTCTTCTAAGTCTTTGACCACTCGAACAGCTAAGATCTTTTCCAAAAATTCATATCCGTAATCCCCCGCTTTGGCACGCTTAGCCCAGGGGATATAGTCACAAGTATAGATGTCTCCCCTGATCTCACAATCAGCTTGCTTAAGCGCTTTTCCAACTTGCGGCAAGAATTTCCCGGCGATCGATCTGTGCACAAGAAGTGTTTCCATGGCGTTGCAAACTCCGGGCCGCTGCAATTTTGCATTCAGTGTGATCGATAGGGCTTTCCCAAGATCCGCTTTTTTGTCCACATAAACATGACAGATGCCTTGATAGTGTTTCACCACTGGAATACTGGATTTTTCAACAACGCGACGTATGAGTTTTTCTCCTCCCCGTGGAATCACAAGATGGATCTTGCCTTCCTGCTGCAACAAAAAGTCCAAAACCTCATAGTCTGTGATGGTCACAAGATTCACACAAAAAGGGGAAAGTGCATGCTTTCTAAGCACTTCCTTGAAAATAGCCACAAAAGCACGATTGGATGCCATCGCTTCACGGCCACCACGCAAAATAGCCACATTAGAGCTTTTCAAACAAAGTGAGGCACACTCTACGGTGACATTAGGGCGGGATTCATAGATCATTAAAATCACACCAAGCGGCACCGTAACTTTCTGCAGCCTTAACCCATTCGGCCTAGACCATTTTGCCTGCACTTTCCCGATTGGATCGGCTAAATTCGCTACCGTACGGACACCATCGGCCATCGCCTTGATCCGCTTTTTATCCAAGGCCAGGCGATCGATCATGGCAGATGATAGTCCGTTTCTTTCTGCCTTCTTAACATCTTTTTTATTTGCCGCGATAAGCCATCCCGCTTTTTTTTCAATAAGCAAAGCCACCTCAAGCAAAAGCTTCTTTTTAAAGGCAGCGGACCCTTGGCTCGATTCGCTGGCTGCTTTATTAGCACACAGCAACATTTTCGTAAGACGCGGCTTCCAAGAAAAACTAGCTTTTTTGATCATCATTCGCCCCAAAGTACAAGATTATTTCGATGGATGACTTCATCGTGAAACTTTTTCCCGAGGATTTCTTGTATCTGCCCTGTTTTCTTTCCTGCAATCCGGATGAGATCATCGCTTTGATAAGAAGTGACACCCCGACCAAAAATCTTCCCTTCGCCGGTTTCCAATTCCACTACTTGTCCCTCCTTGAAATTTCCTTTTACTTTCACAATTCCTCCGGGCAAAAGACTTTTTTTCCCAATGAGCAAGGCCCGGTAGGCGCCATTATCCACAACAATGGCACCTTGACGCGTCGCAGAAAATGCGATCCATTTTTTTCGAAGATCCTTGTGCCCACTGGTCGCGATGAATAAAGTGCCGACGTCTTTCCCACCCATAATATCGCTAAGGATATGCGGCCTATGTCCATTGACGATCATAAACGGAATCCCAAGCCGCATGGCAACACGAGCCGCCTTGAGTTTTGCCCGCATGCCGCCCACAGTTTCTTCACTGCTTTTATCAACAAGATGCATTAAAAGCTTGCTGTCAATATCACTTTCCGAGGTTACTTGCCGCACACGAGTTCCATCCGTAAGCAAAAATCCCTCCGCATCCGAAAGGTTGATCAGAAGATCGGCGCCTATGAGATTGGCTACATGAACGGACAAAATGTCATTATCACCGAAAGCAATTTCCTCGACCGCGATGGTGTCGTTCTCATTGACGATCGGTAAAACATTCATTTTTAAAAGAGAGACAAGCGTATTGCGGGCACAAAGAAACCGCTTCCTATCCTCCAACCCATCACGCGTTAACAGAAGTTGGGCCGTGTGGACTTTTCGCTTTGCAAAGAAACTCTCATAAGCATGCATCAGCTTGCCCTGCCCAATGGCCGCGCATGCCTGGAGTTCTGCCATTGACTTGGGCCGCTTTTTGAAACCGCAGCTTTTCATGCCTAGTGCGATTGCGCCAGAACTTACCAACACCGGCTGGTAGCCCTTTTTGATCAGCGCATAGATTTCCTGACAAACACGGTGATGTTCTTTTCTAGAGAAACTTTCTTTTTGGCTTTTTAAAATGCTCGTGCCTATCTTGATAACGATCTTTTTTGCATGTCGGATACGCTCAGGCATGGCTTTCCCCTTCGATGCGCTCTTTGATGAAATTCATAAGAGATTCTACTCCCTCTCCCGTTGTCACCGAAATTAAAAAATAAAACTGTCCCGTGCCTTGCAACGCTTCCTGCATCTTCCCAAGGTCATCTCCTTGGTCAATTTTATTCAGCACCACAACACTCGGAATCTGCCGGAAAGAAGTATCATGCTCGTAGATGATCCTCTGTAGCGTGTTAAGCCCTTCCACAGCCGTTTTTGAAAATTTCATCGTGGCATCCAACATGAACACGACCAGCTTGGCTCGAGCCAGATGCCGGAGAAAATCCGTACCCAACCCACGTCCCTCTGTCGAACCTTCATAAAGAGACGGTAATTCGCAAAAAAGTATCTGTTTATAATCATCATAAGCATAAACACCGATGACTGGCGCTCGGGTCGCAAACGGATAATCCTTACCTTCTACATGTGCACGAGTCAGATGATGTAAAAGAGATGATTTTCCGGAACCGGGAAGGCCGACAAGAAACACATCCGCCATAATTCGAAACTCGACATCGATTTCAAAAAATTCGCCTTCCTCACCCGGAGTCGCTTCTCGATCACCGCTATTCCCGACCCCTCCACGACCGCCACGCGCCACGATCACTTCTTCACCTTCGTGGCAAAGGTCTCGAATCGCCATATGATTCTCACGACGATACAGAGAAGTTCCGAGAGGCACGAGAACGATCAAATCCTCACCTTTTCTTCCGCGTTTATTTTCACTACCGCCATGCTCTCCGGATTCCGCGATGAGATGTTGCTTTAATTTGAGACGATCCAAACCCGGCGCGTTATGCGAAGCCCGAAAGATCACATTCCCTCCATCGCCGCCATCGGCACCGTTCGGAATGGTTTTATGGTCTTTACGACGATAAAGACTGTCGCAACCCTTACCGCCACGCCCGCCCTGAACCATTAGATGAATTTTATCGAGCATGAGATCCTTTAAAAATAAAAAAGGCTAAAAAGCTCAGGATCGCTTTTTAGCCTTTTGGGGTTGATTCTCAGAAACCGGATCAACTTGGAATAATATGAACGGATTTATTTGACCGGAACTCCACGATCCCATCACGTTTTGCAAAAAGAGTGAAATCATTGCCTTGCCCGACAAAATTGCCGGCTCGATAACGTGTCCCGCGCTGACGGACAATGATGCTTCCCGCCGTTACTCGCTGCCCGCCGTAAACCTTCACACCCAAGCGTTTTGAAACAGAATCTCTTCCGTTAGTTGAACTTCCCTGTGCCTTTGTATGTGCCATTTTTATCCTCTAAAAAATATTAATTTCCGACTTGGATTTCTTTGATAAGCAGCCGCAAGTAATCTTGACGGTGTCCATGCTTACGGCGAGATGATTTACGCCGGCGCATTCTATAGTGAATGGTCTTAGGTCCCCGAATGGCTCCAAGATTTTCACAAATCACTTTGGCGCCCGACACCGTGGGCGTCCCAATCTTAACTTTAGCTCCATCTTGAACTAGTAAAACCTGGTCCAAAAGGACCTCTTTTTGCCCCTCTGTGGCAGCTAACAGCTCCACTTCGATCACTTGTTTAGGTTCCACCCAGTATTGTTTGGAACCTGTCTCAACTATGGCATAATTTCCCATGAAATAACTCCTTTTAACTGTAAGAGAGGCAGTATATTAAGAGAATTTATCCTGACTGTCAATGTTTTTTAAAATATCCTTAACTCATTGAATTTAAACGAGTTGCATATGCAGGAAGAGGGATTTACTGAGAACTGAAGGACAACGGCTTATGAAACATCTACTTTCCAATCATTCAGGGTCCAATCAAATGCAGGATATTCTATCTTATAATGAGCCCCCTGAAGATATTCGATCTTAGATTCATCTTCGAGGTAATAGGCCAAAAAAGAAAGCACAGCGGTATCCACCATTGAAAAATTGCCAATCGGTTCCGGAACACCAAAATCCAGTTTAAAATCTTTTCCATGCCATTTGAAAATTGGAGAAATAAAAATCTTTTTCCGATTTGGCACAATATCAACAAATCTAGGGTTATTCACGAATTGACGCGTCAAAATAAAAATCTGGCCTTGCACTTTAGGACCTGTGAAGGCTTCGCGCATCATGGGAGGTCCGTCCTGTGCCGCCATCGATAACGCCAGATGAACCCTTTCATCCCGATAGATTGCCATCAAATTTTTAATGCGAATATCATTCAGACTGTATTGACGTGTTTTGTCTCCTTCTTTTCCGAAATGAACAAGTGTTATATCCCAAAAACTCGGTATTTTTTGGGTAGAACTTATTGGGTAATGTTCCGTGACAAGCTTGATCAGTGCCGCATGATAAACATTCAACCAAAAAGCAAGCGATTCTTCGCGTGAAAATTGAGTCTGAATGAGTTGAAGATTCGACGACAATAGACTATTCCAATAGTCATTTAAAAGCTTCGGATCTCTTACAACCGCTTGATAATTGACTTCACCTTTTTCATTCACATATTTTTTGAGAAAGGCATCCCACAAGGAATGGTCGAACCTATTAGCCGCCTGGAGGGTGGACGCAGGGAGAAGAAAAACAATACCCCATAAGAAAACTATCTTTTTAAAATTCATAAGGAGGACATTAGAAACGAATACCGTGTCTCTTCAGAAAATCCTGGTCTTCGGCATTCAGCTCACATTTTAATTCCCCGGAACTGAATTGTTCGCTCAGAAAACCTCCGTCCAGTATCTCTTCAAGCTCTTCAAGTCCATCAAAAGAAAGAGGTGCAAGATTCAAAAAGAAAATATTCACATCCGTGCTTTTTTCTTTCATATCCTTAAGGATCCTCATCATCTCTGCGGGGTCTTTTCCCTGAATCGGGTATTGATTCATAATTTTCTTGAGAAGTCTCATCAATTGCTTCATATTTTGTTCAAATTCTTTGTCGGGATTCATGGATTTCTCCTTTAAAAACCAATGAGAAAATTTCTTAAATGAAAATCAATTTTCTAAATACTTCTGGGCCGCTAACGCAGCCTCACAACCCTCCCCGCATGCCGTGATCAATTGTCGCGTCGAACCTTTTCGAACCTCCCCTGCCGCAAAAACACCCGGAATCGATGTTTGAAGCAATTCGTCTGCCAGCACATAACCTTTTGCATCCAGATCCAAAAAACCTCGCACCAACTCAGTGTTTGGATCATGCCCGATAAAAACAAAAACACCATCCGTCCTTAATGTCTCCGTCCGAGCGGTTTTAACATTTTTTAAAAGCACCGCTTCCACCCGGTTATTGCCCTCAATTTTATCAATGATTGTATCCCAAATAAAGCTTATCTTTGGATTAGCGTTGGCTCGCTCCTGAAGAATCACACTTGCTCGCAGCTTGTCTCGACGATGCACAACCGTCACTCTGCTCGCAAAACGTGTTAAAAAAATTCCTTCTTGGAGAGCCGAATCGCCGCCGCCGACGACGATAACTTCTTTTTCTTTAAAAAAAGCTCCGTCACATGTCGCACAATAGGAAACACCCTTCCCCGTCAATTCTTTTTCCTTTGGGACACCAAGCGTCCGGTAAGAGGCTCCCATCGCAAGGATAACGGTTCTTCCCGCATAGACACCCTCCGCAGTTTGAACCTCAAAGACAGTCCCGGTTTGTTTTATCCCGGCCGCTGCTTCGTAAGCAAATTGTGTACCATAACGCTTGGCCTGTGCTTCCATTTTTTGGGCGATTTCCGGGCCTAGAATTCCGTCGACAAAACCGGGATAATTTTCCACGAGGTCCGTGGTGGCGATTTGCCCGCCTGGGATTAGTTTCTCGAAAAGAAGCGTTTCAAGCTTGGCTCGTGAGGCATAAAGAGCGGCGGTAAGTCCCGCCCCGCCGCCGCCGACAATCATGACATCATAAAGTTTTGTGCCCACCTTAGACCTCAAGAACGCTCGCGGCATTCAGGACTTCTTCTTCGGCGTAAACAGACACCCCAGCCCGTAACGCAAGTGCCACGCTATCCGAAGGACGGCCATCGATCACTACTTCCATATCATTTTCTTTTAGGATATAAAGTTTGGCATGAAAAGTATTATTTTCGAGCTTATCAATCACAACTCGTTGGAGTTTCCCGCCTAGTCCGTCAATGATCTGAAGCATCAAATCATGCGTCATCGGACGCGGAGGTTTTACATTGCTCAATTTCAACTTAATGGCATGAATCTCCGGCAGGCCAATCACCACAGGAAGAAACCTCTTTCCAGCCTTTTCACGGAAAACAACCAATTGTTCGTGCCGGCTTTCATCCACCTTGATCTTGTTCAGGATTAATTCAATCATCAGCAACCTCAGGACGAGGTTGAGACATACTGGAAATAAAACCGCCTTTTTGCACACGAACATCATGGTTGGAAGATTCAGGCTTGATTTTTTCATTAAGATGCCGCTGAATCTGCTTCGCTTCAATCACTTCCTTCTCCACAGATTCCTGCTCTGCTAAAAGCTTTCGCATCTCCTCTTCTCGATCACGGATCTCGGCCTCTATTTTCTCTTGTTGCTTGACTAAATGCTTCAAACGCGATTCTTTGGCAACAAGTTGTTCGTGAATCTGATTCTTCTTTTGTATGGATTCACGTTGGTCGAGTTCAGATTGCAAATGCTGGATTTGCTGACGCGCATTCTCCAGCTCATGTTCCCGAGCCTCCAATTGCGCAAGGCGAAGCTGCCAAGACTTCAGTTGGTCTTCAAAAGACTCCCGAAGCTGGCGGATCTCCTTTTCAAGTTCGGATGTCCTCTGCTCCCAAAGCTTCGCCTGTTGGGTCTGCAATTCCAGCTCTGCCATGAGCCGTGTTCCGCTTGCTTGTACAATTCGCTTTCCTTCTTCAAGATTTTGAATCTTGGCATTTAATTCAGCAATCATTTTTTTCTGACTTTCCAATTCCCTATTCAATTGAGCGGTCTGGTTTTCCCACTCTCGACGAACTTGCTCTTGTTCGTCTTGGGAACGTTGGGATTCGCTTTTCACCGCAAGAAAACTTTTCTGAAGCACCTGTTTTTCCTGCAACAGTTCTTTATTGATAAGATCCCGCTCTTCAATTTGACGAAGAAATTCTTCGGACTTCTTATCCTGGGATACCAGCTTATCCTCAAAATATTGCCGCGTTTGACGGAACTCCTCGCGAAGCAATTCATATTTTTCTTCCGCATGACCTGCCACCGAGCGAAGTTCTTCAGTCTCTTTTTCCTTTTGCTTTCTCGCGGTTTCACTTATTTGAAGCATTTTTTCTTTTTCGGCCAACTCCGTCTGGTTTTTTTCGAGTGACTTCCTTAATTGGTTGAGACTCTCTTTCAAACCGATGGTTTCCTTAAGAAGTTTTTCGCGGTCCTCCTCGAGAATATTCCGAAAATGGCGGTGATGCGACAGACCTTTGGGGCCAAGTGTCCGCTCGCCATGCTCCGACGAGGGCCCCTCGGTCTGAACCCAGGAACGTATTTCTTGAATCGCTTCTTCTTGATCGAGTTTTTCCTCCTCGCCTTTTTGAGGCATCTTCTGAGGATCCAATTGGTGCAAAAAGGAAAGACTGGGAGGTGTCGGCCATACTGTTCGATAGCAGCGCCGTTTTAAAAGGCTGTCATTGCTCACAAGAATATCCGTTTGCGTGCTCCGAAAATATTGCTTTACCTGAAGGGCTGTCGCATAGAGAAGATTATCGATCAATATGATGGGCGTATTCGCAACCAGATCAAAGGCATCTTGAACGGGAAGATGGAACGCCTTGGAGATTTCTTTTGCAATCTTATTACGCTCGAGTTCGCTTTTCAACGGATTGAGGACCACAAACCAGTCCTGTCCAATTTGTTGCGTTTTCTTATTCCCAATAAGCATGCCGACCCCTGAGAATAGCTTGATTGAAAAGAAATTTATTGATTGAGGCTTACGATTTTTAAAATGAAATCTTGTTCGCTATTTCATGGATAACGGGAATTTCCCATTTCTCGCCCATGAGAACTTTGACGATCCCGACGAGGGAGAGAATCCCGAACACCACAAAGGAAAGCGTAAATACCAAATCTCCTAAGGCGGGAATGGCCTTCATAATGCTGGCTGCCAGTTCCAAAATAAAAAGAACCAGTGCCTGCTTGCCATGAAACATTGCAAATTTGTTCTTTTTTTTCAATATAAGCGGAACGAAACAAAGAAAACTAAAATATCCGATAACGGCAAAAGGTTTTGCCTCGATGATCTCTGGATCTTTATTTGCAGCCGCTGTTTCTTCTGTGGCCATAAATTCTCCTTAGGTTAAAAGCATTGTATTATAAGAAGAGACGCTCATTGTCGTCAAGGCGCAATCCTGAAAATCTTCAGAACTTCTGAAGATTTCATAAAATAGAACCTCAGGAAACTGCCGGTTTTGTTTCCTGACAAACACGCGGAATGGTGCGTTCCATCGGAATAAAAAAAGTGCCAACTTCCGTAACACCGATAAGCATACGGCGCAGCATAAACACGGTTCCTTTTCCGAATCCCGTGAAGAAACCGCCCCCCCCTTGGTCTTTTATATCCACGCGCATCGTACACGGAATCTCAGCAAGGCTCGTCACCGTATTTTCCAGTCCTCGGCCAAATTTGGTCCCGATTCCATAAAAATAGTCCCCCGCGGTTTCATCGGCAAAAACAAAAGGAACGATCAACCATGAGAGAACAAGTAAAAAAGAAGTTATCTTAAATTTCATCGAATCACCTTTTTTTTAAGAACCTTTCCGAACAAGTCGCCAAGGTCTAAGTTTCAGATCATGAGTCATATCCCTGAGATTGATCGTGATCTCATGAAGATTGGTAATACTCTTGGAGATCTCTTCCTTATGGCCTTCTAAAAGACTGTTTGCCGTTGAAGCCATCGGATTCAGAGACGCAATCAAAGGATCCAGCGACGTAAGTAATGGATTAAGTTTATCGGCCATTAATGACATTTGATCGGCTAAAAGGTTCATCTTCCTTATTAAGACATGCATCGGAATCGGATCGACTCCTTCGACCATGCTTCCGACCGGTAGGGCCGGGGAATCTTTGGAGCCAAGCGATAGCTCCACAAACTTCTCACCCATCATCCCAAGCGTATCAATATAAGCCACGGAATCTTTTCTTAGGTAGGCATCCGGTTTGATCTTAACAGTCACGATCACAGGACGAGGCTCCCCCTTGCGAATATCAATACGCTCCACCTTGCCAACTTCATGCCCGGCATAATAAACAGGCGCATTGTCTTCCAAGCCGTTTAAATTACCAAACCGGATCTGCCACACATCGGTTCCCCCTTTAAAACAACCGCCCACTTTAAAGGTAAGCGCTAAAAGCAAAACAATGACGATGATCACATAGAATCCTAATTTCACTTCGGCTGAAGAATAAGACTTCGATGAATCCATACCATGCCTCCTCAATAAGTAGCTTTAAGTTTCCAAAAGACCTTTTAAATAGGCTTCGCTTGTTTGTTTGAACGGGATCACACCTTCTGATTCTCCCTGGATAAACTGCTGAACATACGAGTTCTTTGAATTCTGGATCTCCTGCGGCGTTCCAACCTGCAATACTTTTCCTTTATGAAGAATGATAATTTGGTCCGCAATGCGAAACGCGCTTTTCATCTCATGCGTCACCACGACTGAAGTAATATTGAGTTTTTTGGAAAGATCCAGAATCAATCTATCGATCATGCTCGCGGTGATCGGGTCAAGACCGGCACCTGGTTCATCATAGAAAACAATCTTCGGGTCCAAAGCTATGGCACGAGCAAGCGCCACACGTTTTTTCATGCCTCCCGAGATC
The DNA here is from genome assembly GCA_022711115.1 of Candidatus Omnitrophota bacterium. GTDB lineage: Bacteria > Omnitrophota > Omnitrophia > Omnitrophales > Aquincolibacteriaceae > JAKLFP01. The sequence continues at coordinate 11,407 of JAKLFP010000011.1, read as the reverse complement.
TCATGCGGCATAAAATCGTCGAAACCCGTGAGCCCGACAAGCTCCAGCTTGACGCGTACGATAATTCGAATGATCTCCGCGGAAAGATCGGTATGTTCTTTCAATGGCACAGCGACGTTCTCTCCGACGGTCATGGAATTAAAAAGCGCTGAGCCTTGGAAAAGCATTCCGAATTTGCGCCGGACTTCATTCATCTCTTTTTCTTTAAGACCCGCGATATTCTTTCCATCCACCCAGATCTCTCCCGACGTCGGCGTATGAAGTCCGATCAGATGTCTGAGAAAAGTGGTTTTCCCGCAGCCCGATCCCCCCATAATCACCGTGATCTTTCCCTGCGGGATCACGACATTGATTCCATCCAGCACCGCACGATCCCCAAAACGCTTCACTATATTTTTTACTTCAATAATAGGCAGCATAGATTCGCTCATAAATCCTCAGGTCGGCAAAGCATAATAAATGACAGCCGTTGCCAAACAATCCACCACAATAATCAAAACAATTGAAATGACCACCGCCTGCGTTGTCGCTTTTCCGACAGCATCCGCACCCCCGGAAACAGAAAGCCCCTGATGGCAGCTCACAAGCGCGATAAGAATGCTGAAGATAAAACTCTTGAGAAGGCCAGTGTAGATATCTTTAAGCACCATGGCATCAACGCTTTTCGCAATGTAAACATAAGGATTGATTCCAAGTCCTGTAATGCCTATCAAAAAACCGCCCAACATCCCCATCATGTCCGCAATGACCGTTAAGCACGGTAACATCAGCGCCAGGGCAAGACACCGCGGCAGAACCAAATAACGGATCGGGTTGATGCCCATCGTCGTGAGAGCATCCACTTCTTCCTGGACCATCATGGTCCCGATCTCAGCTGCCATACGGGCTCCAATACGACCGCAAATGACGATGGATGCGATGAGAGGTCCTAGTTCGCGCGTCATCGCAACGCTTACCAAACTGCCTGTATACATGATGGCCCCAAAAGTCTTGAGTGAATAAGCTGCTTGCAGGGCCAGTACAGTGCCGACAGACGCTCCCACCAGAGAGATAATCGCCGTAGACTCAATACCAATCATCACCATTTGGTGAAAAAAGGTTTCCCGGGGTATCACTCGCGGACGGATAAACGATTCTGCCACATAACGCCCCACGGTCGCCCCGAGGGTGGAAAGACGGGCCACACCTGCCAACACAAATAAAATAGCCTGCCCTGTTTTTCCTGCGAATGTTTTCATGCTTTGGACCTTATCTCAAGAATTAAGTTTTAGACTTTAGAAGTAAAGTGCTCGAAAGCCTCATCCATGGTTTTGGTAATTTCAAAAATACTGTCAAGCTTTGCAATCTCAAAAACCCCACGAACCGTGGTTGTTAGTTCGGCTAGAATTAAACGCCCCTGGTAACGTTTGGTCTTCTGGAAAGCTTCCACAAAAGTCGCGATGCCGGAACTGTCCATGTAATCCACTCCTCGAAGGTCGATAAGGATCTTGGAAGTCTGTTTTCCGGTCAGTTCATTTAATTTTTCGCGAAGTTCCGGCGAAGAATGGTAATCCAGTTCCCCCGAAAGCTCAAGAATGTGAATATCGTCTCGATTGGCTGTTTGAATTTTCATAAAAACCCTTCCTCTTCAAATTTTGGATTTTAGCTTGATCAAATGAAGTCGATTGCCTTCTTTATAATTCTCATCATAGAAAACCTGGTCCATGATGGTCATGATAAAATGAATCCCTAAACCGCCGGGTTTCTGGCGTGGCAATTCCGGCAAAGGGGCCTTGGTCGGATCAAATTTTTTTCCCTGGTCTTCCAGAATAATCTCAGTACGCTCTGGCGCATCTTCAATTTGAACCGTCATCTTGCCGAATGTACCCTGGTAGGCATGACGAATGACATTGGTCAAAGCCTCATCAACAGCCAGCAAGATTTCTGCGGTGGTCTTCTTGTTCCAGCCGATCTGAGTCAGGATCTGCCGGAGATCTCGACGCAGGGGCGGCAAAACCTCGGACTGCGCAACCAACTCGAATTTTTTATTCACTCACGCTCCCTGCGACAAAAGCTCTTTTAAGATCGTTCGCGAAGAAAAAGTTTTTCGGGTCTTTTCTTTTTCAAAACACCTTTGCAGATACCGCGCCACAATATCCACTTCGAGATTCACTTCGGATCCTACCTTCTTGCCCCCCAAGGTGGTTACCTTCAGGGTATGCGGGATCACAGCGATTTGGAAGATATAACCATGAACTTTTTGAACCGTCAAGCTAATACCATCGCACGCCACAGATCCTTTGTCCGCTTGAAGGCAGATGATATCTTTCGATGCCTTAATGAATAAGGTGGTATTCTTTTTTCTCTTTTCGATCTTCACAATCTCCCCTCGCCCGTCAATATGACCGGTCACAAAATGCCCACCAAGCGCATTTCCCATCCGCAGAGATCTTTCGAGGTTCACGCGACTTCCAAGCTCCAGTGTTCCCAGCGTCGTCGCCTCCAAAGTTTGCCGGACCACATCCACTTCAAACATTTGCGGACTCACACGCACAGCCGTAAGACAAACACCGTCGACCGCAATGCTGTCTCCGATTGCCAGTTTTTTTTCTTTCTGCTGAAAATGGAATCCGAAACGAATCTGTCCGCCTCGCAATTCTTTTTTAAAAACAATCCCCTGATTTTCAATGATTCCCGTAAACATAAATTCTCCTTGTTTTACTTTTTCTTCAAATAACCTTCAAAAATCCAGTCGCCTCCCGATTGCAAAAAATTTTTTGCATGGAAATGAAACGCCTTTTGAGGAGATCTGACTCCAAGGCCCTCTACCGAGGTTTTGGCAAAACGGCCGCCGAAGATCTTCGGCGCTACGATCCAGATAACCCGGTCAACGCATCCCCCCTCCAGAAACGACCACGCCAATTCACCGCCTCCCTCGACAAGAAGTTTTGTAATACCCATCGATGCCAATTTTTCCAAAAGCTCTCGGACATTCAGCTGTCCTTTTTTCTCTTTGACCGGCAGGAACATAACGGATCCTTTCCGATCATTCATGTTCCGGCAAATTTCTTTGAGATGTTTTTCCGAAAAGACCAGAATTGTGAGGCGATCATCCCTGAGCACCCGGGCTTTGGAAGGGCATCCCTTTCCCGAGATCATCACCACTTTCCAAGGCTTGCCTGCAATCAACGCCGGCGAATCCTTCGGCACCGTAAGACGGGGATCATCCTGATAAAAGGTATTCTTTCCAACCAGAACAGCATCGTGCTCTGCCCTCAACCGGTGAACGAACTCTCTCGAAGGAGGTGACGATATCCAGCGGGACAGCCCTTCGCGCGTCGCGATTTTTCCGTCAAGGGTTTGGGCCATTTTTAAAGTCACGAAGGGACGTTTTTCAGAGATATATTTCAAAAAACCCTCATTTTGCTTTTTGACTTCATCGCCTAAAATACCGCACCTTACGGCAATGCCCTGTTCTCGAAGATAGCGAACCCCTTTTCCGTGATTCAAAGGGTTCGGATCCAACAAACCGATCACCACTTCTTTGATTCCCTTTTCTTTAATAAGCGGAGCACAGGGCGGGGTTTTTTGCCAAGTAGCGCACGGCTCAAGCGTTACATAGAGAGTCGCGCCTTTGGATTTTTCCCCAGCCTTCAATAGTGCATGTGGCTCGGCATGCGATCCGCCGAACTTTTCATGATACCCCGAACCAACAAGCTTTCCGTTTAAAACAACGCAGGCGCCAACCATGGGGTTAGGACTGACGGTAAAGCGGCCTTTTGCCGCAAGAGCCAATGCCCATCTCATCCATTTTTCATCTTGAGGACGGGACATTTTTCTTCGGGTTCCTGGGAGCTTCAGTATGATTGATTTTGTCGAGAATGCCGTTGACAAATTTGCCGGATTCTTCCTGAGAAAATTTCTTGGCAAGATTGACAGCTTCATTGATACTTACTTTGGGCGGGACATCGGAAAGATAAAGCAATTCATAAGCGGCAAAACGCATGATATTGCGATCAATAATGGCCATACGATGAAGCTCCCAATTATCCGCATACCGACTGATGATTTGATCGATTTCCTGCTGATGCTCGATCACACCCCGGACAAGCATTTCTGTGAAATCCCGGATATCTTGGGGGAATTTTTCTTCCTGCCCAGGCCAAAATCTCATGAACAGATCGGCCAACGGCTCGGGATTGATTTCATATTGATAAAGCATTTGGAGCGCACACTCACGCGATTGGGTTCGTCTTCGAATCACATTCCGCCTCTGTTGTTGCCAAAGATCAAAAGATTATGGACGTTTTTTACGTTTCTTGTTCTTTTTCACCATCAATTGGTCATTCAAGCTCGCAATTTCAAGCGCCGCCAAAGCCGCATGCTCCCCCTTATTTCCAGATTTAAGACCCGCCCGATCAATAGCCTGTTCCAGATTATCCGCCGTGATAACGCCGGTTGCGATCGGCGTTCCGGTTTCAAGCGCTACCTGATCGATCCCGCGGGTTAATTCATTGGAAACACATTCAAAGTGATAGGTCCCGCCACGGATCACACAGCTCAAGGCAATGACCGCATCACAATGTGTCTGAGTCTTCAGTTTCTTACAGAAAAGCGGCACTTCCAATCCTCCCGGAACCCAAACAATATGAATATTTTTTTCAGAAACTCCGGCCTTTTTCAGTGTCGTGACGGCACCGTCCAGCAGTCGTCCTGTAATGTATTCATTAAATCGTGAAACCACGACCCCGAATTTTTTATTCTTTGCGAAAATCTTGCCGTGATAAGTGGTCATGTCGAGGAATCTGCTTTGAATAAATGTCCCAGTTTTTCTTTTTTGGTTTTTATATATTTCGCATTGAGCGGATTCGCCGCCATTTCGATAGGCACTCTTTCCACCACCTGCAGACCATAACCTTCCAACCCGACAATCTTGCGTGGATTATTAGTCATAAGGCGCAGTCGGGAGAGACCGAGTTCATGAAGAATTTGAGCACCAATCCCGTAATCCCGAAGATCCGGCTTAAAACCAAGCGCCTCATTCGCCTGTACCGTGTCGAGTCCGTGTTTGTCTTGAAGTGCATAGGCCTTGATCTTATTTGCCAAACCAATGCCGCGTCCTTCTTGCCTCATATAGAGGATCACCCCTGCTCCTTCCTGTTGGATCATCCTCATAGCTGCCAGAAGTTGATCCTGACAATCACAGCGCAACGAACTCAAAACCTCTCCTGTAAAACATTCCGAGTGGACTCGCACTAAAGCAGGCTTATCCCCAATCTCTCCTTGAATCAAAGCTACATGTTGAACACCATCCAAAAGAGATTCGTAGATCCGGATGGTCCATGTTCCGAATTTCGTCGGCAACTGTGCTTCACTCACCCTTTTGATGAGCTTATCGCGTTGCGTCCGGTATGCAATGAGATCACGAATGGTTCCGATCTTGAGATGGTGGGTTTTTGCAAACAATAAAAGATCTGATAATCGTGCCATTTTCCCATCATCATTAACAATCTCACAAATCACAGCAGCCTGATCCAACCCGGCTAATTGCATCAGATCCACGGCCGCTTCCGTATGCCCCGCACGGCGCAAAACGCCTCCCCGTTTGGCTTTTAGAGGAAAAATATGCCCGGGAATGACAAGATCATCACGTTTCGTTTTTGGATCCGCCAAAAGTTCGATCGTACGGTTTCGATCATATGCCGAGATGCCTGTGGTGATACCGACCTTTGCGTCAACAGAAACAGTAAATGCCGTTTTCATGGAATCCTCGGGCGTCGGATTCATCGGATCAAGCCCCAAACCATGAATGCGATCTTCGGCCATCGGCACACAGATCAGTCCTCGCCCGAATTTCATCATAAAATTCACCATTGCGGGCGTTGTCTTCTCAGCGGCAAAAATAAGATCTCCTTCGTTTTCACGCATCTCGTCATCAGTGATGATGACCATGCGGCCTTCCCGGATTTCCTGGATAATCTCTTCGGTAGTGTTCATTGAGGTCATAAAATTTTCCGTTCAAAAAATACATCGTTTTTTATTATGTTAGCAACAAGGTCTTTTTTTGTCAAAGCGAATCTCCCTAACTCATTTATCAATATACATTTACAAGAAGCATCGTTTCAATACCCTGTCTGACAAGCCCTGGACAATGAAGGATTAAAAAGATTTTTTTGAAATCGAGGAACGCAAAGCAAGAACAAAACTCTTGAGTTGTCGCTTCTCGGAAAAGGGTCATAAATTTGCCGTGAGCAACCTACGATAGCTTGAGAATTTCAGCGATAAAGCAATAGCATATCTTTAAGTGCTCATGCATCTACGGCTGAAGAAAGCGGGATTCTCGAACTTATAGCTGAGGCTTTTTTATCTAAAATATCGGAAGTGTCAAACACCCTGTTTGTTTTCTGTCTTGCCTTTTGTAAACTGACAGAGTTGATCAATGGCATTCATAATGTCAACAGGAACAGCAATGACAACCGTATTCGACGCTGTCGGACCCAACCCATCGATGGTTTGGAGCGTCCGCAACTGCATCGCCCCCGGGCTCTCTGCCATCGTCCTTGCAGCTAACGCTAAATTCGCTGAAGCTTCCCGATCTCCCTCAGCCTTCGTGATGGTAGCTCGTTTTTCACGCTCTGCCGAAGCCTGACGGGACATCATTTTCTTGAGTTCCTCCGGCATATCAATATCCTGGATCCTAATACCCGTCACCTCAAGCCCCCATGCCTCGGTATCCTTTTCGACGTTGGCCTCGATCTTCTTACCAATCTCTTCACGTTCCGTTAAAAGCTGATCCAAGGTCATTTGCCCGATTACATCCCTAAGCGACGTCTGGGAATATTGTGAAATCGCAAAACGGTAGTCTTGCACTTTGATGATCGCATCCGAAGGATCATCTACCTTAAAAAAAATAACTCCGTTAATCTTTACGGGCACATTGTCCTTCGTGATCACCTGTTGGGCTGGGATGTCCATGGTCAAAACACGCATATCGATTTTCCGAACTTCTTCAATAATAGGAATGACAAAAAATAGTCCAGGACCGGAAATACGGCTGAATTTTCCGAGCTGAAACACCACACCTTTTTCCCATTGGGCGGCAACTTGGATTCCAGAGGCTATAATCATAGATGCAAAAAACCATAAAATACCCAGCAAGCCGCCTAACCCTTGATGGGCCATAAAAATGGGAGAGCCAAAGACGAATCCAAGGATGATAAGCGCAACAAAGATAAGACCTGAAATGGGGTTATTCATACATCCTCCTGTTGGATTAAAAGATAACAGCAGCCATGATCCTTCAGAGCAAGGATCACAAATGACTTGCAGATTGTAGCTTTAGACTGAAATTATAGCAAGCCGCCAATTTCCAGACGAAGATCGCCAATTTCATCTCCAGGGTTAACACAAGCGCTCGTCACGGCAAAAGAGATATGCGTCACGTGAGTCAAATCAATATCCATGGCAGCTAACGCTGTCAGAAACTGATAATAGTTCCGAGCTACATCCACGTTCTTCACAAAGTAATTTGCCGTTTTCCCGTTCGCATCCCAAATCTTGAGATAGACCCATTTGGCTTTGGTCGAATCAATCCCAAAAACAAGGTTTGGAACAGCGGTAAGATTAATGCTGCTTCCATTATTATTTGGGTTGAAATTAAGATCCAATTTCGCGACCGCATCAGCATCTGTTACATCGAAATGCATTTGAAAAACATTGGGCGCCAAACGCTGCAGGGTGCTATTCGGAGAAGTGGCTTGAAGCTGTCCCACGCCATTCCCAGGCAGGACTGTGACATCGGCGCTGCCCAAACCGCTTTCCGGCAATAGATTCTGAGCGGATGGAACATGCTGAAAATTGATCGCATGGATTGTGAAATCACCGCGCGGATAACCTGTGAGACTGGAATCCACCAAAATGGAAACTTCGGTCACGCTATTGATCGCAGTCTGATTAGGCAGATCTATGATCAACTTTGAAAACCGAGTATCCGCCGGCAGGATCGCCAATCCTGAATACACCACTTGATGCGATGCATTACTCAGCTGAACTGTTATCGGCTGAGAATAAGCAATGGTTGCCGGGGTGGAATAATGGATGAACAGCTGATTCGCCGTCGCGTTGTAGGGACCATTCAAAGTCCAAGAATGCCCCCCAACTCCTGAAAGCGAACTGTATTGAAATCTTACTCCATAATTCGTTGTCGATAAACTCGGAAAACCAGGAGTGCTTGATTCGGATGCAAAATGACTGAACACCGCCAGGGATCGGTCAGGAAATTCCGGTGCATTCGGAAAAACGGCCTTGGTGGGGGTGATATACAGTCGGCGGCTGACTGAATCATACAGGGCATTAAAATTCGCCGTCAAGTTCCGGTTTTGCAGGTACGTATCAAAATCCTGCGGACCTTTCCCCATCAACCCAAGAATCATCGAAGCCACGTCAATGCCGATGTATCCATAGCCCACTTCACTATTAGATCGTGCGGCATCAAAATAACCATAGGTATCATTGATACTGGAAAGATTGCCGATAGCACCCAACCAGCCCAAGACCGCATAAGGATCAACGGCCATGGCACTTGCAAGGGCGTAGGTGGACCCGATATCTATTAATAGCGTATTTGGCGCATTCGGATTCAGATTACTTTCCGCGATCTGAGGAATTCCGATGTCGCCACTATAACCGCTTTCCGGCGTCAGACTCGCCGAAAGGATACCCGGGATCCGGCTTTGATACGCATAGTCCAATTGGGTCATCAGATGGTTGTAAAGAGCATTATAGAAGCCGACAAAACCCATTTCATTATTTCGAAGCAGCGGCCAGAAAATTTGGAAGGCCCCGCCATCCCAAGCCGCTAAATTCTGGATCGTTTGACCATTGCGATCGACATAATCGACAGTTTTCACAACCAAATTATCCCAGACGGTGCTGGGCAAACTTGGAAAACGAACTTTTAGGAAAGCGATCGCTCCGCGAAACTCACTGGCTAACCGGTCGATATGGCCGGAGAAAACACCGGTTTGTGAATGAACGCTGGCATAGAAAAGACCCGTGCCGGCATCCACAAAAGATGTGTACCCTGTCGCTTGATTATTCAAAAATTGATCCGCTCTCGCAACAATTTGCTGCGCAATGATGCGATCAGCGGCGCTCAAACTGGCAGCTTCAAGAGCGCCGATCATCACAGCTATGCTTTGAGCTAAATTCGCATTATCGCCCAACCCTATGCTGTTCGACTGGGCACTCAGCGGATTTAAATTTAACCAAGGCAAGAGGCCTCGCCAACCGTAGGTGGTTTGGGCCGTCAGGAGATTACCGACAACAGTATTAATCTCCGTCAATGCTTGAGCCGGAGTCATGCCATTGCTCAATGCCCCTCGCACAACATCACCGAGAATTTGTAAATAAAAACCGATCAGGGTGGGTTGTGTAAACTTAGCAAACACCCCTGTTGCATTCCTATTGTCATAAGGGAAATGCGTTAAAGGATCCACACCTGCTCCTACAGCAAAATATCCAAGAGCGCTTTGGGTTAAATCATTCTGAGTGGCGATCATCGCGTCAGGCAAAGGATTGACTGTGAAGTCAAGCTTCTTCGTACGAACTTTCACGTAGTCATTCAAAAGCGGTGAACCGATGCTCCAGTCCTGAACGAAAACAACTTCTTTGATCCTCGTATAATCAAAACCCGCAGGAACACCCGGGACTCCTGCCGCCAGATCTAAGGTGTAATTTTGATAATATGAACTCAAGAGAACGACGAAGGCTGCAACTTTGTCATTAATATCTTTTACTTCAATCTTAAGACGAGCACCTTCGCTGCCTAAAGCCGCAAAGACATAAGTGCTCGTGGGAGGAGACCAGCGGAAAGCATCCCCGCCCATATTGATCGATGCAAAAGTAAAAGCTGTGTAGCTCTCTGAAATATCATAATGATATTCAAACTCATTTTCATTGATGAGGTTGAATTGCAACGTAGCGTTAGGCCTGCCGTTCGGCGTTCCATCGGCAGTACTTGTACCGGCTGCAATGCCAGGATAATAAGTCCCAAAGCTGGAGATCGCTGCATCATTATAGGTTGTCCCGGGGGTAAATGTGATGGTGTAGTTATCCCCAAACCGAACTTCAAGAACACCTATTTTTTGGGAGACATTTTCACTGACAACAACAATATTGATATTAGATATGTGCGCCCAATCGATACCCGTTAAGAGAGTTTTATCGATTCTATAAAATTGTTCGGTGGTATTCACACCTGTAAGACGCACTCCTGCTTTATGACTGGGGATGCTTGAATCCTCTATTTCTAAAATGATATTTCCTGTACCGCTTTGTAACCGCAACCCAAGGACAATATTGGTCAATGCGCTAAGATCGTGACTTTCCTTTGGCACAGTCGAAAAATCATCAAAAGTGCTGATGCTTCCTCCGAAACTTTCCGCATTGGTAACATTATAGGTAACGTTAAAGCGTGTCGCAGAAAGCGTCGAAGCCGTCGCCACAGCCGGTGCGTTATCGGGCAATTTGCTGCTAAACCCGACAAGGTTCAAGAATCCGGTCATGTGAGAAATATCGGCCTGGCAAGAAGCGCTAGAACAATAAGGCGCGACATTCGTCAGAGTTGGAGAATAGCTCAGTCCCTGACTTCTCACCGTAATGGTCCCGGTACCCGTCGCGACTTTCTGGTCCACGACAAACGCTACGGACGTGATCGTCGAGTACCCGAAATCCGCGGCCGCTTTCTGAAGGTCCTCTTTCGTGATCGCAATGTATTTATTGGTCGCCGTAATGCCCGTGAATAGCAATGTTACGGACCGGTATTGATTCGAACCATTAGGATTTGTGCCCGTCACAATATTGTCAGACACTGAGACCTTCAGGGACGTTGTCCCGCTCACGTCAAACACGAGATTACTGCTCGTAAGATTTGGCATTGGTTTTCCGTTCGCACCGAATGTCAGGATTACGCCGCCAAAATCACCCGTATTCGGACGAATATTATAGTCAAAGGCAAATCGACTGCCGTCTGGTTCTGCAACAAGATTCGAAGCGGCACTTGTAGGAATTCCCAATAATCCGGGACCAGATCGATAAGTTGTCATATCGGTTACAGGTCCCACGGCCGTACTCGGGACAGATGGAACTACCACAAGCCCCTGACTTTTCACCGTCACAGTGCCCGTTCCCGTCGCGACTTTCTGGTCCACCACAAACGCCACGGACGTGATCGTCGAGTACCCGAAATTCGCGGCCGCTTTCAGAAGATCCGCTCTTGTGATCGTGATGAATTTGTTCGTCGCTGTGATGCCCGTAAAGAGTAACGTGACGGACCGGTATTGATTCGTGCCGTCAGGATTCGTGCCCGTAATCACATTGTCCGACACGGATACCTTCAGGGACGTTGTCCCGCTCACGTCAAACACGA
>JAKLFP010000010.1 GCA_022711115.1 Candidatus Omnitrophota bacterium | reverse complement strand
TCGCCCCAGGCAGCGTCTTAAACATGGCCCTAAAATCAATCGTGAAATCTCCCGACCCAAACGCCCAATCCGCACTGTCCGCAAAACTTAAAAATGAATTCGTCCCGTTAAAATAACCGCTCGACCCTCCCAATGCCGAATTGTTCGTGTCAAGAACGGCCCCGCCATGAACGGTAAAATCATGACCGCTTACCGCAGCAGGCGTGTATTGAACATGAAAATCAAACACTGTCTGGTTGCCCGCAGCGTCGGTCTCACTGATGTTCAGAGCATTGTCTCCAGCTTGAAGCGTCACATTTCTCGTCTTTTCTATTCCGTCCGCCGTATACCGCAGCACATAATCCGCATCGCCCACAGCATTCGCTGATAAAACGGAAACCACGGGAGGAAGGGTATCAAGCGTGACACTGAATTCACGCTCGGTGACATTCCCAGCCGCATCACTTTCGGTTACTGAAAGCACGTTCACACCTTCTGCTAATGTCTTCGCAACACTCTTTGCCACGCCGTCTACGGTATAAACCAAATTGTAATTCGGATTATTTGTGAGAGCCGGAGACGTGAACTGAATTGCTGGCGCAACTTGATCTAACTGGATATGAATAACAACGGGCGAACTCTCCGTACCTGATCCGTTTTTGGCTGTGATCGTTAATGTGTTCGTCCCCTGTTCAAGCAAGGGGTACGAGACTGACCAATCCGTCAGTCCATCCAGCGGCACAACCTCCTGCCCGTTGATCAGGATCGCGGTATCCGGGGGTTTGGTACCGGAAATTGTTATGGGGTTCTGCTTTGTGACTTGGGGCAAGTTGTCCACAATCGGCGCCGGAACAATACCGGACAGGTCGACATACCTCTGGATAAAAAAGAAATTGTCAACCGTATGATCATAGCTTCCGGAATAGATCCCGACTTTGCCGAAACCAAACGTGGCATCATCCGTCTGTGCAACAAGGTTGTTATCAAAATAGAGTTCGAGCCGCGCGTCCTTTTTGGTGATCTGGATCGTGTGGGTCGAGTTGTCCGGGATCGCGGGCGCGATGGTTTCTGCCAACACAGTGCTCACACCGTTTTGCACGCGGATAATCCGATATCTTGAGTTGAGGCGGTCGTACTGGCCGTAATAATAATTCGAGGCATCCTGATAAGACACGATCATGCCGCGGCCCATGTCCAGCGCTGGGGTTTTGAAATCGAAATCGGCCTTTACGTCAAAATCCTGCGTATGCGCTACATAGTCGAGGATCAGCATCCCGTTCTGGGTCACGCTGGCGATATGGTTCACTTTTTCGTTCTGGAGCTCCCAATTCCCGATTACGTTCGTCCACCCCAAAAGGCTGTAGATCCTGTCAAAAGGTTCGGGATGGACCGCCACAGCATTGGTGCCTTTGACCGAATACGTGATCGTGTTAGAGGGTTCGCTTTTGTTGCCCTGAGCATCAGTCGCCACGGCGTAAAAAACATTGGTGACATTTTCCACGATATTGCTAATCGTTACGTTAGTGACATTGCCAAGCACAACCGAATTGAGATTCGTCTCGTCTCCGATCGTATAATAGTAAATAATGTAACCCGTCACCCATGCGTCCGGAGACGGATCCCAAGCAAGTGAGACAGTACGTGATATCGACACGGCAGGGCTCGGGGGTTCGTACGTAGCTCCCTGTGCCAAAACCTGATGCCGCGTGATGATGTTGGTGTAGCCCGTCTGAGCTGGCGCATTCGTGGCTGAGAGCAAGGTGTATTCGGAATTCGTTGGCGCATTGCCCGTACGGACACCCCGCATGAACATCCGGTCCAAACCCTCTTCAAAATTAAACTGGAACGAACGGGCGTAGTCCTGAGTCATCCCCGAAACGGAAAAATTCGTAAGTGTCTGCCATGTCTGAAAATCCGTGGTACCCTGCACCTCGAACTCCCCCGGTGTCAGGTCGGGGCTGATGTTCATGGTGACCCGCGCTTCCCGGCTGCCGGCCGCCTGCTGGATCTCCATGAGAATCTGACCCACCGTGCTCTGAACGCTTTGCGAGAAGATCAAAAATGCCAGAAACAGGTTCCTGAGCTTTTGATTTTTTGTTAATTCTCCCGGCTCCCGGCTCCGAAGCTCCGATCTCGCACCCGTTGTTGCCGTCATTTTAAGAACGGGTGCCCGGATTTTTCCAAGTTTAGACACGCTCCGGAAAATGGCACTCTCCGGCTCCAATCGGCCTAACTCCTCCCGCACAACTCTCTCAAGAAAAACAGCTCCGGCCATATCAAGCGGCCTGAGATCAGAAATTTTCAGACGGTCAACGCTGTAGGCAGGGACAGTAGACGCATGGGGGCCTGACACAGGTTTCAACGTGATATTTTCCAGATAATTCCGGCCGCTTTCGAGCTTCCCGATCCGCGGCACAATACTCACATACGAGATGCCGTGTGATTTCAGCAAGGCCTCGAGCCCTTCACTGTGGAACCCGCCGACTACAAGCGCCGATTTTTCCGGTTTGGAGTTTTGAATCGTCTGGAGGATGTTCGCGAACATCACCGTTTCCCGCTTCACCGCCGTTTGATAAAATCCGAGTGCGTGTTTAAAGAGCGTGTCTATCTCCTTGTCGGGTCCTTCGGCCGGAAAACCCGATTGTTTCAGAAGATGCGAAGGCAGCATGTCTTCCGCCTGTCCCCTGATCTCGAGGTATTCTTTTTTCCCGAGTTCCAGGGAGAATAATTTTCTCAAAAGGACATAATAGCGAAAAAGTTTTGTGAGTTCCCTTTCCTCGTCCGAACGGGCCATTTGGCACAGGATCTTTCCGGTCAAACGGTCGGCCTCTCCGTTCATTTTTTCCGCATCGATTTCGGAAGCCAGAATGAGTTTGCCGATCCGCCGTTTGAGCGCAGGGTATTTCTCAAACGAGAATCCTCGGGAACGGTACAGGGCCTCAAAATCCTCAAAGTAGGTCCGCAGATCCATGGAAGCAACATGATCCTCGGACGAAAGGATCATCTCGAGCAGCGCCTGTTCAGGACGGGGTAAACGGCCGTTCGGCGACTGCGCCACAGCACGGACGGGCACCGAGCCCAGCCACGCGAACAAAGCCGCTTTTTCTTTTTTGATCTCTTCCGGGCTTTCCCCGACTGAGGCCTTTTCAAAATGCCGAAGTGCAAAAAGCCGCGTGAGCTGGGGATATTCAAACTGGTTCCACGGATCTTTCAGGTCCACGCGGAGCACACGTTTGGCGTGCTGCGCAAGCAATTCAAAATAATTCAGAACCTCACGGCGTGACTCCTGGTGCGCGAGCCATTCCCGAAGGAACTGGTTGAGATCCTGGCGGAAAACACGCGAACCTCGGGTCAAAAGTTTTTTTGCAAACGCCGCCAGAAAACGGTCGGCCGCGGGTTTTTCCTGATAAATAGCGCGGAACTGTTTGACATTGCGGACATAAAGTTCCGGATCTTCAACGCCGTAACCCACCGTGTCTTTGGCATGCCGGGAGAGGAACAACCCGGCACCGCCGGCGAGCCCCCGGCCGAGCAAACGTTCGGCGAGTTCCAAATTAACGCGATCATCTTTCTTATAATGAAGAAGATTTTTGGGAATCGGCCCCCGGAACGCGCCTTCCAGAAAAAGCGCCTTGATCCCGTATTGTGTCTTCAGATAGCTGAGCATCTTTTCTATGTTCCGCTGGGCGCCTAT
Source organism: Candidatus Omnitrophota bacterium (assembly GCA_022711115.1). GTDB lineage: Bacteria > Omnitrophota > Omnitrophia > Omnitrophales > Aquincolibacteriaceae > JAKLFP01. Next base: position 80,557 of record JAKLFP010000010.1, on the reverse strand, counting down.
CTGGGAGTGGGCGTCACGAATCAGAATGACGCTGGCGCGGCCCGCGGCATGGCGTTGCTGAACTGTCCCGAAAGCCGCCGGGATCTTGAGATCTCGGACTAATGCAACCGCGGAGAGATATCCCGTACCGTTCGAGAAGACGGTGGTTTGGCCGAAAGCGACCGTATTCGCGATAAAAAAGAAATTGGTGAGCAGGGCAATGATTCTGACAGAACGTGATAAGTGCCGCTGATCACGGCTGCAAATGCTCATCGTTTGCTTCTCCATCTACCTGATTCCTTATCCCGTCCGATCCATCCGTGGTGATTTTCGATACTTAGGAGATGTTCTTTTGGATCACATCAAAGAAATAATCCAGTTCAAAAGGCTTCATCAAAAATTTCCGGACGCCGATGATCTCAGCTTCCGTTTTTGCATTGCTGTCTTCGTAGGCGGTCATGATGATCTCGGGGTTGAGTTTTTTGCCGGCTTCCTGGCGCGCCTTGCGGATCGCCTTCAAGGTTTCCAGACCGTCCATCTCCGGCATGCGCATGTCCGTAAGCGTCAGATCAAAATCTTCTTGCCGAGCCAGCATGACCGCGGTTTTACCGTCCGGAACGACGGTCACAGAATATCCGGCGCGGCTGAGCAATAACTTGATCGATTCGCGGACCAGGATGTCATCGTCGATCGCAAGGATTTTTTTGCGCGATCCCGCGATAACGTTGCGATTGGACGCAATGAGCTGTTCAATATCTTCAGGATGAAAACGGTACATGTTGCCGATACGAACGGTTTTGAGAATACCATTGTTGATCCAGTAATAAATAGTGCGCCGTGACACATTTAATTTTTTCATTACATCGTGGACCTTTAAAAGTTTTTCTTCCATGCCATCTCCTCTTTGTTACATTTTTTAATCGCGCAAAACTATGCTTATCTGTTCCTTTTGCGCAAATGATGACACTTCTTACATTTTAAGTCAACATTTTTTTAAAAGCCTGGGAGATCGAAAATAATGGTTTAAAAGGATCCGGCAAAAAAAAATGAGCCAAGAACTGAAAGCTGCTTGTCCCCCGTTTGCAGTTTTAGAACTTTGGCTGGATGGCATTCCGGAGTTCTTCTTCATCAAAACCATCCGGAGCTTTCTGATAAGTTACGTAAACATACAAAGCAGCACGAAACACTTCAAAGAGGGCTTTATAGAATACGCTCAAGAGCACGTAGTAGGAACCGATACTGCTGATGGTCCATAAGAGTGGCAAGGCTCGAACCTTTTCATATCCCAAAAGCACACCGAAAAAAATCGGGATTACCAACATGATCCAGAAAATGATGCCAAAACCAAAATTTGCTTTCAGCTGATCTCCCCAAGTATTGCAAAGCAAGCCTGTGGACTTGGAAAGGGCAGAAAGAGGCCCTTCTTCTTCAACGATAATAATCGGAACCACAAAGAAACTGGTTAGGCTAAATGTTACTTCGGCTGCGGCTTTAAGCCACCGGTTTTTAATAAAATCGAACACAAGCCTAAAAAATGAACAGATCACCACCCAGCCTAACAACGCTGGCAATCTAAAGAACACCGCCTTGAGGGCACCAAAAAAAGTAGACTCCATCTTCGCAAAACGCATGATGGCACACGAAACAATACAGGCTGAAAAAAATTGTTCGATCAGCACTGAAAAAAAGACAAAAACTATAAACGGGATGTATGGCGTATAGCCATACTGAAACGGATCTCTCTTTAAAATTTCCGGATCGATGGAACAATATCGAGACAAAAGCATGTAGGCATAGACAAAGGCTGCAAAAAGACCTAGCCAGCAAGCTAAATTCAAAAACGAAAAAGCCAGCGTTTCCTTGTCATTTTTAACGATCTTCCAGGATGAAGAAATCAACGATAAAGTCGCCATCACCTTTTACCTTTTTTGAGATTAACGACATGGACTCGTTTTTGCTGAATGATTTGTGGATATTGGGTAATTGTTACTTTGAGTGCCAGGCACTTGTTTTTGAAGGTGGTTTCCGGACAACTCAGACAAAAAAAATGGGGATTCAGGCTGGATTTGAATCCGGAAAAACAACCTTTTCCAATGCCTGCAAGGCAACGGAATGAAAGATCTGGTTGGTTTCTCCGAAGCTGCCATCAACGAGCATCACTTCTTTGCGAGGGGATTGATTGGTTTCAGTGATATCAATGGCCAGGCCCAGCCTTTTTTGTTCTTTAAAAACCACGAGATGCCAGTCCAAACCGTCGAAAAGCTTTGATTCGGAAGCTTTTTCCGGCGGCTGGCAAAACTCAAAAAGTTCTTCGTGAAGCTTCAAAATAAGTTCCCGTTTGTATGGATCATTCATGATGTCTTCCCTAGTCAAAATTCCGGGCGCTTGATCATTGGCACTTTCCATAAGCTCCTCCCTCGCTTGAGACCCAACGGCACCTCAACTTCTCTACGGATAGTGTATCGGTCCCGCTGAAGAAATTCTGAATATGGGATGACAGTTACTGTTTGTTGCAGGACTGCCATTTTTCCGCTTTTGTTTTCAGAATATTTTAAAATAAGACTGGGGAGTAGTGGATTCGAACCACTGAAGGCTAAAAGCCAACAGATTTACAGTCTGTCCCCTTTGGCCGCTCGGGCAACTCCCCGGATCGGATAGAACCTTCTAGGTTCTGCCGAAGCCGCACTTGCACTTCATGTGCAAGTGCAAAAATTAACTTTCAATGAACGCCATATCAGCTGGTGGAGGGATTTGAACCCCCGACCCGCTGTTTACAAAACAGCTGCTCTACCAACTGAGCTACACCAGCAATTAAACCGAAATAATAAAGCTAAAATCATTCCGCTGTTTATGCGCCAAAGGACGCATCCGCCTCTGGCGGACAAAACAGCTGCTCTACCCCTGAGCTACACCAGCATCCTGATAATAACTGCAACAAGGTGGCACATTCTACAGGAAACCCTTTAAAAAATAAAGACATCCCAAAAAGAAAAAAGGCCGTGACAGGCATTTCCCCGCCACGGCCTTTGTGGTGTAACTTTTTTATGCGGCCTTTTTCTTACCCACAAGGAAATACAGAATCATACCGATCAACGGCAGGACCAGAATCAAAATGATCCAAAGGACCTTTTTGCCTGTGGAGACCCCGCTTTTTGCACAATCGACGATCGCAATGATGTCGAGCGCCAAAACAATCAGTCCTAAAATGGTGTTCATATATTTACCCTCCCTTATTGGTTAGAAAATCCTTCACAGTTTCAACCTTCTGCTCAAAAGACATGCGTGGATTCTGTTTTTTCGATCGGCCTTTCATTCGAATCGCTTTTGACCTTGACCCGGAAAAGATGGTCCCCTTCTTCCACAGCCTTGGCCCGGATCTCCCAGGTCATTTTTTGCTTCGGTTCCAGTGAGGCCAAAGGAGCGAACTCGATCTCTTTGGAGTTCTCGGCCTTCGCGACCGTCGGGCCTTTGGAAGAGACATACTCGAAATTCTTTTCCAGATTGATTTTGACCACCACATTTTTTGCAGCCGCGGAGCCCTGATTCTCAAGCGTGACATGGAAATTTTCGTAACCGCCGACCGCCACCGGGTCCTCACTATCCCCGGATTCAAAAAGAAGGACCGGAATCCCCTGCACCTCGGTCTTGACCGTTGCCGAAGTCTCCTGGCAACAGGTCCCTGCGACCGTCACTTTGGGTTGCGCTGAGGTTTCTTTCTCCCCCCGGTAGAGCATATGAACACTCACGGATTTCTGACTGCCGAGAATCCCCAGATTCCAAGTCACTTTACCGTCCGCCATGACGCCGCCGTTACTGGCGGATACAAACTTCATGCCGAAAGGCACTTGCGATGTGACCAGGGTGTTCGCGGCATCCGCATTCCCCGCATTTTCAACGGTGACCTTATACTCCGCATCTTTACTGACAAGAACTTTCGCCGGACCGGTCATGCTTACTTTGATCACGGGTTGAGCCACCACCGTCGTCGAAGGAACCGCCGTCATAATCAAGCCACCTTCTGCTTCGACAGTCGCTTTATGGGGATAAGTCCCAGGCTTCGAAGCCTTCAGGCTCAGGTCATAGCTTTTAGACGCGCCACCTCCCGGCAATGTCCCGATCATGATGGTCTGACCGGCTTTATCGTCACTCATGGTCAGTCCTTGCGGCAGCACCAGCGTCACTTTGACGTTTTCCGTTGCGACCTTCCCGGTATTCGCCACCGTGATGTTTACCGGGATGGGATCACAGATAAGAGTCCGTTCCGGCGCCTTGAGGGTCACCTTCAAATCCGATTCAAGGACTTCAGGACGAAGGCAAAGAAGCGGATGATAGACGGCTTTCGTGCAAGCGGTCGTCACTTTAGGATCTTGCGTCGAACCTGTAATCGTGATGAGCTTTGATTCTTTGGGCCCCAAATAACCCAGCGCCCATTCCGCGGTATTTCCGCCGCTCTTGGTCGATTCGGGATTGGCATTCAGGATGGCGAATTTCTCCAAAATTCTCTCAGTAATCACAACATCGTCAACACCGCATTCGGCAAGATTGGTCACTTTGATCGTGTAATCGAACTGCTTCCCGACCTGGATTTTCTTCGGCATGACTTTTTCAACACAAAGGACGTTGTCGGAAGATGTAAGGCCCTGGCATCCCATCGTCCCCTCGATCGAATCCTTGTTCGATGTCACGTTCATGAAATCGGAACTTCTTTGCGCTGCCACCGCATACCCGGGAAAAAGCAACAGGGTTCCGGCAACAAAAAACAAAAGAACCCAGCTAACGGTTTTTTGATGAAAAAAATATAACATCGACATCCTTTCTCATGACTTCAAGCAAGATATCCAGAGGCTCGATCCGCTGCAGATTGTCCTGAGGAGAATTCATTATAGCGATTCCTCAAATCCTCTGCTACTTTTTTCTGGAAAAGAACCGTTGCCGGGCCTTCGTCTGCCGTATTCAATTTTGGATGACAGTCGCTTGTGCTAAACGTCCTTCACCGGCCCCGCATGCTCCGAAATAGATTCCTTGCCCGAAACCTTTCGCTTAAAAAGCCGCTGCGGGCCGAAGGGTTTGACCATGGTCAAAAACACCGGAAGCACCAAAAGCGAACACAAGAGCGCCAAAAAGATCGTCAGGCTCGTCAGGGCTCCGAAATGAACCGTGATGCGAAAACTGGCGAACACGCTCGAAGCGAAACCAAGACAAAGGATCAGCGTCGAAACGACCATAGACAGCCCCATATTGCGGTAAGTATGATGCAGGGACTGGATATAATGCGAACGGTGCTGGAATTCCTTGCGAAACCGGTACAGGAACTGGATCGAGGCATCCACCACCAGACCCAAGACGATGCTCGCGATCATGGCCGTCGCGGTCGAAAGCTCGATCCCGGCAAACCCCATGATCCCATAGACCGCCAGAATCGGAAAAACATTCGGGATGGCCGCCAAAAGACCCAAACGGATCGAACGGAAGATCAAGACAATCACGATCAGAATCGAAATAAAGGCAAACAAAAAACTTCGTGTCTGCTCATGCACAAGACTCTTGGCGATCTTTCCAAGCAGCACCACATTGCCCGTCAACTTATACTCGAAGAAACCGCTCAGATTCCTTTCCAGATATTCACGGACCCGTTCTTCTAATAAAGCTCCCTGCGTGGTTCCGATCGCGCGCATCCGCGCCTCCATCCGGATCTCTTTAAAATTCGGGGAGATCATTTTATAAAGCTCCGGGTCCTCGGAAGCCACCATCCCTTTAAAATAGAGCTTGAGAAGAATGGATTTATCGGGAATGAGATAGGCGTCAGGATCGTCCTTGCGGGCTTCATTGATCTTTTTGATAAGCGTGGTGATGCTGTTGACCTTCGCGATCCCCGGCTCTTTCTCAAGATAGGTTTTGAATTGATCCAGGAGGGTCAGGGCCTTGTAATCCACCATGCTCTCACCGTCCTTGCGCCGGAAAACAAATCCGAGGGAATAGACGCCCGTAAGACGATCATCGATAAATTTGGTCGCGACCGCCAGCGGCAGGTCCGGCTTCATCTGCTTGACGATGTTCGTGTCCACTTCGATCTTCCGGATCCCCTCGAGGGAAAAAACAAGCACAAGAAAAGTGGTGATCAGGATCCACCACCTCCACCGGTATTCGAATTTCTCGAGAAACCCAAGAAAAACCCGGTTAAAAAAGTGCCGATCGCTGCGCAGATCCACTTTCAGCGGCCGGTATGGCAAGATCGGCAGCAACAGCGTGGTCATGATGATCTCCACGATGTAAGAATAAAACGTCCCGAGCGCGGCAAAAATCCCGAAACTCTGGATGGCGGGGATCGGATTCAAAGCGAGCGATCCGAACCCCAGAATCGCCGTAAAATGCGTCAGAAAACACGGCAAGCCGAGTTGTTCGATGGTCCGGATCACGGATTCTTTAAGGCTCGTGTGATGCGGACGGATCTCAAAAAAGAGATTGATCAGGTAGGTCGAATTGATCACCGAGACAATCATGATCACGGGCGCGAGAAGCGACGTCATCAGATTGAGTTGCTGCCCCAAACCCGCGATGGTCCCAAGCGTCCAGAGAAGGGTTATAAAAACGATCGACATCGAAAGGATCATGCACGTAAAACTCCGGTAGATCCAGAAGGTCATCACGATCAGGACCAAAGCGATCATAGGCACAAAAACAAGCTGGTCGCGTTGGATCAGCCTGATAAATTCATATTGTTCAACCGGCGCCCCGGCCATGTAGAATTTCAGGTCCGGCCGCTCAAAATCATTGAGATAATCTTTGAGTTTTTCAATAAAAATATCACCGGTCACGGAATCCTTTTCCGCCGGCTTCAGATAGACCAGGACATTGGCGATCTTCCCGTCCTTGGAAACCAGGTTATTGAGATAAAGTTCATTGCGGAGGATGTCCCTTTTAGCCTCTTCAAACGTCCTTTCTTTCTCAAAAACCCCCTGAAGCGCCGGGACCATCTTGACCCCGAGCCCTTTATGCTTGATGTCCTGAATGTTCGCGAGACTCATGACACGTTCTACTTGTTCGTAGCTTGAAATGCCTTCCGTAATGTTCTTGAGCACCTTGAGGTTCGGTTCCGTGAACAGGTCGCTCGTCGACATTGCAACGGCGATCATCTGGTCGCTGCCGTATTTCTGGCGGTATTCCTGATAATACTTGTATTCGGGAGATTTTTTGATGAAAAGCGGCTCCATGGAGGGATCCACCGTCAGATGGGAAAGCGCGATGCCGGCAAAAAAAAGGCTGAGGATCATGGCCAGAAAAACGGGCCAGCGAAAATGGTAGATAAATTCTGCAATCTGTCGGAACATATGAATCTATTTTACCATAAATACTATTGCCATCAGACTACAGACTGATGACTGCAGTCTGAAAGCTCTTTTGAGATGTTGGGCCTCTTGTCTGTGGTCTGCCGTCTGTGGTCTAAAAATCAGCACTCGCACGCTCCGACTCGAACAACTTTAGTTTTGCTTTTGAAACCCCCGATGATCGCAATCCGGCTTTTAGGAACGCGGAAATGGCCCGCGAGCGCCTCGATGACCGCTTCATTCGCGCGCCCTTCTTGCGGCGGGGCCTTCACCAGAACGCGCCATCCCCCGTCCGCAGTATTCTCTACTCTGTTCTCTTTAGCGTTCGTTTTAACTTTGATCGTCAGCTTCATGGCGTCTTTTGCCGCATTTGGCTCGCGAAGACGGAATCGGTCATTTTGTCATTGCGAGAAGCTCCAAAGGAGCGACGTGGCAATCTCCTTTTATTAATTCCTTATTATTTTAATCATTGATAAGAGATCGCTTCGCCTTCGGCTCGCGATGGCAGACTTTGAGTCGCCAGTCTGTCGCCTGTTGTTTTTCTCCTTGAGAAAGCTTCTCATTCCATTGATAATACTTTAAAGGTTCCTTAAAATGAAAAAATATTTCGGGAAAATCATCCTTTCAAGTTTGTTCCTGTTGCTTCTGTCAATCACACAGACAGAGGCAACGGCTTTTCAGGTACAGCAAGGAGACACAACCTTAACGGTGAAGCTTTATCTTCCCAAGGGCTACGAGCTCATCCCGCAGGCCCCTCATTCAATCGCCTGCCAGACCGCCAATCCCGACATTGTTGAAATTCCGAAGCCATTGCCAAAACTCTCCGGCAATACTTTTAAGATCACGCTCAAGACAAGACCGGGACATGCCATCCTCGCGCTCAAGGCGGATATTTATTACTGCCAAAAATCTTCCAAAATGTGTTTTCAGGATAAACCGGAAACCCAAATCACCCTCGACATCGGCCCCCAAGGTTCCTCCATAATCCTGTATCACTGGAATATCACGCCGAAAGAAAACCTATAGCTCTAGACTTGAGACCCTAGACTCTAGCTTATAGCTAAAAGCTATGAGCTATTAGCTATTGTCCATGAGCTATCGGCTATAAGCTGCTGAGGGTAGGGTATTTTTTGTCTTTCTCGGAAAGGATGAATGCGCGATCCAACTTCGGCCAAGGGATCGCCAGACCCGGATCACTCCAGAGGATGCCTCGCTCGTGTTCGGGTGAATAATAGTCCGAAACCTTGTACATGAATTCCGTGCCGTCTTCCAGAACGCAAAAACCGTGCGCGAAACCTTTGGGGATATAAAGTAACTTTCTGTTTTCCGCAGAAAGCGTGACCGCGACAAATTTGCCGAAAGTTTTGGACCGTGGCCGGATATCCACAACAACATCGTAAACAGACCCTTTGATCACACGCATCAGCTTCGCCTGAGCCCGTGGCGCAATCTGATAATGAAGGCCGCGCAAAACTCCTTTGGCCGACGAGCTGATGTTGTCCTGGACAAAATGGTCCTTGATCCCGTTGGCCGCGAAAAGTTTTCTGCGGTAACTTTCATAAAAAAAGCCGCGCGGGTCATGAAAGACCTTGGGCTCGATCAGGATCACACCCGGAATTTCTGTTTGAATAAAATTCATAATTGAAAACCTCCGTCTGAAGCTTTTCCCTTTTTGTCATTGCGAGCCCTGTCTTTTAGGGCGTGGCAATCTCCTAATTATTGCGCTAGATCCTTAAATGCAGGATTCAATGTTTTAATCAACTCTATTTTTTTAGCTCTGGATCCAGCTTTTATTTTTTTCTCCGCTGAGATCGCATCCATGATGGATGTGAATTCTTCAAAATAAACCAATTTGGTAACGTTGTAACGTTTTGTGAACCCTTCGACCGTTTTGTCTTTATGTTGAGTCACCCTATCCCAAAGATCTGCGGTAACGCCCGTATAAAGAACTTTGTTGGAGGGAGTTGCTAAAATATAGACATAACCTTTTTTCATTTTACCGACTTCGATAGCCAGGAGATCGCCACGCTTCGCTCGCGATGACATGCCTCAGTCTGCCGTCTCCAGTCTATAGTGATGGCCTATAGTCTAGCCAAGCAACCGTTCGATTTCTTCGGTGATGCGGACAAGGTCAAAAGGTTTTTGAAGAAACGCGTCACGCCCGACCGCTTCGGCCTCATCCATCAAATTCTGATCCACATAGCCCGTCACCATGACGGTCTTGGTTCTGGGAGACTCTTCCTTACACGCCTTCAGCACGTCGATCCCGGACGCATCCGGCAGTTTCACATCAATAAAAACCACATCCGGTTTCAATTCCTGGATCAGACGGATCCCTTCCTTGGCTGTATCCGCCGTATAAGCGTCATAGCCTTCTTCGGTCAGGAATTCCTTGATCTCCTGCACGATCCCGACTTCATCATCCACAATCAGTATTTTTTTCATACTAAAAACTCCAGACCGCTAACCACAAACTGCGACTTTTCTCCTGTTTGTCATTGCGAGCCCCGTTTTGAGGGGCGTGGCAATCTCTTAAAACTATAATGCTAAATCTCTAAATTCAGGATTCAGAGTTTTAATCAATTTTATTTTTTTAGCTCTGGATCCTGCTTTTATTTTCTTTTCTGACGCAATTGCCTCATGAATCGATCCAAATTCTTCAAACCAGACAAGCTTAGTAACATTATACCGTTTTGTGAATCCCTTCACTAACTTTTGTTTATGCTCACCCACTCGCGCCCAAAGATCTGATGTTACCCCGGTATATAAAACTGTATTGGAAGAGTTCGATAAAATATAAACATAACCTTTTTTTGACATAGGTTACTCTGTCATTGCGAGCCTCGTTTTGATGGCATGGCAATCTCTTTTTTATTTTTTATTAATTCTTTAAGCCTGAATATTGCGAGATTGCTTCACTTTCTGCCAAATTTCTCGGACGGATTCGTCCAACGAATTGCGGGGAACGTTCGCAATGACAACTTCCTCCAGCTCTGAAATCTGCCATCTAGGGTCTGCAGTCTATAGTCTGTCGTCCGTGGTCTGAAGTCTAGCTTCGCGCCTTCAGCGCCGGAGACTCCTCGTAGATCGGCAGCGTCAGCGTGAACGTCGTCCCCTCCCCGACTTTGCTTTGCACCACAATCGTCCCGCCGTGAAGCTCAATGATGTACTTGCACATATACAGGCCGAGCCCTGATCCTTTGCCTAGCGGTTTGGTGGTGAAACCGTAATTGAAGACCTTTTTGATGACATCTTCGGTCATGCCCGAACCGTTGTCCCTGAAATGGATCGCCACCATCTTTGAGTCCTGCGGGTCGATCTCGGCAGCCACCGCGATCTTGCGGTGCCGCTTCCCGGCCATGGCATGATAGGCATTGATGAAAAGATTGAGAAATACCTCCTGCAAACGCTCCAGATCGCCGCGAATAAGCGGGATATTGCCCGGCACGTTGAAATCCACTTCCGTGCCCGAAAGATTGTCCAGATAGGTCTGGAACTGCACGAGCGGCAGGGTTTCTTCCAGGATCAGCTTGAGCGACAGCGGTTCGAATTTTCCTTTTTCGGATTTCTTGAGGAGCCCGGTCAGTGTGTTCACCACGGCTTTGATGCGCTCGATATTTTTTTCCATCTTGTCAAAAACATCCAGGATCTCGATCACTTTCATATCCGGGTTTTTCCGGTACTTGAGGATCACGCGCGACACGTTCATGGACAGAATGGTCAGTGGGTTGTTGACTTCATGCCCCACGGACGCGGCCAGACGGCCCAGGGTCGCCATTTTCTGCTCGTGGATCAACTGTGCCTGTGTGTCCTGAAGCTGTTTGTTCGCGCCTTCGGCTTCTTGCAAGGCTTTCATCAAAAGCGTTTTGGAATGTTCCAATTGCTCATTGATGTGTTCGAGTTCTCGGGATTTTTTCTTGGCCTCATCATAAAGCCAGGCATTCTCGATCGCAATCGCGGATTCCTGCGCCAGCGTGTAAAGCAGATTCAGGTCTTCGTTGGAATAATATTCGCCGGATTTTTTTTCGCCGAGCAGAAGAACATTCTTGAGCTCCTTGCCCAAAAAACTCGGCACGCAACAGCTGGCCTGCAACTGGATCATCCGTTCGCGAATCGCTTCATAATCATACGCGACCTCGCTTCTGTCGCGCTGGTGGGAGGCGGATTCGACTTGTTCTTTCACCCTTTCGATGTCCACGGCCTCCTGATGATTCTCCAGGTAATGGATCAGCGGGTCATTACTGTAGAGCGTCAGGGCAACGTGTTTTTTATCGTACCCGCGCTGATACACCAGATGAAACTGATCCATGCCCCCTTCCCGCATCAACACCGCCGCGTTCTTCACGCGCATCTTCATGGTCACGAAGTGCACGACCAGACCCAGCAACCGCTCCAGGCTCTCGATGTTCGACATCCCCCGCGACGCGTCCTTGAGCAGCTTGTGGTAGTCGTACTTTTTCTGAAAAAGGTATTTGTCCGTGAGATTAATCAGCAGTTTTCGAATCGGATCAAAAAGCAAGATGGCAATCAAAACACTAAAAATCTGTCGCGCCAACAGCCCTATACCAAGATATTGCCCCAAATAATTTTGAGCAAGTGTTGTCACAATAGCAACAATGCCAATGATTGAACCAAAAACTCCAGTAAAAACCAATGTCCTTTTAATAATAACTTCTATATTAAATTCGCGATATTTAATAATCGTATACGCCATTGCAAATGGCCAAATTACAATAAGTGAACTAGCATAAGGAGGAACAGGAATATTAAATATTAGCAAGAAAAGCGAAACACCACCGATAAAACCTACAAATGTTGAAACTATAAAGAAAAGAAGTCGCTTTTTATTAATTCCGGTAGCGCTCAAAAAAGATTTAAATAGATAAAACTGAGCAAATCCAAGCGCATAAACCAAATAAAGCGCCGCATATATTGGATAAAATAACCCTTTTTCGGGATAAAATCGAATATCCATCTTTTGCACCACATCGCTTACCACATATGGTGTTAGTGCAATGCCGAACATAATTGTGGATACAATATAACCGTTTTGCAAAAGTCGGCGATGATTAGTATCAATGCGAAGAAACGACAAGACAAAGTGCAAAAAGGTAATCGGAATAAAAGCCCCAATGGCATGCGAAATACGGCTAGATAAAATTGCGACTGGATAAGTAATATGAGATAAGAGAGTTATAAAATATCCAAACGCCCATAAGGCGACGGACAAACAAAATAACAAAAAAATTCGAAAAAGAAATTTCCTTCGATCATTTAAAAAAACGAAAAGGCCCAGGCCTGCATATGATGCGGTAATAAGTCCCGTTATCAGGATATAGAATGCCATTGAGATGCTTTCCTGAGTTTCGTTATAAATCAAAAGTTAAATTGTAGAATCGTATTTTTTTAATTCAGCGAAAATCTTTTGCGCAATTATCTCATGGCCATAATCATTGGGATGCAGTCCATCTTTTGCCAAAATTTCATTTTTTTTACATTTTAATGGAGTTCTAATATCGATTAAGATTTCGGCGCTCTTCTTAGCAAAATTTTCAATCAAATCACTATATGTCCCTTGAAGTTCTTCGGGGTTTATTTTGTTTTCACTATAAATTTTTTGAACTTCCGGCATGAATTGAAATAGCATTGGAAAATCTATTGGCTGTAAATTACAAAACATGGGGATTTGATGGTTGCGTTTAATGCTAGCGGCCATTTCTTTGAGATTTTCAATAAAATGATCTTGGGAAACAGAAAAGCGGTTAGAATCTACAAAACGACAATCATTATTCCCAAAAAGGATTATCACATGAGATAAATTCTTCTGGTCTAGCACATCTTGCTGTAAGCGAATTAAACCATCTTGGCTGGTATTACGATTAATTCCTTTCAAAGAGACTGGTATTTTTAATCTTGCCTTCAATAGCTTGGCACATCCTTTATCGCGAAATGATGCTCCTGTCCCAGCTAAAATACTATCACCAAAGCAGATTACTCCACTTATCATCAGATTTTATCGTCCCTTAAAAATAGCTTTTCGATGATCAATAAAAGACTGTAATCCTTCTTTCATGTCTTCAGTTTTGCAAAGCTCTCCGAATAACTTCAGTTCCAAATCAAGACCGTCTTTTAAATTCATTTGATAGCCTTTTTGAATAGAGCGCTGTGCCATTAAAATGCTTATTGGTCCTTTTTCAGCTATTTTTTTGGCCAGATTCATAGCTGTTGATAGCAGTTTTTCTTTAGAAACAAGAAAATCAATTAACCCTATTCGATATGCTTCTTGAGCGTCGATAGTTTCCCCCAATAAAATAAGGCGACGCGCTTGTGAAATTCCAACTACACGTGGCAATCGTTGAGTCCCACCAAAACCAGGCATAAAACCCATCGCAATTTCTGGTTGACCAAATTTTGTTTTCTCGGAAGCCACACGGAGATGGCAAGCCAAAAGGATTTCTGTCCCTCCACCAATGCACAGGGCATTTACAGCTGCAATAATAGGTTTTTCGGAATTTTCTATCTGATTACATAATTCTTGTCCTTTTTTCGCTAGAATCATCCCTTGATCTGAAGACTTTATTTTCCTAATCTCCTCAATCGCTACCCCACCGATAAACACTCTTTCACCAGCCCCTGTTATGACCATTGAACGAGCGACAGCATCTTCATTAAAACTTTTAATTTCTCGACTAAGTCCGTCGACCACAACAGGATTTAAATTATTCATCGGAGGATTATCGATTTCTAATATCCAAATCTTATTCTCTTCTTCAACTTTTTTATTAATAGCCATTTTATTTTCTCATTTAACAAAATTTATTTTTGCTCTTGCAATTCTATTATGTAATCAACAATCTGGCCGACTTTCCGCTTTGTGTTAGCTACATGTAAATCAGGACTCACTTCAAATTCCTCTTCTATGCTATTGAGTAAATCGAGTGTTTCTACAGAATCAATTGAAAGATCCTTTGCTATGTCAGTATCAAAAGAAATAATAGGACGCTTTTTAAGATCTTTTTCCTGCATTGATCGCAAAAGGTTACTAAAAATTTTTTCCAGTCTTTGTAAAATTTCTTTTCTTTGCAGTGAATCCGTCATAATCGTAACTCCCTTCACATTCATGATTTTAGTATTCCGCTTTTCCAAAAACTAAGGCCGTATTATTAGATCCGAAACCAAAAGAATTTGAAATGGCATTGATCGTACGAGCGTGCAACGCTTTTTCTTGAACCACATTAATATTGCATTGGTCATCTAACTCATCACAATTAATATTAGGAGGAATAATATCATTTTTGACAGCCAAAATAGCCGCAATAGCACCTATTGCTCCTGCACCTCCTATCGTATGACCTATTTGAGATTTTGTGCTACTAACAAAAGGTTTTTTCCCACCTTCTTCAAAAACCATATTAATAGCTTTTGCTTCACATACATCATTCGCTTGAGTAGCTGTCCCATGTGCATTAATATAGTCAATTTCTACTGTTGAAATCCCAGCATGCATTATAGCTTCACGCATAACTGCGGCTGCATCTGCTCCACTAGGATCAGGTGCAGCCATATGAAAAGCGCCACAATTACTTCCATAACCTTTTAGTTCGGCATGAATAATAGCTTTTCTTGAACACGCTTTTTCATAGTTCTCCAACACTAAAATGCCAGCACCTTCTCCTAACACAAAGCCATCTCTTTTTTTATCAAACGGCCGAGACGCCTTCTTGGCCCCTTGTAAGCCCTTTGATAATACCCGAAGAGATTGATAGGCTGCATAAGTAAAGGGGGTTATGGGACATTCTACTCCCCCTGTAATCACAATATCCGTTTTTCCATTTTCAATCTGTTGGGCAGCCAAGGCAATCGCATTCCCTGCTGAAGAACATGCCGTTGAAATAGTCAAATTAGTTCCGCGAAATTTATATTGCATGGCAATAAACGCTGATACGGCATTTGGAGTAATTCGGGGAACAGAGCTCGAAAGCACTTTTTTTGGCTCTTGAGTCCCAATCAATTGAAAAATTTGTTCCTCATGAAATAAACTTCCACCTAACCCTGAGCCAATAATAACTGGTATGCGATTCTGTTGCAGATCATAAGCTCCTTCTAATCTTGATTCCTCAATAGCCATTTTTGCAGCAGCAACTCCAAATTGAGCAAACCTATCAGTTTTTCTGTAAACTTCCGGAAGCATAAAGTCCGCTGGATTAAAATTCTTCACTTCTGCCGCAATTTTTGTAGCATAATTACACGCGTCAAATAATGTAATTTCTCCTGCTCCAGATTCACCAGAAATTGTCGCCTTCCAAAAATTATCAATCCCAATTCCGATGGGACTCACAATGCCTATTCCTGTAACAGCAACCCGATTTTTCATAGATAATCCCGAATTATAGTTAGTAAACGATTTATATCTACAGGTTTGTATAATGTTTCTCCCAATAAAGGCGTCTGCAACTTTTCTTCATCGCCACTATAGCCCGTTATAAATATAATCGGTAAATCTTTCTTACCATTTGCAATTAAACTATCTTGGATTTCTTTCGCAGTATCAACACCGTTCTTTCCTGGCATACGAATATCCGACAAAACTAAGTCAAAATTTTTATCATGAATGGCAGCCATCGCTGTATCGTACCCATCTACTGCTAACACATTATAACCAGCCTTTTCCAAGGCTTTTGCCAAGGAGCGCAACACCAATTGATCATCATCTATTAATAAAATTGTTGGTTTTGATACTGCCATCATTTTCGCGCTGAACATAGGTTGTACATTTTCCATTGATCACAACTAATAACGATATCTCTGAACCCACATTTATGTAACCAATGCCGCCATTGTGCTGGAGACCTATAGTAAAGAATCCAAGCTCCTTGCTTGGTCTTTAAAACCTTTTCCATCAACTTGCGACTTGGATTGCTTTCCTGGCTATCGATTAATATGCATCCATCGTGAGCTAACCCTTCATAAATTTGTTTTAGCATATTTATCACTTCATCATCATCAATATAAACGGTCAGCCCTGATGCAATAACAATGTTAGGTCGCCAATCAACTCGTTTTCCCAATTTTTTTAGAATACTCAGCCTAAAGACATTCCCTTTAACAAATCTGATTTGTTCCTTTGAGATACCTTCTTTTTCACTGAGATTTTTAGCTAATTTTAATGATTTATTATCGTAATCAATTCCTACAATCTCTATCTTATTCTTGGAAAAAATCTTTACAATATCTGACAGATATCGGCCTGCGCCACATGCTAAATCTAAAATTTTCGTTGTTTTTCCTTGTAACCTATGGTTTTCGATCTCGTTGCTTACAATTTTGACAATATTTACACGCCGGAGTCTGGTTGCTTGAACAGCTGGTAAATTAAGCAACATTTTATCAATTAAATATCCTATTCCTAAAAAACCGTGCGGTTTATTTTCATACATATAGTCAAAATTATAACCCGAAGCAGCTTCTCCTAAAACGCTACGTCGCCCAAAATTGCTGAGCATTAATATATTGCGAATAACTTTTTTATAAAAAAAATCCTCTATGGCTGTTTTCATATTTTCGAACAACATATTGTTTTTAAATTGTAATTTATCAAAGGTTTTTTAAACGAAATGTTAAATAACTTCTCTTGTTGATTGTATCGTCAGCACACCAAATTAAACAAAACTCACTAGTGTTATATCGGCTAAATAGAGCCATCCCTTAAAGAAAAGTCCTATAACCCATTGAATTAACTAGTGTTGCGAAAAGATAAGGGTAAAGGTGGTCCCAACGCCGATCTTTGAAACTACCTCAATCCTGCCTTGATTTTTCTCGACAAGCTGCTTGACCACATAAAGTCCAAGGCCTGTCCCTGATACTTTTGTTGTGTAAAATGGCTCAAAGATCCTTGAAAGCTGATCCTGTGACAATCCCGGCCCGGTATCTCGCACTGCAATCCTGATCCACGGATCTTCTTTCTCTGATGAAATCTCAATCTCACCCGTTTTATTAGTGCTTTTTATCGCCTGGCAGGCATTCACGATTAAATTCAGAAAGATTTCTTCCATGGATTGCTGGTCCGCACAGATCATGGTTTTTGCCGGTATATTCAACTCTAGGTGAATAGAGTCCAAAGCCAACTCGCTGCGCACAAACGGAATAATATTGTCAATAACTTCTCGAATATCGAGCATTTGTTTATCGAATGTTCGCGAGCTTTGCCTTTTTGCATACTCAGAAAAGCTTCGAATAATTCCAAGCGCCCGATCCGCCTGCTGAAGGGTTTTTTCTAGCATTTCTCTTAACTTTTCTGTTGACTGCGTCGGGTCATGCAAACGTTCCAACTGTGTTTCTGTCATGCCTTTAATGACAAATAATGGATTTTTGACCTCGTGATTTATACTGGCTGCCAATAAACCAATTGCCGAAAGTTTATCCCTATGCGCCGCTTGGGCCAATTCCGCCACATCGAAGAGTTTTTGTTTGGTCATGAAGTAAGCCAACATGAATGGATAAAGGGGCATTAAAAAGAGACAATATTGGGGCATGGGAATCCCATAAATCGGAAGAAAAGCCGGACTCCCTCCGAGATACCCCAAAAGGGCTGTCCAAAAAAGTCCTTTGAATTGCGCTCTTTCATATCCGAAAGAGTTCTTTATTTTCCGGTGCAATTCAATAAAACTTAGTGTGACTAGAATGAAAAATAAGAATGAAAAAAAATAATGGATTGGTCCAGCTTGCGAGTAATGCTTAAAACCAACTATAGTTGCTGTCTTTGGAATAAACCAAGGTGAAAACACAAAACAAAATGTTAGTATCGAGATGATGTAAAAAAACTTCACCAACTTGTAATGTTTTTCAATAAATCCTGTATAAACCAAAACAAAATGATACCAAATAATGGAAATAAAAATAGCAAAGCCATTCCCTAATCGCCCCATAAGAAGACCGAGGTCCGGCGAAATGTCATTATTAAGATTAATCGATATAAAAATTGCCCAACCAGCATAAAAAAAGGATAAAGCAAAATAAAGTCGCCCAACATAATCTTGCCGCTTAAGCCAAACGAAAATTCCGAGAAGCAAACTGCAAAAACCGAAACACAGGACTGAGAAGTTATACGGATTCATGGCTCAGGCTGCCTTCAGGATAACTTTAAAAGTCGTGCCAATGCCTTGCTGGGACTCAACAGATATCCGTCCACCGATTTTTTCAACAAGCTGTTTGGTGATGTAAAGACCTAGACCGGTGCCCTCGGCTTTGGTGGTGTAAAAGGGGCGGAAAACGTCTTTGATTTTATCTTCAGGGATCCCGGGGCCGTTGTCCTGGATCGTGATAAGGACCTTGTCAGGAGTTGTCATCACGAGGCCATTTTTGGGCCGCAGCGATCCCGTTTTATTAAGGTCCGGAATTGGGAGATTGCTTCGGTCGCTTCGTTCCCTCGCAATGACGGCCGCGGTCACTTTGATCTCCCCTTCCCGTCCGGTTTCCCTGACAGCCTGGCAGGCATTCACTAGCAGGTTGAAAAGAATCTCCTCAAGATAACGCCGGTCCGCGCGGACTTCGGGAATATTGGGCGGAATGTCACGGGTCAGTACGATATTTTTCGCTGCTAGTTCATAACGGATCAGCGGCAAAATATTTTCAAGCACTTCCGCGATCTTCACAAACTCGAATTTGATCTCACTGTCGATCCCGGCCTTGGCAAAAAGCGACAACCTACGGATGATATCCATCGCCCGGTCCGCTTGCTCGACGCTCCTTTTCATCGCGTCGTTGGCGCTCTCCAGGGCTTTTTCTTTATTGGAAAAAACACCTTCCTTTTGCCGCTCCAGACAATTCTCCGCGAGTCCCTTGATAATAAAAAGCGGATTTTTGATCTCATGATTGATGCTCGCCGCCAAAACCCCGATCGCTGTTAACTTGTCCCGATGAGCCGCCTGGGCCAACTCCTCGATGTCGAAGATCTTCTGCTTAATCATAAAGTACGTCAGAGCAAAGGGATAAATCGGCAACAGAAACATACCTTCTTGAGGGAATGAAATGCCATAGATCGGCAAAAAAGTTAAGGCGCCTCCCAAATAGCCAATAAAGGCCGAGAAAAAAAGTCCTAAAAGTTGTTCCCTTTCTTCTCTTGAAACCTCTTTCATCTTGTCAAATAACTGGTTAAAGCCCAGCGGAATAACTATAAAATAATTCAATGTCATCAAATAATAAAAAATACCCGGGGTTGCATAGTGTCTAAAACTGAGAATAGGTCTGAGCCCCGGGACAAACCACGGTGTAAAAGAAACAGCAAGAATGAGCAGCGGTATTGCGTAAAAAAGTTTAAGTATTTTTTTATGGGTTTCATCTCTTTTGGTATAAACCAAACAAAAATGAAGCCAAACAGTTGGGATAAATGCCGCGGAACAATTCGCCATGCGTGCTGCGTATAACGCCGCAGCATAGGAAATATTATCACTGATTTTTATAGAAAATGGCAGCGCCCAACCAGCATAAAAAAAAGACAACACAAAATACAATTGGCCGACACGATCCTGCCGTTTGAGCCAGACAAAAAGTCCCAAGAGGAGGGAACAAAAACCAAAGCACAAAATGGAAAAATTATACGGATTCATACTTTTGGGTGGATGAATGAGCCGCAGGAAACCGGAGCGTGAAGGTAGTGTTATGCCCCTGTTTTTTTTCATCTAACTGAAGGTCACCAGGGCTAGTCCAATTAACCTTTGAATTTTTAATGGCGAATTGGACATGAAATCCCAATTGAACACTAGGACATTTCATGATTCACCTTGTTGCTTTCGGGGAAAGCAAAGCACAAAGGTAGTACCTTTGCCGGGCGAAGAATCAACGCTCACGGAAGCATTATGCCGCTTCAGGATGCCGTAACTGACCGCAAGCCCCAACCCAGTACCGGAACCGACCTCTTTGGTCGTAAAAAAGGGATCGAAGATCTTTTTGAGGTTTCCTTTGGGAATACCGATGCCGTTGTCCGTGACCACAAGTTCCACCATGGCTCCCTTCCCGCGGGTTTCGACCACAATCCGGCCTTGGCTTCTTGCAGACTTGCCCTGGCATCTATCTTCTTCTGACTGAAGGTTGCCAGGGCTAGTCCCATTAACCTTTAAATCTTTTGATGGAGAATGGGATTTGCCCTGGCATCTATCTTCTTCTGACTGAAGGTTGCCAGGACTAGTCCCATTAACCTTTAAATCTTTTGATGGAGAATGGGATTTGCCCTGGCATCTATCTTCTTCTGACTGAAGGTTGCCAGGACTAGTCCCATTAACCTTTAAATCTTTTGATTGAGGATTGGACTTAATGGCATCCCGGGCGTTCACAAGAAGGTTCGTAAGCACCTGCTCCAGCTCATTGCCGATTCCCATCACGCGGCGGATCTGGCCCAGCTTGGTCTCAATCTCGATATTCTCTTGCTGAAATTGAAACCCCAGAAGCGCGCACGTCCCTTGCACCACTTCATTCAGATCCACTTCCTTGTGCGGCGCCTCTTCCGCGGTCTTACGCGCGTATTTCATGAGCTTTTGGACGATCTGCTGGCACCGCTTCGCGCCCTCCTCGATCAGGTCCAGCGATTCCCGGACATCTTCGTCCGCCGTCATTTTGAGGATCTGCGCGTTGGTCAGAACTGCCGTCAAGGGATTGTTGATCTCATGCGCCACGCCGCCGGCAAGCGTGCCGAGCGTCGCGAGTTTTTCGGCCTGCACTAGCTGGTCCTGGGTTTTCACCAACTCGCGCGTCCGATCTTCCACGCGCTGTTCCAGCTCGATGTTCCATTGCTTCAGTTCTTCGCTCATCTTGCGGACCTGGTTGTAAAGTTCGGAAATATTCTCAAACTGCATGGAATTCGAAAAGGCAATGGTAAGCGGCGCTTTCAGTTTGGCGAAAAATTGGACTTCTTCAAAACCATACCGGCGCAGATTTGCTTTTTTGCCGAGGTTCGCTAGGGCGATCAATTTCCCGCCGAGCACAAAGGGCACGCTTAAAAAGGATTGGGTTGCCTGAAAATAATCTTCTAATTCTTTTTTGAACGTTTCGACGGAGGGATCCGCCAGCACAAGTTCCCCAACCACCACGGCATCCGTTTTCTCGAGCCACGAAAAAAAGGGATGCCCCTTGGGAAAGGGTTTTAAGCTGCGCAGCCCCTTGGCGATCGCGGGAACAAACTCCCCTTTTTTCTCATCCAACAGGTAGACCGAAAGCCTGCGGACAAAAAGTTTGTTCCGGAGCATGCGGGCGAAGTTTTGCAGAAGGTCGCGCAGGTTCTTCAAATGCACGAGCTCCTTGGAGAATTGCTCAAGAATCGCCAGCAGGTTCGTGCGCCGGCGCTGGAACCAATGGTCCAGCCGCGGCTGGATGGCCCGGAAATAAAAATAAAAAGCGATCGAAACCGTAAAATAATAAAGTGTCGAAAGCAAGTTCGAGGAAGGATTCCGGATCTTTTCAAACCCGTAGATCACTGCCAGGAACGGCACCACCGCCACCGCCGAGGTGGCCAGCCACATCAAGGTCTTGTGGACCACGGTTTCGATATCCATGGCCCTGTATTTGATGATGGCGTAGGCCACGATCAGGATCCACAAAAAGACGAGGAGAAAACCCAGCGGATAAACCGGATAAGAGAGCAGCTTCGGCAGATAATCAAGCGAGCTGAAAAAGGCCACCACAAAGCTGAGCGTGATCAATCGGATCTGGGTACGGCGAACACCCCGCGGTTCTTTGAAATAGGCCCTGAAAAAATTATAGAACGCATTGGCCAGCACCAGATAAAAATAGCCGAGAAAATAGTAATTCAGCGGCCCATAGACCGGATAGTAGCCCCAAAAATAATGCCGGACGCCGGGGAAACTTCTTGGAGAAAAAAGCCCTACAATATAAAAAGCAGCCCCCAAGAAAAGCGCGGTCCGCACGCCGGCCTTTTGCTTATCAAAAAGATTCAACCAGCTTGCGGAAAAATAATAAACACAGGGCGCGATCAGGGCCACGCCCAAAAACGTGACCGCCCTGTAAAAAGCGAGCGCGGCTTCCGGCGTGCGCGCCGAATAGGTCGCGGCATTTCCGAAAAACCAAAAAAGACCGCAAAGGCAGATCAGGAAAAAGGAGAAGTTCGCGCGGGAGTGTTTGTTGTGGAGAAAAATGTAAAGCCCGGTCAGAAACATCAGAAGCCCGACCACGACAAGGGGCACGGCATAGAAGTTGAGTTCAAAAACATGCATGATGTTTGTCATAAGATCAGACTCTCGATCTTAGCTCCTAGCCTATAGACTCTAGTCAAAGATTGAGGCGATTGGCGGCTACGTGCTATGGGCTATAGGCGATAAGCCATTGGCTAACAGTCTCATGATTTTACCTTAATGGCCTGAATCTCTTCGTCGCTCAATTGCCGGTGCCCCCAGAAAAAGGGCGCCAGCTCAAAACCGTGCCTGCGGGCCATGGCAAGGATCTCCGCCATCTTTTCCTCGGTGATATTGCCTTTTCCCCACGAATAATTCTCGTAACGCTCTTCCAGGGAAAGGACAATGGCCTCCGAGAAACAGCCGTAGAGTACCTTGGAAGAAGGCAGACCGATATCAAAACCCGAATTCAATTCCTGCGGCAAGGAACAAATCCCGCCCGCAAAAATAAGAATGTCCTCTCGATCCGTATCGGCGTAAGCGATGTTTTTTGGATAGCCGATATCGCACACAATGGCCCCTGACTTAAAACTGGAGATCTCCACAATCGATTGCGACGCGCTCGCGGCGGCAATGACGATGTCCGCATCCCGCACGGCCGCATTATTGTCGTGACTGCCGGAAAATTTAGCGGGAAAACCGTCCAGCATGAAGCGGGCTTTTTCAAGATGTTCGGCACTCCGGCTTGTAATGGTTATCTCTTTAACTTTGCGCGCAAAAGAACGAGCACAGGCACTTCCGATATCGCCAACGCCCCCGATCACAGTCACCTTGGCTTGGGAAAGATCTAAACCCCGCAAACGCGCCGCTTTCAAGACACCTTCGACCGCCATGGCAGCCGTCAGGGTGTTCCCGGTTGTCACCGGGACATTGATAAGTTGTCGAAACTGATCGCCGTATTTTTCACCCGCAATCGAAGTAAACCCTCCGAGCGCAACGATGCCCAGGCCGAGTTTTTCCGCCACCTTGCAGGATTCCACTACTTTGCGGACGACTTGCTCGATATCCTTATCCAGCATATCGGGAATGATATTGCACATGATGAAAGAGCCATGGACATTTTTCCCGCTCGCCGCCTGGAACTTTTTAATTTCATGCGTCACATAAGACGGCATCAATTCAAAAACTTTCGAAAGAAATTCCGGCGACGGGACCCGCATTGCCGGATTGAAGGATTTAAGGTATTGGACAAGATGCTTCAAATTGTAAGGATGACCGATCACCCCAAAACCTTTGATATCATGACTGCCTCGGGAACGGATTTTTTGATAACGGCGGGCCGTGAGGGCTTCTTCGAAAGCCCGGAGGATGGCTTCTAAATTCTTTTTGACCCGTTCCGCGACCATACCCCCGACAATATTTTCAACGATGGGAATGCCCAGACGGATGGTCGCTTCCACAAAAACCTCGGTACCTCCCGAAGGATGCTCCTGGAGTTTCCAATAGCCCTCGAATTTCTCCAGATCCCCATCGATGGTTTTGAAGTGAATTTGGAAATCCCGGAAGTCCAAGGTATCTTCTTCTTGCCAGGAGATCGGGATCCTCCCCATCTCGACTTTCCAAAGAGTCACGACGCGATTGCGATTGCGGCTCAAGACCTTACACTCTTTCACGTTGGGCATATAGCGGGAATAGTCCTGGACCTGCGTGATCAGACGGAGCACCTGCCAGCGTTTGGCCAGCAAGATCCGGCTTGCCTTGACAACAAATTCGTTCTCGGATTTTCCCTTTTCCCCGGTGTCAGTCATGGTATTTTTATTATCGACAAAAAACGGCCTTTTTAAAGTTTTAAGTCTAAATTTAACAACAGGTTACGTAAAAAAAGTCTCTAAGAAAACTTGAGCTCCAAATAAAATAGCCGACCTTTTTAGGGTCGGCTATTTTAAAAACCGTCGATAACGTAAAACGCTTCGATTATTGCTTCGAAAGCGAGATATCGTCAACCAAAATGGAGCCGGTCTTCGGACTCGTGTTGATGTCATCAAAAACGATGACAAATTCGTTCAAAGAATTCCAGTTTTCAATTCTGCGGAATTTTTCGAACGGGATCGAAACCTTTTGCCACTGATCCGTCACACCGCTCACAATGTAAGCGGAAGGCTTGTTGGTCATATCCTTGAGTTCGATCTTGAAGCGTTTGGTGAAACCGACTTTTGCGTCACCCTTCACAAAGAAATTCAGGGTGTTGTAAGCGGTAGCATCCTCGCCATTCAATTTCATCCAGAAACCGTTATAAGCAGGATTCGGAGAGTCGACATCATAGTTCAAACGGATCGAATAGCCGCCCGTTTCCCCCTTGGCATCATCCGTCTCGAAGGACAACTGACATCCTTGGGTATCATCGTTAGGGTCCTTATCCCAAGCACCGAAATCACCGCCGACATTATTCGGCTTATCTCCAGTATCGAAATCCGCGAGCATCAGCTCATTACCGGAACTCGCAGCAGGCACTACAGGATCAGCCGCATGCGCGATAGCCCCAAAACCGAGAACTATCACCGCAACAAACAACAGCATTGCAATCAAATTCAGCTTCTTCATTTATTGTTACTCCTTTCATGGAAATTACTTATTGGCGAGGGTTGTGTGAAGTATACCCTTTTAAAAACTTATTTGCAAGAGCAGAAAAAAAATTAGTTGCTTCTGCTTTTATGAATTGCTTTTTATGGAAGAAAGATGATCGTTCATTCTAGGAAAAGCTTTTAGCCAAATATCAAAACTGACTTAAATATAGCAAAAAATAGTCTTGAAAGACTTTTTTATCGATGAAAAGCTCTGAAGTTTTGTGGCTCTATCCAAAAAAAAACCACACTCATGGCTCCATCTTCACATCATTTCAAATAGCTTCTTTGGAAAAAGAATCAAGCATGGCTTGCATATTTTCGATTTTTCGTCTCAATTCATCGGAAGTGGCCAGATGATGGGCATCGTTTAATTTCGTTTTAAGTTCTGTCATCTTCTCGTGGGTTAGTTTCAGGCGCTTGATAATGACATTGATGTCCTGCGCCACTTCATGAAAAAAGTCTCCCTCGCGAAGAGTAATCTCGGAGGGTAATTCTCCGCGATTGATCTTCAGCAGGGTTTGACGAAAGCGAAAAACCGGACCGGCCGCACGATGCAAGAAAGTGATCCCGTAGCTGCCGATCAGGATGAGCGTGAAAATCAACACCAATGTGACCCTGATGATGATCTGGTAGCTGACATCCGAAAGGATCTGAAAAGGATTCACCTTCCCGAAATAGAACCCGCCGCCGAACGCGGCATCCCGGATGGTTTGATGGATCACCCACGCAATGGCCGCGGAAGACACCATGAAAAGCGCGATCAGCATAAATGAAAATTCCCGCTGCATGGGCCGGTGAATAAGAATATTTCTCACCTTCCTTTGATTGGACCGTCGAATTGCTTCAATCTTCTGATCTTCTTTCATTGTTTTCTCCTCTCACCGTCCTTCAAAACGGGTTGAAAAGCCGATTTTAGATTTTAAGAACTGGAAGCTACTCTGCGAACTTGATGAAAAGGAAGTCTCTCGATGATTGCCGCAAAAAAAGTTTTTATAAATTTCTGAATGTCATCCGTCAGCATGACCAACGCGGGCAAAACAAAAAGAATCAGGGTCGTCGAACTGATGAGTCCGCCGATGATCGTTACCGCCAAAGGCGACCATAGATCACTGGCAGATCCCAAATTTAATGCCATCGGCAAAAATCCGAGAATCGCGGCAAGTGCTGTCATCATGATCGGCCGAAGACGGTCGACTCCCGCCTGGATAAAACGCTCTTCCTTGCTTTCTTCTTTAGACAGATGGAGCGCATGATCCACCAAGAGGATCGCGGCATTCACCGAATACCCCGCCAACATGATCATCCCGATCAAAGCCTGCGTGCTTAAGGGCCTTTGGATGAAAAGGCCCCCGAAAAAAGGGATTTGCTGAAAAAATTCCAAGGTTTTCTGGAGCATCAAATCCAATGGGACAAAGAGCCCTCCGAATAAAGGAAAACTGCTGGCGCCATGAGCCATTTGCTGTAACGCCCCGATCGGGCCACCCGCTAGAGCGATCCAAACACCAATAAAATTCAGAAGAATTTTGCTCATAATGAGAAGAGGATAAAGATAGTTTTCAAAAAGACAGGCCATCACCATATAAACCAGACAGAAAGTCAGCAGCAACGCCAGCGTCGATTGGCTCTTGCTGGCCATCATATCATCATAGGAACCGGCAAAACGCCAGTAATAATCATCGGGAAGTTTGACATCCTTCAATGCCTTTTTCACGTCTTGAGCGATTTGCTCCATGGGCTTTTTCATATCCCCTTTGACAAACACGTACCGGTGTTTATCCCTCCGGTCGATCGTTTGCGGGCCTGTGCTGGGATAGAAATTGGCAATCTCACTAATCGGAATCGTGGTATTATCCTTCGTCTCCACATAGATCTGCCCGAGATCTTCCAGTTTTTGCCGATAGATCGCTTGCAGGCGCGTGATGGTTTCTATCTCCTGCCCTTTGGTCAGTTCATGGAATTTGGTGGGCCTCATGCCTCGGATTTGGGCATGCATGGTATCTGCCACCTTCCTCACCGAAAGTCCATACATGGCCGCCTTGCCTTTATCCACCACCAGTGCATATTCCGGCCGTTTGCGAAGGTCGGTCATCACAAGATTGGTAAGCCCCGGAACCTTGGACATTTTTTGCGCAAAGGCCTTGGCAAGTCTTTCAAGTTCGTCGCCGTCCTGCCCATAGATGTTTACGATCAGTTTTTTAGACTCCGAAGAACCTGCCCCTTCATCCACAATCAGACTATAGTCCGGATGGACCTCTTTGATGGCCGCATTTCCCTTTTCGTCGATCAGCTTCATAATCTCATCTTTCGAATAGGTCCTTTTTCGGGCGGGTTTGAGACGGATAAAAAGACGGAGATCATCCCTGCTGACGGTCGTGGAAAAAAGCGTCACATCCGGAATCTGGCTTAAAATGCCCTCGAGTTTTTTCATGACCTCATCATTAGTTTCCAGGCGGGCGCCAGCCAAAGGGAAAGTCACGACCGCAAATTCATTTTCTTCAAAAGTTGAGGGAAGATCGAAAGGAGTCTTGATAAGACGCCACACGGCTATCCCGCAAAGGAGAATCACCGTTAAAACCACAAGCTTCCGCTTGGCAATGCACCAGCGTATGGCTTTCACATACCTTTCGCGTGATTTCTCAATAAAAGTATTGGCTGTGTCCGGCCGGTGTCTGTTCAGCGCCGCAATCCCGAACTGACGGATCATCATGGGAATAAGCATCAGCGCGGCAAAAAAAGATGCAATCAAGGACACGCATATCGTGAAGGCAAATCCCCAATAGGTCAGCTGGATGGTTTTGTTGATCAGGACAAGCGGCAAAAACACGACCAGCATGGTCAAAAGCGAAGTCAACAGGGGCAACCACACCTCTTCGCTGCCCTCGCGGATCGCATAAAGGTCCGCATGCCCTTTTTCCTTTTTGGAAAAGATGTTCTCCATGATCACGACTGCGGTATCTACCAAAATCCCGATCGACAAGGCAAGCCCGCTCAGCGTCATCACATTAAGGCTGATCCCGAAAGCCGCCATAAAGATAAAGGTTGTGATCAAAGAACACGGAATGACCACAAGAATGATCGCTGAAAGGACCCAGTTGCGGATGAAGACATAAATCACTCCCATGGTCAGGAAAAGTCCGATGTAAAGGGCCTCTTTGACATCGTTGATGGCACGTTCGATGGTTTCCGCTTTGTTGCTGACATAAACGATCTTTAAATTTCCGTGTTGATCCTCTTCAAAAGCATCCAGAACCTTGTCCAGATTTTTTGCAACGTCAAGCGTGTTCGCAAGACTCGCCTTTTTGATATAGACGGTCACATTCTGTTCAAGGTTCAGGCGCGCCTGATCCGTAGCTTCCATGTAAGAATCTTTGATGGTCGCTATCTCTTTGAGAGGAATGATCGAACCCTGGCGGGTCGCCTTCACTCCGATTTCCCCGATATCTTCCACGGACAAAAAGGCCCCCATGCTCCGGATCGCAAATTCGTATTTTCCGGTGCCCACATTGCCGGCAAGAAGATTGATATTGCTCTGCCCGAGAACATCCATCACCCTTTCAATGGAAATGTTATAGGCCACCATCTTGTCCCGATCGAGTTCCACAAGAATCTTTCGTTCGCGGCCACCGTACACTTCCACACTTGCCACGCCATCCACACGGCTCACCACAGGTTTGAGCTTCACATCCACCACCTCGCGGATCTGCTCCGGCGACAACGTCTCCGATGTCACGGCAAAAGATACAATGGCGGATTGGGCATCGTCGTAATTGGCAATGACCGGTTTTTCGATTTCTTTGGGCAATAACGGCTTGACGCGCGCGAATTTTTCTCGAATCTCAAGGGAGGCAAAATTCATGTTCGTTCCAGGCTCAAATTCCATGGTCACGCGCGATTCCGCTTCACGGGAACTGGAATAAAGACCCTTCATGTGGCCGACGGTTCCGATGGCTTCTTCGATGGGTTTGGTGATCATTTTTTCGACATCCTCGGATGGAAGACCGCCGCGCGCACGAACCACAATGCTGATGATACTCATGCTTTGGCCTTGGTAAAGTTCCACCTTGAGTCGGGAAAGAGAGATGAGACCTAAAATGACGATAGCGGCATACAAAATCCCGGTCAAAACCGGGCGTTTAATTGAAAAACTGGGAAGACCCATCGATTTTAAGAAGCGCCCGCTTCCCCCTCTATGGTTTCCTCCTCGATGCCAAAATGGGATTCTATAAACCGAGTCACAAGGATCATCAGGCAAGGCAGGACAATCAAGGTTAAAAGCGTCGAAGAAAAAAGACCGCCCATGGCCGTTACGGCAAGCGGCGACAGAATGGCAGGCCCACCGGTCCCGATCCCTACCGCAACCGGCAGCATGCCAAGAATAGTCGTCACGGATGACATCAAGACAGGCCGGGTACGGGTCCGCACCGAAAGCCAAACCGCTTCGACAAGCTCCATCCCTTCGGCCCGCAACTGGTTGATGTACTCCATGAGGATGATACCGTTGTTGACGACCACACCGCCCAAAAGAACCAGACCCAAAAGCGATATCACATTCAAGGAGTTTCCGGTAATTTTCAAGGCGATGATCGCGCCGCCAAAAGAAAGCGGAACGGTCACCATAATGATCAGCGGCTGGAGAAAGGACTCAAATTGAGCCGCCATGATCATATAAACAAGCAATACTGCCAGAATAAACGCGAAGATCACGCTTCCAAAATTCTCGCTTATCTCTTTTGCCTTGCCGGAGAGTTTGACCTGAAAATCCTGGGGAATATCTTCAGGAATCTTGAGACTCGCCAGCAGCTTACGAACGTCCGAGAGGACATCTTTGTCCTGCCGGCTCCTATCGATGTCTGCGGAGATCGTGACCGTTCTTTCCTGGTCGAGACGCTTGATCTCACTGGGACCAAGCCCTTGTTTGATCTTCGCAATCTCTTTGAGAGGGACGTGAATATCCAATGTTTTTGAATAAAGAAGAAGATTGCTTAAATTACTGATATTGGCACGGTCCTCTTTGGACAAACGCACGCGTACATCCACTTCCCGTCCTGCTTCACGATATTCCGTTGCGACCACTCCTTCAATAGCAGCCTTCGCGGTCAAAGAGATATCCATCGCGGAGATCCCGTAAAGAGCCGCTCGATCTTTCTTAATATCCAGTTTTGTCTCCGGAGACTTCTCTCCCATATCACTGCCGATATCAATTACCCCGCGGATTTCGGCCAAACGCCTCTTCAAGTGCTCCACGGTCGCTTCCATGGTTTGAAAATCATAACCCTTCACTTCCAGAATAATCGGTTTGATCGATGTCCCAACCGTTGCGAACTCATTCCCTTGAAGGGCCAATTCAATACGGATGTTCTTTTTTTCTATTTCAAGTTTTTTCATTTTTTTGGCGATCGAGGCCATGACACGCGCCGAAGATCGCTTTCTTTTTTCGTGCAAACTTATCAGGATCATCGCCTGTGAAGGCCGCAGCGCTTCAATCTTGATCTCCCCCTTGCCCTTGGCACCTCGTTCGCTCCCCACAGCCACCGCAATGTCTCTGACCTCAGGTTCATCGCTGATGATCTCTTCCAATTTCCGGCAAAGCTCATCCGTAATCTGAAGCCTTGTGCCAAGCGGCATATCCACTTTCGCATAAAGCTGCCCCTGGTCCACCTTGGGCAGCACTTCCCAATCCATGGTCGGAACGATCAGAAAAGTGGATGCCAGTAAAATAAACGCCGCGACAAGGATGGCAATCATGGTTTGGTTCTGCATCTGCGGCGTCGGGAGGCTCAAGAGGTACTGATCCAGGGAACCCGTTAAGCTGATAGGTTTATATTCCTGCTGTTTGACTATCACATAGATCGAAAGCATGGTGATCAGCGTCAGCGGGATGATCGTGGAAAAGATCTGGGAAAAAATGATGGCCCAGGAAAGGTCTTTAAAGAACTGCCCGGCAATACCCGGCACGAACACAATGAGAGGGAAAAATACAGCGATCGATGTTAAGTTCGAAGATACCACCGGCCAAATGACCTCGGTAGCACCTTCAATCGCTCCTTCTTCCGGTTTTGCGCCTTCTTGACGTTTGCGAAAAATATTTTCCAACACGACAATACTCGTATCGGTGATCATACCGATCGCGAGCGCAAGACCTCCAAGGGACATCATGTTCAACGTCACCTTCCCAAGCGACATACACAAAAAAACACCAAGGATCGTCATGGGCACCGAAAAGACAACCAGCACCGCCATGGCGAAAGACCTTAAAAAAAGAAACAACGAGATCAGTGCAAAAACACTTCCCAACATGGCCTGCATGGCCAGGTCATCCAGGCTATTCCTGATAAAAATAGAATGATCATAAATAATTTTTGCTTTGAGGCCCCGCGACGTAAGGTCATCCTGTAAACCGGCCAATTCCTTTTTTAATTGCTCCACCAGCTTGATCGTATTCGCATTGGATTGTTTCTGAATCGAAAGAGAAATATTGGCTTCACCGTTATAACGGGAAATACTGGTGATCTCAGCTCGACCGTCGGTGACCTTCGCAACATCCTTGACGAGCACAAGCCGTTTTTCCAGCATCCTCTTGATGACTTCCTCACGAAACCTTTCGATCGTCTCACGAGGGCCCTCGCTCTTGTCACGTTCCACAAAGCTGGTGTCTTCACGTCTTCCTTTATCAACGGTATCAACACCGACTACCGCATAACCAATCTCATTCGGCGAACGGAAATCTCCAACCGTACGTATCAGATATTCATAAAGGCCTTTTTTGATACTCCCGGCCGGATAGGACACATTCGCTTCATCCAGGGAATTCACGATCTCAAGAAGTGAAAGATTGTTCGCCTGAAGACGCGGCTGATCCACATCCACAAGAATTTCACGGTTCACACCGCCGGAAATACTGACCGAGGCAACCCCTTCCACTTTTTCCAGACGGTCCTTGATCATTTTTTCAGCTAAAAATTTCAAACGCACGGGCGGGATCTCAGGTCCGGTCACGGAAATAATCAAAATAGGTTTGGAGAGCGGATCGAACTTTAAAACTACGGGGTCCGAAGCCTCTTTGGGAAGTCTCTCCTTGATCAGATCGATTTTTTCTCTGAGCGCAAGGGCCGCAAAATCAATGTCCTGCCCCCAATTAAAGGACACGGTGATCGTACTGCGGCCTTCTCTCGAGATCGATTCGCTGCGTTTCATGCCGGCAACAGATCCGATCGCTTCTTCGATCACGCGGGTGATAAGCGTTTCAATCTCTTCCGGCGCAGCGTTCGAATAATCCGTGACGACCGTCACCTGCGGAAAAGTAATAGGAGGGAAAAGTTCTTGCGGAAGACGAACAAACGACAAGACTCCCATCAAGAAAAGCAAAGCCGTCATCATGAAAACGGTTACTTTTTTCTTGATCGAAAATTCCGGTAAACTCATTGCCTAAAGCTCCGCTTCTTGGGTCTCAACAAGGCGGACCTTCTTTCCATCCTCCAGTCTTTCAAAACCGGTCATGACAACAATTTCACCTTCGGTCAGCCCGGCGTCGATCTGGGAATAATCCGAACGCGTGTATCCGACCGTTACGGGCCTTTTTTCGACCGTACCGTCTTCAATTTTTTGAGAAGCCGCTTTTTCAGACAACTGTTTCTTCTGGTCTTTTTTAGAAGTAAACATGTCTCTGATGCCTTTGGCGACAGGCTCAGCAGGAGCCACAAGGGCCTCCGGCATGGCACCCCCTTCGAGCTGTTTCTGCTTTACCACATAAATAAATTTTTCGCCTTCCCCGCCCTGAATGGCGTCCGTCGGAATAACCAAGGCGTCTTTTTTGCTGTAGAGCATGATCCTGACACGGGCAAACATACCCGGTATTAACACTCCTTCCGGATTTTCCACACGGACTTTGGCTGTTGACGTGCGGCTTGTCCCGCTGATCTGCGGTGCGATATTTTCAATCACACCTTCAAAAGTTTTATCCGGAAACGCATCGACAAAGACCTTGGCCTTCTGGCCCAATGTGATTTTTTGCACATCGCGTTCTACGATGCCAAACTCTGCGTAGACGTATTCCGTATTAATGTGAGTCCCGATCAACGTGCTCTGACTGATGTTTTCCCCTTCTTCAATGTTCAATTCTCCCAACATCCCCGAAGAGGGGGCATAAAGATTGGACTTCTCAAGAAAGGACTCGTTTGCTTTCATTTCAAGCCTCTGAGCTTCGGTCTCATACTTTGCCGCATCCAGTTCAAGCTTTTTCTTGTCCACAGTGGATTGCGGGATAGCTCCCATCTTGAGAAGTTTTTCATTCTCCGCAACTTCATTTTCAATGACCTTGGCTTGAGATTCCGCTTTGTTAAGACCCGCCTGCGCGCGTTTAAGTCTCAGAAGAATATCATCCTGCTTCAAAGAAACAAGAAGGGCGCCTTCTTCATAATGCTCCCCTTCTTTGTAATTAATCGAACTGATCACGCCGGGAATCTCGAAACTAAGCTTGAGCTCCATCGATCCTTTGATGTTCCCAAGAACATTGAGTGTATCCTCATAATTAAATCGTCCGGCCTTGAAACCTTTCACCGCTACGGGCGCATCCTTCACTGCCTGCTGTTGTTGCGCCATGGTCTGGGTCAACGGAACCTTGGGACCCTTAAAAAGATCCATCACCATTTTCCCGGCAAAAAGAAGGACAATTAAAGCAACACTAACGCCGATAATCACAAGACGTTTTTTATTCGGGGAAAAGGGATACCCGGAAGGTCCTTCCACGGACGGTCCCGGTTGTTTTAACGGGTCTTTTAAAAAAGGTTTCTCCTGGAATTGAGGCTTGTCACTTTCTGATCCTTCAGGTTTATTGATTTCCATTTTGGACTCCGCGTTTGATTCTTTTTAGTACCGCTTAACGGTTACTTTTATGGGTTAACGGTACCTTCCTGCGAACCCATAAAATGGCAATAACGCAGTAGTTAGTATAAAAGTTCGTTATTGTTTATCGGGAATCTCAATACTATAAAAATCTTGAATCCCGATGGCATGATTCAATGACGCTTTCGCCATAAAATAATCCCTGAGGGCCTTATGAAGCTCCGCTTTTTCGCGGGTCAGATCCGATTCTGCCTGCAGGTATTCGGACAATTCGATTTCTTTTTTACTCAGCCGGTGCTCCGCAAAATCACGCAAGCGTTTCCGATATTCCAGCCGTTTGACCGTCGAACGCATCTGGATCGCGGCCTTCTGAAAATCGTAATAACCCTGTTTCACATCCTGCAGCACCTGTTTTTCGGCTTTTTCCAGTTCAAAAACCTGGTTCAGTTTATCAACCTCCGCCTGTTTCGTGGTGACAAACGCATCTAATCCATCCAACACGCCAAAGGTCATGCCATTGGTTCTCGCTTGCGTACCGCGTTGGGATTCATATTGAGTAAGAGAAGGTGCTTTCGATGTCCTCTCATAGGTATAGCCTACTTTATTTCCGCCAAGATTCCAGTTCATTTCGATCAGAAACCGCCAATCTCTTTTCGGAGTAGGCTTGTTGGAATATATCGGATTGGCAGCATGCGTGATATCACTGTATGGGCCCTTTTGATCGGCCTCTCCCAGAGCTCCGATTTCGTAAGTTAAATAGGCTTTGGGCAGGAATTCTCCCCATCGGATTTTTTCTCCAAGACGGGCAGCCTGAAGTTTGGCGGCTTCCACCTGGAGTTCGGCACGATTCCCGTAAGAAAGATCGATCATTTTGGAAAGTTCCGGCGCTTTTTCATCCCCCTTAAACACACTCGGCAATACCTTAGCAGCATCTTCCAGCATCTTCCCCTCCGGTCCCGAAGAAACATTCTGAAACAGAGGGCTTAAGTCATAAACCTTCGCCATGGATAATGCGTCGTTCGGAGAAAGATCAAGGTTCTTTTGGACGTCCAGCTTTGCGAGCTCAAGTTCCTGATGGGCAGATTCGAGATCAAACTGCATCTGGCTGTAAAGTGACTGCACATTCAGATGTTCGATCTCGGAAATAATTTTTTGCTGGAATTTATTCTCCGACATCTCCGCAAAGCGCTTCATTTTTTCTACCATGGCCTTATGTTCTTCCACCGTTTGGAGCGTCCGCTGATATTCAAAATAAACACGGGAAAGGTCGTATACAATCTCCGTGTTGGTTTTGTCAAAATTCTTTTTGGCCGCTTCTAGATTCGCCTTTTCCTGAAGAAACGTGTTCCAAAGAATCCCTCCGTTGAAAAGAGGCTGCCGAAGCACCACATGCCAATCAACGCCGGTATAAGTCTCAGGAATCCCTGGCAACCCGCTCAAGCTGCCTTCTCTGTTATTCATATTCAGAGAAACATCCGGAAAAAGCTTCCGGAAAGATTGAATCAAGCGACGATGGTATAACGCAATGTTTTCATAATCGGCTTTTGCCTTCGTGTTGACCGATCGGGCGCGCGCAATGATGTCTTGAAGGTCCTTGGGTCCGCCTTTCAGGAACTCTTCCTTTTGCTGGATCTTAAGCGGGGTGATTTGTGACTGGATATAAATCTTGTCAAGATAAGGCATTTGCTGGATTCGTTCCGCACGAGAAGCCGCGACCTGCATTTCAATGGCCTGCTGCATGGCTTTGTCGCTCAATCTTTTTTTGTTTTTTTCCTCACGGTTTTTTTTGAATTTTCCTCTTTTTTCCTGCCGCTCTGCCTTGATGCGTTCCCTTTTTTCTTTTTTCCTTGCGGCTTTCTCCATTCTTTCTCGTTTCTTATTCTCCTTTTCCTGTTTCACCAGCTCCGTCTTTTCCTTTTTCCTGGCTTGAGGATTGGCACTTTTTGTCTCATGTTGAGAGGCCACATAACCGACTTGGATGTCATTAGCACCTTGGGATTGGACCGGAGAATAAATCTGGGGGCTTTGTCCGGAAGAAAAACTGCTTAGGCCCGGACTCACCCGCATTTCATCTTCGGTCACTACATGAACTGTGGAGGGATTGACAGGAGATTCGGCGGCCTCTAGCGTTAGAGGAAAAACCGATAGCGTAAAAAAACTAAAAGACCCTAAAAGAAGTAAAAAGGCTTTTTTCATAAGTTTTTATTAATATAATTTTATCACAAGTTGAGACACAATACATCGCTGGTAATTTATCGACAGAAAGATGCCATGTCTTGATGACAAAAACACTTACAACCTTCCCGGATCCATTTTGCTCGATCCTGTAAAGTACTGCTAGAGCATAACCAGTTTTTATCAGTTATTTTTTAAAAAAGTTTTCCCTTTAAAACAGGAAGGGACTGCAACTAAAAGAAGTGTCGCATTTCGCTGAAGAGTGTTCGTCATCTGAAATTTCATACCCCCTTTTACAAAAAGATTATCCCCTTCCTTCAGCAAGATGCTTTTCCCCTCAACCTTCCCTTCCAATTGTCCGATTAAAGTCATGGCAAAAAAAGTCCCGATGTTCCCCAAAAGCTTTTCACCGAATCCTCTTTGTCCTTCAACGATCATTTTCCCACAAAAGAAATCTTCCGCAATCGGCGTAAAAGAAATCAGCTGAATACCCTGCGAAGAGAAATCGATCTTGTAATATCCTTTTGGGGAACCCAATGAAAAATATTCCTGCTGTCGAAGTTCCGCCTGGCGAAAAAGACCGCTCACGGTCACGCCGAACCCCTTCGCCAGAAGCTCTAATGTCGCGATGGAAGGATTTTTGATCCGGCCCTTTTCGAGCGCTGTCAACGTCTTGGGATTAAGCCCTTTCGCCCGGCGGCAAAGCGCGATACCGCTCAATTTATTTTCTTCGCGCAAATACCGGATCGTTGTCCCTATATCAATACTTGCCGTTGTCTGGATTTTTTCTTCTTCAGAATCAGAGATTTTTGTTTTTCGCATCTTGAAGCCGCCCTTCTTGAGTGAGCATGATTTTCCCGAGAGCAAAACGCTGAAATTTCTCTTCATTCCGGAAAAACCACTGCAGTTTTCCATCCGCCCCTTTTCTATCAACCTCATGGAGCGCCGGACTGATTCTTAG
The DNA here is from genome assembly GCA_022711115.1 of Candidatus Omnitrophota bacterium. Taxonomy (GTDB): domain Bacteria; phylum Omnitrophota; class Omnitrophia; order Omnitrophales; family Aquincolibacteriaceae; genus JAKLFP01. The sequence goes on along the minus strand of JAKLFP010000010.1, from coordinate 43,533 downwards.
AACATCCCCGGTTTTCGGGTTCATCCCCAAATAGTCCCAGCGAATTGCACCTTCCACAATATAACCTTTTTCATCCGTATAACTTTTTACAAGAACCTTCCCGTTTTGAGACGGATCTTCACCGCCCTGGAACCATGACCAAACTTCAACAGGGCGATCGCCCTTACCGGGACGGAACCCCAGCTGGAAATCACGCGAATCCTGCCAAAAAAAACCATCCCCTTCCGGATCTACAAAAATCTCGAAAAGATCGTCCCGCCAGATGTTTTTAGCAGACCTTTTGACGACCACATCAGGATCATTCACTTTCGCTACAAAATACAGATGTTCCTGGTCCCATACAAAGCGAATCGTAGCCGTGAGATCTTCAGTTCCTGAGAAATCGCCGAACTCCCGATGTGTCGCAGGCCTTAAAACAATCAATTCGGTGTGAGGCCAATCTTTGAGAAATCCGTCCACTCGGATACCCTCCGGCACATAGCGCGCATGATACTCCGGAGGATCAGGCCAAGGAATAGGCCGTGTGCCGTTTCGAAAACCGATTTTTTCAAATGCTTTTTGAACCGGTTCACTCTGGCTCATAAATTTCCAGATGAATCCGGTGCGATAATTCTCGATCATCAAGAGCAAAGGTCCTTGGTCAATAGCTAACACCTTATCGCTCACCCAATTTTTCCCTACATTGATGGCATCCGCAAAACCATACCTTCCCCACATTTTATCTCCGTACTGATTGTAGATATTTTCAAGACATGCCATCGACTCTTCCGGCGTAAAAACGATCGAACTTCCGCATGCCGTCGGTGCGATCGTTCCGTCAAAAGCTGCCGTCCAACCCGGCGGGGCGCCATATGCCCGATAACCGGCAGGACCTTCTGACGCCGTTAATCCCCAAAAATTCGGCCCATAACCCGAAAACTTCGCTGCCTGCTCCATGCAAAAAGCCCGGTTTGCGAGGGTGGCGTTCACGGAATTCTGGAAATAGTCTACAGTGCCGTCGTTTTTATTGCGAAGATCGAGCCAGATGTGGGGATACTGATGTACAAAAAGCGGCGGCATTTGTATCAGCCGGTAATTCTGATAACTCCCTACCGGCCGTAAAATCGTATGCCAGCTGTCTGCCGAAACCGGATGGGCCGGGGAACCTATGGCAAGCACATAAAGCAGGATGGATTCGTCAAAATGATCCCACCGCTGCCTGCTGAAACCCGCTTCAGGACTCCAGGCAAGCGCAAAATGCTTGCCGTGATTGAGCATCCAAGGGAAATCAACTCGCTCGTAAATTTTTTGGACAAGCTCCCGGATCTTGGTATCATCAAAATATTCCGCCGCAAAAAGCGCGCCGGCCAGAAACAGCGCTGTGTCAATCGGCGAAAGCTCCGAATGGTTGACGCGCTCGCCGGTCTGCCTATTCAAAAAGTGATAAAAAAATCCGTTGTGCTGCGGCGCATCGTTCAGAAAAAATTCGAGCGTCCGAACCGTCAAGGCATATGCTGCAGCACGGTTCATCCATCCCCTTTCCACCGCCACAGGATAAACCGTCAGTGCAAATCCAGTCGCGGCAATACTCGCGGGAGAATTTTCATGGCCGCCTTCCTGGTTGGAGGCACGGTCATGGACAAGACCGTTCTCCGGATTATGCTCCTTCTCAAAAAACCGGAATGCCTGTTCCTGAACCATCTCCAGGAAATCATTGCGATCCAGGATTTTTTCTTGTGCCCACAATGGCTGGGAGGCTGAAAGGAGAAATCCAAGGAGAATAAAAACAACTTTTTTCATGAGAAATAGACGAGTTTTTTGACCAGCATCATCAACGCGTGGAGCGAACTTCCCTGGCATCCTTTTTCGAGCACGGCAGGATTTCCGAACTTGCGAATCTCTATCAGCTCTTCCCCGGAAACAGAATCAAAGAAAACAATCACCGGAATATCCTGTTTTCTTTCTTTGAATTTCGCATAAAATTCCCGGCCATCCATCACCGGCATTTTGACATCCAGAACGATCACATGAGGTTTTTGATGCGCGAGGACCGCCAGCGCCTTTGCCCCATTCGGGACACAATCAATCTCAAAAGCAGGACCTTTACGCCCCTCAAAATAATCACGGACAAGGGCCCCGATCTCCTCCTCGTCATCAACAACCAAAAGCCTGATGATTTCCGGCATGGGAAGCGTATCGACAAACCGTTTGTTAAATTCAGCAACAGACGGGATGACGGGAAAAATCCCGTCGAAAGAAATGTCTTTATATTTTAAAGCATCGGCCCCGAGGAGATAACTGCGGAAAGAAGGATCCGTATTTTTACGAACCCTGACCTTCTGAAGAAAAGACCGATTCAAAAAAGCAGGTTCCGCAAACATCACTTGAGGTAACATCCGGTCCATCAAAACGGCCCCTTGCGTGAGTTGCGAAACAGTCCTGACAACTGCGGGAACATCCGCGAAGTAATCGACAAGAAATTTCCGCCAATTTCCCGAATCCTGTTCGAGGATCAGGATAGCGTTCTCGGGCATAGTGTGGAACAGATGATTTTAGGAAAAGTGGTTAGCATAAAAAAGAAAAAGCGAAAAAAATTTTTAATCATTAAAAAACTTGAGTTTTTTCCCTGCATAGGTTCATGTTCCCAAGTTGGGCCAGTATTTTCCGTTGACCGGATTATAATCACCGGTGCCACCCCATCCGCCGCTCACCACATCAAGCGTCAGCGTCCCAGTACCGCCATCATGAGTGGCCGTCACAACAGCAGTTGCGCCAGATGCAGCCGTGGAAAAAGTCCATCCGCAATTAGGCGTACTGTAAGTAACACCTAAGATTCTTGGGAAATCAGTACTTACCGAGATATTCGGCCATGAACGATTCGCATCATAATAGACCAGCATACCACGCCGGATAGCACTCATAATGTTGATCGCTTCCGTTGTCTTTACCTTGCCGGTGGGATCAAGGATTCTTGGAAGCGCCATGGCCGCCAAAAGGCCTAAAATTGCCGTCACGATAAGAAGCTCAACCAACGTAAAACCTTTTTTCCTTTGCAAACGCATAGGGTCCTCTTTTAACTGAAAGAAGCCTCTCAAACTCTAAACATTAGTCGGTTTAAAAACATGGTTCCCGCCCCATGTCCCATCTTCAGCTAATGTGATGGTAGTATTCCCATAAGTCGCCACTGCCGCAGCCCGTGTTGCGGTTGCCGTACGAGTAGCACTATTGACCGAATAAGTAAATTTGGTCATGTTAGGCTTTTCTATGCCAATTTTCACCCACTCAGTATTAGCCGATGCACTGCTGAGAGCCAGAAAACTTCCGTTATGTTCTAGCGCATAGGCCGCTTCTCCTTGACGGATAGCACTTAATATCGATACCGCCTCTGCGACTTGTGCTTTTTCCTGTTGAGGATAAAAGCGTGGGAGCGCCATCCCGCCTAAAATGCCAATAATGACCACCACAATTAAAAGCTCCGCTAGTGTAAAACCCTTATTTAGTTTTTCCATATTCCACCCCTTTTATATAAAGGCCTATAAGAATAATAACACATTTTGATTGTTTTTACTAGTTGACAGCTTAAATTTATTCACATTGACATAAGCTAGATAAAGAAACCATGCTTTGCAATTCCTCACCTATGCTCATTATTGGCTCTATCCGCATCGACGCTTAACTGGATAAAGGACACTTCCAAATCGCATTATCGTGTTTTTAAATTCCATATTGGTATTAGTAAGAATGATATTGTTCTAATCTAGACACTTTCTCAAAGTTACAAGCAGTCAACAAAAAAAAAGCAGGCTGACCATATGGTCAGCCTGCCACAATGCCGGACAATTTTTTAAACAGGCTTACAACCCTTCCTTGGATCTGACTGAAGAACATATCTGCCGCCACCGCAAGTCCAAGTCCCACTTTCACTTAAATTGATGGTGCCTCCTGTGTAACTACCCCCCGTCCTTGTCGCCGTACAACTTCCTGCAGCAGTACAGGCAAAACTAAATCTAGTCGGCGCAGCTGCCAGTGGTTGCATGCCCCACGTCGCCATAGCGCTTGTACTTGCAAGATCGGCGTTTGCTAGAGCCAACGGCGTTGTCAAATCTGAATCCGTCACCATTACATAGGAACTCCTCAGCGAGCCAAGCAAGTTTTGTGCATCTGCAATAAATCCGTTTTCAGATTTGTCTATAAACCTCGGCACGACCATCGCTGCCAAAACAGCCAGGATAACAACAACAATCAGAATTTCAACAAGCGTAAAACCACGTTGATACCTCTGTTTCTTATTTATTGCCATTGAGCACCTTCTTTCCGCAATATTCTGCTGAAATAATTTTAATTTTTCCCAAAAATCATCTTAGTACTGCCACCCCACTGCACGTTTTTGTTAAAAACATGTCTTATAAAATCACCGATGGACCTTGTTGCCAACTTGCCTGAATCACATCCTAGATATTTCCTTAAGCCGGCTTACAACCTTTCGTTGGATCTGCCTGGGCAGTATAGCCGACTCCTGCAGCATTAGTGCAAGTCCAAGTGCCATTCACATCCAGCCTAATGGTCCCGCCATTTTCAGTACCCCCTACTCTTGTCGCCGTACAAGCTCCTGCAGCAGTACACGCATAGGTCCATACCGTTGGAACCGCAGTCAGTGGTTTCATGCCCCACGTCGCCATGGTGGCCGCATTGATAAGACTCGCATTTCCAAAAGCCACAGGAGTTGCAAGACTTGAGTCCACAACCGTGATATAAGAACTTCTCAGTGAACCAAGCATGTTTTGGGCGTCCGCGATATACCCATTTTCAGATTGGTTTATGAACCTCGGCAAAAGCATCGCTGCCAAAATAGCCAAGATAACAACCACAATCAAAATTTCAACAAGCGTAAAACCTTTTGGATTTTTTCTCTTTCTATTCATCTTTATCCTCCCTAATTCTATATTTTATATTTATTTAAGAAGCTTTGAATAATTCAACTTCTTATTCAAAGTATAGCACCTTATAGCGAAAAAGCAATATTTGAGATAAAATATAAATTCTAAAGCTAACTATACTCCTGCTCCTGTCGATAGTTGAACAATGGGCAAAAATAAGGAAATAACAATGGTCCCTATAATGCCTCCCATAAAAATCAGAAGAAATGGTTCTAGCAAGGTGGTCAATCTGGCAAGAAATGTATCGACCCCTTCTTCATAGTAATTAGCTAAAAGATCCAGGAATCGCTCTAAGTCGCCGCTTTCTTCACCGACTGTAATAAGCTGTGACATGAATACCGGAAAAACTTTTTTTGACTCAAGTTGGCCCCCAAGCCCCTGCCCGCTCTTCACTGCCTCGGCAACCTGCTTAATCCTCGTCTCAATAAATTCATTTTCAACAAGCCGCCCGCTTATCTCAAGCGCTCTCAGGATTTGCACCCCTGAACGAAGAAGTGTCCCGAGCGATCTGGAAAACCGGACTACGGCAACATTTACAAAAATAGTCCCAAAAACAGGCAGATTAAGAACGGCTGTATCAATTAATAACTGCACCTTTGGTATTTTTTTTAAATAAATAATGGAGATTGTCATCACGGTGCCAAAAATAGCCACAATGGGAAAATTATTCCTTACTAAATTACTGATCCCTATTACCACTTGCGTGATAAATGGCAATTGCAATTTCTGCTCCGTAAAGATAATGGTAAATTTTGGGACAACCGCAATCATTAAAAAAATCAGAGCACACACTACCGCCACCGATAGTATCCCAGGATACATAAATGCCGTGATCACCTTGCCCTTGATACGCGCCGCGGATTCTTGATACGCCGCAATTTCATCAAGACACTGCGGGAGTTTTCCTGTCGCCTCCCCGACTTCAATCATATTCGCCCAGACCCATGGAAACACATTCTCATAGTCCCGAATCGCCAAACTCAAAGTGGTGCCTGCCGAAACTCTTTTTTTCATGGATTGGATAATCGCTTTAAAGGAAACATTCGAAAGTCCTTTTTGGATAATGTCGAGAGACCTCAGCAGCGGGACGCCTGCCTTGAGCAACGTCGAAAGTTGAATGGCGAAAAAAATTACCTCGCGCGTGTTCACTTTTTGAAGTAACGGCATTGAAAATTTCGCGATCGGTTTTTTACTGTCGGTAGAAACTCCGAATGAGAAGATATCCAAAATACCGGAAGCCTTTTTACTTGTTTCCTTGACGGACACCACAACCAGCCCCTGATTAATAAGCTTCTGGACAGCTTCTTCCCTGCTTTGGGCCTCAATGACAATTTTTTTGACCTGATCGGGCATATGGCGAAGCCGAACCATGCAAAGATAAGTGATATGGCTCACGGGCGGATGGCTCCCCTGCCCCAAGATATCCCCAGATTCATTCATACGCCACGCTCAACACTTCTTCCAAAGTCGTAATGCCTTTTTCCACTTTTTTGAGGCCATTCTGGAAAAGGGTATCATATTTTTTTTCTTTTTGAAGCTGCCTCATCTGCACAAGATTGGAGTCCTTATTAATGAGCCGGCGGACGTCTTCATCCACCAGAAAAACTTCGTAAATAGCCGCGCGTCCCCAATAACCAATTCCTCGGCATTTGGGACAACCCTTCATTTTATAAAGTGTGTCGGCTTTGAGCTTATAGTCATCCTTTATTTTGGAATCGACTTTGTAAGGCTCTTTGCAATCCGGACAAAGAACACGGATCAGACGCTGGGCTGCGACAAGTCCTAAACTTCCCGCCACAAGATAAGGTTGGATGCCGATGTCAATAAGACGCGTCGGGACACTGATGGCATCATTCGTATGCAACGTACTAAGCACAAGATGACCTGTCAGTGATGCGCGGATGCAAATTTCAGCAGTCTCAAGATCACGCACTTCTCCCACAAGAATCACGTCGGGATCCTGACGTAGAAATGCACGAAGACCCGCCGCGAAAGTAAGTCCGATTTCGGATTTCACCTGGACTTGATTGATACCTGCGATCTGATACTCCACCGGATCTTCAATGGTAAGAATGTTTGTCTCCGGAGAATATAATTTGTTTAAAGCCGCGTAAAGTGTCGTACTTTTACCGCTTCCTGTCGGGCCCGTCACAAAAATAAGTCCATACGGCCTGTTGATGGCTTCCTCAAAAAGCCGCAGCTGGTCGGGTTCAAAACCAAGGCTTTCCATGTTCAAAAGTTCCATACGTTTGTCCAAAATACGCATGACGACTTTTTCTCCAAAAATAATCGGGATGGTGGATACGCGGACATCTATCCTGCGATCCTCATACTTAAGAGAAAAAGAGCCATCTTGCGGGATACGCTTTTCTGCAATGTCCATTTTGGAAAGAATCTTGATGCGTGAAACCAAGGCATTATGAAGTTGCTTGGGAGGAGGGGGCAGTTCGTAGAGGACACCATCGATGCGGGTACGAATGGTGATTTTATCTCTTGAAGGTTCAATATGGATATCGCTGGCACGATCTTCCAACGCTTTTTTAATCATCATATCCACAAGTCTGACCACAGGCGCTTTTTCGGCTTCTGCAATCGTCGCTTCAAGCTGCACCTGGTCGTCAATCACCCTTTCCTGGACATATTCTTTTTCGATCAGCTCGTCGACCGCGGAGGAAGAAATAGCCTCTTGAAGATTCGTGCTTTGGTAATAAGCCTCAATGGCTTTTTTAAGTTCGTTTTCCGAGGATAGTACGGTGAGAATATCTAGTCCTGTGATCTTGCGCAGATTATCAATAAAGATCATGTCCGGCATTTTGGCCAACGCCACTTTCAGAACGCGTCCCTTTCGTTCCAGAGGAAGCACCATATGCTGCAGGGCAAATTCCATAGAAAAGTATTCTTTAAGGCGCTGGTCCGTCCGCGGTTTTAATTGTTCGGGGGCAAGAAAAGAAACGCCCAGCTGCTCGGCAAGAACCCGACGAAGAACTTCTTCGGTGATAAACTTATTCTTGATGAGGATTTGTCCGATAGGTTCCTTGGAAGTTTTCTGTTCCTCAAGAGACCTTTGAAGTTGCGCGGAAGTAATGAGCTTCCGCTCAATGAGCAACTCTCCCAAAAGGACATTGAGTCGCATGCCTTTCTAATTCCTTTCTTACTTAGACGCCTTGGCTGCTACCTGCCCGCCGTCGTTCAGCGTCGTCAGCACCGAATCCATGACCTTTTTTCGAACATCAAAATACTGGTCAAATTCCGTCGATTTGGGTGCGCCGTCTTTCATTTCTCTATACCATTCCTTTTGTTTCACTTTCCAAAATGGCGCTGTCTCATTATCAAAACTCATTCGTTTCTCAGGCGCATTGGACGTCTCAAGCACGGATGGATCGCGAATAATATAGGGCGTTACAAAAAGAATGAGTTCCCGGTCTTTGAGTTTCTTGGAATTACTAGTAAAAAAGGCTTTTCCGATCCCAGGGATATTTCCAAAAAAAGGTACTTTTCGATTTTCATTAGACTGGTTACTCATCAAAAGCCCCCCAAGTGCGATCGTCTGGCCATCATTGACCATCATCGTCGTACGAGCCGTGCGCACCGTGGGATCCTGCGCTGGGAAATCACCCACTTGAATGGCGGAAACATCTACCGTCGAAAAAATCGGTTCCACTGTCATCGTAATGCGGTTTCCGGTATTAATAAGCGGTGTCACGCGAAGAATCGTCCCGGTCTCCGTTCTTTCGGCGCTCTGGGTCGATGTCCCTGCTGACCCTCCTGCCGAGGCTGTCGTCGAAGTGGTGCCAATCGCCGTGTCCGTTGCAATTTTGACAAGCGCCGGATGATTGTCCAGCACAAGGATCTTTGGCTTCGCCAGAATTTTCAGCTTGGTAGCATTCTCCATGGCTTTAATCTGAATCTGAAAAGAAGTGAAATCTCGTGTTCCATCAGTGACATCCCCTGTGGCATGGCCGGGATTGAATTGCTTGGGTATCTGCTGAGCTCCTTTCCATATACCGCTCCATATATCCCTGCCATACATAGAGTTATTCAAGGTCGTATCGCCTTCAGATAAGAATGGAAAGGTGGTTGTCTGTGATCCGCCACTGATCGTTCCAAAAACACCCGTTTGAGGGTCTCCCCATTGGATCCCAAGTTCCCTGTCCAAGTCCTCAAAGGTTTCCACGAGAATCACGTTAATAAGCACTTGATCAAGAGGACGATCCAATTGCACGATCGCAGCCTCAATCATCCTTAACCGGTCCTCGCTATCGGTAACAATTAAACTGTTGGAGCGATCATCCACGGATACTTTCCCGCGTTCAGAGAGTATTTTTTCAATCGCTTTATAGATTGCAGAACTGGTGAGGTCATTTTCCGAGCTTGAAGACGATGTGCCTCCCATAGCACCGCCCGAAGAAGAGCCGGAGCCAGAACTGGAACCGGAACCGGAACTGGAGTCGGAACTACTGCCGGAAGAGGAATCTGAAACGGAAATTTCTTTCATCTCACTCACCTGAAGATAATAAAGCTTGAATACTCGCGTCACCAGCGCCGGTTTCTCAGGCCCATCCGCGGCTGCCCTAAAAAGATAAATATTCTTTCCGGGAAGAAAATCATAGTCCACATTACAGCCTCTAGCGATGGCCTGCAAAACATCGTCAAGACTGGCATTATCCAGAATCATATTGACCTGTCTGTCCGTTAATTCACGTCCTGCCACAAAATTAATACCGCTTAAGGAAGAAAGCACATTGAGAACATTGATCAGAGAAGCCGCCTTGAAATCCAGGTAATATCTCCCCTGAACCGTCTTTTCCGCTTTGACATCCGGCATCACTTGCGACATCGCATCCGAAGCAGAAGCTGATTTTTTTTCTTCTGCCAGGGCACTTTCCGTTTTTAAAATACCGGAAAGAATGACAAGAAGAAAAAACAAAAAAAGAAGACTTTTTCTTGTCTGCAACATTTGTTTTTTCATTTTTTTAAATACCCCGATTTATTTTATTTTTAAAATTTATTTCCAGAATTATTCGAAGATGAAGCTCCCGCAGCCGCTCTTTTCACGCGTCCCCTGCGGGCCTTCTTAAGATCTTCCTCCGGATACAACTGGAGCTTGCTCGAAATACCGTTCAGTAGTACATCGACCCATCCCTTGTGAACCTCAAGCAATTTAATACCATTTTTTTCTTCCCCCAAGTAGTAAATGTCTCCGCTAATGATAGCATAAGCATCCTCCTGGCCAGATCCGATCCCCTGAAGAACCGCGGTGATCTGTGGGGTTGCAGGTTTGTCGGTTGCGGCAACAACAGGTTCATCTATACCGAAACTATCCGCAAAAGGATCCTGCAGCACCTGTCCTGAAACATTTTGGATAAAACTCTCAACGTCTGCCTTCCCCTCAGCATCATTTTGTTTCTGTAAAGGCTCCGGCAACTCTGCGCATACAAAAACAGTCCGCAACATCACCCCCATGAACACAATTAAAAAAAACCACAATTTTTTTCTAGACATTTTATTTTTTCTTGTTTTGCATCAGATAGGTTTCCAATATCAAGTGCACTTGTAAATTCCGGGATTCTTTTGGTTGATTTTCGAAACGCTGTCGGAGCACCGACACATCTCTAACATTAAGCGGAAGATCTGCTTTCTCCACTTCTTGTAAAAAGCGATGGAAGGCCAGAAAGGATGATTTACCATCCACTTCCACGGTCAACTTCGTATAATTACCTTCTGCCTGAGTTTTAGGGGTAAGAGATTGCACATCCATTTTAGCTTTATTGGCCAGATCTGAAATTCTTCCAAGAATCATAGCCCGCTCTTGAAGCGAGGCTAAACCTTCTTCCATTTTCACCATCTTTTTCTTTTGTTCTTTTATCGCGGCACTAAGTTTTATTCTTTCCTGAGATTCGGAGATATTTCCCTTGAGAAACCTGATTTGGCTGAATACGGGATGGATCATAAAAAGATAGCAGAGCACAAGCGTCAGGACACCTGCAGCGCCTTTAACCAGGATTTCTTTTTGTCGTTCTTTTATTTGTAATAGCGCCATTTAAATCTTTTTACTCCGCTAAAATCTGGAATTTGGTCAAATCTTTGTCCTTGTACTTTTCGCGCGCAATTTCTTCTATTTTGATTTCTGTGAAATATTCGGCCATTACTTTTTGTTCGGAAACTTTTTTTATCCAAGCATTGATAGTCGCCACTTCTTTCTCGGCGCTTTGAAGAAAACAAAGCCCTTTTAAGTTCATGCGTTTTTTGGGTTTCCCTTTTTTCCCATGCGTTTTACCTTCTCCATTCTCAAAGGTTATGTAATCCACTGAAATAGCTTTGGGCACACCGTGCCCGAGCGCTGAAAAAAATGACGAATAGAGTGTTTTGCTCGCTAAAAAATTACTCAATTGTTTTGCCCGCGAATCGAGCTTGCTTTTTTCGGACTGAAGCTCCGCAAGCGGCAGAGAAATCATTTGAGGGTCTTCTCGTCTTAAAGGTTCTAAGATAGAATTATTTTGTCCCTTGAGCTGAAAAAAATAGGTTTCAAAAGCAACAAAGCGAACGAAGAGAAATATTAAAAAGATTGCGAGACATTCCAAGAAAAGAAAACTCAGAAAGCTTGATAGTGATGATTTTCGTTCGTCTTTGGGAAGAAGTTTAATATTCCCTAACGGAGAAGGATACTTGAGAGACCAAAGCGCTAAACCATAAGCGATAAGAATGACATTTTGTTTTTCCTGAGAAATATTCTTTTCATTGGGAAAATGAGCAACGTCAAACCGGATCTTATAACCAAAAGAACTTTCAAGATGCTCCACCCACGTTGTTAAATTTCCGGAACCTGTTAAAAAAATCTGCCCGACCGCCTCGCCTCCGGTCATTTTATAAAAGTAATCAATCGAAGCTTTGACTTCTTCATAGAAACGACTTTTATCTTCGTCTATATTTCCACTCAAAATAAAATCCCGGGAAAGATAAACAATTCCATTGGCTGTAAGCGTGATATTGACGTTTCCGTCTTGCTGCAACACAATGAAACCGTAAGTTTTGGTCTTGCCGATCATGTTAAACGCCCGAAGCGCGCGGCCAACAGCACAATAAACGGGTTCGATCATGAGCACATTGGCTGAAGCCCCGCGAAGATCTTCAAGGCATGCTTGAAGAATCTCGTGCCTCACGGCTGTCACCATCACAGAAAAAACATTCTTATGGGTCAACTGCGCATAATAATCAAGAATAGATTCGGAAAGTTTGAAAGGAATATAACGGCTAGCCTCAAAAAAAACCGCTCCAGCCTCATCCTTTTTCGGTACAGTCGGCATGATAAAATGACGCGTCACCGACTGAGAAGGACTCAGGGCCGCATTGACATACGCCCCGGGCTCTTTAATCTTTTCTAGAGCTCTTTTAATCGCACTCGATACAATACTGACTTTTTTGATTTTGCTGGATTTTCCGCCATCAGATTCTGGCATCCCCTCAGCCTGGATGGGTTCGATCACAAAATTCTTAACCTTCGTGCCGCTCGATTTTTTTTCCACAGAGACGGCGACTATCTCACTGTAGCCGATATAAACACCAACACCTTTTCCCATATCCCTTAGCCTTTAGATCTTTTTAATTCGAAAAAGAAATGGCATCCCCTTCCCGTATCATACTCAAACCAAATCGGTCCGAAATCGTGACGGCAGAAATCGTCGGATAGACCCTGTCCACAACACCTTCCGTAATTTTTCTTCCTTCTTGATAAATATTCACCCTCTGCCCGAAACGGGCGCCTTGTTGGGCCCCCATATTGATCACAATGAAACGATATCGGTCGTGAATGAGAGTCACTTTCCCGTTTGCAGAAGGGTTATCTTGGAAAGACATTGAAGCCTGCCCGCGCACAGCCATATGAGAAGCAGCTCCCGCCACTCCGGCAAAACCGCTTTCATCGATTATTTTTTCAAAAGCTTTTATCTGCGCTTTGAGCGCCATAATAATTTCATCCCGACCCGCTATTTGCTGGCGCATCGTATCAAGCTGAATCTCATATTGGGCCGTAATCCGCATTAATTCACTGCGATAGCTTTTCTCGTTGGCGCTTAGAACTGTTTCTTTCTTCCGAACCGATTTCAGCTCTTCTGATAAATTTCTCAATTCGAAATTGAGCCGACGGATCTCATTGCGTTGATCTGTAGACACATTTTGAAGTTTGCTGTAGACGTTCTCCAGCTTTTTATTCTCAGCCTGCGTTGAAGCTAGTGTTGCCAGCATTTCCTGCGAAATCCTTTCCGTCTTAATGCGGAATTTTTCGGGATGAAATAAAACAAAAGTCCCGATCGGAAGTCCCGCTAGAATTAAAAACGTTAAAAAGATCCATACGACAGATTCCTTTTTTTTTGTCACTGGACCTATAGGTCTCGAAAGTGGGCTTGAAGATAGTGTGACTGTTTGAGCGATAAAGGCATCCGCAGTCTTTTGTTTTTCCAACGCCGGGGATTTTATAACATTTGCCGCCGGCTTAGTTGCCGGAACTGATTTTTCAAAAGGGAACAAGCTTTTCCTCTTATAATCCCGAACAACCTTCTCTTCCAAACCCACCCACTTTCTCACTTTGGAAGTATTGCTAGAGGGGCTGTTTTGAAAAACGGGTCCCTTGGAAGGTTCCTTCAAAAGCGTCTTCCCATGTTCTCCACTGCCTGCCATCGGTCCTGCAACGTTTAAAAATCCCCATAAAGAAAAGGATTTTTTTGAAACCCGATGGGCTGAAACACCTTGTGAATTAGTAAGATTGCTTTGCGTAGTCTTATCTTTGAGTTTTTCCATAAAAGTCATCCCTTTGCCGTCAATGGTTCAGGACACTAGGACAGACCTACCGAGAGATCTGCCATAGATAGGCGTATTCATTTTTCGGCTGTACTGAGGCTTTTCTTAACAAAAGATAGAATTGGAGTTGCGACTTTTTCCGATGGCTTTGAAGCTCAGATCAAATGGGAAAGAATTGCGTTTGATGCTTTTTTTCGAAAGCAGCAATGCACTTCTCCTCTTTAAGGGTAATACCGATGTCATCAAGCCCTTGAAGAAAACGTGCTTTGACGGTGGGATCGATGTCGAAATGAAATGTCTGGTTCTGGGGAACATGCAAGGTAACGGTCTGCTCTTCTAAATGGACCGTTGCCTCCAAACCAGGGTTTTGAAAAATAGACTGAAAAATCTTTTCTACGTTTTCCGGAGAAAGCTCGATGGTCAAAAGGCCGTTTTTGACACTGTTATTGCGAAAAATATCTGCAAAACCCGGAATTCGATGTTTGCCTTCTCCGGACCAAGGTGCAATCACAACTCGAAAGCCATACTGACAAATAGCCCAGACCGCATGCTCGCGGCTGGAACCGCAACCAAAGTTGTTCCTGGCAAGCAGGATGGTCGCATTTTGGTAATCTTCCTGATTCAAGACAAATTGAGGATCGGGATTCCCGTCAGGAAGATACCGCCAGTCATGAAAAAGGGCTTCACCAAACCCTGTTCGGGAAACGGACTTCAGGAATTGCTTCGGGATAATGGCATCGGTATCCACGTTGGCACGATCCAAAGGCAAGATCAAACCCCGGAAATTTTCAAAGGCTTTCATGAATGCACCTCCGGCCATTTTCGAATATCCACAAAATGCCCCGCGACCGCAGCCGCAGCGGCCATCTCAGCACTCACAAGATGCGTTCGCCCATCTTTCCCTTGCCGTCCTTCAAAATTACGATTGGATGTTGAGGCGCAACGCTCTCCAGGTTTCAATTGGTCCGGATTCATGGCAAGACACATACTGCAACCAGCTTCGCGCCATTCGCAACCGGCTTCCAGGAAAATCCTATCCAGACCTTCCGCTTCCGCTTGTCTCTTTACCTGCTGCGAACCCGGCACCACTAAGACGCGAACTCCCGAAGCAACTTTTTGACCTTTGAGGTATTTGACCGCAGCTCGCAGATCTTCAATGCGACCGTTGGTACAACTCCCGATAAAAACCGTATCGATTTTGATATCTGTGATCGGCATACCTGCCTTGAGCCCCATGTATTTCAAAGCCTTTTCCACATCCGCGCAACTGTACCCTTTAACCTGATCCGGTTCTGGAACGCAATCCGTCACATCTGCAACCATACCCGGACTCGTCCCCCAAGTCACTTGTGGAGCGATTTGGGAGGCATTGATCGAAAGTTCACGATCAAATTTCGCGCCTGCATCGGTCGGCAGCATTTTCCAATAAGCCATGCATTTCTCAAGGTCTTTTCCCTTTGGCGCAAAAGGTCGATTGCCTGAAGCGATATATTGAAAAGTGACATCGTCTGGTGCGATCATGCCAGCACGCGCCCCGGCCTCAATGGCCATGTTGCAAAGGGTCATACGGGCCTCCATGGAAAGAGCGCGAATCGCTTCCCCGCAGAATTCGATAACGAAACCAGTCCCTCCGGCAGTGCCGATCATCCCGATCAGCTTCAAAATAAGGTCCTTGGCCGTGACCGGATATTTTGCTTGGCCTGTAAATTCCACTTTAAATGTTTTCGGCTTTTTCTGTAAAAGACACTGGGTGGCAAGCACATGTTCCACTTCCGAAGTTCCGATCCCGAACGCTAAGGCCCCGAAGGCTCCGTGCGTGGCCGTATGAGAATCACCACAAACGATCGTAGTCCCCGGCAAAGTGATTCCAAGTTCAGGCCCGACGATGTGGACCACACCTTGTTTGTCGCTGTGCAAGTCATAAAGGGTAATGCCAAATTCCTTACAATTTCTGGAAAGCGCTTCCAGTGACGCCTTCGCAACCAAATCCTTGATATGGAAACGATCAGCATCGGTCGGCACATTGTGATCCATGGTCGCAAACGTCAATTCCGGATGACGTACCTTGCGTCCCGAAAGACGCAAGCCTTCAAAAGCCTGCGCACTCGTCACCTCATGGACCAATTGGCGGTCGATGTAGAGAAGCACCGTTCCGTCCGGGAAGGTCTTTACGACATGGGTGTTCCATATTTTTTCGAATAACGTTTGTTCCATAAGTTTGTTTAGTATAATATTTTACTTTAAATTCGCAACTAAAGATTCTCTCATGAATTAGAATTTCGGCAACAAGCAACGCCGGGGAAAACGCCAAAGATGAAAGAATTTTCAGAAAAAATAAGGCACTACATGATCCTGGCGCTTCTTCTAGGATTAGGCGCTCTTATCTACTCCAACTCTTGGAATGTTCCTTTTCAATTTGATGCCATCCCACGCATTTTAAAAAACTGGACCGTTTATAACCTTTCGAATATCCCGGCCATATGGAACTTTAATGAGAAGACAAGGTTCCTCTGTCATCTATCGTTCGCACTCAACAACTGCATAAGTCTGCACCAAGTTTTCGGTTTCCATCTCTTAAATTTTGCCATACATATGTCAAACTCGTTTTTGGTTTATTTTTTGGTTTTATTGCTTCTGTCGACCCCCCAAATGCTTGGAAAATATTCTCAGAACGCTTCACATTATTTGTCTGTTTTCAGCGCTTTGATATTTCTCTCACATCCGCTTCAAACCCAGGCTGTCACCTACATCTTTCAACGCTCAACTTCTCTGGCGACTTTTTTTTATCTTGGAACGATCATTTTTTATTTAAAAGAAAGGCTAGATGGAAAAAAAGTGCATTTTTATTTAGCCTTTGCCATGGCTGTTTTGGCCATGTTCTGCAAGGAGATCGCATTCACCTTACCTTTGATGCTGGGACTCATTGAATGTTTATTTTTCGGATTTTCGGGTAATAAAAGAAAGATTTTTACAAAATTATTCCCTTTTCTATTGCTGTTAATCATCATACCCTGCTTGACCCTTATGAGCAGCGGGAACACCTTGTACACGTCACCCCATCAATTTTTTCCGAACCCGTTAGCTCAAAAAAATGTATTTTCACGCCTGGAATATTTGTTAACGGAATTTAACGTCTTATGCACGTATCTAAGGCTATTGCTATTCCCCATTCATCAAAATGTTGATTACGACTATCCGATTGCCCATTCTTTGCTGGAACCAAAAACTTTATTATGTTTTTTATTACTATCAGGATTGTTCCTCATGGGAATCTGGATGATTAAGAAAAACCGATTGGTTGCATTCACCCTATTTTGGTTTTTCCTGACCTTAAGCGTGGAATCAACTATCATTCCGCTTAATGACGTCATCGCCGAACATCGCATGTATCTTCCCCTTGCCGGGTGTGCGATTTTTCTAGCCACCACACTATTTTTCTTTCTAAAGACCCCGCTTTTCGTTGCCATTGCCGCCATGATGATTCTCACCTTTTCCTCGCTCACTTATGCCCGAAACTATGTTTGGAGAACGGAAGTTTCGCTCTGGGAAGATGTGATGCAAAAATCACCCGATAAAAAAAGGGGCTATATTAATTTACCCAGGGCTTATTTGGAAAAAAAGGATTTCGAAAAAGCCAGAGAATACTATGAGAAAATAATAGAAAAAGATCCTTTAGATCCCCGGGGTTATTACAACTTAGGCATTTTATACAACACTGAAGGTGATAAAGAAAAAGCCTTAATGCTCTACAACAAAGCTATTGAAATTGATCCGCAGCAAGCCGATGTTTTAAATAATTTATCAGTTCTTTATAGCGAAAAAAATGACGTCGACCGTGCCATTGCGAACTTGCAAAAAGCTATAAAAATCAAGCCGTATTTTGCAATCGGACATTACAATTTGGGTGTGGCCTACCAAAAAAAAGGTGACATTAAAAATTCAGTGACGCAGTTTATAAAAGTAATGAGAATAAATCCCTATTATGCCCCGGCTTATTGCCAGCTTGGGATCATTTTTAAAAATAACGGAAAACCGGAAGAAGCCGTCCGGTTTTTAAAAAAATCATGCGCTTTGGACCCGACTTATCCGGACCCCGTGTTAGCATTGGGAGAAATTTATTTACAGCAAGGCGATATCCATTTGGTAAAAGAACAAATTAAAAAAATGGAAGTTATAGGGCAAAAAGAAATAGCGCAGAGACTATACCGATTAATTCAGACAAATAAAGAAAACCCGCGTTAGATAATTGTAGGATCTTTATGCAAAAAGAAATCATACGCTTCCAAACAGCTATCCTCCTCATCGTTCTCTTCGGAATCGCTGTTTACAGCAACACACTGATTGTGCCTTTTCATTTGGACGACTTTCATTACATCTTAACCAATTATCCCATCGTACATTCACCGCTAAACCTGGGATTAATCTGGGATTTCACTCATGCCCGATTCATCACAGCCTTTAGCTTCGCCTTGCAATATGCTTTCGCCAGTGAAAACACTTGGAGCTATCATCTCATCAATTTGTTGATCCATTTGCTTGCTTCACTCGCGGTCTTCGAAACGACACGCATGATTCTCCGCACACCCGCCATGCAGGACCGTCTCCCTTCATCACAGCAAAATGCCTTCTCACTAATCACGGCCCTCTTTTTTGCAGTGCACCCGCTTCAAACCCAGGCGGTTACTTATATTGTCCAACGGACAGCTACACTGGCAACCCTCTTTTACATCACAGCCCTTCTGATGTACTTGAAAGCGAGACTTGAACAAAAAAGGTTTTACATCTTTTCTCTCGTCTTCACTGGATTGGCCATGCTTACCAAGGAAATCAGTTTTACAATTCCTTTTATGATTCTCCTTGCGGATTTTTGTTTTTTCCCGCTTTCCCAAAAAGAATCCCTCACAAAAAAATTCTTCCGCTGGTTGCCTTTTGCCGTTCTTTTGCCGGTCATCCCGATTTTTTTCAGCGGGAAATTTATCTTGCCCTTCTTTCATCCAGAAACCATGACGAATATCCTTCCAAAAGCAGACACGGACATGTCCCGTTGGGATTATCTTTTAACTCAATTCCGAGTTCTCAGGACCTATCTGCGACTTCTTCTTCTACCGATCCACCAATGCGTCAGTCACGGTTACCTCCCTTCCGTTTTCCCCGGAGATCCGGACACGTGGTCGGCCTTGCTGCTTCTTGGAAGTATTTTTTTATTCGCCATCGCTCTTTTTAAAAAAGAACCGCTGCTCGCTTTTGGCATTCTCTGGTTTTTTTTGACCTTAAGCGTTGAATCTTCGATTATTCCTATCCGCGACGTCATTTTTGAACACCGTCTTTATCTCCCGATGTTTGGATTCACTCTTTTTTTATCATTCGCGTTATGGGCCATCATCCGCTCTGCCACACGCTTTTTAGCGATTGCTTTATTGATCATTTTGGTCTTTTCTTTTTTAACTTATTCCAGAAATGAGTTCTGGAGAAGTCCTTTCGCGTTATGGGGAAATGACCTTAAAGAATCCTCTGAAAAAATACTGCCTCATGTTGCTTTAGGAGAGGCTTACGCCGGGGAAGGCATTAAAAATGATCGATTGGCTCTCATGCATTATCATAAAGCGATCGCATTGGGACTAGGCGATCTTGCCGTTTTAAACAACATGACCAATTGCTACTCCCGATTAGACACCGACACAAAAAAACTTTTTTATCAAGAATCAGCTTCCCTTGCCGCGTTGTTAATCAAACATCTCGATTCAAAAACATTTCTTCCCGATTGGGCTATTTCTTTAAGAAAAACAGGGCAAACCTCCTCAGCTACCCAGTTGCTTAGAAATGCGATCCAAAGGGATCCCCAAAATCCTTTTTTTTATGTTCTGCTCGGGTATATTCGCCGTGATGCAGGACAAGAAAAAGAGGCTATGCGTCTTTTTGAAAAAGCAATCGCAGCAGCGGAATTTCCACAATCTTGAAACGAGAGTGTTTTATATTCATACCTTTTTTAAATGCTTTCAGGAAATCCTCTTCTTTTTTTCAACAAAGAGACGGTTTTTATCGAGAAGATTTTATCTTTCAAAATTATTGGTGTATTGCTTCACGGCGTACTGTTTGCGGGAAAAACTGTTTTGTTACCCGTTGCGGGGAATGGGAAGGAAATCAAAATAGTTCTTTTTGACTGGTGAGAGCTGCTTCCTTTGGGCTTTTCAAACCGCTAACCCCCAGTCCAAGCAGCCGAATCGGTTTTTTGCCGGCCAAGGTTTTCTTTTTCAGCAGATCACAGGCGGTTTCATGAAGAACATACCAATCCCGCGGCGGCAACGACAAAGTTTTCGAACGCGTAATCTGTTCAAAATCATGGTATTTCACTTTGAGCACGATCGTCTTGCCTGTCCGACCCTCTTGCTGTAAATCATGAAAAACATTCTCCGCAAGTTGCGCCAGTTTTCTCTTAAGCCAGGAAATGTCGGTTATATCTTTCGCAAAGGTCTCTTCGGCACTTAGTTGAGTACGTTCCCAAAAGGGGTTGACTTCACGGTCCTCTTCGCCATGTGCTTTGCGGTGAAGCTCCATGCCCCATTTCCCGAACTTTTCACAAAGGCTCTTGAAGGGAACATCTTTGAGTTCCCCGCAGGTTTTAATATTCATCTTGCTCAGGATTTCCTCAGTACGGGGCCCCACACCGGGTATTTTTCGCACTGGTAGGTCCCGGAGAAAATCCGGCACTTTTTCCAGGGGAACAACGGTGATTCCATTGGGCTTTTTCATATCCGACGCAATCTTCGCAAGAAACATATTGGGGGCCACACCCGCGGACGCTGTCAGGTGTGTGACTGCAAAGATGTGTTGTTTGATCAGTTTTGCGAGCGTCACGGGATCTTCGATGTTAAAGCGGTTCTCCGTAACATCCAAATACGCTTCATCCAGAGAGACTTGTTCCACCAAAGGTGTATAAGTATTCAAAATGGACATAATGGTTTTGGAAACAGCTCTGTATTTCTCAAAATTCGGGTATAAAAAAATTCCTTGGGGACAGAGACGCTTGGCTTGAGCGGTTGGCATTGCGGAATGAATGCCGAATTTTCTGGCTTCGTAAGAGCAAGTGCTTACCACGCTGCGGCTTTGAGGGTTCCCGCCCACGATCACAGGCTTGCCTTTAAGTGCCGGCTGATCTCGCTGTTCGACGGCCGCAAAAAATGCATCCATGTCGATATGGATGATTTTTTTGGATCCATAAAACGAGGATGTTTTCTGACGCATCATAAATTCATTTTATCATGCATCCGGGGAAAACAAAGCGGAGAAGCCTTTTGACGATGATTTTAAAGGTGGGATTTCAGTGAAGCAATATCTACAAGTTGGGTTTCGCCTGTCCGTCGATTTTTGATCTCGACTTTTCCTTGCGCAAGGTTACGTTCACCGATAATAATCTGCTTGGGAATACC
Source organism: Candidatus Omnitrophota bacterium (assembly GCA_022711115.1). GTDB lineage: Bacteria > Omnitrophota > Omnitrophia > Omnitrophales > Aquincolibacteriaceae > JAKLFP01. The sequence goes on along the minus strand of JAKLFP010000010.1, from coordinate 22,397 downwards.
GACAAGATCCGCATCATTAAATTTGACGCCGGCACGCTCATCGCGGTCGTCAAAAAGGACTTCTCTACCGGCAGCCGTAAGCTCGTGATAAAGATCACTCGCGACCTTCACAACTTTCTCATCGGTTTGATTGATGGTAATGATTTCGCAATGAAAAGGAGCAATCGCTTCCGGCCATTGAATGCCTTTGATATCATGATGTTGTTCGATCGCTGCGGCAAGAATGCGATTCACGCCAATGCCATAACAACCCATGATCGCGGGTTTCCGCTCACCTTTTTCATCTAAGAAAAAGGCTCCGATGGATTCGGTATAGCGTGTTCCCAATTTAAAAATATGCCCGATCTCCATGCTGGTCGTAAGTACCAGTTTGCCTTTGCCATCCGGGGCAGAATCCCCGTCTTTCACAAAACGGATGTCACCGGTCGCTGTCGGCTTAAAATCACGGCCGATCGTGACATTTTTCAAATGCTTATCTTTCTGATTCGCACCTGTCACAGCATCCGCAATCCCGAGAATATCCCAATCCGCATAAACAGGAATTTTGAGGCCAACAGGACCGGCAAATCCAACAGGAGCACCTGTCGCTTCTAAAATTTCATGCCCGTCAGCTTGACGCAACTCTTTTAATGATAATAGCTTACGAAGCTTTCCTTCATTGACTTCACTATCCCCTGTCACAAGAGCCGCGATGGGCTTGCCATCTGCCATATAGATCAAGGTCTTGATCATATGCGATGGTTGGATTTTGTAACGATGCGAAATCTCATCAATTGTCCGAAGATTGGGCGTATCAAACATTTCGGGTTTTCCGGATTTCGGCGCGGGAGTTGTGAGGCTTGGGTTTCCTCGCATGGCAATATCCTGACTTGCCAGATATCCATGTTCAGAGCTCGCTACACGATCCTCTCCATAAGGACAAATCACCATAAATTCCTGACTCATCTTGCCGCCCATCATTCCCGTATCCGCATTCACGACTTGAAACTTCAAGCCGCAGCGGGTGAAGATCCGGTGATAGGCTTCGGACATTTTCTGATAATTCACATCCAGACCTTTTTCATCGGCATCAAAACTATACGCGTCCTTCATGATGAATTCTTTGGTTCGAATCACACCAAAACGCGGCCTGGCCTCATCGCGAAATTTGGTCTGGATCTGATAGAGATTGAGCGGCAGGTCGCGGAAAGATTTGATGTTGGTACCGACAAGATCTGTAATGACTTCTTCATGCGTGGGGCCAAGCACAAACTCATGCCCTGCACGATTTTTTAATGCGATTTTGTCTTCTCCGAGCGTTTCGTATCGCCCGGATTTCTTCCAGATCTCGGCAGGATGAAGCGCCGGCAGCAGGACTTCACAAGCACCCGCGCGATTCATTTCTTCACGGATGATTTGAATGATCTTGAGCAATACGCGAAAACCAAGCGGCAGATAACTATAAACCCCGGAAGACAGTTGCCGGATCAATCCTGCCCGCAACGCAAGCTGATGGCTGATCGCCTCGGCATCCTTCGGAACATTTCGAAGACTAGGAATGAGTGTTTTGGACCAGCGCATAAAACTTTCCTATTTCCCCTACCACAAATTGATAAGCATTTTTTATTCCGTCGATCACGCGCATATTGTCGAGATCATTATAAATCACAAAAACCATCAGAGCCATCAGCAGAAAAAAACCAACGGTGGTGATCTTTTCCTGCACCACGGGGCTGATGCGTTTCCCCGTAACGAGTTCGATTAAAAGAAAGATCAAATGACCGCCGTCCAGCGCCGGAAACGGTAAAAGGTTGATCACAGCGAGCGAAATACTCAAGATCGCTAAAAGCTGCAGCAAAGTCACAATCCCCGCTTTTGCCGCTTGACCGCTTATTTGGATAATTCCAAGCGGTCCCATAAGATTTTTGGTTGAAAGTTGACCTGTGATCAGATAAAAAATCGCTTTGTGGGTCAACACCGTATGAAAAACTTCCAGTTCCCAAGCTTTCTTCAGGGCCGGAAAAGGTTCATACCGTTCATAAACAACCGCTTTTCCGTCAGGCATAATTCCCATCCTCTTAAGCTGACCTTTTTTGCCAAAAACATCTGTCACGGTCTCAACTTTAGGCTTGATCTGAATGATTAAAAACTCCGGTGTTCCGTTCGTTTGGGGTCGTTCAACATTCAGCTTGATCATCTCAGTTTGAGCATTATTCAGTTGATCCAAAATGTCTTTAAAAGTCGTCACCGATTGATCGTTCACTTTCAGAATCTTATCGTTCACGCGAAGAAAACTGTTCTCGGCAGAATAACCCTTTACAAAACCGCCCACCACGGTGCCCGGAACAGGCTGTCCGATCATCAAAACACACCAAAAAACAACGAAGGCAAGGACGTAATTCATCAACACCCCGGAAGCAATAATAAAGATCCTTGAAAGGGTGGAGGCGGCTAGAAAATCTCCGGGTTTCGGCCCTTCAGGACCGACCTTAGAAGCCTCTTCCCCCGCAGGACTGACAAAACCTCCCAGAGGGAGAATGGAAAGAGAAAATCGCGTTTCTTTGGATTGCCAATGGAAAAGTTCCGGACCGAAACCGATCGAGAATTTTTCGACCCGAACCTTAGATAAACGACAAGCGATGAAATGGCCCCACTCATGAACGATGATCAAAACTCCAAAAACGATAAGAGCCGGTAGAATAGAAATTAAGAAATTCAAAATTTGCGGCAAATGATTCATTGTAATTCCTCAGCGGTTTCGCGGGCCCAGGCATCTGCCGCAAAAATATCCGCAAGTGTTGGCGTTTTGATTAAATGATGTGCGCTCATGGTTTTTTCAATGATCTTTGGGATTTCCAAAAATCCAATATGCCGGTTTAAAAAAGCCTCCACGGCAATCTCATTGGCCGCATTCAGCACAGCCGGCATCGTCCCGCCGATACGGCTTGCGGTGTAACCCAGTTCAAGACACGGGAAACGCTTCGGATCCGGCTTTTCAAAGTGAAACGCCTTCAGACGCACAAGATCCAGATGCGGCAAGTGATTGACCAGCCTCTCCGGATAGCTCATGGCATACTGAATCGGAAGGCACATATCCGTCACGCCGAGATGGGCAAAATGCGATCCATCCACAAACTCCACTAAGGCATGCACGATCGCTTCCGGATGGATTACCACTTCGACCTTTTCCGTGGGCACATGAAAGAGATTCGAAGCCTCGATCACTTCCAGCCCTTTGTTCATGAGCGTCGCAGAATCAATCGTAATCTTCGGCCCCATTTTCCATTTCGGATGTTTTAACGCCTGCAACGGCGTGATCCCGGACAAAGACCCTTTGCGATTCCGGAAAGGTCCGCCCGAAGATGTGATGATAAGTTTTTTAACAAAAGCCGGATCCTGTTTTTCAAGACATTGCCACAACGCGGAATGTTCGCTGTCGATCGGAAGCACCCCCACACCGCATTTTTTCGCTTCGCTCAAAAGCAGCTTCCCCGCCATGACAAGAGGCTCTTTGTTTGCTATTGCCACATTTTTTTTCGCATGGACCGCGGCGAAAATCGGCCTCAACCCCACCGCCCCCACCATGGCGCAGATCACTTCATGCACTCCGGAAAGCGTCGCGACTTCCAAAAGGCCATCATCCCCGGAAACGACGCGAATGCCCAACCTCCTGAACCTGGAAGCGGCCTCTTTGGCTTTTTGAGGATCATAGATGCAAACAAGCTTGGGATGGAATTCGCGGGCCTGTTCGTAGAGTTTTTCGATGTTCTTTTTGACCGCCAGCGCCTTAACAGAAAAACGTTCCGGGTGAATCCGCACAACATGGAGAGCATTCTCTCCCACTGAACCCGAAGATCCGAGGATAACGAGGTTTTTCATAGTTTTTCAAGACCAAGAATAACGGTCAGATAAAAATAAACGCATGGAACCGTAAAAAGCAAACTGTCCATGATATCCAGCATGCCACCGAGCCCTGGAATCGCGCCGGAATCTTTCACCCCGGCATCGCGTTTGATCAGACTTTCCGCAAGATCCCCTAAAAGAGACAAAGCTCCAACCAAGACCCCGAGAATTAAAAGATGGATGACCGACACATTCAAATAAACACCGGAACAAACGGACAATAAAATGGTCGCCAGCATCTGGCCGACAGCACCTTCCATGGACTTTTTCGGGCTGACATGTTCGAGAAGTTTTGTTTTTCCGAATTTTTTCCCGATAAAATAGGCCGCGGCGTCTCCGGCCTTGACGAGCAGGAGGGTATAGAACACCCAGGCCGAACCCTCTGGAAGGAGCTTGATCTTAATCAGATAAGAGAAAAACCAGGACACGTAGATGATCCCGAAAACACTGACGGAAACACTTGTGATCGTACGATCCGGAGAGCGGCGGTGGAAAAGAAATATGAAAAGCGCCACGCAAACCATCAATAAAACGGTGGGTTGCATCGACGAATATCCGGAAAACGGGAGAATCGCACCGAAGAAAAGCCCGAACCCGCGATGGATAATGAGTCCTTTTTGTTCCGCAAGCGAAAAAAATTCATTCAGCCCCAACAAAATAAATGCCTCGATGACCAGAAAAAAGAACCAATGAGGCATAAAAAAAATAGCCGCAATCGCTATGGAAATAAAAACCAAGGAAATTAGCAATCGTTTTGTGAGCTGGTTCATGGATTTCCTCCACCCGCCGCGCATGTATGTCCGAAACGTCTTTCCCGTTTTTGGTAATCTTCGATGGCCTTATCAAATTCCTCGCGGGTAAAATCCGGCCAGAATTTCGACGTGATATAAAGTTCCGCGTAAGAAATCTGCCATAAAAGAAAATTGCTGATCCGATATTCCCCGCTGGTACGAATCAAGAGGTCTGGGTCCGGCATGTTGGCAGTATAAAGATTCCCGGATATCGTCTCTTCCGAAATCTCCGAAGGCTTCAACTCCCCTTGCGCCGCCTGGGTTGCAATCTTCCGGCAGGCCAGCAAAATCTCCCGACGGCTTGAATAACTTAAGGCGAAGGTCACAACAAGACCTGTGTTATTTTTTGAGGCTTCCATGGTCTTGATGAGTTTTTTTTGTAAGGAATCCGGAAGGTCTTGAATTTCGCCAATCACATTAAATACGATATTGTTTTGAACAATCTTTTCCAACCGACTATCCAGATAGGAAGAAAGAAGCCCCATTAAAAATTCTATTTCCATTTTGGGTCGGCGCCAGTTTTCTTTGGAAAAGGCGTAAAGCGTCAGGAAACGGATACCTTTGTCCTGAGCCGCTTTCATGATTTCTTCGGCTCGCTGAGCCCCGATCTCATGCCCCTTTACACGCATCAATCCCTGCTGTTTGGCCCAACGGCCATTGCCATCCATGATGATCGCAACGTGCTGGGGAATGGGATTAAGAGTATCCATGGCCTATAGAAAAATTGTCTGATGGCGCTGGCTTCCGACCGAAACCATTTTGATCGGAGTTTCAGTCAGTGTTTCAAGCCTTTTGAGATACTTGCGCGCATTCACTGGCAGGTCGTTCCATTTTTTGCAACCGGTGATATCCTCATTCCATCCTTTCATGGTCTCATAGATGGGCTTCGCCACAGAGAATTCGTTGATCGCATGAGGATAATCACGCGTGATCTTCCCGTTGATCCGGTAGGCCGTCGCTATTTTAAGGTTCTTCAGTCCGGAAAGCACATCCAGTTTCATGATCGCCATGGCGTCAAGACCGTTGATCCGTACGGCGTGACGCACGATCACCGCATCGAACCAACCGCAACGGCGCGGTCGTCCGGTTGTGGAACCGAATTCCTCGCCTTTTTTCTGGATCTGTTCCATCAGCTTGGAAGGAAATTGGGAAGGAAAAGGGCCTTCACCCACCCGTGTCGTATACGCCTTGACCACACCGATGATCCGATCAATGAAAGTCGGTGCGATACCTGACCCGGTAATCGCACCTCCCACAGTAGCGTTCGACGAAGTCACAAAGGGATAAGTGCCATGATCCACGTCAAGAAGTGTCCCCTGAGCGCCTTCGAACAGAATATTCTTCCCGGCTTTGGAAGATTCATAAAGATATTTGGGGGTATCGATCGCAAATTCAAGTAAACGCGAACGGATTTTCTGACAATAGGCAAAGGTCTTTTCGAATGAAATCGGTTGGACCTTGTAAACTTTCGTTAAAATCGCATTGCGGTCCTTCACCACATCCGCAAGCCGCTGTCTTAAATAACTCATGGAGCGAAGGTCGCAGATACGTATCCCCACACGAGCCATTTTGTCGGCATAGCAGGGACCAATTCCGCGCTTGGTCGTCCCGATCGCCTTACCTTTTTTGAGACTATTCTCACGAAGCTGGTCCATCAAACGGTGGTAAGGAAAAATAAGGTGCGCCTGGTCGGAAATAAACAACCGATTACGGACCTCGATATCGCCTTGCGCGAGCATTTTGACCTCTTCAAAAAGCGCGTCGGGATCGATGACAACACCGTTTCCGATCACGCAGATCTTTTTGGAATAAAGAACACCCGAAGGAATCAAATGCAGGACGAATTTCCGTCCTTTCACCTTGATGGTATGCCCGGCGTTCGGTCCACCCTGATAGCGGACAACAATGTCACTTTTAGCAGCAAGGATATCGATGACCTTCCCCTTGCCTTCATCGCCCCATTGGGCACCGATCAGGATACGATTCATAACTTGACCACTTTTACGTCAAGAACGGGTTTCCCTTTTTTGATCTGAGCCACCACTTTTGCGGGAACTTCACTGTCCGTGTTGATGGCCGTCATGGCATAAGCTTTCTTGCCTTTGCCGACACGCCCAAGCGACATTTCCGCGATGTTGATGCCGTTTTTACCGAGAATGGTCCCCACCGTCCCGACAACACCGGGAAGATCTTCGTTCTTCACAAAAAGAACCCACCCCACCGGTTCCACATCGATAAGAAAATCATTGATGCGGACAATACGCGGTTGCTGGTTAAAAAGCGTTCCCATGACGCGGTGCGTTTCCTTGCCTTGAACAACCTCGACATCGATAAAACTCGAAAAATCGGTCGCTTCAGTGCTGGTTCCATCCGTAACATTGATCCCGCGTTCTTTGGCGATGGCCGGGGCATTTACAAAGTTTACCGTATCCCCGCAAATCGGCATCAAAAGACCTTTGAGAATCGCGATGGTAAGCGGCGCCGTTTTAAAACGGGTCGGGTCTCCTCCATAGCGGATCTCAACCTTCTTGATGCTACCTTCAAAAAGCTGCGTGTAAAGCATCCCGATCTTTTCCGCCAACACAAGCCAGGGTTTGAGGCCTTTCAGCGTGTCCGGGTCAAGGTTCGGCATGTTCACCGCATTGCGGATCGCACGATCATTCAAAGCATCGATCACCTGTTTCGCCACATCCACAGCCACATTCTCCTGCGCTTCCTGGGTCACGGCACCAAGATGCGGCGTGCAGATAAACTGCGGCAGTTTGAGCAGCGGATGGTCTGCAGGAGGCGGTTCGTTCACAAAAACGTCAAACGCAGCACCGGCGATCTGCCCGGTCTGAACAGCTTCCACGAGCGCGGATTCATCGACAATCCCGCCGCGAGCACAATTGACGATGCGCATGCCTTTTTTGCACAACTTGAAAGTCTCTTTATTGAGAAGGTTCTTGGTTTCCGCTGTAAGAGGTGTGTGGAAGGTGAGAAAATCTGAATTTTTAAGGAGTGTCGGAACATCCACGAACTCCACGGGATATTCCTTCACGGCCTCTTTGGAAATAAAGGGGTCAAAAACCATGACTTTCATATTGAAGGCATTGGCTCGCTTCGCAACTTCACGGCCAATACGGCCAAAACCTACGATCCCGAGCGTTTTCCCGTTCAATTCCGCACCTTGAAACTTGCTCCGTTTCCACTCGCCTTTTTTAACATGCGCATCCGCTTGCGGCAGGTTACGAGCAACAGCCATCAGCATCGAAAAACTGAGTTCCGCAGTTGAGATGGTATTTCCTTCCGGCGTATTCATCACGATGATCCCGCGCTTAGTGGCAGCTTCGAGATCCACATTATCCACACCGACGCCCGCACGACCGATCACGCGAAGCTTCTTACCCGCCTCGATGATCTCGGCCGTCACCTTGGTAGCGCTGCGAACGAGAATCGCATCATATTCCCCGATGATCTTTTTAAGTTCCTCGGGCTTCAAGCCGACTTTCTCATCCACTTGAATATTTTTTTCTTTTCGAAGGATGTCCATCCCTCCCTGACCCAAAGCATCCGACACAAGAATTTTCATTTTAATATCTCCTCTTTAGATGATTTCACTAACGGTTCGTTCCCTTTTGATTATTGACAGGAACAGCAACAGGAACCGGAAGAAGCCTTCATCTCCTTGAGGGTTTCACCGAGAATCTTAAGTCCAGTCTCGATATCTTTTTTCGTGATGGCTCCCATATGACAAACACGAACGATTTTGCCTTTCATCTGCTCGCCTTGCCCGCCGGCAATAACCACACCTTTTTCATCACGCATGATGCTGCAAAGTTTTTCGCCGTCGAGCCCCTCAGGCAAACAAGCGGCCGAGACGGTAGATGAAGGTGCTTTCGAGAAAAGTTTGAGTCCCATTTTTTGCAATGTTTCGCGCGTAAACGCGGCATTGGCGGCACATCGCTTTAAGACGTTCTCATACCCTTCCTGTTCGATAAGATCGAGCGTCTTTTGAAGACCGACCACCAACGTTAATGCCGGCGTCCACGGTGTGTCGCTATCCTTCATGGATTTTTCGTAATGCTTGAGATCATAATAAAAACGCGGCAGTTTCGCGGTCGCCATGCGCTGCTTGGCTTTTTCGCTGACACTCAAAAACGCAAGCCCCGGAGGAAGCATCAGGGCTTTTTGGGAACCCGCAATCACGAGATCCACATGCCACTGATCCGTTTCAAGCCGGTCGGCCCCAAGACCGGAAATGGCATCCACAATTAAAAGCGCGTTTGTTTTAGAAACAATCTCGCCAATGGATTTGATGTCATTCAATACCGCCGTTGAGGTTTCGCAAAGCTGGCAACAAACCGCTTTAATATCCGGATCTTTCTTCAGGGCTTCTTCGATCTGTGCGGGCGGCACGGCCTCGCCGTTCGGTATCTTCAAGCTAATCGGGTTAAGCCCGAAAGCCTTGGCAATGAGAGTGAAACGTTCGGCAAATTTCCCGTTTTCAACCACAAGAATCTTGTCGCCAGCCGAATGGAAATTTACGAGTGATGCTTCCATGGCCAAGGAACCCGAACCGGCAAACGTATAAACAGGATTCTTTGTCATAAAAATTTTTTTGATCCTTTCGGAAACATCTCCGAAGATTTTTCGATAACGCGGCGTCCGATGATGAAACATCGGTTCCGCCATAAGTTTGCGCGTTACTTCTGGAACTGGTGTCGGACCGGGTGTTAGAAGAATAGCTGGATTAATCATGATTTTGCAACCTCCGTTCTTAAAGTGATGACTGAATCGACAATACCGTAATCTTTTGACTCCTGCGCGGACATGAAATAATCGCGGTCCGTATCTTTTTCAATACGGTCCATCGGCTGTCCGGTATGATGCGCTAGAATTTTATTTAACTGATCTTTGAGTTTCAGGATCTCTTTGGCCTGAATGTGGATGTCCGAAGCTGTTCCTTGAGCCCCACCCCACGGCTGATGGATCATCACACGAGCATTCGGAAGCGCGTAGCGTTTGCCTTTGGTGCCCGCGGAAAGAAGGACCGCCCCCATGCTGGCCGCCTGGCCAATGCAAAAAGTGGCGACATTGCATTTAACGAATTGCATGGTATCATAAATCGCTAGGCCTGCCGTCACGGAACCGCCCGGGCTATTGATGTAGATATTGATATCTTTGTCCGGGTCTTCCATATTAAGAAAAAGCATCTGAGCAATAATGAGATTCGCAATGACATCATCGATCGGCGTACCGATGAAAACAATACGGTCTTTCAACAGACGGGAATAAATATCATAAGCTCGCTCCCCTCTTCCTGTTGTTTCAATCACCATCGGAACCAAATAACTCATAGGGTCCTCCTCTTTATATTCTCTTTGTTTGGGATTTTTTAACGGCTTATTTTCGCATTCTGTTTCAAGAACTCAATGACCTTTTCGTTCCGGACCTGATCCAGCAACGACTCTCTGGCTTCCTTATGTTCCTGATAATACTTTGCAATCACTTCCACAGACTGACGGTATCGCTGGCTTAAATTCTCATATTTTTGTTTCAGCTCCGATTCTTCCGCCTTGATTCCCTGCGTCTCCGCAATTTCATCCAAAAGAAATGCCAGCTGGATCTGACGCCCGGCTTCATGCTCGAATTCTTTGCGCATTTTCTCTTTTTCTTTGTCGAAAATTTCGTCCACCCCACCTTGAGAAAGGAATTGCTGCCGGGATTGATCCATTAAATATTCCGCCCGACGATGCAGCAGACCGTTCGGGATATCCATCTTATTGTTCTTGATCAGTTCATTGAGGAGTTCTTTTTCAAACGCAGCTTCTTTTTCCTCAATAGCACGTTTTTCGAGATCGTTTTTGATCTTTTCCTTTAAACTATTGAGATCCTTGTATTCACCGATTCCTTTTACGAATTCATCATCCAGCGCCGGCAGTATTTTCTCTTTGATCTCCTTGACCTTGACTTTAAAAACAGCCTTTTTCCCGGCGACCTTCTTGTCCGCCGTATCCTGAGGGAAATCGATCAGAACGTCTTTTTCTTCGCCGACATTCACGTCAACGAGTTGCGAGGAAAAACCTTTCAGGTATTCATCCCCCTTGAGCTCAATCCAATCGTCATTGCGTTTTTCCATCTCCTTACCTTCCACCGTACACACATAATCCGAGATCACAAAATCCCCCATTTTTGCAGCACGACCTTCCACCGCCTTATATTGGGCATGCATCTCTTGGGTTTGTTTGAGCATTTTTTCAACATCCTCAGGTTTCACTTCGGCTTTTTCTTTTTTTGCGGCAAGACCGGTAACACGAGAAAGCTTGATCTTCGGCCTGATCTCAATATGCGCTTTGTAGATTAACTTTTCTTTACTAAATTGGATATCCTGGATCTCGGGGGTCGCCAAGGGTCTTAAGTTTTTTTCGCGAAGTGCGTTCGGCAAAGATTCCGACAGAAGCGTTTCCAACACCGAATCGTTAGCATTTTTTTCATAGTGCATGACAAGCACATCACGCGGCACTTTCCCGGGGCGGAAACCAGGCACTTTGGCTCTCGGGGCAATCGATTTATAAAATACTTCGTATTCCTCTAAAATTCTTTCCTTACCAACTTCGATAGTCAGAATCTTTTCGCAAGGTTTACCGTCTTGAATTTTGACTTTGCTGGACGCTTCCTGAGATGGCATTGCTCCGGTGTCCGAAAGGTTATCTTTTTTTTCTTCTTTCTTTTTCAGCAACACATTGTCCGCCTTATCTATGAAAAGGTTTCAAAAAATTTCACGTTTTTAAATTATCATCAAAGACTCTGTTTAACTCCTGCAGTTAATATCTTTTTGCCAAGTTTTTTTGCCCATCCCTTCAGAGTTGAAAAAAAAGCATGGGACGAGTGGAGGAAATCGGCGCCTACGCTTCGCTCCGGCCGGCCACTCGCACTACAAACATGACACCTGTCATGTTTGCAGGCAGCACTCACTTCGATTCCCTCGATATATAAAACATGCTCATAGGCGTGAAGGACTTTCCCTAAGGCCTCACGCCGTAATACTTTTTCATTGGGAAAAAGTATGGAGCGAGTGGAGGGAATCGAACCCTCGTAGCTGCCTTGGCAAGGCAGAGCATTACCACTATGCTACACTCGCTTAAGACACTTTTTGCGCTGTTATGTTTTTAAACTTCGCGGCTAGCCGACTGATGAAACACGCATCAAAAAGTTAGGGGACTTTTCCTCTGAAGATCATCCCACAACATCTTCGTGAGATCATAAGTGCAACGGCCATAAATACAACAAGGGCGGTATTTTAGAAAAAGTGAAGGCTTTTGTCAATTTAAGTTAAAGCTGGCACAAAATCTCTAAAAGGGCCTTACCTGAATGGCCCGCATCGGCCGCTGCGGACAGACATTTTGACATATCCCGCATCCAATACACAAGTTAGGATCTACCTGCGGCTTCAGGAGCTTGTGGCCATTGTAAACTTCCTCAATCACCTTGATTGCTTTGTCCGAAACCGGACAATGCTCTTCACAAACAAGACAATTCTTATGATAAGCCCAGGTATAACATGTGGCATGATTGACAACAGCTATCCCGATCTTGGTGTTTTGTTTTGTGGGCAAAGAAAGTTTTCCGATAGCCCCGGTTGGGCAAACCTGTCCGCACATCGTACAAGCATATTCACAGTATCCGATCTCAGGAACAAGTTTCGGCGTCCAAATCCCCTCGGCTCCGGATTCCATCATGACGGGTTGAAGTCCATTCGTGGGACAGACTTTCATGCAGTTACCACACCGAATACAGCGATCCACAAATTCCGCCTCCGTGAGCGCACCGGGAGGCCGAATGACTTTTCGTTGATTTCCGGTAAGCTTATTTTTAGAATTTATCTTCCCCGCCGCCAGCGAAACCAGGGATGTAAAAAACAAAAACAGAAATTCTTTCCGTGTAATTCCTTTCCCCGCGGGTTGTTTGACTGTAGTTAAAGAAACCTCCGCTGTTTTCCTATCCTGCCAACCAAATCGCGTCTTTCCTCCAGGGCAATCATAAACACAATCCATACATAAAATGCATTCGGATTTCTGGTAGCTGGCATCGTTATGAATCGCACCCATCCGGCACCGCTTCTGGCAGATCTGACACTGGGCACACTCTTGCGTTTGCCGTTCTAAAAGAGATCTTTTGGATACCAAAGCAAAAATGGCTCCCAAAGGGCACAGCACCCGGCACCAAAGCCTTGAAAAAATAAGGGCACCAGCAAAAATCAAAAGAATATAAAGCAAAATGACTAGGGCATTGGAAAAATAATAAATCTTTATCCCTAGAAAAGATTGTTTGAGAGCTCTATAGGCATCATAAACGAAACTATGGTGAAGATTGAAATTCTGGATTGAAAAAATAAAAAGTTTTTCTACCGTCCATGTAACCGCAGGAATCACATTCAACGAAACAAAACGTGCAGCAATAACAATGGGATCAAAAACCCATGCAATCTGGATTCCGAGAATAGCAAAAATCGCCACGATTCCAAGCGAAAGGTATTTAACTTTTCTAATCCACCGGTTTGTTTCGTCATTCAAAATTTTTTTTCGGGAATTCAGAGATGCCATCCAGTCGCTCATCGTTCCGAGAGGACAAATCCAGCCGCAAAAAAATCGGCCTAAAATAAGCGATAACAAAAGAAACCCCATGGAAATAGAAACCCCCGAAAGGAGGACGCGCTCGCTAAGGGATGTGAAAAACATCACGAGGGGATCTATTTGAAAAAGGATCTCAGGAGAAATTTTACCGTGCAAAGGAAACGTAGTCGACCAAAGCACATACACAAAAAAAACAAGAAACAGGCACTGCGAAAGACGCCGGATTAAAACCCAAGGCTTTTTCACGAATCACACCTTTTTTTCAAAGATGTTTGCTTTGGACAGATCGCTTAAGCCCAGATTGCGTTCGGTGGCTATCCGAATATAGGAAATACTCATGGGATCCTGTTTCATTAAGGCTGCTCCGTAAGCATCTGCCAGCACATAATCCGTTGATGCAAAAACCTTGTTGAGAACCGCCACATCTTCTACATTGCCACCGCTCGGCCCGTTCCGCAAAAGCACGCGCGTCGCATCCATGACTGTCAGCTCCGGCTTGATATAATCCGTTAGATCCACCAGTTTTTCTCCGATATCGATGTGCATTAAACCACGGACACCGCTGCAAACTCCCATCAGATTTTTCATGGAAAGCGTCAATGTCGCCAAACGATGGTGCTTGACGACTGGCACGTTGATAAACACATCGCAATCAATCGCATCACGCAGAATAGGCCAATTTTCCATCGGGCTTTTATAAGGAAAACGGGCTTTTACTATATCCCAATGATTCGGAAAATAAACCAAAGCTCCCTTTTCCAGCGCTGCCTTCCGGATGCCACTCCGCTCATAAACCATTTTTTCGTCATTGCAAGCCACATCAAAAACATTGACGCGTTTCGCACCGGCTTGGTATGCCAATGCCACCAAAGCCGCAACAACCTGCGGCTCCGTATTCGCAGCCTGTTCGGGGGTACGATCCCATGCCATATTGGGTTTCACAACCACAATATCCCCTTTTCGGACAAATTGAGACATGCCTCCAAGCGCTTCAACGGCACGTACCGTATTCTGGTAAGGATCCTTCCCTTCGATGGCCACAAGATCATAAGGCGTTTTTACTTCACGTTTCGTTCTCGGCCCTGATGGTTTTTGTTTGGCAAATACCCACTTCAAAAAAGCGTTTTGGGAGATTAAAATTAAAAGTCCGCTGAGAATAATCTTGAGAAATGTCCGTCTTGAAATTTGTTCTTTCAGGATATTTTCGAGCCGATAAAAAAATTGATTCATTGGCACTCCTTACTTATCCGCGCAATTTGTTCCACGGCCACATGACGCAGGGTCGAAGCTCGGGAAACAAAACATAATCCGCTTTCCCTTTGAAGACCATGGTCTTGACCTTACATTTCTTAGCCATAAAAGATTTCGCAAGCGCCAGCGACTTACCGGTCACTGAAACATCATCGACAATCAGCACGGATTGGATGCCTTTTGGTATCCCAGGCTTTTGAAATAGTCTCGGATCTTGAAAAAGTATTTGATTTTGAGAATCACGAAAACGAATCCGGATCATCCCCATCGGCACTTTGAGTTTCAAGGCGACAAGACTCGCCGGTACAAGGCCGCCTTCTGCAATCGCAAGGACATAGTGCACGCGTGGCAGTTTAAAAACTTCAAGCTGTTTCATAATTCTTTCAAAGGACAAGCTGATCATGGATTCCCATTTTCTTTCCATCGAATACAGAAAATGCTGATCACGAACAGCATCAGGATCCCCGGGAAACTTAGTCCCAAGTGTTTCACCCACAATGTCCATGACTCCAAAGAAAAAAGAGAACCAGAAGCTCCTCTAAATAATATTTGGCCCACTAACTTTGCCGTTAAAAAACCTATAAGAGGAGCGATCATCATAAACCGTTTTGAGATTTCCCAAGTTAGCATCGTAAAAACAAGAAGATCGACTGTCAGAGAAAGCACCATTTGATTTTCAGGTCTTCCAAACAGAACCGAATTAAGGGATGGCGCAATCAGGGCAGCAAAAATTCCTACATGAGGCCGGTAAAGCAGTGCGGCAAGGCACGGCGCGTAAAACATCGGCAGCCACACAGCTCCGATGGGCACGGGAAAATGCCAAGGAATTAAATGAAAAAGGAAAGGCAGAAAACATGTTGCCGAAAGAACCCATGTGATTTTATCGAATTGCATAGTCGATAAAGAAATAGCAGCAAGTTTTTTTCCTGGACTCATCTCGCACTTCCCTTCCTTTGAGCATAGGCGGCTAATAAGATCCCGCATTCGTAAAGCAGCATCATGGGGACCGCAAAAAGTAACATATTAAAGATGTCCTGGGTCGGCGTGATAATCGCAGCAATCACAAGAATGACAATGAGCGCATAAGGTCTTTTTGATTTTAAAACTGCTGGTGAAATAAATCCAAGTTCTGAAAAAAGGCCCAAAACCACCGGAATTTGAAAAACAAAAGCACCGGATAAAATCAAAAATGTAAAAAAAGAGACATAATTCCCCAATGTGATCTGCGGCAAGGCCATTTGGCTTCCGAAACTAATCAAAAAACCAAAGGCGAACGGAAGCGCGATCCAATAAGCAAAGACGGTCCCCCCCATAAAAAGCAGGAAAGAAAGCAAGAGCCAAAAAAAGATCCGGCGGCGAAAGCTTGGCGCAAAGGCCGGTACTAAAAATTTCCAGCTTTGGTAAAGCAGAAACGGAAAAGTGAGAAAAAATCCCGCCACGAGAGATAATTGAAAATAAGCGGTAAAAGCTTCGGAGGGTGAAATAAAAATCATCTGCCCCGGCAAGGCCTGGATTGGTTTTTTCGTCCATTCAAAAATTTGTGAACCATAAAAAAAAGCAACAACCGTAAAAACTGCAAAAACAATCAGGACGAAAAACAAACGTCGGCGGAGCTCCTCAAGATGTTCGAGGACATTTAAATGTTTCGCCTCAGGTGGATAAAGTTCGGACATGTGCCGGTAAGCAAGTTTCAGTTGTCAGATTTTTTTTTATCCTGATCGTTTTCTGATCCGCTGATTCCTTTTTTGAATTCACTAAGAGCCTTGCCAAGTGTTCTTCCAATTTCGGGAAGTCGAGCCGTCCCAAAGATAAGCAAAACCACCACTAGAATTACTAGTATTTCCGGAATACCTAATCCAAACATTGCTTCACCCCTTTCCACTGACAGAGAAGTTTTTTTGACTCTTCACGTCATCACCATCAAACAATCATGGTTCAATGCGGCCGGAGGGACTTGCCCTTGCACCCCATGCGCAAGGACTACGCCTCAGGAGCTTGACGCTCCTGTAGGCGGTTGGCTTCTCCGTACCTTAAATACAAAGTGCGACTGACGCAGAGGAGCTTCTTTAGCTCTTCGCGTCATCGTATCGAACCATTGAGGTTCGATGCGGCCGGAGGGACTTGAACCCCCACACCTTGCGGTACAGGATTCTAAGTCCTGCGCGTCTGCCAGTTCCGCCACGACCGCATGAGAACTCTAATGCAACTTTATCAAGCCTGTCGAATATCTCCCTGTGCGTCTGTCCAAGTCTCTATTTTCATTTCTTGCATGGCGACTTGGACTGTCCTAACTACCATATTTGGTGCGCCCTGAAAGATTCGAACTTTCGACCTTATCCTTAAGAGGGATCTGCTCTACCAGCTGAGCTAAGGGCGCATTTTAAAAACTTGTCTTTTAAATAAAAAAGCATCTTTGAAGCAGGTACGTGCGAAGTCTTAACGAGATCGAACTGGAAGGCGGTATTTTACTTAAGAAGACGGAAATTTACAAGAAAGGGTTTGAAGCTTATGTGATAGGACCGTACATCTCCCGAACACCTTTCACGGCCATTTCATACTCCGCATGGCCAGTCCGAAGAGTCTTGTCCTGCAAAGGAAGCTTCTGGAATTCCTTTTTGAGACTCATCATGCGCTCTTCCGTAATCGGACGTGACTGGTAATAGTCATAAAAATAAGGTGTTATTTTTTCTCCTGCTTTAAGAAAGTGCTCCTGAAGATCAATCAATGCCTGAGGATCATAATCGGTTTGAACCAGATAGGTCATCGCAACCACATCACTTTCCAGAAGACGCTCGGCAGGTGTCTTGTGAGAACTTTGGTTATAAGCTTGCAAAAGCACGACCCCCAAGGCCGCAAGCGAGCCGAACGGTCCGAACATCGGCCCAATGGCAGCACCCGCTTGTGCTGTTGTATTAAGTATCTGTTCGTTTTTACTGGGAAAATGAACATTCGGGTACTGAAGTTCCGCAATCTCATGAGCAAGCACTGCGGCCAACTCGGCTTCATTTTGTAAAAAACTTAACATCCCGGTTGTGATATAGATATAACCTCCTGGCGCAGAAGTAGCATAGATTTTTTCACTATAGAGGATCGTAAATTGGTACTGCAGTTCTTTCCGTTTGGCATTCACGGCCAATTTTGAACCAATATTATTAATATATCGAACTACCTTAAAATCTGTGTAGGGATGAAACGATTGCAAGATCTGCCGGTGAATTTGCTCCCCTACGATTTGTTCTTCTGTTTTGGGTTTACCTTGGGGTGTGAGATGAGAAGTATCCCGGTCCACAGCGGATGCGCAACCGATGAGTGATGCGGAAAGAAAAATAGCCAAAAGTTTTTGATTCATGGTTTTTAGGTTCATGAAATTGCAATGAGTGCGATTTGAATTCACGATCTTGCACACAAAATTTAGGAATCCAGCATCTCGTTGTGCCAATGTGAGTGAGGCAACACGGATAAGCCATCTCTCTTTAAATCAATTTCAGTTTTGGAAAGTTATTGATTTATTTTGATAGATACATTTTCCGTGTCCGCCAAAAAGACACCACTTGCTCATACTGATTTTGAGACGCCCGCGGTTTTGACCATTCAATAACGGGTTCCGCATCGCGACTGCTCGGACGAGGCTCCACCAAGGGAATACGGATACGACTCGGGATATTCACGGCTTCCCCAGCAATGATCGCTTCTCCCGTCCGCAATGCCGACAGAAAATTGGTCAAACCCGTCAAAGCCTCGGGCAATGCGGCCTCAATGATTCCCCGATCTTCGTTATTGCTGATACGCAAAGCAAGAATGGTCCCGGCTTGGGAAATGATGGTAGGATCGAGTTCCGAAGGTCGTTGGCTTACTAGCATACCGCCAACCCCGTACTTTCTGCCTTCTTTGAACACACGCTGCACAGCTGTTCGAGAATAACCTGGAATGAACTGAAGATTTTGGCTTTTGGAAAGATAGGCGTGGGCTTCTTCGAACACAATAAGTAGTGGGCGCTGGCGACCCACACCTGCCACGGAACGCCCCCAAAACATGGCCTGGAAAAGCATCTTTGTCACAGTGCCTACCACCAAATCCATTACCTCAAAAGGCGTTTCTGAAAAATCCAGAACGGTAATAGGTTGTGGATGACCGATCCACGAATCCAGCAAATCACCAAGATCTTTTTTGACACCATCATATTCGCCAGGATTGAGGAGAAAATCGAAACTATGGTCCTTGAGCCGCATCATCATCTTATTGAGATACCCCCCCATACCCGATCTCGCGGGCGACGGATAAGGAGGATGGGTCCCTGTCAAAGAAGCGGTTTCAAACTGCGGCGGGATGACTTGATCGATACTACCCTTGAGCGGTTCTCCCGTAAGGCTGTTTTTATAAGCAACAATTTTATAATTATCTTTTTCCAGATAAGTCGAATACTCATCAAAAAAAATGTCATACCAGACCTTGCGCAGATCATACGGCACAGGAGAATCAGGAGTCACATATGTTTTTTCCATTGACCCGGTCTTCAGACGACTTGCATTATTTTTTCTTTCTTCATAAATTTTGTCCCGGAGTGTTTTGTCCTGTTGTGATTCCGTCGCGGAATTGCGATCCACTAAAAACCACGCGAGCTCATCAAACGTCATGGCCCAATACGGCACGTAGAGCCGATTCACAGCATCATTGATGGAAAAAACGCGGGCGCGATCGCCTAGCGCTTCCTTGTACTCACCATGTGGATCAATAACAACAATTTGCGCACTGGGATAAGCCCCTTGCGTCAAGGCTTTTAAGATCAAAGCCACGGTATTGGATTTACCACTCCCCGTGGATCCCAAAATAGCCGAATGACGGGTAACAAGGTTATCAACATTGATCGCAGCCGGAAGATCTTGGAACGCCGCATGAGTCCCGATTTGGATGTGATGCGGATCAGGTTTTCCGTAGATCAAGCTCATGTCTTCTGCCAAAGCCGCATGAACAGGCGCGTTCAGTAGCGGCATGATCCCGACACCCCGCTGGAACTTTCCCTTACGGTCAGATTCCCCCACCAGTTCAACTTCCATCCATTGATGCCCCATCACCTGTGAAGAACCCAAGGCCACAAGCATGCCAGCTTCTTGTTCCCCCACATCCGAGATAATCCCAAAAAGATCTGCCGAAGGAACCGGAATGCGAACGAAAGAACCCATGCGCCCTATGACATATTCCTGGCCATGGATCATTCGCGGTCCCAGCACCACATGATCGGGCACCACCACTTTCAGTTTGGCACCTTTGATTTCACGAACATAACCAATCAACACATCTTCGGAAATAGTCATTTCATCACCTCATGATTTTGAAAAAGTTTTGACTCATTAGGTTTATCGACATTTATGCCTTTGGCCAATATTTATTTTATTTCCCCGATGAAATGCAAAAAACTGCGCCCGGCAGGACTTGAACCTGCAACCCTTTGCTCCGAAGGCAAATGCTCTATCCAATTGAGCTACGGGCGCTAATCTTGGTGCTTAGATATTGGGCCGTTCTTTAGGACGGGCGCAAACCTCATTCATTGTTCTTTTTATCAAAACTCGTCTGTGTCAGTCCTGATCTCCTCAAAATCTTTACAAAAATCAGAGCGGACATACCATTTTTAACAAAATTATAAAGAGAAAAACAAAAGAAAGACAGGGAAATTCTGATCATAGCTAAGAGCTAGTTTCGCTCGTTGGGAAACAGAGCTGATAGAAATCCATATCCGATCTTGAGTTTGCCGTCAGGTTAAGCGGAACGGCTCCCCAGTTTTTAATATCAAAAGTTGTGTTGAAATGTTTTCAGATTTTATTCTTTTTTCTAGATCTGCAATATAACGAGCAGGATCTGCCGGCGACGGAAAACCATATTGAGGAGCCCATCCCTGGGTCATGTAATGAATGGGCGCCAGATATTTGGGACGGATATCTTTTAAAGTCGCGATCATGTCTTCAAGTGACATTTTTCCCATGGCCAGGAAAAGATAATCCACAGGTGGCATACCCTGAAAATCCCTGATATAGCTATTGTGATCACCCAAATGCAAAAAACTAATCCCCGTTTGCCCATCACGAATAAAATAGCTTATACCCGCTTCACCCTCGACACTTGGCCACGCTTGAATCAAAAGATTTTTATAATGAACTGTTTCTCCCTTGGCCACGAGTTTCTTCTCAATCCCTGGGATTTGATCAAAACATGCCGCGCATTGAGAGGAACCCAGCGCTAACTCCGTTGCTTTACCAGAAATAGCCAGCACGTTTCGCAGCGTTGGAACATGGCAATGATCTGCATGCGAATGGGTGATTAAAAGGAGATTTGCTTTTCGCGGAATGCCGCCGTAGGGGTCGATAAGAACTTTAACTCCGGAAATATCCAATTCGACATAATCACATCCCCACCAAAGAAAAGCGCCCTTCGTCTTTTGACAGCCTAGATTGCTTGCGGCGAAAAATATAAGGACAAGCGCTAGAAAGTAAAATGCCTGTTTTTTCATTTCATATTATTAAAGACGAGCGCCAGCGCACCGAAATCTCCCGAGTGACCCAGAAGCGGCGATTTAAGAATGCTTGTGGTTCGAAAAGCCTCTGGCCACGCATGCGCTTTCGTACTTTGGATGATTGCTTTCCAATAAAATGACGGCGCGGATTTTAATACGCCTCCACCGATCACGATCGCTTCGGGATTAAAAATATTCATAAGATTTGCGAGACCAATGCCAAGATAATAGGCACCATTCAGAAAGCTTTTGATCGCAAAGCGATCCCCTGAACGAGCAGCTATGGCAACCTCTTTCGCGCCCGCGACTCTTTTCTTTGCTGTTTGATTGTAAAAACGGGCCATCGCGGTTCCCGAGGCATAGGCTTCAAGACAGCCATGGTTCCCGCACCCACACTTTTGTCCTTCCGGGACAACGCTGATATGGCCAATCTCCCCGGCAACAAATCCAGCACCTTCACACAGCTGCCCGTTCATAACAAGACCGCCTCCAACACCGGTACTGACCGTGACATAAATTAAATTTTTAAGTCCTTTGCCGGCACCAAACATCGATTCACCGAGAGCGGCAGCATTTGCATCATTGGCAAGATAAACTGGAAGCTTGAATTTCTTTTCGAGAATACGTCGGATCGGGATCCCCGACCATCCGGGAAGATTGGGAGACCGCGGCAGAATGCCTTTGAGCGAATTCACGGCACCAGGCGCACCGACACCAATGCCGAGAATTTGTTTTTTAGGAAGCTTAGATTCGCGAAGTACCGCCTCCACGGCAGCGATTACCTCACGGATACAGGCTTGGCTTTTTGAGTGAGTTTGGGTGAGTATCTTCTTTCGAATCAAAATTTTCCCGCTCGAAGTTCCCGAGGTTACGGAAACCTTTGTCCCACCGATATCAATGCCAAGAGCATATTGCGTCATAGTGGCATGCATTTTACTATGGTTTGTTCAAATTTCAACACTTCAGGTGACCCTCCTTAATATCCCTGGTGGATTGCCCTTGAGATTTTGATGTGGACTGGTATAATGACGGCCTTTGTGACACGTTCCTGTCATGGGCAGGTAGCTCAGTCGGTAGAGCAAGGGACTGAAAATCCCTGTGTCGGGGGTTCAATTCCCTCCCTGCCCAGATTTTCTTATCGGTCCATACCGGGGACATGGGTAACACTTCGTACCGGAGACATAGGTTACACAATCTCCGGTACGAAGGGGTACTCAAGCGGTTCTAGTTTACTACTTTCTTCGTCAAAGTATCCTAAATCATAATCCATAAAACTTACCAGCCAAATCCCATCAGTCACTTCCTTAACGCCGACATTTTGTCCCGAGAAAACTGTACTTAAATTCACTTTCT
>JAKLFP010000001.1:0-520000 GCA_022711115.1 Candidatus Omnitrophota bacterium | reverse complement strand
AAATCCTGTCAAGCATTAATACAATTTTTTTTAGCTTTCAAATATGGAGAAAAACTAACCCATAAGCGATCATTTTACAAGTCCTACAGCTCATCTATTATTATTTAAAATTGCACTGCGTAAGATCTTGCGGGGTAATCTTCTATGCCTTTATTTCTTCTTAACTTTATATTTTGAAACAGGTTACACTCTTCGATTGTTAAGGGTTCCGATAGTGCTGGTTAAAAAAAGAGCAACTAGGGGTAAATCTTGTTTTTGCCTTTCAGTGGTTCTTACTTATATTTTCCCAAAACGTCCAAAATACGTATGGTAAAAAGTTCAAAGGGGGATGTGAAAATACAGAGAGGAATATTATTGGTAGAACCCGGCTTGTTTGCCCATTCAACGGATTGGGCGTAAACAGAAAATCCGAACTTTTGCGCAAGGAAAAGCGCTTCAACATCGTACATGGCTCCTCGAATCATGGTTCTAGAAAAAATCTGCTTCGCACTCTGCAGGGAAAAAAGCTTGTACCCGCATTGGCTATCGGTCACCGGTTTTTGAAAGACTATCAGATGCGCCAAAAGGAGTTGGATCAAGCCAATAATCCGTCGCCCCAATCCATACTCCCCTTCATCGCCCGTAAAAGTGCGCGTCCCGGCAACCACATCAAATCCTTTCTTTCTGGCAAACAGCATATTCTCAATATTTTCTATCCGGATAGCATGATCCGCATCCATGACCAAGATATTTTCTCCCATTGCTTGTAGACATCCGCGTTTGACGCAGGCCCCTTTGCCCTGATGGGGGTTCCCAGATATACATCGTAACTGTGGCCACTGCTTGGCATAATCGAAACAAACCTCGACAGTTCTGTCTTTGCTTCCGTCATCTACAATAATTACTTCGTAATCTTGAAATTTTCTATCAAGATAAGGACGGATCTCTTCCAGGGTCTGCGGAAGCCTTTTCTCTTCATTAAAAGCAGGAATTAAAACTGTTAATTCCATCATTTTCCTTTTTGCTGTTTAAAATTAAAAAGGTTTTTGCTTACTCTTTCTTTTTGGTTGCCATATACAAGTAGTACATCTCCGGCCCGGTTCCCCATGCATTATCCGCCGCATAAATTTTTTGAAAAATATAGCCGTATGCTTCCGAAAACGGCAGGGGCTCAGAAAACACAAACAGTAACCGCGAGATATCTTGGAAACGGATCCCTGCGCGAACAATCACTTCTTGAGGGTTGAGATCTCTATCTTCTTCAGGGGGCATTTTGTTTGAAACATAGGTTTTAAAATCGCGTCTCTGAGGGTCCCAGAATTTTCGTTCTGGAAGATAAGGAATAATCGGAGCCATTCCATCCTGCGGATACCCGACAATGACATAGTCCTGAGCCGAATAGCGTTGTGAAAATTCTCGGATAACCGCGGCCATATTTTTGGCTCCGGAATAAGGCAGGTAGTAATCCATCCTGTGGGAAAAATAAGTGTATCGGATCGAATACAAAAGGCAGAGAGTTGTTGACGTAATCAAAAAAACATAAGCCCAAGAAAAAATTTTTTCTTTTGTGAAAAACTGGGAGCCCCCCTCTCCTTTAGGGCATGGGTAAGTATCACGGAGCCAAAGAAAAAACATAAGGAAAATAAGAAGAAAACCATAATGACGCGTAATCGAGAAATCAGGAGTCCTGTGTTTGAAAAGTAAAATATAGAAAATACCTGCATAGGCTGCAGCCATCAGAAACATCATTTGAGGCTTTCTTAAAAAATAAAAGAACAAACCTGCCAAAATAGCAACAGAACTCGCTAGGGCCACAGGCCCTGGAACACCCCATGGAGCCGGGAAAAACATTCGCTTAAGCGCTTCGGTTAAACTCCTCAGATTTGCACTATCCTCGTGGGTCGTATAATAATAATTCTGGTCAGGCGGGACTCTGATGATTTGCCACATCGCCAACACTAACCCCAGAATCATAATCCCCCAAACAATGGCTTTATCTTTTTCCAAGGGCCTTTTCCTTAAAACTTCCCATCCATAAAGAGCCACCAATCCGGCCGCACCGGTAAAGCATAAATATTCTGTGTTAAATAGAAGCGCCACCAACGCGCCGTATCGCAAAGGCTTTTCAAACCGCGTCTGGTAACAAGCCGCCACACAAAAAAGAACAAGTATGGTAAGCGCATAATGCCTGGCAATGACGGCATATTCGCTCATCATGTAATAGGAAAAAACAAAGGCATATTTTGTAATTCTTGGAAGAGGCGCTTTCCAGATAAAAATCAGCACGGCAAGAAAAGCGATTCCTAAATGAAAGATGGAAAGCGTGATATAGGGAAATCCAAGGTGCGTCAGCACAAAAAGAAGAAGATACCAGGCCATCGGATGAAGTTCATACTGCAAGTGCTCGAAAAGCATCTGGGATAACGAAGAGTCACGAGCCATTAGCCACGGGATCGCCTCATCTCGCCATGGCACATGGTGCAGTACCGTCCCCAGCGTTACAAAGAAATAAGCCAGAAGCACAAAAACATCCAGATATCGTTTTTTGTCAAAAAACAGATCCTGAAAGAAACCGATGCGGCGCGTTTCCATTAGCCGGATGTTCCCTTGGAATGTTTTTGCTGCTCGCTCTTCATGTGGTCGATATACATATTTTTTAAAGCCGGTAGTGAGTAAACGCGATACAGATAAAACCGCTCGAACATGTATCCAAAAATAGCCTTTTCCACAGAGACAACCCTCTCATAGTAATATTCCTGGTCAGAAGCAAACGGCAAAGGAGCCTCAAAAAGAAAGAGTACTTTGCTGATATCGCCAAAATGAGATTTTGTCCTCTGGATGGCCTGATCTAGCGGCAACGTATCGCAAGAAGCCAGCTCTCGATTGACTTTATAATATTTGGGAAAGTCCCCAGTGCAGGGATTCCAGAACTTCACGCCCGGCAAATAGGGCAATAACCCTATGGATTTTTTGTGCTTGGCAACGATCACAAAACCTTGTTTAAAAATTTTCTCCTCTTTGTCGACCGTTTGAATAGCTTTCGCCATAGGTTTTGCTCCGGAAAAAAGCCAGTAACTTTCCAGCACATAGACATAAAAAATATTCTGGAGTCCCAAAAAAAGAAGCAGCCCGATCATAGTGACGGCACTGGTCTTCAGCTTTCGGCTTTTTTCGCCAAACGTTTCTTCCGGTTCGCGGAAAAAAGCGGGCACCTTCTCGGGATACGCGGATGCGATCCAAAGAACAAAAATAACGGTAAAAAGGATAAACCCATGATGCCGATAATCCCCTGCGTTAATAAAAGAAAAAATCAATAAAAGCTCGCTCATTGAAATTCCAAAAATCATAACCGGTATCAATTTTCCGATAAGCGCCATAAAAGTTAAAAAAACAATGAGCGAGCCCGCAGAGATCGCTAAAGTAACGATAAGTCTTGGATAGTTCGCATTTAACTCTGAAAAAGGGGAAAAGGCGTTGGCAAAAGGCATAAGAAGATTTTTCATTTGAAAAGGCAACAGGGGCTCACCATACTGGAAATGATCCCGCGGCAGAGAATGTCCGAGCCAGAGAATAAATATGGCGTTTGCCGCCATGATGAGAAAAGCTGATTTTATTTTCCACTCTGTTTGAACACGTTCCCAATGCTCGACCGCAAAGGCGATCGTTAAACCAACGCCCAGCCCAAGACACATATAATCCGAATACAGTAGCAGTAATACCAGAACCGTATAAAGGATAGGGTGCGCCAATCGCTTCGGGTAAAATGCGGCCATTAGAAAAATTAACATAACAGAAAGCATGTAGGTCCGTACAATGACGGCATATTCATAAACCATGAAAAAAGAAAACAAAAAAAGATAACGGAAAATGCGACTGAACGGTGCCCGACTCAGAAAAATAAAGGCTGCTGTCACCGCGAAAACGAGGTTGATAATTGATTGCGTGAAATAGGGGAATCCGGCACTGGCAAAAGGGCGAAGGATCAAATAAAAAAGACCGGGATGTTTATCCTGATTTGTAAAAAGGATCTGCAGAAAAGTCCGCCAATCGGCGTCCCGTGCGATCAACCAGGGAAAGGCTTCATCGCTCCATGGTTCATGTTTCCAAGAACCCCATCCGACTACTGAAAGATAAACGCCCAGGATAAAAAGATCGCTTAATCTGAATTGCTTTTCAGCAAGCCAAGAAAAGACCGCTCCGGTCAGTTTTTGCAGCTTTTGCACGAGATGGGCCAGCAAAGAATTTTTCTTAAAGGAATATTCCATTCAGCTTTCGAGGTCTAAATCTTTCTGGTTCAGAAGGCAGCCCCTTCCTGTTTTCCGGGAATGTAGAAGCTCGGACAAACCAAGCGAAACATACCGGCAATATGTTTTGCTTGTTTGAGCTCATCCTCTCCTTTTTGGGCTTCTTTTTTAAATAGCGGCATAATTTCTTTATTCACAAATTCTTGGCTGGCTTTTTTCCGGTCTTCTTCTTTCGGGAAAAGTTTCCGGTATTCCGCAAGTTCTCCGGCATCAAGCCACAAGCCCCCACACGACGGGCATTCATCCAATGCGATTTTTTTGAGCGGGCTTTCAAAACGTCTCATCAGAACCGCATCGATGCATCGCGGACAATGGATGCGACGGTTTAAATCTAATGGAAATTTGGGGATGGATTCCAACAGCTTCAAAACCTCATCCCCTGTTTTTTCATGCGCCTCGTCAAACTTTTCGAATTCCAAATGATCAAACCAGATCCCTGCGCAGCTTTCACAGATATCGATTTTAAAGTGGCCGACGGCTACTTCTTTCATGATGACTCCCGTTCGCGGACATTTCATATCATCCTCCTTTTAAAGTTTGGTGCCTTTTAAAAAACACGCAAAAGATCTTGGCACCTTTTATATCCCTTCCCCATTACTATCATAAATGCAAAATTCCTCAAAAGAAATTTCTATTCTTTGCGGACAGCCTTAGGAAGTGTCTGATAAAGAAAAAAAGTTTCGTACCAATATCCAAAAGCTTTGGATACATAAAAAATGGCCCGAAATTCATAGTCGGGGTCTTGGAAAAAAGGCGGCAATGGATTCCGGAAAAGAAAAAGGACTCTTCTTAGATCGCCGAAATAGGCCTTCGTCATTTTGACAGCATCCAATTCTGATAAATTATTACATGCCCCCATAGCGCGGCTGCTTTTGTAGTAAGCCGCATAACTGGCTGTGCAGGGACTCCAAAACTTCACTCCCGGCAGATACGGCATGATGCCGACGGAATTTTTATGCGGCGCCACGATCACAAAACCTTGTTCAAAAATACGCTGCTCTTTTTCAAGTTGTCGGATAACTTTCGCCATACCTTTCGCCCCCGAAAAAGGGAGATGACGCTCCAGCACATACACATAGTAAACGTTTTGAAGACCGAACAGAATGCAGATACTCGTAATGATCAACGCGTTACGTGCTGCCTTTCGTTGAAATATTTGCCATCTCGAAAGAGGTTCAACGGAATCTTCCGGATAATTGCACGCGATCCAAAGAGAAAAAACGACACTGATCAAAATGAAGCCATGATTACGGTAGTCTCCAAATGAAAAAAAGGTGAAGACTGTCAGCAGAAAGCCCAGCGATGTTCCCAGGATCAGGGCAGGAATCGGCTTGTTGATCAAAGACACAAACGTCAGGATGAGCACAGCAAAAGCCGCCAAGGTTGCCATCCAAACTCTCAAAACATCGTGCAGCCCGTGTTCTGCAAACGGAAAAAAAGCGTTGGCGGCAGATTTTCCTAGATAGGAAATTGAAAATGCCATCTTACTCCCATACTCGGCATGATCCGGCGGAAGCGCATGGCCAATCCAAAGAACCAGCGCTCCATTCAAAGCCATCATTAAAAAAGCCGCCATCATACGCGGATGACTCTTGAAAAAAGATTTATACTCAAGGAAAAAAGCGAGTGTCAGACCTGATGCCAAACCAAACCCCATATAATCTGCGTGAAAAAGTAGTGTGATCAAAGCCGCATAGATTACGGGATACTTTTCTCGTTTGGAATAAATCAAGGCTATAGTAAAAACAAGAGCAACCGCCAGCATGTACGGCCGCGTGATCACGGAGTATTCATAAATGATGTAATAGGAGAATAAGAAAAGGACCCTAAAGACGCGGCTAAAAGGGGCCCGGGTAAGGAAAAGAAACGCAACCCACAGTGACAGCAAAAGATTTAAGATGGTTTGAGAAAAATAAGGTAATCCGAATTTTGTAAAAGGAATCAAGATCGTGTGTAAAAGAGCGGGATGTCTGTCATAGTTATGGAACATCATATTAAAAAAACCGCCCCAGTCTGTATCTCGGGCAATCATCCAGGGAAGGGCTTCGTCGCTCCAAGGTTCATGGTGCCAAATCGCAAAACCAATAATGGCGCCATAAACCAAAAGGAAAAGAAGATCATAAATCTTGAATTGCGTGTCTTGAAGCCAGAAAAGGATGTTTGAAAGAATTTCTTTTACCGTTTTCACTGACAAGTCATCCGAACGCGGTTGTCCTCTTCTTAAATGGAAGTTAAAACTTGGCTCTCGAAAAACCGTAATCGCTACTCGACAGTGACGGACTTTGCCAGGTTTCTTGGCTGATCCACATCCCTGCCATTAAGTACAGCTATCTTGTAAGCAAAAAACTGTAAAGGAATGACCGTAAGTATCGGCGACAATATTTCCGGAACTGCCGGAACAGAAAAGAAATCATCCGCCATTTTCTCGAGTTCTCTATGCCCTTCCGTCCCAATCGCAATGACAATCCCGTCGCGTGCCCGGATCTCCTGAATATTGGAAATCATTTTGTCGATTGTAAACGAATTTGACGCGATGCAGATCACCGGCTGTTCATGATCGATAAGCGCGATCGGCCCGTGCTTCATTTCCCCTGCTGCGTATCCATGCGCATGGGCATAAGAAATCTCTTTTAATTTTAAAGCCCCTTCGAGGGCTGTCGGGTAATTGCACCCGCGCCCCAGATAAAGAAAATTACGCCGCGTATAATGTTTTTGAGCGCAGGTTTCAAATTTTTTTATTTCTTTCAAGATTTTGGCGCAATGCTGCGGAATTTTTTTGATTTCTTTTATTAGTTTTTTAAAATCGGCATCTGCGATGGTCCTGCGAATTTTTGCCATATAAAAAGCCAGTAAGAGAAGTGTCGCCAGTTGGGCTGTATAAGCCTTTGTTGAAGCAACCCCGATCTCCGGCCCCGCATGCGTGTAGATCACAGCGTCGGCCTCCCGCGCGATCGTGCTTCCGACAACATTGACAATCGCGAGCGTTGCGGCGCCTTTTGCCTTCGCTTCCCGCAAAGCAGCCAGCGTATCTGCCGTCTCGCCGGACTGGGTGATCAGCACCACAAGATCTTTTTTATTTAAAAGCGAATCCCCGTAGCGAAATTCGCTTGAGACCTGGGTTCGACAAGAGATTTTTGCATATTTTTCTATAGCGATACTGCCGACAAGTCCCGCGTGATAAGCCGTACCGCAACTAATCATAGAAACGCGTTCGATGTTTTTGAGTTGTGTTTGAAATTTTTTGGAAAGGGTGTCGAAAAAAATCTCGCCATTTTTTTGAATCCGCTTGTTGAGAATCGTCTTCAAGACATCCGGTTGTTCATACATTTCTTTCAGCATGAAGTGCGGAAAGCCTTGCTTCTGCGCCTGGGCTACATCCCAATTGACCGTGCTTGACCGTCTTTTGACCCAGGATCTTGTCTTAAGAGAATAAATGGAAACCTCTTTGGCGGTGATGACAGCGAGATCTTCATCTTCAAGGTAAATCACTTCTCGCGTATAAGGGAGCAACGCCGTCACATCACTCGCTATAAAATTCTCCCGTTGCCCAAGCCCGATCACAAGGGGGTTTGATCTTTTATAGGCAATCAGAGTTTCCGGATCTTCCTTTGTAAAAAGAACCAATGAAAAAAAACCATGCAATTCGCTGACCGCTCGCTGCACAGCATCAAAAAGTTTGGGGGTTTTGTGGTAATGCAACCCGATCAGATTAGCCCCAACCTCGGTGTCTGTTTGAGAAAGGAAGCGCATGCCTTTTTTTTGGAGAATATTTTTGAGCGTGGCATAATTTTCAATAATGCCGTTATGAACTAATGCGATTTTTCCCGCAGCGTCAATGTGGGGATGAGCATTAACGCGGGAAGGTTCTCCATGGGTCGCCCAACGGGTATGTCCGATCCCAAGGTGGGCTTCGACACTGAAATCACCGAGCTTTTCCTTTAAAGCGCTCAGCTTCCCCTTCTCTTTAATGACAAAAAAACGTTCCTTTTGATGCGGCAGGCAAGCAATGCCCGCAGAGTCGTAGCCGCGGTACTCTAGTTTCTCCAACCCATTGACAAGCACAGGGATAGCATCACGATAACCAATATAACCGATAATGCCGCACATAATAAAGAATCCTCCGGATCTTTAAAAATCAGGAATTGAAAAATAACCCAAAAAAAATGAGATTTTCAACGCCCCAAGTCACCATTCCAAAACTGGCTTTGTATTATACAACAGCAAGTTCTTTTTGACAGATGATTTCCTTTTCACTAAGATAAACCTTGAGGAAAATCATGTTACAAAATCGGCGAAAACATTTTTTTATTAATAAACCTCTCCAAATCCGTTACATGCTTTTCCTAACGGTGCCGCTGCTCATCATCAGCGCGGTCACTATTTTTGGGTTTTATATCGGTATTTGGGGAAAAGTGCTTGACGCCTTCTCGGATCAACAAACGCGAGAAGATCTTCTTACCGCTTCCCGTATGATCGAATATGAGCAAGCCCGACATCCCGAAACCCACCAGACGCTTTCTTCCCTTTCTTTGTTCAAGCAAACTGAAAAACTGAGCGCTCGACAACGAGAAGTCTTCAAAGAGATCCTCAACGAAACAAACCGATCGCTTCTCTGGAAATTCGCTTTGCTTCTCACGGTCATCGCATGGGGCACTGTTTTTCTTTCCCACAAGATCGCAGGGCCTCTTTATCGCTTCAGTAAGGCTTTTGATGAAATGGAGAAAGGTAATTACCGCACCCGGGTTTTTCTGAGAAAATTGGATGAAGGACATCCCGTCGCTGAAGAGTTGAACGCCGCCCTCGAAAAAACGGACCATTTGCTTGCAGAGCTTAAGGTGATCTCTCAAGAAAACGATGCCTCGCAAGCTGTTGCCAAGATACGAGAAAAACTTTCAAACATCAAAACTTCCGCTGATGTTTAAGCGTTTTATCATTTTCCTCACTGGGATCCTGCTTTTGAGCGGGAATAGTCTTTTTTCTTTTGCCTCTTTTGAACCCACTCAAGAAGATGCCCTTCTCTTAAACAAAATCGAGCAAGACACCCTTCAATATTTCATCCGTTTCTCTGACAAAAAAACAGGTCTCACGCGGGATTCCTCCCGCGCAGGTTCCCCCTCGTCTATTGCGGCCACTGGATTTGCTCTGGCAGGTTATGCCATAGGAGGGTCCCGAGGCTGGATGTCTCCTGAACTTGCCTATTCTCGTTTATTAACCACCCTTCAGATGCTTAAAAATAAAACGGCGCATAAGGAAGGCTTTTTTTATCACTTTGTGGATGCCCAAACCGGAAAACGGATCTGGGCGTCAGAGGCTTCTTCGATGGATACGGCCCTCGTTGTTGCCGGAGCGCTCCTCGCCGCCAAATATTATCCTGGAACCGAGGTGGAAAAGCTTGCCTATGAAATCTATGCGAGAGTGAATTGGAAGTGGATGTTGAACGGTTCAGACTTTGTTTGTATGGGCTGGACTCCTGAGGCGAAATTCCTCCCTTACTATTGGGACTGCTACAGTGAGCTCATGGTGCTCCAGGCCCTCGCGATCGGAGCCCCTCATCACCCTATCCCGCCAGCAGCATGGAAAAAGTGGCTCCGCCCTACAGAAGAATATCATGGGCATAAAGTTGTCTACGCCTCCACGGGTTCTCTTTTTACTTATCAATTCTCGCATGCTTATATCGATTTTCGGAAATTGATGGATAAAAATATTAATTTTTTTGAGAACTCCAAGGAAGCCACGCTCGCTAACCGGGATTATTCATTGAGCTTTTCTGAAAAATACAAGGGTTATTCCGAAAATTCTTGGGGGCTTTCCGCTTCTTTGGGTCCAGGAGGTTATAAAGCTTACGGCGGAAAACCCGGTACAGGAACGCATGACGGCACCATTGCCCCCTATGCCGCCCTGTCATCCATTGTTTTCACCCCGGAGCAATCGACCAAAGCTGCGCGCTTTTTTTACGAAAATTATCAAAAAAATTTATACGGAAATTTCGGTTTCAAAGACGCTTTCAATCTGGATAAAGATTGGTGGTCCGACGAATACCTCGGGATTGATCAGGGCATTACTTTGTTGATGTTAGAAAATTATCTTAATGAGGAAGCGGTCTGGAAAAAATTCATGGAGCTTGCGCCCGTCCAAAGATGGATCGAGCTTACGGGTCTCGACAAAAAGTTACAGCCTTCTAAAGATTAATCCTTTTCTTTTCTCAAAAGCCGAAGGGCGAGTTGCGTTGCGGCCTCTTCGATTATTTCACGGGTCAAATAGGTGCCCTTCTTAATCTCTTCTTTGATCTCGCGGACACGCCCCAGATTGGGTTCCGCTTCGGTGGGAATGAGACGAAGATATTTCCGGACTTCCTCGCGTTCTTTTTCAGCATTCGTTTTTTCGCTCGGAACCTGGATTCTGAATTTAGGTCTTTTGTTTTCTACCACGCTTTGCATTCTTCCTGCCTTTGTAACCACTTGCGGCCGTTTTGGGATAAAACATGTACACGGCTTTTCTCGCTGTGGCATTACTTATATCGACGCAGCGTGGTAAAACCTTAATTTATTTGTATTGTTTTTAAAATTTCCTTTTAGACTTCGCCCTTTGCTGTTATGCCTCCAGCGTTAAATGCCCGGCTCGACGCATTAAATGCCCGCGTAAACGGGTCACGACTTTAGTATGGATCTGGCAAACCCTTGACTCGGAAACATCCAGAATCTCACCAATTTCACGGAGGGTAAGATTTTCATAATAATAAAGCACAATCACAAGCTTCTCCTTCTCGGGAAGCTGGTCGATGGCTTCTGCTAAAAGCTCCTTGACTTCTCCCTGGTGAACAAAGCTGAACTGGTTCGTAATCAAAGAGTCCTCAATGGTCTGCAACCTCGAAATGGGTTTATTGCCATCATCATTTTGCCAGACCTCATCGAGCGACAAAAAAGTCGTGGAATTAAGATCGCTATAGATGGAGTTGAGGTCGTCTGTTGAGATTTTCAGGGCTTTGGCAAGCTCATCTTCAGTGGCCAAACGCCCATTTTTTTCTTCAAGCTCCTTACATTTTCTATCGATCTCCCTGGCGCGTTTGCGCAAAAGCCTTGGTGCCCAATCCAGTTTACGAAGCTCATCCATGATCGATCCCCGGATGCGTGAAACGGCATAGGTTTCGAACTTGTTCCCTTGAGACACATCATATTTGTTAATCGCATCAAAAAGCCCAAGAATGCCGTAGCTGACAAGGTCATTGAACTCGACATTGGGCGGCAGGCCGATCGCAACGCGCCCGGCTACATATTTCACCAAATACAAATACTTCTTTACGATTTCTTCACGTAAGGCAAGGCTTTTGACTCTTTTATATTTCTTCCACATCTTGACTTCATCTTCGTGCATGGGGGGTCTCCTTTTGAGTTAATATAAGTAAATCATCGTTCATTTGGGGGTCTCCTGCTGTTCCAGGATTTTTTTGATTTGAATTAAAGTATAATTCTTAGACTGTAAGATCTTGATTTGCTCCAAACGATCAAATGCTGTTTCATCATAAAGTCGGTGTCCCGATATCGTTCGCCTAGCCTCGTGGATAAGACCCGCGACGGTATAATTGTGCAGTGTCTGTCTGGAAAGATTGGTGTACTGCATCACCTCACCGATTTTGTAGAGTTTTTCGCGTTTCATAGCGATGCACCCCTCATTTTTTCTTCTTGTGCCATGATCTTTTGGTAAAGCGCCAACGCTTGCGGATCTTCCGGTTCCAAGAGAAGAACCTTTTCGGCCGTAAACCTCGCCTGCCCTAATTGCCCTCGGACAAAAAGATCTTCCGCATCGTTCCTATAGCGGCTTAAGCGCTCCGCGATTTCTTCTTTATACATTTTATGGATGAAAAGTGTGTCGGCTTTGCCCTCCTTCAGCGCCTTCGCCTTGATCTTGTCGATAAGCTCCGACGATTCATTGTTGGAGGGGTCATAAAGAAAAACCTTTTCTGCGGCAAACAGGGCCAAATCATACTGATTGGCTGCAAAAAGAGTGCGGCTCCTTTCCAGCCATGATTTGACTTCATCAAATTTTTCGCCATGATTCATTTCTTCGATGGCCTGGGGTAAGACCTGCTTTTTTTGACGTTCAATCTCTTTGTCTAAGATATCCGCCATGAATTTTTGAGCTTCATCGTCTCCGGGATTTTTGTTGAGGATCTCTTGAACTGCCGACCGTGCTTTATAGTATTCGTGGGATTGGTAGTAGCGCCTTGCCTTTTTCATTTCAGATTCTGACTTTCCCCAAAAGGCATTCGCTTGGGGGATGTGTCCGCCAGCGATTAAATATCCTGTCATTGTCAGCATCATTATTATTAATCTCATATTTTATAAAATGTAAATTACATTTTATACATTACAATCTATAAAAATTAAAAATGAAGTCAACTATTTTTTAAAATAATTTTAATGTTACACAAGTAATAGTGCGTTTGTATGTATAAACATGCTATATATAGATATAATGCCGCTATTTATTTTTAGGGATTATCTTAAAAAGACGATAATCTCAGCAGAAACAGGTTGACTGGGATCGATTTTCAGAAGAATCTGGAGATAATAAAATGACACTTTATGAGCAGCTGATTGACTTGAAATACCATCGCGGCGTTTCGACTTGCGAGCTTGTCCACCTTTTCCCTAGTCATATCAAACGCGTTAGTGAAGTGGCCCTGTTGGAAGTACCGGAAAAGACTTTGAGGCGGGTTGTCCGAGAAAAAAAACGGTTAGAGCGTTTGATAAATCTTAAAAGGGAATTTCTGAAGGCTGAAAAGCGTATTTCGTAATCATGAAAGCTTCGCATCGACGAAGGGTGAAAAAAATTATTTATCCGAAAAAACACCCATTTTTCGGAATTTCTGATACCGCAACTCTATCAGATCTTTCTTGGGGATGCTGCCGAGTGCTTCCAAGGCATCATTGATGGCTTTCCGAACATTTTCTGCGGTTACTGAAAAATCACGGTGTGCCCCTCCGAGCGGTTCTGGAATAATCCCGTCGATCACACCCAAACTGAGCAGATCTTCAGCCGTGAGCTTAAGTGCGGTGGCGGCATCCGGCGCACGCGTCGGTTCTTTCCAGAGAATCGCCGCACATCCTTCCGGTGAAATCACGGAATAATAAGCGTTTTGCATCACGAGGATCTTGTCCCCTACCCCGATCCCCAAAGCGCCACCGCTGCCACCTTCGCCGATCACCACGCAGATGATCGGCACTTTAAGATCGCTCATCTCTCTGAGATTGTAAGCAATGGCTTCGGCCTGGCCACGTTCTTCGGCCCCGATCCCCGGATAGGCGCCCGGCGTATCAATGAAACAGAGAATAGGAAGGTTGTGCTTTTCCGCAAGCTCCATAACGCGCATGGCTTTCCTGTAGCCTTCCGGATGCGCACTTCCAAAACTTCGCATAAGATTCTCTTTTGTATCACGGCCTTTTTGATGACCGATAATGCAAATCGGCTTTTTGCCTTCCCATTTTGCAATGCCGGTAACGATCGCATGGTCATCGCTAAAACGTCTGTCTCCATGAAGCTCAAGAAAATCGGTCGTTAAATAATTCACGTAATCAAGCGTGTAGGGACGAAGGGGATGACGGGCCACTTGAACGCGCTGCCACGGTGTAAGATTGTCAAAAATATCTTTGATCGCTTTTTCCAGTTTTTTCTCCGCGCTATTGATTTCGCCGGAAAGATCGATCCCGTCGTGGCTCATTTTTCTTAATTCATTGATCTTTTTTTCCATTTCAACCACGGCCCTCTCAAATGGAAGACAAGCATTAAAAATATCCCGCGTCCCCAGCTGAACTTTTTTGGTAGAGATCGGTTCAACGACAGATTCTGTTTTAATTTTCTTTTTTTTTAGTTTTGATGGCATAGAGAAGTTCTTTCTACTCCTGAATCGTGACTTGGGTGCCAACGGGCACCATGCTATACAGTTCTTCGACTTGTTCATTAAGCATCCGGATACAACCTTCGGAAGCTTGCTTACCAATACTCTGGGGATCAATCGTTCCATGGATCCCATAGGCTGGCTTGTCAAAACCCAGCCAGCGTGTTCCTAGGGCATTCTCAGGGCTCTCGGGGGGCAGGATCGCGCCTGTTTTAAACCAGGTTGGATTCATAAGTTTTGTCGTGATCTTAAACGTCCCTACAGGGGTACTGCCATTCTTTCCGGTCGCTACGGAATATTCTTTTATCGCTTCGCCATTTGTAAAAAGCGTGAGTGTATTTTTGGTTTTTGTCACATAAATGGAAAATGGGGCCGTTTGAATTTTTAATTTCATTTGTGGATAAATCGTGTCACTCGTAAGCCCGTTGATTTTCTTAATCAGATCTACGGTCGTATGGTTCTTGAGCGCAAGAACATAAAGATTGTCTCCGGGTTTCACTGTATAAATGATGCTCCCCTCATTGCCTTCTTTAGAGAATAAGGCGGCCCAGTGCTTTTCCATTTCTTCCGGCAACGAACCGGCACTTATTGAAGCCGTTTCCGCTTTAACGGCCGGCTCTGCTTTTTGAGAGGCTGTTTTAGTGTCTATGACAGAAACCTCCTTTTTTGTTTCGACTGACCTTTTTTCTGTTTCTTTTATATTCACCTTTTTAGAAGCATCATTTTCCTTAGGTCCCACAGTTACGGAAGCTATTGCGCTTGATTCGGATTTTTTTGAATCCGCAACAAAATTACCCGAAGGAAAAAAATCTTTTTTGTCTTTTTTAAAATCTTCGGGAGGAAAATTTTCTTTTTGGGAAAGAGAGACGGATTTTTTATTTGTAGTATCTTTCATGCTGGCTTTTTCAACGGCAAAACAAAACGCAGGCGTTAAAATGAAGGCCAGCATTAAAAAACAGGGCAGGATTTGTTTTCTTATTTTTATCTGCATAAAATCCATGCTATAAAAATCCCGAGAAGCGCGCCCAAAAGAACTTCGACCGGCGTGTGCCCAAGAAGTTCTTTGAGGCGTTTTTCAGGCACGGCCCCCTTAACATAAAATTCATCGATGATTTCATTCAGGATTTTGGCCTGCCTTCCAAAGTGACGCCTAACGCCCGCGGCATCAAACATGGTGATCAAACATAAAATCAATCCAATGAGAAACGGGATTGTGTTAAAACCATAATAAAGCCCGATCACCGCTGCCAAGCTTGACACCGTTGCCGAGTGAGCACTCGGCATGCCTCCCGTGTCAAAAAGCCAACGAACATCGAATTTTTTCTGCCGCGATCCGCCTAAAATGACTTTTAGCGCCTGCGCTACAAACCAGCTTAAAAATACAGCAACAAAAGCTTTCTCGGCATGGAATGGAGGGTTATTGAGCACTAGCATAGATCTTTTTTCAAGAAGAGGTTGACACCTATAGTTTAATGATTTAAAATTATAATAATTATGATTATAACTTAAATAACTTAACCTTCTCTCTGTTCGAAAGAGTCATTATAAGTTTCGAGTCTTCAAAAAGCAAGCTTGTTTCTGTGAAAATAAAGGGGGCATAGTTCATGATACGTATTAAAAGTGCTTTTGCGCTAGGGATTCATGCCTTCCCAGTTGATATTGAGGTCGATATTAGTAACGGCCTTCCCCAACTCATTGTGGTCGGCCTGCCCGACACCAGCATCAAAGAGGCCAGAGAGCGGGTCCGCACGGCGATTAAAAACAGCGGGTACCAGATCCCGGCTGACAAAATCACCATTAACCTAGCTCCGGCAGATATCAAAAAGGAGGGCGCTGCTTTTGACTTCCCCATAGCTCTCGGCATTCTTGCTTGCCATGGCGTGATTTCTCCTGAGAAGCTTGCAAATTATACCTTTCTCGGCGAATTAGCCCTGGACGGCGCGTTACGCCCTTTGAAGGGTGCCCTCGTGATCACGACAGGTCTGAAGAACCATTCTTTCATTCTGCCTTCAAAAAATGCCGCTGAAGCCGCGCTAGCAAAGGGAACGGTGATCTTTCCTGTTCAAGATTTAAAAGAAACCGTTGAATTTTTAAACGGAAACAAACCGATTGAACCTATCAGCAACAGTGCATATAAAAATACCCCGCCGCAACAGGGATTTCTGGATTTTTCCGAGGTAAAAGGTCAGTTAGCCGCTAAACGCGCCATTGAGATCGCTGTTTCTGGGAATCATCAACTACTTTTTATAGGACCACCTGGCAGCGGGAAAACCATGCTGGCTCGCCGTATCCCCAGCATTCTTCCTCCCATGGATTTTGAAGAAGCTCTGGAAATTACCAAAATCCATAGTGTGTCAGGATCGATTCCAGAAGGATGTGACCTCATTCGCGAACGGCCCTTCCGTTCGCCTCATCACACATCTTCCGCTATTGCCCTTGCCGGTGGTGGGACACAGCCTAAACCGGGCGAAATATCCCTTGCCCATGGAGGGGTGCTTTTTCTCGATGAGTTTCCAGAATTTCGTCGTGATGCTCTGGAAATCCTCCGCGGTCCGCTTGAAGATGGATGTATCACTATCTCCCGCGCAAAAAACCAGGTCTCTTATCCTGCCAATTTTCTTTTGGTCGCGACCATGAACCCGTGCATGTGTGGGCACCTTGGCGATAGAAACAGAACATGCCGCTGTTCTTTGGGACAGATCCACAAATACAGGTCCAAGATCTCGGGGCCGATCCTGGACCGTATTGATATTCAGATCGAAGTGCCTGCCCTTTCATTTCAAACTCTGACCAGCCAGGAAACCTTTGCTGAGGATTCGGCATCTATCCGAAGCCGCGTGTGTGCTTGCCGTAAGATCCAAAAAGCACGCTACCGGCAAAAACCTTATGACACTAACTCTCAAATGTCCCCTCGAGATATTAAAAGTTTTGCAACACCGGACGTCCAAGGCCGGAAACTGATCGAAATGGCCATGAAAGAACTGCGCCTTTCCGCCCGCGCTTATTATAAGATTCTTAAAATCGCCCGAACGATCAGCGACTTAGCTGGTTGCGAACAGATCCAATCCGACCACATCGCAGAAGCTATTCAATATCGTTCCCTCGACCGGCAGTGGTGGAGTTAACGGCAATGGGCGTAAACCCAGGGACGGTTCTCGGCAGCTCAAGCTGGTCCAATCATTTAAAGGAGAACCGCCCCTGTGGATGTCTTTTACTATAGACTGTTTTTTAATTAAACGTTCTTGATGCGCAGTTCAACGAAGAAGAACGGAATTCTATTTTCTTAATATTCAACTTGTCTTTCAATAGTTCATAGAATACCGTGCAGAACCATTCGCAAGTAGATGGCCCTTTGCTAACAGCGACTCTGCTTTCAGGAAATGATTTTACCAGCTCGTGGTTGAGAGCTTTCGCAGGCGTCCCAAATCTATTTGTTGTGCCTTTTATTCCAGTTTTTTCATAACCCTGCAACACTAAATCAAGCAAAGGGTCGCCTTCTTGAAAAATTGTTGCATGCATGAAGTTGTCGGCTACTGCCCATGCTAATTTTTGCGCCTCTTTTACTGGGTAGGCATAATTATGTTTATTTAAATCACCTTCAATTTCGATCGTTAGCAATCCCGAATGTCCATGAAGATAGCTTGCCTCTCCTGGATAATTCATAAATCTGTGCGCATACTGGAAGTCAAGTTTTACGATCGATGTATACTTATCGTTTGACATGATAGTTTTCTCCTTTTGGGTTGATATCCATATTTTTATATTATTTACTGCATCCGCTTATCACGCTTTATTTTCTCGATTGGCCACCTCCTTGAATTTGCGCTGATTTACTAAATCGTAATTATTATTACTCTAAAGCCAAAAAAAATTCTTTAGCTGCAATCCGGGCAAAGGCCCTCAACCACCACCTTTTTGCTCAAGATTTTGTAGCCCGGCGCTATTTTTGAGGGAGCCGTTAATCGGTCATAAGTTTGATCGTAAAAATCGACGATCTTCTGGCATTTAACACAATGAAAATGGTGATGCTGGCCCGTATTGGGATCAAAACGCCTTGTGTAACCATACCCTTCTACAGGTTTTACAAGTCCGATATCGCAGAGTGTAATAAGCGTCCGGTAAACCGTATCAAACGAAATTCGAGGGAATTTTTTCTTGATCTTTTGATAGACCATGTCGATGGAGGGATGCTCTTTCGAGTAGCGCATTGCTTCATAAATCGCCAGTCGCTGAGGCGTGAGCTTTAGTCCGCGCTCCCGGCATTTGTCGTGGAAGGCATCCTTTTCTTCAAGCAAGCGTTTCATGCCCGAAACTATATAGTAATAATTCTTATTTGTAAAGGCCTAAGGATTTCCCCTTTCGCCGGTAACTTGAAGACCCCTATTTAAACCCCGATGCCTACCAACCCCTCCCATCTGATGATTACGGTCGGCACAAAGTCGGGATATTCGTAGGTTGTATAGAGCAAATCCTTGTTCGGATACTTAAAATCGCCCGAACGATCAGTGACTTAGCGGGATCTGAACAAATCCAAAGTGAGCACATCGCCGAGGCGATCCAATACCGCTCGCTCGACCGGCAGTGGTGGAATTAGTGACTGTCACCTTTGGTGACTGTCACTTTTTAAAAAACATGAAAAGGACATCAACAATGACAGCAAAATTAATCCCACAAGAAATCATTCAAAATAAGATATTTCTGCTTCGTGGGCAGAAAATTATGCTCGATAAAGACTTAGCGATTCTTTACGGAGTAAAACCAATTAGGCTAAGGGAGCAAGTAAAACGGAACATCAAACGTTTCCCCTATGATTTCATGTTCCGGCTTAATTTAAAAGAGGTTCACGCTATGGTATCGCATTTTGCGATACCTTCGAGACAACACCTCGATGGACATCTCCCCTATGCTTTCACCGAACGTGGCATCCTAATGTTATCCAGCATCCTCAATAGCGAGAGAGCCGTGGAAGTGAATATACAAATCATGCGGACATTCACGAAGTTAAGGGAAATGCTGGCGAGTCATAAGGAATTGCGGCAGAAAATCGAGACAATGGAGAAAAAATATGACCATCAATTCAAGATCGTCTTTCAGGCAATCAAAGAGTTGTTAGAACCGCAACTGTCAAAACCCAAATCGCCGATTGGGTTTCATGTTTAGTTTTGCCGAGGCAATTCGATACAGGAGTTTAGCCCAGCAGTGGTGGGGCTAAAAATATTCCTGTAATCTCCTTATTGAAAACAGGTTAAAGTTGATCCGCTTCTTTATTATTTTTCCCTCCCATGACAAAAAAAGCTCCGGATTTTTTGTTGAAACGACAAAAAAACAGGTCTCGTCTCATAAGGGTTACTCACTGCAACTCCACAATGTTGGCAAACTGGCAACGGATTTTCTGAATTAACAGTTTTCCTTAAATTTATAAAAGCTTCGGACGTCCAACTCGCCATGATATTAGCATATCCGGGGCTGTAATCCCCCAGATCAACCGGTCTGTTGCAACACGGAATAACTTCACCGCCGCTTTGGATTCCAAAGACTTCAAAGGGTTGCCCGCACGGTTTGCGGTAACACGAGATAGGTTTCATATTGCCGACAGGAAACGGCGGCGGGCACGAAACCGCCACCCCTAATTCCATTGCTTTCTTTTTGATTTGATTATAAAAAAGATTGTGTTTTTCTTCGTCGAATAAAAATGATTCTTTTTTTTCTTTCGAACAAAGAGGGCGGAAATTTCTAAAAGAGATTCCATCGATTTTTTTTGCTTTGGCAAATTCCAACAATTTAAAATAGTTGCTTTGATAACTTCTTAATGTCGTGACTAACAGATTGACCAGAGGCCTTCGTCCTTTACTTCGCTCCCTGCTCTTTAACAACAGCTCAAGATTTTTGACCCACTGATTCCATTTAAATCCTCTGACTTTTTCGTAATTTTCGTTCATTCCCTCCAGCGACAAATAAATAATCGCCAAGGAAGAAACGAGTTCTTCAACGTTATCTTCTGACAGGAATGTCCCGTTTGTGACCAGTTCAACATCGATGGGGTATCTTCGAATTTGACCTAAAAAATAATTAAAATAAGGTGAAAGCATTTGTTCGCCTAGATCGCTCCCGCCAATTCGCAAGGCACAGATATAGGGGAAAAAATCATGAATAATATGATCTAGCATCTCTTTTGACATTTCGTTTTTTCGAACAAAATGATGCCCGCGCCTACAATGTCTGCACGTTAGATTACAGGCCTCGGTCAAGCTTAAATGCATTTTTGAAGGAAAGGTGCCCCCTCGGATATTGGCAAGATCCGTTTCTGGAGATATTTCCCAAATTGTCTTAGGTTTTAATAAATTGTATGAAATCATGTTTTAATTTTTGCCTGCTCATTATTGAGGTTTTTTGATTATTTAAACATTATTGGGTTGTTTTTTTGATTACACGAACAATTTATTGGAAATGACCTTACTTATCCTGATTCTTGTTAAACTTTTTTTCTACATCCCGCTCACCTTTTTGTGTCGCTCCATAAAATTATACACATCTCCATCAAATCCGTACAAATGAGTTTCGTGGGCTGCGCGCATGAGTTTTATTTTGAAATTTTGAGGTTATTAACTTTTCCGTGTTACTGTAAATTATTCGATCGGGGGTATTTTCTCGTGATCCGAACTACAGCGATTTTTTTGATGGAGTGGATTTACTTGGAAGGAGTATAATTAGTATTATAAGTTAAAGGGTACGTCGATTTTGGTTATTTTGTTATCAATAGAGGATCTATTCCATGACTGAAAATACCATTCCTGCAAGCAAAAGAATGCTGCTTGTGGAAGATGACCCTGACTATACCAACCTTTTAAAACTTAATCTCCTTTCCGAAAAGCAACCTTCCTTTGAGGTGGAAGTCGCGACAAACCTTGGGTCTGCTTTGCAAATCCTCTGCGAAAAGAAATTTGATTTAATTCTTCTTGATCTCGGTTTACCGGACAGCAACGGTATCGCAACTTTTGAAAAATTAGCCTCCGTAATCAAAGATGTCCCTTTTGTGATCCTGAGCGGCATGGATGATGATGCGCTAGCCCTTGAAGCCGTTAAAAGAGGTGCTCAGGATTATGTGGTGAAAGGGAACGTCGATCGAAAAGTCCTTTTCCGCATTTTGAATTATGCGATTGAACGCCATCATCAAAAAAAACAATTCGAAGAACTTAACAAGCGTCTCGAACAGCTTTCTTCGCTGGATCCTTTGACCCAATTGCTTAACCGGCGCGGTTTGCAACGCGTCCTTTCCAGGGAACTCCAAGTCTCCGCTCGTGAGGGCTCGAATCTTGTGGTCATTTTGCTGGATCTAGACAACTTTAAACCCATCAACGATTCTTTTGGACATGCGGTAGGCGATATTGTCCTTCAGGAAATCGCAAAAATTTTGAAAAATACCATTCGCCTTGAAGATTATGTATCTCGAATCGGCGGGGATGAGTTTATCATCCTGCTGCCGGACACTCGCTCGGCAGAGGCGGCTCGATTTTGCGAAAGACTCCGCCTTGCAATAAGCCGAACCCCGGCTATGTCCCTAAGCGGTCAAGAGATACGTATCACAGCAAGTTTTGGGGTTATCAATGTCACAAAACGAAATCTTTCTATCGAGGAACTTCTCGAGCAAACCCATGGAGCGCTTGCAAAGAGTAAGCGACTTGGGAAGAACCGTGTCAGCTTTGAGGATGGCAAGGAAGAAAAGACTGAAAACGTTATTGAACAGCTCAAATCAGGCCGTTGTTTTCACGCGGTCAAGCAAACGATTTGGGACCTTTCTGAAGAAAAAACGGTCGGCTACGAGTTTTTGTCCCGTTCGACTATCCCCGGTTTTGAAATGCCGGAAGAATTTTTAAATTTCAGCCGAGAAGGCAATATTCTTCTCGCCGTCGATCATCATTGTCTTGAAACAACGATGGCGGCTTCGTATAAAGTCCCGGCCGCCTACGAGAAACATTTAAACCTTTTTCCTTCTACTCTTGCAGGACTTCAAACCGAGCAATTTGACCGGTTA
Organism: Candidatus Omnitrophota bacterium; assembly: GCA_022711115.1. Lineage (GTDB taxonomy): Bacteria > Omnitrophota > Omnitrophia > Omnitrophales > Aquincolibacteriaceae > JAKLFP01. The sequence goes on along the minus strand of JAKLFP010000001.1, from coordinate 497,790 downwards.
TTCCCGCCCACAAGTCTTTGCGGGTCCTACTGTGTTGAGATTAGCGAACAGCAGATTCTGGGAGATCCGTCCTATCTTGTGCCAGCAATAACGGAATTCAAAAAACGCGGTATATGTATTGCCATTGACGATGTGGGATTCGGGCGAAGTTGTCTTGAGAGTCTCATTATTCTCCAGCCTGATGTCATCAAATTAGATAAAGGCATTATCAGGGATGTCGCTCATGATAAAGGCCGACGAGAGGTTTTGCGGCGGCTTTTGCATGTTGTGGGCAGCCTTGATACCAAGATTATCGCCGAAGGCATTGAAAATCGGGAGGATCTTGAAGCTCTAAAAGAACTCGGTGTGCAATACGGCCAAGGATACTACTGGGGAATGCCCGCTTGAAGAATTGTGTTGTGTCTATTTTTTGAAGAACCCCTAAAACAAAGATTTTTAAAATCAAATAATGGAATAGCAAAATAGAATTTTAATATGCTTTTCTCATCAAAAGAGTATTTTTTTTATCTCAAAATAGCGCCTTCATTTGCCTTTTCCATAAAATGAGGCTATACTTTTTTTAGAAGTGAAGAAAGTGTTTTTTAAAAAATGTTTCTTTTTTAGAACAAGTAGATACGAACTGGATTTCCCACAGATTTTTATAAGGGGTGTTCGTATGACGACTAGCACAAAAAACCGCAGCTCAGCATTAAAAACATCAGAATCAATTAACATGGAACAAGTTCGTCTATCCCGCAAAAAAAAGATCCTTATTATTGAGGATGAATACAGCGCCAGCAAATTTTTGTCTTTTCGTCTTAAAAATTTGGGCTTTGAAGTCTTAACGGCTTTTGATGGGGCGACCGGCCTCAAGGAAGCGACAGAAAGCATCCCTGATCTTGTCATCCTTGACCTGATGATTCCGAAGCTCCCGGGCGAAGAGGTTTGCAAAAAGATCCGGGAAAATTATGACGAGCAGATCGCAAAAATTCCTATCATCATGCTGACGGGCAAGGATTCCATGGTGGATAAAATTCTTGGAAAAGTCATCGGCGCGGATGCTTATCTCACAAAACCTTATGAATTCAATGAACTTCTTGAAAATATTAAAAAAATTTTTCCGGAGGCTTTAGTGAAATAATCTTGCTTCAAACCATAGCATCTTAAAGCTTATTGGTTCACAGAAAATCGGGGCAATAAATGAACGGCGAAAAATTCATACAACCCAGTCTGAAGCTTTTGCTTGTGGAAGATGATCCCGAGTTCGCCAGCATACTTAAGATACGCCTCACCAGAGAAAAGAACCCGCCTCTTCAAATTACTTGCGCGCTCGACCTGCAACAGGCCCTTGACTTGTTACAAGAAAACTCATGGGACTTGATCTTGCTTGATCTAGTGCTCCCGGATTCAAGCGGCATACAGACTTTTATTAAGGTTCACGCGCAAGCTAGACATACCCCGATTGTCATCATGACAGGGCTTGATAATGACGCATTGGCAATCGATGCTGTCCGCAAGGGAGCTGATGATTATGTTGTCAAAAACGACTTTAACTCCAAACTGTTGCTGAGAATTATTCATCACGCCATTGACCGGCATCGTATTAAGGAAAAGCTCGCATCCGTCACCGGAAGGCTTCGCGAAACCAATCTCCGCCTTGAAAAGATGGCTGCCTTAGATCCTTTGACCGAACTTTACAATCGGAGTGGGTTACAACAGGCGTTAAATCGTGAAATCCAGCTTATGATCCGCGAGGGCTGGGACATGATGGCCCTTGTTATTGACATCGATAATTTTAAAAAAATCAATGATTCTCTTGGGCATCCGGTGGGAGATATTCTTCTTAAAGAAACTTCCAAGCAGATAAGGGATGCTGTCCGGCTTTCTGATCATATTGCAAGAGTCGGCGGTGATGAATTTATCCTTATTCTTCCAAAAACCGAATTGAATGAAGGCCTTCAACTTGCCGAAAGGCTGAAATCAGCTATCTCCCACACTACGATTTCTCTCGGGGAAAAGGAGACGTTCCGCGTCACCGCGAGCATCGGTGTCACTCCAGTCCCTGAGCAAATCACTTCGGTTGACGAATTGCTGGCGATTGCCGATCCCCTTTTAAGACGAAGTAAAGCAAATGGAAAAAATTGTATTTCCTACAATGAACTCGAGAGACCTAAAGAAAGGGTACCTACCACCTCCCCATCCCCTTTGCCGGAAATTTTACGCAAGGGAAATGATTTTTTCGCGCTCAAACAACCGATTGTGCGCCTCGAGGACCAAGCAGTGATCGGCTATGAGTTTTTGTCCCGCCTTCAAAATGGCGCTGTCTGTATGCCGGATGTTTTTTTCCGAGTCGCCATGGAAAACAACATCCTTACGCTTGTGGACCGTCATTGCTTCCGTTCCTGCGTCACTGCTTCATCGGAACTTCCGGCTCAAATGCACCGCCATATCAATCTATTTCCAGCGACCATCATTGACCTCCAGGTTGAGGAGCTCATTGAAAAACTCTCTGTAAACTGCCCCGCTCAAAACTATTGCCTGGAAATTAGTGAGCAGCAAATCCTCGGCGAACCTTCTCATCTGATTGGCCCCGTTGAAACTTTTAAGAATTATGGGATTCAGATCGCTGTAGATGACGTGGGATTTGGCAATACATGCCTTGAAAGTCTTATACTTTTAGAGCCGGATGTCGTTAAACTTGATAAGAAATACGTTATTGGGATATCCAAAAACCCACAGGTGGAGCGTTCTATGCGCCGCGTTCTGAAGATCGCAGAGGATTTGAACTCGGAAGTTATTGCCGAGGGGATCGAGTCTGAGGAAGATCTGCAACGGCTAAAAGAAATCGGCGTTAAATACGGTCAGGGATTCTTTCTAGGAAGACCCGCCTGAAGATGGCTGGACTGAAAAACGCACCCCTTATGAAACAAAAAAAAGATCCGATCTTATTTCAAACAAACCTCAAGTTTTTCTTAGCTTTCTTTTTTCTTGGAGTTTTTTCAATCGCGAATTTCATGATCCTGCACGACCAGATCGGCCATGCCTCCAAAAGTTCCGCGCTCATCAGTTTTATGGAGAACCAATATACGATCCTCCAAAAAACAGCTTTCCTTGCAGCGAGCTATGCCCAATCCAACGATCTTGCCGAGCGAAAAGCCCTTAGGGCAGAGGTTCACGAAGGGTTAAAGAGAACTCTTTTTTTTGCAACCACTTCGAATGATATTATCGCGGAGAGAACAAACTTCCCTAGAGAACTGGTCCCTGCTCTCCGGAAAATTTATTCTGATCCTCCGGTTCTTTTGAATGACCAAATCAGCGATTATATTTCCGCCGTCAAAAAGTTCCTGATAGGTTCCCCTGTGCGTCTTAGCTCCAGCAATCCCCATCTTTTAAAGTTCCTGTCCAAGAATGACAATCTTTTACAGTTCTTGCGCACGAAGATTGTAAAATTCCAAGAAGCAAACAACAAAAAACTTGTATCGATCCATCGCATAGGCATTGTTTTGTTCATTGCAAATCTGGTTTGCCTCGGACTTGTCGGGTTATTGGTGGTTTTGCCCACAATCAAAAATCTCGAGGGATCCTTCACCAAGCTCACGACCAGCAACCAAGCGCTTGAAATCAACGTTGCCGAAAGAACAGCGGAACTTCAACAAAAAGCAAGCCAGCTCACTCTCTCCAATGAAGAGCTCCGTAAGCAGATTGAGGAGCGCCTTCGTGCTGAAAGGGATTTAAAAGACGCAAATGTCTTTCTTGACTCTATTATTGAGAACATTCCTATCATGCTTTTCATCAAGGAAGCAAAAGAGCTTCGATTTATTCGTTTTAACCGCGCGGGCGCCGAGCTTCTGGGTCATAGGCAGGATGAATTTATCGGGAAAAATGATTACTCTTTTTTTCTGAAAGAACAGGCTGATTTTTTTACTTTGAAAGACAGAGAGGCTCTTGCGGGTAAGTCTCTTGTGGACATCCCTGAAGAACCCATCGTGACTCCAAAAGGAACCCGCATCCTTCACACAAAGAAAATTCCGGTCATGGATTCTCACGGCAACCCAGCTTATCTGCTGGGCATTTCGGAAGATATCACCGACCAGATCCAGGCTGAACATCGTTTGCAGGAGCTTTCCATGGCCATGGAAAACGCCCTTGACGGGATCGCTCAGCTTGATTTCAATTTAAGATTTTTAAATGTCAATAAAGCCTACGCCGCTATGCTGGGTTATGAAAATCCTCAGGAGCTTGTGGGTCACAACCCTTTGGAAATGGTTTGTCCCGAGGATCATGAAAAGGCGAAAACGGCTGTCACGGAGATGAAAGAAAGGGGCAAATCGGAAGCAGAAGTAAAAGTATTTCGAAAAGACGGTGCTATTTTTCATCAATATGTTGTGCTGGTCCGAACTTTGGGAAAAGATCAGGGCTTTTCAGGATTTTATTGCTTTGCAAAAGATATCACGGAGCGCAAATACCAGGAATCCGTGGAAATAAAGGCAGAACTCATCCAGATGGTTTCTCATGAACTTCGCACCCCGATCCATTCCATTAAAGAAGGCATCAGTATTGTTTTGGAGGGATTGACAGGGGATCTCAATGAAGAGCAAAAGGAAGTTCTTAATATTTCAAAACGCTGCGTTGAGCGGCTGGTCCGTTTAATCAATGATGTGCTTGCTTTCCATAAACTTGAAGCAGGTGTTATTGAATTTCAATTCAAAAAATGCGACTTGAACAAAATTGTTCGAGAAGCTGCAAGCGCTATGCGACCTCTAGCGGAAAACAAGAATCTGACTCTGGAGCTTGAGCTGGAAAACGATCTCCCGGAGATTATGGTCGATCGGGATAAAATCATTCAAGTGCTAACAAATTTTTTCCAGAACGCCATAAAGTTTACCCTGGAGGGCGGTATCAAAATCAAATCCTCTCTGGATCCCAAGGGCGTCAAGGTCTCGGTGCTGGATACCGGCATCGGTATCCAGCAAAAGGATATTCCTAAACTATTCAGGAAATTTGGACAACTCGAGGGTGCGAAACTTATAGCGCCTGGCGGTACGGGCCTTGGGCTTGCCATTTCAAAAAAAATCATTGATCAGCATCATGGCGCCATTGCTGTAAACTCTGAATACAAAAAAGGAAGCGTCTTTTCCTTTACGATACCTTTGAAACAGCCTCTGCGGTTCTAGCCTGCCTGAGCATGGAATGATTTCTTGGAAGTAAAAAACAGAAACGGCTACTTGGTTTGATCAATCCTGGTGACGAATCCCTTGGATGCCGACAGTATTCAAGGAAATAGAAACCGAGAAGCCAAGTTCTTTCGCAGACGGCCTTGCGACCCGAATGATGAGGTTAATGTCCTTGTCGTTTTGAAACCACTCCGGTTGAATGGAAAGGATGGGCTCGGATATTTTCAATTCGGCAATTCTGCGGGGTTTCTTTCCTGAGGAAACAACCTCCACATGGTATATAGTTCCTTCTTTGGGTATAAATTTATAATCGATCGCCAGGTCTTTAAAAGATAGTTTCCCATCCGAAAAAGCGAAACCATCCAGCGGGTTAGCTTGCAAAAACCAATATCGACCGATCTTGTCGCGACGCTCAATTAGTGTTTGGGTGACAGAATCCGCAGCGGCGGAATCGCTATATTGCCCGGCCTTGACCATGGTCCGAATATCTTCATCCGAAAAAGCCATAACGTTCTTCGCGGCCCAAAAACCATCTGCGCTCGTTACCAAACGGAATGCCTCATACGGCAATAGTGTTTTATATCGGGCGGGATCAAAATGTTCGCTTGAAAAATAGCCGACGGAAGAAAGAGGGCTATTTTTTTCACTCGCTTCCCGCCATTTCTTTTGCCATGGTTTCTCTCGAAATCCAAGCGCTAAAAAAGATTTAAAGGCCTCTCCATAATCTGCCAGGTATTCATACCCAAGCATGGGAGGCTTGTCCCCTCCCATCGCTGCACCTAACGCTGTTGCAAACCCAAACAGATATGGTTTGAAGGCAACTTGTCCGTTTTCATTTGTTTTCATATACAGAGCATTGCTTTCCCGAATATTCTCATTGTTAAGCCACGCCGAAAAAACTCTAAGCCCGCGAAAATCTCTACGATCTCGGTGGTGAACAACCTCTTGAGGATCTTCTTTTTTTCGTGACCAGAAGCTAACATCCCCCGCTTCTTGTGCCTTGAAAAGCTTGCTCGCCGAGGCCCGGTAAGTGCCTCCCGGCAATTGAGGTATAGCTAAAAGGTATTTTTCGAGGATCTGTTGTGTGAGCTTTTTCACAAAGCCCGTATTGTCATAAGTGATTGCGTCTTCGCTGACCTTGATCTGATCCGGTTTAAAAAAGAGGATGTTGTATTGTGGTACGTTATAACCCAAGGCATAATAAAAACGGCTGGCGATAACTTCTGCGCCGGTGTTTAACTCTAAATGCCCTTGCGAATCAAATTTTAAAAAATACCGGTCTTTTTTTGCATCCTCAACAATAAAGCCATAGTGAATACCTTGTTGTTCAGCAGCAATCACCGTCAACGGCTGACTAAGGTCGGCACCTTCCTCTTCATGGTACCCCTTCTCCAAGGCCTCCGCAGAAAGTCTCGCGCGTGCGTGGCGGTTTGTAAAAAAGTTGGAGTCTGGCACTTCATCGAAAACATTAATATTGGCCGAAGGAATCTTCTTGCGGAAGATCTTTCGCCACCACCGGCCTAGATCGAGCTGGTTGATGCCTTCGCTGTAAAAATTCTGATCGAAAATATCTTTGTAAAATGCTGTCCATTCTTTTTCGAATTGGGCCGTGTTTTCTTTTGCAAAAACAGCGGGCGTCATTCCCAAAAAAATCGTTCCCACCGCGAAAACCATCAAGAGAGTTGCTGTTGTTATTTTTTTCATGCCTTTATATTCCATTTTTCAAACTTAAAAAGGGATTTTGTTTTCAATATAAAATTGTGTTCCCTCATCGCCATGCGCCACGTCAAAACTAAGCAACACAAGTTTCGAATAATTCAGATTGAATCCCATGCCATAAGATTCGCGAAAGTGTGAAAAGTTAAATTTACCTAGATTGCCAAAGACCTGCCCCTCATCCACGAAAAAAACCGTGTCAAGCTGGAACTCTCGATATTGCCAGATGGTATAGCGATACTCGAGATTCAGAAGGACCGTGCTTTGGCCGTAAAAACGGTCGTAGACGTAACCCCTGGATGTTTGGCTAACGTATGGGAAAGTTCCGGAGCCTCCCAGTTTCGCCATATTGTAAAAGGGCATATCGCCTCGATTGATGGTTTGGTTATGTTCCGCAAAAAGCCGCGCGGCAAGGACCCTCCTCGGCGAAGCAAGTTGGAAATATTTTGCCGCATCGACTTGATATGTGAAGTATTGCGCCTTGGAGCTTTGTACGCCGTCTGTATATTTAAAAATCAGTTTTTGGTAGCTGCCTTGCGTTGCAGAACTTTTGCTATCACGTGTATCTCGCTTCAGGCTCAAGGAGTAACTTAAAAGATCATCTCCGTAGAGGCCTGGTATGTTATCTCTGGCAAAAACTTCGGTAATATTGCCTTTTCCTCCATGGGATCTGTTTTTGATATTTACATGGTCATACCCAAATTGAGAGGTAAGATCCAGCGTCGGAGAAAATTCGTACCCTGCTCGAGTCGCCAAAGTCGTTCTTTCTATGATATAAGAGGCGCTATCCCCCCGGCTGCTGTAGGGACCAATCCCGTAGAAAGTTTCATTTCGACGGTTTTCATATTGAAAAAACTCTGAAACATGAAACCCTGTATCTGCAATTCTTTGCTTCCCGAATTCCGCCCCTGTTTGAAAGTAAACAGCCGGACCATGATTGATCCAGCCCTTGGCAATCAAATCAGGATACATTTCTTTTTGGCGAAAAATTCTCACAAAATCAAAGTCTGCTCCATAAGAAGGAATGCCGTTAAAGTTCAGAGAGTCCACTCGGGGAGTCACGCCATATTCTACCGATTTTTCATAAAGCCATATGGCTTTCCGGTCAAGACGCTTCTTCTCCATAAACACGAGTGCTTTGTCCAAAGGCCACTTGATCAATTCGAAGGGAAATGCGAGAACCCGAGAAACAGGATCTTTGAGGGATGACGTTTTTAAAGGCTTTTCGTAAACAGGCTTATAAAAATCTTCTTTTTTATCTTCAGCATAGGCAAACACTGAAAAAAAGAAAAAGCTGAGGCACAAAAACAGGGCTGTTTTTTTCATTTTAAAATGCTTCTTTGGTTCTCCAGGAAATACAGCTTATGCAACATAAACCACCAGTAAAAACGCTTTATTTTGCACGGTTCTTGAAAGATAATCAATATTCTTTATCGTCTTTCTCAAAAGCATCTTTAATAAGGCGAACCAACGGCCTTTTCCCGTCTTCCCAATGAACCGCAACAACATCAAAAGCAATAGGGCTGTTGGTAATTTTCTTTTCTTTTAGATACCATTCAGCGAGTTTTGCGAGCTTTTCTTGTTTTTTAAAATTCACGGCTTCCTGCGGCGAGCCAAACTGGACACTTGTTCTTGTTTTAATCTCGACAAAGGCAATCCGCCCTCTGCGTTTGGCCACGACATCGATCTCGCCCAACTTGCACTTATAGTTCTTTTGAACAATTTCATAGCCCTCTTTCCTCAAAAAATCACAGGCGACTGTTTCGCCGCGATCTCCGAGGGATAAATGAAACGGCCGAGGATTTGGAGAAAGCTTCATAAAGCAACTTTTTCAGGAACCGTTTTTAAACATTCGCGGACAGGGGTGAAGCTATACCGATGGACCGGAGAAGGTCCTATGGTTTGCAAAGCAGCCATGTGGGCGGCTGTCCCATATCCTTTATGCTGGTGAAACGAATAGGCTGGATAAAGCTCATGAAGCCGGTGCATCCAATAATCCCGGAAAACCTTTGCCACAATCGAGGCCGCAGCAATGCTCAAGGATTTTTGATCGCCGTGGATAAGACCTTTTTGCTCGATGGAAAGATCAAGACGCATAGGACCGTCTATTAAGAGAAGTGCGGGGGTATGCGTCAAATTCAAGACCGCTTTTTTCATGGCAAGGCGCGTCGCTTCATAGATATTCAGTTCATCGATTTGCCTTTCATCCACCATACCGATTCCTACAAGCGCGGAACGGGCAATGATACTGTAAAGCTTTTCCCGCTGGGAGGAGCTGAGTTTTTTGGAATCGTTGACGCCAAGAAGGACTTCGGGTTGAAAAAGGATCACGGCGGAAGCGACCACAGGACCCGCTAAAGGCCCGCGGCCGGCTTCATCCACGCCGGCCATCCATCCGTTAAGTTTTGTCGTTTGCGAGCGATCGAACTCCTGCAATTCTTGAAGGAGCAATGCCTTGCGAGTCTCCTTGAGAGAAGTTTCCATCGCCTTGGTTCCGAAAAAATTATTTTTGTTTCAGATAATAAAGTTTTGCCCGGCGAACTTTTCCTTTATGGCTCACCACAATCTTTTCCACATTCGGCGAATAAAGGGGGAATACCTTCTCGACCTTGTCGCCGTAGCTTTCTTTAAGAACCGTGAAACTGGCTCTGGCGCCAGTTCCTTTTTTTCGAATACAGGTGCCTTCAAAAAGCTGGGTTCGCGTTTTGTCCCCTTCTTTCACGCGAACATGTACTTTTAAAGTGTCCCCGACACGAAATGCCGCTGTTTTTTTGGATGCAAATTCCTTTTCAACAATGTCCATTTTGCTCATTTTTTTCTCCTTAACGATGATTTCAAAAGGTCCGGTCGTTTTTGACGCGTCACCTGTTCGGCCGCCTTACGGCGCCAAAGATCCACTTCTTTATGATTTCCGGAAACCAAGACATCCGGAACTTTCCAACCGCGATATTCCCTCGGCCTTGTATAGTGCGGGTACTCCAAAATGCCTGTTTGAAAACTTTCATGCTGAACCGAGTCCTCATTTCCCAAAACTCCAGGGATGAGCCGTGTAACAGCTTCGATCAAGCATAACGCCGGCGCTTCGCCTCCCATCGTAATGAAATCGCCAACGGAAATTTCTTGGTCGATCAGGTGGTCTTTCACCCGTTGATCCACCCCTTCATAATGACCGGCAATCAGCACCAAATGCTTTTTTTTCGCCAGCTTCTGCGCCAATTTCTGGCTCATGGGCTCGCCTTGCGGATCCAGAAGCACCACCCAGGCATCTTTTCCGATTTCTTCGACACATTCAAAAATCGGCTCCGGTTTCATCACCATGCCTGCTCCCCCGCCGAACGGTTTGTCATCAGCCGTTTTATGTCGATCGTGAGTCCATTGGCGCAAATCGTGGATATTGAATGCTACAAGTCCTTTGTCCTGCGCTTTTTTTAAAAGCGACTCTTGAAGCGGGCTTTCAAAAAAAACCGGGAAAAGCGTTACAACATCGACCGTAATCTTCATGAAGGCTTTCCCGACCTTTTAAAAGGGTTAGGCGCTCTTTTTTTGTTTTTTCTTTTGACGGCGCACAAGGCTTTTCAAGGCCACGCTCATCTGAGCGCCCTGCTTAACCCAATAATCGAGTCGTTCTTGCTTCACAACAAAAATATCTTCTTTGGGGAGAGCGTCGTAATACCCGATCTCCTCGATAAAGCGGCCATCGCGCGGCATCTTGGTATCGCTCACCACAATACGCCACTGAGGGCGGTTTTTACTTCCAAAACGTTTCATTCGGATTCTGACTGCCACATTGCCTCCTTTAGAATCTCATGATTCACTATGTCTACTGTCACTCTTTTTCCCTTCGGATCTTTGCCCCAAGAGATGTGAGTTTTTGCTCGAGGTTTTCATAACCCCGGTCCAGATGATAAACACGCTGGACTTCCGTCGCGCCTTCGGCGACAAGACCGGCGAGCACCAACGCTGCGCTGGCCCTAAGATCGGATGCCATGACCGGCGCTCCGCTCAACTTTTTAACACCGTGTACGATCGCACTCGGCCCTTCTAAAATAATCTTAGCTCCCATACGGCCGAGTTCCGGAACGTGCATGAACCGGTTCGGATAAATTTTTTCCGTCACAATGCTGATCCCAGGCGTAACGCTCATTAGTGCCATGGCCTGCGCCTGCAAATCTGTCGGAAATGCCGGATAAGGAAGCGTCGTAATATCGATGGGTTTGAGCCTTCCGTTTTTTCTTACATGTACTGTATTTTTGAACTTATCAATTCGCACACCCGCCTGATGCAACTTATCGATGACCGCGTTCAAATGTCCCGGTTCCATTCTGCGGATCAGAATATCACCTCCCGTAATCGCTGCGGCAAACATAAATGTCCCAGCCTCGATCCTGTCTGGAATGACGCGATAATTCACGCCACGTAACTTCCGGACACCTTCGATCTCGATACGAGGGGACCCTTCTCCCTCAATCTTCGCGCCCATTTTTTTTAAAAACCTTGCAAGATCCACCACCTCGGGTTCGCAAGCCGCATTTTCGATCACTGTTTTCCCATGTGAAAGAGTGGCCGCCATCATAACATTATCTGTCGCCAAAACCGAGGAACCATAGGCCCCGCCTAGATAAATTTCAGAACCGCGTAACTTTTTTTTTGTTTTAATCTTGACGTATCCGTGTTGAATATTGATATCCGCATTCAATGCCTCCAGACCTTTTAGATGCAAATCGATAGGCCTGGGACCGATGGCGCAACCGCCAGGAAGCGACACTTCCGCCTCTCCCAGACGTGCCAAAAGCGGCCCCAAAACACAGACAGATGCTCGCATAGTTTTGACTAATCTATAGGGTGCAAGAGGTTTTAAATGATTCCCTGGTTTGATCTTTAAAATGCCTTCTTCCAGGATGGCCTTGGCGCCCAAAGAACGCAACAACTTCACCATGGTATGAACGTCCCAAAGCGATGGAACATTCTCAATAATGGATTCCTCTTCGGTCAAAAGTGCCGCTGCCATAATCGGCAAAACGGCATTCTTTGACCCTGAGATATCGACTTCTCCCTTAAGTTTTACCCCGCCTTCGATAATGATCTTGTCCATACAAAGCTCTAAGAATTCCTTTGGGCCATAATAACTCTCTGGACCTGCAAATAGTCTTTGAAAAGCTGAATATTATCATAACCTGATTCCCGAAACCACTTTGAAACTATATCCGCCTGTCCTTGCCCCACTTCAACCGCGACTGTCCCGCCCGGCACAAGATGCCCTTTAGCCTCAGAAACTATCTTCTGATAAAAATCAAGGCCGTCTATGCCACCGTCCAATGCCTCTTTGGGTTCAAAAGTTAGTTCTGGTTGAAGTTTTTTCATATCCCAGGAAGTCAGATAGGGTGGGTTGGAAACGATTAAATCCCACTTTTCATCGTTGGAAAATGGCTCGAAAAGGTCGCCTTGCACCACCTTGGCCCGGCTTGTTAATGAATATTTTTTTAGATTTTTCGTAGCAACTTTCAGTGCCTCTTCGGAAATATCCGAAAGCGTCCCGTAAACTGCTTCAAAGGCATTCATAATCGCGACCGCAATAGCTCCGGAGCCTGCGCCAAGATCCAAAAATGAAAAGCGTTCTTTTTTCGACCCCCTGATCACCTGCAAAACATTTTCAACAAGAATTTCCGTTTCCGGCCGTGGAATAAGGCAATTTTCATTCACGTATAATGTTTCTTTCCAAAAGTCCGCTTCCTGCAAAAGATAGCCGAGAGGAATGCGCCTTTTCCGTTTTTCAAGGACCGTTAAAAAATTTTCTTTTACTTCCGTCTTCATCAATTTATGTTTCTTCAAATAAATCTCTGTCCGTGAACAACCCAAAAATTTCATCAAAATCCGGTCGCATTCCTGCTGGGCTTCCTCGATACCGGCCTGCCGGAGCTCTTCTCGTCCGAAGAGGATCAGTTCATGTATTGTATTTCCGATACCTTTTTCAAGAATCATAAAGTGGTCAACACCCGGACTTTTTCGTCTTCGGCAAGCGCCTGGACCAGCGTCTCCAGATGTCCGTCCAGAATTTGCCCTAAACTATAAAGGGTAAGACCGATACGATGGTCCGTGACGCGATTATCCGGATAATTATACGTCCGTATCTTGCCAGAGCGATCCCCCGTGCCGACTTGTTCTTTCCGGTTTTTCGCAGTTTCAGCCATATGTTGCTGTTCTCGCGCTTCAAAAATGCGCGCGCGCAAAATACGCATTGCCTTCAACTTATTTTTGTGCTGAGAACGTTCATCCTGACACGCCACCACAAATCCTGTGGGAATATGGGTAATGCGCACTGCGGATTCGGTCTTGTTTACATGTTGCCCGCCAGCTCCCGAAGCACGATAGACATCGATCTTAAGGTCCGTCGGCACAATCTCGATTTCTTCTTCCGCGGCTTCAGGCAATACCGCAACTGTCACCGCAGAAGTATGAATGCGTCCGCTCGCTTCGGTCCTCGGTACTCGCTGAACACGATGAATTCCGCTTTCATATTTAAAACAGCTATAAGCATGCGCTCCGCTCACGCCAAAGATCATTTCTTTAAATCCGCCGATCCCGGTCGGGTTGGAGTCCATCACCTCGATTCGAAGACCGTGTCCTGCCGCATACATGCTATACATGCGAAAAAGGTCAGACGCAAAAAGCGCCGCCTCTTCGCCTCCTGTGCCCGCACGGATTTCTATAATGACATCACGCGCAGCATTGGGTTCCATGTCACGTAAAAAAAGGTCTTCGAGCTGAAGTTCCCGCTTTGTCTGATCCGCTTCCAGACTCTTGATTTCTTCTTCAATGAGCCCTTTCATGGCCGGATCGCCATGGTTTTCGCTCAAACTATGCTTCAGGTCTTCGACCTCTTTTTCGGTTCTCCTGTATTGAAAAAAAACCTCGATAATCGGCCGGATCTGCGACATTTCCTTGCTCAGTTTTTGGAATAAATTCCGGTCCCGAACGGTCTGCGGTTCGGCCAGCAAAGACTCCAGTTCCTTGAACCTTGCCTCGGTTTTTTCAAGCCTTCCTCGGATTCTCATTTCCCGGCTGCTTTGACCTTCTCTTTAAGAGCTTGCAGCTTTTCTTTTCTGACCTCATCCGAAAATTTGAGCTTGACCGGCATCTTGGGCATCACTTTGGTTGATTTTTTATTAACCGCGACTCGTCCGTCGAATTTTTTCTTGAAACGATCAATGCGTCCGGCGGTGTCTAAAAGTTTCATTTTGCCGGTAAAAAAAGGGTGGCATGTGGAACAAATATCCACCTGGATCCGCGGCATCACGCTCCGAGTTTCGATCACGTTGCCACAGGCGCATTGAATGGTTGAAGGTCCGTATTTGGGATGAATTTCTTTTTTCATTTTATTTCTCCACTTTGTTCATGCTGAGTAAAAATTCAGCGTTGCTTTTTGTCTTCCGAAGACGGTCTACCAAAAGCTCCATCGCCTCGGAAGGGTTCAGTTCGTTCAAAACTTTTCTTAAGATCCACACACGATTTAATTCCTCCGCCGGCATAAGAAGATCTTCTTTCCTCGTATTCGATTTCTTGACGTCAATGGACGGATAGATCCTCCTTTGAAAGAGATTACGGTCAAGCTGGAGTTCCATATTGCCCGTGCCTTTGAACTCTTCAAAGATGACTTCGTCCATTCGGGAACCCGTATCCACAAGCGCCGTCGCGATAATCGTGATGCTGCCGCCCTCTTCTACGTTACGAGCAGAGCCGAAAAATCTTTTCGGTTTGTGCAATGCGTTGGAATCCACGCCTCCCGAAAGGATCTTGCCGGAATGCGGGGCTACCGTATTGTAAGCTCGCGCAAGACGCGTAATACTGTCAAGTAAGATGACAACATCACGCTTGTGTTCAACGAGTCGCTTGGCTTTTTCGAGCACAATCTCGGCAACCTGTACGTGCCGATCCGCAGGTTCGTCGAAGGTAGAAGCGATCACCTCCCCTTTTACGGAACGCTGCATGTCCGTCACTTCTTCAGGGCGCTCATCGATCAAAAGAACGATCAGATAGGCATCCGGGTGATTGGTGGTAAGGCTGTTCGCGAGTTTTTGCAAAAGGATTGTTTTGCCGCTATAGGGAGGCGCCACAATCAAGCCGCGCTGCCCTAACCCAATCGGAGTCAAAAGATCCATTACGCGCATGGAAACCTCTTCAGGCGTCGTCTCCAACATGATGCGCCTGTTCGGATAAAGCGGCGTGAGGTTATCAAAAGCAATTTTATCTTTTGAACTGTCTGGATCCTCAAAATTGATAAGTTCGACTTTGAGCAGGGCAAAGTACCTTTCACCTTCTTTGGGAGGACGGATAAGCCCGCTCACTACATCGCCGGTTCTTAAATTGAACCTTCGGATCTGGCTCGGACTGACATAGATATCATCCGGCGAAGGAAGATAGTTATAATTTGGTGATCGAAGAAAACCGAAACCGTCTTCGAGGATTTCAAGCACACCTTCTCCGAACATCAGCCCGGATTGCTGCGCCTGCCCTTGGAGAATTTTAAAGATCAGGTCTTGTCTTTTAAGACCGGCCACATTTTCTATTTTGAATTTGTGAGCCATTTTTTGAAGCTCGCTGATTTTAATTTTCTTAAGACTGGCGACATCCAGCGGCTTTTCCCCGGACTTCTGTTGCTCGATGGCTTTTTCCAAAGCCTCTCCGTTGGCCGCCGTATCTTCCGGTGCCATACGAGGAGGACGGCTTGCATGATCCGCAGGAGGTCTGCGATGCATATGGTTTCTTTCTCTTGGTTCTCTTGTGTCTCTTGTCATTGTTTTGTTGCTCCTTTTGAAAGGGATTCGAACTTATGCCACAGCTGTTCGACCTGCCTTGTAGTTTGAGAAATGGACCCTGAATTATCAATAATGAAATCGGCCTTTTGGATTTTTAGAGATTCCGGCATTTGGGCATTTTCCCTTGTCCGGATCTCTTCCGCAGAGAATCGTTTACCTTTAAATCTCTTTTGTTTGACCGTGCGATTACATTTTACGGTCAAGACCTTGTCGCAGAGTTTTTGGAAACCGGCTTCAAAAAGGAGCGGGACTTCCACGATCACTGTTCTTTTGACGGTCTCTTCGATGTTTTCTTTAATTTTTTCATAGACATACGGATGGATAAGGGCTTCCAATTGTTTGCGTTTTTCCGGATTCGAAAAAACTTCCTCGGCAATTTTTTCCCGGTTAAGTTTTTTTCCGTGGTTCTCCCAGGCATCACCAAAAAGCACTGCGATTTGGTCGAAAACAGGGCTGCCTTTCTTTAAAGCATCGTGGGCGATCTGGTCCGCATCGATCACTTCGGCCCCATATTTTCTGAAGAGTCGGGCGACTGAACTTTTCCCGGTCCCGATACCGCCCGTAATTCCTACCACTAGTTTTTGTACCATGAATCCCCCACAGAAATATCGACCTTAAGCGGCACTTTAAGTTTGCAGGCGTGTTCCATTTCTTTTTTTACCATTGAAGACAGCACCTCGGTTTCTTTCTCAGGAGCATCAAATACAAGCTCGTCATGAACTTGCATGATCATCAGGCTTTCGCATTGCTCAGCTTCCAGCTTTTTTTGGATCGCGATCATGGCAACCTTGATCAAGTCTGCGGCGGATCCCTGAAGCGGTGCGTTGATCGCCGCCCGTTCCGCGTATTGACGAAGCTGTATGTTCGGGGCATGAATATTGGGGAAATAAGAACGCCTGCCGAGAAGGGTTGTTAAAAAACCTTCTTTTTTGGCTTTTTCTCGTTGAGAATCCAGAAATTCTTTTATTTTTCTATATCGTTCAAAATAATTCTTAATAAACGCATCCGCTTCTTGAATCGAAATATGAAGGTCTTGGGAAAGACCGTAACTTGTTTTTCCGTAAATAATGCTGAAATTGATCGTCTTGGCGGCATTGCGCATCTCCCGTGTCACATCCTGTTCCTTCCCACCGTAAAGCAACGTTGCCGTAAAGCTGTGAATGTCCCGGTCTTCGGCAAAGGCTTTGACCAAGCTCGGATCTTCGCAAAAATGTGCGAGGATGCGCAGTTCGATTTGAGAATAATCTGCAGAAAGAATCTTCCCTTTTTCTTTTTTCCGTTCGCGGGGAATAAATGCTTTGCGCACTAATCTTCCAGTTTCTGTTTTGATAGGGATATTCTGCAAATTAGGTTCTGAACTCGAAAGCCGTCCCGTGTCCGTCGTTGTTTGATGATAAGAAGTATGCACGCAATGAGTGCTGGAATTGACCATTTCAGGCAATGCATCCAAATAAGTGGATTTCAGCTTGGATCGTTCTCGATATTCCAAAATTTTCCGCGGCAGTTCATAAGAAAGCGCCAGTTTTTCAAGCACGCTTGCATCCGTCGAATATCCTGTTTTTGTTTTTTTGAAGGCCGGGAGTTTTTTCTGAACAAAAAGAATATCTGCTATTTGTTTCGGCGAGTCCAGATTGAATGCTGCACCAGCTTCTTGATAAATTTCTTTTTGTAGAACTGCGATTTCTTGCGCTGCTTTTTCCGAAAGTTTCTTCAGGAAATCAAGGTCGAGAGCTACCCCATTCATCTCCATGTGAGCTAAAACTTCGGCAAGCGGCAACTCAACGGCTTCATAAAGCTCCATAAGCTTCAGTTCTTTTAGTTTGGCTTTCAAAATAGGAACGAGACGAAAAACGCAATCGGCATCTTCGCAGGCGTATTCCGTAATTTTTTCAATCGGAACTTCAGCCATGCTGATCTGTTTTTTCCCTTCCCCGATCAAACTTTCGGTCGGGATCTTTCTTACATTCAGGTATTCCATCGAAATATCATCCAGGTTGTGGTTCCGCTTGATGGGATCAATGAGGTAGCTTGCGATCATGGTGTCAAAAGCAATGCCTTTCATTTGCACGCCATTACGCGCCAGAATGATTTGATCGTATTTTATGTTTTGTCCGTATTTTTGAATTTTCTCATCTTCAAAAATAGCTTTGAGATCTTCCAACACCTCTTTGACCGGCAACCCTTTTCCTGTGTGGAACGAGGAAGAAACCGGTATGTAGTAGGCGGTAAAAGGCTCCCATGAAAAACTCATGCCGACAAGTTCTCCGACCATAGGATCGCTTGAAGTAGTTTCTGTGTCAAAACTTACAGTTTTTTCATTTTTTAGTTTGCTAAGAAATTTTTTCATTTCAGCTTCGCTTTGAACGGCCTGGTAACTGCGCTTCCCTTCTTCCTTTTCTCCCTGCGGTAGAGCTGTTTTAAGAAAACCACGAAATTCATAGCGCTTAAAAAATTCGGCCAGCATCGCATGGTCCGGCTCACCGATACGCATAGCATTCCAGTCGACTTCAAGAGGAACACGCGTGTCAATCGTCGCGAGCATTTGGGACATCTTAAGATCTTCCATGTTTTCTTTTATTTTTTGTTTCTGTTTCTCCGAAGAGAGCCGCTCCCAATTATGAATAAGTTCTTCGACGGAACCGAACTCTTGGATTAATTTTATCGCAGTTTTTTCACCAATCCCGGGAACCCCCGGAATATTGTCTGAAGCGTCTCCCATCAGCGCCAGAATATCCACAATCTTCTCCGGCCCTAAACCGCTAAAGCGCTCTTTGACCTTTGCTATGTCATAGACCAAGTTTTCTTTATGGGGTTGAAGGATTTTTATCCTGTCGTCCACTAATTGAAAAGCGTCCTTATCTCCGGTCACAATAAAAACTTGGTGCCCTTCTTTTTTTCCTAAAACTGCCAAAGTGCCGATCACATCATCCGCTTCATAGCCTGCTTTTTCAAAAATGGGGATGTCCGAGATGCGGCAAAATTCTTTGATAGGCTCCATTTGCGCCACAAGCTCGGGAGGCATCGGTTTCCGTTGTGCCTTATATTCCTTATACTTCTCATGGCGGAATGTCGGTTCTTTGCGGTCAAAACAGACCGCGAGATGGTCCGGTTGTTGTTCCTCTATGAGTTTGCGCAAGATAGCCACAAAACCATAGATAGCGTTCGTCGGCTCTCCCTTAGAATTCGTCAAAGCAGGAATCGCGTAGAATGCCCGGTAACAAAAGGAATTGCCGTCAATAAGGAAAAGCTTCTCCCCTTGAGGGCTTCTTGGGATATTTTTTTTCATAGCAGAAACAAATTGTTAATGATTTTCCCTTTGATGGTCCAGATAACCTATGGAAAGATAAAAAGCGGTCAAATTTTAACGATGGAATTGAACCTATGATCTCTTTCGAATGGAATTTAGATTGGCCTTACCTGCTCAAGGCGACAATAGCATAACGAAGTCATCCTGACAGGTCAAGCATAATTTGCCTTATATGATAATTATTTTTTCCCTTTTATTGGCGACTGTATTTTGGAAAGCTGAAGCCCAAGTTCTCTTGGGTCGACCGAAACTTCTAAAGCTGCTTCGTAGCCAATGGCCCCGCTGGCATAGAGTTGCTTTAAATGTTCATCCAGCATAATCATACCGTAGCGGGACCCGGTCTGAATTTCCGAAAGAATTTGATAGGTCTTTCCTTCACGGATAAGATTGCGGATGGCCGGGGTCGCGAACATAATTTCAAAGGCGGCAACACGTCCATTCCCGTCCAAGCGCGGGATAAGCACTTGGGAAATAACAGCCACGACCGTTGAGGCAAGCTGGATGCGAATCTGCGGCTGTTGATGAGAAGGAAAAACATCGATGATGCGGTCAACCGTTCGTGCGGCGCCGGTGGTGTGTAAGGTTGAAAAAACCAAATGGCCTGTTTCCGCTGCGCGGATCGCGGATTCCATAGTCGCCAGGTCGCGCATTTCTCCGATAAGAATCACGTCCGGGTCCTGGCGCAGGGATTTGACGATGGCTTCGGAAAAGCTCGGGACATCCTCCCCAACCTCTCGTTGAGTGACTAAGGATTTTTTGTGAGGATGCACAAATTCCACAGGATCTTCCACGGTAATGATATGCCTTGGAAAGTTTTCATTGATGTAGTTAAGCATTGTCGCGAGCGACGTCGTTTTACCGGATCCTGTCGGGCCGGTCACAAGAACCAATCCGCGAGGAAGGTTTAAAACTTCTATGATTTGAGGCGGCAAACCGATGTCTTGAAAATTAAAAAACCGGGTGGGTAAAAGACGCAGCACGATCCCGTACCGGCCTTGTGTTTTGAAGCAGGAGACACGAAAGCGTGCTTTATCCTTGAAAGAAAAACCGAAATCAATACCGCCTACCTCTTCGATTTTTTTACGTTGCGTCTCTGTTGTGATCTCTTTAGCAAAAGATTCGGTATCTTGTGCGGTCAAAGGTTTGTCTGTCATCGACACCAGGTCACCGACAAGACGGTAGGTAACCGGTCGTCCCGCAGTAAGGTGAATGTCCGAAGCTTCTTTTTGTACTGCGCCGATCAAGAATTCTTCAATAGCCATGGGAAGTCCTCTTTGAGTTTATAAAAATGATTTTCCTTTACCTATTTTCGACTTTCATGGAAAAAACCTTAGAAAATCAGCCTCCCAATTCCCCAAAGAGCCAGGGATAAAAGAGATGCCAAAAGGCAAAGAATCGGCCACCCTTGCATCATCTTGGGAACACGAGAAAACAAAAGTTTGTATCGCAATCCAAGAAAACAAGTCCGGAACAAAGCTATCCCAATGCTCACGGCACCCACCCAAAAGAGACCGTGCAGCAAATTCTTTTGTTCGGAATAAATTAAAAAGGTGAGGACTGTCATGGAGAGGAAAAAGATATCCGTTTTCTTTTGGTATTTTGAAAAGACATACGCCAAAAATCCAATCACCAACAAGGCATGGTCCTGGACAAAGCTCTGGATACCTACAATGCATAATGAGGCTTCAAAATACAAAAGGGTGAACGCAAGCGTCAAACAAAAATCGACGGCCTGGCGCCAGACTTCAGGAAGTGTTTTCTCCGGATTTTGCAGCGTCAAGCTTTTGACGCCGCGAATCGCAAACAACAAACCGAAAGTAATAATTAGAGAATAAACCATCATCTCACCTTTGATATGGCTGGTTTTTCCATAAAAAAGCAGCTAAAGAAAGTAAAAGCAAAATGCCGGCCGGCCGTTGAAAAGACATCATCCCGAACTGGCGCCCTAAAACCTCCTGAACAAGTGCCATCACAATCACAAAACCGATAAAACCAAATCCAGCCAAAAATCTTTCCCAAAAATACCTCGGAACCACTCGAGAAAAAACGCGCACCCGGCTGGCTTTCTGGCTCGGCTCAAGAAAAGAGGTAGGGATCAAGAAAAAAACGCTGAGCGCCCATAAAGGCTGAAGTTTTGTGAAATACCAAACCGCTTGGGCCCATGCAAGAAGCCAAAAGAAGAAAACTTCGCTTCGGAGCTTTTCGGGGAAAAGATTCCGTGTAAACCAGAAGAAAAAAACGGTGAGCCAAAAAACAGCAACAACACAAAGCACCGCGATCCAAGCCTTTTCAAGGTCAAAGGCATAGACCATGAAAGGAAGATACGCAAAAATGATGCGGGACAAAAGACTGTCGGGAATTTTCATGGCCGGATCAACTCCCGATACCATTCATTCTTCAGAACCTCTTGGCTCAACATTTTTGCGCCCGAAAGCGTGATCAGCAATACGGCCACAAAAAGAACAAAGAACAAATACTGAAGCATTGTTAAAACCGTTTTTTTTATGTTCATGGATAGGTGGCCTTGAGATGGATCTTGGCTCTGTAAGCGGCAGGTTTCATCATCACGTCAAGCCATGGCGTTAATGCATTCATCAATAAAATGGCGTAGCCTGCCGCCGCCATAGAAAAACCTTTCGCTTCGAAAAAGAAATTTAAAAGCGCCGCCCCTAAGACAAAGATCCGTGTCCCTTTCCGAGTCAGAGGCATCGCAACGGAATCTCCCAAAAGAAAAAATGCCGTAAAAAAAATCCAATTTAAAACCGTTAAAGACTCCATGCCAGAATGGAACAATAAAACACAAAGCAAGGAAATCATAATATAAAAAAGCGGTATTTCCCGATTGTTTTTCTGACTTATGACAGCCACCCCGCTGACTAAAAGCCCCCCAAGTATCCAAAGAGCGCTTTTTTCTTCCAAGATCATGCCGCTGTTTTCAAAAAATCCTGGAAAACTCATTTGAAGAAAAATGCGGGCAGCCAGCACGGGGTGAAAAAGGTAGGAGCCTGTTCCCCCAAAAAGTTCTTTGACCACAAAAACCGCCAAAAAAATCCCGAATACGGCAATCTCAAAAGGACAATTCCTGGGAAGGAGAAGCGTCAAAAGTGTCGCGCTTAGCACCGCCTCACCGTTATTGACACGTTCTTTTTTAAACAAAATTTTCGCTCCCAAAAAATCAAACGCTACTGCGCTGATAATGCTGAACAAAAGAACTCTCAGAGCACCCGCTTGGCCCCCTAAGATAACGGCGACAAAAACAGGCACCGAAGCAAGCGTGAGTCCCCAGTATCTCTTGGCGACAGAATCTCTGGAACGAATGTGGGGTGACAATGTTTTAAGATGCGTATTCATGGTTTTTTTGACTTTTGGGCAAAGCCGTTTGGGCCATCTCCGCCTGAGCCTTTCTTATCCATTTCAACATCGGCCGCTTTGATGGGCAGACATAACTACAATTACCGCATTCGATGCAGGCTGAAACATCCCATTTCTCCGCAAGTTCAAATTCGCCGTGTTCCGCCGCCAAGGTAATCATAGCGGGTGACAAAGACACCGGACACATGTCAACGCAGGCACCGCAACGAATGCACGGTTCTTCAGCTTTATCCCTTATAACCTCTTTGGGTAGCGCTAAAATAGCGTTTGTCCCCGCCATCACAGAAACTTCCAGATTCTCTTGTGCTGTTCCGGCCATGGGTCCACCCATGATAACCTTCTGAGGTTCGCGCATAACGCCCTTACAGGTGTGAATGGCATCCCGAAAAGAAATTCCAAGAGGCAGCCAAAGACTCCGCGGTTCTATCACACACTCGCCTCCTACGGTCAAGACTCTTTCATAAAAAGGCTTTTGGTGAACTACCGCCTCATAAACGGCAAAAGCCGTGGAGGCTGGAAACACAATCGCCTGGTCTTCTTTGCCGGAAAACCAGCGCTGAAGCAATGTGGTTTCATGTCCTTGCGGGTAAACGGCCGGCACTGTTCGCACTTTGACATGTTCCCATTTTAAAAAATAAATTTTGCTTTTGAAAAGTTCCACTAACTCCAAGTTGCAATCTTCAAAAACAAAAAGGATTTGGTTTGCCCGCGTAGTTTTTTTTAAGATCTCGGCGCCTTTTAATATTTCCAGGGGATGTGCCATGGCCAGCACCTGTTCACAAGTAACGTACGGCTCAGGTTCGCAGCCGTTGATAATCAAAGTTGGATGCTGTTCATTTTTTTTTATTTTGGCGTGTACCGGTTGCATCAAGGCATCTGTGGTAACGATCCCGGAATTTTGAAAGATGTCTAAAAGCTCTTCTTCCTTGAGAATCTCCCAGTTTTTTCGAACATTTTCGAATGTTGCGGGCGCTTTGGGGTCCCCTTGCCTGCGAACCTCTACCGTCATACTCTCGCCGCCTGTCGCATCCGGAAAAATCGCTATCTTTTCGATGACTCCTTCCATGCTTGAATGCACGGTCGCACACCCAGGCCCGACGGGATCTGCGATCTTCTGCCCTGTTTGCACATTGTTCCCGACGTGAACGCAAGGGTAGGCAGTCGCTGGAAGTGAAATACGAACTCTCTCGGGGGTGTAGGGCCGCTTGAGGTTCCAGTTAAGCAGACTGGCCTCTTTTTTCCTTTCAAGGCGGATGCCAACGAAGTTGCGAGTGGACAATTTTTGTTCCTTTCAGGCTATCTTCTAGGAGCTAGATGCGTAAAACCTCCAAGGATTTTGTCGACTTGGATTCGCTCCTGAAAGATCTCTTTGAGGCTGCCGAATTGACAACTATCCAGATTTAATCCTTCGACATCTGGCAAACTTCCCAAAATAGGAACTCCCGAAAGATCGTGAATCACCTTGGGATTGGTCAACTCAGCCAAGGAATAATTCGTAACAGAAACACGGTTAAAAATAATACCCCGTAATTCCAAACCGCGGATCACAGCCGCATCCACGGTCAAAAGCGTATGGTTGATGGCCCCGAGTCCTGCATAAGAAACAATTAGAATTGGCAGCCCCATCTCGCGAATGAGGTTCGCCACATAATAATCTTTTTTGAGCGGCACCATCAGACCTCCTACGCCTTCTACGATAAGAAAATCATAATGTTTCTGGAGCTGTTGGTAGCATTTGAGAATGTTTTGAATATTGACTTCTTTTTTTTCAAGCATGGCTGCAACGCTTGGCGCCAGAGGATTCCGGAAACGCGACGGGCTCGTTAAAGGGGCAAATTGATTTTGTGCGGCCTCCATCAGAAAAGCGGCATCCTGAGGAATAAGCCTCTCCTCCAGGCCATAACATCCTGTCGCGACTGGCTTCATCACACCAACCTTGAGTCCGCGATCACGAAGAACGAGAGCAAGCCCCGCAGCGACGACGGTTTTACCGACGTCGGTATCTGTCCCTGTGATAAAAATCCCTGCCGCTTTCATATTCCCTCGCATAACGGTTAATAAAAAAGCTGTCGTTGCGTTGCTTGCGTCAAACTGCTATTCAGTAACTTCTTTTATCGACCGGTAGGTGATATTCAATAACTGTTGAAGCTGTCTTTCATGCATCCCTAAAGGAGGCATCAATACGATCACAGACCCTAGCGGGCGCAAGATGGCTCCTTTTTTTCTCGCTTTTTCAATCACTCGAATGCCAATCTTTTCTTTGGAATCGTAAGTTTCTTTGGTCTTTTTATCACGGACCAATTCAATCCCGATCATCATACCAACTTGCCGGATATCACCGACATGGCGAAGATTATAAAAACCTTTTAGCCGATCCTGTACCAGCCGAATTTTGGCTTGTGTCTTCCGGATTGTTTTCTGTTTTTCAAAAAGCTTGAGATTTGCGATGGCGACGGCGCAGGCCAACGGATTGGCAGTATAAGTATGTCCGTGAAAAAATGTTTTGAATTCTTCGTAGTTGCCAAGAAACGCCTTATAAATTTTTTCGGTCGTGAGCGTCGCGGCAAGCGGTAAATAGCCGCCCGTAATGCCTTTGGCAACGGCCATAAGGTCCGGAGTAACTTTCTCATGCCCCGCGGCGAACATCTTCCCTGTCCGACCAAATCCCGTAGCGACTTCATCAAAGATCAGGAGGATATTATACTTTTCTGTCAGTTGCCGCGCACGGAAAATATATCCTTTCGGCTGGTCGATCATCCCGGCCGCACCTTGCATCAAAGGTTCCATGACTAATGCGGCGATCTCTTTATGATGCTTTTTGAAGAGTGCTTCCATGGCTTTCAAAGATGCTTCTTTGACCTCCTCGGGATCGCTTGTAGAAGGCCACCGGTAGCAATAAGGCGACGGCACTGCGAAGGTATCAAAAAGAAGCGGTTTGTAGATCTGATGGAAAAGATCGATGCCGCCAACGCTTACCGATCCGATCGTGTCACCGTGATAAGCATGGGTAAGTTTCGCAAATTTCTTTTTTCCCGTCTGGCCGCATTGTTGCCAATATTGAAACGCCATTTTGAGTGCGATCTCCATGGCTTCGGACCCTGAATCCGAATAAAAAACGCGCGTTAAACCTTTTGGCGCCATAGAGAGAAGCCTTTCGGCAAGTTCAATGGCTAGCGGGTGGGTGAGACCTAAAAAAGTGCTGTGTGCGATTTTTCCGAGCTGTTTTTTAATGGCCTGGTCGAGCGCTTTCACGCGATGACCGTGCACATTGCACCAAAGCGACGACACGCCGTCGAGATACCGGCGGCCTTGGGTATCGACCAAATAACAACCCTCGCCTTTTTCAATCACCAGCACGTCTTCCGATTGCCAATCACGCATCTGCGTGAATGGATGCCAGATATATTTTTTGTCTTTAGCAACTAAATCGTTTTTGTTCATTTTTTGTTTTTAGGATAACCCACAGGCTGGGTCAGAATAACGCGTTGTCGTGGACGAAGTTTCAGAATTGTGTTTATTTGATCCCGGTCAATCCACCCAAGAACCACTGTGGCAAGACCTTCCGAAGCACAATAGAGATAAACATTTTGGCTGATATAGCCTGTATCTGTATTGCTGTAAAAATTCGCATCTTGTTCGGAATCTCCGCTCAGCTTTTCAAGATCGGTAACAAAGATAAGGCTCACCGGCGCATCCTTGACAAAAGACTGCTTTCCGGTGAAAGACCGGAAGTCTCCCTGGGCTACAGACGTTAATTCGTGGGTGTCGGCATGGTATAAATAAAGCGCCTCTCTCTTAGCGACATAAATATCGATTTCCTGTGCGTTATGCGCCGAAGGGGCGGTCCGGCGCCCATCCGGACGATTTATTCCATTTGCAGCCCAAAGAAGATTGGAAAGCGTTTGCAGAGAAATCTCTTCGGGGCTGAACTCGCGGCTGCTATGCCGTTCGCCCAACGCCTGCATTAAAGGTTTCCCGTTCTCTCTTTGTGGCGGCGGTAATTTGACGGATTTCCCTTCCGCCGCAAAACTTCTTCCTTGAAAAATCATTGCCAGAAAAAAAACAACTAGAATCGTTTTTCTCATCATAAGAAATGTCTCTCTATTTAGCGGCCTTCAGTTTTTTGAATGCCAGAAGTAATTTTGCAATATCTTTTTGGGTATGCGCAGCGCTGACCGTGATGCGGAGCCGGGCTTTGCCTTTTGGAACAGTCGGGTAGCGGACCGCCGGGATAAAAATTCCTTGCTTCAGCAACGCTTCAAAAGCCGCTATGGCTTTTCTTTCATTGCCAAAGAGGACAGGTAAAATCGCGGATTCGGGTTTTGCAATCGAAAAGTCGAGCTTCGTTAAGCCCTTATGAATTGCTTGGATGTTTTGCCAAAGTTTTTTTCTGATGGCCGGTTCTTCTTCTATCACACAAAAAGCTGCGTAAGCGGCTTCGCATAAAACCGGCGGCAAGGCGGTTGTGAAAATGAATGGGCGTGCAAAATTAATAAGATAATGGACCAA
Source organism: Candidatus Omnitrophota bacterium (assembly GCA_022711115.1). Lineage (GTDB taxonomy): Bacteria > Omnitrophota > Omnitrophia > Omnitrophales > Aquincolibacteriaceae > JAKLFP01. The sequence goes on along the minus strand of JAKLFP010000001.1, from coordinate 470,920 downwards.
AGCTTTGTCCGCGGCGACAAAACCTCCCAATCCGCCGATAGCTTTGGAAAGCGTTCCCATGATGATGTCGATTTTTCCGGCTATTTTTTTGTTCTCGGTGGCCCCACGCCCATACGGGCCAAGCACGCCCGTGCCATGCGCGTCATCTACCATAAAAAAAGCATCGTATTTTTCTTTCAGACGGATAAGTTCTCTCAAGTCCGCAAGATCACCATCCATGCTGAAAACAGTTTCGCTTACCAAAATTCGCCTTCGCGCGTCTTTGCTTTTTTGAAGAAGTTCTTCGCACTTGCGATAATTTTTATGAGGAAAAACGCGCAACTCGGATTTGGAGAGCCGCGCGCCGTCAATGAGTGACGCATGACAAAGCTTATCCATAATGATCACATCGCCTTCTCCGGCAAACGCCGTTAAAATCCCGAGATTGGCGAGAAATCCTGTTGCAAAAACGAGCGCGCTTTCTTTTTGTTTGAGGCATGCGATTTTCTGCTCGAGTCTTTTGTGTGCCTCCGTGCTACCGGAAATAAGCCTTGCTGCGCCCGCGCCAATGCCATATTGCTTCAGTGCCTTTTGTGATGCTTGGACAACCCGGGAATGGCGACTTAATCCGAGATAATCATTGCTGCAAAAGAGAAGTAGTTCACGGCCTTGAAAATAGGCCTTTGTGCCTTGATGGTTTTCAAGGACGCGCAATTCCCTGTAAAGATTTCTCTGTTTAAGTTCTTCTAGCTCTGAAAGGCAGATTTTTCTCATAGCCGGCGCAGCGCCATCACCGCGACCTGTCCGCCAAAACCCATGGAAATTTTGATCGCTGTTGTGATTTTTTGAGAACGCATTTCTCCCGGTGTGTAATCCAAGTCGCACGCGGGGTCTTTTTGATCGAGTCCGATGGTCGGCGGCACAAAACTTTCCTGCATCCCCAAAAGCGTCGCGATAATCTCCGCGGCCCCTGTCGCGCCAAGCATGTGGCCTGTCATCCCTTTGGTGGAGCTCATCGGAATTTTGTATGCCTGCTTTCCGAAAGTTTCTTTCAATTCAAGCGTTTCATACAAATCGCCATGCCGCGTCCCGGTGCCATGCAGGTTGATATAATCGATTTCCTCCGGAGAAAGCCCGGCCCGATGCATCAATGTTTTAAGGGTAAAAGACAATGCGTGGTCGCCGGGATCAAAAGCGATTGGATCTGTGGTGTTTTGCCCATGCGCTGCCTCGAGGATCTCGCCGTAAATTTTTGCCCCGCGTTTTTTCGCGCTTTCGAGCGTTTCAAGAAAAAGGACGCCGGCGCCTTCTCCGACTAAAAATCCATCACGGTGTTTATCAAAAGGACGGATATTCCTTTTCGCAAGAGCGCCCATGTTCTGGTAGCCCCCGAGCATCAACGGTGTAATCGAAGCGTCGGTCGCTCCTGCCAAACAATATTCCGCCTGACCTTCTGAAACCATCCGAAAACCAGCGATGACGGCAACGGTTCCGGTGGCGCATGCGGCTACATAACATTTAGCCGGCCCTTTAATACCCATTCGCCTGGCGATCCATTGGTCGGCAAAATTCGGAACGGCGCTGGTATAAAGCCTTGCGCCCAAAATGGCCGTGGGTTTTTTAAGAAACCGTTCTTTTAGGCGATCCAGAGTGTGAACGCCTCCTTTGCTGGAACTGACGGACAATGCGATGCTGTAAGGATCGACGGACTGAAGGTCAAACTTCGCATCCTTGATTGCCTGTTCTGCCGCCGCTACCGCATATTGAATAAAAGGGTCCAGAAGGTGCGTACCATAAGAATGCGGATTAAAGTTTTTGAGACGAAAAAGCGGCGGAAACTTATACCCCAAAACTTTGGAAGAGTCGGCGTCGTCCTTGCCGCAAACTCCTTTTTTCAGACTTTCCTCGAATTCTTTAAGGGTGTTCCCGATCGGAGAAAGAATGCCTATTCCTGTGATCACAACACGTCGCTTCATAGTAATAATGTCTCTCCTGGCTGATGAGTAGAATGGAATTCTATCCTATATCGGGCGGGATTCAAAATGAAAGACTTGGCCTGTCACCTGTCGCATCAGACCTGAAGAAAGATAAACAAGAAAACCGGCAACTTCCTCAGGACCGGAAAAGGTTTTGAGCGGGCTTTCCTCGATGTTTTTCTGCAAAACTTTGTCGGGGACGTGGACAGTCATGCCCGAACACATAAATCCCGGGTTGACGGCATTGACGAGAACTTTCTTCCGTCCAAGCTCCTTGGCAAGCGTTTTGGCCATGGCAATAAGCCCGCCCTTGGAAGCCGCATAATTCGCCGCACCATAAAGACCGCTCAGGCCTGCCCGGCTTACCACCATAAAAACTTTGCTTGGTGTAACTTTAAAAAGCAGCGGCAAAAGTTGCTTCGTGAGATAGAACGGTGCTTTTAAATTCACCTTCATCACCGCATCCCATTCTTGTTCCGACATTTTTTCGATCGTTGTGTCCGCAGTCATTGCCGCATTATGGATAAGAACATCGAGCTGCTCAGCGTCTTTCCTGAAGACCGCGACAAATTCATGTATGGAATTGATGTTGGCCAGGTCGCAAGGGTAGCCCTTAGCGCCAAGTTTTTGTAATTGTTCTGCAAAGTCCTTGTTTCGAAAGTAGGTAAAAAAAACTTTGGCGCCTTGTTCAAGAGCTTTCCGGACAAAGGACTGCCCCAGTTGGCTTGTGCCGCCTGTAATGAGGATTGTTTTTTCTTTAAGAAGAGGTTCCAAGGCCTAACAACTTGTTACTGAAGTTTGAGAGCCCTTACAGCAAGGCTGTTCTTGATTCGCCCCGACAAGAAAACCTGTCCGCCTGAGCATGTTGATATCTTCTTGAAGCGGATTCCCAGCGGTGGTGAGATAACCGCCAACTACCAGTCCATTCGCGCCGCCGCGCAAGGCTTTTTCCTGAAAATAGACTCCGAGATTGAGCTCCCGTCCTCCGGCAAGTTTGATATTGGCTTTCGGGTGGATGAAGCGATAAATAGCAATGGTTTTTATGATTTCTAAAGGGTTGATAGGCAGCTGATTGCAAAGCGGTGTTCCAGGCCTTGGATTTAAGATATTAATAGGCAGGCAATGCAGGTCGTAAGCTTTCAGTTCAAACGCAAGCTTGATTCTGTCTTCACGGCTTTCTCCCATTCCTAAGATCCCGCCGGAACAAATTTCGACTTTGTTTTCCTCCAAAAATTTCAACGTTTCCATTCGTTTATCATAAGTATGCGTGGAAACAATTTTTGGATAAAAATCGCGCGAGCACTGCAGGTTGTGATTAAAACGACGCATCCCGGCTTCTTTGAGTTTGCAAATCTGCCCCGCAGTCAAATTGCCTAACGATCCGTCAAGATTTAAACCGGTTTCTGCGTTCAATCGATGAAAAGTCTCAAGAACCTGTTCAAATTCCCGGGCATTTAAGGTTTCACCGCTTGTCACTATGCAAAAACTTTGGACGCCTTTTTTTTCGCACTGTTTTGCAACGCGTACGATTTCCTCAGGTTCCATGAGCGGGTAACGTGCTGCACCGGTTTGATAATGAGAAGATTGGGAACAAAAACCGCAGTCTTCGGCGCAAAGGTAGCTTTTTGCATTGATGAGGGAACAAAGGTCCGGCTTTTGCGAACAGAAATGAAGCGTAATCTCATGGGCCGCTTCAAGCAAAGCGTCCACGATTTCGGGCTCTTCAGTCACAGCCAAGCAAAGAGCCTCGCCAGAAGAAATCTCACCTCCGGAAAGAACCTTTTCTTTAAGCTCTTGAATAAGAGCCATCATGTTGTTTTCAAGCCCCGAAAAAAATTAAGCCTGCGCGAAAATTTCTCGGGCGACGATGCCCACAACACCAAGCGCAACGGCGTTTTCACCAAAAGCAGAAGGGATGATTTTGACCTGCGACGCGGCTTCTTCCACAGACCATTCTTTTACTGTGCTTTTGATAGAATCCAGCAGCGTGGCGCCGCAATCTTCGATGCCCCCGCCGATCACGACAACTTCCGGATTAAAAAGGTTTACGATAAAAGCTATTTTTTTCCCAAGGTCTTGCCCGGCCTGTTCAACAACTTTAAGGGTCAGGGAATCTTTTTCTTTGACGCCCCTGACAATCTCTTTAAAAGTCAGCAGGTTCAGGTCCCCACGCACCAAATCTTTCAAGATCGATTCTTCTCCTTTTTCGATCCTTTCGCGTGCGTGACGAACCATCCCGATATCCATTTCCCACCGTCCAAGCTGGGTCGCGATTTTGTGAGAATATTCTTTGGTCGAATGGGCGCTGTTAATCCCGAGCTCTCCGGCAGCCCCGTTGGCCCCGCGATAAATTTCCTCATTTATCAGAATACCGCAGCCAACGCCTGAGAACATGTACAGCATATGGCGAACGTCACGATCCAGCCCAAGCCATTTTTCTCCGAGCACCGCCGCATTCGCGTCATTTTCAACAATTGTCGGGATGTTTAATCTTCGTTCGAAGGTGTCTTTGATGGAAGAGCAAACCGAAATATCCTTATCGCCGAGACTTTGCGGCCAGCGAATGGTCCGGCCACGTTCATCAATAATCCCTGGCACGCCGACGCCGACGCCCACGATTTTTGATTTATCAATTTCTGCCTTATCGATAATCTCGGCCGCAAGATCGACCATTTCCAAAATGACTTTTTCGGAATTTTCCGGGGATCTTTCACGCTTCACTTCGCTGATCACATTAATTTCAAGATCTACAAGCACGCCCACCATGCTCATCATATTAAGTCCTACGCCAACGATATATCCGGATTTGGGATTAAGTTCGACGAGGACCGGCTTGCGTCCCCCCGTGGATTCATCCAGCTCTCCCTCGACAACAAGTCCTTTTTTGATGTAATGATTCACATAGTTGGAAACGGTAACGATATTTAATTCAGTAAGCTTGGAAATGTCCGTCCTGGAAATCGGTCCGTTTTTTCGAATGACCTCAAGAATCGCAAGATTCTTTCGTTCTTTATCTGTTAAAATACGGTCCTTGAGCATTTGTTTGATCATCATATTGGTTGCGCTCCTTTCAAAAACGGCTTTTGTCATAAGGTCTTTCTTTATCGCTATATAAGTGTCTCTTAGGACACGTATTTTAACTCCACTATATGCTTTTTCAAAGCATTAATTGAGTGTCGTTTTTTTTGGGTTTTCACTCTTGGTTGAATGGGCTGATGGATGGATGGACGCTCGAAAGTATATTTTTATATTACTCTTTGAAAAAGTCTTCCTTTTTTAACAGCTCTTCTGCCTTTTGTCCTACAGAATCTTGATGAAAATATTTCTGAATGACTCCGTTCCTAAGATAATTCGCTATAGGGATAAGAACCATGCCTTGATCCAGCGCCAGATATTGACGATTCACTCTCTTGCCCGGAAACGTTATCGAGTCATAAAACCCATATTCTCCGTAAATGTCAAATTTAAGGAGCTGCCGGATATTTTTAAGAGCATCCTTGGGCAAAGTCTCTAAAGCGAGAAACGTCACATGCGGGGTGATCACGCCGGCATCCGGATAGCCTTTCACGCTGAGTTTTTTAACTCCATATTCCCCGTATTGCCAACGCCTGCCGCTACCCACGGCTGCCGGAGAAATGCCCCAGACAGGATATTTCTTTTCTTTCAGGGCATAGTCCCTTTGGAGTTCTGTGACAATTCGATCATTCAGACCTAAACCCTTAGGCGCAAATTTTTTTTCATTGATGACTATGGTCGGCATCAGAAATTCAAAAAGAGATCCTCCCCAGCTTGGAACAAATTTTTTTGAATCGTCCTCATAGTACCCTTGAAAATAATTCACGCCTTCTTGCGTTACTTCTCTCCCTTTAGGAATCTGGTTTTGCCAAGTCCATGCTTTTGGCGCTGTCCGGTAGAGGAACCACCAATGTTCGCGGGGCAGGTCTCCTTTCCCAATCGCATAAAGGCTCATTGCGCGCGCTTCCGTCACCAGCAACCCATAATGGTAAGGCGTCAAGGCGTTGCGTTCTACATCATAACCGATGAAAAGCTGATTGTTTTCCGGGTCAAGAAATTCCTGGAAATTGAATCCGTTTAAAATAACCGTGGCCGTCTCAGCGATCTTACCGGGAAAAGCCTGTCTGAGCACTACAAGCGAGATGGCAAGCCATCCGTTATCCACGCTCGAAATAAACGGCCTGGTAACCTGAAGCCGGATCACTTCATAGTAGTTATAAAAAAAACCTTTCCATCGCTTCATTTCTTGAAGTGTTTTTAAAACAGCTTGAACACGCTCCGCTGCTTTTTCTGAAGAAAGGATGCCAAGTTCACGGGCCGCGACGGTGGACAAAAGATCCATGGCGATATTGGTGGGCGATGTGTAAGTAGCCGCCAATGGGAAATCACCGATCTTTAAATGGTCTACGACCAAATGGTGTTCTTTGTCTGCTCCGTTCTCAAAATATTTCCATGTGTCTTTTGCGATTTTTAAAAGAAGCTCCTTGTCGTTTGCGGTATTTAAAATTTCTTCTCTTCTTTTAAAATCTAAAACCACTTTTGGGAATCCCTTTAAAGAAGCGGCTACGCTTTCAAAGCCTACTTCCTCGGGACCAAAAAAAGTTACTTCATCGATGTCTATTTCGCCCACGGTGCTTTTTGTCCTTGAGAGAACATAAAAAGCAATACGCTCGAGTTGCCTTAAATCAATTCCTTTAAAAAAAGAAATGGGCACTAGAACGTCATTCCATTCTTTTGTTTCCAGACATGTATCGGTAATATCACGCACGACTGTCTTGCCGGCCCAATCGCTCAGCGCAACTCTTACCCTTCCTTCGAATTGCCCTTTTTCACGGTTTTTAACCCGGCACTTGAGCGCAAGAAAATCGGCCCTGGTCATATTCAATTTGGCAAGAGAACTCCATAATTCGAACTGCTCCCTCTTTTGAAGGTCGAATTGCATCTGAAGCGAGTGTCCCGAGCGAACCCCTCGCCCATCTTCTTTAATTATTTTCACCTCGGCTTTTTTGGCTTTTTCCTTATGGATCTTCCAATCATCGCCAAATTGATTCTTCAGACTTCCCGAATTAAAATCATCGATCACCCTAAACCGACTCGATGTTAAAAGAGACTTGTTCGCAGGCACAGACCCGTAAACATTAATCGTTTCTTCAGTCTCTTCGTCCCCTGCTGGCCCGATTTGTTGAATATAGGTTCTTGAGGTCTGCCCGGGTGTGGCTTGAATGCTGGGTTGAATCTCTGTTTGTTTGGTTTTAGCATAAACAGCGGGTAGAAGGCCCAGGAGAAAAACGGCTGTTAAAAGCAAAAAAACGTTCGCCGGGTGTTTTTTATAACCTGGGGAACGTTTTTCGCCGTAGCTCATAGGCCGGGGATTAGCCGAGCGTCACTTCAACGCGATGTGTTTTTCCGTCATGAAAATCCGGTATTAAATTTTCTTTTTGCCTTTTCCCGTCGACAATCATTTCTTTCACGCCTTCATTGACCTTGTCCGGATTTTTCACTTCGATCAAATAAGTCGTCCCACGGAAAAGTCTTTTCATTTTAAACCCGTCCCACTTTTTTGGGATAACAGGATCTACTATCAACCCTTTCGCGTCAGGGCGAATTCCAAGCATCCAGTTCATTGCCACCAAGGCATACCAAGCCGCAGAACCTGTATACCAAGTCCATCCGCCGCGACCATTATTCGGTGAATCGGGACCATCAACATTTCCCGGAGTCACATAGGGTTCACAATAATAAAGGTCAGGTTCCAACCCGCGAATCGCTGGATTAAAACTTTTGTATACCTGGTATGCTTGTTCCCCGTTGCGCATCATGGCTTCAGCTTGAACGGCCCAAGTCCCGGCATGAGTATAAAGCCCGCCGTTCTCGCGGACCGAAGGTGCGTAACGTGTGATATAGCCTATCGTTGCATCTGTCTGGTTATATCCGGGAGTGAGAAGAAGCGGCCCGTATTTTTTATATAATTTTTTTGCGGCAGAATTCATGGCCATGCCGGCTCTTTCTTTATCTGCCACGCCTGTAATCACAGCCCATGTTTGACAGTTCAAAAATATTTTCCCCGTCTCACACGTTTTGCTGCCAAGCGGCCGGCCGTCATCGCGCGTTGCGCCAAGATACCATTCGCCGTCCCAGCCATGAATGTTGATGGCTTTTTTTAAGACTTCAGCGCGATTAAGATATTCTTCCGCTTTTTGGACATCGTTGCGCTTTTTCATAATAGGCGCTATCCGATTCAAAATCCCATACAAAAAGTGTCCCAGCCAGATCGACTCACCTTTACCTTTAATGCCAACATGGCTCAGCCCATCGTTCCAGTCACATTCTCCAATAAGAGGCAGCCCTCTTGGAGAAAATCGCGTCAAGGCTTTGTCAATAGCGCGTATCAGATGATCGTAAAGAGTTCCCAAAGTGACTTCTTTGGTCTTTGAATCCGGCAAGAATTTTACAGGAATATCCAAAATAGCTTCATCGGCTGTTTCATCTAAATAGTTCAGCGTAATAAAGTCAAGCCAGAGGAGATCGTCCGAACAGTTGGTAATAGCACCGATATTGGTCCCGTGGTGCCACCAATGATAGACCGTCCCGTCCGGAAATTGCTGCTCGGCATGTAAAAGAATCTGTTTTTTCGCAAGCTCCGGCCGTGTGGCAAAAAAGATCTGGCAGTCCTGAAGCTGGTCGCGAAAACCGTAGCCACCGCTGGACTGATAGTAGGCACATTTTCCCCAAATGCGGGCCGAAATTGCCTGATATTTCATCCAGGTGTTTGTCATAAAGTTCAAGGCTTCGTCCGGCGTCTCTACTTCCGAGGCATGTACGAATGAATCCCACAGGGCTTTGACTTTGTGCAGCTCTTGATCTGCCGTGCGCCTGTCGGAATATTTTTTGATGATGCGTTCCGCTTCTTCCCGGTTGCGCGTGGAGCCTAATGTAAAAACCACGGTCTTGGATTCTCTAGGACCAAGATCAACATCGACCTGAAGACTCGCCGCGGCATCCCCCCACTTTCCTTCAGAATTACGGCACTTCCCTTCAATAACGGCTGCCGGCGAATGCGTTTCTCCGTATCGGCCAAGAAAAGACTCTTTGTCGCCGTCATAGGCCACGGGCTTCGGGCTTGCGGCATGAAATCCCTGTAGAGGCTTTTCCGCGATGCCGGTTGAAATAAAACCCGGAACGAGCGGGGCGCGTTTAAGGCCGTGAATGCACCCGTTTTTCTGATCGATCTCTGTTTCGATAAATGTTTTTTGAAATTCTCGATGTGTGTCTGTCCAGCTCCCGAGACACCAATCAAAGTAAGTAAAGAGACTGATGCGCCGTTTTTTGTCGGTCTCGTTGGCCACCACCACTTTCCAAACCTCTACCGGATCTTCCACGTCCACAAAAAGAGTTTTTTCGAATTTAATCCCGTGGAGTTTGGTGGTAAACACGGAATATCCTTGTCCGTGACGGACTTCGAAAAAGTCGTATTTCGTCATGCACGGCTTCCATGTTCCGGACCAGTAATCACCATTATCTTTATCCCGAAGATAAATATATTTCCCCCAATTGTCCCGTATAAGGTCCTGGTCCCATCGTGTGATTCGGGAAAGGTTGGAGTTGTCCCTCCAGGAGAAACCGGAGCCGGTTTGTGTTTCAATGACGCCATAATCGCCGTTGGAAATAACATTCACCCACGGTCGCGGTGCGTCCGGACGTGTGATGACGTATTCGCGGCCATCTTTTGTGAAATAACCGTAGGGGGATTCGTATTTTCTTTCGCTTTCGGCTTGTGCTTTAGCGGCTTTTTTGATGGCCATCTTTTTTTCTTTTTTCTTTTTGTTTTTTTTGAAATTTGTTTTCATGAAAAACGCTAAAAAGCTCCTTTTTTCGGATGAATTAAGACGGCAGGTGTTTACTTTGTTTGTTGCAACAAGGCGTTGACTTCCGGCGTTAACTCTTTAACAATTTCTATGGCTTTTTTCTTACCATTAAAGACAAGGTCTAGTTTTGGGTTGATAATCTTTTCTTCTATCTCTCGCCAGGAAGGATGAAACGGGCTGAAGACGCTGTATTGAACCGCTTCATTAAGCATTTTTTTATTTACGGGCACCGCGACATCGCCGGCAAAGGCATCGCTTTCTGCTACCGAAATACGCGCCGGCTGCGCAAGTCCCCTTTTGGCAAATTGTCTCTGCCCTTCCGGGCCCGTCAGTGCTTTGATGACCTCCCATGCGGCTTTCTTGTGCTTGGAGGATTTCAGGATGGCATAACCGGTCCCGCCGGTCCCGAAGGCGCGGGTTCCTTTTTTGTTTTTAGGAAACATCACAACATCCCAATCGAAACTGTAATTACGGAATTGAGGGGTTTCCCAGATGCCAGAAAGAAACATCGCGATGCGGCCGTTCGCAAACATTCTATCCGCTCCCATTCCAAAGTTCGAAAAAGCCACTGGTGTTGGCATCACACCATAAAGGTTGCTCAGGTCCGCATAAAATTGAAGGCCTGCAATCGTGAGAGGATCATCAAGTCTTGTTTTTTTCGGATCTTTTACATTGTCCACTAATCCGCCGCCGTTGCCATAAATGAAGTTCTGCCATGCCCAGGTGTAGAAGCCGTACTGCGTGACGCGTCCGGCATTGTCTTTTTTGGTAAGTTCACGCGCTAGGCGCAACAAGTCGCTCCACGTCCAATCCTCGGTGGGATATGGAAGATTCGCTTCATCAAAAAGCCTTTTGTTGTAAAACACACAGGCAAACGGAGCGATATCCCGCGGGACAGCAAAAAATTTCCCGTTATGCGTAAAACGATCGATAATTTGAGGGAAAAAGTCTTCCTTTTTAAAGTTCTTCTCATCGGCCGCCACATAAGGATTTAAGTCTTCAAGAACTTCCTTGGAAGCAAAGGTTACAAAATAATCAACCTCAGTGGCAATAATATCCGGCGCGGCCCCTCCGGCAATCCGCGTAAGAATTTTACTGATATAACCGGTATAAGGCGTGTGTTCAAAAATGATTTTAATCTCGGGGTGTTCATTCTGCCATTCCTGAAGGGCCTCCGTGATAATATGGACTTCTTCGGGCGTCCCCCAAAAGCTCACTTTAACTTCCGTAACTCCTTTATTGCTTTTCGAGCCTTCGGAACTACAGCCTATCAGGGCACAGGTTATTAAAAATACTGAGAAACTTTTTATCCAAAACTTTTTTGCCATTTGGATTTTCCTTTTTGAAAGGCTTTGCCAATGGTGAGAGGAAATATTGTTCTATTTAAAACCATTTTAAAATATAAAAATTAAATAATAAAGTTCGCAAATTATAGCATAGCGCTTTTTGATGTCAATTAAGGCGCTTGCTTCGAACTTGTCTAAGATTGTTCTCTAAAAACATTAACGTCCTGTGTTTTCTTTTATAGTCTTTGGCCCTATTTCATCATTACCCCCGAGGAAGTCCTATCTTTTGAAGAACGCGATCCAGATCGTCCAAAGAAAAGTACTGGATTTCAATGCGTCCTTCTTTTTGATTCTTCCTAGGATAGATTTTTGCCTGAGTCCCAAGAAAATGCGTCAGTCTTGTCTCGAGATCCACGATCTCGGCGCTGAGGTGACGTGCTGTTTTTGCTTTTCTCTTATGCGCAACGCTGCGGCCGACAATGGCTTCCACCTGACGGACCGATAAATTCTCTTCCACAATCCGTTTCGCCATATGTCTTTGATGTTCCGGTGTCAACAATCCCAAAAGCGCGCGGGCATGTCCTGAGGAAAGCCGCCCTTCCGACAAATACAATTTCACCTCGTCGGGTAATCTTAAAAGCCTTAGAATATTCGTCACGGTTGTTCGGTTTTTACCAACGCGTTTCGCAACTTCTTCCTGAGAAAGCATTCTTTCTTCAACCAGCCTCTGATACGCTTCGGCTTCTTCCAGAGGATTCAAGTCTTCCCGTTGGATGTTTTCGATCAAGGCCCATTCCAAAAAATCCTCTGTGGCAACATCCTTGATTACCGCCGGGACTTCGGAAAGGCCACAAAGAGAAGCTGCGCGAAATCTCCTTTCGCCACAAACTAATTTGTACTGACTTTCATTGACTCGCTTAACAATAATGGGCTGCAAAACGCCTTTTTCTTTTATGGAATTCGCAAGCTCTTCGATTGTTTCGTTATTAAATTTCTTTCTCGGTTGATCTTCGTTGGGAATAATCTTGGCTATAGGCAAAAGCTGAAAAGCTTCAGAGGCGAGATCTTTTTGAATTAAAACTTCGTCTTTTGGCGGTAAAGTTTCGACAACGGCTTGTTTTTGTTCCTCGTATTGAGTTGCAACGGCTGCGTCTTGTTGTTCCTTAACATAGCTATCAGGGATTAATGCGCTTAATCCTTTGCCAAGGGCTTTTTTCATAATCATAACTCCTTATAAATAAATAGGTTGTGGTTTCATTATCCTTCCTGCTTTATCGGAATTTGTTCTTGAATGTTTTCTGGTGGTGCAGCTTGAGTTTCTACAGCTGTGTTGGGCTCGGAATTGGTTGTCATCGAAAAGATTTCTCCGGGAGAAAATCTCATAAAAAATTCTTTTCCGAGCTCGACATAGCTTTGCGATCCTTTGTTGTGAGGGTCATACAAAATAGCTGGCTTTCCAAAGCTTGGAGCCTCGGAAAGTTTTACGGATCTCGGAATTATGTTTTGAAAAACCTTCTCTTTGAAATAACTTCGAACTTCTTCGACAACTTGCTGCGTTAAATTGGTTCGGAAATCAGCCATCGTCAAAATAACTCCTCCAAGCTCAAGTTCTTGGCTCAAATTTTTCTTTACAAGCTGGTAAGTGTTGAGAAGTTGCCCAAGTCCTTCTAAGGCATAGTACTCACACTGAAGAGGTATAATGATATAATTGCTTGCTGTTAAAGCATTTATACTTGTTAGCCCAAGAGATGGCGGACAATCAATAAAAATAAAATCATAGCCACTAGAAATTTTTTGAAGTTGTTCTTTAAGAATATATTCTCTTTTTTCCTGACTGATAAGATGCATTTCAGCTCCGGCTAAATGGGCGTTTGATGGAATGATCCATAAATTCTCTATAGCGGTTTTTTTGATGCAGCTGGACGGATCTGACTTATCAACAAGAATTTGATAGGCTGTGGATTCGTTATCATTTTTCTCTATCCCAATACCACTTGTAGCGTTAGCTTGAGAATCTAGATCTATGATAAGACATTTTTTACCTTGCTGAGATAAAACTGCAGCTATGTTTATAACAGAAGTTGTTTTTCCTACGCCACCTTTTTGATTGAAAAATGAAAATATTTTACCCATAGAACCTCCTGACGTTTCACGTGAAACATTGTTTTCTTAGTATGCCATAAATAACATCGGCAAATATTACAGTTATTTTACATCGTTTTTTACGGCATTCAATCATTAAAATTTGATTTTATACGGTTCATCTCTGAGCTCGCCATAGAATAAAATTTTAAGAGCCTGGAGACATTTTTCGAAATTTTGATGATAATATCAATACCGTAAAAAATTTTGGACTTTTCTTTTTGTGAAAGCGGAATCCGAAATTTTTCGGATAGCCCTCTAAATAGATAATCTTTAAATGAAGCTCTATGAGTTTAAAAAATACTGTGCCGTTTCACGTGAAACTCTATATGAGATTTTTTATATATGTATATTTGGCAAGATAATATAACTGCATTCTTTAAAAAAATATATTGATTAAGCTTTATATGAATCTCTTTGGATATCGATTCAATGTGGCCTTGGAGGTTATGAGAAATATCTTTATTGAAGATCTTTTGCTTTTTTCCTGAGGTAAACTGCCAGAAGCGATAAGTCGCAAGAAGAGATGCCTGGAATTCTTGAGGCTTGCCCGATGGATTCTGGTTTGATTTTTTTAAGTTTTTCTTTTGCTTCGCGTCCGATTCCTTTCACAGCATCGTAATCAATTGTTTCCGGAATTTTTTTCTTTTCGAGCTTCTCGAATTTCTTTGCTTCGCTTTGCTGCTGCAAAATATAGCCTTCATATTTTATTTCTGTTTCAAGAATATGGATTTCATCATCGTTAAGATTGCATGAGTGTAAGTTATTTTTTATCAATGCTTTATATGATATTTCGGGACGCTTGATATATTTGTAAAGGCTGTCATTTTTTATTTTATTTTCTCTCAGATTTTCTTTTTCTTTTTCGATTCTTCCCATTTTATTTTTAAATTCATCATATGTTTCTTTTGAAATGGTGCCGAACTTGTATCCATAGTTCATTAACCTTTGGTCAGCGTTGTCCTGACGAAGCAGTAACCGGAATTCCGCTCTTGACGTAAACATGCGATACGGTTCGTTCGTACCACAGGTCACGAGATCATCCACAAGCACGGAGATGTAAGCTTCGTTGCGCTCCAGAACGAACTCCTGCTCTCCTCGAAGCTTGCGTATCACATTAAATCCTGCCATAAGACCTTGGGCGCCTGCTTCTTCGTAGCCAGAGGTGCAGTTAATTTGTCCCGCAAAGAAAAGATTTTGAATTTTTTTGCTTTCGAGTGAGTGTCTCAACTGCGTCGGCGGAACGGCATCGTATTCAATCGCATAACCGAATTTTACTATTTCAGCATCCTCAAGCCCGAAAATCCGATGAAGCGCTTCTTTCTGAATGTCTTTTGGCAGGGAAGTCGAGAATCCGTTGACGTAAATCTCATCCGTATTCCGTCCCTCGGGTTCTAAATAGATCTGATGGCTTTTTCTATTTGGAAATTTTACAACTTTATCTTCAACGGACGGGCAATACCGCGGCCCGACTCCAAGGATTTTCCCGGCGTAAAGAGGGGATCGGTGTAGATTTGTCCGAATAATGTCGTGGACGGCTTCATTCGTATGCGTTAAATAGCACGGCATTTGCTCGACAGCCAATTTTTTTGTCCGGTATGAAAACGCCGGCGGCGGCTCATCGCCGTCCTGCTTTTCGAGGTTTTCCCATCGAATGCTTTTTTGATGTATTCTTGGCGGCGTTCCTGTTTTAAAACGAACAAGTTCAATCCCGCATTGCCTCAGAGAATCCGAAAGCCCCACGGCAGGAGGTTCGTCACGTCGCCCGCCGGGATGATGCTCTTCGCCAACATGAATCAACCCTTGCAGAAAAGTTCCCGTGGTCAAAATGACATGCTCACCGAAAAATTCATCGCCTTCTTTCGTTCGCACTCCGTGGCATTTTCCATCTTGTACGAGCAACTCAACAACCTGGCCTTGTTTGAGTGTAAGGTTTTTTTCGGATTCGAGAGCTTTTTTCATGTAAAGCTCGTACTGTTTTTTGTCCGCTTGGGCTCGCGGCGCCCAAACCGCTGGGCCTTTGGATTTGTTGAGCATTCGAAATTGGATTCCGGTGGCGTCCGTTGCCAGACCCATTTCTCCTCCAAGAGCATCGATTTCCCGGACGATGTGGCCTTTTGCTAAACCGCCAATGGCCGGGTTGCAGGACATACGCGCGATGGCTTTCGTATCCATCGTGAGCACAAGAACCGGGAAGCCGCATCTTGCAATGGCGAGAGAGGCTTCGACTCCGGCGTGACCGGCTCCAACCACAATGGCCGCGAAATTTTTTGTAGTCATGTTTGTCTCGAGGATGAAGAGCGTGGAGCGGGAAAAGCAAAAAGATTTTTCTGCTTTTCTTTATTTACTTATTGTGCGTCTTCGTGATGCAACACGACGACGATCTTATTAATAAAAACCTGCTGCGCTATTGAAAAAATGTTCTGCAAAAACCAGTAAAGCGTCAGTCCTGAGGGCATGGTATAGCACATAAATCCGAAAAATATCGGCATAAGGTTCATGATGGTTGCCTGCTCGGGAGTCGATCCGGGTTGTTGCGGCATGATTTTTTGATACCAGACCTGAGAAGCCGCCATCAGAATCGGCAGAATGTTCAGCGCGTCCCAGCCGAGAATAGGAATTGTAAAAGGGAGCGTTAAAAAATGATCGGGAGCGGAAAGATCTTTGATCCAGAAAATGAACGGCGCTCCGTGAAATTCGATTGCCTCCGGAAGAAGGCGAAAGATCGCTATGAAAACGGGTATTTGTATAAGCATCGGAAGACAGCCCATCATGGGATTGACTTTGTTTCGCCGGTAAAGGGCCATGACTTCCTGTTGTGCTTTCGCCGGATCTTTTTTGTACCGTTCTTGGATCGCTTTCTGCTTTGGCGCAAGTGCCTGCATTTTCTTCATGGAGGAATAACTAATGTGCGTTAAAGGGGCGAAGATCAATTTGATAAGAAGTGTAAGAATCACGAGGGCCCACCCAAAATTATGGGTGAATTGATTTAAGAATTTCAAAACGAGCAAAAGCCAAGTTTTAAAAAGTCCGAAAAAGCCTCTGGAAAAAACGCTTTCAAAACCCACTCCGAAACTTTTGAGAACTTCATATCTTTGCGGCCCGGCATAAATCAAAATTTCTCTCTTCGCTTCGCTCCCTGCGGGCACTGTCAAAGGTTCCAACAAAACTGTGGAGGTGAGATTTTTTTCATCCGCTTTAGAGGTTCCCGAGACTATTTTCCCGTCGGGTTTTATAAGAAGCGCGAAATATTTTTTGATGAACCCTGACCATTGTGTCGCTTCAGGAAAGGCGTATCCTTTTTTCTTTACCTTGGCAAGATCTGCCGTATTCAGTTTATCGCTATAAGTCACGGCATCGTAGTAACCGTAATCTTTTTGAAAACCTTCTTCATAGCTCACGCCATAATTCAGCTCGATCGGCATGTTTTTTTCCCGCTCGGACAGATTTCTAACGCGAACCAAAAGGTCGATGGTTGCTTTATCCTGATGCATGGTATAGGTTTTAATAATCTGGTATTCTCCCGGTAATTCATAAAAGAATTCCAGGGTCTCGTTGTTGACCCCCTTGCGAACCATCTTAAAAACCGTATGAGCAAGGCTGGCTTTCTCGTGAAGAATATTGACACCAAAAATTCCTGACAGGTTTGGATCACCGGTAAAAAATTCTGTCTTGGTCAGCGCTCTTCGCTCCGGTTCCCCTAAATAGGAGAGGCTGGTGATGGTCCCTCCCAGAGTGGAAAATTCTATTCGATAAAGAGCATTTTCAAAAAGAGTTGTTGCGGGCGTTTCTCCTTTTTCTATGAAAGATCCTTCCGCGGGACTCAGCGGTTTGGTTTCAATAACAGGGTCTGTTTTTTGCACAATGTTCTGTTCCGTCGGTACCGGTTTTTGGTATGCGGCCGGATAAAACCATTTGAGCATAAGCGGATAAACAAAAAGAAGGACGGCTGAGAGAACTATAGCTTTTAAAGTATTTTTATCCATAAGGTTCCTTATTTTTCAAGCGGGTCGAAGCCGCCGGGATGAAAAGGATGGCATTTAAGAAGCCGTTTGACAGCAAGCTTTATTCCATTGATCACGCCTTTTTCCTTGATCGCTTCTTCAGCATAGCAAGAACAACTGGGTTGAAAACGGCAGCAGGGTCCCAAAAGCGGGGATGCCGAAAAGCGATAAAGAGATATTAAAAAAAGAAAAAATTTTTTCACAGCCAAACTTCCGCTTTTTTAAACATCGCGATAAGGTCTTCTTTCATTCGTGGAAAAGACGTGAGCTTTTGTGTTTTTTTTACTTTAATTAAGAATGCCATTCCCGCCTTTAAGCGACTTTGCTGATCCCGGAAGGTTTCGCGAATCCATCTCTTGAGCCGATTACGCCTCGTCGCCCGAGAGTCCACGCCCCGGGTGACAATGATTCCAAGCATGGGACGAGCACGACAGGCTTTTTGTCCTATCGTATTTTGCTCGCCTGTCCACAAATAAAAAAACTCCCCTCGAGTGAAACATCCTTTCTCGACGAGTTTTTTGAAGGCTTCCTGTTTTCGGATCCGCTGATCCGGCCTTAGCCGCTTTTTGCTATCCAACGCTAAACTTGGGTCAGTTTCTTCCTGCCCTTTTTGCGCCGGCGCCAAAGTACTTTGCGTCCGCCCTTTGTTTTAGTCCGGGCAAGAAAGCCATGCTTGGAACGACGTTTACGTTTGGAAGGTTGATATGTTCTTTTAACCATAAGGCGGAAAGTATAATTAATTCGAAGAAGAATATCCAGCCTTTTGTTTTCTTTCTTGCGTGTTTCTTTTTTTCTTCTTTGTTTTGTAAAATTTTTACAAAGATTCTAGACAAATTTTTTTTCTGTTGTAAAATAGGTGCTCTTTTCTAAGCATCTTTTTTTTGAGGAATTTTCCTTATATTTTGGCTTTTGAAGGCGTGTTTAACATTGTTTACAAGCTGTGGATTTTCTTTTGATTGTTTTTTCTCGTTTTTTTATCCTATCTTAACTTTTTTTAAATTTTCTTTTTTTCTTCTTGATAACCTGTTAATAAAAAAGAGCTTTGTTTTTCTTTATGCAAGACGCCGCTTCTTCTGCTGTTCATAATAATTTTTCAGATCTTTGGAAGAAAATCTGCTCTATTTTGTCCCGGGAGTTGAGTGAAAGGTCTTTTAAAACTTGGTTTGAGCCTATAACCCTTTTATCCGCTTCTGAAGACTCTATCACCTTGAGTGTTCCTGATAATTATTATGGAAAATGGCTGGAAGATCATTATCAAAATCTTATTTTATCTGCCTCTGAAGAAACGCTTGGAAAATCCGTCAAGGTCTTTTACCAAGTGGTTACCCCAACGCCAGTCGCAAGTGTTGCATCTCTTCCAATGCTTCCCTCGAAGGATAAGG
This sequence comes from Candidatus Omnitrophota bacterium, assembly GCA_022711115.1. Taxonomy (GTDB): domain Bacteria; phylum Omnitrophota; class Omnitrophia; order Omnitrophales; family Aquincolibacteriaceae; genus JAKLFP01. The sequence goes on along the minus strand of JAKLFP010000001.1, from coordinate 452,271 downwards.
AGGATGCCTCTTTAGGCATTAATTCTTCTTATACTTTTGATGCCTTTGTGATCGGCCCAGGAAATCGCTTTGCTCACGCCGCGGCATTAGCTATTAGCGAATCACCGGCAAAACAATATAATCCCCTTTTTATTTATGGTCCGACAGGATTAGGGAAAACACATTTGCTTCAAGCCATTGCCCATGAAACAAAAATAAAACATCCCACTTTTAAGATTTTATATATTTCTAGTGAAAAATTTACAAACCAGCTTATCACAGCCATTCAGACTCGCTCAACACCTCAATTTAGAACAAAGTATAGAAATCTTGATCTTCTACTAATAGATGATGTCCATTTTATCGCTGAAAAAGATTCCACTCAGGAAGAATTTTTTAACACCTTCAACTCTCTTTATGATGCCCATAAACAAATTGTAGTGACAAGCGACCGTCCCCCTCGTGACATTCCGGGACTAGAAGAGAGATTGGTTTCTCGTTTCGGGTGGGGTCTTGTAACAGATATTCAACCGCCAGATTTTGAGACCCGGGTGGCTATTTTAAAAAAGAAAATGGAAAAAGAGACCGTTGTGGTGCCAGATGATGTTGCTTATTTTATCGCAAGTAAAATAAAATCAAATATTCGTGAACTTGAAGGGGCTTTGATTCGGGTAGTCGCTTTTTGCTCTTTAACCAACTCTAAGCTAGATATAAAGTTAGCTCAGGAAATCCTTAGAGATTCTTTTAAGGAAGAGGCTCAAAAATTCACCATTGAAGGTATTCAAAAGGTGGTGGCAGATTATTTTAATGTAAAGGTCGCTGATCTTCGCGCTAAAAAGAGAAGTGTTTCTATTGTACGGCCTCGTCAAATTGCTATGTATTTTGTAAGAGAGTTTACTAAACATTCTCTTCCTGAAATTGGGGAGTTTTTTGGTGGAAAAGACCACACAACCGTGCTTCACGCTTGTAATAAAATTTCAAAAGAAAAAGAAAGTGATATCCACACAAGAGATTTATTAGAAAAGATTTCTTTTTTATTAAAAAAATAGGAGTGGTTTTTCCACAAGTTTTATTTTTATAAATGTATTATTTAAAATAAGTTGTATACTTATTCACAAAATAACAATCATTATTACTACGGTTACTATTTTTTTTAATATAGAATAATAAAAGCAAAAGGGGTGGGTTATGGATATTAAGGTTGAAAAAAATGAATTATTAAAAAAAATAACTTTATGCGTCAATATCGCAGCCTCTAAACCAAGCACTCTTCCTATTTTAAACAATTTATTATTAGAAACCCAAAAGGATGGAAAGTTAAAGATTGTTGCGACGGATATGGAGGTGGGAATATCTACTTTATTAAGTCTAGAAATTTTACAACAAGGAAGTGTTACAGTCCCAGCTAAAAAATTTCATGATATTATTAAAGAGCTTCCTGAGGGAGATGTTGAGATTAGTGTTACTAAAAACAATACCGTTAATATTAAAACCGGAAAATCCCAATTTAAAATTATGGGGTTGGATAAGGATGAATATCCTAAACTTCCGGAATTTTCACTCGATAATGCACTAGAGATAGAACAAGCTATTATTAAACAAAGTCTTTCTTTAACAGCCTTCGCGATCTCTCACGATGAAACAAGGTATGTTTTAAACGGGGTTCTTATATCCATACAAGAAAACAACCTTAAATTTGTAGCCACAGACGGAAGAAGGCTTGCTTTTTTTAAGAAAGAAGTAAAACAAAAAAGTCTTAAAAATACAGATATCATCGTTCCGGCAAAAACAATACACGAACTTTTAAAACTTTTATGTTGGGAAGGGAAGGTTCGGATTATCCACACCCAAAACAAAGTCATTTTTTATTTAGAAGACACATTTTTAACCTCAAGTCTTATTGAAGGTAATTTTCCTAATTACGAACAAGTGATACCTAAAGAAGAAAAAACGCAAATACTAGTCAATAGGGAGGAACTTCTTCAAGCGGTGCGGCGAACCTCTCTTCTCACTTCTCCAGAAGCGCCAGCGATGAAATTTGATTTTATTAAAAATAAAATCATTGTTTCCGCAAAATCACCGAATATGGGTGAAGCAAAAGAGGAAATTCCGGCAGAGTTTAAAGGGAATGAGGTCACCATAGGTTTTAACCCAAATTATTTTCTAGATGTTTTAAAAAATCTCGATGAAGAAAAAATCAATATTTCTCTCACCGAACCCGATAAGCCCGGGCTCATTAAGGGAAAAGAGGGGTATCTTTACGTGATTATGCCCATGCAAATAAATTAATTTACGTTTTAGAGTTCTTATAAAATCAAATAAAGTAATTTTTTATGGATGAAATTCGGGAAATATTACCAGCAATATTAAAAGGATTCACCGATCCCGAGAAACAAAAAAGAAGTTTATTGGTAGAAAAATGGAGTGGTCTTGCGGGTGAAAAACTCGCAAAACAAACAACACCGCGGCTTTCTTCCAAAGGCATCCTTTATGTTTATGTAAAAGAAGCGGTCCTGGCGTATGAAATTAGCCAGAAATATAAAACCGCGCTTCTTAAGAAAGTTCAAGCAGTGCTGGGGGAAGAGGCGGTTAAAGAAGTAAGAGTTTTAGTGGGAAAATAGTTGTTTTAATAAATCAAGGAAACCCTATGAGCGAAAAAGAAAAAACAAAAAGCAGCGAAGGTTCAAAATACGACGCAACAAAAATACAGGTTTTAGAAGGAGTAGAAGCGGTTCGGAAACGACCCGCCATGTATATTGGCGACACCACGCTGCGCGGATTGCACCACCTTGTTTATGAAGTGGTAGATAACTCCATCGATGAAGCCTTGGCAGGGCACGCCACCCGCGTGGATGTGGAGATTTTCCCTGACGGAAGCGTGAAGGTGATTGATGATGGGCGCGGGATTCCGGTGGACATGCACAAAACACAGAAAAAATCCGCGCTCGAAGTCGTCATGACGACGCTACATGCCGGAGGAAAATTCGACAACAAGGCATACCGCGTTTCCGGCGGGCTGCACGGCGTCGGGGTTTCGGTCACCAACGCTCTTTCTCAATGGTGCGAAGTGGAAGTGAGGCGCGACGGAAAGATATGGCATCAACGCTATGAGCAAGGGAGGCCCGCCACAAAAGTCACAGAAAAAGGGAAGACAAAAGAACGCGGCACGACAGTGCGTTTTCTTCCTGATAAAGAGATTTTTGAAAAAACAGACTTCAGCTTTGACGTCCTTTCCAATCGATTGCGCGAGCTCGCCTATCTAAACAAGGGCGTTCGCATCACAATTCGAGACGAACGCGTCAAAAAAGACATCAAAGAACACGTTTTCCTTTATAAGGGAGGTATTTCCGAGTTTATTCAGTACCTCAACCGAAACAAGAACCCGCTTCATAAAAAATTCTTTTACGTAGACAAAACCAAAGATGATGTGGAAGTCGAAGCGGCGTTTCAATACAACGACAGCTACGGGGAAGATGTTTTTTCTTTCGCGAACAACATCAATACCGTCGAAGGGGGAACGCACATGAGCGGTTTCAAGACCGCCTTAACGCGAGCCACCAATCAATACGCCAAGAACAAAAATCTTCTCAAAGATATCGAGAGCGGTCTAAGCGGTACGGATCTGACGGAAGGCCTTGCTGCGGTGGTAAGCGTGAAGGTGCCGAGGCCGCAATTCGAGGGGCAAACCAAGACGAAGCTCGGTAACGGCGAAGTGGAAGGAATCGTTTACTCCGTCATTTATGAAGGACTGAGCGCTTTTTTTGAGGAAAACCCTCCTGTGGCAAACAAGATCGTGGAAAAAGCCGCGCTCGCGTATCGGGCGCGCGAAGCGGCGAGAAAAGCGAGAGAGTTAACGCGGCGCAAAGGCGCTTTAGAGTCTGCCTCACTGCCCGGGAAACTCGCGGATTGTTCGGATGAAGACCCGAAGAACACGGAAATTTATATCGTTGAGGGAGATTCGGCCGGAGGTTCTGCGAAACAGGGACGGGACCGTCGTTTTCAGGCGATACTTCCCTTGCGAGGCAAGATTCTTAACGTGGAAAAAGCGCGCATCGACAAAGTGCTTTCCAACGAGGAAATTCGAACCATTATTACCGCCATCGGGACCAGCATTGAGGAAGAATTCAATATTGAAAAGCTTCGTTATTACAAAATCATTTTGATGTGCGATGCCGACGTGGACGGAAGTCATATTCGGACGCTCTTGCTGACTTTTTTCTATCGAAAAATGAAAAAACTGCTCGAGAACGGGCACATCTACATTGCTCAGCCCCCGCTTTTTAAAATGAAACGCGGGAAGGAAGAACAATACGTTCAAACCGAAGAGCAGATGAACAGCATGCTGCTGGATTTCGGGTTGCAGTCGGTAGCGCTTAAAAAGAGCGGGGCTAAGGGAAAATTTGAGGGGAAAGAACTTCGGGAGCTTATGGATCTCGTACAGGCCATGGAAGATCTGGAGCGGTCGCTGGCGCGAAAAGGAATTTTATGGCATCGATTTATAGAGGCGCATGATAAGAAAAAAGGCTTTCCTCAATATCTTGTCCGTCTCCTGGCGAAAAACGAAGAAGCCTTTTTTTATTCGGAAAAAGAAGCGGAAGAGCACATCAAAGAACTCGAAAAGGAAAGGGCCCTTGCAAAAAAGCAGGAAGAAAAGGAAAAACAACCCGCGGAAAAAGGCAAGGGGGATGCTCAAAAAGATAAAAAGAAGGGCGCGAAGGAAACCGGAGAGGATTCCGAGGACTCCGAGACGCTTTCGCCCCTACATGATCTCATCGAGATCTTTGAGGCTAAAGAGTTTGAAAAAGCGAAAAAGCGTCTGGAAAAATATGACATGGATTTCGAAGATTTCGAAGCCGGAGAAGAAAACCGCTTTGAAATTGTCCTTGAAAAGGAAAAAAAAGAAACCAAGGCTCTGCGCGACGTCCTGGCTTATGTCAAGGCGAACGGGAAAGAAGGGATGACGCTCCAAAGATATAAAGGTCTTGGAGAAATGAACCCCGGACAGCTTTGGGAAACCACCATGAACCCTGAAACGCGGACCGTTCTTCAGGTGACGCTGGATGATGCGGTTGAGGCGGACGAAATCTTTTCTGTCTTAATGGGCGATGCTGTGGAGCCGCGGCGGGCATTTATTGAGCGGCACGCGAAAGCTGTGCGCAACCTGGATATTTAATACATTTCATAAAGAAGGATAAAAAGGAAAGCAATTATGGCGGATGAGAAAAACTTATATGCAATGAACGAAAAAATCATTCCCCGGCCCATCGAAGAGGAGATGAAAGATTCTTATATTGACTATTCGATGTCCGTCATTGTCGGTCGCGCGCTTCCGGATGTCCGCGATGGACTCAAGCCGGTGCACCGGCGCATCTTGTTCGCCATGAATGATCTTGGGATCACTCATAACAAAGCTTACAAAAAATCCGCCCGCATTGTCGGGGAAGTGCTTGGCAAGTATCATCCTCACGGGGATACCGCGGTTTATGATTCCATGGTGCGTATGGCGCAGGATTTTTCGCTTCGCTATCCGTTGGTGGAAGGCCAGGGAAACTTTGGCTCCATCGACGGTGACAGTGCCGCGGCCATGCGTTATACCGAAGCCCGGCTTTCGAGCGTTAGCGCGGAGCTTTTAAGTGATATCGACAAAGACACGGTGGACTTTGTGCCGAACTTTGATGAATCGCTTGTCGAACCTTCCCTGCTTCCTTCCAAGCTTCCTACTTTGCTGGTAAATGGTTCCAGCGGGATTGCGGTCGGCATGGCGACCAACATTCCTCCGCATAATTTGACCGAAATATTGACGGCGATCATGGCGGTCATCGACAATCCCGATGCATCCGTTAAAGAACTTGCCAAAATAGTGAAGGGGCCGGATTTTCCAACCGCAGGGCTTATTGTCGGGCGCGAAGGGATCAAGAAGGCTTATGAAACCGGTCGAGGGCAAATCGTCATGCGCGCCAAAGCGGCGGTCGAGACAGGGCGCAGCAAAAAAGACGCCATTATCATCACCGAGATCCCTTATCAGGTGAACAAAACCAGCCTGATCGAATCTATCGTGCGGCTTGTTGAAGACAAAAAGATCGAAGGGGTTTCTGACCTACGCGACGAGTCAGACCGGGACGGCATGCGGATTGTGATAGAGCTCAAGAAAGACGCCATCCCGCAGGTGATTTTAAACAATCTTTATAAGCATACGCAGATGCAGTCTTCTTTTGGCGTGATTATGCTGGCCCTTGTGGACGGACAACCGCGCGTGCTCACGCTCAAGCAGATGATAGAAAACTTCATCGATTTCCGGGTTACGGTGATTACACGCAGAACGCGCTTCGAGCTCGATAAGGCGGAAAAAAGAGCGCATATTCTCGAAGGTTATAAAAAAGCGATCGCGAATCTCGATAAAGTGATAAAGATTATCCGCACATCCAAAAGCCCCGAGCTCGCCAAAGAACGCTTGATGGCTGCTTTGAAGCTCACTGAGATTCAAACAAAAGCGATCTTGGAATTGCAGCTTCAGCGCTTGACTCAGCTTGAACGTGAAAAAATCGACGAAGAATATCTGGAACTCATTAAAAAGATCGAATATTACAAATCCGTACTCAAAAGCCGCAAAAAGGTTTTGGACATCATCAAAGAAGAATCCCAGGAACTGTTGAAAAAATATGGAGATGAAAGAAGAACGCAGATTGTTGCGGCGGAAGATGAGATCGATATCGAAGACCTCATCGCTCAGGAAGATGTCTTAATCACCATTTCTCATGCCGGCTACATCAAACGCATTCCTGTCTCGATGTATCGAAGACAACATCGCGGAGGCACGGGGGTGACGGGCGCGGGCGTTCGCGACGACGATGATTTTATCGAACATATGTTCCTTGCTTCGACGCACGACTTCATTCTCTTTTTTACGAACCAAGGGCGGGTTTACTGGCGTAAGGCTTACGATATCCCGCAAGCCTCACGGCAAGCCAAAGGCAAGGCGATTGTAAACTTCCTCTCGCTCGGACAGAATGAAACCGTTTCCAGTTATCTGATGGTCAAGGAATTTGACGACAAGCGGTATGTCGTCATGGTGACGGCTAAAGGAGTCATCAAAAAAACAAATCTGATCGAATACTCCAGGCCGCGTTCCACAGGGATAAATGCGATTTCCTTGCGCGACAAAGACGAGCTTGTTGCCTGCAAGATCACCTCAGGCAAAGATGAAATCTTTATCGCGACGAGAACAGGGAAAGCCATTCGATTTGAAGAAGGCGATGTTCGCGACATGGGCCGGACCGCAAGCGGTGTCCGAGGTATTAATTTAGCGAAAAATGATGAAGTCATTGCTATGGAGATCGTAGATCCTAAGGCTACAGCGCTCAGCATTACGGAAAACGGGTACGGGAAAAAGACGCTTTTCTCGCAATATCGCATCCAGTCCCGGGGAGGCAAAGGGATCATCAACGTGAAGGTTTCTGAAAAGAACGGAAAAGTTGTGAATGTTCTGACCGTTGCCGAAGAGGATGAAATCATCATCGTCACCACGGGAGGGATGGTGGTTCGTTGTCCTGTCAACCAGATCCGCACATCAGGACGAAACGCCCTTGGCGTTAAGGTGATGCGCCTCAGAGACAAAGACAAAATCTCCTCCGCGACACGCGTGGTTGCCAAAGACGAAGATTCGGATTCATCGAATGCAAGCCAGCTGGAACTGCTGGACAGTAAAAATAAAAAGAAATAAAAGGAACCTTAAGTGCTTGACCTCAAGTTCATCCGGGAAAATCCCGAAGCTGTCGCAAAGGGGCTTTCTGCGAAAGGTGTCACCCTAGACCTAAAAGAAGTTCTCTCCTTGGATGCTGAAAAACGCTCCCTGCAAAAAGAAAGCGAAGAACTCAAAGCCAAGCGCAATTCTGCTAATGACGAGATTGCATCCCTAAAAAAACAAGGGAAACAAACGGAAGTTGTTATATCAGAAATGAGGTCAATTTCCCAAAAAATAGGCGAAATTGATGCTAAGGTGGGAGAGATAGCAGAAAAAATAGACAAAATATTGCTTTATATCCCAAACATACCTAGCAATGATGTTCCAGTTTCAAAAGGGTCAGAGGGCAATAAAGTAGTGCGGTCATGGGGCAATCCTAGGACTTTTGCGCATAAAATTAAAGACCATTTGGACCTTGCAGGAAGCCTCGGATGGCTTTCCATGGAAAAAGGAAGCAAGATCACAGGAGCCGGTTTTCCCGTATATTTCGGGCAAGGAGCCCGTCTCGAGCGAGGACTCATTAATCTCATGCTCGATCTACACATTAAAAAACACGGCTACACCGAGGTCTGGCCGCCCGCAATCGTGAATCGAGCTTCCATGAAAGGGACTGGACAGATCCCAAAAATGGAAGCGGACATGTATGCTCTAGCAGAAGAGGATACGGAAGCAAAGGGTTCTTATTTTTTAATCCCTACCGCTGAAGTGCCGGTGACCAATCTTTTGAGGGACGAGATTTTAGACGAGAAAGACCTCCCCATCAAATATACGGCATACACACCGTGTTTTCGAAAAGAGGCCGGGTCCTACGGCAAAGATACACGCGGCCTTTCGAGGGTGCATCAGTTTGATAAAGTTGAGATGGTTAAATTCGTGAAACCGGAAGGTTCGGAGCATGAATTGGAAACGCTTGTGAAGGATGCGGAAGACATTCTTCAGGCGCTGGAACTCCCTTACCGGGTCGTCTTGCTCGGGAGCGGGGACATGAGTTTTGCTGCAGCGAAGTGCTATGACTTGGAAGTTTGGGCCCCGGCAACCAAAAAATGGTTTGAGGTTTCCAGCTGCAGTCTTTTCAAGGATTTTCAAGCGAGGCGGATGAATATTCGGTACCGAAATGCCAAAACTAAAAAAGCGGAATTTATCCATACCTTAAACGGATCCGGTCTAGCGCTTGCGAGAATCGTGCTCTGCCTCTTAGAAAACTTTCAAACGGAAAACGAAAGAGTGGAATTCCCGAAAGCTTTACAAACCTATTTATCCTAAGCCCCATTTCATGCCTTGACCGTTTTTACGGAAACAAATAAACTTTAGCGCATTTTCATTTTACACGGAGAGGTCGCATAGCCTGGTCTAGTGCGCTCGCCTGGAAAGCGGGTAGGCCCAAAAGGCCTCGCGAGTTCGAATCTCGCCCTCTCCGCCAGTTACTTTTAAACGCAGAAGCACTATGCAACAAGCAAAACTCCTTCCGAGCGAAGCGGCATGATCGCAAAAGAAACGATGCAAAAAACTTCACCATGAGACGGCAATAACGGTATGAAGCGTACGCATTCTTTTTTATGAGGACTGCTCGCGAGGCTTCGACGAAACAGCTATTGAACAACAAATGAAAAAAGAAATGAAAATTCGGTTGGTTTTGATTGGGAGCAGCATCTTTGCGACCCTGCTGACTTTGGAAATAATCATCCGTCTTAGTTTGTTTTCACCATATCTTCCTATTCCGCAGCTCAGGCATCCCAAACTCTATGCAAATTCTTCTACGGAAGATGACTACTGGAAACTGCGGCGTCTTCTGGGTAAAGAAAAGGATATTTATGACAAAAGACGCCATCCCCTGCTCGGGTGGAGTCAAGCCACAACAACCTTTGAGAATCCTTTAGGGTTGCGAAAACTTAGCCTCGCCCGTCTTTCCTCGCCAAAAAAAAAGATCCTTTTTTACGGGGATTCCTTTGTGCGCGGAACAGGGCGAGAAGAAAACAAAATCTGCAACCTTATGACGGATCGTCTTGCAGGGGTGGAAGCAGTCGACCTGGGCTGCGGAGGGTACGGATTGGACCAGATCCTTCTTATGTTCGAAATGACTCATAAAAAAGTTCACGCTCCTTTCATTATCATCGGCATTCTTGTATCCGATGATCTCGACCGTTCCATTCTGACTATTCGAGGCGGTGCGAAGCCTTACTTTCTTATCTCAAAAAACACTTTAACCCTTCAGGGAACTCCTCTCAATCAGGATCCGGACCAGTATGTCAAAAGCCATCCGCCTCAGATCAAAAGCTATGCCTTCCGGATTTTTTGGAGAGGTATTTTATCCCAGATCCCTGATCTAGAAAGAGGCTTTTCCAAAGAAGAACAAAAAAAAGCCATTAACTCCAAAATTCTTGAACGTATAAAAAAATATGTTTTCAACAGCAACACCCTCTTCTTGTCGTTTTATTTTATGCGCGACGCGATCTCCATCAGGTCACCTGGCGGGAGACTTTTTTAAAGGACAAGCTTGAAGAACTGGAAATCGATTTTATGGACACCAAGGTTGCGCTGAATGCTTTCCTTCAAAAAAACGACATGTCCTCAACACTTATTTATCAAAAAGGGCACCACAATGATCTTGGGAATCAAATCATTGCCAAAGAGATATTAAAAGAGCTGTCGAGGAAGTATGAATTTCAGTTAAGCGAAAGCGTATCAAATGGCACAACCCCAACAAAAAGACTATCGAATATTTAAGGAAACAGCGGGATAAACTGACGGCGCTTTTTTGGCTTTAGCGCAGCGACGGTTTTGGCGCGTAAAGCGATTCGACCGAAAAAGAAAAAGGCGTGCCAAGATCTTCAATTTATATAAAGCCGGCGCAGTCAAACTTTTAACAAGTAGTTCCACTAAATTGACAACCAAATTATTATAGAACTAATGCCAAATCCCAAGGTTACTGTTTTAATGCCTGTTTACAACCGAGAAAAATACGTCCGCGAAGCCGTGGAGAGCGTTCTCAATCAAACCTTTGAGAATTTCGAATTTTTAATCATTGACGATGGCTCGGAAGATCAAACGGACAACATTCTCCGCTCTTTTTCCGACGCCCGTATTCGTCTTATAAGCCATAGCCAAAATAAAGGCATTGCGCAAAGAATGAATGAAGGGCTCGCCTTGGCCCGAGGGGAATGCCTTGCGATCATGAACTCCGATGACATAGCCTTTCCAGAAAGGATCGAAAAACAGGTAGCCTATTTAGATCAAAACCCTGACATCGGCGCCGTCGCCTCCACAGCGATATTAATTGACGCTGAAGGCAGGACTTTGTCCAGAGTTTGGGAGGCGGAAAAAAACAGCATTTCTTACAAAGAAATCACAAAAACCATGAAACGCGTCTGTTGTATCTGTAATCCGACCACTATGGTCCGGACGAAGATTTTAAAGAGATATCGCTTTAACGAAAAGCTGCCTAACTTTGGAGAAGACTATGAGATGTGGCTTCATTTTTGCAGCGATAAAAATTTGATTTATAAATTCTCCGAACCGCTCTTAAAATATAGAGAGCATTCCAAGTCCGAAAGATCTCTTCACAAGCGTGGCTGTATAAAGCGAGCCCAACAACTGAGAATCAAAACTAAGACGCTTTTTCTTCTTCGTCGTCTTGGAAAATTCGGTTGGAACAACTACGCAACAGCTATCTTTCTTGAGCTGCAAAAGGATGTTTTTGTCTGGATAAAATACTGTTTGCAAGATGCCTTTTCTCGAATAGCCGGAAGCTTTCAATTCTCAAAAACCGACGAAAAATCCCCCCGCAAAAAGCGTTTAAAAAAATTATAAAAAATGAAATATAAATTTTTTGTAGGACTTCCGCATCAAAAGATTCACCAACGCTTCTTTCATTCGCTCCTGGGAGGCGACTATGTGGCGCATCCCTGCGGGATTGATGAAAAAAACTTTCCGGACGAAGTCTTTCAACAAGACGGGTCCGATGTGATATGGTTTTTCAATGACATTTATTTTAATCTGCACCCCAAGCTGAAAGGGCGGCAAGTCTTTACACTTCATGGTGTTAGCTTTAAAAAATGGGCTGATCAGAACAAGCCGCGGGTTGCTATTATTAATCAATATATTGATTTGGTGTTTTTAACAGGATGGACGCACGAATGGGACTATTTAAGGTACGGCATCAAAAAAAACAAACTTCGGCGAATCGGCTATACATTGCTTTTTGAGATCCCCGAAAGGCCCGTTCGGCCCGGAGCGGTTCTTTTTTATTGTGAGTTATCCCCCAAAAAAGATGACCTGGAGGTGCTCATCCATGCGTTAGAAAATCTTGGCGATGATGTTCACGGCTATCTGACCACTCATCCGGAAAATGAGGAGAAAACTCTAAAGAGGTTGATAGAAATATGTGAAAAAAAGGACAACCTGACTTTCATAAAGACGCCGGAAGCACTGCTGGAGGCTTTCGCGTATTGTCACTGTTGCGCAGGCGGTCTTAGTTCTGTAGCCGCCCCCTTTTTCTTTCGGGGCAAACCCGTCATATTTATTATGGATCAGGGGCGCATTCCATGGTTGAATCGGTGGAGAAGGGCAAGCCAAACGAACGCACCACTTCTTTTTCACAACGTCCTTGCGGAGAGCGCGGTATTGAAACGAGGCATGCGGCTTGATACAGAGCTTATAAAAAAAGCAAAAAGCTCCCGTTCAGCAAAGAGCATATTTTATAACTCCAATTTTGATAAACAGCAAACCATTGCGCAGGTACGGGAAGCCATCCAGGAAATCGAAAGAAATGAACAAAGAGCCTCTTTGTAAAGCCGTCCTTTCTGGAAATGGAAAAAAAAAGAGGTTTTTTTCAAGATTTTTTAAAAAAGCTTTTGAAAAACTCTACCGCTTGTCCTACCTGTTTAAAAAAACAGTAGCAAAAAATTATTTTCTACCTGTCGTCATAAGACGAATCAAAAAAAAGAAAGAACAAAAGATAACGATTCTTCATCAAAAAGACCGAAACTATTGGGCGGAATATCTGAAAATAATTACAAAAAATGACGACCGTTTCATTTGGCGCCGCTTTAAAGAAGTAGAGGATTGTCCCACGGTTTCAACATTCAGTTTTCATGATCCAAACACAATGGATCTTGTCCTTGGCGGGATGGGAGATTTTAGAAACCCCTTTCTGACACGCTGGCACCGCGTTCTTGTCCGTCTTCAGCACAGCGCTGGTTTTGGGCTAGAAGCAATTATTGAGTCTTATCTTTGGGTCAAAAAACAAAATTTTAAACTCATGATTCCAAAATATTCTTGGGATCTCATCTTAAAAACAGAGAGTTTAAGCGAAAACGCTTTGCTCGCTCGTGATCAAATTCTTAAAGATGGCATGCCTCTCCGCTTCACGCATTTTGAGCCTAAACTCAACTGTATTTTTAATAGTGCCAGAAAAACAAAGAGAAAGTTAGGCGCCATGCTCGTCTCTTGTAACTGGCGTATTGCCTCCAACCGCCAGGACACCAACCGCTTTGACGAAGTCGTTAAAGGCCTAGCGAAAGACTTTGAAATCAAAATCATTCTTCATCCTCTTACTTTTGCGCCGCCGCTCAAAACAACAGAACAGCCTGTGTCCGAATTTATTAAAACATTACAAAAAACACAATGCCACTACATGAAAGGACAAAACACGTTGGAGGATCTGGTTCACCTGTATGATGAACATGAATTTATTGTGACGGACGGTTCCAGTACGGCTTATGAAGCTATTACCCGCGGATGCAAGGCGCTAACGATCGACGGGTTAAGTTACCAGACAAACAAGGGGCCCCTTCACTGCGCTGCCGAAATGGGGTTGTTACCTAAAACACTCGTTTGGGATTACAACAAACATCCTGGAACGCAAAAAGAAATGGAGTGGCTAAAAACGCTTTATCCTGCAAGCCTTGTGAAAGAAGATGTTGCGCCCCTTGCGGCTCAGGAAATCGTGGACGTCTTTGCCTCTTGGCGCTAAAAAATGAAAAACAAAATCGCAATCTTTCATAATTTTATCGACAACATCGGCGGTGCAGAGATCGTGTCTCTAACGCTTGCCAGGGAACTGAACGCGGACCTTTACACCACAAACATGGATAAAGAAAAAATCAACCAAATGGGTTTTTCGGATGTGTTGCCCAGGATTTTCTCTATTGGAAGAGTCCCGGTCAACGCCCCATGGAGACAGCAGATGGCCTTATGGAAGTTTCGAAGGCTGAACCTGAAAGGGAAGTATGATTTCTTCATCATGGCTGGAGACTGGGCGATGTCCGGAGCGGTCAACAACAAACCCAATCTTTGGTATGTCCACTCTCCGATCAGAGAAATCTGGGACCTGCATCTTTATGTAAGAAACCATCTTGTCGTTTTTTGGAAGAGACCTTTTTTTGATCTATGGGTTTCTTTGAACCGTTCTTTGAACAAGAGATATATTCGAGACGTAGAGCAAATAATTTGTAATTCTGAAAACACAAAAAAACGCGTTGAAAAATATTTACAAAAAAAAGCAACCGTTATCCATCCACCCATTGACGCAGAAAATTTTCACTACAAGCCTTCCAACGGCTACTGGCTTTCGGTCAACAGGCTTATCAAGCACAAAAGAATCGACTTGCAGCTGGAAGCATTTTCCAGGCTGCCGGGCGAACGGCTGATCATTGTGGGGAGCTATGAACAATCCGATCATTTTCAAGCCTATGCGGCCTATTGCATGAAAAACAAACCGGAAAACGTTGAGATAAGAAGTTGGGTGACCAAAGAAGAGCTGCTAGAATTATACGCTCACTGCAAAGGTTTTATCGCAACATCGCAGGATGAAGATTTCGGCATGAATGTTGTGGAGGCTATGGCTTCCGGCAAGCCGGTCATTGCGCCAAATGAGGGGGGGTACAGGGAAACCCTTATCGACGGACAAACAGGAATATTGATAGATTCCATCGACGGACAGAAGCTACGAGAGGCTATTTTACAAGTAGGGCGGGAACTCGAAGTTGAACCGGAAAAATACAAGAAGACGTGCATTTCCCGCGCAGGGCGCTTTGCCACAGCTGTTTTTATTGAAAAGATACGCACGGCCATGCATTTATCGACGGCCAATTTGTGACTAGAAAAAGGTAAAGGGAAAATGATAAGGAAAATATCGCCAGATGAAATTAAACATATTCTTTATCTCAGCCTGTCCTTGGCTAAAGTTAGGTTTAAGCTGAGGAATGAGGGCAGTTTTATCGGAATTTTTTGGTATCTGCTGGAACCGCTTTTAACCTTTGCGATCCTTTTGCTATTTGGGCACGCCCTTTATCAGAATATTATTCCTCACTATCCTCTTTATCTTCTCGTCGGCCTTGTGGTCTTCAATTTTTTTTTAGCGGCGACGAATTTTTCTATAAAAGCGATCACCTCGAATGAAAGCTTCATCAAGTCCATGGATATTGCCAAAGAACCCTTTGTGATCGCAGGCTTGATCCAATACTCCTTTTCTCATGCCTGTGAAATAGTCCTTCTTTTATTTCTTGCTTTGTGTCTCAAGGTGCCGTTGACCGGTTTCTTGGTTTACCCTTTGTTTTTTTTATTTTTTTCTTTGTTTGTTTTAGGATGCTCTTTTCTGTTCGCGACGATCGGTGTTTATATCAAGGATCTTTCAAACGTCTGGGCTGTCTTGGGCCGTTTGTTATGGTTTGCCACGCCTATTTTTTATGTTGCTCCCAAAGAAGGGGCCCTTTATCTAATCAATTTATTCAACCCGATTTTTTATTTTGTTTCAACGGCCCGCGCCATCATCATTAACGGCCAAACGCTTGACCTTGGCACGACTGTGTTTGTTGTCCTGTCGAGCGTCTTAATGTTTTTTTTAGGTCTTTTTTCCTTTTCTATAAGGAAAAAAGATTTTGCAAGCAGGATTTAGGAGAACAACTTGATTCGAATCAAAGTCTGTAATTTATCCAAGAAATTCGATCTGGACATCGCCCATAACGATGGAGCTTTAGCCGCTTTTTTAAGGCTTTTAAAGGCCGGGGAAAAACAGGAGCGACAGGCGCTTCAAGAAGTGTCGTTCGAAGCCGGCTCCGGAGAGATCATCGGTCTCGTCGGGCGCAATGGTTCCGGAAAAACAACGTTGCTGCGAATTTTAGGCGGGATCTACCTTCCCGATGGGGGCTCTGTAGAGATAAACGGAAAGGCTGTTTATTTGGCGGGCTATGCCCAAGGATTGGTTCCCAAGCTGACGATGCTGGAAAATATACAGCTTGTCGGAACCATGAGAGGGCTGTCCCCGCAGGACCTTCGAAGGAAGCTCGATGAGATCATCGCTTTTTCTGGGCTCGAAGAGTATACCCATATCAAGGTCTATCAGTTTTCTTCGGGCATGATAAACCGGCTGGCTTTCTCAACGACCATTCATAGCATTGAAAAGCATAATCCGGATATTCTTTTAATTGATGAGGCCCTTGGCAGTTCCGGAGATATTGATTTCCAGGAAAAAGCGATGCAAAAACTGAATGAATTTGTTCGAAAAAGCTCAGCGGTCATTCTGGCTAGCCACAGGCTGGGAATCATTCGGAAGTATTGCAATAGGGCCCTTTGGATCGAAAAAGGACAGATACAAAAAAGCGGCAACCCGGACGATGTGGTCAACGACTACGTTTTTTCTAAAAAAGAGCAAACAACCTCTATTAAATAAACCTAAACTTCTGGAAAACATCATTGAATAATACAAATGATTTTTTACCACGCATCAGCGTTGTTGTTTGCACCTGCGGGAGAGATGTTTTTTTAACGGAGGCCCTTCTCAGCCTGACCGGACAATCGTTGCCGGAAGAACAGTATGAAATTATTGTGGTTGAGAACGGGCCTGTTGGAAAAGCAAAAGAAATCGTACAGGATTTTCAAAAAAAGTCTGTTCATATCACCTATCTTTATGAGCCTCTCCAGGGTCTTTCCCGCGCGAAAAACGCCGGCGTGAAAAAAGCCTCAGGAAAATACCTGGCCTTTATGGATGATGATGCGATTGCGGATAAATTATGGCTTGCAAATATACTAAAAGCCTTCGAAACCCATGCAAACGCCGGGGCTGTCGGTGGGAAAATAGAGCCTATTTGGGGCGGCACACGGGCTTCGTGGATTACAGATGACCTTTTGAAATATCTTTCTGTATTGGACTATGGCGATGAACCGGCGTCTTTGGATCGAGCAAGGCTCTTTGGTGGGAACATGGCTTTTGTAAAGGAATCTTTGGAGCAAATAGGTGGTTTTCTGCCGAACTTAGGCAGGAAAGGGGATAATCTTTTATCAGGGGAAGAGGCTTTTGCACAGACGCAGCTAAAACAGCAAGGATACGATATTATCTATGCCCCTGATATCAGAATTCAACATCATATTCCTGCGGAAAGACTTTGCAGGGACTGGTTTGAAAAACGAGCCGTCTGGGAAGGCATATCCAATGCGGTCATGGATTCAAAGCAGAACAGCATCCGGAAAGGATGGATCGTTTTGTGCGAAGCAATGAGCTTTATCAGGAAACCAAAACAGCTTTTTGCGATTGTATTTAACCTAAAAAAAGACTCTTTTTTTCCTTCGAGAATCGAAGCTAAAATAAAATTAAGTCGCATCACAAATCTTTTCAAAAAACTGCCACCTTCTTAACCCGGGAAAGAAAGCGCAGTTTTTAGTTTCTTAAAAAGTGCGGATAAATAGCGGAAACATCCGAATATGGATGATCAATAAAACCGCATGAGTGGCGCAGGAAACAAAAACCCCGTTTAAAACAAAGAGAGATTTTTAGGAAAATAACGGATGAAAATATTTGGTATCGGATTGGCGAAAACAGGCACCTACAGTTTGCGGAAGGCCTTGGAAATCTTGGGTTTTAAAACCCTCCATTTTTCATTAGACCCTGAAAAAGATCTTGAGAGATTCGAGGCGTTTTGTGACATGCCTTTTCAAACCCGATATCCGGAGTATGACAAAAAATATCCGAAGTCTAAATTTATTTTAACAGTCAGAGACAAAAACGCATGGCTAAGGTCCTGCAAAAAATATTTCTCCAGAAAAAAAGTTTTTTCTGAAACTGAGAAAGACGTTTTGTTAAAATACCGGGCCGAACAATTTGGGGCACATTTTTTTGACAAGAAGAAATTTGCCATGGCCTACGAGGCGCACGTCCAAGACGTCAAAAAATACTTTAAAGGCAGGGAAAAAGACCTCCTGTTCCTGAATATATGCGGCGGCGAAGGGTGGGAAGTCTTATGCCCCTTTCTAGGCAAGAAAATCCCGGAAGCTGCCTTTCCCCATGAGAACATAAGCGGTCCGGCAGGACCTTTAGAGTTATTCTTTTGTCAGGTGCGCAACAAGACCCTCCAAGCCTTAGAAAACCTAAGAGAAAAGAAAAACAAAAAGCAAAAACACTATGAGGAGCATTGTCTGTGAGCGAAAAGGCATTTGTTTCCCTTTGCGTCTGTACTTATAAGCGACCGAAGGAACTAAGGAGGTTGTTAAAAAGCCTCAACGGGCTGACGTTTCTCAAAAACAACATACCGGAAATAGAGATCATTGTTGTTGATAATGAACCCAGCGAAGTTACCCAAGGTATATGCGATGCAATCGCCTTGGAGACGCCATGGCCGATCCGATACATCGTCGAGAACGAACGCGGGATTAGTCAGGCTCGAAATAAGGCCATAGCCTCGGTTTCACCAAGAACAGAATTCATTGCTTTCATCGACGATGATGAAGAAGCGACGCCGACATGGCTGGACGAACTCTTATTTGTTCAAAGGGAGTATAACGCCGACGTTGTAAAAGGCATTACCATTCGGACGTTCGACTCGTGCGCTTCCGCAGAGTTTGTCCGCTATTTTCCTCAGCAAAAACATCTTTTAACAGGCACGCCGTATCACGAGGCTTATACGAATAATGTTTTGATTTGTGCCAAAGTTTTTAAAGAAATCAACTTTTTATTTGATAAAAAGGATTCCCAAATAGGGGGCGGCGACGTGCAATTTTTCCGGAAATTGCATCGGCTGGGATACCGGATCATTCACGCAGGAGAAGCTGTTGTTTATGAAAGGTTCTTGAAAGAACGAACGAACATGAAATGGTTAGCCGTGCGCTATTTTCGAGGGGGAAGCTTGAGAGTATCGTATCAAAAAAACACAAGCAAGCATGTTGTCCGATTCTTTTTTAAGAAAACAATCGAAGGGTTCATACTTGTCGCGAAAGGATCTCTTCATCTTCTTTGCGATGTTTTTAAGAAACGCTCAAAAACGGGAAGTGTTTTGGAAGTTTTTCAGGGTTTGGGGACGCTAAGCGGCGCTTTTGGTTTCCATTACCCGATATACGCGACAAACCATCAGAGCAGAGGCTGGTTTTGGGAGAAAGGTTTCAAATTTTTTTTAAAAGCAGAAAAAACCATTACAAAAACATTTTTCCCATACCGCAACAAAACTATAGCCATAGAAACCAGCAGTATGTGCAACGCCCGCTGCGTTTGGTGCTGGATGTACTTTTCTGAGAAAAAAGATATCGGGATAATGGACTTTGAAAACTTTAAAAAAATCATCAACCTGAATCGTTCGTTTTTTATTAAAAACAAGATCAAGATTATTCCTTATCATCGAGGCGAGCCGTTGCTTCACCCGGATTTTTTTGAAATGGTCCGTTATGCCGATGAGGCAGGGATCAACGTCGGTGATGTTCATACGAATCTGAGTTGCCATATCGACATGAAGAAACTGGCAAGCTGTCCTGTGTCGCGCATTTTTGTTAATATCGGCGGCACGGACAGAGGAACGCATGAACGGATTATGAGGGGAAGCGACTATGATTTGGTATGTCAAAATCTGAGAGAAATTTTTGATTTGACGAAAAATAATCCCGAACGCGTTTTGGTCAAAATGAATGTCACCAAGGACAACTTTCATCAAAGGAAGGACTTGCCGAAACTGATCGCCAGATTGGGAGGCGATCCCATGCAGGCAAGGATAAGCCCTACCGGGTTTTGCGTTCCCTCAGAGGCAACGGCAGAGGAGCGCGAAGAGTTTTTTAAAAACGTTGTTTCCGATGAAATGAAAGATTATTTGCGTTTTACTTATGATGAAAAGAAAAGGATCGAGCCTAAAAAAAAGGAATGCGCCTTCTTGCTTCCTACAGTCAAATGGGATGGAAAGGTTACTATCTGCTGTCACGACCAATTAAGCAGGCTTAACTTAGGCAACGCCTTTGGCAAGCCCTTGAAGGAAATTTTTGAAAGTAAAATTTATAAAGAGAATGAAAAAATGGGCAAGAAACGAGAGCATAACATGTGTCACGGTTGCAACTAAAGGAAGAAAAACCCGGAAAATGTATCCTGATAAGAAGAAAGCAATAAAAGAAGTTTCTGATAGGTTCGGGACAAAGAACAATGATGATCTCCTAAAGGCTGCGACTGAACGAGTTCAAAAATTGACAGGAACATTTTGGGGCATAACCGCTTTTTTTAATCCTGTTGGTTTCAAAAATAAACATGAGAATTATGTAAGATTTCGCAACGCCAGCAAAAAGCAAGGACTCAACCTCCTGACGGTCGAGCTTTCTTACGGGGACAACCCTTTTGAAATCAAAAAAAACGAAACAGACAGCTTGATTCAACTGCGAGTGGACAAAAAACATATTCTTTGGGAAAAAGAGGCGCTACTCAATATCGGATTAAAGCATTTGCCAAACGACTGCGACAAGGTCGCATGGTTCGACTGTGATATTCTTTTAAAAAAGGACGATTGGTTAAAAGAAACCGCCAGCTTGCTTGAAAAATATCTTGTCGTTCAGCCCTACTCCCAGCTCGTTCGTTTGAAGCAAGGACAGTTTGATATCAAAAGCTCGGAGCATATCCCTGAAGGGATAGGGAACGGACAGAAACGCGACGGGTTTGTTTATACCCAGACAGATGCGAGGTGCATGTTGAAATCAAAAAACAAGCCGGTTGTTGGGGGAGCCTGGGCCGCAAGAAAAGAAATTCTTGATGAGTTTGGTTTTTACGACCGGCTGATCATAGGAAGCGGAGATCGTATTATGGCCTATGCCTTTTATGGAATAGACGATGAGATCGCCCAAATGTTACTCGTGGGCGAGTCATTTAAAAAAGACAGGGACTCATGGGCAAAGGCCGTTTATGCTAGAGTAAACGGGAGCGTATCGTTTACTCCAGGAGTAGCGCTTTGTTTATGGCACGGGGACCTTGAAAAAAGACGTTACTTCGAGCGAAATGTAATTTTAATGAACCATAATTTTGATTTTCATGCGGATGTAAAAAAGGATGAAAACGGTGTTTTAGTTTGGGCCTCCGACAAACCTGAATTGCATCAGGAGGTAAAAAATTATTTTTTGCAAAGGGATGAGAACATTTCTATAGTTCTGGAAAACATAAAAGATGCCTATATAAGATTTCTGGGTTTTTGCGGGAAGGGCCTCAAAGATAGACTCCCTTTTGTTTACAGCCGACTCAAAAAGTACTTTCCGGACAAAATGGATGAAAAGCCCGCATGGGTTTGTGAATATGAAAAAACGAAGAAAAGAGAGACCAAAGAAAAAGTTCTAGCCTAATTGCCAGAGCAAAGTTCCCAAAGAGAGGATTTTCTGGACAGGAAATATAGCAAATGCGCCAAGAAGAAGATTCATTTTAAAAAATAAGCCATGAAAAACCCAAAAAAGACAATCACCTTTTATCTAATCGGAATCTGCTTATGGGGTATCCTCCTCTATTCTAATACCCTGAAAGCCCCTTTTGTCTTTGACGATGAAAAATTCATCCAGACGAACCGGGCGATCCAGAGCCTGCAAAGCCACACCCTGTGGAATAATGTGGAATACCGGAAACGGTTTATTTCTTTTTTTTCTTTCGCTTTAAACTATTATTTTCACGGTTTCGATGTTGTTGGTTATCATGTCGTGAACCTGACCATTCATCTCCTTACAGCCCTTTGCGTTGTTTGGCTTGTACTGCTGTTGTTTCAGACCCCGCGGATGCGCGACGGGCCTTGCTCGCAACACAGGCAAACCATCGCCCTTCTATGCGGCTGGCTGTTTTTGTCCCACCCCATTCAAACAGAATCTGTCACTTACATTTCACAAAGGTTCGAGTGCCTGGCTGCGGTCTTCTACCTGTCTGCGCTTTGCTGTTATCTGAAAGCGAGGATCATCGCAGGGCCGGTTTTGAAAAAAGCAGGGATTTTTTTTATCTCAGCGGCAGCAGCGATTCTGGGGATGTTCACAAAAGAAACCGTTTTTACTTTGCCGGCGTCAGTTTTTTTAAGCGAAGCGGTTTTTTGGGGTATTTCCGTCGGAGCGCATGCAAAAGAAAAAGGAACAGCAAAACTAAAAGAGTCCTGGCTGCTTCTAGGAACGATTTTTTTAATAAGTATTTTCGTTTTTTTTTCTTTTAAGCTTCCGAATATCTTTACGCTTCATGACGACTTAGGGATTACCGGCCGCACCTATCTTCTGACACAATTCCGCGTTATCATGAAATACTTAAGCCTGCTGTTTTTTCCTTTCCGTCAAAATATCGATTATGATTTTCCTTTGTCCCCGGGATGGTTCGATGGTCCGACCCTGCTTAGCCTTTTTTGTCTCTTAGTCTTGCTTTTTTCAGGATTTAAGCTGATTCGCCGGCATCCTCTGGCTGGGTTCGGCATCCTCTGGTTTTTTCTTACTCTGGCGCCTACTTCAAGCATTCTTCCTATTCGGGATGTCATGTTCGAACATCGTCTCTACCTTCCGTCAGTTGGGTTTGTGCTTGTCGTGACGGCGGGACTTTTTTCTCTTTTAAAGAATCCTCGCATTGGCGCTGCATTTCTTTGCGGGATGATTTTGATTTTTTCATTTCTGACCTATCAAAGGAATAACGTTTGGACAAGTGCCGTGAGGTTATGGGAAGACACTGTCAAAAAATCTCCTGCCAAGGCAAGACCTTACGCCAACCTTGCGCACGTGTACCGGGCGGAGAAAGATTATCAAAAAGCAGCCGCTAACTATCTGAAGGCCCTGAAGCTGAAGATGCCGGAGAATAATGACAGGGCGCAGATTCTTGTAAATCTGGGGGCTGTTTTTGGGGATTTAGGAGAATATGAGAAAGCGGCCTCCTGCTTTGTCCAGGCTTTGAATATCAATCCAAACATACCTGTCGCCCGCCAGAATTTGATTTACGCCTATGTTTTTCTCGGAGATTATGAAAAGGCTTTTGCTGAAGCGTCTATTTATAAAAAAATTAGTGTCCGAAGCTCTGTCATTCTTCGAACGCGGATCAATGATCTGGGTTTATTCTGTCTTACGGGAGGGCAGTATGCGGAAGCTGTTAAAATCGCCGAACTTGTTCTCAAATTAGACCCGAACAACCAGAGAGCCCAAAACATTCTTCAAAAAGCCCGGGAGTTTTTAACTGCGACAGACTCCCTTTTAGGTAAGCCTGCGGCGAACGGTCGCAACGGCGCGGAAGGAATATAAGTTCTTCATTTTTTCTTGATTCCCAAGATGCTGAGCATAAAAGCAGAAAAAACAGTTTGAACCCCAAGGACCATGAAGGTCAGGCCCAAGATAGAATTTTTGACCTCGTTCAACGCCCCGAAATTAGTGCGCAGCCATTTCATGAAGATCCCAAGGTAGATAACACATCCCAGGGCGGCTGTCAGCAATCCAAAAGCGCAAGCGCGCTCGATATTAAAATAACGGTAAAATTTTTCCAAAACAGGAGTATCTCCTAAGTGATGAATGGCATATGTCTTCGCGAATAAAGAGAAGAGAACCAGTTGATACCCCATGATAATCATAAGCGAGGAAAGGAACATGGGGTGATAGTAAAACTGAAGATGAAACACCTCAAGCTCTTCAAGATAAAAAAAAGGCATGGAAATAATGCCGCAGGCCAATAAAAAAACACCCGGTAAAAAAAACAGGACAAAAGGTTTATAAAGAAGCATAAATCTCAGATGACGCCACCCGTCCGAGAGGCGTCTCAGTTTGGACGTGCCTTTGCGGACATGGTAGTGGATGGGAATCTCCGTGACACGAAGATTTTTTTTTAAGGCCATCACAATCATCTCCGATGCGAATTCCATGCCCGTTGTCATAAGCGTCAGCCTTTGATAAGCGGTTTTGCGGATGGCCCTCATGCCGCAATGAACATCATGAATGGTGGTTTTAAAAAAGAGACGCAACATAGACGAGAGCACAGGATTACCGATATGGCGGTGAGACCAAGGCATGGCCCCTTTTTCGATATTCCCTTTAAAACGATTACCAACAACAAAATCCCAATTTTGTTCTAAAAGGCGCAAGAAATTCGGTATTTCCTCAAAGTCATAGCTTCCGTCCGCGTCTGCCAGGAAAAAATACTTTCCCTTAGCAACCGCAAACCCTTTCATGCAGGCTGAGCCATAACCTTGCAGCGGTTCCTTTACAATGCGAACGCCGAACTTTTGTGCAACTGAAACGCTTTGATCCGAGGAACCGTTGTCCACCACAATGACCTCAGCAGGAATTTTCATACGTTCAATCACCGTGCGGATCTTCGGCAGACAGAATTCCAGGCCGGCTTCTTCGTTAAGACAGGGGAGAATAATACTGAGAATAGGTTGTTCGTCCATGGTTTATGCAACTCCTTAATGCGGCTATTCTACCTTAAACTCTGTAAAGGAATATTTAAAAAGGAATATCTTTTGCAATAATAACGGAAACCCTTATAATTTCAGCGTTTCTAAGAAAATACCTCGAAAGAACTTTGTTTTGCAGATGAAGGACGGATATTTGCGGAGAGGTCGCATAGCCCGGTTTTCCGCTGGAGGCGGATCCGCCTTTGGCGGAAGTGCGAAAACAAATGGCTTGCGTTTATATTTTACGAAGTCAAAAAACAGGAAAACATTATGCCGGTTCAAGCCATGATGATTCTGCCAAACGGAGGCTTAAAGAACATAATGCCGGCAGGTCAAAATGGACAAAGTCCGGACAAGGAAGAAAACAATTCGCGGAGAGGTCGCATAGCCCGGTTTAGTGCGGCGGTTTGCTAAACCGCTGTGGCGCGAAAGCGTCACCGGGGGTTCAAATCCCCCCCTCTCCGCCATTTTTCTTTTTAAAAATGACGGCACCGTGACGGCTTCAGAGAAGCCCGTCTACGGTGTCGTGAGGGGATTTGAAGAGAAGCCCTGCAAGCGAAAATGCCTTGATGGCATATTCGCAGGGCGAGTGGCCTACCGAGGCGAAGCCGAGGAGCCAAATTTCTCCGCCTCCGTTTTTTAAACCGCCCAGCAGTGAGAGATGATCATAGCTACAAAAGGTTCTTCTGTGCGAAAAAGCAGGAGTATCCATGACAGCTTCCCTCCCAAAAACATTCCGCACTAACTGTTGTAAGTCCTTTCCAGCCAAGATTTTGATTAAGCCGGTACAAATAAAAGACGATAAAAACACAGAGATTTCTAAAAAGATTTCAGAGATCTATGGAAAATATTTTTCGAACCCTTAACGGCAATTTTAAAGCGGCAAACTGAAATCAAAAGAAAATATTTAATTAAAAAAGGGGAACATCCTTAATCCTCATAAGAATCCTTTGATTATGAAAAAATTCATCGCGATCCTTTCTATTCTCGCTATAAGCCTTGCGGTTCCTGTTCCCGTTTTTGGTGCCAGTGCCAACTGGGTGGGAACAACAGATGCCACCTGGTCTGATACCACCGGAAACTGGAGCAATGCACCCGGATCCGTGCCGGGCGCCGCAGATACAGCGACATTTAACGGCACAGGAAATGGAAATACGACGATTGATCTTGCTGGAACCCAAACGGTTTTAAATATTCTTTTCGATAATGATGATCCTGGAGGGGCTGCCCATGGCCCTATTGCGGCCTACACGATTGGCGCGGGAGGAGCCGGAGCTGATACGCTCATACTAGCTAACGGCGGCGCTATCACGATGAATGCCAATGTTAATCAAGACCAAACATTTGATGCAAATCTGACTCTTGGCACAGAGGGATCGACCCAAACTTTTGCCGTGACCAACAACAGCACGACAAACTCACTGACAATTGATGGAGATATCACGGGTTCAGACTCAGGAGGAGCTTCCCATCTTATGACTCTAGCAGTCACCTCAGCCGCAGGCGGCGTCGATATCGGAGGCATTATTGACGATGGCGCCAGCGGTCAAGTGGCTTTGACCAAAAGCGGGGCAGGGACATTAACCCTATCCGGAGCTAATACCTACACTGGTGCAACGACCATCAGTGCAGGAACTTTGTCACTTGGTACGGCAGACGTGATTTCAAATGCTAGCGCAGTCACGGTTGCTGGGGGGGCGTTTTTGGACATGAATGGCGTTAGTGAAACCATCGGTTCATTGGCGGGGAATGGAACTGTTACCAGCGGAAGCGGGACGTTAAGCTCTGTGACTTTAACGGCAGGAGGAGACAACACCTCGACGGTCTTTTCTGGTGTTATAGAGAACGGCAGCGGAGGCAGTGCCGATACTGTTGGCCTTACTAAAGCAGGAAGCGGGGCGCTGACTTTGAGCGGCGTTAATACCTTTACCGGTGTGACGACCATGACGGCTGGGACTTTAAGCGTTGCGACCATTGGAAATGGTGGCGCGTCTGGAAATTTAGGCCAGGCTACGAACGCAGCAGCTAACCTGGTTTTTAACGGAGGAACACTTCAATATACGGGCACTACCGCAAGCACGGACCGCAATTTTACCATCAATACCGACAAGACAGCGACGATCGATGTCACAACAAATAACCTGACGATGTCAGGCTCGGCGGTTGCCACGAACGGCG
The DNA here is from genome assembly GCA_022711115.1 of Candidatus Omnitrophota bacterium. Classification (GTDB taxonomy): domain Bacteria; phylum Omnitrophota; class Omnitrophia; order Omnitrophales; family Aquincolibacteriaceae; genus JAKLFP01. The sequence goes on along the minus strand of JAKLFP010000001.1, from coordinate 425,766 downwards.
CCTTGACGAAGACAGGCGCAGGCACGCTGACCTTAAGCGGCACCAATCTTTATACCGGGACAACGACTGTCAGCGGGGGGACCTTGGTTCTGACGGGCGGTGCGGCCATTGCTGATAGCGGAGCGGTTTCTTTAAATAATACCGCTGGCGCCACGCTCCAGTTGAATGCAAATGAAACGATAGGATCTCTAGCGGGCGGCGGCGCAAGTGGCGGGAATGTTAATCTGCAAAGCTTCACCCTGACGACTGGCGATACGAACAACACGACCTATGCCGGCATCATGAGCGGGACAGGAGGTTTGACCAAATCGGGGACTGGGACGCTTGTTTTAACCGGCACCAATACTTTTTCAGGGGTGACCACTCTTAGCAATGGGACCGTAAGCGTCGGAACGATTGGCAATGGTGGAGAAGCAGGTAACCTGGGGCAGGCCACAAATGCTGCAGCCAATCTGGTGTTTGACGGAGGCACTCTTTCTTATACTGGAAGCACTGCCAGTACGGACCGCAACTTCACTATCGTTGCAGGGAAAACGGCTGTTTTTAATATTACCACCAATAATCTGACCTTGAGCGGAGCTTCGGGTGCGACAACCGGAGGACTCACCAAAACCGGCGCCGGCACGCTTACTTTAGCCGGAGCAAATCTTTATACTGGCGCCACCACCGTCAACGCAGGAACATTAAATCTGAATGAAAGTCTGACAACTTCTTCGGGATTAGTTTTTGGAGGCAACGGAACAGTCGTTCTTGCGGACAGCAAAAACATTACTCCGGCGGTAACAAACACTTCCGGAAGCGCGGCCGGAACATTAACACTTTCCGGGACCTCCACCGTAACCGGGCAGGTAGGCGCGGCGGGAAATGCAGCTCTCGCGGCAGTCAATGCGGGAGCGACGGGGAAGACGGCAACCTTTGCAGGCGATGTTTATGCCACGACTACTTCCGTGACTGGCACCGGGACGGTCGACTTGAATGGCAGCCTGACCGGAACAACCTTGAATTTTGCCGGAGACGGCACCGTCAATTTGGCTGACAATAAAACAATTACAGCCGCCATCACAACCGGTACAACCAACACAGGAACCTTGCAGGCTGGAGACGGATCGACTATTAACGGACAAATAGGGACTACTACGAATCGTTTGAAGGCTATCGAGGTTGATGTTGCCCTGGCGGCTGCCGCCACATTCCAAAACGATGTTTACGCTGTTACGACCACCGTGAGCGGTACAGGAGATGTGAATTTAAACGGAAGCTTGACCGGCACAACTTTGAATTATGGGGCGGACAATACGGTCATACTAGCTTCCGGAAAAAACATTACCGCCGCGGTCACCACCGCTACAGCGAACACAGGGACTTTGGAATTGGCCGGAGGGACTTCAACCATCACGGGACAAGTGGGGACCGGTGGGGCGCGGCTGAAAGCCATTGAAATGGATGCCGCTTTGGTGGCGGCTACTTTTAGCGCAGATATTTATGCCACAACGACAACCATAGACAGCACAGGAACGGCGAATTTTAACGGGAATGTGGGAAGCGCGACAGCCTCTTCCAATGTTGTTTTCGCTGCGGACGGGACCGTCAAACTTGCGGCCGGAAAAGGCATTTTTGGAACAGTGACAAATACATCAGGAGGGACGGCCGGAACACTGACCTTTTTAGGAAGTTCTGCCACAGGCGGGGATCTTGGCGCGACAGGAGTGGCCAATCACCTGAAGGCCGTCAATCTTGGCGATGGAGTTACGGACGGAGGTACGGTTGTTCTTAACCATAACATCTATGCAACCACCACAACGATCAACAAAGGCGCCAGGCTTTCGATGGGCGGTTCTCATGCGGTGACAGGAAATCTTGTGGTGGCCGCCAACGGAGGGGTTGCTTTGGGGGCGAATACATTGACCGTGAACGGTAATTATGATGCCTCTGCGGCGAGCACCACAATGAACCTGACCATCAACAGCGCCTCCGTATTTGGCAATATTGCCGCGACCGGGACCGCGGCTTTAAACACAACCAGCACGCTGAATTTGACCATTGATAATACTTATATTCCAAGCGGGACCACATTCACAGTCATTCACGGCGCCGGCGGTGCCGGCGGCGGGGGAATGAATGTTCCGTCAACCATCACAACCAACTCATCGCACTTGACCTTCTCTGCCGCCGCTTCATCAGGAGATCTTATTTTGACGGCAAATCGTGCCCAGCCCTATGCGAATGTCGCGACAAACGGGAACGCCGCAGCGGCAGGAACAGCCCTTGAAGTTGTCGGTGAAACGACCACAAACAGCGATATGCTTTCTGTCCTTGCGACCTTGGATGGTCTTGACAGCACGCAGTTGGAAGATGCGCTCGATACCCTGTACCCAGACCCGAATGGCGCAGCGATGCAAGGTGCCCGCGAAATTGCTAACCAGTTTTATGGCATGGTAAGCAACCGGCAGGCGGGTGTGCGTACCGGCATTTCAACAGGAGATGGATTTCATGGAATCGGTTTTTGGGCGCAGGGACTGGGAAGCTTCGCGCATCAAGACGCCAATCACGGAATCGAGGGATACCGGGTCTATACTTTTGGGACTACACTTGGCATCGATAAGCTTTTCGGCAGCCACACGAGACTTGGCCTTGCGGGCGGCTATGGTTACGGGAATGTAAGATCCAGAACTCCCGGGACCCCCAAAACCAGCATTAACAGCTGGCAGGCTCAGATTTACGGGAGTTATGACTCTCTCCTTCTTGACAAGGAACCGGAAATTGAAAGAGGCGTCAAAGGCGGATTTCGTGACCCATGGGAAAATTCGTGGTACGTGGACGGTATGGCCGCCTTTACACAAAATCACTATGACGGCAGCCGCTCGATCTATCTCGGTTCGACCAGCCGTACTGCCACGAACGATTCTAATGCGCAGGAATATTCCACCCGCTACGAACTAGGCTACACTTTTCTTTTTGATATCACGAGGAATTTACAGGTGACTCCGTTTACGTCCCTTCAATACAGCTATCTTTACCAGAATGCCTACAAAGAAAAAGGGGCAGGGGCTTTAAATCTGAACGTAAACGGCCAGGGCTACAACTTTCTGGAACAAGGGCTCGGGATGAAGTTGGCTTATCCGTTCCTGCTGGAAGATGTGTCGCCCAACATCGGGACGCTTATTCCCGCTCTCAAGGTTGCCTGGCTTTATGATTATATCGGCGACAAGTTTGAAACGACTTCCTCTTTCCAGGGGGGCGGCCCTTCCTTCAAAACAAATGGTCCGAAACCGGCGCGAAGCGGCATTCTGTTTGGCGGCGAGATCGCGTTTTTAAGCAAAGGGAATATGACGCTGACGGCGAACTGGGATTGGGAGATCAAAGAAAAATACTCCAGCCAGAATTATTACGGTACGATACGGTTCGACTTCTAAAAAACGACATTGAGCCCACGCCTCAAAAAGAATTCTCAAACGCGCTTGTCGCGAAATTGAATAAAAAGCGACTGTCAAAAACCAGTTTTAATCCAATCGTGTTCTAAAAGCTTTTCTTGATGGATCTGCGCTAGGCAGTTTATTTTTGCGGGAGTATAATCGCCCTATTCTCAGGAAAACGGGATAGGATGACGGGATGAATGTTAAAAAAGCCTTGGTGAGAGAGGGACTAATCCTTATTGGTTTTTTTATCACCGCACTGTCGCTTTTTATTTTTTTGGAAAAAAATTTTTCAAGTGAAGCCGGGATTCATTTTAAGATCTCGCTTTTTATTTTCATTTTTATGTATGCAGGCCGTTGGGTTTTCCGCATATTCAAAGGCCTTCTGCTGATACTTTTTATGGTTGCCATAGCAGGCATCCTTTGGATTTTATTAAAACTTTTACCCCTATCTCTTTTCTGAGAGGCTCATTTTAAAACGGGAATCAGGAAGAAAGACTTAAAAGAAAAAGGACCTTTATGATATTCAAACAGCCGCTTCTTTTCATGCTTACCGGACTGATGTTGACGGGATGTGTTGCCCACGGAAAATTCCGCCCTGCAGAGCCGGTATCCGGCAATGCCTACGTCACCCTCTATGGCATGGAAAATTGCTCCGCCTGCCAGAAGTTCAAGCGTGCCTTAAATAAAGAAAAAATCCCCTATACATTCAAAGATATTAACGATGCGAACGCACAAAGCGAAATGTATTCGCGCATGGAAAAGGCCGGCCTGGACACCGGCTACTATCTTTATCCGGTTGTTGATGTGAACGGAGAGGTGGCTTCTTATCCGTCTGTGGACGATACGATAGATCGCTATCGGCGGTCCGGCATATCGCGGTAATTCCTTCTGTCTTTGAGCGCAAGGATGGTTCAATAAAAAATGAGCGGACAAAACATAAGCATAGCCATTTGCATTTGCACTTACAAGCGTCCCGAACCGCTCCGGAGACTCCTGGCATCTTTAGAGGGACTTGCTTTTATCAAGAATGAGATCCCGGACATAGCCATTGTTGTTGTGGATAATGGGCCGGATCCAAAAGTTCGGGAAATATGTCATTCGATGGAAAAAACCTCTCCCTGGAAGATCTTTTGTTTGGAAGAATCCGCGCCAGGCATTCCGCACGCCCGAAATTTAGCCCTGAAATGGGCCGAAAAAAAAACGGATTTCGTTGCTTTTATAGATGATGACGAAGAGCCTTCTCCCCACTGGCTTGACGAGCTTTTGTTGATGCAGAAAAAACACACAGCGGATGTGGTCGCCGGGCCTATTGTCGCAAAATTTGAAACCTCAGCTCCGGAATGGCTTATCAAGGGAGGATTTTTGCAGTCCCCGAGACATCCTGATGGAAAACCTTTGACCACAGCCGCCACCAATAACGTCATGATTCGAACAAAGCTTCTTGAGGAAATAGATTTTAGATTCGACCCTTGCCTTGCCGTTAGCGGCGGAAGCGACATGTCGTTTTTTCGAAGACTGTTCAAGGTGGGTTATCGGGGGGTTTGGGCCGCTAACGCGATCGTTTATGACTGGATTCCGGAGGAAAGAGCCCGTCTCGGATGGATCTGCAGGCGGTTTTTAAGATCCGGGATTGGAGATTATCTGGTCCAACGCGAACTGGAAGGCCTCTTCTTTTGCCTTAAACGGGGAGGTCAATTCATGTGGGGTGGCATAACACTTCTTCTTTCGAGCCCTTTTTATGGCTACGCCCGAACCCTCAAAGGGCTCAGAATGTTATTGATAGGAGCCGGCATGTATCTGGGGCTTTTCGGCTTTAAGATTCAAGAATATAAGCGAGAACAATAAACGCTATGAATTCCCTCAACCTCTCCAAGGCAGCAAAAGCCGTTTACAAAGGGGCCAGAAAAAAATTCGTTTTACCGTGTCTCCTGTTTCTCTTTCAAATCCTTTGTTTCTTAAGGGCAAACACAGGAAGAAAAAGCGGAATAAGCCTTCTCTTAAAAGGTCCGCGGATTATTATTTCTCTGACAACAGTCCCAAGCCGTTTGCCTATGCTTTATATGACGATAGAGTCTCTTCTACGCCAAACAAAAAAACCAAATGCCATTTTCCTTTGGCTTTCCAAGTCTCTCCGGGAACAAGATATCCCGGCATGGCTTCGGCGGCAGGCCCGGCGCGGTCTGACGATACGGTTCTGTGAAGATATAGGCCCTCACACAAAATACTACTACGCCTTTAAGGAAAATCCGGAGGATCTCATTGCCACCTGCGATGACGATCGAATTTATGCCCCCGACTGGCTCGAAGGGCTATACGAAACTCACCGGCGCGATCCCAAAAGCATCATCTGTTATCGTGCCCATCAAATGCTGTTGGATGCTTCAGGAACTTTTAAAAAGTATCACGAATGGAATTTCTTTTCGCCCGGCATCACGGATCCCAGCCATTTTTTATTTGCCACAGGGGTAGGAGGCATTCTGTATCCTCCCGGGCTTTTGCACGAGGAGGTTCTAAACAAAGAATTGTTTTTAAGACTGTGTCCTAAAGCTGACGATATCTGGCTAAAAGCCATGGCCGCGCTTAACAGGATCCCCCACAGAAAGGTAAAAGCTTTGTTTAACGATGATAGTCTGCCGGTAGTGCCGGGATCACAGAAGACCAGGTTGTGGGACCATAATTTTGGCGGAGGAAATGACGAACAAATCAAGGCTGTTTTTAACCATTTTCACCTTTATGATTTTTTCTTGGAACAAAGCAAATGTTGCCGGTCTTTCGAATTAAAAATGAATCCTAGAAAATGACCCAATTCCAGCACGGGAAATGCGAGGACAAATCCTTGATTAAAAAACGAACCGAAAAAATGAAGCCGATCGCTCAAAAAGCCTTGACCGGATAAAAATAAATTCCGGAAAGACAAGAAAGGAAATGGGCGGCCAAAGATGCGCAGCAGCCACGGTTTTATAGGGCGCGGTTTATCCGTTCTCAGCAAAAAATTTTTTAAAAAAGAAAAACACGAAATAGCTTTGTTCCAAAAGCTGCTCCTCGAACTGCAGGCGGATTGCAATCGCGACTGTTTTTTCTGTCCGCGTCATGGAGATGCGTCGGGAAAGAGAAAACATGGAGATGGAAGCCATGTTGCCGCCAGGATGCCAACAGAAAAAGCCCTGAGCATCCTCGACCAGGCCCGGGAGATGGGCTTTAGCGGGCAGGTTTCTTTTCATCACCATAGCGAGCCCTTTCTGGATGAACGGATCATTGCTATGGCATGGGAAGCCCGGAAAAGAGGCATGCGTGTTTATGAACACACCAACGGGGATGTGCTAAGGTCCAATGAGAAGCTGGCAAGGGAAGCCGCCGCGGTCTTTGATTATATCGTTGTAGGTCTTTATGACCACAAGTCGGAGGCAGAACTTTCTGGTGAAAAAGCCTTTTGGGAAAAAAAGCTGAAAGACACTCAGGTTTATTTTTCACAAAAGGAATTTGTTTATCCAAGGAACTTTGTCGAATACGACAGAAGAATGATCAGAGAAAAAAAGGCGTACCCGTCAGCGCCCTGCAGGCGTCCGTCCATACGGTTTATAGTCCACTATGACGGCGAGACGGCGCTTTGCTGCGAAGATATGCAGGCGGCATATCATTTAGGGAATGCCTTTCATATCCCGATTAAAGATATCTGGTATTCTTCAAAGCATATTCAGATGATCAAAGATTTAGAACAGGGAATGAGAAGAAGATACCCGCTATGCGGGAAATGTCCTTTGCCGCCAGCCTAGCGCCTCCAGCGAGCTTGCTTTAATAGGCGCTTAGGCCACCTTGGCACGGTATGGCTTCCCTCAAAATCCCAAGAAACGGTTCTCGGGTCGCTGTCTATAGATAAATGACTAGCAAGAAACGCTCCTGAATTTTTAAGGTGGGGTTGATGATTTTTAGTTTTACCGCAATCAGCTCAAACTTCGATCTGATAAATGAATAAAACCCTTTACGAGCATCCACTTTCTACGCAATTCCCATCGCTCTCCCCTTAGATTCGAAGACAATTTCAGCAAAGACATTAACCGTCGTTTTTTACGTAACTCTTTTGTTTAATTATAGATAAGAATTATTTTTCATCCATCGAGGCTTTATTCTGGCAACAAGATAAACAATTTAATGTTAATCCTTATATAAAAATATAACTATTATATACTTTAGATAACTTTTGAATATTATAAAAGGTTTTTAATGGTATAATAATAATAAAGAAAGTGATAATTTAAAAATAACACCAGAAAGAACCAAAAACATGCAAAATGAAGTTATCAATTCATCTGGTAAAAGAGGGTTTTTCAGAAGAAATTCGTGCGGTCAGGCACTCGTAGAATCTGTGCTTGTTCTTCCAATTATTATTCTAATGGTGATATTCATGTTCGACTTGGGCCGGGCGATATGTGTCAAGCATGTTCTCGACAGAGCCGTTCGTGAAGGGGCCCGGACTGGAGCCATGCAAATTTCCGGGGATAAGGCAGTAAAAACAGCAATCAGTACTTGTAAATATAGTTTGACGAGCATAAACCTTGGCGCAGGGGCAGTCATCAATGCATCGATTATTGATGTGGATGGAATGGAGGGGGTTAGAGTTACCGCAACGCTTCCTTTTAATTCGATTATCCCGACATTCATTTTTCCCGGCAATGCCCTTAGTGCAAGCACCGTTATGCGGAAAGAAGGATGACTTTATGATCAAATTAAATCAAATTTTAAGGACCCAAAAAGGTACCGCCTTGGTGACCACGCTTATTTTTACAACACCCATGTTCTGTATGATGTCTCTGGCTATTGATGCGGGTTATCTCATTGCTACACAAACTGAATTGCAAAACGCATCCGATGCCGCAGCCTTAGCGGTGATGGTGGACCTCTCAGTTGAAAAAGATAAGGCAGATAGGATTGCGATGTCCTTCGCCAGCAGAAATTCCGCGGGAAGTGCTTCGGTCGGGCTTATCAGCAACAATGTTATTCTGGGAAATTATGACTTTGATGCCCAGAAATTTCACGAAAATCAGACTCCTTTTAATGCATGCAGGGTCAGGGCGACAAGGGATGAAAATGTGCCGGCCGGAAAGGTGGCGTTGTTTTTTGCGAAGATGTTTGGGCAAGAAGAGATGGCGCTTTCTCGTCGTGCTGTTGCGGCCCGGGACCAACGTGTCGTGGGGGTGAAAGCAAACGGCCACCTCATGCCAATTACGGTATTAAAATCCGTCGTGGATCAGGATGGGGACGGCTCTTTTGACGTCAACCAACGCATCACGCTGTCTTTAGAGCCGAAAGGTCCCGGCAATTTCGGATATCTGGATTTGGATTCAGGATCAAACGATATCCCGGAACTTCGGCAATACATCGAAAGCGGTTTCGATCAGGATTTTGTCATTCCCGAGAGCGGGTCTCTGCAAGCGTCGGGTTTAACAGGAAGCAAGGGGCAGGCCCTTTTATCAGACCTTACAGACATGATCGGGAAGATCGCCTACTACCCCGTTTACACAACAGTGGTGGAGCAGGGAAGTCTTTTCGAATATACAATCGTGAGCATTGTCGCCTTGCGGATTCTTTCCGTCAATTTAACTGGCGCTATGGGTACACGCGGCATCCAGGCTGAGATTGTAGAATCTACGTCTTCGTCTTTTATTGTCCGGGAGAACTCTCAAATAAACACCACCATGCAAAAGTTAAGGCTTGTCGAGTAAATTTATAGCGCTTGTCCTAAAAAGCAAACGTTTTTCAAAAACAGATTTTTTCACTTCTGCGAGAATCAATCATCATAGGCCCCTCAATTGGAGAGCTTTGAAGTTTTTCATTGGCGTTTTCCACACGAATTCCTTCAAATGAGCCAAGCAAAAGATTATAATTTAAAACATCAGGGGCGGCTCAGGCCGTGCGGCCCAACGCGTTCGGAGTAAAATGTTTGACCAAAGGAAAGAGACGAAATCATAGAATGGCACCTTTTGATGAATTCTGAAAAGAAGATATCGTTTATAAATCCGCTCATCTCCGCGCTTGCCCTGCTGGTAGTTTTCATAGTACTCGAGCTGGCCACTCGCGTCATCAAGGGGGAATATGCCTTTGTGAATTTTGCGGAGCAAAATATAAACATCCTGAAGTCCTCCTACCCCTGCCAATATGATTCCCATCTAGGGTGGATCCCCCAAGAAGGTTACTCGGGGGATAAAAATTCGTGGGGAAAGACGGTTACCATCCTTAAAAATGGTATTCGTTCCAACGGCACCGGTAAGGCCGAAGAAGCCTCCGGTCCCGTATCGATCTTGGCCGTGGGCGATTCGTTCACCTTTGGGGCCGACGTATCGGATGGCGAGACATGGCCGGCGCTTTTGGAAAAAATATCCGGAAAGCGGGTCGTGAACGGCGGTGTTTTTGCATACGGGCTTGATCAGATATTTCTCAGGGCCGGCCAATTGGTCCGGGTCTACAACCCGGATATTCTGATCTTGAGCTTTATTGCCGACGATGTGCTTCGCTGCAGACAGTCTAAAAGACACGGTGTCGCAAAGCCCTACATAGAACTTTCAGGCGACCGGCTTGTTACAAAAAATATTCCGGTTCCCATACTTCCCGCTGAGAAAGACGGTCTTTGGTTGGCCCGAAAAATATTCGGCTACAGCGCCTTTCTCCACTATGCCATGAAGACCGCTTTTCCCGACCACTGGCTCCAGGAAAAGTGGGGGGATGACGAGGCCTATTCCCAGGATCAGGCTGTTTCCACCGGTTATTTGATGTTCCGGTACCTCAGGGCCATGATTCCGACAGATCGCCTGAAACACATCATCGTTCTTGTGCAATACACTCATGACACGAATTTAGACGAGCTAAGCATTGTCGACGCCGTGCTGAGCGGCATTGATGATAAGACAATTCAAGTGGTCGATCTGGCAGTCCCTTTTTTTGGAATTATAAAAACAAACCCGGAAGTTTTGGACGCCTTTTTTTATGGCCGAAGAGGGCACATGACTTTAGAGGGCAATAACTTTGTTGCCCATCAGCTTCATAAGGCTTTAAGTGAAGCGGGGGTTTTATAAACTGAACGTCACATCTATGGCAAGGCGGCATCAACAGGCCCTACGGCAAGCACACGCTCCATCTCGGGACATCGCTTTGGCTCGGGAAGCATCGGCAGCATCTTACAGCCCGGGGAGATCTTCCGGAACGGAAGATAAACCTACTTAAAGGCGAGACCTACCGCCAACGTTTGAACTTACCCGTGTGGAAAATTCGGGTCTAGATTTTTTTGCATTTCCCAAAAAAACGCTTATAATACGCCACTACTCACAGTCTTGTCTCGCAGGTGCCCCACGGGGCTGCGAACAGACTGCCACAAATGTGCCACACGAGCTGTTTTAGCGATCAGGATTTGAAAAGCTTGTTTTCTGTAAGTTGTTGTAATCATTATAATTAAGTCTCATGCGCCCGTAGCTCAATTGGATAGAGCATCTGACTACGGATCAGAAGGTTGCAGGTTCGACTCCTGCCGGGCGCGCTCTTAAATAAATTCGAAGAACATGGCAAATAACGCGCCAGTAAGTTCATCATAATGGCCTCATTCTAAAGATAATGAGGAAAACAACTTTCCTGTTATAATAGAGATACAGTTTTCACCTCATTGCGGAAACTGGCTTCAACATCATCGAAAAGATAACAAGAGGGCTGTTCCGGCCAAAAACGATGAGTTGCCTCCTGCAGAAAAGCAGTCACCAGCAAAAAATATTCTTCGCAATAGCCCTTATCCCTTTCCTGGCATTTCTGATCGCAGTGATTCCTTCCGGCGATCTTTTCGCGGCGTCTCCCGATAACCCGGACCAGGAAGATAAAGACTCTTTCCAGGTCCCGCCGATCGAGCTTTTCCAGGAATACTCCGATGTCAAGATCAAGATCGCGGAGAATTTTCGAAAGGTGGCCGCGGGCGCGATGACGCCGGAAACTTTCTATCACGAACTATCCCGCATGGAAATGCCGGATGGCCTCGAACGCCGCCACCTTCTGATGCAGGTCAAAAAAGAGATCGGGGACTACCAGGGAAGGACCGGTCAGAAGGGGCTGAAATATTTTCTCGGCGAACTCTACGCGGAAGGAGGGTCCAAAGTCGAAAAGGACCTTCTTTCCTGGCGAAGACAGATCGTGCTCGAAGGCATTGAACATGTGGCGCGGAAATTCAAAGGAAAGAACAATATCAACGGTTATAAATTCAAAGTGTTCCTCGGAGAGATCGGGAGCTGGCCGACCGAATCCCTTGAAGCGATGCAATTCGCCGGAGATATCGATTTTACCCTCATCTGCGGCGACCTTGAGCTTTCGGTAGCCATGCAGCAGGAATTCGATGATTTCATCAAACAAAGAACGAATTTGACAGCCGAACAGTTCGATACTGTGTGCACGCCGCAAGGGATGGGCAAGGACGAGGTTTACGTTGCTAAACACGGCTCGAAATACGGCGAGGATAATTTCAGAAAGTACACCACAGAGCGGGATAAAAAACCCAAGATCAAGATCCTGGACCTCGATAACGGAACCATCGGCGAGATCGTCCTGGGGGATGACGCGATGACGCAGGTGGTGCTTGACGCCAAGTTCGCGAAGGTCGGCATGGCCGATCTCATTGCCTTGAAATGGGAAGTCGAGCCCGGTATGAGCCTCGAGATGCTCCGGCATTTCGAGCACGACATCGTGAAGAAAAATGTTTACACCGATCTCGAGTGTTTCATGAAGGCCACAAAATATGTTGAGCGGAGCAATAAATATCTCCGCGAGGCGGGCGCCGAACCCGATAATAAAGCGCTCTCCGATTTCGCGAAACTACTGCAGGAGAACAAACGGGCTGAGGGGATGAATCAGGTCGACATCATCCGGAAATACTTCCAGGAGATCGGGAAACCGTTCCCGGTTGATGTGAAATTAGGGCCGGAGAATGAGACCGGGCAATCCAAGCCCGAGATCGAAGTCAAAGAGGCGATCATCAAGGAATTTTATAATTCCTGCTCGGAACTCATGTGGAAAAATGTCGCCAAGGGATTTGACCTGCAGATGAAAAAGCTCAACGCGGATATCGGCAGGCTGCCGCAGCCTCCGGAAGATCTGACCAAAGCGCCGGATAATCCCGAAGCGAAACGCATTGCGAAAGAGCTCAACCAGCTTTATGAGATGATTGAGATCGAATCCCGCGTGCTCAATGACGAGATCGCGGGGATCAAGGAGATCGACCCGGGCTTCAAGAGCCAGCTCGAGAAATTCCGCGGGGACTACAAATCGTTCATGAAAACCTGGGGATTTCAGCTGCTCGATGTCCAGGGACTGCAGGACTATAAATTCATCGATTCCATGCTGAAAGCAAAAAAACCGATAGCCATCAATCTCGCGGCGGCCAAACTGCTTTCAATGCCTGAGACGATCAACACGATGCTGGATGTTCTTGATGACAAGCTTATGGGGGAATTCCGCGGGGAGATGCAGACTCAATGGGACGGATACATTCAGGGAGCTCAGGAGTTCCGCTGGGCGGACAAAGTCGCGAAGTTTCTGGACCGGCCCGGAGGCAAGCTGAGCGACGGCTGGACCCAGTGGCTCAATATCAAGGAAGAACTTTGGCGCGGGCGCTCGGAGCGGGTCAATAAGTACATTATGGACAGCCTGGTCCGCCAGAAAATTAAGGACGCCAACCAATTTTTCGGGGACGCCATGAATTCCAGCGCCGCGGGCCGCGCAACCTCCAAAATTTTAATCACAATGAATTTGATCGACGAAATCCCCGCGTATGTGGGCCTTTTCTGGCAGGGGGAATGGAGCGCCCTGGCGGGTGAATTTTTCAAACGGAGGGTGCCTTTCGGTTCCGCGGCGACAAATCTTTATATGGGAAAATACATGGCCGCCGGCTGGGACACACTTACAACATTAATACCTCCCGTGGCGCTCCTTGGAGTGGCCGAGAGCATCGGAGAATCCATGGGCGAGAAGACATGGAAGATGTACTGGAGCACGGAGGTCGACAAATTCATCGACGATCTTTATGAAAACGCGAAGTTCAAGCTTCTTAACGTCGAAACGGTTGGCGACAAGATCAAACTGACGAACTGGAAACTGCTCACCGTCACCTATCAGGGCGAAGAGATCGATCTGGATGCGTTTGTTGACAAAAAGCAGGGGCAGATCCGCGAAATGTACGCGCAGCTGAAACTGCCTCAGGCGCAGCGGCGGCTACAGATGGAGTACACCCTTGACGGGATCACGGGCTGGTTCAAGGTCAACGATATGCTGCGTGAGACAGTGGCCGAGCAGGACCCATGGCTTGTGATGATGGAAGAAATGATGAAGCATGAACTGGTCGGGCCGAAACTCAAGGAACATTTTTCCGACATGTGGTACACGCGATGGGAGGTTGTGAAGCTGGAATTCGTGAAGCACGTGATTGAGCTCCTGGAACAGCGGCGCGCGGCCGAACAGGCGGAGATCAGCGGGCAGGTCGTCCAGATGTTCGAGGAGCTCCAGAAGATCGCGGAAGACCTCAGGATCAAAAAGCAGATGATGGACAAGCTGACGGAGGAAGCGGGCGGGGATTTCATGAACCTGCTGGTCTGGCTTTGGGACATGAGCCGCGGGATCAAGCGGGAAATGATGGGCGAGGCGGATGTCTGGGATGTCTTTGAGGAAAAGACGCGCATCATCGATCAATACCTGAAAACTTACAAAAAGATCCGCGACACGAGGAACGAGACCGAAAAGCAGTACGGGAATTATCCCAAAGAAGATGACAAACTGCGGCTCCTGAGCGGCCCCTATTTTTTGATGGGCAAAGCTTCGGGCGACGAAACTTCCTATGGCCAATGGGCGGAGCTGCCCGGGAAGATCAGAGAAGACATGACGGCAAAGCTGACCGAGATCAAACGCAAATATGTCCCCGATTCGGCGCTGGACAGCGATCCGAAAAGTTTTGATCAAGCCACGCTGGGCGGTGTTTCCCATCATGATCTTTGGCGGCAGCTTTGGCGACTGGTCAACGGTAAAGCCCAGCCCGGAGACACATGGCTGCAGGTGTTAAGCGATATTCCGGCAAGTCAGGGAGAGGTTTTACAGATCGCGGTAGGCATGGAATCCGACACCTCGGAACGCGACAAAGAATTACAGCCTAAGGGCCCGACGGACCAGGACCTGGCGGTCGAGCGGCACAAGGTCCATGACGAAGCCTTTGATAAACTGATCGCGGAATTCGAGCAGCATTATATGAGAACATCGAATCAACTTGGGGAGCTTGAGAAGCTTGTGGCCCAGGCCGAAGCGCTCGCGAACGAAGCGAGAGCGCTTTGCAACGATTGCGCGGTGATCACCAAAGAGGTTCAGGCCGGGCTCGCGGAAATCAAATCCCAGGTGGCGACCTACGAATCAAAAGCCAAGAACCTGGAGATAAAGGCACAGCGGGTCAAACAACTCACGCAGGAAATAAACAGGATCCAGGACGACGCGGAAGAAGGAACAAAATTTCTCGCCACGTCGGCATCGCAAATGGAACAACTCAGCGTGCGCGTCTGCGAGAAGGCGCAATCGATCAAATACGCAACATCCCAGGAAGAGCGGCAGAAGATCATGCAGTCCGTAAGGGCGGATGAAGCGGATCTCAGGCCGATGCTCTCTCAGGCGCGGGAAAAATTTCAGATCGTGCAGACCAACAGCAAGAATGTCCGGAGCGGTTACGATGAGGCGGTAACGGGAAGGACGGAACTCCAGGGTTTTCAGGAGCTTGATAATCTGATCGCAAAAGTGAACGCGCTGGAACAAAAGATAGCGACAGCCGATGAGAAGGTCAACGCGGCGCGCGAAAAAGTGGCCGCGATCGCACCGATCCTCGCGAAGATCGACACCGTGGCCGCGGATCTCAGGAAAAATCTGCAGCCCATCAAGGATACCCCTGAAGGGAAGGAAACCTTGGACAAGATCGAAGAGATGCAAAGCCGGGTCGAGGGCGCGGCCCAGAACGTGGTCAAATGCCCTGACGAAACCGCGGCCGTGATCGCCCCTTTGAAAACGCAGATCACAGAAATGAAAACGAACCTTTCCAAGATTAAGACGCAGCACGCCGAATGGACGCAGCTTTTTGGTGAAGCCGAAGGCAGTACGGTCTCTCAGATGCTTAAAACGGTTGAGAACGTCGAATACCTCGGGCAGATGGCCGCGGATTATATGAAGCGCGTTGAAGACGCGGCCGTGGACGCGGCTTTTTGCGTGACGCTCGGTGAAGACCTGATGAATTCTCCGATCCAGGGCGGACAGCCGGGAGAAGGTCAGATGATCCCCGTGCCAAACGTGATCGGTATGCAATTTGAACAAGCGATGGGGGTTTTGCAGCAAGCCGGTTTTAATCCGGACGCCAGGACGCTCGGCGACGCCCAGCGCGCGGAGGACGCGTATATGATCCGGTCGCAAAGCCCGGGTCCTAACACGCAGGCCCAGGCCGGGAGCAGTGTGATCGTCCAGTATTTTGGACGGCCGATGATCCAATGCACCGTCCCTGGAACGCAGCCCGGTTATGACCCACAAGGCCGGCCGGCATGCGTCTGTCAGCTCGGCCTGACTTGGAACACGAGCAATACCGCCTGCATCGACTGCGTTTCGTACCAGAATAATTTTTACGGGCTTCTCGACAGCCAGCAATTCGATGCCGCGCATGCACTGGTTGCTCAGGCGATGAATTGCGCGTGGGCGCCGCAAGGTCAGCAGGACCTTTTGGCGGCCATGCAAGCGGCAACGGCAGCCCTGCAGCAGCAACAGCAGCAAAACGATTTTCAGTTCCAACAGGATATGCAGCAGATGGAATGGCAACGGCAGCAGCAACAGCAGCAATGGGAACAGCAGCAACAACAGCAACAACAATTCAACAACATGATGCTGCAGAATATCCGGAATCAGGCGCAGATCGTCAGCCAGGGGGGTTGGAAGCCTCCGGTCAATACCGGAGGAGGCGGAGGGTTTAATTTCGGAGGCGGCACGACAGGCGGTGGCGGCGGGACAACGGGCGGTGGAGCTATTTGCCCGGGCGCCATCGAGTTGGTGGGCGTATGCGCTACAGGAAGTAAGGGTGTAAGCAGCGGCGGCGGAGGACAAACTGTTCTGGAGCAATTCAGGTCCGGAAGCGCCTCTTCGGGGAGCCATTCCGGAGGCAGCAGTCCCGATAACAATTTCCAAGGTATCTGGGGTGACCGTAACCGGGGCGGCTTTACCTTTAATAATTAAGAGAGCTGCCCGCTCATTGAAACAATGGCTTTTTGGGTTCGCCAGTTTTTCGAGGCCAGGAAAAATCATGATAAAAAGAAATCGCGTACCATGACGCGGCCTAAAAAATCATTTCTTGGATTTTTTTGTCACGACTTTAAAGGAAATCTATGAAAAAAATCTTTTTTGTTTTTATAACAGCCTTGTTTGTTTTGAAGGCACTCCCGCTTTTTGCTGCCGGTCCGATGACCGGCACCGTACTTGAAGAAAATTCCAAGAGTGTGATTCTTGAGACTGACGGACCGGAAAGTTTCCCCGTTGAGAGCGAGATCGAATTGAGCTACACGGCCGGAGTTATGGAGATGCTCATCGGCCGCTTTAAGATCGTCGCGATCAACGGCAACCGGTACACACTTGAGATTGTCAGCTTGAATATGCGACCCAGTCAGGGAATGAAAGTGAATATCGTTCCCGCGTTTAACTGGCAGCCCCAGCTTGTCAATTCTCAAAGCCAGCCGTTTTCATCGTCCCAAAAGACTTCGGTGCCGGCTAAAAACGACGTAGTAGGAGAAGTTACAGGGGTTTTTGGTGAGGATGTTCTGATCGAGTTGAAAGGGAACCGGGTGCCGGCCGTGGATGATATTGCGGAACTTAAATATGTAACAGCCGCCGGCATGGAAATGGAGGTTGGCACATGGAAGGTGGCAGACATTAACGGGAAGCAGGTCAAGGCGGTCCCCATCCATAAAGTAACCCAGCCAAGAAAAGGATTAAAAGTCACTTTTAAGCTGCAACCCAAAAACGAAGAAATGCCTTTCCCGCCCTCCATGGCTGTTCCAGGCTTTGGTCATCCCGGCACAGGGCTTCCGGAACAAGCGTCTTCCGGCGAGAAGACGATCACCCTCTTGGGCGTTTCTGCTGTTCCAGCTTCATCTTCCAACCATCCTCCCGCACAGCAAGAAAGCATCCATCTAATGGGAGTTCCCTACAAACCGGGACAGGCGCCAGCGGGTCAGGCGATTGATCAAGATCTTTTTTCTCCGACCTACGGCCAGACGGTGAGTCAACAAAAGCAGAAACGTCGTGAACAATACCAAGAGCAAATGTCTTTTGAAAGTAACAAAAGATAAAGAAACAACTTTGATCCATATAAAACAAACAACCTTTCAATGAGAAGATAAATGAATATGAAGCGGCGGATTTTTCTTCTTGGTATGGCGGTCTTGACCTTTGTCGGGATGTCCTCCCAATCGATGACCTCGGAGAATCCATGGAGCTCTGTGGCCGACCTCAACCAAAGAGGCGTCCGTTCTTATGAGAAGCATGATTATCCCTTGGCTTCGATAGAATTTCTCGAGGCATTGAAGGCAGGGGAGCGCCAGAAAATGCCCGCAAACCTTCTGCGGGCGCAGATCCTGCATAATCTCGCAACGGCTTATTTTTATCAGGAGAAATACATTGTCGCAGAACCTTTATTTAACCAAGCTCTGACCATTCGCGAAAAATCCTTAGGAAAGGATCATTTGGATACGGCACAGACACTAAGCAACTTGGCCATTTTGCATCTGTTCAATCACCAGTACGAAAAAGCAGAAAGCGAATTTAACCGCGTTTACACCGTCCGGGAAAAACTGCTTGGCCGGACGCATCTCGAAACCATCCGGGTGCTGCATGACCTTGGCGAACTCTACCGTAAACAGGGCAAACTCCAAAAAGCATTACAGTTCCACGAGCAGGCGCTTGCGGTACGGCAAAAAAACCCTAAGCCCGACGCAGACCTGGGCGGATCCTATCACAACATGGGCCAGGTTTACCGTGACATGGGACAACCCGCTAAGGCGGCGGCGTATTATAAAAAAGCACTCGATGTTTTCAGGCAATGCCTGCCCCAAGGCCATTTATTTACCCAGGCCGCTGCCGGCCACCTTTACCGCGTGACGGAGGGAAAAGAAGGTTTTTTAGCGTGTGATTGTATCAAATAAAAATGAGGGTTTGAGAACGATGGTTTTTAAAATCGTCGGATTTCTTTATTTTCTTCTGCATGTTGTTATACTCGTTTTTGTATTTACCTACGCCCTGCTGTGTCTGACCGTTGCCCCGTGCGGCGCGGAAGGGCCGGTCGCCTTGATCATCCCGATCCTCGGACTGATCGCCGGCCGCTTTATTTACCGCGGCAAATTCGGACGCTGGCGGATCCTGCTGATCCTGATAAGCGTCCTTCTATCCTCGGGGCTGATCTTCATGAGCTTTTTCATCCCCGCGGTCCTGAAAAAACCAGCGCAAACAGCGGAGACGTCCGCGTCCGATTTGAATATTAAACTGATCGAAGCGGTACGGAACAATCAGACGGATGAGGTCCGCCGGCTCCTCAATCAAGGGGGCAGCATTAAAGCGAAAAACGAATTCGGAGAAAGCGTGCTGCATGTGGTGAAAGATCCGGAAACGGCGAAGTTCTTGATTGGACGAGGTGCTGATGTTCACGCGAGGAACGAGGAATTCAATATGACGCCGATTTTTAATCAGGAGCTTGACATCATGAAGGTTTTGGCAGATTTCGGCGCAGACGTGAACGCCAGAAGCGTTAAAGATAATACGCCTTTGATTTGGCATGCGTACAGCAAGGACTTTGAGGGGATTCAATACCTTGTTTCCAAGGGCGCGGATATCAACGCGATCAATGCCGACGGAAACACGGCGCTCGATATCGCCGAACGTTTCGGAGAGCAAGAACTTGTTGCTTTTTTAAGATCGCTTGGCGGCAACACAGCGGAGGAAATCAAGGCGGAAAAGGGAACGCCCTAAAAAACCATTTAACTTCCATGTCCAGCGAAAGGGTTTTATCGATGGAGCAAGATGTGAATAAAAAAATATGGAAAGGACAGCCGACGATAGCGGCCCGTCTGCCGGGATGCTTTTTTGTTTTTGTTCTTCTGGGTATCGCGCCGTTCTTTTTCGACCCGTACATCGGACTCATGAGCCTAGGTCTGTTTTTTGTTTTATTTCTTCCAAGCTGGCTTGTTATAGCGCTCTATGCGGCGGTAACCGCGACATATGAAATCAGTTCCAAAAAGGTGACATTGACGTCCGGATTATTTTTTAAAAAAAACGTGGAAATCGAACGGGCACAGATCGTTTCAGTCCAGATAAAGCAGGATTTTTGGGGAAAGATACTGAGATACGGAAATGTATTCCTGGTCCCGTACGGTACGGCGGGCGTTGTTATCATTCTCAAAAATGTACGGCACCCCGCAAAACTCCAAGGCTTACTGCAGAACGTTTAAATAAAAAATACGATTCCCCTCCGCCCCGCGGATTGCCGATAGGAACAATCCGCAGCTCTCAACCCACCTTATCCCAAAATCCTTTTTATTTGAGTTGGTTTTCGGAGGGAAGTCTTTTGTTAGCAGGAATGGCCGCTTTTTTAAAAAGGGGCAGGTTCGTTTGAATTTTTAAGCAATTGCTGCGCCAGAAGCAAATTCTGTTTTGCCTTTTCATTCTCACGGTCAAGTTTTAACGCGCGCTCAAACTGTTCGGCCGCTTCGCGGTACTTTCCCATTCTTCCGTAAACGACACCGAGGTTTGTCAATCCTTCAACAAAAGTCGGGGAAATTTCGACGGCTTTACGCCCGTATGTTATCGCCTTGGCATAATCTCCGGTTAACGCATACGCATGTCCTAGATTGCTATAGGCTTGAGGATTTTTGGAATTATAAGTAATCGCCTGCTGGCAATAGTGAATTTCACGTTCATAATCGCCCTTCAACCCGTAAATAGAGCTTAAATTAATAAGAATTTGGGCCAAGTATTTTCGATCCATGCCTCTTTTACTACCCAACTCAAAGGCTGTACGATAACTGTCAAGGGCCTTGTCATAAAGTCCGGCCATGCTGTAAGCCACCCCCAAATTAGCCTGCGCCCGGCCGCTTAAAGGCGATTTTCTCACAGTGTCTTCCATAATGGCGATCGATGAGCGCCAGACAGAATTTCTGGCAATCGTCAGGGCGCTTAAGCCCATGATGACGACAAAAGCAATCCGGACCACCTTCTTTTTTTCCGCGATGAAAGAAAACATGAAAGCCGTCACAAGCACAGAAAAGCCAAATAGCGGCAAGTAGACGCGACTTTCAGAGATTACGGTTGAAAGGGGAATAATGCTGGAAACCGGCAGGAGGCATATAAAAAACCAGAAAATTCCAAAGGATATCAATCTATGCTTTTTAAAACAGAGCACGGCCGAAACCAAAATAGAAAGCAATATCATAAGAGAACCGAAAGTCCGGAATTCGAACAGAGAGTTTGAAAAAGGGAAATCATAATCGAGATTTTGCCCCAGCGGGATAATACAAAGTTTGATGTACTGCACGATAACACTAAACTGTGTTAAGAGGTAATGGGTGCGGGGCATATAACTGTTCTTGAAAAGGTAAGAGATGTTAAAAAAGTTCACCAGTTGCGAAAAAAAGACTCCGACAAGAATCGCCGATAGGCCTAAACCCAATAGAAACAGCCATCCTTTTGAAGATAGACGAGTGATTTTCAGAGGTGTTGATCTGAAAAATGTGATCTCGATTAAAAAAACAAGAAGCGGGAAAATGATCATATTTCCTCTTGCGAAGATGCCGATCAAAAACAAAAAGAAAGAAAGAAAAAGCAACGGCTTCCTATTTTTTAGCCGCCCGTTCATATAAAACAGCAAGGACAAAAAACAAAAGATGGCAGATAATATTTCCGAACGCGCCCAAACATACGTGACGGACTGGGTTTGAAGGGGGTGACATAGGAAGATGAGCGCCGCGATAAGAGCAAAAGATTTTTTCCATGCGCTCAAGGGGGATAAGCTGAAGGCGGGACAGGAAAAGAAAATAAGCACCAGCCGGTAACTTAAAAAGACGCTGAGAAGATGCAAGACGATATTCACAAGATGGAATCCGAAGGGGTTCATGCCCCCCCAACGGTAATTAAGGGCAAAAGTGACGAAGGTAAGAAAGTTTGTTTTTGCATACGGGATTTTCCATATTTGCTCGAAAGTCGCCGTATCTTTTAAAGCCGAATTGCTGACGATCTTTGCGTTGTCATCAAAACAAAACGGGGCATTGAGAATCATCGCATAGAGCCCTATTCCAAGAAGAATAATGAGAAATAAAGGAGACAGCTTTTTTTCTTTTTCTGCCGATATCTTCATAGTGGAATAAAGTGTTTTTTTACTCAAAAAGTTTTATTGCCCGCTCTTTATCAAAAGAAAATATACACGCCGTATATTATATGAAGCGGGAAAAAATTAAAAGCAGTCTATTGAAGGCGCTTTGATAAAGATCAAAAAAGATGAAAAACCTTCTTTGTTCAGGCGCTCTATTATTACCTAAAAAAGCGGAGATAACTTTCATGGAGACTCCCCCCGGCATGTTTTTTGCTTCTAAATTTTTTGAATCACCGCATCATGTTTAACATGAATTTTCTTGAAAAGAAATCTCGAGGGCTGGTTTTTGCATCGAATTCTTTTTTACTGCTGTTATCTCTCACCCTGTCCATTCTCTTGGGGGAATGGATCGTTAGAAAGTTTTCTCCCCAATCCCTTGTGAGGCCCTATTTAATGCCGCATGAAGATTTGGGGCAAGTGAACGGCCCGAACCAGAAGTATGATGACGTTCTAACGAAAGAATATTATTCATTCCAGGTTGATACTAACGAATATGGCTTAAGGATGGATCAGAGCGTAAACCCCGCAGCTCATGTAAAAAAAATACTGGCATTAGGGGACTCCTTTTTATTCGGCTGGGGCGTCGAAATCAATAATTCTTTTTACGGCATCCTTAAAGCCCAAGTCTTGAAGGAGACAGGAGATATCCAGCTTTTAAATGGGGGGGTCAGCACTTATTCCACGGGACATGTCTTCAAGGCTTTAAAACGTTTTCAAAAAATGTTTCATGTTGATGCCGTCATCTATTTCATGAATTCAAACGATATCGCTGATAATATTAATCAAAATCCTAACTATCGAGCTTGCTCGTTTGCCGTCAGGGACGGCCAAGTCATATTAAAAGATGAAAAAGTCTTTACTCCTTTTAAGAGATATCTTCTTACGCGTACGCCTTATCCATGGTTCAATCAGCATTCTCACTTGTTTGTCTTGATCAAAAAGTTTTGTTTCCCAAATGTGACAGCTGAAACACCCGGTAGCCTATACCCTGCAAGCACCAGGACTCCTCAAGATGCCGCTCGCGTCAGTTTGGCGCATGTGCGTCGCCTGACCCTTTTTTGCCGGGAAAATCATATACCGCTGTTGATTGTCTGGACGCCGAATTCAAAAGCGATGGCCAAAAACGAAAAACGTCCCGGTGTTTGCGAACATTTTAAAAAATCCCTGTTAGCTGAAACTTTCCCGCAACAACAAGGGGTTTATTTTTTTGATCCCACGGACAAGATAAGGTCCCTGATGGAAAAAAAGGGTTACCAAATTAAAGATATCTATTTTCCCGAAGGGCACTTTAACGAGATTGGAAATAGCGTCTATGCGGAAACCATCAAAGAACCGGTTCTTGCTTTTTGCAGATCCGTTTTAAATAAAGTGAAACCGTTTCATGATGAAACGGTCACGGCAACAAAAACATAACGGAGTTAACTTTGCGCAGCGAGAAAGGCTCATTTTAGCCGTGGTCATCGCATTCTTTCCAAGTAAATAAAAAAATCTTTAGATTTTAGTATAACGATTCCTCTAAATCCCTTCAGCCGGCGTCGAAAATTCGCTCATTCATATCTCCCAGGCGGATCTCATGAGGAGTGGTGCTGGCCGGGCCCCGCCTTCACTTCCGAACAGTTCAATGGGCCTTCTTTTTCTCGATAAACACGGGTAGACTCACTTTCGGCCGCATGCTGAAAAACGTCGGGACTTCTTTCTTTCCTTTTCAGGGAAGTTCTTTACGGGTATTATATCCCGCAAACATTGCGTTTAATGACTGCAGCCATCTATGAAACATTCCATAAGATCAGCTAATTTTGATTATCCTGAGAGCCTAGTGTCTTATGCCCTAGGCGGTCTCACAGACTCTTTTTTGCAACTTGCCATTAAAACGGGCTTTTTTTCCTTGTTTCGAGAGCATCCAAAGCTGACCTTGCTCCAAATAAGCCGAAAACTGAAAATGCCGGCCCCGTCGACGCGAGTCTTTATGCAATACCTTGCTCGATTGGAATTAATAAAATATTCTCAAAATCGAATTCAACTTACCCCGATAAGCCGGCGATATCTTTTATGCAAGCATCAGTCCTCATTAGCATGGCTTCGGCATCTTTCGGATTTGAGGAAATCTCCTTCCCGGTTAAACCGTTATTTAAAAAGACCTCCGGAACAGATCTGGCACCGGCTTAAGCGGGAACAAGGGGCAAGAAAAATAGATCCCGCTTTCTATTCCGGCTGGCTTCATGCCCGGAGAGTTTTTTGGGGGGAGGATCTTGCCAGAATCTATAACTTCAAAAAGCATATCGCGTTAATGGATTTGGGCTGCGCCTCTGCAGGCTGGTCCATCAGCATTCTAAAAAGGCACAAGCACCTTAAAGCCATTTTAGTGGATCTTCCGGAAGTTCATCCTTTTATGCTCAAAGAGATTCAAAAGGCGCATTTGCAAAGACGGGTTCGCTTATGGTCAGGATCGTTTTTTGATGTCCTTCCGAAAGGGGCAGACGTTGTCTTGCTCGCGAATGTTCTACACGACTGGAATGAAGCGAACATAAAAAAGATCCTGAGACAGGTGTACCGGGCGCTACCCCGTCGAGGAAAAGTGCTGGTGTGGGAATTTTTTCTTGAGGACAATTTTAAAGGTTCTTTCATGGCGCTTGTTCAAGCCCTTGCCGTGCTCGGTCGCAAAGGGCAAAGCGGTTGGCAACCCACGTATCGGGAAATGCGCCAAATTCTTAAAGAATGCGGCTTTAAGACCATCCACCAAAAAGACCAGCTTATCGTGGCCCAAAAAATATAAGGCAAACGTTCATGAATATTTCCGTCGTTATTCCCACCTATAACCGATGCCAACAACTCAAAGACCTCCTCAATTCTTTGCAAAAACAGAGTGTGAGCAAGGAACAATACGAAATCGTTGTCATTGATGATGGCAGCATGGATCAAACCCGCCTGTTTGTTGAAAATTTCTCAGCATCCTTAAAAATAAAATATGCCTACCAAAAAAATCGTGGGCCTAGCGCTGCGAGAAACAGGGGATTCGCGCTTGCGGAAGGGGAGATCGTTCTTTTTGCGGATGATGACATGATCGCTCCCCCGGATTGGATCGCAAAATTCATTCGGGCATTTTCAAATAATCCCGGTTTTGCATTTATCCAAGCCGGCTGTCATTATTGCGATTACCAATCCATTTTCCTGGAAGCAACGCACTATTACTCACGCATAGCCGATAAGGTCCGCATTGTTCCCTCCGATAATTTTTCGGAAAAACTTAAAGCACGGTATATAGGGACGGGGAATCTCGGGGTCCATAAAAAAAGATTAGGAAAATTCGAAATGAAATTCGATGAACAACTCATCACTCGAGAGGACGAAGATTTATTTCGACGTCTTGAAAAAGAAAATGTCGAGATCGGTTTTATCGACAATCTCCTCATCCATCGACCTTCAGCGGGTATTCTTGCCGACACCAAACGTTTCTTTCATTACGGGAGGGGAGGATACTGGCTCCGCCAAAAATGGGGAAATTATTTTCGTTTTAACTATGATGATAGCCTTAAGAGTATGCGAGGCGTGTTTTCTTTTAAAAAAGCGCTGATCATAAAAATTATTTTAGAAATGAGGATTTTAGCCTTGAAGTGGGGATATTACTGGGAAAAGAATAAACAACGCAGGATCATCAAAATTCGTGAAAACCGGAGGATGGCTCAGCATGAGGCAGTTTGCCATGCGGAGGAAAGAGCCGAGTGATTAGATTTTTGCCGTAAATCCCCTGGCGATTGATATTTGTTAAATATTCTTTAAAATTAACTCTCGAAAGATTTGTTTGGACTGAGATTCAGATTTGTTTTGTAATGCATAACCCCAAAATTCATTAAAACGTTTTACAGAAAAGAGAGCTATGCTAAAAGTCGATTCTTCTGCCCCTTTATTTTCCTTGATCGTCCTGACTTACAATAGACCCGATCCCCTGCGCTGTTGCCTTCAGTCCATTGCGGAACAAGATTTTGAAAAATCAAAGTTCGAGGTTATCGTTGTTGACGATGGGTCAAAATGCGCCGTTCGCCCTGTCGTTGACTCGTTTAAAGAACCTTTGTCGATTACCTATGTTTATCAGGATCACCAAGGGATTTCAGCGGCACGCAACCAAGGGATCCGAAATTCCCGGGGCCAATTCCTTGTATTCATAGCCGATGACTATACCCTTCCCAAAAGCTATTTAAAAACAGCCCATGATTTCTTTGATCGTTATCTCGACGCCAGCGTTCTGACATTTAACATCTTATCCTGCGGGCATGGTCTGGGAAGAATCATCCAACAACTTTACACGCAACTAGCTCTCTGGGGAAGGATTGCCGACGAAGAACTTACCGGAAGAATTATCAAGAGCAACCACCTTCCCGCCTCAAGGGCCGCAGTATTTAAACGGGATGTGTTTGCTAAAACCGGGATGTTCAATGAAAAGATAGTGGGAGGGGAAGATACGGAGTTGACTTTTCGGTTATCGCGAAACAACATTCCCGTTTATTTCGTGTCCGATTTTTACATTTTGCATTGGGAAAAAAAGTCCTTTTGGGGCTTTCTCGATCAACGCTATCGATATGGACAGCATGCGTTTGAAGTTGAAGGAGAAACGAAAAAAGAATTTAATTGTCTCGGAACTGCTTGCTTCTCCTTTCTCGCCGTTTGCTTTTACCGATTTCCTTTATCCCTCTTTTCCATGTGTCGAAAATTATTCAGCACGGCTAAAAAAACCAATCAAAGCAAACAACTTCTTTTTTCTTCCCGTTTATTTTGGTTTTTTGCTGTTTCTTTTTGCTCGGATTTTATGAAAGAGCCTTTCGTTCCGGAAGCCATCGAAGCATTGAAAGCAAGGTGGTCCAATAGAAGGGAGAACTTTGGATGTCACCGGATCATTCTAAACTCTTTTTTTCCGTCATCATTCTGACTTATGAAAGGCCTAGGTCGCTAAGGGCCTGCCTAGAAGCCGTAGCTAGGCAAGATTTCAGCAAAGAGATGTTTGAAGTTATTGTTGTGGATGACGGCTCTTCCTGCGATAACCGGAAAAATGTCGATGCCTTTAAAGGATTGCTGCCTATTTCCTATATTTTCCAGGATCATCAAGGCGTTGCCGCCGCAAGAAATAAGGGAATCAAGAATTCTCGAGGCCGCTTTCTGGTATTTATTGATGACGATTTTTGTTTGTCGCCCGATTACTTGTCTCAAGTAAAAGAATTTTTTACTACACATCCCCAAGCCCAAGTGCTTACTTCGCATCTTATTTCTTGCGGCCAGGGCCTTGGAAGCATTATTCAACAGCTTTATCGGGAATTGACTCTCTGGCGCAGTATTCAGGAAGAGTATTCCGACCATAAGGTTATAAAAAGCAATAATATTTCCGCAGTCAATGGGCCTATATTCGACAAGAACATTTTCTCTGCTGTGGGGATGTACAGCGAAACCCTCCAGGGTGGAGAGGATGCCGAGATTGCTTTTCGTTTGGCTAAAAAAGGAATCTCAACTTTTTATCTTCCTTCGCTCAAGATCGAACACTGGGAACAAAAATCCTTTTGGGATTTTCTCAATCAACGATATCGTTACGGCGCCTACACCTTTGAGGCGAGCAAAAAAGCAAATATCATTTCAAAACAACTTACCGATGCCTTAAAGCATCCCGGTATGATTTTTTTTTGGCACATGCCAAGATCCGTAGGTGTCACATATTACGATTTCCTTCGCACCGCGATGAGGGTCAAAAAGTTGCTTCGCTTTTTATTTTTTTCACCGGCCCTGATGCTGTTCATCTTAAGCTTTTGGTTGGGGCTTTATCTAAAAGCACTGCATTGTCAAAATCAAGCCGCAACCATTACTGATAAAACAAAAAACCGATGCTAAAGCAAACAAAAGTATCCAGGCAGATTAAGATTTTCCTTCTCGGTGTTCAGAGAGTTTCCATCATCAAACACGTTTTTAGCTATTTTCAGGAAGTTTTACTCTGGCTCTTCATTAAATTTTTAAGAAGATACCCTGAGATACAATCTTTATATGTGACCGGTAGCATGGCGAAAGGTAATTATTTTTTTGGTACAAGCGACATGGATGCGCTTGCTTTTCTTCGCCCCCTGTCCCCAGAAAATGAATACAAAGCCGTTTCTCGCATTTTTAGAGATACCGCTCGTCTTACGGCTTTCTTTAAGATTCCCAAGCTTGAACGCATTTTTTCACAGCAGGATGTAAAATTTGTAAAGGAACTCAGCAATCATTTCTTCCTGATCAACCCCAACGCATGGCGCCTTGTGGCGGGCGACTCCGTTAACCTAGATTCCGTCATGCGCCCTTTGCCAAGAACCGCGCTTTCTGGTCTTTTCTTTCGAGCCCTATGGGCTCACCGCCTTTTAGTGTGTGATTATCTAAAAGCCAACTCACTTCATCGAGAATGTTTACGGGACTTCTATAAAAACACTTTTAAAATTTGCCACATCCTTACGGACATGAATCTCGTTGCAGAAGGGCATGACATTTTTCGGAATAACGAAACTTTTATTATAGAAAGAGTCGATGACCCCTTGCTCAAAGAGATTTGTAAAAAAAGCGAATCAATTCAAAGCATCGATTTCTTCTCCAAACAGGGGGAAGAAGAAATTTCTCAGGCCTGCGTTCGATTATTCAAATGGATCAACGCTGCGGCTGAGAAGTTTTTTTCTATGCCCAATGCGGAAGGGCCTTCTTCTGTTTGTCAAAACAACATCCAAATGATTTCTCCCAAACAACTGGAATATGCGCATCATCTGAACCGGGATGTTGCTGGGGCCATA
This sequence comes from Candidatus Omnitrophota bacterium, assembly GCA_022711115.1. Taxonomy (GTDB): domain Bacteria; phylum Omnitrophota; class Omnitrophia; order Omnitrophales; family Aquincolibacteriaceae; genus JAKLFP01. Next base: position 397,126 of record JAKLFP010000001.1, on the reverse strand, counting down.
GCTGCTATTATCTGTTTTAACTCGCAGCTTTTGGTTATAGCAAAAAACACAGCGACCCTGGAAGACCTCAAAAAATTACTCCAGATCACGAAAAAAAATTACCTCACCCCAACCAATGATTCTTTCAATCCCGAAAGTGTCAATTTTTGGATGCAGGATTCACTCAAAGCTTTCGGCTCACACGATCCTTTTTGGTATCAAGCTTACTTAAAATCAGCTCAGACGCTCGTCGGACAAGCTCCATGGCAATTGATGAGTGCCATACAACCTCATAAAGAGTTAATACGAAAACTATATATGCTCAACGCCATGTCAGAAATGAAAAAAGGCTTTAGCCTTAGAGGTATTGACTTGTTTAAACACCAAAAAAGAATCTTGAATCATCTTGTTGTGAACAGGGTTTTGTTTGAAACAGATATCATTCCCTCTATGGATAATGGGAAGGAAATATACCAGCAATGCTTTGCAGGGGAGCCTGAGACATCCAAAATTGTTCAGCTTTTAGAAAGAGATGTTTTTCAAAAGGCGAGCAACTTAAAAGAATCTGACGAATTCTCTCGGGATTATTACCTCTGCCAGCGTTATTTGGTTGATAAACTAGAACCTTTTGTTACGGGTTAACAATCACATTCCATGTTTGCAATGGCAGCCTAAGGTAGGGAGAGTGTTTTTTTTGCGACTGTTCCGTATTTACACTTTCTGCATATCTCAAGCTTTGATTGGCCTCTGTAGAGTTTTTTCCTTAGTTTTTTGTAATAAGGTTTTCTCCACACATCGATTAATCTTTCCTTTCTTACATTACCAAGTTTAACGGTAACGAAATAATCGTTACAGCAAAACACGACGTTCCCATCCCAATCAATGCCGATTTTTCTGTATGCGGCGTTAGCACAATCCTTAGGAGCCACCTCATCAATGGGGACATCTCCCTCGCGGCTATAAATCATGGTTAATTTTTTATACTCCACCTTAACATGATCGTCTCCGTGTGCTTTTCGATACTCTAATATTTCGTTAATAAACGGCGGGGTTCCATCCGGATGTTCCGTTATACAAAACGCACTAACGCCCGCTTTCACCAATCTCAGGTATAATTCTACGGTCAAAAAATCGCCATTTGTAAAAAGAGTGATCATAGAACCGTTTATTTTGTTGCGCGCATATTTCACTAGTTCCACCATGCGATCATCTAATAAAGGTTCACCATAGAAATTCGGAGCAATTTCTCCGCTCCACCCCAACGCCGCTAGCTCATCAATGATCTTATGGAATAATCCCGTGTCCATTCTTTTCGTATTCTTCATCAACCCTCTGTCGAATTTTGAATTTGGGCAATAATAACAACGTCTATTACAAGAGGTAATGGTTTCCATGTAAATCGCGTTGAATATCTCAAATGTTTTATAGCGATAAAAAGTTTCCAGCCTCTTAATAATAGGCCGATAAAAATTAACCCCTTTTATGCGTGACCGCCATGGTTAAATAAGGATTTTTTTCGGTTCATCGTGTATCTTTTTTTGTGAAGTTTTTTAAGAGCAAAATGGATTTGTTTCCAAAAAGCAATCTAGCAAATCCTAAGCGAAATGAAAAGCACCGAAATTGATAAAGTTATTTAGAGGTGTTTTTTTGTTTTATAAAGAAACATAAAAAATAAACTGTTATTCTCCATCTTATAGTGTGTTAACTTGCAGCACGGAATTTTTACATTATGAAGTTTCGCAACATCGAAATAGAGAGCAAAAACAAAGGAAGACCGGGGACGAACATCAAAATCAAAGAGATTGACGGTCAAATAAGGAAAGCGGTATAACTTATAAAAAGGCATTCAAATCCAAGTCCCATTCATAAGTTAATTTTGGTTTTCATTTAGCTTTTTTAAAAACATCCATGGTTAAATTGATGAACAAAACTTCTGAGCGATATACCCTATCCAATAATAGGGATGAAATTTATTGGGAGCACATGCAGCGATATCTTTTCGCTAAAGAGTTCTTGCAAAATAAAAATGTCCTTGATGTCGCCTGCGGCAGCGGGTATGGGTCTCAATTGCTGGCAAAAAACAGCGCTGCTAGTGTTGTTGGAGTGGATCTATCGGAAGAGGCTATTGATTACTGTAAGAAAAACTATCGTTCCGAAAATCTATCGTTTCAAGTTATGGATGCTGCCCGTCTTAAATTTTCCGAAGCTGCTTTCCACACCATCGTTTCTTTTGAAACCATAGAACACATCACTAATCCAGATTCCATGTTAGCGGAAATGAAAAGGGTTTTATGCCCGCAAGGAACGATTATGATTTCAACGCCTAACAACAAGGTGTATGGTCTTTTAAAAGGAGACGCCCACCAATTTCATGTAAAAGAATATTGTCTTGATGAATTTCAGGCTTTGGTGGGCCGTCATTTTTGTATTCAAAAGATGTACGGACAAAGGCGATCCGATCATTACGAAGAAAAAATCGGGGCTTATCCCCGGGCCATCAAAGATGCTACGAAAAACAATATATTTTTGAGAGAAAATCCTTATAAGATCAAGAATCTTATCCCCAATAGCATTCGTCAATATTTATCCAAAAAGATCATGAACCTTCCTTTCCCTAAGGTTGCTTCTCTCGAGGACCTGGTCATTTCGGAAAACAATATAGAAGAAAGTAAATTTTTTATTTGTGTTGCCACAAAATAAATAACCTCTCTATGCTGAAGCGATTGATACAAAATTTTATTATCCATACGAACTATTGGCCGTGGACTTGGGTTTACAAGCAGTGTTACGGTTTTTTGTTGCGAATGACCGTCACAATTCTTAAAAAACAAAAGGAAGTAGCAGCGATCTACCTGACCGGCGGATTCGTAACAGGAGAATGCTTTTACGGGTTAAGCGACATTGATCTCATTGTCATTGTTGGCAATGGTCCGGACGATAAACCAATTGTTGAAAAAACATACCGCAGCCTCTGCAGGTTTATTCCTTTGATAAAATATGATGAAAGAGGTCTCTTTACTGAAGCGGAAATCGAAAAGATCTATCACGATCGGTACAAAAGCGATATCTACCTGAAGCATCTTTATGCCAAATTCAAACTCTTTAATGAAACTAAAAAAAACGGCAAGCTTTTATATGGTAAAGATATTTTTAGCCAATACCCGGAATTAAAAGGGGCTCAAAGGAAAGAGTTGCTCCTAGGCCACCTCGCTTTTGTCCATTCGCTTTTTATAGATCATTTTATCCTTAAAAAAAACCACAAGAATAAGCGCATGCAAAATTATGTCTGCTATAAAGTCAATGCGGATGTTAGCCGGTCACTTATGTCGGCAAAGAACCATGAGGACTGGCTTGACAGAGGTGACGCCCTAAAAGGCATTCAGCCGGAATTTGATGAAAGAAATAAAATTCATATCGAAAGGTTGCTAGCGTTTAAAAAAAACGGCTTCCAAACATATGATTCTTGTTTTGTTTCCAGTAGTTATGAATTCTATATGACGGCACTCACCAAAACCCTCGAAGCTCTAAGCGCGATAGCGGACTACGACGATGGTAATGAGTGGAGTCCTGACAACCTTCGCCTGGATTTTGAATCGGCCGATATAATTATTTCGCATGAAAATAAGAAAAAATTAGACTCCATCGTTAAGATTATTCATGAAAAATATCAAGAGGATATTGAATCTATTTTTATATCCCCTCTAGATCTTGTTTGCATCAATGAGTCGAATATAGGCCTGTTTATTAAAAGTAAAAACAATATTCCTTTCGAAATGATCGATGAACTTAATAAAGTCATGGCAAAGAATGAAGCTCCACAACGGCTGTCCTTATATGGTATCACTTCGTACGGCGCGGTATCGCTCAGTAAACAGGAACCTCCGCTGATGCGGTCAGCGCTTTTTTCACCAAACCTGATGCCGCTTATTTTTTTGTACGTTAGCACACCTTACGCGTCAATTTTAGGAGGGCCTTTACAATGCCAAACAAGCCAGAGCATTTTAGTGAATCATTTTTTGAAAGACTTTTTAGGATCGCTGGAGGAAGACAAGAGAATGATTCTGAACATCCTCGCCGAGCCCACGATTGTCCGTTTGTCGAATATTCAATTTCAGCTTTTTTTCTGGCAAGCATTGCGATTAAAGCTTGTTGAAGACTCGCTGGCAAAGAAAAGAATTTTTGTTCCATTGTCCAGCAGCCAAGTCTACCAAGGGTATCCTGAATCGAGTTTTCCAGAAATGCCTTGGTTGAAGACCTTTCATGAAGAATATAGAAAAGACCTCAATGGTGAATCATCGGACACCGAAACGTATTTTTTATCCACTTTAAAAACATTGAAAATATTGTATAGTTGAGTGGAATATGACAATTGATCAAAAAAAATTAAAAATTTCAGTTATCATAGTGACCTTTAATAGAGCGACCATGCTAGAGGACGCTCTGTCATCTCTTGTCCAACAAGTCCGGTTCCCGGACGAAGTGGTTGTTGTTGATAATGGTTCCTCAGATCATACAAGAGAAGTCATCAAACATTTCGAAGAAGAACTTCCGATTAAATATATATTTGAAAATAAAAAAGGAATTCCTGTAGCTAGAAACACTGGTATCTTGAATGCGACAGGGGATATTGTCGTTTTTACAGATGACGACTGCGTTGCGGATAAAAAATGGTTGCATCATCTGGAGTTACCTTTTTTAAGAGACCCAGCCATTGGTATGGTCGGAGGGGAAATCCTAGCCTGTCGCGTGAAAGGAACGCTGGTGGAGGATTACTGCATTGCGGACGCGGTCATGCGTGTAGGATCCAGCTCAAAGGAAAATCATTCACAATGATCACGAATATTTTGTTCACCAAAGGTTATGAGCGAGGCTACCTACCCAAAACGGATTCTGTAATGATCCAGCCCATATTTGCTACGGCTAATTTAGCCATTCGGAGAGAAGCGCTTCATGAAGTAGGATTATTTGATGGGCAGTACCAAACTGGAGAAGATGTGGAATGGGGCATTCGGTTGGCGAAAACAAAATGGGAATTGTTTTTTGAGCCGAAAGCTCTCATTCATCATAAACACAGGACAACTCTAGGGGCCTTGCTCAAGCAATGGTTTCGATATGGCTATTATCATCCTTATATTTTTAAAAAGCACACTTCCAAATCAATCAAGATATTTTTGCCAACGCACAAAGGCATGGGATGGTCTTCCGTACAATTTTCTACTCTTTTGGGTTTTCCCCTCCCTTTTTATGCGCTGATATTTTTGACACCATTCCACATGCTTCATCTCTTATTTTTAGCCATAGTATGTTCCTTATTTTTTAAAGCTTATAATGCGCTCATGTTCTTTGCTCTAGGGTGGTTTCTGGTATGGTTGTTTTTTTGTGGAAGACTGACTTTCCGAAGCTGGATTTCTTCAAAAAAAAGCCGCTGGATTGCCTATACGTTACTTCGCTATCTTCTTAACTGGGCCTATGTTCTGGGAGCGTTATGGGGAGGGCTAAAGATAGGCGTTTTTTATATCGAAGCCACACGGGAACAAACCCCGCCCGTTTAAATTTCTAGAGAAGGTAAATTTTTAAAAAATTCCTTAAAATTTTTCTATTTTTTTGGTCTGTTTCGCATTTTTAAATCAAAAAAGATGATATGAAATACTCCAAAATAATTTTAGTTTGTATCGTTAATATTTTATGCACTTTTCTTCTGGCCGAAGGCTGTACCCGTATATTTTTCTTTTTAACGCATAAAAAAATAGAGGTTTATCGGAATTTCTCTTTTGACCATACCCCCCATTTACATCAGCGAGACCCCGTCTTGCAATATAAATTATTACCGAGTGCCAGCAGAAATGCTTTCACTTCCGAATATGAGATTATTTACACAACTAACAGTTTAGGGCTGCGAGAAAAAGAAATTTCCGATACAGATAAATTCAAAATAATATTTTTAGGCGACTCCCAAACTTTTGGAGTAGGAGTTCCTGTGGAAAGCCGATTTTCCGATTTGGTGGAAAAAAAGGTCAAAGGCATTTATTCCATTAACGCCGGAGTTCCCGGATATGGGATTCATCAGATGTTCTTGTGGTTAGAAAATTATGGTTTTTCTCTAAAACCGGATCTGGTTATTTGTTCTATTATCGCGGTTGATTTAGATAGAGCGATTTATAAAACAATGGAAAACTCACCATTTATTGTCGATGAAAACATTGTATCATATAATTTTATAAATTCTTTCACGCGAAGCATATATTCAAAATTTAACCATGTTTTGGGAATTAGCTATCTTTACTCCTGGCTGAAAGTTAATTGTAATATCCTTCTGATACGTCATTCTATGGCTAAAAAAGAGCGAGAACTTTGGAATCATATTATGAAACAAGGTGAGTCCGAAGGCAGTAAGCATGGGTATAGGGTAAGAACTTCTGCGCAAAAGAAAATGGTTATGGAAGAGGCTGAAAAGAATTTCAAAAATTTAAAGAATCAACTTCAAAAGAGAAAAATGCAACTCTTAATTGTCAATATTGATCAGGGCCCCATTCCGTGGTTGCAAGCGTTTTTAAGTCGTGAAAACATAGATTATTTGGATCTTTCTGGTGTTTTAGGGAAAAGCCATGGGATTACTTTTGAAATTGATCCTCACTATAATAAAAAAGGGCATGAGATCATAGCCAACAGGCTCAGTGAATATCTCGTGAACCATTATAACTTGGAAAAAACGAGTCAATATGGAGAGGTTTGATAATTTGAACACATATTGCTTTGACGAGATTCTTTTGGGTGTCAGGCATGATAGAACGAGGCGAAAAACAAGAAGGTGAAAACTCTACTGATTTTCCCACCATGGGTTAATTTATTTAATAATCACAAGCAACCGGAAGGTATTCTTCCTTTAGGGTTAGCCTCTCTTTCGGCTTTTCTCAAAAAGAACGGAAAAGAGGTCTCTGTGATGGATTTGAATATTCAAACGTATATGGATGCTAAAAAAAAGGATCAAGAACAATGGTATGAAAAATATCGTGGTATTCTTGAAAATCAGAGCAAATTTCTTCAAAAAAATATCCCCAGGATGAATTATTTAACAGAAGGATGGGTAGATAAGATTCTGAAATCAGAAGCCAAAGTCATAGGGTTCTATATTTCGTATTCCACAGAGCAAATGGCACTTTATCTTTCTAAAAAAATCAAAGAAAAGAACAAAAATATCCGCATCATATTCGGTGGCCCCCAATGTTATCAAGAGCGTGCAAGGGCGTCTCTAGAATCCCAACTTGTGGACATCGTCGTTGTCGGTGAAGGAGAAATGACTTTACTGGATATAGTGAACAATTTGGAGAAAACGGACCAGATCCAGGCGTGTCCAGGAATGCTTTTTATGAGAAACGGAGAAATTATTGATGGCGGGCCCAGAGAATTTATAAAAGATCTAGACTCTCTTCCCTATCCTGATTTTTCCGATTTTATTGACGATTATAAAAATACCCTGGGGCGCGACTATATCAGTCTTACTATCTCCTGGTTAAGAGGATGTACCCATCAATGCGCCTTTTGTTATGAAAGCAAATTATGGGGGAGACCAAGAATGCGATCCCCGCAAAGCATTTGCCATGAATTTATACACCAGAAAAAAACTTATGGCGTTTCAAGATTCTTTAAAGCCGATTCCACACTGGCGATTTCAGAAAAGCAATTGACGGAAACATGTGATTTATTGATCAATGAAAAAGCGGATGTTCAATGGTTCTCACAAGCCCGTCCCGAAAAATATCTATCTTTGGAGTTGTTGCAAAAAATAAAAAAATCCGGATGTACTTGCCTAAGCTATGGCGTGGAAAGCGGCGCTCAATCCGTGATTAAAAAAATGAATAAAGGTTTTGAGCTAAAGTCCGTGCAGGAAATAATAAACAATACTGTGAAAGCCGGCATAAAACCTGCTATGGGTCTCATGGTTGATTCCCCTGGGGAAACGCCGATCGATTATATAAAAACCATCGGTTTTATGCTGAAAAACAAAAAATACATAAAAAACATCAGCGTCGCGTCAGCCGCGGTGACGCCTATGAGTGACTGGAGCCTTCATCCGGGGAAGTACCATATCATCACCAATGATTCTTTAAGAAAAGTCGGTAATTTTCCATGGAGAACGAAGTATTATTTGAATAATAGCTATTTGAGGGAAATAAAAAGGATCCTATTGGAAATAATTAAATATGCGCATATCGTCTATTTTAAGTTACTATCTAAAGATTGAAATGTTATCAACGACGGATCAATAGATGAAAAACTCGAATTTATTTTCTAAAAAGAATTTTAATTTATTAAAAGAATTTACTATCGCTAAATTCAAAAGAAAAGACCAGGCGACATTTTTTGGATTTCTTTGGAGTTTTTTTAGCCCGCTCATCATGACCAATATCCTCTTCTTTTTATTTAAAAATCAAATAGGACAAGCGTTCAACATCAATTTCTTTTTATATATTTTAATTGGAGCCGTGAATTGGAATTTTTTTGTCGTTGCGACAGGATTTGGGATCACAGCTATTTTTAGCAACGGAATGATGGTCAAAAATGTCGCCTTTCCCAAAGAATTAGTGATCTTCAGCGATTTGCTCGTGTATACAATTGAATACTTCCTCGAACTGGCCTTGATATTTCTTTTTATGTTTTTTACGGGCAATGGGATTTCATGGCATGTCATTTTCCTTCTCCCTTTGATCTTTATGGAAATTTTACTGATCGCGGGCGCGATGTTCTTCTTGTCCTGCATTTATGTCATTTATGCCAGGGACTTAAACCATGTGTGGAATATGGCGACAAGAATGCTGTTTTTTTTAGTGCCGGTCTTCTACCCTTTATCGATGGTACCTCCCAACATGAAATGGTTCGTATTAGCCAATCCCATGACGCAAATTATAATTTTTTCAAGAGATGTCCTTTTATATCATAGGGTTCCTACCCTCTCACACTTTATGATTATTTTTTGCCTATGCGCTGTTTTTTTTATGATGGGCTATAGCTTTTTCAAGAGACATGAATTTAAAATGGTTGAGACCGTATAGCATGGAACATGTGTTGGAAGTTCACAATCTGTCCAAATTTTTTTTAGTTCAACCGCAAAAACGGACTCTTTTTAACTTATTCAAAAGAGTTGTCGCTGGTCCAAAAACCGATAAGAAAGTTTGGGCGCTCCAAGATATAAACTTTGCGCTCAAGCAAGGTGAAAACATCGGGATTGTCGGCCATAATGGCGCCGGCAAAACGACGCTTTTAAGAATACTCGCAGGTATTTATAGACAAACTGCGGGAACCGTCGAAGTCAACGGATCCATTATCGGATATTTTCAATCTGAAGTAGGCATGGACCGAGAGCTGATCGTGCTGGACAACATCTATCTTTTTGGCGCCATTATGGGGTTGAATAGGAAAGAAATTAATAAAAGGCTTGAAGACATCCTCGATTTTTCTGAATTGAAAGATTTTATTTGTTTCCCTCTACGAGATTTGTCAACAGGCTCCATATTGCGATTGGCGATGGCGATCGTCAAGGAATCCGCCGCAGACATATTCTTTTTCGATGAAATGTTATCGGGCGGTGATCTTGGATTTCAAGAAAAATGTTTCAATGTATTCAGCCAGTATAGGAAAATGGGCAAATCGATTATAACCGCTTCCCATCATTTAGAACTGATCGAACGAGTATGTGACAAGGCATTACTTTTAGACCATGGCAAACAGGTGGATTTTGGACCTGCCAAAGAAATAGTAGCGAGTTATAGAAAACATTGGGCTCACTTGTCAGTGTAAATACCGATCATGCATTTACCAAACTAAAGGGCATCACTCAATGAAGAAAAACCGTGTTCACTTTTCTTTTTATGGCGTGGGCGTATGCGTTGAAAGCGACGAGGACGAGATGCTCAAAGCCATCACGCATGATTTCTCTTATTTTGTAGCTGCTACAGATCAATGCGCTGTTCAATTGGCATACTATCATTGTGATCCGGATTATAACAATCTTCCCGTCGTCACCGCATCCGCTGCCACGCCTCGCAATATCACCTTTAATGGAAAAGAAACGGCTTATATCGATTATTTTGGCAAAGGGTTAAATATTTATAATAAGAAAGAAAATTCATGCAAGATTTACACGAAAGATAAAGACCTTGCCCATGAGATACTTTACCTGAGTATTTTATCTCGTGTTTCCGAAGAGCTCGAAAAAAAAAGAATCCATCGAATCCACGCACTAGGCATCGAGTATAAAGGGCAAGGCGTTCTTGTGATGCTGCCCAGCGGCGGCGGAAAGACAACTTTGGCTATGAGCATTCTTGGATCATCCGACACAGACATCCACCTGCTTTCGGAGGATTCTCCATTGCTGACACACCAAGGAATGCTATTGCCGTTTCCGTTAAGGATAGGGACCATCCCTTCTGAAACAACTTCAAATATTGACGATCGTTTTATCCGCACGGTTAAAAGAATGGAACACGGTCCGAAGATCACCATCGATATCAATTATTTTTCGGACAGAATATCCCACACAGAAACCCCGGCGGGCTTCGTGCTGTTAGGCATACGCTCTACAGGAGAGGTGCCATCCATAACCCGCGCATCGAAGTTTAAAATGATCAAACATTGTCTGATGAATTCCGTCGTTGGAGTCGGACTCTACCAGGGGATGGAATTTATCATGCAGAAGAATTTCTTTGAACTTTTGGGAGGTATTCCTATTATCTTATCGCGCATGTATAATAATTTCAGACTGATAGCGAGATCTAAGTTTTATACGTTTATTATCGGTAGGAATGTAAAGAGAAATTATGAAGTGTTGTATCAGTTTCTGAAAAACAATCAAAACAATCTCTAAGCCGCAGGCGCACAATATTTTTCGCACTTTGCCGTTAAAAACCATATGCCGCATGTATCTGTGATTGTCCCGGCCTTTAATAACAGGCAAACGATAGGCCTTTGTCTAAAAGCTATAAGAGATTCCCATTTTAAAGATTATGAGCTTATCGTGGTGGACGATGGCAGCCAAGATGGCACATCGCTCATAGCCAAAGAATATGCCGACAAAGTTATTATTTTTGATAAACATCAAGGAAGGAATTATGCGCGGCAGTCCGGCGTTCAATCTGCCGCAGGCGAAATCATCGTTAATATTGATTCGGATGTTTTGATCCAACCGGACACCTTATCCAAGATCAATGATTTTTTTTCTCGCCATCAAGAAACGGATGCACTCACAGGGCTTCTTTCCAAAAAGCATTCTAATAAAAATTTTTTCAGCTTGTATAAGAATTTTTATATGCATTATATTTTCGAAAAATTACCCGAAAAGGTTACTTTTCTATACGGCTCGATTTATGCGCTGCGGCGCGCATGTGCCGTTTTAAGCAATCTGGATAGTGAAAAAGGAGAGGACACGGAATTGGGGCAAACCCTTTTTTCCTCCGGCAGGGAAATTGCCTTTCTCAAGGATTTAGAGGTGGTGCATCTTAAGAAGTATAGTTTTTTTTCTTTCATCAAAAATGATTTTCTGATTCCTTTTAGCTGGGCCCTGATCTTTATCAAAAATAAAGGATGGCGGCAATTATTTAGAAATAAAACCGGTTTTGCACATTCTCCCAAAGAACAGATTCTAAGCGTCGTTTTAGCTCCGGTTTGTGTTGTGCTAAGCTTTGTCGGTTTATTTCAGCAGAATCTGTTATGGCCATGCTTGAATTTGTATCTTGCTTGGATTATCCTAAATTCTGGGTTTATCTATTTTCTTGTAAAAGAAAAAAATCTACTCTTTGGTGGTTTGGCATTTTTCGTCACGTTTTTTGATCACTTAGTCATGGCCGCTGGCATTGTTTGCGGGTTAGGGTCTGCGCTCACTAAAAAACGGGTCTTTTCTAAAGTCTAGGAATGACGAACACTTAAAAATCTATTCATAATTCCATAACACAAAGGCAGACAACCGAATTTTGAAATGATATAAAGGTTTACATGACCCAACAAATCATCATTATTGGCGCAGGACCCGCAGGACTGACCGCAGCCTATGAAGTGTTGGAGCGTACCAATGCCATTCCTATCATTGTTGAATCCGAAGATCAAGTCGGGGGGATTTCCAAAACATTTCGCTACAAAGGAAACTGTATTGATATAGGAGGTCATCGATTTTTTTCCAAATCAGACAAGATTGTGCAGTGGTGGACCGACAAACTTCCCTTGCAAGGGGCCCCGGCAAGGGATGATATTCGACTGAATAGGGCATTGCCTTTGTCAAAAATTCCCGGCGCTCCGGATCCTGAAAAAACCGATAAGGTCATGCTGTATCGCAGGCGCATTTCAAGAGTTTTCGCATTTAAAAAATTTTTTGACTATCCCGTGGAATTTTCTCCCAACACATTTTTTAATCTTGGGATTTCCAGGGTCCTTTCAATCATACAGAGTTATCTTTGGGCGTGTCTGTTTCCGATAAAACCAGAAAAAACCCTCCGAGACTTTTTGATCAATAGATTTGGCAAAACCCTCTACCGCACCTTTTTCGAGAACTATACGCACAAGGTGTGGGGCATCTCCTCCTCCAGGATTGATGCGGCTTGGGGCGCCCAAAGGATCAAAGGGGTATCTATAGCGGCTGCTATAACACATGCATTTAAACGGATGATTTTTTTGAACGACTCTTTAGCAGAACAAAAACAAATTGAGACAAGCTTGATAGATCTTTTCCTTTATCCTAAATTTGGTCCCGGCCAGCTATGGGATGAAGTGGCGGAACGCATAAGAAAACGGGGCGGACAAATCAAGCTGAACCATGAAGCGATTGGTTTCCGTTTCCAGGATGGACGGATCACAGCCGTGGAGGTGCGTGATAAGCGGAACCAAAATCGTGAAATGGTTACAGGAGATCACGTTATTTCCACCATGCCGGTAAAAGAACTCATAGCTGCTTTTGGGGATAAAGCTCCGGATGATGTTAGAAATATCGCAAAAAAGTTGGAGTACCGGGATTTTATAACGGTTGGGCTTTTAGTGCGCCGTCTTAACATCTTGAACACAACCCGCATCAAGACAGTTCATAATATCATTCCTGACCATTGGCTTTATATCCAGGATGAATCCGTAAAACTCGGGCGAATCCAGATATTTAATAATTGGAGTCCCTATCTGGTTCAGGATGAAAACACAGTATGGCTTGGACTGGAATATTTCTGCAATATAGGGGATGCCTTTTGGAAAAAAGCCGATGCCGGGATCATCGCCATGGCTATTGGAGAGCTTTTAAAAATAGGATTTCTCCGTGAATCGAGAGATGCGCTCGATGCCGTTGTGATCCGCATGCCAAAGGCATACCCCGCTTACTACGGAGCCTACGCGCATTTTGCCTCCATAAAAAACTTTACTGATTCTTTCGAAAATTTGTTTCTTGTCGGAAGAAATGGGATGCACCGGTATAACAACATGGATCACTCGATGATGACGGCCATGGCTGCGGTTGGCAATATCGTGGACCATCGGCATACCAAAGACAACATCTGGGCCATTAATACCGAAGAAAAATACCTGGAGTAAGCCGGGAATGAATTAAATAATGATGAAATTTTTCCGTCAAGCAATTCCAACCGTTCTTTTTTTTCTTCTGCTGAATGCGGCCGCCTTTTCTTCCGAAGATATTGGAAAAGCTATACGCCAGGAAAACGAAACTCCTGATGAAAAGGATGTCGAGCCATACCTGATCCTAGGAAAAAAAATTATTGCACAGGATCCCCAAAGCATAGAAGGGTACAAACTCATCTTGATCCACGCCCTTTTCACTAAAAATATGAACGCTTTTCTGAACACTATTGATGATTTTAAAGAACAAGGAGCCCCTGAGCCGGAAATTGACTATCTTGCCGCAGACATGCTCTATCTTGTCGATTATTTCGGATTGGCCTTGTTGAAATTGGCCGATTTTGAAAAAGCATGGCGTGAAAAATATGCTCAAAAATAAAATTCTACCCCTTTTTAAGCTTCAAATCGTAAGCTATGCGTTCACGGCGCTTCTTCTTTTTACGGTCTGCTTTTTTGTTCACTTTGGTCGGGAAGCTCACTCCTCAAAATCCTGGGAGTATGTGCTTCCGGGCGGAGAAGATCTCGTGTATTGGAGTTATGGCAAAGGCAGGATCATGACACCGAGGTGCGATGGGAACCCTTTTTATTTCGAGGAACAGGGGACAAGACACATCATTCCCTGGACAACCGCCGAAACCATCGGACTGATATCCAAGTACGCAAAGATCCCTTTTTCATGGTTTTTTCCAGCTTGGCATATTTTGGCACCCTTCCTTACATGGCTTCTCATAGTTCTTTGTTGCTGGAAATTGTGGGACTACCCTCTCAGTGCCAGCGCGGCAATCACTTATTTTCTTCTTTTTAGCACTTTGTTCCATTCTCATCAAATGATCCAATGGACTTTGTACAGGTTTTCCAGGCCTTTGGACGGGATCGCACTCCTTTTTCTTTGGATTTCTTTGGTTTTTAAAGGAAATAGGAATAACAAAATTCACTTTTGCGCTTCATGGCTTGTTCCTCCCATCGTGTTATGGCTTCATCCCTATTATGCGGGATTCGGGCTCTGGTTTACGGTCATTGAATATGTCCGCGGACTTCTAAAAAATAAAAACGCTTCAAAATTTGACCTCCGTTTTTGGATGACAGTCAGTACTTTTATCGCGGGTTTTTCTTTCATTGGGTATGCCTTCTCCGGAGAAAATATAAATCCCCTGGTTTTGTTCGGGCCGACGAAACCCTCTTTTGGCTCTCCGTTCCTCAATCTTTTAACTTCGTTTCTGTGGCTGGCCGTTGTTTGGGGAACGGTTCTTTTCTTTAAGTTTTCCTTCAGAGAAAAAACAACACCCCTGGATTTCTTGACGGTGGAAAGCGCAATTTTTTTAGTGTGGGTATGTTGGATCAATGGATTTGTAGTGCCCAAGACGGAGCTGATCGTTCATCTGCATTATTTCCTTGTGCCGATGATTTTCTCCATGACGGGATGGGTTTATGAAAAAGTGATTATTTTTAAAAAAAGCGGTTACTTTTCAATTTTTAGTAAGGCGCTGGTGTTTCTCACGATCCTGGTCTTAACGCTTTCCTTGGTTATAAAGGAAAATCTTATTTTTTGTTCCCCTCCCTATTTTTCCATAAAAATATTGCAATATTTTTTTATCATTCTTGTTTCCGTATGGGCGGTGACAGGATTTGACTTTTTGAGGCGGTTGACGACAAAAAAGGGGCTCGTTTATGGCCTGATTATCGCGGTAGCTGTAGCGGGACACTGGATCATCCCTCTCAATCCTCAAAATCGCGATTTCCCCTTTGCGGGTGCGTTCCAATGGTTGAAAAAAAACGCGCAAGAAAAAGAGGTCGTATTGACAGCCTCCCGAAAGTACCGATTCTGCGATTATTTGTTTCTCAAGACCGGTTTAAAATCTTATTACAACGACTATGGAAGCGGTAATGTTTTTATTGAAAGTCCCCAGGCGAAATTCCGAGTGGTTTTTTACACGGCGTTGTTATTGAACAGGGTAGATAAAATACGGCATCTGGAAGCGCTTTCTCTGGAAGAAAAAATTCACTTGGTAAGGTTGGATTATGTGCTGATCCCTATTCCCAGCCCGTTTTATAATGTTGTGACACGCCAGCTTCAAGGTTTTTTGAAGCTGGTCTACCAGGATAAAAAATGTTTCCTTTGGAAAGTGACGTAAAAAACACAAAAAGCTATAATAAATCAGTGCTCAACCTAGGATGTTTAGATGGCAGAAAAGTCTTCCGGAAAAGAAAAAAGAAAAGCTGTCTTTTTTGATCGCGACGGTGTTTTGGTCCGCTCTATCCTTCGCGGCGGGAAAATGGCGACCCCTCTATCGATGAAGGAGTTTGAAGTTGAACCAGCCGCCAAAGAACTCGCAGCAGCATTAAGCAAGGCAGGATTTTTAATTTTTGTGGTGACAAATCAGCCGGATATTGCACGTCAGAAGCTGGATGCCAAGATTTTGGAACAAATGCACGAGTATCTCTTGAAGCACATGGGCGGAAAAGATATTTTAAGAGGTATTTATGTTTGTCCCCATGATGATCGAGACGGTTGTCATTGCCGCAAGCCAAAACCCGGCATGTTGCTGCGCGCTGCGTCCGATTGGAATCTCGATCTTGAGAAAAGCTTTTTTATCGGTGATCATGCCCGCGATGTCGGGGCCGGGAAATCCGTCGGGTGTCAAACGATATTGATCCGTAAAGACTATAATCAGGACACGGAGGCCGACGAGATCGCCGATGATCTTAAGGATGCCGTTGGTCGGGTGCTTGCGATTGACAGAGTCTGAAAAAAATTTTTTGAAATAATAAAAAACTAGAGACTCATTTCTTTGCGGAAAAGCGGAGACTTGGGATTTGCTGTTACCGCACAGACCGTCACGCCATCGACCTTGACTTCAAAAAGAGAGTTTTCCGGCGGCCACTTTCCTTCACGAAAATCCCGCAGTGTCTGCTGCTGGAGCAAAATAATAGCGTAATCCCAATCCGGAGCAACACGTGCATGATGGGAATAATGGATCGTCATGTAGCGAAACTGCCAGGACTGCAGATGCCGGTCCGGATAAAGATACGGGAAGTAACGGGAACCGAGTTTTTCACGCAGGACAGGATAGGTCGATAAAATATTTCCGTCGGCCTGTACAATGGCCGGCTGATCGGGATATCGGCGGAGATGATAATCGCTGAGCCATTCTGCTGCCGTTCTCAAGGAATTGCCCCAATAATCTATCTCAAAGCGCCCGGCCGCGCCTTTTAGGCCTCCCTCAAGTTCGTTAAAATAAAGCGCCTGATGCGGGTGGTTTCGGACCATCCATGTAACGGGCAAGCAGACCAGGAATAAAAAAAGAAAGCCAAAACCTAAACGGACATTTTTATTTTTTACAAGCTCAAAAAAATAATCCCACCCAAGAGCGGCAAGAACGACCAGAGGGCCATAAGTAAAGTACAGGTGTCGCCAATCATTAAAAACAGGGGAATGCTTCAGGATCACGGTCAGAATCGGAAAAAGAGCAATGAAGACTAGAAACAAAACGAATTTCCAGGGGAAATTTTTCCGAAAAAGAAAAGAAACTCCACAACAAAAGAGCCATCCTAATAAAACTACTAACGGTGTTGAGATGGAGATCCACACAGGCAGATAATCCCAGGGCAAGTGGACGGTAGAATAAAGGCGTCCTCGAAAGAGCATTTCTCCGGGATCAAAACTCCAATCCGAAAGTCTGGCCAGAGTACGGAAGAGATTCAGAAACGGATGGATCTGGCCATATGGCCAAAAGAAGAGGCTTATGAGATATCCGTAAAGGGCCACAATGGCAAGACGGAGAAACCAGGGATACCAGCGAAGGGATTCCTTTTGCCGGAAACGTCGGTCAACATAAAAAAGAAAACCAAAAAGAAACAAATAGCCGACGAAAAGGACACCCCCAATGCGAGACCCGATCAGTAGTCCGATCGCAACGATGAGCAAAACAGTTGTTTTCAAACAAGGGTTCGGCATTTGTTTGAAAAATCGAATACTAAGATAAGCGCTTAGCATGTAAGCAGCAGCAAAAGGAATATCCATGGAATTGTTCATGGAATGCGCGAAGATTCTCGGCGAAATCGCCATGAAAAGCAGGGCAAAACACCCGGCTCGCCAGCCGCGGAATTCCTTAGCACAAAGACCCGCAAAAAAGAAAAGGTAAAAACCAAAAATAGAATTGATTAAATGACTGAACTGAAAGAATGCGAAGAAATGATCCGTTTGATAGAACCAATCATTTACAAAATATCGCAACGAACCCGAAAATAAACCATACAAAGCACCGGTCAGAGTAGGGGAAAAGCAAGAATAGACATAACCGTACCATAAATCGGTATAGCTTGTATTTTCTCCGCCGCTTAGGATATACTTCAAATTGAGAATGCCTTTATGAATGTTTGCCCATTCATCATAAGTAATGGCATAACTTTGACTGAGGATAGGCATCAACAGACCAAGAGAGATCGACAGGGCCACGAAAGCCAGAAACGACGGGTTTTTAGCTGAGGCAAAAAAAGGTTTCATTTTCATGGCCGCATTTTACCATAAAAATAAAAAGGACTTTGCAAGAAATGAACCCGCAAGAAACCGCTGATCCAAAAAAGTCCGAAAACCGCCTTCTTTTCATCGCCGCAATCATCCCGCTTGGCGTGATGCTTTTTTCCCTGATCGCCCATTCCAGAACGAACCTCATATTTAATGACAAGGATGAGGGGACCACTCTTTCGGCGCAAAAAAGCGAAGCCCTGGCAAAAAATATGCATAGTTGGCAGGATCTGAGCTGGAGTGAAAAAGAAAAGGCGGTTTTTTTGTGTATCACCTTTCTTCGAAGCCAAAAGAATTGCGCCATCTTAAAATCCCCCCAACATTACGTGACACGCATCAACCAGCTTGTCCGGCAGGATCCTTCGATTAAGGAAAAAGACTTGATGACTATTTTGACAGGGCTTGCTGTTATCGAATATGATTTTTTTAATGGAGTCAATGCCGATGAGCAAGCCATGAGAATGCTCGGGCCGAAACTTTTTGAAGAAAACAAGAGAACGAGAGAAGAGGAATCAAGAAAAATAGCCCCTTCTCGATGAGGAAGATAGAATAAAAATTAAATGTTTGACGTTTTGGTGTGGCGTTACCATGTTTTGAGCCGAATCACTCAGCAGTAAATACCTGCACGCCAAAGCAGCCATTAGAAATTATTTACTTTTAAGATTTTTTAAAATGGGAAACCATGGATGAATGATCAAGTCGATTTAACATTGATCTTGCCCGCCTATAATGAAGTGAAATCTATTGGTCAAACCCTTGCCGAAGCCCGTGCGTACCTAGATCGGCAGGGCTTGACATATGAGATCATTGTTTCTGCGGACGGTACGGATGGTACTCGTGAACTCGTAGGCGATTTGGCCGCAACAGATTCCCGGTTGAGAGTTATCGGCAGTCCGGAACGTAAGGGAAAAGGTCACGGCGTTCGGCAGGCCGTTTTTTTAGCCAAAGGTGAAATTATCGGATTCGTTGATGCTGACAACAAAACACCGGTTACCGAGTTGAAAAAGGTTTTGCCGTGTTTTGGACAAGGATACGATATTGTCATAGGTTCACGGGGGCTTAAAACAGCACAGATTATACAGCGGCAGCCTTTTTACCGGCGTCTTGGGGCTTTTGGTTTTCGCCTCTTCATGTGGGGAGTCACTGGTCTCTGGAGTATCTGTGATACACAGTGTGGTTTTAAGTTTTTTAAACGGGATGTTGCCTTAGACTTATTTCAAAGACAGAAAATTGACGGCTATATGTTCGATGTTGAAATATTGTATCTTGCCCAACAAGCAAATTACCGTTTAAAACAGGTTGGGGTTGCCTGGAAAGACGATGGGGACAGCCGCTTGGTTCTTGTGGGAGGTAATATTCGGAATTTTTTGGATGTTCTGAAAATACGTTTTTAAAAATGAAAGGCACAATCGATCGAAGTGCGACAAGGACTGTGCCGATGGACGAAATGGTGCGGGTAGGCGTTGTGAATCCAGAAAACTCTGTTGCGTCAGAAAATTAGGAGAAGATCTTTGACGACCTTTTCTGAAGAGAAAAAGTGGCCCAAAACGTTGCCGGCATTAACTGCCGAACAAAAGAAAATCAAAGAAGAGTTCATGGTTCGATGGCTCGAGGTTTTACCTGCCCGATATGCCGTGATAGAAAAATTCAACCATTCCGGAGCTTTTAAAAAAAACAACACGCCGCCGGCAGGTCGCACTCTGGAAATCGGAGCGGGACTTGGGGCACATGTGGCGTTTGAGAACGTTGCCTGTAACGAATATTATGCCTTAGAATTAAGAGCAGATATGGCTGAGAGATTGCGGCAGCGTTTTCCCTCCGCCAAGGTTGTCGTCGGAGATATTCAAAAAAGAATAGATTTCCCCGATGGATATTTTAATCGCATCATTGCCGTGCATGTCCTGGAGCATCTGCCGGACCTTCCGGAAGCCTTGCGTCAAATCAGAAGGCTTTTAAACCCCGCGGGCTTTTGTGAATTTGTGATCCCTTGCGAAGGAGGTCTGGCCTACTCCATCGCGAGAATGATTTCTGCCAAAAGGATATTTGAAAAAACCTACAAAACATCTTACGATTGGTTCATCAAAAGTGAACATGTGAACACTTGTGCCGAAATCATGGAAGAATTGAAAAAGTCGGGTTTTCGAACGGACTGGAGCCGGTACTTTCCTCTTCGGCTGCCGTTAATTTTTTGCAATTTGGCGATAGGATTACGTTGTTCTATCAATAACCAATAAGAAAAGGCCTGAAGTTGAAGGGTGGATTCAGAAACTTGCAGAAAAAAATAAAAAAAAAGGGAAAAATGAAATTTTTTGTTACAGGGGGTGCTGGATTTATCGGAAGCAGTCTGGTGGATCGTTTGCTGGAAAGCGGGCATGACGTTGTAGCTTATGACGATTTTAGCACCGGGAGAGAAGAATTTTTAATTAAGGCAAACAAGTCGCCAAAGTTCCGTTTGATTAAAAATACCACTCTGGATCTCAAAGCTTTAACCGAGGGCATGAAAGATTGCCATTTTGTATTTCATCTTGCGGCCAATGCAGATGTACGTTTTGGTCTGGACCACCCTGAGAAGGATCTCCAGCAAAATACTTTTGCTACCTTTAACGTTCTCGAAGCGATGCGAAAAAATGATATTAAAAAAATAGCGTTTTCTTCAACAGGATCTATTTATGGCGAACCTGAAATTTTTCCGACGCCGGAAAACGCGCCGTTTCCCATGCAGACCTCTTCTTACGGAGCTTCCAAACTGGCTTGTGAAGGGCTGATCGAGGCCTACTGCGAAGGTTTCGGTTTTCAAGCCTGGATTTTCCGTTTCGTTTCAATTCTAGGCGAACGTTACACTCATGGTCACGTTTTCGATTTCTATAAAAATCTGATTCAAGATCCCAATACTCTAAAGGTTTTGGGGGATGGTCATCAGCGCAAGTCATATCTTTATATTCAGGACTGCATGGATGCGATGCTCATTGCTGTTGAAAAATCACGAGGAAAAATCAATATCTTCAACCTGGGGACGGAGGAGCACTGCGAGGTGGATGACTCGATCCGCTGGATCAGCGGGCACTTGGGACTGAAGCCGCGGCTAGTTTATACCGGCGGTAAACGGGGTTGGGTCGGTGACAGCCCCTTTATTTTTTTGGATACCCAAAAAATACGCTCTTTAGGATGGAAGCCCAAACTAAGCATTCGGGAAGCGGTCATTAAGACTTTGGAATATCTGACGCAAAATCAATGGCTATTGGAGCGCAAAGAATGAATATCTGCGTTTTCGGCTTATGGCATCTTGGCTCGGTGACAAGTGCTTGTCTGGCTAAGTTGGGACATGCGGTGGTGGGCCTTGATTTTGATAAAGCTGTTGTGAAAAGGCTTCGAAACGGAAAAGCCCCACTGTTTGAACCCGGATTGGATGGACTGATTTCAAAAAAACTTTGCGCTCAAAGATTATCCTTTACCTGTGATGCCAAAGAAGCGTTGAAAACAGCCCAGGTAGTTTGGGTCACGTTTGATACCCCGGTCAATGATAAAGATACCGCGGACATTCTTTTTGTTGAAAGGAATATCAAAAAGATCATGCCTTATTTAAAAACCGAAACAGCAATAATTGTTTCTTCTCAAGCGCCGGTTGGTTTCACCGGAAAGATTGAAAAGATTTTCAGAAAAAACTTTCCGGAAAAAAAATGTTATTTTGCGTGTTCTCCGGAGAACCTAAGACTTGGAAAAGCTATTGATGTTTTCCTTCATCCGGACAGGATTGTCATCGGCGTTAACACCGAAAAGACCAAAGAAGTTTTACTGCCTTTGTTTTCCTCTATCACCGACAGGCTGGAATGGATGAAAACAGAGTCTGCGGAGATAACCAAGCATGCCATCAATTCTTTTCTGGCGACTTCCATTTGTTTTGCCAACGAGATAGCCTGTCTTTGTGAGAAAATGGGTGCGGATTTCAAAGAAGTAGAACATGGGTTAAAAAGCGAATCGCGAATTGGTCCCAAAGCCTACCTGGGGGCCGGTATGGCTTTTTCCGGAGGGACGCTTGCCCGCGACGTCGATTTTTTAATTAAACTCAGCCGAAAGAATAAACTGCCTTCTCATCTTATCAAAGCCGTCAGTGAAAGCAACGCTCAGCATAAGGAATGGGTTCAATGGAAGTGCCATGAGCTTTTTAGAAATTTAAAGAAAAAGAACATTGCGATCCTCGGTCTAACTTATAAATCCGGAACTAATACTCTACGAAGGTCGCTCGCTGTCGAACTGGCTAAAAAGTTAAAAGGGGAAGGCGCTAGGGTTTATGGATACGATCCCATCATAAAAACATTGCCGGCCGACCTTGCCCGATCAATCAAATTGAAAAGCAACATCAAAGACGCTGTCGATAATGCGGATCTGGTGATCCTTGCAACCGAATGGCCTGAGCTTCAAGAGATGTCCCCGGAAATGATCCAGTTAATGATGAATAAAGTTGTCATTGATCCCGGCGGTTTTCTTTTAAAGGTGATCGGCTCTGGAAATGAAAATTATTTTTATGTTGGAAAAGGAAACGAAAAAAGGAGCAAGGGATGAAACTGAAGGGTCTCGTTGCGGTTATCACAGGAGCCAGTCAGGGTTTGGGGGAAGCTGTTGCTGTTGAATTTGTCAAACAAGGCGCGGATGTGCTTTTTTGTGCCCGCGGTAAAAAGAAATTGCTAGTAGTTCAAAAAAAACTAAGAAGTATTGCGGGTATAAACCAAAAGATCTATGCCGAAACGGCGGATATTTCAAAAGAAAAGGATGTAAAAAAGCTGATAGGATTTGCTTTAAAAAAATTCGGGAGGGTGGATGTTCTGGTCAATAATGCCGGAATCTATGGGCCGAAAGGGCCGGTGGAAACCTTAAACGGCAGGGAATGGGCCAAGGCGATCCAGATTAATCTATGCGGCGTTTTCTATTGTTGTAAATACGTCACCGCACAGATGAAAAAAAAGCGTTATGGAAAAATCATCAATCTTTCCGGCGGCGGAGCCACGGTACCGCTTCCGTTTTTGAGTGCTTATGCGGCTTCCAAGGCCGCGGTTGTCAGGCTTACCGAAACCCTTGCTGAAGAATGCAGAGACTTTAATATCGATATCAATTCCGTGGCGCCCGGAGCGCTAAATACCCGATTGCTTGAAGAAGTGCTAGCTGCCGGGCCTCAAACGGTTGGAGAAGAATTTTATAAAAAGGCTTTGGAACAAAAGAAAAACGGGGGTGTTTCTTTGGAGGTTGGGGCTAAACTTTGTGCTTTCTTGGCTTCCTCCGAAAGCGATGGTATCAGCGGCAGGCTTATCAGCGCCGTGTGGGACCCTTGGAAGGACCTTCCGAAACATGCGGAAGAACTGAAAAAAACAGATATTTATACTTTGCGACGCATTATTCCAAAAGATCGAAATAAATCCTGGGGGAACAAGTAATGTCCTCGCGAGTTGCGATTGTCGGATGCGGGAGAATCGGACAGAAACGCTCCAAGGCACTTTCCGATGCCCGGCTCGTTGTCTGCGCGGATCAGGATATCAGTCGCGCCAAAGCGCTGGCCGAACCTTTCTCGAATGTCGCCGCTACTTCTGATGTCGAAGAAGTTCTTCGACGAAAAGACGTGGATATCGTGATCGTCGCAACCACGAACGACGTTTTGACAAAAATTTCCTTGCAAGCTATTCGGGCCGGCAAACATGTGCTTGTGGAAAAGCCGGGTGCCCGATCAAGTGAAGAATTAAAAGAACTTATAGCCGCCGCTGAAAAAACAAATGTTAAAATACGGGTAGGTTTCAATCACCGTTATCATCCCGCGCTGCAAAAGGCGAACGAATTGGTCCAAGCGGGAGAACTTGGGGAGCTCATGTTTGTCCGCGGGCGGTATGGGCATGGTGGTCGGCTCGGTTATGAAAAAGAATGGCGTGCGGATCCAAAACTTTCCGGCGGGGGAGAGTTGATCGATCAAGGCGTTCATCTTATTGATCTTGCGCGATGGTTTCTCGGTGACTTTACCAAAGTTTCCGGGTTTGCCCATACTTATTTCTGGAAAATGCCTGTGGATGATAACGGATTCATGCTACTTCAAACACCTGCCCAGCAAGTGGCTTTTCTGCATGTCAGCTGTACGGAATGGAAGAACCTTTTTTCATTTGAAATTTATGGAAAAAAAGCGAAACTCTCCATAGAAGGTCTAGGCGGAAGTTATGGCGCAGAGAAGCTTTTCTTTTATAAAATGCTTCCAGAGATGGGGCCGCCCGAGACTACTAAGTGGGAATTCCCGGAGGGGGATAATTCATGGAATACCGAATTTGCCGAATTTCTGGAAGATATTCGCCTGAGTCGTGCACCGGCAGCCAGCTTACGAGATGCTTGTGAAGCATTGGCCATTGTTGAAAAAATAGAGAAGGAGTCCGGATATGATTATCACACGTAGCCCGCTGAGGATCACCCTGGGGGGAGGCGGCACCGATCTGCCCTCCTATTATCGGGATCACGGAGGATTTGTCATCTCTGCTGCGATCGATAAATACGTTTATGTTTCGGTCATGCGGCCGTTTACCTCCGGGATTTTTTTGAAGTATTCAGAACTGGAGCATGTCAAAGAAGTTTCCGATATCAAACATCCCATTATTCGTGAAGCACTTGCCCTCATGGAATTCAAAACGCCTCAGGTAGAGATTACAACTTTGGCGGATATTCCCGCTGGTACGGGTCTTGGCTCTTCAGGGAGTTTTACCACGGCGTTGCTCAAAGCGCTTTTTGCGCACCGCCGGCGCTTGATCCTTCCCAGCGAGTTAGCGAGTCTGGCCTGTGACATTGAGATCAACAAACTGAAGGAGCCCATCGGAAAACAAGACCAATATATCGCAGCCTACGGAGGCATTACATGCTTTGAATTTAATGCGGGCGATTCGGTCAAAGCTTATCCTTTATCCCTATCAATCGACACGCTTTTCGCGCTGGAAGACAACCTTCTGTTGTTTTTCACGGGGTTTGCGCGTAAAGCCGGAGACATTCTCAAGGACCAAAATAAGCGAAGCCATGACGCGGACAGACAGATGATCGAGAATTTACATCTGACAAAAGAAATGGGCGCGCGGAGCCGTCAAGCGCTTGAAGTTGGGAAGCCGGCAGAGTTCGGGGCGTTGCTTCATGAACATTGGGAACACAAGAAAAAACGTTCGGATGGAATGAGCAACTCGCAGATTGATGAATGGTATGAGCTCGGGCGAAAAAACGGAGCTCTTGGCGGCAAGTTAGTCGGGGCGGGTGGCGGCGGTTTCCTGCTTTTTTATGCTGAGGAACGCGCGCGTTTGCGGCAAGCCATGTCTAAAGCCAGGTTGGAAGAAGTGCGTTTTCACTTCGACTTTGAAGGCACGAAGGTGCTGCTCGGATGAGTTTGCCCGTAGCGATTTTAGCCGGAGGTTTAGCGACCCGTCTTCGGCCGATGACTGAAAAAATACCCAAAGCGCTCATTGAAATCCAGGGCAAACCATTTTTAGCACACCAACTGCGCCTCCTTCGCAGAGGAGGAATCCAAAAGGTTGTGATCTGCGCTTGGTATCGCGGTGAACTGATCCGTGAGTTCGCGGGGGATGGAAAAAAATTCGGTCTCAAGATTTCCTATTCATTTGACGGAGAAAGACCCTTAGGAACAGGCGGTGCGATACGCAAGGCCTTGCCTCTCCTTGAAGAGAATTTTTTTGTCCTCTACGGGGACTCCTATTTACCATGCGATTACAAGGCGATCGAGACTGCCTTTGTATTAAGCAAGAAGGATGCCTTAATGACCGTTTTTCACAATCGGGACATGGGAGACCGGAGTAATGTGCAGTATTCGGGAGGGCGCATTTTGGCATATAATAAACAGCAGCGGACGCCACTCATGGAATATATTGATTATGGATTGGGTGTTTTCCGTGCGGAGGTATGGGAACCTTATGCCATAGAGCACCCCTTTGATCTGGCGGATGTTTATCAAAAACTTTTGACTGGCGGGCATTTAGCAGGCTATGAGGTACCCGAGCGTTTTTTTGAGATAGGCTCATTGTCCGGCATGAAAGAACTTGAGGAACATCTAAAAAAACCGGAGAAATCTTAACGCTGATGGATGATGAAGCATAAAGGGTAACGGTAAGATGTCGCAACCCTATGGAACGCATAGGAATGCAGTAAAGGACGGAGGAAAATTTGAACATGACTGATTTTACCCAGGACTATTTATCGTCTGCTGTAAAATTGATCGGGCAGCTGGATAAAAACGCGATTGAATCGTTGGTTGATCTTCTAGCCAAAACTCGGTCCGGCGGCGGGAGGCTCTTTATTTTAGGTGTCGGCGGCAGTGCCGCGAATGCATCTCATGCCGTGAACGATTTTCGGAAACTGGCTGGCTTCGAAGCCTATGCCCCGACCGATAATGTGTCGGAATTGTCCGCGCGCGTGAATGATGAAGGATGGGAAACCGTATTCGAAGCCTGGTTAAAAACCTCTCGTTTGCGGGTTGGGGATATGATCCTTGTATTTTCGGTTGGTGGTGGGAATCTCGAAAGAAATATCAGTCCGAATCTGGTTCGAGCGCTTCAATATGCCCAAAGAGTCGGAGCATCTATCGGCGGAATCGTTGGTCGGGACGGCGGTTTTACCGCTGAAGCGGCCAATGCCTGTGTTCTCATCCCGACGGTTGATGCCCAAGCAATCACCCCGCTGACGGAAGCTTTTCAGGCGATGATTTGGCATCTTTTAGTAACACACCCGAAGCTTAAAATGGTGAGCGGCAAATGGGAATCTACGAAATGAGGGACATAGCCATGGGAGCCATGAAGGATCTTCACATTAAATTGTTTGCGGATGGTGCGGATGTTGATGAGATGAAAAAGATTTATAAGGAAGGCGTGGTAAAAGGTTTTACGACAAATCCAACGTTGATGAGAAAAGCCAAGGTGGCTGATTATGAGGCTTTTGCCAAAGGGGTCTTAGAAGAGATCTGCGATCTTCCCATTTCCTTCGAAGTGTTTGACGATGAATTTGATGTCATGGAGCGCGAAGCGAAAAAAATCGCAAGTTGGGGAAGTAATGTTAATGTGAAAATTCCGATTACGAACACAAGAGGCGAATCCTCCGCACCGCTTATTAAAAAACTTTCTGGCGAAGGCCTTTTCCTGAATGTGACGGCGATCTTGACGCTTGAACAGGTCGAAACGGTTGCGAAAGCTATTGCTCCGGGATCTCAAACAATCGTTTCGGTGTTCGCAGGAAGAATTGCCGATACCGGAAGAGATCCCATGCCTTACATGAAAAAGGCCGCTGAAATTTTAAAGCCGAATCCGAATGCGGAACTATTATGGGCGAGTTCCAGGGAGCTGCTGAACGTCTTCCAGGCAGAGGCCTCCGGATGTCACATCATTACGGTGACCAATGACATTCTCAAAAAGCTTTCGATGGTGGGAAAAAATTTAGCGGATCTTTCATTAGAAACAGTCAAAATGTTCCATCAAGATGCTTTCGCGGCCCAATATGAGATTTTGAAGAACACATAAAAAAAGATTTCGAAGGATTAAAAACTAGAAAAAAGAATACGTTTTTCCCTCCCCGCACGGTTTAGTTGATCATCGTTCGTATTTGAAATGGCGGTGCCAGGGTATTTGAGGAAAATATGGAAAAACCCAATTACGAGCATTTCATGAAAGAAGCCATCAAGCAAGCAGTCATTGCTCTTGAAAGAGGCGAGGTGCCGGTGGGAGCTGTGGTGGTGTGGAAGAACAAGGTTATCGGTCGGGCCTGTAACCAAATGGAAATATTGCGTGACCCGACAGCCCATGCAGAAATGATCGCTATGACACAGGCCTCGGAAGCATTAAGCGAAATGCCCGAGGCAAAACCGGCCGGAGCAAAAGATCATCGGGGTTCTTTGGAAGGAGCGACGCTTTATGTGACGTTGGAACCATGTCCGATGTGCGCCGGCGCCTTGGTGATGACGAAGTGTACGAATCTCGTTTATGGCGCTAGAGACCTGAAGGCAGGCGCGTGTCACAGCCTTTACCGGATTACGGATGATGATCGCTTGAACCATCGGGTGAAAGTCATTAGCGGTGTGATGGAAGATGATTCAAAATTTCTTCTGCGGGAATTTTTTAAAACATTAAGAAAAGAAAAACGATAGAAATGGACAATCCTTTGCGTACGAGGTTTTTTTTAGAAGAAGGCCTAGAAAAAGAAGAATTTAAAAAACGCCCGGTTTTTTTTGGCGTTATTGGCGGGGGTATTACCCTTGTTTTTATCATGATTTTATTAACAAGTTATCCCCGGGTAAACTCGCGTTTGCGTTCTCAGCCTGATATGAAAAAAGAATATCATTCTCAAAACACTTCAAGCGCTCTTCCCAAAGACTTTGATTGGGAAACTTACGTTGAAAATTACGAAGATCTTCGGTTAGCCGGAATTACTACAAGAGAATTAGCAATAGCGCATTGGCAAGAATATGGGGCCAAAGAAGGGCGAATCTATAAGAGATCTTTAATTCCAGCAAGCGAGTTGGCTTCAAATAAAGAAAAAGCGATGGATGAGGCATTAATTTATTGGGAAAATCGCTTGGAAGCCGTGAATTAATCTTTTTTGTGCGAATGATGAAAAAGGACACGTTAAACTTTTTAAGGGTGATATGGGTAGAAAACATGGCTCCGCGATTTAAAGTTCAGAATAGTGGAGTGAAAACGCCGGACAAATTTCAATACTTTTTGAGTTTCTCAACTTGAACTTCCTGGCTTTTTCGGAGAGGTGGCAGCACTGACCTTATTTAAAACTCTAAGGAGGTCAGTGCAGTCCAGTCTGCCTTTGATTTTTCAATAAAAACTGGACAGCCCTGGCTTTATTAAGATTTAAAGGCAGCCAGGACAGCACACCTTTCAATAATCTTTTTTAATGGAGAGGTGGCAGAGCGGTTGAATGCGGCGGTCTTGAAAACCGTTAGGCGCGCAAGCGTCTCGGGGGTTCGAATCCCTCCCTCTCCGTTTTTTTGTGTAAACATTTTGAAACCGGGAAGAAAATAAGCGTGTTGCCGGTTGCGCATGGGGTTGGTTCAGGCAGGGCTATTCTTTTGAACGAAATAAATAAAAACTAGGCGTTAAATGCGCATTATTTTTTTTATGAAAAAAAAGCAAAGAAGACAATTTGTTTGTTAATGTAAAAAAATTATATTGATAATGAAATAAAAGCGTTGCTTTAGTTTGAAGCTTCAAAAGTTCATCAGGGAGGACATCGTCGTCAGGCAAAACAACGATGAAGTCGCCAGGGCTTGGAGCCTCGCTATAAAAACATTTCATATCCCTGTAGTTGGTGCACAAATCATCCTTAGTTTTAACAGGCCATTTTAATGTAATGCTTGGGCCATTCCTATCATCACGTTTTTCACTCTTGGAGATCTTTAGACCCTTGAACTCCAAAAAAGCGCCCATTTCCATGATCGACCAACCTCCGGCTAGTCTCCTTGGCGAATAGGGAAAAAACAGGTTTGCATTCCGAGAAGGTTCATTTTCAAGATAATCCTTAAGAAACTTGACAAGCCGAGTCTTACCGAGGACAAAGTTTTTCATTTCGAGGACAGAAGATAGGGAGGCAGCCGCGTTTCGACCTAAACCGATTATCAAAAAGAGAAGCACAATGCCTGCTAAAAATTTTTTATTATTACGTTGAAACCACGAATAAAGATAGCGACTCAAATACAGAACGGCAATAAAATCAACTGGCGCCATATAATAAACCTGATAGATTTGTAGTTTTAAAAAAGCCGCGAAATAAAGGAATGAGCCAAAAGCTAAAGCATCCCAAAATAAATCAGGAAATTGTTTCTGGCGGATCAAATAGAAACCTCTCAGGAGCATAGCCAAAAGGAAGACGCTAATCAATGGATCCGAATAGAAAGATTCAGTCAGGACGTTTAAAACGCCGATAGCCAGGCGGTCACTGTAAACAAACTTTGGATACGGCAGCTGTGTACAAACATAAATAAATAAAAAAGCCCCGCTAAGAATAAGCAGGCAGACTTCCAAAATATGATTTGCCAAAAAATTGCGAAAACCTTTTTGTTTTAAAAAATCCTTCTCCATAAACATTTTAAAAATCAATCGAAAGCCTGCAAAACCGCCAATGAATAAAAAAACAGGCTCTTTGTAATAAAGGGCAAATTGAGTTGCTATGATGGAGCCGGCAAGCGATAGAGATGATTTCGTTTTTAAATATTGTCTGAGGCAAATCAATAAAGCAACGAGCCAAAAAATCAAACAACGCTCACCGGCGAGCAGCCGGAAGAAACAAAAGACAAAGCTCGGCATCGTTGCAACGGCGATCATCACGAAGAGGCGAAAACCGATAGGCCATTTCCTTAAAAAGAAAAAAAGCCCGACCATGACCAGCCATAATTGTATAACAGAGATTGCGTGGCAGCCTCCTGGAAAACAGGTTAGTTTTTTAATCAGATAAAATTCCTTGCCGGTTAAAGGGAAAAATCTGGCATCGCCAGGGTAGATGCAATTAAGTTCGATTCCCGTTAAACAAGAATAAATTAATGGACTTTCAGCTCGGGCGGCGAAATTCTCTTTGTACATAATCGAAATGGAATAAAAAGCCAAGAAAACCAAGAATCCGTTTAGCAACATCATAGTTCGAGCAGGAAACTTACTTCTTAAGAAATAGAAATTGAAAAGGATCATGGGAGTCATGACCCAGATATTCCACGCTGGCGGTAAATAAAAAAACAAAAAAACTAAAAGGCCAATTAGTAACACAGTGGTTCGAGAGGGAAGCTTACTTCTTAAGAAATAGAAGCTGAGCATTATAATGGGAATTATGGCCCAAATATTCCAAAAATTAGATTGTGTAAAATCTGAAATAAATCTCAACATAAACGCCCCTTGCGTCCCTTTTCTAAAAGGTAATTTATTGACGGGAGCACCTTTACAAAAGCTGTTAGTAAAAGTTTAAGCTAACCCTGCAGACTTTTGAACAGAAATCTTATTTCTAAAAGCCATATTCAAAAATGCCCGGAGGCGAGGGTGATATTTTATCAGCTGTGAATCAATACGAGTATTTTAAAGTGATGCAACGGCAGGATACAAAAAAGCCTTTTAAAGAGCCTATACGGCAAAGCTAAAACGGCTCGCTATAGAACATCTTGAGAAGGGCCGTTTTTTTGAGGCCATAGTCTGATTATGGATGTACCGACACTGAAGCCCATTTTTTGTGACTAAATGGGGAACAAACGGCTTCAAGCTTCGAAAAATAATCAGCGCAGTAGAAAAACCTAAACACTTGATAATCAAAAGGCTTTCGCATATCTTAGTGCAGGCGCGAAGATTATAAATTGATTCTTGGGAGGTCTTTTCTTTTCCGCCGGATTTTGAATATCCCTTTTACGAAAACGTATGTATTTTTCAAACGCCTTGGCGAGGATTCGGATTTTTTGAAAGAGGAGAAATGATGGAAGAATATAAAAAATTAAAAAGGGAACTTTTTTTTTATCGAATCGCACTGATTTTTTTAATCGGGGCAATGATTTTTTTCAGCTATCGTTCGTTTTATTTTAAAAAAAATGAAACTAAATCCTTCAACTCAGAGCGACAACCTTCCCAAAGCCTCCCTTTTTATGAAGAAATCATGAACGTAGTCAGCCATCTCGAATATTCCGGATTTCATGCGATTGTAAAACCGGAAGTAACGGCAAGCATTAATTTTGATCAAAGGACCTGGACCATACACAACGTGCATAAATTTGACAAAAACAACGAGCTTATTTTAGAAAAAGGGCGCTATGGTCTTTGCGGAGAACTGGCTGCGTATACGTATAAAAAAATAAAAGCTTTTTTGAAAGATGACTATGCCATTATTTTTGTCAGAGCTGCGGAATCGGGATTTTTTCTCAGGCCTTTTTCGTCTCATATTGTTTTAGCGATCATCAACCGGCAGACAGGAGAGCGTTATTATCTCGACCCCAGCTTTCAGCGATACGGAAAAGAAGAAGATTTTGAAGACTACTTGTTTTTTGAGCCGGTCGATGTCTTGGCTATTTTAAACGAGCAAGTTGCGGATGTTTCTTTTTCCGTAAATTCGGGAACGCCATTACTTATCAGGAACAACTTTATATTGTATTTGACGGTGGAGCCCGTGGATGGAAATTTTGATAAAGATAATTTTATTTTAGCCGTGACGGCAAATAAGCGGTATAGATATTCAGGCCGTTATCTTTTTGCTTTGCGGAAACATCACGGCAAACAAGAGGCATTTCAAAATGCTTGGCTCTTAAACCAACTCTTGAAGCCTGAGGAAGCAACGCTTCTTATCGATGAAATGACAAGATGGTTTGAAAAAAATGCCTAGAGCAACGATTTCCGGTAAAAAAACCGGAGCCCAGGAATCTCGAAGAGTATCTGTTTTTGAGGTGCCGGAAATTCAAAAGTTAAAGAGAGTAAAATACGACATAAAGCTTGGCAGAAAAAAGACGAACTATTAGAACCAGGTGAATTCAATTTTTCAAATAAAACGACCATGACCAAAAGCCCTTTGACTTCTTTAGGCGCGCATGAACGAAGAAAATATGTCCGGGTGCGTATTTATGCGGTGACCCGCTATTTTTGTCAGGCTCGCAATGCCGTAGTCGGCGTTCAGACACAGATCTCTGATATATCGGAAGGTGGAGCGATGCTGCTCACTTTTATGGAAGGTATTCCAATGAACACCATAGTCAAGATGGATTTTGTTATGCCTGGCAAAAAGGACCTTCTTATTTCCATTGAGGGACAAGTACGGCATACAGGCTTTCTTGAGAAAGACCTCTATCGCTCCGGAGTTGAATTTCTGAAGATCAAGGAAACGGACCGTCTGGCCATTCGTGATTTTGTGAAAAATCACAATAAGTAAAAATATCCAAACAGTAAAAGCGCCTTCATTTTTGGATTTTCCAAAAAATTTCTAACCTTTCAATAATCCACAAAAGATAGTTTCACGCCGGATATTTTAGAAGAAAATATTATAATTATAATTTTTAGAAGCTCCGCAGAAGCCCGGAGCGGTTCTGAGGCCGGCTATTATTTTTTTGACGATGCTTGTGGAGGTCCAATAATATCGCGGACAAACTGATCCAGCAGGGTTTCGAGGTTAATCGGTTTGGTCAGATATTCACAAACGCCGTATTCAAGCATTCTTTTGACGGTGTCCGTATCTTTGTGACCCGTCAGAACGATGACGGAAAGGGAAGGGTATTTTTCATGGACTTCGCGCATCAACTCCAGGCCATCCATGCCCGGCATACCGATATCCAAAAGAAGTAGATCCGGAAGATTTTTTTCAATCATGGAAAGTCCTTCGGGCCCGTTGAGCGCATAAAAAGCGGCATATCCCGCGTCAATGAGAAACTCGGTCACCATGGAGCAAATTTCCGGCTCATCATCGATGATTAGAATTTTTTTAGGCATTCCGCCTCCCTAGTCGATAAAAGATTATAAGGTAATCATGCGGGAAGAAAAACAAAATTCATTCTTAAAGACTTTGATTGTTCATACAAAGCAGTGATAGAATCCTTTAAATATTTGACAAGAAGGAGCGCCGGGCAATCATGATTAAAAATTTCTTTTATAAAAAAGGGACCGAACTCGAAACAAACATTTCACGAGAACGCATGTTCTCAGTCCTTGGGGATAAAACCGGTCTCTTATGGGTCGATTTTGAGAATCCCACGGAATTTGAAAGCGACACACTAGTCGAGATATTTAATTTTCATCCCTTGGCAGTCGAGGATTGTATCAACGACCAGTCTCAACCCAAGATTGATGACTATGGGGAATATCTCTTTCTTGTGGTGCACGGGTTGAAAATGTTTGAAAAGGGGAAACAGAAAGAACTCGGAACTCTTGAGCTTAATATCTTTGTGGGGCCCAATTATGTCGTTACCTTTCACAAAGATCCCATTGCCGGGGTGACGCAGGTTCAGGATGCCGTTCTCAAAAAAACGCAGACGCTTATGGGAGGAACCGCCGATCTTCTCGCTCACTCCGTTCTAGACCATCTCGTAGACGGTTATTTGCCGGTGATTCATGATTATGATATCAAGATCGATGAGCTGGAAAAACACATGTTCAAGAATGGGTCTTCGAACTATCTTCAAACCTTGCTTCAAGTAAAACAGGATATCTTCATGCTGCGGCGCATTATCAACCCTCAACGCGACACGTTGTACTATCTGACAAGGAATCCATCGCCTCTGATTAAAACAAAAAATCTCATGTATTTCCGCGATGTTTATGATCACCTCTTTCGCATCAGCAGCATGGCGGAAAGCTATCATGATACTTTGAACAGTATTTTACAGGTTTATTTTTCTTATGCGTCCACCAAACTCAATGAAGTTATGAAACGTTTGACCGTTCTTGCTACGATTGCGATGCCGGCCATGATTATCGCGAGCCTTTACGGCATGAATTTCAAGCACATGCCGGAATTACAGTGGGAGCACGGGTATGTTTTTTCGATTGGACTCATGTTTTTCACTACGGTCGCTCTTTTGGTTTGGATGAAAATCAAAAAATGGATTTAGCCGCAGCTGAGCAGCTCGCGTCTCTTTTTTACGATCAAAAGCTCCGTTTGTCTTTGCATGAAATCTCTCTATAGCCTGAACCTGAAAGAGGCAGAAGGAATCATGGAGTCTCTTGAGGCTCCGAAGTATCGTGCCGCACAATTGCTGCGGTGGTTGTACCGGGTCCATGTCCGCTCATGGGACGAATTAAAAAATATCCCGAAAGATCTTCGCGATAAACTGGCTGAAAAATATTTTTTGGCCAGCCTCGAACTCGCCGAAGAATATGAAAATGCCAAAAACCCAACTACTAAATATCTCTTCAAGACCCATGACGGCCATTTTCTCGAAAGCGTTCTTATCCGCCAAGGAGATCGCAAAACCGTATGTGTATCCACCCAGCTTGGGTGCAGGGTCCGATGTCCTTTTTGTGCGAGCGGCAAGAGCGGATTTTTTCGCAATCTAACCGCAGGGGAAATAATCGAACAGATTGCCTGGATCGTCAGGAAAAGCCATTGCCAAATCACAAATGTTGTCTTTATGGGGATGGGCGAACCTTTGGATAATTTTGATGAGGTGATGAAAGCGTTGGAAATCCTGACCGCCCCATGGGGATTTGAAATGGGAGGCCGAAAGATCACAGTCTCAACCTCCGGTGTTCCGGAAAAAATCTACGAATTCGTCAAACGCACCGACGGCCGGATTCGTCTTTCGGTTTCGCTTCATTCTCCGTTCGATGAAACGCGGAGCCGGTTGATTCCCTATAACCGGAAATACCCGCTTAAAGCACTTCTCGCAACGCTTTATAAAATCCATGAGGATCTGAAACGCGATATTACGTTTGAATACACCCTGATCGACGGTATGAATGATTCCGAAGAAGATGCAAAAGCGGTGGCCAAGATCGCAAGACCGCTCCAAGCCAAGATTAACCTCATTCCTTACAACCCGATTCGGGAGATTACCTGGAAAGCCCCCTCCGAAGAAAAGATGAAACATTTTCGGAGTATTCTGGAAAAAGAA
This sequence comes from Candidatus Omnitrophota bacterium, assembly GCA_022711115.1. GTDB lineage: Bacteria > Omnitrophota > Omnitrophia > Omnitrophales > Aquincolibacteriaceae > JAKLFP01. The sequence goes on along the minus strand of JAKLFP010000001.1, from coordinate 361,454 downwards.
AAGGTTCGGTCCACATTCAGAAAGACGGCGGGACAAGAAGTCGAGGGGGCCTGCGGTCAACTTCGCTTGGACAGAGTGACCAGGCGATAGCACAACGCGCAACGGACAACGATCAACGAAACAACCCGTTAATATTTTAAGGGACTCGATCCTTGCTCTTTGTTTTGAATGTCGGAAAGCGACATAGGTCACAAAGATACAGGTCACACGCCACAAGATCTGATTTAATCCGAAATGCTTTTATACAAATTCCAGAGCAAGCCGCCCAAATGATTTCTTATATCTGCAAGATTTTCATACAGCCCCTCATCGAAATACCCCAGTCTTAGGGAAAAATCGAGTAAATATTCGACTTCAGAAAGTGATCCAAGGGCAATGTTGACATATTGCTTGAATTCCCTTCGGTTTTGCCGCCCATTTCCTTCGACGAGATTCGTGGGTACCGACAAAGCCGCCCGACGTAACTGAGAACGAACCCCGTAAATTTCATCTCGAGGAAACGAATCCGTGGCTTTATAAATTTGAAAAGCCAGTTCATCAGCCTTTTGCCAAGCGATGAGCTTTTTATAGCCTTTTTCATAAGATGTTTTCGTTTCCGAATTCTGCGTAACAGGACTTCTTTTTTGCTCCCAAAAACTATCTTCATTAAAATTTTTCTTGTGGCTTTGTGGCGTGTGGTTTTTTGGTTTGTGGTCCGTAGTCCGAAAACGTTGCTCGTTCATTTTATTTCTCCTTATTTTGTTGAAAGATCCACAGCGTATTCAGCTCCGGATGTTCATCATAAATCCGCTCCAGACGTTCGGTAAAAAAGCCATTTGTGAGTGAGTCCAGCAATGCCGTCAATTCATCCAAGCGCAAGAGGTTTTCTAAGTGATCCTGTTCCGAAGTTGATGGGTTGAAGATAAGACCTATTTGCAGCCGCCTTCTTTCATAATAAATTCGGGTTGCCTCCGAGAGCAAATCGTTGCGCAACTCTACCATCATTTTTTCTCTTGAGTCGATCGAGGTTTGGTTGGAACTATAGATCGCATCTCCCAAGTTCCATGCGACCCGAGCGTCCCAGCCTGAATTGGTATCATTGGGGCCACTGATAAAACGGTCTGCATCATTGGTCCCACCACGGTCAAGATCGATATTATTTGCCGAAGAAAAATCACGGCCGTAGGAAACGGTTGGAACGAGACCGGCGAGTCTGGAGGTCATATGCCAGCGTTTGATTTTTCCGTTCGAAACATTGGCATAGCGAATGACTTTTTTATGCAGTTCGCGCGCATTGGGTTCAAGCTCAATCAGCCTTTTAAACAAAAAAAGAATCTTGGGGGAAGGCTGATAAATCAAAACCCCGGGGCCGACTTCTGGACGGAATCCTTCGAGGGGATGCTGGACAAATCCTTCCGCCGTGATCGCAATTAGTTCATTTTCATTTAAAACAGCGATACTCCGTGTTTTATCTTTGGCAAGGCCCTCGGAAAGTTTTTGCCAGCAATGCTTTTTTGTTTCGTAGGCGTAAACTCCCTTGTCTGTAGCGGCGAAAAGCTTTTGCTCTTTTTCGGAATAGGCGAGCTCATAAATGAACAAACTCTGGAGACCGCTTTGAGAAAGCGGTAACCAATGATAGCCCTCGTCTAAACTTTCAAAAACGCCTTCCTGAGTTGCCAGGAAAAGAGATTGTCCTGGCTTCGCTCGGATTATATGCCGGATCTTGAGCGGGTAAAGCGACATCTCATCAGCATTATCATCATTTTGGGATGAGTCTTGCGAAAGAGCGTCAAGTTCCTTTTTCGGTATGCTAAAAATAATACGAGCCTGAGGAAAACTGACAGATCCCGCTTTCTCCGTGGCGTTCTCTTTATTTTCAGCGAAAGCAAGATAAAGAGAACTATCATCCGCAAGAAATAAGCGGTTTCGGTCAAAAAATAAAAGAGGGACAGAAACGGATCGTGAAAAAACCTGAGAGTGGTACCATGTCTTCCCGGCATTTTCACTTTCCCAGAGTCCTTTTTGCGTCCCTAGAAACCAGTGATTCGGATTTTGTGGGTGGACAGCAAACGATAAAAGGATCTTATTTGTGTCTTTGTAGACCATTTGCCAGGAACGGTCCTTTAAATTTCCCATAAAAAGCGCGTTGGAAGTAAGGACAAAAACCTGCTCCGGCAAAATGGGGAATGTGACTAATTTCTGGATCGGAGTTCGAGGATCAGCAGCCGACCAGAGTAACAGCCAGGCATTTTCTTTGCTGCTTTCGAAAATCTGGCTTTTGGATGCAACAAGAAATTTTGATTGTTCCAAAGGATGAAGAGTCAGACATGTCAGCGCCCCTCCGGCTATGGAAGGCTGAATGGGCTTCTGCCATTCTGCTGAAGCCGGATATTGGTGAGTAGCAAGCAGAAGGAGCGAAAGAAGCATGAGGCACGCCGCAAGGCGTTTAAACTTTTTCGAAGAGAAAGAAAATGTTAAAATATTCATATTCATCATAAAATATATTCATATTATTTAAATTTGTCAATAGTGCTATGCTTTTTTTTTATAATTCTCTCTACAAAAAGGATTCGAAAAAGCAAGTTTTACCTGCTTTAAACATTTATAAAATGGAAAATTGACGTCTAAAACCTTTATGAATGATTTGCTGAAAACACGTTGAGATTGTAGATACGCTGCTTTTTTGATATAGTCCCAATACTTTTTAGTTTTTACAAAATGGAAGGAGTGTTAGGAATTATGGGTTTCAAGTGCGGCATTGTCGGGCTTCCCAACGTCGGGAAATCCACTATTTTTAATGCGATTGCCAAGGCGCATGCTGCGGCATCGAATTATCCTTTTTGCACCATCGAACCCAATGTTGGCATGGTGCCCGTGCCAGACCCTCGTCTCTGGGAACTAAGTAAACTTTATAAACCTCAAAAAACCACCCCCACAACTGTCGAATTCTATGACATCGCGGGACTTGTGGCAGGTGCTTCCAAGGGAGAAGGTCTTGGTAATCAGTTTCTCGGGCACATTAAAGAAGTCGAAGCCATTCTCCATGTTGTCCGTTGTTTTGAAGATCCGAATATTGTTCATGTCTCAGGAGGGATTGATCCGGAGCGTGATATGGATGTGATTGATACAGAATTATGTCTCAAAGATCTTGATACGATCAATGCGCGGTATGAAAAGACCGAAAAACTCGCACGCACGGGCGACAAAGATGCTAAAGAAAAAATGCCGGTTTACGAAAAAGCCAAAAAAGCACTCGAAGCCGGAACTCCGCTTCGAAGGATCGGTCTGAACGAAGAAGAAAAAAAGTTGGTAAAGGATATGGCGTTTATCACGCTTAAGACCGTGCTCTATTGCGCGAATGTGGCGGAAAAAGATCTTCCGACTGGCGGGCCGTGGGTAGAGGTTGTTAAAAAACGTGCTATAGCGGAAAATTCTCAGACAGTAGTGATTTCTGGTAAAGTTGAGTCGGAACTGATCGATCTCTCTGAGGAAGACCAACAAGTATTTCTCAAAGAGCTCGGCCTTGAGGAACCCGGTCTCAATGCTCTGATCCATGCGGGTTACAAAGCTCTTGATCTCATCACTTATTTTACGGCTGGGGAAAAAGAAGTTCGCGCATGGACCGTCCGAAAGGGGAGCAAGGCACCTCAGGCCGCAGGCGTGATCCATTCTGATTTTGAGCGGGGATTTATCCGTGCTGAGGTGATGCGATGTGCAGACCTCCTGAAATACGGCTCCCAAGCGGCTGTTAAAGAAAAAGGCCTACTTCGCATTGAAGGCAAGGAATACGAAACACAAGACGGCGATGTTATGCTTTTCCGCTTTAGTGTTTAGGTTTTCCGTACCTTCGATTGACTTTCCTCGATAAAATGAAATAATACTCTCCATGACCAACCCCTTTTACGCTATTTATCGAGACTTTAAGGCATGCTTTGAACGTGATCCGGCGGCCAGGACACCGCTTGGAGTTCTGGAGGTCATACTGCTTTATTCCGGATTTCATGCCGTGTTGTTTTACCGATTGGCCCATGTTTTATATGTTCTGAGAATACCGTTTATTCCCCGGTTTATTTCACAGTTTGCCAGATTTTTGACCGGTGTTGAGATCCATCCAGGAGCTCGCATTGCTCCAGGTTTTTTCATTGATCATGGGATGGGTGTGGTCATCGGAGAAACCACGGAAATTGGCGAAAATGTGACAATCTATCAAGGCGTGACACTCGGCGGGACCGGGAAAGAACGTGGCAAAAGACACCCGACGCTTGGAAATCATGTGGTCGTTGGTGTCGGTGCGAAGGTGCTTGGCAATATCAAAATTGGCAATCATGTAAAAATCGGTGGCGGCTCGGTAGTCATTCATCCCGTTCCGGATGATTGCACCGTAGTCGGTGTGCCAGCAGAAATCGTGCGGATCGACGGTAAAAGAGTTACGGAAGTTGACCTTGAACATGGCGATCTGCCCGATCCTGTAAAAGAACTAAAGAATCGCGTTCGTACCCTCCAAAAAGAACTGGAACAACTCGAGGCCTATCATAAGGGGCAAAATTTCAAACGTTCTGCTGATGACGAGAAAAAATGAAGCCTCTTAAAAAAGCCAAGATTTATTCTGACGGCGGTGCTCGCGGAAACCCGGGACCCGCAGCGATCGGTGTTCTGATCTGCGACGAGAAAGACGAAAAAATCAGCGATCACGGAGAGATGATTGGTGAGGCAACCAACAATGTCGCTGAATATACCGCTGTGATCCGGGGGTTAACGCTGGCTTCGGAATTTGGCATTGAAGAGGCAGATTATTTTTTGGACAGCGAACTTGTTGCCAGACAGCTTTCCGGCATCTACAAACTCAAGGCCGAACATCTCAAGCCACTTTTTGCGGAAGTGAAAGCCAAAGAGAAGCAATTTAAGCGTGTCACTTATTTTCATGTCCCGCGAGAACACGCGAAAATCAAATATGTGGATAAACTTGTAAATATGGCGCTGAACAAGGCCGGGCATTAAGGGGAAGAAAATGGGCATCGCGCTTGTAGGGTTGTTAGGAGGTTTTCTGGGAGGACTTTTCGGTATAGGGGGCGGGACTATCTTTGTGCCGCTCTTGATGCTGCTGAAGGGGTTTGACTCGCATCATGCGATCGGTACCTCGCTTTTGATCATCATCTTTACAGCGCTCGCCGGAGCTTTTTTTCATGGAAGAGCCGGAATGGTGGATTGGAAAGCAGCTATTATTTTGGGCCTATTCAGCATTCTGGGGGTCTGGATTGGAACAAAACTTTCTTTAAAACTCGACGCGATAATGCTTCAGCGCCTTTTTGCCGTCTACTTAGTGGTGATCGCAATAAAACTGTTTTTCTTCAAGCCATCTTAAACTTTTATAAAATAATTCTGAGGAGGTATTCATGAAAATTTCATCCACATTGCTTTCACGTTCAGCACCCAAAGCAGATCTTTTTGTGGTGGGTTGTTTTAAAGGTGACAAAGATTTTAAAACAATCAAAAAGACCGAACCGGCTTTTTATAAAGTTGCGGCAGAAGCTGTTTCCAAAAAACGATTCGAAGGAAAGACAAACGAAGTTCTGACCTCTTTTCAAACAACCTATCGGCAGGCGCCGGAAGTTATGCTTGTGGGGCTTGGTGAAAAAAAGGACTTTAAAGTTGCTTCTCTGAGGAAAACGGCAGGCGTTTTAGCCGGACTCGCGAACAGCCGAAAGGCCTTGAAGGTTCGCGTCCTTTTAGACTCATTTTTGGCTGAAGGGATTTCTGCGGCGCAAGCGGCGGTCATTTTTACAGAAACCTCCCTGCTTGCCACTTACCGTTTCAACAAGTACAAAACCAAGAAAAAGGATGATCCTCCGAAAGCGCCTGAATCTGTCGAGCTTGTGCTTGAAAAAAAAGAGGAGCTTCAAGGTTTGCGCTCTTTGATCGTTCATTCTGAAAAAATAGCGAAGGCGGTTCTTTTTGCGAGGGATCTAAATAATGAACCGGGAAATATGATGAATGCCCCGAAACTTGCGGAAGAAGCCAAAAAACTTGCGAAAGACAAAAATCTCAAATGTCAGATCTTTGGCTTGGAAGAGCTCAAAAAAAAGGGTATGAACGGTATTCTTGCGGTTAACCGAGGGAGCGTAACGCCGCCGGCGTTGATCATTTTGGAATACGGTGAGCATTATGCCAAAAACGGAACCGTCTGCATTGTGGGGAAAGGCGTGACGTTCGATACGGGGGGCATTTCCATAAAACCCTCCAAAAGCATGGAAGAGATGAAATACGATAAATCCGGTGCGATCACGGTTGTGGCGACCATGGCCCTTGTGTCTGATTTGAAGCTGCCGCTCCATATCGTCGGTTTGGCGCCCACCGTTGAAAACAATGTTGCGAATGACCCGCAACGACCCGGCGACATTATCAAAATGTATAATGGTAAAACCGTTGAGGTGATGAACACGGATGCGGAAGGTCGTTTGATTCTTGCGGATGCCTTGTCTTACTGTGAAGAATTTAAACCGGATGCGATCATCGACCTGGCCACTCTTACCGGGATGTGCCATCATACCTTTGGCGATAAAACCTGCGGGATCCTCGGAACAGATCAAAAGCTTATCGATACCATCCGTGATGCCGGTGAAAAAGTAGGCGAACGCTGCTGGCAACTTCCCCTTTGGGATGAATACGGCGAATGTATCAAATCTCATCACTCAGATCTTCAGAATGTCGGCGACGGATATGCGGGAACGATTACCGCCACGATGTTCCTCAAAGAATTCGTGCCTGCGGGGATACCTTGGGTGCACTTGGATATTGCCGGAATGGCAAATTGTTCGCAAAACCGATTTGATTGCCCCAAAGGAGCTACCGGTTTTGGAGTCCGGTTATTTGCGGAAGTACTTTCAAATTGGAGTTCGGAAAACCTTTCAAAACCTAAATAGACAATCTGTCCGGATTAAGACTTGACGGAGCGCATTTTGAGCCGTGACTGGGCGAATTATAAACTTCGTTAATTGGATTTTCTCGAAGCAAGGCAGTTTCAACGGGGGTAAAGGTTTTGAGGAAAAAACCGTTAAAATAAAAGGTTAAAAAATCGCCCATTTAAGGAGAAAACGCCATGAAAAAAATATGCGCTTGTTCTTTAGCTTTTTTAATGATATTTGCGACCATGACCCCTTCAGTTTTTGCGGAGGGTATGAAAGAATTTGGAGCTTCGCTATTGCTGCCGACCACGGGTCAAGCTATGAACGGTCAAATCGGTTCCACAAAGACAAAGATCATGGCGGGGATTGAAGTCGCTGCGGTGACCACAACGATTCTTTTGGCAACTCTAACGACAGGAGGAATTTTTTGGGCGGGTCTTGGGCCCTTAATTGCCAATCACGCCTGGAGTGCCGCGGATGCTTTCAAAACGGCTCGAAGCAATAAAAATGACCCGTATATTCAGCAGCAGCTTTCATCGGCTCAGCGGACTTTAGACATGTCTCGTCAAAACCGATTCGATCGTGAATCTGATATTCGTCAAAGGATTTTAAAAGCAGGCGAGCAATCCTGATTTTCTTGCTCCTAAAAATTTTCCATAAAGGCCTGATCTTATGATCAGGCCTTTTTACTTATAGGTGTGAAGCGATGTTCAAGGATAATCAGCGAAGACTTCTCTTTTCTCAATTACATGTTGCCGGGGAAATCTGGCAGGGAATTGAAAAAGATTCTCAAGCGGCAGACCGGTGGCTTTCCCGTTATTTTTATCAGCATCGTAAAAAATTCGGCTCACGGGACAGAAAATTTCTTTCCGAGACAATCTTTGCTGCCTTTCGGCATAAGACCTTTCTTGAAGCATGGTTTGAAAAAATAAACCCGCATTCTCTCATAAACGCTCTTGAAAGAGCGGAGAGGTTCTGTTTATTGGCCGCAGCGAAAGAAGGTCTTGTCACTCGAGAGGCGTTTCAAGAGATTTTTAAACTAAGTGAAAAGATTTATGCCGCGTTACAACAGCATTTGCTCCCGGAGACAAAAAATCCGAAGTCTAAAGAAGAAATGATGGCCGTTCTCTATTCTTTTCCTCTCTGGCTGATCCAGCGATGGGTCAAGGCTTTCGGGACTCATGAAGCAGAGCGGTTACTTGGCTTTTTTGTGCAACGACCTTTACTTGTGCTTCGAGCCAATACGCTCAAAATCAGCCGCAAAAAATTAGTGGATATGTTTCGGCGGTACGGCGTAGAAGCGAATCAAACCATCCGGTCCTATTACGGCTTAATCCTCAAAGAGAGACGCAATGTGTTCGATACAGACGCATTTCGAGATGGGTGGTTTGAGTTACAAGACGAGGGAAGCCAGCTCATCTGTCAAAAAATGGAACCCAAACCCGGAGAAAATGTTTGGGATGTATGTGCGGGTGGCGGTGGAAAAAGCCTTCTTTTGGCGGCCATCATGGAAAACAAAGGGCGCATTGTGGCGACGGATCTTCGTGCTTACAAATTAGACGAATTGAAAAAGAGAGCAAAGCGAGCAGGTGTTTTTAACATCTTTCCTGCAGACATAAAACGCATGCCGGAACTTAAGATAGCCCAAGAGGGCTTTGATAAGATTCTCGTGGATGCGCCTTGCTCTGGGACGGGGACTTTAGGCCGGAATCCTGACGCAAAGTGGAAGATTACGGAAGAATGGTTTTTGAATCTGCAAGCCGAACAGCTCGGGATTCTGGAAAAAGCTTTGCCATATCTCAAAAAACACGGCAAACTATATTATGCTACCTGTTCGGTGGAGGCATTGGAAAATGAAGATGTTGTGGGTAAATTTCTTGCCATTCATCCTGAGTTAAGCCTGGTGCCATACGGCGAAAAAGGGGAAGATTTTTTTAAACTATGGCCGCCCGAAAGCGGCACGGATGGTTTTTTTCTAGCGGTGATGGAAAAAGTAAGTTGATTGTCAAAAACTAAGGAGCGAAAGCATGAAAAAAGTCATAACCTTAATCATTCTCATTTTTTTTGTACTTGGAAGTGCCACTCTTTTTGCGGGAACATCTGAAAAGAATATAGACGGAAAAAAGACAAACGGTTTCCAGCAGATTTTGAATGTTCAAGAACGAGGCATTGTCAGCGGATTGAGCTCGCCTTGGGAGTTTGTCCGGACATTCAAAACGGAAAAGCAGTTGCATCCCAAGGCTTGGCCTGCAACCTATCTACCGCGATCCTTTTTGAATTTTACGACACGGGCCGTTTCTGGAGTTAATGATGTGGCAGTCTTGCCGTGGTATGTAAACGTAAGCGGCGATCCCAAACCGATAACGAGCCGCTTTGACCTACCTGATTATCCCTGGCAAAAAGAGTAAAATCTTTTTTCAGTTTTCATTTCTCAAGGTTCTTTATGAAGCCGGAACATATAGCGATTATCCTGGTTGCTTCCGAAAATGCAGATAATATCGGAGCTGTTGCCCGGGCGATTAAAAACATGGGTTTTTGTGATTTTCGCCTCGTGCGACCACCGCGTGCGTGGAGGTCCAAAGGAAAGAAAATGGCAATGTCCGCAGCGGATATTCTCAAGCACGCCAAGGTGTTTTCTTCCACGCGAGATGCTATCCGCGACTTGAATTTTATTGTTGGGGCTACAAGACGCCGGGGTAGCGGACGCGGTTCCTTTCTTTCATTTCAGGAAGCGATCGCCAGAATCATTCGAGAGTCCAGGCGTCACAGAGTGGGTATTGTTTTTGGATGTGAGTCTAAAGGACTTGCGAATCAGGATTTGCAGCTTTGCGACTATGCCGTAACGATTCCCGCAAGCGATGCTTATCCATCGTTAAACCTTGCACAGGCGGTGATGGTCATATTATTTTCATTAGCTCAGTGGCAGGGGGGGCAGGTACAATCTAAGTCTCAAAAGAAAGAAATTTTTCTTAATAAAAGAGAAACAGAAATCACATTGAAACATTTTGCAAAGGCATTAAGGGTTCTTGAGTATCAAAAAGGGGGAGCAAATCTTCTGCCGAGGATTTTACAAACCACAAGGGGGATGATCAAAAGAAGCGGACTTCTGCAGAAAGAGGCACAAATGGTCAAAGGGTTATCACGAAGAATCTGTGAAAAGGTTTTGAGTTGCTCGAAAAGCAAGGGTAGAATTAACTGAAAAGAAGGAGTTACCGTGTCATGGATGAACTAATGCTTAAGGAAAAGCTGTTAAAACTAATTCAAGAAAAAGCCGTGGTGCGTGGCGAACGGACGCTGGCTTCTGGGAAGGTATCAAACTATTACATTGACGGCAAACAAGTAACACTTAGTGCCCAAGGTCTTTTTCTTACGGCTAAATTGATTCTCCATATGATCCAAGCTATAGGCGTGGATGCTATTGGGGGACCGTCCCTTGGAGCAGATCCTATTGCGGCAGCGGTATCCCTCTTAAGTTCTCAGAGCGGAAAACCTATTAAGGCTTTTATCGTTCGGAAAGAGGCTAAAGATCATGGCATGCAGAAAATGATCGAAGGGCCGGCGCTTGAAGCAGGTGACAAGGTGGTCATGGTGGAAGATGTGATTACGACAGGAGGGTCTGTCTTGAAGGCTATCCAGGAAGTCGAGAAACTTGGGGCCAAAGTTGTTAAAGTGATTTGTCTTGTAGATCGAAATGAAGGCGCTGCAGAAGTCCTTGCAAAGTACCAATACTCGCCGATGTTTGCTTTGCGGGACCTTGCCCTGTAACGATTTTTAACATAAAAAAGCGTAAGGCAAAAAATAGTGCCTTACGCTTTTTTATTATCCTGAATTACACGCTTATTTTTTTACGTAGTCGTAAGCAGTATGTTTCTTAACAACATGTTGCGGTGTGGCAGGCTCAGGTTCTGCGGCAACCGTCACAATAGGTTTCTGAGGGATTGGCTCAGAGATCATGGTTGTTGGCGTAGTAACAGGTGATACGTACTGGACAGGCTGCTGTGCATACTGCACCGGTTGGCTCACTTCGGGTTGATCACACAGACAATTGTGGTAAGATTTGTTTACCGGGAAACCATTGAAATCGGGTACCCAAAAAAGAGCTACGTCTACAATGCCGGAACCAGCGCGCAATGCCGTGCAACCTAGACCGCCAGCCATACCAGTGAGCGTTCCGATAAGAGGCGGGCCGCTTTTAGTCTTATCCACGGTTTGTACAAGAATGTCAACAGGACTTGTAGCTGCATTAATTAAACCGCGCACAAACATTCCACCAGTTTTTTCCTTGTAAGTTTCGGACGAGGCCAGTTCCCAAATATCTTTCGCGAATACTTGCGGAACCAACAAGCAAGTGCAAATCACAAGAGCCAACCACACCTTCAATTTTTTCATGAACAACCTCCTCTTTTGAAGATTTTTTAAAATGACTGTCAAGTCATAGGATGCTTTTTTAGCACCTGTAATGCATAGATACTACAATGAATAAAAATAACAATCAATATTATTTTATTTTTAAACAGCCATTTTTTTGTAACCTATTACTGTATTTACGGTTACAAAATTAATGGAAAATAGTAAAAACTAGCAACTATTGACAATTTATAAAATATAGAGTAGTTTATGATGTAGTATATAGCTAAATAGAACTCAAAAATAGCAATAATAAACAAGGAGAACCAGAATGGAACAAGCCAAAGAGCAAAATCAGGATTTCCAGTATCCGAGGCGGGAAAGAACCCAGATTATGACGCCTAAAGAAGCGGCGAAGTATCTCGGTTTTCATCTCGTAACGATTTACCGTCTTTTGAAGAAAAATGAAGTTCCTGCAACGAAGATCGGCGGGCAGTGGCGTTTCAAGAAAGACGTGCTGGATAAATGGCTTATGGAGCGTATGAATCAAGAATAGACCTGTGGACTCCGAATAGTTATCCTTTTGATAACAGCTTAGGTGAGTCGAGACGCAAGTCTTTATTGGTTTAGAAGTTATTGACCGATGCGGTCTTTTTTGGGGAAAAAAGGCCGCTCTCCAAAGAATTTTCCAGAGACAATTTTTCCGCAATCTTTCTATGCGGGGAAGGAATCGCAAGATCCTTTAATGTCCTGATTGATATCCATCGCCAATTTCGCCTCCTTTGGATTCCTTTTTTCTTAAAATCTCCCCTATAGACTTCAAGACGAATTCGATATTTTGTAAAAGCGTGTTGAAGAGTTAGAAAATGACGTAATTGACAACAAATTTTTGAGGATGCTCGTAGCATATCCTCTTTTCTTGTCCAGAAAGGGAACATCCAAAGCCCACCCCATCGTCCCTGTTCGGGTTGTTTTTCGATGAAAACCTCAAGTTTCTTATTTTGAACCACCAATGCTGTCATGAGAATTTTCTCATATTTTTCTCTCTTGGAACGGACCGGATAAAAGATCTCCCGCCTTTTTTTGTGAGCAATACAGGATGTTCTTACCGGGCATCGGGAACACTCCGGATTTAACGAAAAGCAAAGGGTGGCGCCTAACTCCATAAGCGCTTGGTTGAAATCACCGGGATTTTTTTTTGGAAGCAACGTCTCGGCGATCTTCCAAAGCTTTCCAATCGTGGCTGGACGGTCAATATTTTGAGAGATCCCGAAGATTCTCGTTAGAATCCGTATAACGTTGCCGTCTAAAACCGGCACTGTTTCATTATATGCGATGCTTGCAATAGCGCCGGCGGTGTATCGTCCAATGCCGGGCAATTTACGAAGCTCCTCCATCTTTCCTGGAATTTTGCCACCAAGATTTTTTTTAACATATTGCGCAGCTTTATGGAACATTCTAGCTCGGCGGTAATAACCAAGGCCGGCCCAAAGTTTAAGCACTTTTGATAAAGGGGCTTTAGCAAAGGTTTCCAACTTGGGAAAGGTTTTCACCCACTTTTGATAGTAGGGAATCACGGTGGCGACTTGGGTTTGTTGGAGCATGATTTCCGAAGTCCAGATTTTGTAAGGATCCAGGGTCTTTCGCCAGGGAAGATCTCTCTTGTGAAGATGGTACCATTGCCGAAGTTTTTTGCGGAGATATTGCCGTTTAAAGAAGACGTTCATGGCGATATCATATAGGTCTCAAGGTAAAGCGGCAAGATTTCTCAAAAAAAAGGTTAAGAAACAAATCTAGGAGACGATACATTTCAGGAATATTAGTGCTTGTCGACAGTGCCAAGTTCTGGCAAAATAAATTCAGTCGGCAACGCGATATCCAAGGCTTTAAAAACCAAGGAGGAAAAGCAATGAAGAAAATCATCAGTTTAGCGATTGTATTTGCCATGTTTCTCGCCCCGTTAGCTTTTGCGGCGAGTCCGTGGACGGAAGGCAAAACTTACGGTGAGAAAGCTGTTGGGAAACTGGGATATGGTTTGACCAATACGGTTCTCGGTTGGACCAAGATCATCTCGACGCCTAACGATTATTCTTCTGCCGGCAAAAACGTTTGGCAGGGTGTTGGCCAGGGGTTGATCGATGCGGGAGTTACGACGGTTCTTGGTGCCGTTCATTTGGTCACCTTCCCGATTCCTGCGGATATTCCGATTCCGAGTGATGTGAATTTGAGCGGTAAATAATTACTGCTTCAGGAATTGTTTTAAAAGCGCCGGGCTTCAAAACCCGGCGCTTTTTTTATACCCATAAACGGATAAACCGATCAAAACAACTAATCAAATAACTCATCCACCCAACTCTTTTCGATCTTTTTAGCTCTGGTACGAGCGTATTGTTTTTTCGATGAAGTGACACGGGTTTTAGGATTGATAGCCCAGGTATGGCGTGGCGCCGGCATTTTGGCAGATTTTTTTTTAGGCATGATAAAGACTCCGTGTGGTTATCGGCCTAAAAGCTGAAAGGGCGCAAGGGTTTTAAGCATTTCCTTATGGATCAAACCGTTTGTAGCAAGGTTTTGAACGGATTCCAAGGTCAGAGGATTTCCGGAGAAATCCGTAAGCTTACCGCCTGCTTCCTTGAGAATGAGCATCCCCGCGGCTTTATCCCATGGATTGAGCTTCATTTCATAGTAACCGTCAAAACGACCGCTGGCCACATAACAAAGATCGATCGCTGCGGAACCGGTGCGCCGGATGCACTGGACACGAGTGAGGAAAGCACGCAACATAGCAAGATAGTCATTCGGATTTTTTTTACGGTCATAAGGAAAACCGGTCACCACCAGCGCATCTGAAAGCGTTTTTACTTTGGAGACGTGGATCCTTTTATGGTTCAAAAAGGCTCCCTTGCCTCGCTCGGCAAAGAAAAACTCATTTCGGGTTGGGTCCAGGACGCCTCCCATTTCAAGCCGCCCGTTTCTTTCAAAACCTATCGATACGGAAACAAGCGGAAAACCATGCGCAAAATTTGTGGTGCCATCGATGGGATCAATAATCCACTGGCAGTCCGAGCCCTTTACCGCCGGGGATTCTTCAGCCAGTATGGAATGGTTTGGGAAGCGTTTGAGAATAAGGTCGACGACCACTTTTTCCGAAGCCTTATCAATGGCGGTTACTAGGTTGAATTCACCCTTCTTTGTGATCTTCTGTTTCTTGCCGAAATTCAATTTTATGAGATGTCCGGCCTTCTCGATGGCTTCTAACAGTGTCCTTTTAATTTTGGCGTTCTTCATATAAAATGTAAGTCCTTTTGATGAGCCGGTTGTAGTGACGGCGCATTCTAACCGATGACGTATCTTGCTGCAATGCTCTCATAAGTCATGATAACCTAAAAGATCAAGGAGTTCGCATGAAATCTTATCGTGTTACCTTAATACCGGGGGATGGTGTCGGTCCCGAGCTTGCCGAAGTTGCCAAGGCATGCCTTGAAGCAACCGGAATTAAATTTGATTGGGATATTCAGACAGCAGGAGTGGACGTTCTGAAAACCGAAGGCACGCCGCTTCCGGACCGCGTGATCGAGTCGATCCGTAAAAACAAGATCGCGATCAAATCACCCATCACAACCCCTGTCGGAACGGGCTTCCGGTCGGTGAATGTGGCACTTCGTAAAGAGCTTGATCTTTATGCGTGTCTTCGTCCTTGTAAGTCGTATGAAGGTGTCCGTTCCCGTTATAAGAATATCGATTTAGTGATCGTCCGCGAGAATACGGAAGATCTTTATGCGGGAATCGAATTTCAAAAAGGGACCGCGGAAGCAGGGGAGCTTATCCATCAGATCGAAAAACTTTCGAAACGTAAAATCCGGCCGGATTCCGGCATTAGTATTAAACCGATTTCTATTGCCGGAACAGAGCGTATTGTGAAATTTGCTTTTGACTATGCCCGGCAATACAAACGTAAAAAAGTAACAACCGTGCATAAAGCAAACATTATGAAATTCACGGACGGA
Source organism: Candidatus Omnitrophota bacterium (assembly GCA_022711115.1). Lineage (GTDB taxonomy): Bacteria > Omnitrophota > Omnitrophia > Omnitrophales > Aquincolibacteriaceae > JAKLFP01. Next base: position 346,219 of record JAKLFP010000001.1, on the reverse strand, counting down.
CTTTTCCTTGAGGTCTCGCGCGAAGTGGCCAAACAATATCCGGATATCGAGTTTGAGGACAGAATCGTGGACAATATGTGTATGCAACTCGTTCAGAAACCGGAGATGTATGATGTGCTTGTTTTACCGAATCTTTATGGCGACATTCTTTCGGACCTTTGCGCCGGATTGGTTGGCGGGCTCGGTGTTGCGCCGGGTGCGAATATTGGAACGAACGGGGCGTTATTCGAAGCAACGCATGGTTCCGCACCGAAATATAAAGGGCTTAATAAGGTTAATCCAACGGCAGTCATCCTATCGGGCGTTTTAATGTTGCGATATCTCGGAGAAGTTCAAGCGGCGGACAAATTAGAAAAAGCCATTGCCGATGTGATTCGCGAGGGCAAGGATGTTACTTATGACATGAAAGCCGATCGAAATGATCCTACGGCTGTCGGGACCAGAGAAATGGGACAGGCCATTATTCGAAAGATGAAAGGTTAATCATGGGAAAAGCCAAAGTAACAGTTGTCGGAGCTGGATTTGTCGGAGCCACCGCCGCACAGCGGATCGTGGAAAAGGATCTTGCAGATGTGGTGCTTGTCGATATCGTGGAAGGACTGCCTCAAGGCAAAGCGCTTGATATCATGCAATCTGCGGCTGTTGAGGGATTTTCCTCAAGCATGATTGGAACCAATCGTTATCAGGACACGGCAGATTCCCATGTGATCGTCATTACGGCAGGTTTTGCCAGAAAGCCTGGCATGAGCCGCGATGATCTTTTGTTTAAAAACACGGAGATCGTGGGTGGGATCGTCACGGAATGTGCCCAATATTCTCCCCGTGCGATTATTGTGATGGTCACCAATCCTTTGGATGTCATGACTTGGCTTGCTTGCAAAAAATCCGGATTTCCGGCCGAACGGGTGATTGGCATGGCAGGAGAACTTGATTCCGCACGTTATGCTTATTTTTTGTCCGAAGAATTAAAATGCAAGCCCAACGATGTAAAGGCCACTGTGCTTGGCGGGCATGGCGATCAGATGGTGCCGGTGCCGGATTATACTTTGGTTCATGGTAAACCCATCACTCAACTTTTAACTCCGGAAAGAATCGCACAAATTAACCAACGCACACGGGATGGCGGCGCGGAGATTGTGAAGCTGCTTAAAACGGGGAGCGCCTATTATGCGCCGTCTTCTTCGGCAGTCAGAATGGTTCGTGCCATTCTGAAAGATACACGAGAAACAATACCGTCTTGTGTTTACCTTCAAGGGCAGTACGGGTTAAAAGACGTTTATTGCGGTGTGCCGGCTAAGCTCGGCCGCGAAGGAGTTCAAGAAATCGTCGAAATTACTTTAACTGAAGCCGAGCGCAAAGCCCTTCATGCGTCCGCAGAAGATGTTCGGCAGAATTTCTTTAAACTTACAATTTGATTTATGTTAGATATTATTTGGGATCAAACCTATAGCGTGAATATCGCGGAAATTGATTTGCAGCATCAAAAGATTGCTGTGTTGCTGGATGTCCTTTTTGAAGCAGTTGAGCAAAATCGTTCTGTAAGCATCCTTGCGGAGATTATTCAAGAGCTCATCGCTTACGCGGAATATCATTTTGAGACAGAAGAAAATCTTATGCGACGGTACCAGTTTCCGGAATACATAGAGCATAAAAAAGAGCACGATGATTTCCGGAAGAAGGTCTTACAATTTCAGGAAGACCTTCATAAAAAGAAAGAAACGCTTGCGAGTGATTTGATCAAACTGATGACGCATTGGCTTTCAGACCATGTGATGAATTTAGACAAAAAATACGGGCCTTTTCTTAATGCGAAAGGTGTTTTCTAATGAGTCTTTTAAATAGCTTTGGAAGTAAGGTAACCCTCAAAATCGCCGGGAAAGATTACACGATTTACCGCCTGAAAGCGCTTCAGGAATGCGGGATCGCGAAGGTTTTGCGTCTTCCTTACTCGATTCGCGTGCTTCTTGAGAATCTGTTACGCAACGAAGACGGTAAAAGCGTGACCCGTCAAGACATTGAAAATCTTGCCAATTGGGATCCCAAGAAAAAAAGCGAGCAGGAGATCGCTTTCACCCCGGCACGTGTTCTTTTGCAGGATTTTACGGGCGTTCCGGCGGTTGTGGATCTTGCGGCGATGCGGGAAGCGATGGTGAAAATGGGCGGGGATCCTAAAAGGATCAATCCGCTGCAGCCTGTGGATCTCGTGATTGACCATTCAGTCCAAACAGATTTCTTTGGAACTCCCGAGGCTTTTACGAAGAACATCGAAAAAGAATTTGAACGGAACCAGGAGCGCTATCAATTCCTTAAGTGGGGCCAACAGGCCTTTCGAAATTTTCGGGTCGTTCCTCCCGCAACAGGCATCATTCACCAAGTGAATCTGGAATACCTTTCGCCCTTGATCTTCAGCAAAAAAGAAGGAACCAAAACCTTTCTTTATCCCGACACCTTGGTTGGAACCGATTCGCACACCACCATGATTAACGGACTCGGCGTTCTGGGCTGGGGCGTGGGCGGCATCGAAGCCGAGGCTGCGATGCTGGGACAGCCGATCTCCATGCTGATCCCCGAGGTGGTGGGTTTTAAAATGAGCGGAAAACTTTTAGAAGGTGTGACAGCCACGGATCTGGTGCTGACTGTGACGCAAATGCTTCGCAAAAAAGGTGTCGTCGGTAAAATCGTGGAATTTTTTGGGCCAGGCATTGCCGAGCTTTCGCTTGCGGATCGCGCGGTCGTAGCGAATATGGCGCCGGAATATGGGGCAACGGCCGGATTTTTTCCGGTGGATCAAGAAACGCTTTCTTTCCTTCGACTGACGGGACGGAGCGAAGAACAGATCAAACTCGCCGAAACCTATTTGAAGCAACAAGGGCTTTTCAGGGAAGGAACAACGGAGACTGTTGTTTATTCGGATGTTGTGGAATTGAATCTGGCGGATGTTGTCCCGAGCATGGCGGGTCCTAAGCGGCCGCAGGATCGTGTGACGCTCAAGGAAGTCAAAGTTTCTTTTGAAAAAGCACTTGTAGAAATGGTCAAGGCTAAGCCAGCCCTTTCCGCCAAGGTTGCATGTGAAATGGCTGGTGAAAAATGCGAAATGGAACAGGGTTCTGTGGTGATAGCTTCGATTACGAGTTGTACCAACACATCCAGTCCTTCCGTGATGCTTGCCGCTGGGGTTCTTGCCAAAAAGGCTGTTCAAAAAGGTTTGAAAGTAAAACCGTGGGTGAAAACAAGTCTGGCGCCGGGTTCTCAAGTCGTGACCGACTATTTAAAGGCCAGCGGGCTTTTATTTTATCTTGAGGAGCTTAAATTCAATCTTGTGGGATACGGTTGCATGACTTGCATCGGGAACTCCGGGCCGCTGCCGGATCCTATCGGCAAGGTGATCAAAGAAAACGATCTTGTAGTTGCATCCGTGCTTTCGGGGAATCGCAACTTTGAAGGACGTATTCACGCTCAGATTCGTGCGAATTATCTTGCTTCTCCGCCGCTTGTCGTCGCTTACGCCATCGCCGGCAATGTCAAAATCGGCCTTGAAACAGAACCGTTGGGAAAAGATAAAAACGGAAAGCCTGTTTATTTAAAGGACCTTTGGCCGAGTTCCGCCGAAATCAAAGAGGCTTTAAAAAGCGTGGATGCGAGTATGTTCCGCAACCGCTATAAAAATGTTTTTGAAGGAAATGACGCATGGCGCGCGCTTTCCTCGCCGGGAGGGGACACTTTTGTCTGGGACAAGAATTCAAATTATGTGAAACAACCTCCTTATTTTAAAAAGATGTCTGATGTTCCTTCCGAACTTAAAGACATCAAAAATGCCCGTGTTCTTGCGCTCCTTGGAGATTCCATCACCACGGATCATATTTCGCCTGCGGGATCGATCGCACCTTCCAGTCCTGCCGGAAAATATTTAATCGAGCACGGAATCGAGCCAAAGGATTTTAACTCTTACGGCGCTCGTCGCGGAAATCATGAAGTCATGATGCGCGGCACATTCGCGAACATACGGCTGAAGAATCTTCTAGTGCCCGGAGTGGAAGGGGGCGTGACCAAATATTTCCCCGATAAAGGGAAAGCTGTCGAAATGTCGATTTTTGAGGCGGCGATGAAATATCAGGAGAGCAAACAACCCCTCATCATTCTTGCGGGGAAAGAATACGGTTCGGGATCCTCGCGGGATTGGGCGGCCAAAGGCCCGGCGCTTTTGGGCGTCAAGGCTGTGATTGCGGAAAGTTACGAAAGGATTCATCGAAGTAATTTGATCGGCATGGGGATTTTGCCGCTTCAGTTTTTTCAGGGACAGAATGCGGCAAGCTTTAAATTAACCGGCGAAGAAGTTTATACCATTCAGGGAATCGCCAAAGATCTTAAGCCGGGAAAGATCCTTAAGTGCAGGGTCATGAAAGATGACAAAGAGAGATTCTTCGAAGCGGTTTGCAGGATTGATACCCCTATCGAGTTAGAATATTATCGCCATGGCGGTATTTTACAGTATGTACTGCGGCAGCTTTTAAAATGAAAGAGGGATTCCTTCGGAAGTAGAGCGAAAAGTTTTTCATTCTCCATTTCCTAAATTCAAAGCTTTAGGTATAATACCGTCATTCAATTCAAAAAAATAAACCTGGGATAAAATTCACATGCCACATTCAAAAGAACCAACAAGCGCTTCAAGACTAATCAAGGGATTAGAAGGGGTGGTTGCGGCCCAAACTTCGCTTAGCGATGTCGACGGAGCGAATGGCCGATTGCTTTATCGCGGCATGATGATCGGTGAACTTGTCGAAAAATCTAATTTCGAAGAAGTCACCTATCTGCTTTGGTTCAAAAAACTTCCGACAGCCGAAGAACTCGAAACCTTTAGAAGCACACTTAAAGCCCAAAGGCCTTTATCCGATCTGGCACTTCGCATTTTAAAACTTATTCCAACAACCACCCATCCGATGAGCGCTTTAAGGACCATGTGTTCACTGATGGGATCCCTCGACCCGCGCGCTCATATCGTGAATCCTGAAGAGTCCCAGCGAAAGGCATATCATTTGACCGGGATCTTTCCGACAATCATTGCGGCCTTTCATAGACTCCGGGAGGGGGAAAAACCTATTCAACCTGATCCCGATCTTTCCCATGCCGCCAATTTCTTATATATGATGAACGGCGTCAAACCAACTCCGGAAATGGAAAAGGCGCTGGATGCCTATCTGATTCTTTTAGCGGATCATGGTCTTAATGCCTCCACTTTTGCCGCGCGTGTTACCACCGGAACTTTGTCGAATTTATACTCCGCGGCAACGTCCGCTGTGGGGACGCTAAGCGGAGAGCTTCATGGCGCCGCGAACCAATACGCCATGGAAATGATCCTCGAGATTGGCTCTCCTGAGAAGGCGGCGGCGTATGTAAATAAACTTTTGGATGAGAAAAAAAAGGTAATGGGTTTCGGGCACCGGATCTATAAAACCAGAGATCCGCGAGCCGAGGCCTTCCGCGCTATTGCCAAAGACCTTTGCGTCAAAGCCGGGAAGACTACATGGCTTGAGATCGCGGACGAGGTTGAAAAAGTCATGTGGGAAAGGAAAAAAATTCCGTGCAATGTAGACTTTTTTTCGGCACCCGTGCTTTATGTACTGGGTTTTCCACCGGACTTTTTTACGACGGTTTTTGCCGCGAGCCGCATTGCGGGTTGGAGTGCTCACATTATCGAACAGCAGCTTGATAACCGTCTTATTCGTCCGATGGCGGAGTATATCGGTCCTCAAGAGCAGTATTACATCCCTTTTGAACAGCGCAAATAATTGCGCGAGATTCTTGCCGTTTAAGAACGACAAACAGGGCAATCCTGATTCTTATAAATTTAAAACAGAGGATGGTCAGGGAAGCCCAAATTGTTTTCAAAAAAAAGAAAACAGAAGTTTGGGTGTCCGATGACCGCAAATCTGGATTATGCATTTGATCAATACTTGAGAGTCCAAGAGGCTCGGGCCGTTCCGGCAATTCAGCAATTCAACACAAAACTCAAGAATCCCACTTTTGCGTACGGTCGTTTCACGGTGCCAGGTTTCTATAAAGGATATTTTACGACACCGAAACAAAATCATCTTTTAAAACGAGTCTCCTCGGCTTTTTCACAGATCATCAATACCACCACCCGTCTTTATTTTGAAGAACCACAGCTCAAGTCCCATTTCCGACTATCGCCTGAGGCGGAAGAACTCGTAAAGATCGATCCAGGCTACTCACAATGCGTTGTTTTTAACCGCTTTGATGCAATTCTGGAAGGGGAAAGTTTGAAAATACTGGAATTCAACAGCGACGCCCCGGCCGGTGCAGCCTATACCGATCAACTTGAAGCTGCTTTTCTCTCAGAAGAGCTGATTTGGCCCTTTGCGGAAGAACACCATCTTGCCGCCAGTGAACGGGTTCAAAGTATTCTGAGCACCCTGCTTTCCGTTTACGAAGAGTTTGGGGGTTATGAAACGCCTCAGATTGCCATTGTGGACTGGCGTCACGCGCGGACTTCGGCGGAATTTGAATATATGAAAAGTTATTTTGAATCCAAAGGTTATAAAACCACCATTGCGGATCCAAGGGAATTACAATACAAAGGTGGAAGGCTTTATCACAAGGGGTTCCGTGTGCAATTGATTTACAGACGCGTGGTTTTTGACGAGCTTCTCGAGCGTCTTGACGAAGTCCAAGATCTCCTGCGGGCTTATAAAGATAAAGCTGTTTGTATGGCGAACCCGTTGCGTTCCAGGCTAGCCAGCAACAAATCGATCTTTTCGCTTTTGACGACGCCGGAATGCGATCGGTTCTTTTCCGAAAATGAGAATATGATAAAGCAGCAGCACTTGCCATGGACGCGCTGCCTTTCGGATGCGGAAGATTTTTACGGCCACCGAAAAGCATTTATCATTGATTTTCTGAAAGACGAAAAGGAAACGCTCGTTCTCAAACCAAACGGCTCAAGTCACGGGGCCCGTCGCGTGCATATCGGACGGGAATCGCCGGATAGCGATTGGAATGCGGCTGTCGATAAGGTTCTTAAGGAAGAGGATTGGGTTATCCAGGAACATGTCTCCGTTCCGGTCATGACCGTACCGGAAATCGTAAATCTAAAACTTGATTTCTCGTATAAAAAGTTCAATTTTAATATGCTAGTTTCTGGCGGAAAGTACACGGGCGGGTTTGTGCGTCTGAGCGATGAAAGCGTGGTCAATGTCGCTTCCGGAGGCGGACTGATGCCTGCGATTTGGTCGGATAGCGCGCCTGACAATTTTGGAGCTTGAAGCAAGCATTCCCCGGGTGTAGTTTATTCCCCTCAAGCTTTTGAAAAAAAGGAGGAAAAGTCTTGACCCAGTCAAAAAAGAAACGGGTTTTTACTCTGGAAGAAGCCGAAGCCTTATTGCCAAGCCTTGAAAAACGATTAAAGCTTCTTCAAAATAAAAAAGAAGCCTATAGCCGTGCGCATGATGGTTTATTTGTGCATGAACTCGTCTGCACCGCCGAACAATCCAACGGTCTTTGGGAAGAAAATGACGGCCTGGAAGCTGGGATCCATGCCCTTGAAGAAGCTATCGAAGAACTGGCCCAAGATGTTGAAGCGGTTTTTTCTATGGGGTGCATTCTTCGCAATATAGAAAAAGGGCAGGTGGAATTTCTCGGGTTGCACGAGGGGAAAAGAGTCTATTTTTCATGGCAGGCAGGCGAATCGCACATAAAGCATTACCGGTTATGGCAAAGCCGCGACAAACAACTTGTAGCCATCCGCCCGTCTTGATATGAAAAGGATATTGAGATGGTTTTGCAACAGCCTCCCGTAACGGGATATTTTAAGAGGGAACTACGTCTGTTTTCCAAAATAATTTATCACGTTTCAAAATAGTGACGCACGCATCCACGACTGAGGCATCATAAAGGATGTTTTTATTTTTTTCAATCTCCTGTAAGGCCTTATCCATTCCCAGCATGGGCCGGTAAGGGCGATTGGTCGCCATGGCCTCGATCACGTCTGCCACGCAGATAATCTTTGCTTCAAAAATGATCTCGTTATCTTTCAAACCTTGAGGGTAACCCGAACCGTTAATTTTTTCATGGTGCTGCAGAACGATCTCGGCAAGCGGCCAAGGGAAGTTGATGCCCTTTAATATCTCGTAGCCTTTTTCCGGATGTTTTTTGATAAGGTTCATTTCCTCTTCGATCAACTTGCCTGGTTTTGTCAAAATATCCGTGGGGATAAAAAGTTTCCCGATGTCATGAATGACCGCGGCCATTCTAAGACCGCCGAGTTCCTTTTCAGTGAGAAAGAGTTCTTTCCCGATCGCGCAGGCCAGCTGCATCACACGTTCCTGGTGGCCGGCAGTATATTGGTCTCTTTTCTCAACCGCGGAGGATAACGCGGCAACCGTTTGCTCTAAAAGATTTTCCATATTTTCGTTATAGTGGTTCATAAGATCCCGTAAAGAGATCATCCCTTTAACGAATCCGTCCTCGACCACAGGCATGTGCCGGATCTTGTTTTTTTGCATGGTTTCCATGACATTGATGTAAGAAGCGTTAATATCAGCCATTTTCAGGTTCCCGGTCATTAACTCTTTAATTTTTATAAAAGGCAAATGCTCGAGATTTGAAAAATCGACTTTGAAAAGAACATCCCGCTCTGTAAAAATACCGATTGTGTTGCTGTCCTTCATGACCAAAATGGCACTAACCGATTTTTCTTTCATCAACTTTAGGGCATCAAGGACGGATTTCTCACAGTCAATCGTGACAAGCGTTTTTGTCATGTAGTCAGCGATCGTTTTCATGAAATTTTTCCTTTTTGGCGGTTCATTGAGCATAGCAAATAAACGGCATTTCTTTAAAATAGTATAGTCGAGAAATCGTCATCTTAGCTATGAGTTTTTTGATGCAGTTTTTGTTTGCTTTCCCTGGTTTTCTTCGAGGGGTTGTTTGGGGTATTGCACGATAGGTCCTTCAGCTTCTGGTAATGGCTCTAGGTCCGCGGAGGGCTCCACGGATGGATCCAAAGAGGTGTTAGGGTTTTCATCTGACAGGGGTTTTACCATCGGTTCTGGCGTAGTCGTCAAAATTTCCTTGTCTTGGGAAGACTGTCCTGCAATCACTCCATCCGCGTCGTCAGGGACTTGTTTTTCTTCACTGGATTTCTCGGAAGGAAGCGAAGCCGTTTTTGCAGGAGCTGCTGAATCTTTGCGTAGACTTTTTTCTTCCTGAGAAGAAACCACCACTTTTTTGGTAAGAACTGATTTTCCGCTTTTCGTGAGCCAACGCATGGAAAACTTCGGATCCTTTTCATCCAAAAAAACCTCTTTCGTTCCTTCGGGAACTCGCAAAAGGAACTCAAGCGGGTCGATGGAATCCATGGCCTGCACCTTGGCGAAAAAAATGGCGCTTCCTTTTTTCGTTTCCGGCGAGAGGATCGTAATCTTTTTGGGGAAGATGATGGAGTGGAAAGAACCTACTCGCGCCGGGATTTCCTGGAAATCAAAACGCTGGATCTCGGTAACAGGACGGCCTGTGATATTAAAATAAAGCTCTCCTCGCACATCGCCTTCGGGCGTTAAATAAAGTTTTCTCAACAAGTATTCCCCGTCATTTTTTTTACCATAAACATCCAAACTGATAACGACCGCATTATTTCGTTCAATTTCCGTATGACGCATATCAATCGCCATAGGTTTCAAAGCACGATAAAGATCCCGAGGTTTAAGATGACTTTCAATATCCGGAGAATCTTCCATGTCAAAAATAGACCCGTAATAGATTGTGTTTTGGGCGGGGAGATAAAGATCAAAACGGCGGTCCAGGGTTCGGAATGCAAAAACCAGGTTCTTTTGGGAGTCCACACAGGTGAGAAACATGCGCTCATCCAGACGCTGGTAGAGAAGTTCTCCGCCACACATCGCCCGTGAGTTTCCTGCATTGGCAAAGAAAAGAAGCACGGATGTGCGGATGGCGATCCAGCGGTAATGCCGGGATTCGACTTTTTGAAGGATACCTTCCAACTCGGTTTTAGAGGCCGGGGACGAGTAACCGGTTAATGAAAACAGAAACGAACAACAAATAAGCAATGAGCAAATTCTGGGGAAGGAACGCGCGAAGCGGTCCATTTAACTATTCGGGGTTTGTTCGAGGGTTTTTCGAGTATGGAGGATCCGGTGGACCGCCGTGGCGTGCGTGCCGATGAGAAGGACTAAAAGCACCAGTTTCAGGAGCGGTGAAAAAAAAGTCGCCACGGCCAGCAAGAGGATCCGTTCGGCTCTTCCGAAAATGCCGACCCCGCAATTTTTAATAAAATTCTCAGCACGAGCTTTTGTATAACTGACCAAAAAAGTACCAAGAATAATTCCGAGCGTTACGAAAAACCAAAACACTTCCCCTTGCCATACAAAAAAGGCCGCCAACCCGCCGAAAATAAAAAAATCTGAATAACGATCTATAGTGGAATCAAAAAACGCCCCGAAGGAGCTGGCTTTTCCCGTGAGTCTCGCCAAAGGACCGTCGAGGAGATCCCCCAGCCCGGCTGCAAGAAGGAAGATGCTGCCGAGGAAAAGATAGCCTTTCGCGTAAATGACTCCCGTGAGAAGGCTTAAAGCGGCTCCGGCGAACGATAATTGATACGGCAAGATTCCACGGTCGGCGAGAAAAGAAACCACTTTTGTAATCAGAGGTTCAAATTTTTTATAGAGGACTTTGCGCAACATCCATCGACCTTACCGGGGACACGTGCCCTGGATGAATTTTCGCACAAGTTCCTTTGCTTCATAATCCACGATTTGTTTGGGCGGATGCTTCATGGTATAAGACGAAATGGAGATCAGCGGTCCCCCGATCTTGCGATCCCGGGCAATCTTGCAAGCACGAATCGCATCAATACTGCAACCGGCACTGTTCGGTGAATCTTCGACAGATAAACGCATTTCTGCGGTTACCGGGAAACCGCCGAAACCGCGGCCTTCGATGCGGAGGTAACAAACCTTGTTATCATTTTGCCAGGGAACATAATCCGAAGGGCCGATGTGAATATTGTCATCATCAAGGGGTACGTCAAGCTGGCTTTGGACCGAGGAGGTCTTGGAGATCTTTTTGGATTCCAAACGCGAGCGATTGAGCATGTTAAGAAAATCCGTATTCCCGCCCGTATTTAATTGATAAGTACGGTCGATCCTGACCCCGCGATCCATAAAAAGTTTCGCGAGAGTCCGGTGTGTGATCGTCGCGCCGATCTGCGCCTTAATGTCATCGCCGACGCAGGGAATCCGTTTTGCTTCAAAACGTTTTGCCCAGGCTGGGTTGGATGCGATAAAGACAGGCATGCAATTCACCAAACTCACGCCCGTTCTAAGACAGACTTCCGCGTAAAATTCCGTGGCTTTCTGTGAGCCGACAGGAAGATAATTCAAAAGGATTTCCGCACCGCTTTCTTTGAGGATTTTTTCAACATTACAATTTTTTTTGTCCGACAAGACAAAAGTTCGATCTTCTTTGTATGCGGCCATATGCTCCGACAAACCATCGAGTACATTGCCCATCTCGACTCGGACCTTGCTTTTTGGAACCGCACCATAAATCTGCCAAACGCAATTGGGCTTGGCTTTTATCGCGATGTCCAGACGTTCGCCCACCTTACGTTTATCAACATCGAAAGCGGCTACCACTTCGATATCCTGGGGGAAATAACCGCCCATGTCGTAGTTCATGAGCCCAAAGTGATCGGGCTGTTTGTTTTTGGCTTGTTTTTCGTTGGCGTTGGCGATAGCCCGGTAATATTCAATCCCTTGCACGAGAGATGCAGCGCAGTTTCCAACGCCGACAATAGCGATCTTTATCTTGCCCATTTAATGCCTCCCTAGATGTTTTTTATGAAAACAATGGGGTTTTTTGAAGATGGGGCATTATCATAGCATTAAACGGTTGAAAATCAAGCAAAACGAGGCTCTCCTAAGCATTTTAAGGATATAAAGTTGCACAATGAACGTCCTATAACCATAATTTTAATATTGTTCTTCTCGAAATTTCTTTCTATGTTAAAATACCGGCCATTCAAACAGGAGCTATGGTGGATTGTCTGAACCAAGTATAGAAAACATGGGGATTTTGAGTGTAAATAGCTCAGATGCATCGAAATGGGATTTTTTATAGAGGGAGGAAGTTTTTATGATTTCTTATGAGGATTTTCAAAAATTAGAGATTAAAGTTGCAGAGATCGAGTCTGTGATGCCCCATCCCAATGCCGATCGGCTTTACGTGCTTGGAATCAAGGTTGGCGAGGTCCGAAAGACAATTGTGGCAGGTATACGTGCGCATTACACCGAAGAAGACCTGAAAGGGAAGAAGATCATTATTATTGATAACCTTCAACCGGCCATGATTCGGGGGATTGAATCCAACGGGATGTTACTTGCCGCCTCAGATGTTAATACGCTCACCCTGATCGTTCCTGAAAGAACGATTCCTGACGGGGCAAAAGTCAAATAAAAGAACCTGACCTTGTTCGCATATTCTTGTCAAAAAACCCGCCTTGTGTTAGCATCCAACCTCTATGAATAAGCTTGAAACAACTACAAAAACACAACTGGAATTTTATCCCTTTCGCGCATGGCGATACAATACCACCCGGGTTGAGATGTCTTCGGTCTTGGCGCCGCCCTATGATGTGATTTCCGCGGAAAAGCAGCATAAGCTTTATGAGAAATCACCCTTTAATACTATTCGGCTTATTTTAAACAGAAAAGAACCGACCGATACAGATCAGGATAATTCCTACACGCGTGCGCGTGATGCTTTTGAAGAATGGAAGAAAAAAGGCATTTTAATTCAGGAAGACTTGCCTAGTTTTTATGTGTATCGCCAGACGTTTAAAGATCCCGTGACGGGCGACCGAAAGAACCGATATGCCCTTTTGGGGCGCGTGCGGCTCGAACCTTTTGAAAAAGGCATTGTTATCCCGCATGAAAAAACACTTCGCGGACCCCGTGAAGACAGGATGAAACTTCTCAAGACCGTCAAAACCAGTTTTTCTCCGGTATTCGGCCTTTATAAGGATGAAGGTTTCGCCATTCGCAGTATTATTCAAGACCCGATCAACTCAAAAAGCTTATTTGAAGCCGAGGATGATGACCAAATCACCCATTCTCTTTGGGTCATTCATGATGAGGACATTCTTTCCAAGATCCACAAGACTTTGAAGACTAAAAGAGTCTATATCGCGGACGGACATCACCGTTATGAAACAGCACTGGAATATGCCAGGCAGAAAAGAGAAGAAACGAGATCTTCTCCCAATGTGATTTTCCCTTTTGATTATACCTACATGGCCCTTGTCAGTTTTGATGATCCTGGATTTATCGTGCTTCCCACGCATAGGATCATTACAAAGCTGAGCATGGAAGATCAAGAAGTCGTTCAGAGACTGCAGGAATATTTTAAGGTTGAAAAGGCGTCCTTGGGCGAACTTAAAGGAATGACGGCCTCTTATGATGATGACGGAAGGACCTTCGGACTCGTGCTTGAGAAAGAAAGTTTTCTTCTAACCATGCTCGATAAAGAAAAGGCGAAAGAACGTATGGCCAAAGGCAAACCTGCCATATGGTACGATTTGAACGTCAATGTTCTCGGGCATCTGATTTTCTCCGAACTTTTACGGCTCACGGAAGCTCGCTGGGAATCGGTGTTGAAGTTTGATCACTCGGTGGAAGGAGCGATTCAAGCAGTACGGGAAGGTCAAGCGCAGGCGGCCTTTCTGCTCAAACCACCCAAAGTTGAAATGCTTGAAAAAATGGGTGAAGTGAATGAGCGCATGCCGCAAAAATCAACCTACTTCTATCCCAAACTTGCCAGCGGCCTTGTTTTCTATTCTCATCAGGAGTAACACGTTCAAAATCTGATACGGATGATTTTTAAAAGCGGTTTTTACTCTCTATAACCATGCCGCATATTGAAACTTATCGTTCCCCCCAAACTCCCTGGGAAGTTTTTCAAAAAGTTTATTCAAAAACAAAAGTCTGTTTTTTTCTCGATAGCCCGCGATATGCACCACCAGATCAAGTTTATTCCTACATGGGCATGGATCCTGTTCTTGAAATAAGCCTGGTCAAGGACGTTCTTTCCCTCAAAGGTGAAGTGAATGAAAAATATCCAGGGGCTCAAATATTCCCTGTTCTTAGAAAAATCTTCGAAAAACACCGGATTTCTTCGGAGAAAGTCCCCCCGTTTTTTTCGGGAGGATTGGCCGGTTATTTTAGTTATGAGTTCGCTCCTTTCTGTGACAAGATCCGTTTCCGTCAGAAAACAGCGTCCGGCACACCTCAGCTTTATCTAGGACTTTTTAAAAAGGTCATTGTCTATGATCATAAAAAAATGGTTTATTATTTGGTTGCAAATGCGCGAGAATCGGAAGCTCAGGGTCGCGACGTGCAAAAGCTGAAAGAGTATTTTCAAGAGCCGGCGGTGGAGAAAAAGCGTCATTTCCAGTTGAAGCAATTAATGGCCGAAATGTCCCAAAAAGAAGTTGAGCAAATGGTAAGAACAGCCAAAGAATATATCGCGGCAGGGGATATCTATCAGACGAATCTTTCTCAACGTTTTTCTTTCGGGTTTTCAGGCTCTTCGCTGGAGCTTTACGGAAAACTTCGCACGATCAACCCTTCGCCTTTTTGCAATTTTTTTAAAGCGGGAGATCTGGAGATCATTAGCAGTTCACCTGAGCGTCTGATCCGAAAGAGAGGGGATCTCTGTGAGACGAGACCGATTGCCGGCACGTGTCCTGTTCTGGGTCCGCGAAACCGATTTCGGGAGTGGCGCAAAAAACTGATTCAAAATGAAAAGGAGAAAGCCGAGCATTTGATGCTCGTGGACCTCGAACGCAACGATCTCGGACGCGTTTGCGATTATCGCTCTGTCCAAGTGAAGGAGTTTATGGTGCTTGAAAAATATTCTCATGTAGTGCATATCGTTTCTAAAATTATAGGCAAACTCCGGAAAGGAAAGGATGTGTTTGATCTTATCAAGGCCATGTTCCCGGGGGGTACCATCACGGGTTGTCCCAAGATCCGTTGTATGGAGATTATCGATGAGCTTGAGCCTGTGAGCCGCGGCATCTATACGGGCTCTTTAGGGTATCTGGACTTTTACGGGAATATGGATCTCAATATCGTCATCCGGACCATCATCCTAAAAAAAAGGAAAGGCTTTCTTCAGGTGGGTGCCGGTATTGTTTATGATTCGGATCCCAAAAAAGAATATGAAGAAACTCTTCATAAGGCCGAAGCTTTGGTCAAAGCTCTTTCGGAAGCGAGCGTTTAAATGTCGGATTTTGACTGGTTAAGGATTTTACGATGAGCAACGAAGCATCTTTAAGAGAAATTAGAAAATTCGATTTTGTGGACGCCTTGCGGGGTTGGGCCTTTCTAGCCGTGTTGCTAGAGCATGTCGGGCATCGGATGCCTCTTGTGGGTTTTTTAAATTCCTTTTCGGATGAAGGCGGGCTGATTGGAGTCAGGCTTTTTTTTATCGTTTCAGCCTTTACACTATTTTTTTCATTCCATATTCGAGAAAAGGATAAAAGAAATTCTATAAAAGCTTTTTTTGTCAGGCGTTTTTTCAGAATCGCGCCTATGTTCTGGACGGCCATTTTTATCTATTTAGCGATCCGGGGATTCAAAAGTCTTTATGGAGCGCCGCATGAAATAAATACCTGGCGCGTTTTGTCCACCCTTCTTTTTATGAATGGCTGGCATCCCAATACCATCAACAATGTTGTTCCGGGCGGGTGGACCATTGCGGTTGAAATGAACTTTTACTTATTGCTGCCCTTTTTCTATAGGCACATCGATAGTTTAAAGAAAGCAATTCTTTGTTTTGGTTTTTTACTGGCGTTTTCTTTTTTGCTGAAATATATCTACACGCATCTTTTAATACCGCATCATCTCGTCTCCAAAAGTTTCGTCGGCCTCTTGCCTCTTTGGCTTCCTTCGCAGCTCCCCATTTTTTCGCTGGGTTTCATTCTTTTTTTCTTGATGCGCGACCGCCTTCAAATGCAAGGGAATCACGCGAATCAAACCGAATCCCTTAAAAATAAATTTTTGTCAATCGGACTAGTTGTCGTTTTCTTTTTGACGCTGATTCCCATCAAGATCTTTCCCGCACAGGTTCTTCTTAAAGACCTCTACCCAGGATTAGGACTTTTGTGCTTGGCGTGGGGCTTGGCGTTAGCGATCTATCCGATGCCTTTTCTTGTCAATCGATTCACCTGCTATGTTGGAAAGGTTAGTTTCAGCGCTTATCTTTGTCACTTTTTTATTGCCGATATTGTTGCTAGGATGCTGGTCGTTTTAGGCAGGAAATTTGATCTGCCCCATTGGCCGGATGTTTACTTTGTCGGAGTTTTTCTTGTAACTTTATGCTGGACTTTGTGTCTGTCGACGCTGACTTACGAGTGGATCGAACAGCCTTTCCAGAATCTTGGGAAAAAAATCATCAAACGATATCTATGAAATTCAAAGTTTACGCCGAGGGAAAAGAAGCCTCAAGCTCCATCAGCTTTGACCTTCTTCAGGATGAAGCGATCGGTATTTTTGAAAGCATGCGGGCTTATCACGGGAAAATCCTGCATGAAAAAGAGCATCTACAAAGACTCTGCGAGTCCGCCAAAACCGTGGGGTACCAACCGGTCCCGGATCCTGAGAAGCTCCGCCATGAAGTCCAGCTTTCTTTAAAGCTGTCCGGAGAGAAAAATACTTCCGTTCGTTTGACTTTGCTTGGGGGGCGGGTTTTTGTGATCATCGGATCCCGTGGATGTCCCAAAGAACTCTATCAAAAAGGAGTTTTGCTTAAGACAGCGTCTTTTCCGCGCGGGAATGGGAACGCCTTTCCTTATCAGACCAAGGCGTCAGCTTACCAGCAGGCCGTGCTTGCGAGTACGGAGCCTCACCCCCCAGATATTTTTGATTGGATTTTTTTGGATCAAGGAAATTATCTTACAGAAACCCGTGTCGGGAATTTTTTTCTTGTAACTTATACAAGCCGAAAACCGGGCCTGAAGGCGACTCTGTGGACACCGCCTGAACACCTAATCTTAAATGGAGTGACGCGAAAGTTTGTGATAAAATGCGCTCTCGAGCTCGGGTTTCAAGTTCGAGAAGTTCCTTTAACAAGGCATGATTTTTATAACGCGGATGAAGCTTTTCTTTCCAATACTTCCTGGGAAATACTTCCGGTGCGTGAGTTGGATGGCCGCAAGATCGGCATCGAGACTCCTGGCTTGGTGACCGCAAGGCTTCATCGTTATTTTAAAAGGAGGATCCAACAAAATGTCGCGCCAAACCATTCGTCGAGCACTCATCAGCGTTTCCGATAAAACCGGACTCATTCCTTTCGCAAAAAATCTGCATAAACATAAAGTGGAAATCATTTCTACAGGCGGAACGCTGAAAGCGCTTAAAGCGGCCAAGGTGCCCGCGATCTCGGTGGAAGATGTGACGGGATTTCCGGAGATGCTCGATGGCCGTGTGAAAACACTTCATCCAAAGATTCACGGCGGACTTTTGTTCTTGCGATACAAAAAAAGCCACCAGAAGCAGGTCAAGGCTCACGGAATCAAACCTATCGATCTTGTGGTGGTCAACCTTTATCCGTTCGAGGAAGCCACGCGCAAGGGAAATTTAAGCGTGGATGAGGCCAAAGAATTTATCGATATTGGAGGGCCGTCCATGCTGCGTTCAGCCGCGAAAAATTATGAATCCGTGACCGTGATCACAGACGCGGCCGATTATGATCGCGTTGCGAAAGAAATGGACGAAAATAAAGGAAGTGTTTTAGAAGAAACGCGCTTTGCGCTTTCACAAAAGGTTTTTGCAAAGACTTCGGCCTATGATGCCGTGATCAGCCAGTTTCTGGCCGGTCACCTTAAAAAGCAGGAAACGGAAACCGCTTTGCCGCTGCAATTCGTTTTTCATTTCAAAAAAGCACAAGACCTTCGGTATGGCGAGAACCCTCACCAAAAAGCCGGTTTTTTTGTGCCCACGACTTATCGTGCGGCCGCTTCCTGGACCCAGCTTCACGGCAAAGAACTTTCGTTTAATAATCTTATGGATATTGAGGCGACACTTGATGTGCTTGCGGAATTCAGCGTGCCAGCAGCATGTGTGATCAAACACAATAATCCATGCGGTATTGCGCAAGATCATCAGATTATTTTAGCGGCGGAAATGGCTATCGATAGCGATCCGCTTTCAGCCTTCGGCGGGATTGTCGGGATCAATCGTGTCTGTGACAGGAAAACCGCGGCGAAGATCCTTGATAAATTGAATTTTTTTGAGGTGTTGGTCGCACCTTCCTTCAAAGCGGGTGCCTTGAAGCTTTTAAAAGCCCGCAAGAACCTGCGGCTTATCACCGTGGAGCAGTTTCGCAACGAAAATCCTTACGATGTGAAATTCCTCCGCAGTGGTATTTTGATCCAGGAAAAAGACCGGCCGATCAAAGAACATATGGCGGATTTCAGAAAGAAGCTTCACTTCGTGACCAAGACCAAGCTGCAGGACGCGGAGCTTGAAGATCTGATCTTTGCCTTCCAGTGTGCCAAAGTCGTGAAATCAAACGCGATCGTACTTACGCAGGGCAAACGCACAGTCGGGATCGGTGCCGGGCAGATGTCGCGAGTCGATTCCGTAAACATCGCTTGCCAGAAAGCCGGATATCAAACCGAAGGGGCGATGCTCGGGAGCGATGCTTTTTTTCCGATGCCGGACTCCATCGAAATCGCGGCCGAACGCAAGATCAAAGCCATTATCCAGCCGGGCGGGTCCATCCGCGATGCGGATGTGATCGCTGCTTGCGATAAATTCGGGATTGCCATGGTTTTTACGGGGGAGCGGCATTTTAAGCACTAAACTAACTCGTACGACGCGCAAAGTACAACGGGGAATAGAGAAGCTTTGGTTGCGTGTTGACGGTTGAATTTACTTATGAACTATACCCAATCTCTCCGCTATTTAAATGCCTTCATCAATCTCGAAAAATTAAATCAACTCCCGAAAAATGCTTTCTTCAATCTCAAGCGGATGGCGTATTTCCTTCAAATTGCCGGTCATCCCGAAAAAAAATTCTTTCCTATCCTGATCGCGGGAACAACAGGCAAAGGTTCCACCGGTTTTTTCCTCGAATCGATCCTGAAAGCCAATGGCATGCGCGTGGGCTATTATCATTCGCCGCACATTGAAGATCCTCGGGAGAGAATTCGTGTGCAGGGAACGATGCTTTCCAAAAAACTTTGGGCGGAAGGACTTTCCGAAATTCACAGGCTTCTGGAAAAAAAACCTTTGCCGCTCTCTCTCGGCGTGATGACTTACTTTGAGGTCCTGACATTTTTAGCGATCCTGGTTTTCTCAAAAACAGGCATCCAGATCGGTATTTTTGAGATCGGTCTTGGCGGCCGGCTTGACGCGACGAATATTTTAAAAGCGCCGCTTGTGTTGCTGACACCCATTCATTTGGACCATGAGGCATTTCTTGGGCATACCATAGCGAAAATTGCTGCCGAAAAAGCAGGCATTATCAAACCGCACAACCATGTGGTGATCGGCTGGCAAAGCAGGGAGGCCCTTCCGGTAATCTGCGCCGCGGTGCGAAAGAATCAAGGATGTCTTTGGAAAGCCAAACCTGTTTCTCATGCCGCGATCGGGCTTGCGGGGGCTTTTCAGAAAAAAAACGCCGGGATGGCCCTCAAGGCCGCTGAAATTCTTCGCCGGCATTTCCATTTTCCCATTTGCCCTAAATCTTCCGACCAGGGTCTGCTGTCCATGAACTGGAAAGGCAGGATGGAAACATTCCGGGGATATGGTCGTGAATTTATTTTAGATGGAGCGCACAACCCGATTTCTGCGATGCAATTAGTGCATGAGGCAAGAAACATTCCGCGCAAGCACCCGCCCTGGCTTATCTTCGGCGCCATGAGCGATAAAAACAGTCGGAAGATGCTCGAAATTTTAGGCGGTTACTTTTCAGGATTGATTTTGGTTCAGATCCAAAATTATCGCGCAAAGACGCTCGGAAATCTGATTGAAGAAACAAAAGGACTTTTCAAATATGTTTTGGCGGCTCAGAATATCAAGGAAGCGATACGGCTTTTCAAAACGGTTTCAACAAGCGGAAGTGCCGCATTGATCACAGGCTCTTTTTACCTAGTCGGAGAGGCACGGAGAATCTTGAAGCATGGCTCAATTTGATACAGAGGATACGATCGCGGCGATTGCGACACCTATCGGAGAAGGCGGGATTGCTGTGATTCGTGTTAGCGGCGCCGAAGCCGTTCAAACGGTCCAGCTTTTTTTCATTTCCAAGAGCCATCAACGCCTTGCTTCCTCTCCCGCGAATACGATCCACCGGGGGGAATTCAGAGATCTTCATGGCAACAGGGTGGATCATGTCCTTGTAAGTCTTTTTCGGGCGCCTCATTCCTATACAGGTCAAGATGTGATCGAGATCAGCTGTCATGGCGGGCTTGCGGTGACGAAACGCATCTTGGATCTTTTGCTCGGGAAAGGCATTCGTCATGCCGAACCCGGAGAGTTCACACGGCGTGCTTTTCTGAACGGAAAACTGGATCTCACCCAAGCGGAAGCTGTTCTGGATCTTATTCACGCCAAAAGCAACCGGGCGTTGGATGTTGCGATACGGCAGCTTTCCGGATCGCTTTCTCTGTTATTGAAGGAATTAAAGGATGAGCTCATGCGGCTTTTGGCGCACATGGAAGCTTACCTTGATTTTCCCGAGGAAGACCTTGAAGTGGACGTGCATGAGGGGATGAAAAATAAACTCGCAGCCATCCAGCAAAGAATCCGCTTGCTGATCGCAAGTTTCAACCGGAGCCAGTTGATACGGGAAGGGATCCTGGTGACGATCGTCGGAAAACCGAACGTCGGGAAATCATCACTTTTCAACGCCCTGCTTGAACGGGACCGGGCGCTTGTTTCCGATATCCCGCACACGACGCGGGATCATTTGGAAGAATCACTTGAGATCCAGGGATTTTATATTCGTCTTCGTGATACAGCCGGGCTTATTTCCACGCCGGAGCACCCACTCGATAAACTCGGCATGGAAAAGACGCTCCAGGCGATTCATGAAAGCCATGTGGTGCTCTATGTGGTGGATCAATCGCGGCCTTTAGAGGATGCTGACCGGCATGTCTTTCAAAAGATTCCGAAAGAAAAAAGATTGATTCCGGTCATGAATAAATCAGATCTCCCCACAAAAATGGAACAGAAATCCCTTGAGGCATTGGGCGGCGGCGAGCCATGGATTCGCATTTCATCTAAAACACGCCATGGCTTCAAGGAACTCGAGCAGAGAATGATCCATTTTCTAGAAAAGGAAACATCGGAAGGCGGCGAACAGATTACCAAGCTGAGACACAAAGTCGCTCTGGAAAATGCGCTGGAAGCCTTACAGCGCGCAGAGGCATCTTTCCAAAAAAAAATGTCTTTTGAATTTATAACTCTGGATGTTCGCGCAGCTTTGGAGGCGCTTAGAGAATTAACGGGCGAGATTTATTCTGAAGACCTCTTGGATGTTATTTTTTCCGAATTTTGTATTGGAAAATGAATTTTAAAGCATCGGTGCATCACAAGACAGGAACGCTTTTAGCGATATCTGAAGATAAATGATGGGCACCGCGTCATGTCTCTGTAAGATTCAATGAAAGCAAAAATTAGCATCGTCGCAGGGAAGCGAGAAAGGATCTACGGGAGAATATTTAATGGCAATGAATTTCTATATATGGTATATATTAATAAAGTAAACAACAATATGTGGTATTTTTAGGAATCATTCGAGCGAGAGGGATTTTATGAAATCAGCAAAATCAAAATTATCTCATGGGACAGTGCCGGCGGGGAAGGGGCTCATCTTTGGGCGGTTTTTTACAAAAGAAGGGATATCTCCGTTGGATGAGATGCCATATGCTCGCCGCAGTTCGGTGATCACGAATCCGGATGGCTCCGTGGTTTTTAAAATGGAAAATGTGGAAGTGCCGGAAACATGGAGCCAGCTAGCGACCGACATCGTGGTTTCAAAATATTTCCGAAAAGCCGGTGTTCCCGAAACAGGGTCCGAAACAAGTGTCCGCCAAGTGGTCTATCGCATTGCCCATTCGATCCGTGTGGCAGGTGAAAAAATCGGCGGTTATTTTAAAACTCCGGAAGACGCCCAGATTTTTGAAGAGGAACTTTCACACCTCCTCATCACACAGAAATGTGCTTTCAATTCCCCGGTATGGTTTAACTGCGGCTTGGATCTTTACGGCATTGAGGGAAGCGGCGGCAATTATTTTTGGGACCCTAAAACCGATACCATCCAGCGCACCGCGGACTCTTACTCCCATCCTCAATGTTCCGCGTGTTTTATTCAATCCGTGCAGGATGATCTGATGTCCATTTTCGATCTGCTGAAAAATGAAGCCAGGCTTTTTAAATTCGGCTCCGGGACCGGCACCAATTTTTCAAAACTCCGCGGCCGGCAAGAAAAACTTTCAAGCGGCGGGACCTCGTCGGGATTGATGTCCTTTCTGGAAGTTTTGGATCGCGGGGCAGGGGCCACCAAGTCCGGCGGGACAACGCGGCGTGCCGCGAAAATGGTCTGTCTCGATCTCGATCATCCCGAGATTTTGGATTTTATTAATTGGAAAGTAAAAGAAGAAAAAAAAGTTGCGGCACTGATCGCGGCCGGTTATCCCTCGGATTTCAACGGAGAAGCCTATAAAACCGTTGCGGGTCAGAATTCCAATAACTCCGTTCGTATTTCGGATGAATTCATGCAGGCCTATCTCAGTGACGGGCAATGGCAGACGCGGTTCCGCACGACAGGAGAAGTGTGTGAAACCCTGTCAGCCCGTGACCTGATGCATCAAGTTTCTTATGCCGCCTGGGCCTGCGCGGATCCGGGAGTTCAGTTTGACACCACGATCAATGAGTGGAACACCTGCGCGAAGACGGACCGGATCCATGCGTCCAATCCCTGTTCGGAATTTATGTTTCTCGATGACTCAGCCTGCAATCTCGCTTCGATCAATGTCATAAAATATCTGAAGCCGGACGGCAGTTTTGACATCGAAGGATTCCGTCATACCATTCGTGTATACATGACCGCGATGGAAATCATTGTGGATTACGCATCTTATCCTAACGAAGTGCTTGCCAGGAACAGCCACAAGTATCGTCCTCTGGGTCTTGGCTATGCCAATCTCGGCAGTCTTTTGATGGTCAGCGGCATTCCTTATGACAGTCCCAAGGCCTACGCGGTTTGCGGGGCGATCACAGCGATTCTCACAGGCCATGCGTATGCCATTTCCGCAGAGATCGCCGCAGAAAAAAGACCGTTTCCGGATTATGAACAAAACAAGGAATCAATGCTGCGTGTTATTGAAAAACATCAAGTTGCCGTAAGCCGGATCTCAAAGGAACATTGCTGGCAGGATATTTTAACTGCGGCTCAGGAGGATTGGGATCAGGCACTGCGGCTTGGCAAGCAATACGGTTTTCGAAATGCCCAAGTTTCCGTCATTGCGCCGACCGGAACGATAGGGCTTTTGATGGATTGTGATACGACCGGGATCGAACCGGACTTTGCGCTGGTCAAATTCAAAAAACTCGCGGGGGGCGGTTATTTCAAGATCATCAATCAATCGGTCCCTCCAGCGCTTCGGCGGCTGGGGTATTCGGAAAGTGAAATTCGGGATATTGCGGAATATATCCAGGGGACTTCGCGCCTTGAAGGCACGCCTTGGATTAATCGCGAAAATCTGACCGAGAAAGGTTTTACGGTTGAGGAATTAAACAAGATCGAAGCCATGCTGCCGGCCATCTTCGATCTGAATTTTGCATTCACCCAATGGACACTTGGGGAAGAAACACTTCAGCGGCTTGGTTTCAAGCCCGTGGATTACCATCACCCGCGTTTTTCTGTTTTGGAAGCACTCGGTTTCTCAAAAGCGGAAATCGAAGAAGCGAACAAAATAGTTTGCGGGACGATGACTATAGAAGGAGCGCCTCATCTCAACCCGGAACACCTTTCTGTTTTTGATTGCGCCAATCAATGTGGCAGGTACGGCAAACGTTTTCTGGAGCCTATGACGCATATTCGCATGATGGCTGCGGCACAGCCGTTTATCTCCGGGGCCATTTCCAAGACCGTCAATCTTCCGCATGAAAGCACCGTCGAGGAGATCGAAAAAATCTATGTGGAAGCCTGGAAAATGGGACTCAAGGCTGTGGCTCTTTACCGGGACGGGTGCAAGCTTTCCCAGCCTCTGAATACCAAATCTAGTGACGAAAAAACGGAAAAGAAAAGGGAGATCTCTGCAGAACATCCTCAAGCTCTCGAGCGAAAACGCCTTCCCAAAAAACGGGCCGGTATTACCGTAGAAGCCCGCGTCGGCGGACAAAAGATCTATCTCAGGACAGGGGAATATGCGGACGGGCAGTTGGGGGAGATTTTCGTCGATATTCACAAAGAAGGCGCCGCATTTCGTTCCATGATGAACTGTTTTGCCATCGCGGTATCGCTGGGACTTCAATACGGTGTGCCTCTGGAGGAATTCGTCAATGTCTTCACGTTCACGCGTTTTGAACCTCAAGGATTCGTGGATCATCCGAACATCAAATACGCCACTTCGATCGTGGATTATATTTTTCGCGTTTTGGGTATGGAATATCTCGGGCTGACAGAATTTATCCAGGTCCCGCCGGATCCTCAAGACACGCAGCTTCATAAAAATGCCTCTGGGAATCCAGGCCGCTTGATCCTTTCTCCTGAAGAGAAATCTCTCCCGGAAAAACACGCATCCCTTTCCGGCAAAGAATTCAAAAAAGAAAATGCCTTTGCCGGTACATCGGCAGCGAATGAACATCTTGCCAACATGATGGGGGACGCGCCGTTTTGCACGAACTGCGGTCATGTGACGGTCCGGAGCGGTTCCTGCTACAAATGTCTTAATTGCGGCAACAGTATGGGTTGTTCGTAAGACCTGCGGAGTTCGGTAAAGAAGAAAAGCAGTATCGAAGACACCGTACGCCTTGGGCATAAATGCCTTTGCTGGCTCTTTCCTTTAAAATACTGTAAAATTTCGGATCATGGATTCTCACGAGACGACTGAAACGACCGAAAAATTATTTGGCCGCAGCCGTTCCCGCCGCTATCGGGGCTGGCTTCGTTTCGGAACCTACCTCGCCATTATCGCCGCTTTTGTTTTTCTGCTGGCATTTCATCAATTGGATCGTCTGGAGCATATCGTTCTGGATACCTTCATGAAATTCGCCCATTCAACACAGTTCAGCCGGGATATCGTTCTTATTGAGATCTCCGAAACGGTGCTGGATGAGATAGGACCGTGGCCTTGGCCGCGCAGTTATCATGCCGCCATGCTGCGTTTATTGGATGAATGGAAAGCGGCCGCGATCGTTCTTGATTTTAATTTTTCCGAACCCACCGACCCCAAAGAGGATAGGGATCTTTCGCAGGTTTTTGCACGGATCACAACGCCTGTTTATTTGCCCGTAGACCTGAAACCGCAGAAGGAAAGAAAATTCTGGATCCATGGAATGCCCGTGGTTCTGGATCAAGGCGAGGGAAAAATGACATGGGTTCATGCGCTTCCGAAAATAAAAGATCACGCACAAGCCATCGGGCATCGCGAACTGCCCGCAGATCCCGACGGGATTTTGAGGCGGTTCAATCCTTTTTTGAGTTATGGGACGGAGACTTATCCGTTTTTTGTTCTTCCTGCCGCATATGATTTTCTCAAAAAAAGGATCCCACTACCCAAAGACTGGGTTGCCTGGGGCGATCATCATGGGAAAGTCATCATTCCGTGGACGGGGGGATGGGGCGAAAGGATCGCGCGCTACAGCTCTTCGGATCTGATCCACAGTTTTTACGCGATCCGGGATGGGCTAAAACCTGTCATTGATCCCAAAAAGATCGCGGGGAAAATATGCATGGTCGGGCTTGTTGCCAAAAATCAGGCGGAATTTAAAACGACGCCGTTTGATGTTTCCTATCCGGCGCTTGGCGTTTATGCAGACATCATGAACGCCGCCATGACCGGGCACTGGATCCGGCCGGCACCCTTTTGGCTGAATATCCTTTGCCTGATCGGTATTGGCTTGCTGGCGTCCATTTTATTCATCCTGTTAAGAGGCGCCCTGTCTCTTCTTTCCGGGCTTCTGCTCGGGATCGGTTGGTTCCTCTTCTGTTTTCTGATCTTTTATAAAGCGCATTACTGGTTTTATGGGGTCTACCCGTTGCTTCTTATTTTTTGCCTTTTTGTTTTTTCGGCGATCTATGTCCAAATCACGGCCGCCCGGGAAAAAACACATCTGTTTCATCTGGCCACCCGCGACGGGCTCACCGGACTCTACGTGATCCGCCATTTTCGTGTGATCATGAACCAGATTGTTCGTGAGGCAAGTGTTCGCAAGGAGCCCCTTTCGATTATCCTTTTTGATATCGATAATTTCAAAAAGATCAACGACACTTATGGTCATCCTGCCGGGGACATGGTTTTGAAAAAAACAGCTTCGGTCCTTCTCAGCCATATCCGCAAGCGGCGTCCCTTTCGGGAAATCGATTTTGCGGCCCGCTACGGAGGCGAGGAATTCATTATCATGCTTCGCAAGGCAGGCCTGACAGAAGCGGCGCAGTGTACAGCCGAACGCCTTCGTTCAGAAATTGAGAAAATGAAATTCGAATGGGAAGAAAAAAATATTCCGGTGACGATCAGCCTGGGCGTTGCCACACTTCATTCCGGAGAAAATGTGCCGGACCCGATGGTGCACCGCGTGGACGAGGCTCTCTATAAAGCCAAGAGAGCCGGTAAAAACCGCGTCTGCACCGAGAACGATTAATTTTTCCAGCCGCAACTGTCCTCCCAAAAACCATTCACTTTCTTTTACGCAAATCACCAGGGCAATTCGTTATTACACTGAAGCTGAACATGGTGCGACGGCTGTGGCCCTTAAAGGAAAAGAGAAATTTTGTTTTGAAAGACGGCTTGTAAATGCCACAAGGGGCTTGTGGACGTGACCTTTTTAACCCCAGCCTCATTTTTAGCCAATAAAATACTCAATAATTTTCAAATATTGTCGATTCCCTTAAGGATAGACAAAGACTTTCTTGTTTTCAGGAGTTATGGATGTTAACTATTTATTGTTTTTTTATGTATGGCCAAATACAGGAACTTTTTAAAAATTCATAAAAATAAAAATATTTTTGCTATAACAAGCTAAGGTATGAGTATTTTTTATATATATAGTTAGTAATAATAATAGATTACACTTATTAAATATTTGAAGCAAAGACTTGTATTTTAAAAACATTTGGTTATATTTGTAATAGCTTCAGAGATAAAAATAAAAGTAATGAAAATAAAAGTAAAAATAAAAAGGGGGATCAAGCAATGAAGAATCAAAAGGGGCAAGGGTTAGTTGAATATTTATTGATCATCGGGTTGGTTGCGGTGGTCGTGATCGTTGCAGTAACAGCGTTTTCGGGTCAAATTACTGCTGCGTTTAACTGGCTTTCGACCTGGCTTGCCGCGACTTTTTAAAAAACGCGGTTGTTTTTTGTCGCTTAACATGGTGGGGTGATCGTTGAAACGGTTGCCAAAGCGACAAGCCTTCCTCATCAAGAGGTGAGGAAGGCTTAGACACCATGGTGAGGGTGTTTCGCAATGAGAGGGGAAGGACGCCGTTGCTGTAAAATTTCAGACGGCTTAGTGGGGGAGATGGAAAAAAATAATGGGGCAGTCAAAGAGGTGCTTATAAGAAGGAAAAAAAATCATACACGCGGTCAAGTTCTTGTGGAACTCCTCGTGTGCAGCACGATGTATATCCTCATGTTTGCGGGGATTTTTGATTTATCGCAGGTAATCTTTAGACTGCATGAGATGACGCAGGTGGCACGGGAAGGGGCCCGCATTGCCAGTATGACCAAAAATCCCGAAGGAGCGGGTGGCAATGCCTACATCTTGGGATGTATGAACCAGATTTTGACCAATATGGGTTTGACGGGAGCTAACGCTCCCACCATTACGATCAGCACGAGCACTATACCAGCGCAAAAGCAGGGTGGAGAGAGCACAAAACTCGTTACTATAACGGTGTCTCAAATGGTTAGTAATGTTCTGGGGAGGGGTTCCTTAATACCGACTTTGGCGGCGAGACAGATCACTTCGACAATTACCATGCCCCAGTTTGTGGCTTCTGTTGCACCTCTTCCCCAACCCATGCCGGCGCCTTCGCTCGACTAAAATTTGAGAATGAGAGGTAGAATAAAATGTTTCAGAGGGGGGTTCGAGGTAAGAGGCAACTAGGACAAGCGCTTGTGGAAACGGTGCTGGCGATTCCTGTGCTGCTTGCTTTAAGCCTTATGATTATTGATGCAGGCCATTCGTTAACCACCCGGAACACTATCAACAATATTGCCCGCGATGAAGCGAGGATGCTTGCTACAGACCCTAGGCTTAATCCCAACTACACTCCCCCTTTGGGGATCACTAAGGAAGCAGCGATCCAAGCGGCGATCAATGATTGTACGGCGCGTATCACAGCCAGCCTTGCTTTGGTCGGCGGACTTAGTGCTCCCCCGGCTACTGGAAACGGGATTGAAATTCTTGTTCCCGGAGTCAACGGAACGCCGGGGGCGATCAAGGATAATCCTCTGCAGGTCAATATTTCCCGGCAAATAACTATTTTTACGACCGCTTTTCTTCCGCCTTCCTGGGGACTCAGTACCCTGACGACCCGGGTCAGCTCTTCGGCTTTTGTAGAGAAAAGCACAGAATCCGGAAATATCAATTTAAAACTCCCTGTCGATACAGGACCAGGCGAGGAGGAGGTGACGGATCCTCAGAGACTTTGCGATCTTACGGGCATTTGCACATGCGCCACCGATCCTGACTTATGCACCCAGGAAGAGCTTTGCACCATCCGTGGGGAAAGCGATGCATGTTGTTTGGTAAGGAATGAATGCACCCAGGATCAACGATGCTTGCTTCTCAATGTAAATTGTCTTCCCGATCAGCGTTGTCAGCTTAATTCAACGTATTGCACCCAAGAGCAGAATTGCCGATTGAATCATACAGGGTGTACACAGCTTCAGGAATGTACTATTTATCACTCTGGATGCACGCAACTTCAGGAATGCTCCTACTATCATACAGGGTGTACGGATGACCAGTTATGCGATATCCATGGAGAAGAATGTTCTCAGGAACAGAACTGCCGATTGAATAATGTGGGATGTACGCAGGAGCAGAAATGCCTGTATTACAATAGTGGTTGTACGCCCGATCAGCGGTGTCAGCTGAATGCAACCTATTGCACCCAAGAGCAGAATTGCCGATTGAATCATACAGGGTGTACACAGCTTCAGGAATGTACTATTTATCACTCTGGATGCACGCAACCGCAGGAATGCCAGTATTATCACACGGGATGTACTCAAGAGCAGGAATGCCAATATTACCACACGGGATGTATTCAAGAGCAGGAATGTCTGTATCACAATATTGGCTGTACGCCCGATCAGCGGTGTCAGCTGAATGCAACCTATTGCACCCAAGAGCAGAATTGCCGATTGAATCATACAGGGTGTACACAGCTTCAGGAATGTACTATTTATCACTCTGGATGCTCGCAGACGCAGGAATGCCAGTATTATCACACGGGATGTACTCAAGATCAGGAATGTACTATTTATCATACTGGATGCACACAGACGCAAGAATGTCTGTATTACGGTATCGGTTGTACGCCCGATCAGCGGTGTCAGCTGAATGCGACATACTGTACTCAGGAACAAAACTGCCGATTATATAACACGGGATGTACTCTGGAACAACGCTGCACGATAAGGGGAGAGAGTGACGCTTGCTGCCTCTATGATCATGCCCGTTGTGGGACGAACCAACTTTGCCGGTTAGACCGCAGCAGTTGCAGTCAAGAAGAATTATGTATTGTTTATCCGGATGATGATTCATGCAAATTCGAAGGATAAGTTTTATTCATCAAACCCCTGAACACTTTGAGCACCGTAGAGGTTGCCTATGAGACTATCTTCAAGATCCATTTTTTTTCTTTCGGTACTATGTGCCCTGCTGACACTGGGAGTTATTTTCCATGTCTTCAACGAGTTGAAAAAAGATCCTAAAGCCATTCTTGTGGCGACAGCCGTTCGGGATCTGGATATCGGGGATACGATCGGAAAGACCGATGTCAGTTTGCTGTTGATGCCGAAAGGGACAGAGTTGAGCACTGCCTTTACGGAGTTGGCGCCGGTGGTGGGACAAAATCTTCGCAATGCCGTTCAACGGGGGAATGTTATCAGGAGCTTTGATCTCGCGGACGAAACAGACAATATTGCCAATATGATTCCCGAAGGTTATCGTGCGACCACGGTAAGCTTGCCTATTTCAGAAGACGCCCTGAGGCTCCTCAAATTTGGCAGACGTGTGGATGTTGTTTTTACGGATACCTCCGCCAAGGAATTTGAGACAAAGACCATTATGAAAAACATACTGGTGATGAAAGCGGCTCCGATGAAACAAGCAGGGGCCCAGGCGGGAGGGATGCCAGGAGGTTCAACCGTCACTGTGACTCTGGCGGTGACGCCCGAAGGCGCGGAAATCATGGCCTATGCCATGAAAAAGGGCAAATTGGACATCAGTATACGGCCGTTTTCCGAGCGCGACGTGAAAGACACCTACATGCGCCTTGATGAAATTGTCGGTACGAAACAAACATCCATCATTCCCATACTTCCGGAGCAAACAGAGATCGAACTTTATCGCGGAGTTAAGAAGGAAAAGGTGAAGGTATGAAGACTTTACTTAAAAAGTTTGGAATCTTTCTACTTATCGCCAATTTCGCTTTTACAGGGATTTGCGTGGCAGTCGTTCCTGACGCGCCTCAGAATGTCCCGGTTTCCGGTCCTTCGTCCGATGCTTTTTCAAAGAACAAGGAAACCCAGTCCCTTCCGGCTGCTGTCGAAGAACCTGCGTGGAGTGAAAATAAAGTTGTCGGCAAGAGCGACCTGCAGATCATCAGCGGGAACAGCCATGTGATTCATTTCAACCGGGAAGTGGGCCGTGTGGCCATTTCCGCACCCGATGTCGCAGATGTCGCAGTCGTTAATAAGCAGGAGGTCTTGATCTCCACTAAAACAAAAGGCGCGGCCAACCTTCTGGTTTGGGACAAGGCCGGGGACATCTATGTGTACAATGTGACCTCCGTTGGCGATCCGACCGTTTTGAAAGAGGCTTTGGCAAAGATCGCCCCGCAGAACAAGGTGGATGTTTTTCCGACCGAAAAAGGTTATGTGGTCCGCGGCAATGTCGATACCGTGGAGATGCAAAAACAGATCGCGGAAACGTCGCAAGCCTTTTCCAAAGACAGCGCTAGCATCGTGACAGTCAATGAAGCAAAGCAGATCCTCTTGGAAATCCGGGTCATTGAGATCAGTCGCTCCAAGGACAATGAGTTCAGCATTGACGGTGCGTATCTTGCTGAAAAATTCGGGATGACATTCATGCCCGGTGGATTAGGGCCTGTCATGTCTAAGGTTTCTGACGATCATCAAGATATTGTTCTAGCTCTTCCGGAGGATGGCACGAAAACCACTTGGACGGGCTCCTATCACAGCAAAAATTGGTGGGGCGGTGCGGTCGTCAGATTACTTGAGAATGAAAGTTGGGTTAAAGTTTTGGCCAAGCCGAATATTCTTGTTCGGGATGGCTCCAAAGCCCATCTCCTTGTCGGAGGAGAATTTCCTATCCCGCAGGTGACTTCCAATACCACGGACGTCACTTATAAAGAATACGGTACCAAGCTGACTTATACGCCCTCTATTTTAGACAACAACAGGATCCGTTTTGATCTTCAAACCGAGATCAGCGAACTGGACCAGGCGAATGGTATTATCGCTAACGGGTTTAATATTCCCGCGATTACCAGCCGGAAGGCCAATACGGTAGTTGAAATCAATAACGATACAACGTTTGTGATCGGCGGAATTATTGCGGATCGAAATACCAATACAGATTCCGGAGTGCCCGGTTTTCGGAAGATTCCTTTGCTCGGCAAGCTTTTCTCAAGCAAATCGAGCGAACACGCGAGCGTTGAGCTGGTGATCTTTATTACGCCGCATATCGTGGATCTCCAAAAGGAAAGTTTTGATCTCAGAGACCTAAAGAGAGAGGACCCGTTGTTTACTATGAATGAAATTCCGGAGCCGCCCTTCGAGATCGCAAAGGCATTGGCTATGGAAGAATATCTCACGCGTTATGAAAATGAACGCAAATCCGGATTAGGTATTTCGGACCGCACAATCAAACGTGATGAATTGCGCCAGGAATATCTGAAAGCCCAGCAGGAATTACGTGACAGGAAGGCTGCTGAAAAAGCGGACGCACTCGCTTACAAGAAAGCGCTGGCAAAGGAATTTGAGGATAAGGATGCCAGACGTTTAACGGAAAAAGATAAAAAAGCCGCGGCAAAGGCGGCGAAAGAAGCCAAAAAAGCAGAAGAACGCGCCAAGAAAGAGGTTAAGAAAGCCGAAGAACGGGCAAAGAAAGAGATTAAGAAAACCGAAGAACGAAAGAAAAAAGAGGCCAGGAAAGCTGAAGAGCTGGAGAAAGAAAAGGCCAAGAAGGCCAAGGAAAGAATCCAAAAAGAGGTTGTTGGGGAAGGGCAGGGCACAGGCAATGAAACGCAAAACAGGATCAATTTCTACGATATCTAGATTATTTTTTGTTTTAAAGAATGCTAAAGGAATGCTTTTGGTTTATAGCATTGCGATGATGGTGGCGGCACTGGGGCTTGCGGCCCTTGCTGTGGATCTCTCTGCCGTCATGGTCGTTTCCACGGAATTAAAATCCATAGCGGATTCGGGAGCCTTAACTGCCGCGGCCAGTTTTCTTACCGAGATGCGCGCTGCGGCCAAAGCGGGGCAGAATCTAAGTGATCTCACCGTCATCAAAAAAATCAGAAAGAGAACGCAAGATACCACTGAGGCTGTCATGGCCAAAAGCAAGGTTCTTAGTAATAATCCCGACATGACCATCTCGCTTCAATTCGGTACGTTTGATTTAACCAACACGAATCCCTACCATGAAAAGCCGGGCCATCCCCATAATCTGTTGTTTACGGATCGGACAGCAGATTTACTGGGCGGAGGCATCGGGCTGCATGATATTACGGCGTTTCGTGTGCATGTCACTCGCATGGGAGGGGGCGCTGTGCAGACTTTTTTCGGGAACATTTGCGGGGTGGCAAGCCTTTCTTTTTCGCGTAATTCCGTTTCTTCGCTCAGCCCGCGCAATTTCGCGCTCGTCATCGACAATTCCGGTTCCATGGATGATATCAGCTATCCTCGAACGACCACGATGGATGGTACAGGCAAAATAACCGCCCCCAATCCTGTGTGGCCGCAGACGGAGAGTTTTATCAGCCGTCCGACTTTTAGCACGTCCTTTCCGATGCTTTTTAGCCCTTTAGCTCCGGCACCGAATCCTCCCTTATACCCGCAGCCTTTACAAGTGGTTCTGAATTCATCGCTTGATTTTTTGGAAGGCTTGATCGCTGAGAGTGATCTGGGGGATATGGCGGGGGTTTATTATTTTGCAAGCCATGTTACCCAAAAATTGTCGGGGCCTGCGCTGATCCCGGTCACGGAGGACAATATAAACAACGTTTTTACGCCGCTTTTCAACAATAGCGAGCTTTATCATAACCTTATTCGGGCCGATCCTATTACTCTTCCTGATGCGACCGTTGTCACCAATCCTGTCTATAAGTATAACGGCACAGCAGCTTATGATCCGGCGATAGAACAATTTCTCGGCCCTATTGCGATTCCCCACGGAAACACCAATATCGGAGATGCGATCCTTACCGCGGCCGGCGGTATTACCAGCAGCGCTACTTCCTCGAGAAGCATTTCGGTCATTATTGTGTTTACGGACGGATTGCCTAACTGCGCACCCAAAACACCCGGTGGCGCAGTCGAATGTTTTGGATCGGAAGCAACGGCGGCGGAATTGGCGTTAGCCCGGAATTATACCCTTGCGCAGGCAACGAAGGCGATCGAACAGAATATCCGTGTTTACCCGATCACTTTCGGGGATCTTGGCGGATCAACACAACAGCAGAAGACAACGAAGCTGCTGTTTGACCTGATCGCGCAATATTCGGGGCTTGAGGAGCATTATCATATTAAAGACACCAACAATATTGCGAAAATTCAAGCCGCGTTGCAGAAGATTTTCGATGAAATAAGTTTATTCGTTCCATTCTCGCTTGTAGGCTAAAAAAGCAAGCATAGGAGAAATTATGGAAGTACAGAAAATCAACGCCATTATTTTTTCAAATGATTATAAAAACGCGCAAACCCTTGAAGAGTTTTTCCGGAAACATCCGGAATCCGGTTGCAAACTCGACCTGTGCCCGCTTAAAATAACCACAGAGGAAATGTTTTTACGCTACGGCCCTCAGTTGATCCTGGTGGATTTCGGATCGTTTTCCGATGAAGAGCTACAGCATTTGATTTCCAAACTGGAAAAGGTGGGTGATATCGTTCCTCTTGTGGGAATCCTGACCCCCGAGCTTAAACCTCATGCGCTTCAGTTCGTGAAGTACGGGATGCGGGATTTTATCGAACTTCCGGTTCAGGAAAAAGAAATCCTGAAAGTGATACAGCGGTTTCGACGGAGCGGGACGCCGCAAAGTTCGAGGAAACTGGGGAAGGTATACACCTTCCTTAATTTTAAAGGCGGTGTGGGGAACACTTTTGTCACTGTCAATACTGCCATCAGCGTAGCGAAACTTACCAAAAAGCGGGTTCTGCTATGGGACATGGCGCTTCAGGCGGGTGACATCCCCTTCTTTCTAAATTACAAACCCGAGTTTTCTTTAATGGATATTTCTCACAATATTGACCGTGTTGATGATAAATATTTGCGCGGGGTTTTGCCGCCGACCGAACACGGGATTTCCATTTTACCGGCGCCCGCAAGAATTGAAGACATCGAACAATTGACATCCCCGATCATTGAAAAGATGCTCGATGCTTTTATGGTTTATTTTGATTATATTTTTATCGACGGAGGTTACCGTCTGACCGACCAGTTGATTTCCATTATTGATAATTCGTGCCATATCTTCATCACAAGCACCTTGGAACTTATTTCCTTGAGAAGCGCTTCACGGTGCCTTGAATTTCTTGAGCAGTTGAAATACTCACCTGAAAAGATAAAAATCATTATCAATCGTTATAGCTCCAAATACGAAGCCATCAACCTGTCCAAGGCAAAAGAAATTTTGAGGTATAATTTCGCGCACTTTTTCAGCAATGACTATGCCGGCGCATGTCAAAGCGTCAATATGGGACAGGCGATTATTAACGCCGCGCACGGATCTCCTTTGAATGCTCAGTTTAAAGACTTCGCAAAAAAGATTGAAGCTGATTTCCAATCCGAAAAAAAAGACATGCGGATGTTTTTGGGATTCAAACAAGCGCTTAAGAAGGTGATCCATCCATGAGTCTCGCGGACCGGCTAAAGCAAATATCCGCCCACAGCGAAAGCGCTTCCGGTTTTCAGCCAATCGTCGGGGAAATAGGGCAAAATATTTTTTTCCACAATCTGAAATTCCGCTTGCATCAGAAGCTCATTGAACGTCTGGATCTTGAAGCGATCAATAAACTTCCGGCCAATGACGCGCGTGACCAGGTTGCGGAGCTTGTAAAAAAAATCGTGGGAGAAGAAAAGGTCGCCCTGAATGCTTACCAGCAAGCTGATCTTATCAAGGAAATCGTAAATGAAACCTTTGGCCTCGGGCCTCTTGAACCTCTGCTGGCAAAATCTTCCATCGATGAAATACTGGTCAATGGTTACAAACAGGTCTATGTTGAAGAGCGTGGGAAATTGATCCTGACAGGTATTACCTTCAAGGATGACACGCATTTGAGGCATGTCATTAACCGTATCGTGGCGGCGGTGGGACGGCGTGTGGATGAGGCATCGCCCATGGTTGACGCACGGCTTGCGGATGGATCACGTGTCAATGCGATCATTCCACCCCTGGCACTGAACGGTCCCGTGCTTTCCATCCGTCGTTTCAAAAAGGATCCTCTTAAGGTTCAGGATCTTCTCCATCTCGGGTCGCTGAATGATAAAGTGGCGGAGTGTCTCAAACTCGCTGTCGAAAGCAAATTAAATGTTTTGATCTCCGGGGGTACAGGAACGGGAAAAACAACCCTTTTAAATGTCCTTTCGGCACATATCTCGAACACAGAACGTATTATTACCATTGAGGATGCTGCCGAGCTTCAACTGCAGCAGCAGCATGTGGTCCGTCTGGAAACACGTCCCGCGAATGTGGAAGGCAAAGGGCGGGTTTCCCAGCGGGATTTGTTGCGCAATGCGCTACGTATGCGTCCTGACCGCATTATTATCGGCGAATGCCGTGGCGAAGAGGCGTTGGATATGTTGCAGGCGATGAATACGGGGCATGAGGGTTCGCTCACCACCGTTCATGCCAATACGCCAAGGGATGCATTGAGCCGTATTGAAACGATGGTGCTGCTTGGAAATGCCAATCTGACTCATTTATCGATTATCCGCCAGATTGCTTCGGCATTGCATCTTTTGATCCAGATCAAACGTTATTCCGATGGAACTAGGAAAATTTCATCGATCTCAGAGGTCGTGGGGATGGAAGGAGACGTCGTCAGCCTTCAGGATGTGATGCAATTCGAGGAAAAGGGGGTTGATGAAAAAGGAAGGGTGATCGGTCAGTTTGTTTTCTCCCCAGTAAGACCAAAATTTTTAAGCCGAATTTTGAAACCACTTTAAAACGAGACCCTCATGATATTTATTATTTTAGCCGCGCTGTTGGCCGGATCCGTTTTTTTTATTACTTTTTTCCTGTTGGATAAAACAGCGGGAGATGCGGCCTTTCTGCAAAAGCGTTTTGAAGGACAAGTTGAAGAGAAAAAAAAGAAAGGGCATCTTGAGGTTGAAAAGAAACACCAATACAGTGACATACGCGCACTGAATGCAATTCTATTGCGACAGGCTTTTTTCTCGAAGATTAATCTCATGCTTAAGGCTAGCGGATGGGGCATTTCGGTGAGCGTTTTTGTGCTCATTTCGCTCATCGGAGCTTTGTTCTTATATCTTATTTTGGTTAGAGCGCATATCCCCAATATCATTGCCGTTCCCGCGGCGGCACTGGCGCTTTTTTTTGTGCCAAGCGGTATTCTGACCTATCGTTATGCGAGATATGTCGATCTTTTCGACCAGCATTTTCCCATGGCTTTGCAGATCATACGGGGGGCGGTGGGGATTGGCCTTGGTATCTCCAGCGCGTTTGAAAGAGTTTCCCATGATGCTCCCTATCCGATCAATAAAGAATTTCAAACGGTGGTAGGCGAACTGCAAATGGGAGAAAGTATGGCGCATGCGCTTGCGGGGCTTTACAAGCGAATAAGAAGCAAAGACACCAAAACCTTTGTGGTCGGAGTTGCCATCCAGCAGGAGTCCGGCGGAAATCTTTCAGAACTCATGAGCAAATTGGAAGCCACCATCACAGCGCGTGTGGTCATGCGCAAGGAGCTGAAAGCTTTAACAGCTCAGGCGCGGCTAAGCGGTTGGATTATTTCTACGGCACCGTTTGTTGTTGCCTTGATCCTGAACCTATTAAATCCGGGTTATTTAAAGCCCTTGTTTGAAAATGAAGTCGGACGCAATCTTGTTACGATTGCGCTGGTGATGATGGTGATGGGGGCCTTGATCGTAAAGAAAATGGTCAATTTGAGAATTCCCTTTTAAGCGTAAGAGGAGAAAATGATATTCGCGATTGTGATCGTGTTGTTTAGCCTTGCGGTCGGATTGGGAGTTTGGTCATTTTTGACATCCACCGCCCAAAAAGACCGCTTTCAGGAACGTTTAAGCATCTTGACGTCTGCGAAACAATATAAAGAGGAGGTTTTAAAAGCCGCGCATATTTCACCCCATAAATTCTACATTGAAAATCTTCTTTTTTTAGGTATCCCGATATTTTTTGCGATTTTGTGGCAGCAAGCAGCTCCTGCTTCCGGACCGGTGGCCATAAAACTTCTCATGGCTATTTTGGCAGGGCTATCGCTAAAACTTTTTTTGAAAATTTATATGGTCCGTCGCTATCGACGCTTGATTGAAGAGGCCTTGCCGACCACTTTAGATCTTCTGGTTGTCTGCCTTGAGGCGGGTATGTCTCTCAATGCATCTCTGGTCCGTTTAGCAGAAGAGACGAAGGGAACCCCTTTATCGAATGAATTGCGCTATACCTTTTACGAGATCAATGTGGGGCTTCCTGCGGAAGATGCCTTTCGAAATTTTGCCAATAGAACCAAAGTTCCGGATATAAAATCCTTTGTCATTACGCTCATTGAATCCGAAAAACTGGGCATGAAGCTGAGCGATACGTTAAGAAATCACAGTGCTTTATTGAGGGAAACGATTCGTATTCGGACGCGTGAAAAGATCTTAAAATTACCAATCAAATTATTATTCCCGCTCGCTTTTTTGATTATGCCGTCTATTTTTGTCGTGCTTATAGGGCCTTCTGTTTTAAATATCATTCCTTTTTTAGAAAAAATAAATACAGCCAAAAATGCTTAAGATGAAAGGGGATACGATGAAGCTGATAACGGCACGTACCCGGGAAGTTGTTGTGGAAAACCTGAAGATTGCGAAAACCCCTTTTTCCAGGATGCGTGGGTTGCTTTTTACGGATCAGCTGTTGCCGGGACACGGCCTTTGGCTGGTCCCATGCGATTCCATTCATTCGCTAGGGATGAGATACGCGATTGATGTGATCTATTTGACCAAAGCAGGTCAGGTTGTGAAGCTCACGCATCATTTTCAACGCAATCGGTTGGGGCCTGTCGTTTGGAATGCTTACTCCGTGGTGGAACTTCCCGCAGGGAGCCTTGAAAAAATCGACCTGAAGGTGGGCGATACTCTCCAGCCGTCTTGAAACTTTTTTTAAAATTCGGGGTCAGAAATTAAAATGCCTCCTGATTTTTACATTTTCTGATCTTGTAATTTTTTTCAAATCCCAAGGTGTAAGTTTTTCTTGCGTGCTACCGGCGCTTGTCTAACAGGCCGTGTCTTAAGGAATGTCTTTAAGCGTCATGCCGTTGGGCGGCAATGCCGAGTTGAAATGGATCAGGAGAAAAAGATGCAAACGGCATTTAAAAAAATGGGTTTTATTCTAAGTGGGACCACATGGGGAGTTCTTTTTTCCTTTTGGATCTATGGGCATAGCCTGCAGGTCTGGGGGTTAACAGGATGGCAGCAAATTTCCGAGTCTCTTCTGATCTTACAAGCGGTTCTTTTTTTTGTTTTTGCCGTTTTCCGTAAAGCCGCAAAGACCACTTCCTGGAGCTTGATGGATATTATTACTTCTTTTTTGGGCAGTTTTTCGATACTGTTGTTCATACGAACGACAGCTGCCGGGACCAGCCTGATCGCAACTGTGGTGCAGATCATCGGAAGCTTGCTTACGATCGCGGCGATTATTTCGCTTAACCGTTCTTTTGGGATGCTTCCTGCTAATCGCGCGATCCAGCGGGGAGGGATGTACCGTTGGGTACGGCATCCCCTCTATGCCAGCTATCAGATTTTCAGTATAGGCTATATCATCAATCAGCCGAGTCTTTATAATGGATTAGTTGCCGTATTGTGCTTGCTTAGCCAGATTCTCCGGATTTTTGCCGAAGAAAAAATGCTTTTGCAGGATCCCGAATATCAGGCCTACGTTAAACAAGTGCGCTGGCGGCTTTTGCCGTTTCTTTTTTAAGCATTTCACTGCAGGAAATAATCCTGTTTCACCTTTTTGTACACAAACCAAGATTCGGGTTTTCACCCGCTGTTTTCGGAACAGGCAGCACGCAACACGTCCTGATGCATAAAAGCATTTCGAAGACAGAAGGAACATTGCCGCAAGGCAGCAATAAAGCATATGTGTTTTGCAAAAAGGATGGAAACCCGTATAATTTCAGGAATCCTTTTTGAATAGCATAGAAAAAACACTTTGGTATTCTCATTCGAGGTGGCGGTTCGTGAGTGGAGAGGTGGCAGAGTGGTCGATTGCGGCAGTCTCGCCCGCCACAAAGCTTGGCGGGTCCGCCTTCGGCGGAAAAACTGGCTAAGATAAAATGAATCTATGGCTTGTATTTATGTCCTGATCAGTGAAAAAACGAAGAAGTTTTACATTGGTTCTAGCCGTGAAAATAATGCTGATTTGCGATTCATGGCCCACAATGCCGGGAGAACGCGATCTACGAAAGCAGGTCGACCATGGCGGTTGGTTTTTGAAGAAAGTTGTACTGATTATACGGCAGCAAGGCAAAGAGAAAATTTCTTTAAGACGGGTCAGGGACGCCGGCTATTGAAGGAACGTTTTGGTATTCTCAGTCGAAATGACGATTCGTGAGTGGAGAGGTGGCAGAGTGGTCGATTGCGGCAGTCTCGAAAACTGTTAACCGCGCAAGCGGTTCGGGAGTTCGAATCTCCCCCTCTCCGCCATATTTTTTTATAGTTATATTTTCTATATAAGTAAATTTTAGAATAACAGTCCCTCCTTTTTAAAAAAGAAACTATGCCTATAACGGAAAGAAATAATAATTTTTTTTCATGGTTTTTAGCAGGCTTAACCGCGATGGGTGTGACGGTCGCGATCTTTCTTTTTGCGGAGCTTATGTTTGCTTTGTTCTTTCCCCAAATGGATCATAACACGTTTGAGCATTTTCAGCTCAATCATGCGTGGCGGCCTCATTCCAAATCCACGGTCAGCGGGTGGCAATCCAGCAACCCCGAATTTAAGAAACCTTACGTGCATTTTTATAACGCACAAGGGTGGGTTGAAGACCATGACATTTCCCTTAAAAAACCCAAAGGAATCTATCGCATTTTTTATGTGGGAGATTCCTTTGTGGAGGGGACTTGTCCCATGGGTCAGTCGGTTCCGAGTTTGGTGGGGCAGGCCCTGAACGAGCGATACAAAAAAACCGGTTATCAATTTGAAGTGATCAATACCGGGACGGTCAGTTACTCGCCGGTCATTTATTACCTCAACATCAAATATTATCTTCTCAAATATCAGCCCGATGTCGTGGTGGTTAATGTCGATATGTCGGATGATTATGACGACTGGAAATACCGTCAGAAGCTGCTTTATGATAAGAAGGGAGAGCCTTTTGCCGCATCGCCGACGAACATTTATTATCAATTGTTCATTGATACTGAAAAGGGGCCTGTGAAGGCGACATGGCTGCGGCGAGGGATCCTGTTTTTATATCAATATTCTCATTTATACAACTGGCTGTTGAAGAAATTTCACAGAGTGGACCAATCCAAGGAAAAAGAGGAAGAACACTGGCGTTCTATGGTGCTTCGCAAGGGACTGGTGCAGTTTTATCCCCGCTGGTCGTGGTGCAAGCCCGAATGGGACGCGCAAACCCGTGGAAATGTTGCTTTTACGATGGGCATGCTGGAAAAGATCATCAAACTTTGCCAGGCAAACCATGTGAAACTGTTATTGTCCGGGACACCGTATTATGGGCAATTCCTTTTTTCCGGACCGCAGCAGCAAAGAGTCTGGTCCAAAAGGCCGCATGAGGAGATCGAACATCTCGCAAAAAAATACAATGTTCCTTACCTGGACAGCGTGGCTGCTTTGGAACCGTTTATCCGGAATACGACGCAGGATGTTTATTATTACATGAACGATCCCCACTTTAACCCTAAAGGGTATGCCTTATGGGCGCGGGCTTATATCGATACATTCAATAGCCCGCAGTTCAAACTATTGCCGGAAGATTGTTATCAGGCGGATCTCGCTGGAACAGGGAAAAAAGATGCTAAAGGTTAGCGATTTTTTC
This sequence comes from Candidatus Omnitrophota bacterium, assembly GCA_022711115.1. GTDB lineage: Bacteria > Omnitrophota > Omnitrophia > Omnitrophales > Aquincolibacteriaceae > JAKLFP01. The sequence continues at coordinate 304,231 of JAKLFP010000001.1, read as the reverse complement.
AAAAATTCGCCTAAAAAGGAATTTGAATGAAACCTTCTTTCTTTAGGGAAAGCATCATCAAAGCTTGCCTGGTCTTGGGAGGATTGGCCCTTGCGTTGGTCCTTAGCGAAATGATCGCAGGGAAGGTGATGCTTCTGAAAGCCCCTGTAAAAGATACGGAGCCTCTTGAAGATCGTTATATTCTGAAGCCGCACCTTGAAAAGACCTTTAGAACGTCTATTGGTAAAAAAAGATATTCCGTCAATTCGAAAGGTATTCGCGGAGATGAATTTTCACCTTACCAGAATTATCACATCCTTACGGTCGGCGGCAGCACGACCGAATGTCTGTTTCTTGATAATGAAGAAGCTTGGCCGTACCTCACACAAAAAATCGTGAACCAGCAAGGATACCGCATCTGGGTCGGCAATGTCGGCAGAAGCGGAACGATCGTCAGGGATCACATCCGCGACAGTGAACTTTTACTCAACCAGTTCCCGTTTATCGATGCCATCCTTCTTCTTACCGGGATCAACGACCTGTCCATAGCTTTGGCGATTCCGCTGGAGGCCCCACCCCAAAAACAAGAGGTGAAGCCCGTTCCTTTTTATGAAAAAACAGCTTTATGGCAATTGTATAGGGTGGTAAAAAACAGGCTTTTTGTGGATCGAAAATTGGATCAAGGTTCAGGCCCGGTTTCCTATAGTTTGAGGGCAAAAGACCGGGAAAAGGCGATTCTGGTTGATGCGATGCCTCCCATGGAAGAAAAATTGCAAAGCTACAAAGAGGCGTTGTACTTATGGGTCACCATGGTTCGGCAAAGAGGTGCCCGGCCGATCCTTGTGACGCAGCCCACCAAGTGGATGGAGCATCTGACGGAAAAAGAAAAAAACACCTTATGGTTCGGTTGGGCCGAAGCGGGTTTTGGCGACCAATGCAAAAAATATTATTCCGTAAGCGTTCTTCGAGAAACGATGGCGATGTATAACCAGGCGATGTTGGATGTTTGCGCGGGGCTCAAGGCCGAATGTGTGGATCTGGCCAAGTTATTACCTAAAGATCCCGATCTTTTTTTTGATGACTGTCATTTTAATGCCGGCGGTTCCTTTTTAGTCTCTACGATTCTTGCGCAGTACTTGACGAAAGAGGCACCGATTTTATTGCCTTCTTCCCAAGACACAAAAAGCTTCAAAAAGTTGAAGTTCTAAAGGCTTGATAAATAAAAAAGTTTCCCCTATCTTATTCGGGGAAATAAAAGATCAGGAACGATCAGGGATTTCCCGTTTTTTGAATCAACACAGTCGTACGAAACGGAGAACCATTTGAACAAAATTCAAAAAATCCAAAAATTATTTTTTCTTCTCTTATGTTTCTCTCTTTTCTTATCCACTCAAACAGTCAAAGCCGAGATTATCAAGCTCAAAAACGGCAATGTCATAGAAACAAAAATCTTGAAAGAAAGAGATGATTTTTTGACCGTCGAAGCCAAAGGCGGCAAAGTCAAGATCCCGCGGAGCGATGTCGAAATGATCTGGCGCGGTTCCCAGACAGAGTTTCTTGAGGTCTCCGGCAACCAGGTCCATTTCACCAAAGGCGTTGCGCTTTACAAGGAAGGCAAGTTTCTTGAGGCCGCCGACTCTTTTCATAAGGCGTTGGGTCCTCAGACGATGAATGCGGTTATTTATGCGAACCTTGGAAGTGCCTATGCCGCTGCGAAGATCCCTGCCAATGCGGAGGCGAATTTTCTAAAGGCCTTGGAACAAACACCCGACAATATCGATCTGCTTCAGAATGCCGCCCATTTTTATGAAACCGAAAAACAGTATCAAAAAGCCATTCCTTATTATCAAAAACTCGTCACACTCAAGCCCCATGAACTCACCTTCAAACGGAATCTCGCTTTTTGCCTTTATATGGCAGGCGATTACTTGGCATCTGCAAAACTATTTGAAGAATTGGGCCAGAAAAATGACACCATTGCCAGTTGCAATGCCGCGGCGGCATTCATCCAGGCAGGGGCATTGGATCAGGCGTGGATCATTACGGAGCGTTTGATCGAGAGCCCGGCTCCCATTCCGCGGGCATATCTCCATAGAGCAGAAATCTTGCGTTTGCGGAAAGATTACGCTCAGGCCGAGATCCAGTATCAAGAAGCCTTGTCCCGGGATCCTAACGATCCGCAGGCCTTACTTGGTCTTGGCCAGCTTTATTTTGGGAAAAAAGAATGGGATCGAGCCGAAATGAGCTTTCAGCAAGCTCTGGAAAAAGACCCCCAAAATCCTGGTGCAATTTACGGATTAGCCCAAACGTTTACCCAAAAAAAGGACTCCGCCAAAGCAATCTCTTATTATGAACAATTATTAAGGAAAGATCCGAGCGACCTTGCACTTCAAAACGACATGGGCCTTTTTTATCTTAAAATAAATCAACCTCAAAAAGCGCTCGAGGTCTTTCAAAAGATTTTTTCAATCAATGATCGTTATGCCAAAGCTCACGCCAATGCCGGACTGGCTCATGCTTTTTTAGGCGATGTCGATAACGCTTTTAAGGAATGGGACAAGGCTTTAGCGCTGGATCCCCATTTAAAAGAGGCAGCCCAGAACAAAAAAATACTGGAAGAAGTCATGAGCGGGAATAAGGATGAAAAGAAAAAACAGGCGGCTTAAAAAAGGGTTCACATTGGTAGAATTATTGATCGCGGCCGCGATCATTACCTTCGTAGCTTTTTTGATTATTCCGCGCATGGTCGGGCAGGTTAAAAAAGCAAAGGAAACGGAAGCGGTTCGGACCCTTGGGGCGATTCGTTCCGCAGAGCACGTGATCCATGGCGTGCTCGGGAAATTTTTGGCGGCAGCAGATGAAACAGCCATCAAGTCGGCTTTGGGGCTTTTGATCGAAGGCAATAAATTCTACAACTACAAGATTATTAACGCATCCGAAGAAGATTTTCTTGCCTTAGCAACGCCTATCGAGTCTCTCAATAATTGGCTTCAGGAGTTCGGGATCAATAAAGATGGTTTTGTCAATTATCCTTCTTCGGACGGCGGCGGGAGGAGTTCAGGTTCCGGCGGAAACGGGGGGAATAGTGGTAGCGGTGGGGGCGGGATAGGCTTTGGGGGCGGTACTATTAGCGGTGGAGGGGGGAGGGAGATGAGGCCTGATTTTGTTCTGACGCCCCCACCTTCTTTGCCGTCTTTTGATGGTTATACAGATGACATCGAGCAGGTCCTCGATATTTTAGCAACCTCAACAGCCGCGTTGAGTATCCCCGGTATGGTGTCAGGCACTCACCTTGCCGATTTTATTCGTTCAAATAATGTAGCAGTTTCGTTTGGTGATGCTGGAGCGGGTAATTGGGGAGTCTGTTATGGTACCGTCCCAAGTACCATCGTATTGAGCACCGAACTGCAAAGCAATCAATATGCGGCGGCATATGTACTGGCGCATGAAACCAAACATGCTGTATGGCAAGATGATTGGAGTAAACACAAACTCTTTCCGTATCCTTCATTACAATATGGTGTCCCGAATGACTTATTGGGAAATGAACGCTCCGGGGATTCGCTTAATGGTACCATTGACGATGAGTATACCGCTTTTGCAACAGCGGCCCAGATCTGGATGGATTTAAAAAAACCTCCGAACCAAGTCTTTGACGCCTCAGGGTTAGGAGATCGCGTTGATGGTCAAGCGAGTCCATTCGCGAATGATGACGGCACTCTCAAGGATTCAGCCGCGGCAAAGGTTAAAGTTCGCGAATGGTATGCACAATATAATTTACCGGAATACTGATCAAAATCGGATGAGGACCTTATGAGCATGCAGAAAAAAAACTGGAAAAAACCCTTCCTGATTTTTGGTGTTATAATAGTGACCATCACAGTGGGAGCATGTACATTTTATTTCCTGGAAGCCCAAAAAATCAGCCAGAGTCAAATAATGCTGAAATACGTTCAGTTCAAAGCCGAAAATTCATCCCTCAATTTTACATTTGAATACCCTGAAACGGGCTGGACGCCTGTGGAGGTTTCGGGTGGGACGGAGAAATACGATCTGGTGTATCTCCGCGGGCCTGTTCATACGGAAAATGGATTCACGACGCTTATTCATGCCACCGTAAGGCCGCTGGAAAGCGGGAAAACCGCTCCCGATCTTCTGGAGGCTTATCTAAAAATGGATTCCAATCTACCCAAATTTAAAGTACTCCATAAAGGAGCCCGAGAAGTGGGTGGGGAAAAAGCGGTTTCGGCTCTTTATGAATATGAATCCTTTCCGCTGTTTAGCGAGAAAGCCCCTCCGGTTATGCTGAAAGGGATACGAGTTTATTTGACAAGCAAGGGTCGTTTGTACGAGTTAATGCTCGAAACGATAGGATCTCAGTATGACAACTATACGCCAGTATTTGAGCATGTCCTGAAAACGTTCCAATTTAAAAAGTAGATTGTTTCTCGGCACATCCCTTTTTTCTTATAAGAACTTGTTGAAAATCCAGGATTTTTCCCGCATCATAGACGCTCATTCCAGAAAGCACTCATACAATAACGCTAAAGAAAAGACCACATGGACTATTTGATTTTCGCACGGAAATTCAGGCCGCAGACTTTTGAAGAGGTCGTTGGGCAGGAGACCATTACCACCACGCTCAAGAATGCCATCCGCCAGGAGCGTGTGCCGCAAAGTTTTCTTTTTTCCGGTCCACGCGGTGTCGGAAAAACATCCACTGCGCGCATTCTTGCCAAGGCACTCAATTGCAAAGACGGCCCCACGGAAAAACCCTGCGGAAAATGCACTTCCTGTAAAGAGATCGAACAGGGGAATTCCATGGACGTGTTTGAGATCGACGGCGCCTCCAATCGCGGCATCGAAGAGATCCGTACGCTTCGTGAAAACGTGAAATTCAAGCCTTCCGCCGGAAATTTCAAGATTTACATCATCGACGAAGTCCATTCCTTGACGGGGGACGCGTTCAACGCGCTTTTAAAAACTCTCGAGGAACCGCCGGCGCATGTAAAGTTCATCTTTGCGACCACGGAATCGCACAAGGTGCCGCTCACGATCCTTTCGCGTTGCCAACGGTTTCAATTCAAAAGAATCCCCATTCCCGAGGCTGTCGAAAAGCTGGAAAAGATCGCGCAGAAAGAAAAACTCAAATACGACAAGAACGCGCTTTTCCTGATCGCCAAGTCGACCGAAGGCGCCCTTCGCGATGCAGAAAGTCTTCTGGACCAGCTTGCGAGTTTTTCGGAAGGCAAGATCAAGGAAGAGGATGTCCTGACCCTTTTAGGGATCGCGTCGGATGATGTTTATCTTTCTGTCCTTTCCGCGATCCGGGAGAAAAAAGGTCATGAGATTTTTGAGCTTGTCAAAAAATTATATGAGGACGGCGGCGATCTGGCCCAGTTCGCGAAAGGACTTTTTGAGATCTTCAGGCATCTCTCGGTGCTCAAAACCGCGGCCAAGGCTGAAGGTCTGATTGAAGCAAACGCGGACATGATCGCAAAACTCCGGAAAAAAGCGAATGTTTTTTCACAGTCTGAGATTCTTTTAGCTCTTGCGATCCTGCAAAACCTTCAGCATCAGCTGCGCCGGCCTGTGGCCTCTCCCAAGCTGCTGGTGGAAACCGCGCTCCTTAAGCTTGTTTACCTTGATGGGTTGAAGTCGGTGGAAGAGCTTGTCCAGAATGTTGCGGCCGGGCGAGGAAATATCGCGGTCGCGACACAAGTTATGGAAAAAAAAACTCAAAGACCGATAGAAACCGTTAAGATTTCGGAATCTCCAGCTCCTAAAATAAAAATAACGGTATCCACCAGTGAAAATCAGGAACCCCTGAGGCAAAAAACATCTCAAAAACCGCCCTCCGAGAATCTTCAACAAGAAGGCGGTCTCACTTTGAATGATGTGGAAAAATTCTGGCCGCAGGTGATCGAATATGTGAAGGCCAAACGCATGTCCACAAGCCTTTTTCTGGCAGAATCCGAACCTGTGGAGGTGGACGGAACCACTATCGTGTTGGGGTTGCCGTCCGAATTTCGTTTTCATAAAGAGACACTGGAAAAAGAATCGAATAAACAAGTGGTTGAAGAAGCCTTCACTCAGGTGCTTGGTAAAAAGTTACGTGTGCAATTTGTTGTCACGGAGCGGGAAGAAATGACCCAAGAATCATCCGAGGGCAATGAGACCACCTCCAAAGACAAAGAAACTCCGGATATTGTCTTGAAAGCTCTAGAGATCTTTGACGGCGCCAAGATCATCCGGAGAGAATGACCCGTTCTTATCCATGAAAACTAAATTTGGGTTTTAAATTCATGAAAGCTTATTCGGACCTGATGACGCGATTGGTCGAATCTCTTTCCAAATTGCCGGGCATCGGAAAACGGTCTGCGGAACGGATCGTATTTTATCTTTTAAAGACCAAACCGGAAGATGTCCTGACGCTTGGCGAGCTCATCAAACAGCTCCGCGAAAGTGTTGTCTTCTGTAGCATCTGTCACAATTTTTCCGACCAGAAAATTTGTCATATTTGCTCGGATCCGGGACGTGATCAAGGGATCGTTTGCGTGGTTGAAGATCCGAAGGATGTTGTGGCAATCGAGAAAACAGGGGATCATCCTGGCGTTTATCATGTGCTGCTCGGCGCTTTATCACCTTTAGACGGTATCGGGCCTGACCAGATCTGTATCCAGGACCTTTTAGAGCGTGTGAAGAAAAACAAGATCCGAGAAATTATTCTAGCGACCAATCCTAATACCGAAGGCGATACGACCGCGCTTTATCTTGCCAGGATTTTACAGCCTTTTAAAATCAAGATTACGCGTATCGCGCGCGGGATCCCGGTCGGAAGTCATATCGAATACACGGATCAAGCCACTCTCGCGAGGGCGCTTTCGGGCCGGCAGCCCTTATGATCCGGCTCTTTCTCGCAAGGGAAAAAATGGGCTGACATTTCAATCACTTGCGTGTCATCGGTTCCTTGATTACAATACCCCCTGCTTTTTAAATTTGTGCGGGCATAGCTTAATGGTAAAGTCTCAGCCTTCCAAGCTGACCATGCGGGTTCGATTCCCGCTGCCCGCTCCATTGATATTTTTTTGAACGGGCTGCGGGGAGAGAACCTCGACCGCAGATCGAAACCACAAGTTTCGATCTGTTTGCGGTACTAAAGCAAGGGCTTTAGTATTCCCGCTGCCCGCTTTTTCATTATATTTTTTTAGATAGGAAAAGCGGTGCTGCACTGATCTCCTTCTGAATTCGATAAGATCATGTGCTGCCCGCTCCATTGATTATTAAATTTGAACGGACTGCCCCGTTCTCCTTTTTAATTTTGATAAGGACGGGGTTGCCCGGTTGTTTTATTTATGTTTCATTTGGAAGTAAGGCTACCCGCTCCCTGAGCGTATATGACACCATTCAAAAAAATCTGTTTTTTTCTTGAATATCTCCTTTTCCGGATCGCGGCTTTTCTGATTCGCCTCATTCCTCTTCGCGTGAGCTATAAAATCGCAAACATCGCGAGTGTTTTCGCCGTCAGGATTTTGGGGATCCGGCGAAAGATCATGCTTGATAACTTAAGGCTTGCCTTTGGAGATGAAAAAAGAGAAGAAGAACTTCTCATAATCGCGGAAGCATCCATGAGGAACCTGCTTAAGATCGGGTTGGAATTCATCCGAACACCTGATGTTACGATGAACCCTGATAAATATATTGAGCCTCCAGACATGAAAGCGATTTTGGAGGCTGTTGAGAAGAAAGGTGGATTCATAGCCATTGTTTCGCATTTTGGCAACTGGGAGTGGTTGGCGATCCCGATCAAAAAACACAGTCTTTTTTGCCATGCCGTTGGTCGGCCTCTGAAAAATCCTTATTTGTATCAATATATCCGTGGCATGCGCGAAACCGCGAACCTTCAAAACATTGACAAAGCCGGTGCGGTCCGCGCTTCCATTCAAGTTCTTAAGCAAAGCGGGATTTTGGCGGTGCTCATTGATCAACATGAGAGCCAAGGTGCTGTCTGGGTGGATTTTTTCGGTCACAAGGCTTCTACCAGCACGCTGCCTGCCATGCTTGCTTTAAAATATGAGTATCCAGTACTTCCCGCTTTTTTTTATCGCGATAAGAGCGGACTCTCAAAGATTCAATATGGGCCATTGTTTCCACTTATCAAAACAGGGGATCTCAAGGCGGATTTGCTGGCGAATACACAACAATATGTTTCCAAGATCGAGGAGGAGGTTCGCAAAAGACCCGGCGACTGGCTTTGGGCGCATCGAAGGTGGCGAGAACCCAAAAAAAGAAACGTCAATCCTTGTAAGGTGAATGGATCCTCTTCTTGATCGATAACTTATTTAGTACCAATAAGTTAAGGAAAATAGAACGACGATCATTTCTTCCTTTTCAAAGACTCCTTTATTGACTTTTCGTCTTTTTTCCTTATAATAATTACATTAAATTTTAGCAGGCAGAAGAAGTGGGCGCTAACCCACTTTTTTTTTTCTTCAAAACAGAAAAAGAGAGAAATAAGAGACAAAATGTCACAGGATTTGTTGTCTTCGCTGGAATATATAGAAAAAGAGAAAGGTATTTCCAAAGAAGTGCTTTTGGAAGCTCTCCGTCATGCTCTTATTTCTGCCTGCCGCAAAAGCTTTCCGGAAAAAGCGGATACTTTTGAGATTCAAATTGATCCAAGAACCTTTCGCATCAGCGTGTTGAACGAAGGCAAGGAGATCAATGATCCTCATTTCGGCCGTATCGCGGCCCAGACCGCCAAACAGGTCATCATCCAGAAGATCCGTGAAGCGGAACGAGATTCTATTTTTACAGAATTCAGCCACAAACAAGGTGTTATCGTTTCCGGAAATGTTCATCGTGTTGAAAAAAAATCCATCATCCTCGATTTTGGAAAAACGGAAGGCATTCTACCCGCCCGGGAACAATCTCCCCTGGATAATTTTAAGCAAGGGCATATTGTCCGCGCTTATGTGATGGAGGTGAAAAAAACATCCAAAGGACCCGAGGTGATTCTTTCAAGGACGCATCCCGATCTTGTGACAAAATTTTTTGAGATGGAAGTTCCGGAGATTCATGACGGTGTGGTGATCATTAAAGCGGTGGCGCGTGAAGCCGGGTCACGGACGAAGATCGCCGTCACATCCAAGGATGACAAGATCGATTGCGTGGGATCCTGTGTGGGGGTTCGCGGACAACGCGTGAAGAGCATTGTCAGAGAACTTGGAGGGGAAAAGATCGATATTATCCGGTATGCTGATGACATGGAGGTTTATATTAAAAATGCGATGGCGCCGGCAGAACTTAAAGAGATCAGAATCGATCGCGAGAGACAAAGAGCCGAAATCCTTGTGGCGGATGATCAGCTTTCGCTTGCGATCGGAAAAAAAGGGCAGAATGTGCGGCTTGCTTCAAAGCTTATCGGATGGGAACTCGATGTGCGCAGCACGAGCCAGATGATTCCCCTGAGTTCTCTGGACGGGGTTGGCGAGAAAACCGAAGAATCTTTGAAAAATGCCGGGATTCATTCCATCAAGGACCTTCTGAAAATGAACGCTGAAGGGTTGGCGAAGGTCCCTGGGATCGGGACAAAGACCGCCGAGAAAGTCATTGCTTCCGCTCAAAAAGCTATTGGCAAAAAAAACCCTTTGAGCGAAAATCCTCCAAATACGGAAGAAAATGGTGAAAAGAAGCACGAGGGAGAAAACGGGGAAGAAGCGTCAGCGGAAAATGAGGGATCTGAACATGCGGGTTCATGAACTGGCTAAACAATTAGGCGTGACAAGTAAAGAACTTATAGCTAAGCTCAAAACAGAGGGTGTACAAGTTTCAAATCATATGGCTCTTCTTGGCGAAGAAGTCATTCAAAAATATATGAAATCCACTTCTGCTTCAAGCCCCTCGTCAAAGGATAAAAAAAACAGCGTCGAAGAACCTCCTAAGAAAACAAAGAAAACGGTTGAAAAAAAAGTAAAAGTAAAAACAACGGCTCCCACCGAAGAATTTTCCGTTCCTAAAAAAGCGGCGCCAGGGACTGTGGCACCGGCCGCTTCTGTTAAAAAAGAAAAATTAAAAACCGCAGAGATTCCGGTTGTTGAGAAAAAAATAGAATCGAAGCCGGTAGAACAAAAAAACCCCGAAGTAAAAACACCGTTCCCGGCGGTCGTTTCCGGAACCCCCAAGCCAAAAACAGCTTCTGAAGCAGTAAAAGTTGGCGTGTCGTCTTCTGAACCGCCGAAACCGGTCGCGCCGACGCCTCCAGCGAAACAAATGGTCGATGTTCGTTTTCCGATCACGGTCGGAGATTTGGCGCAAAAAATGAATCGCAAAATTCCAGAACTGATCAAAACCCTCATGGGCATCGGTATTTTTGCGAATGTGAACCAGCTTTTGAATGAAGAGATTGTTTATGCTGCCGCGGAAACGATGGGTATTGTGATTAAAAAAGTGGAAGATGAGACCCAGGAAATTCGTCGCAGTGAAGCGGAGGAGTCTCCGGCAAAACTGAAACCACGTTCTCCGGTAGTGACCATGATGGGACATGTGGATCATGGAAAGACCTCGCTTTTGGATGCGATTCGCAAAACAAATGTGGCGGCTAAAGAAAAAGGATTCATTACTCAGCATATCGGGGCTTACGGGGTGGATATTCCCGGTAAAGGGCATGTTACTTTTTTGGATACGCCGGGTCATGAAGCTTTTACGGCCATGCGTGCCCGCGGCGCGAATGTAACAGATATTGTCATTCTGGTAGTGGCTGCCGATGACGGTGTGATGCCGCAAACCATTGAGGCGGTCGACCATGCCCGCGAAGCTAAATGTCCGATCGTAGTCGCCATGAACAAGATCGATCTTCCTTCTGCTAATCCTGCCAAGGTGATGGGAGAACTTCAAAAGATAGGGCTTGCTCCTGAAGAATGGGGCGGCAAAACGATTTGTGTCAAGGTTTCCGCCAAAACAGGAAAAGGGATCGATGAATTGCTGGATATGCTTCTGCTTGAGGCCGAAGTTTTGGAACTCAAAGCGAATCCGGATCGGCTGGCGATGGGTGTCGTGATCGAAAGTCATATTTCCAAAGGAAGCGGTCCGGTGGCGAGCGTGATTGTTCAAAAAGGGACGCTGAAACAAGGGGATATGGTGATTGCCGGGCAATATATGGGACGCATCCGTGTCATGAAAAACGACCGTGGCAAAACCGTCCGTGAAGCCGGGCCCGCTTATGCGGTGGAACTCGGTGGTTTGAACGGCGTGCCCGAAGCCGGCGAAACTTTATATGCGGTAGAAGATGAAAAAACAGCCAAGAAGATCACGGAGCAAAAAACTCTGGAATTGCGCGAACGTCAGATGCGCGGCGTTATGAAGCATATGTCTTTGGAAAGCTTATATAGCAAGCTCTCGGAAGGCGCCTTTAAGGAATTGAAGATCATCATCAAAGCGGATGTGCAAGGGTCTATCGAGGCATTGTCACAATCGCTGGAAAAGCTCAGCACCGACAAATGCCGGCTTCAGGTGATTCATGGCATTGTGGGCGGCATCAACGAGTCGGACGTCATGCTGGCTGCGGCTTCCGATGCCATTATCATCGGCTTTCATGTGAAAGCCGATCCGAAGGCGCAGACATTGGCTGAAAAAGAAGGTGTGGACATTCATTTTTACAGCATTATTTATGATGCCGTCGAAAAGATCTGCAAAGCCATGGAAGGGATCCTGGAGCCGGAGCTCAAAGAGGTGAGCGAAGGCAAAACGAAGATCCGCCAAATATTTAAATCCTCAAAAGTCGGAATGATCGGCGGTGCCATTGTCATGAAAGGTCGTCTCACAAGACAGCATTACGTGCGCCTTGTCCGGGATAATGTCGTGATCTTTGAAGGGAAATTATCTTCGCTGAAGCGCTTTAAAGACGATGTAAAAGAGGTTGCCGAAGGATATGAATGCGGCCTTTCCCTGGAGGGATTTAATGACCTTCGTGAAGGCGACATTGTCGAATCTTACCGGATCGATAAGTTAGCCGCAAAATTATAATTTTAAACTTCCCCCTTTTCCATGAAACAAGGTGTTTTATGCAAGGAAAAAGAACAGAGCGTGTAGCTTCTTTGCTCCAGATGGAACTTAGTAAGCTTATTCTGGAGAGGGTCAAAGACCCGCGTCTTGGATTTGTCACCGTGATGCATGTGAAGATTACGGCGGATCTTAAATCTGCCGTGGTTTTTTTAAGTGTGATGGGAGATCAAAAGAAAAAAGACGATACGCTTCAAGTGCTCAAGCGTGCTGCGGGTTTTCTCCAGAGGGAAGTCAGTGTGGCGTTAAAATTACGCTATACTCCCAAACTTCAATTTGAGCTGGACGATTCCCTGGATAAAGATTTTGAAATCGGTCAAGTCCTCCGTAAAATTGAGGAAAAAGAAAAAGGCGCGTAAATGACCTCTCCTTTTATCGACGGTGTTCTCCTGGTCGATAAACCCGAAGATTGGACCTCTCATGATGTGTGCGCGTTTGTGCGCAGACGTTTTGGAATCAAAAAAGTCGGCCATGCGGGAACGCTCGATCCTCTTGCCACCGGACTGCTTGTGCTTCTTCTCGGGAAAGCAACCAAACAGTCCATGCCGCTAAGTTCTTGTGATAAAGAATATCTCGGCGTCATGGAGCTCGGTATTCAGACGGATTCTCATGACCGGCATGGAAAAATCGTGGCTGAAGCTCCGTGGGAACATATTACTCTTGAAGCAATCCAGGCGAAGGCGGCTAAAGAATTTACAGGTGAAATCGTTCAAGTGCCGCCCATGGTTTCCGCTTTAAAACATGAGGGAACACGTCTTTATAAACTTGCGCGGCAAGGGAAAACAATTCCCCGGAAAGGCCGGCCTGTGACAGTCTTTAGCTTTCGTCTCGATAAAAAGGAAGGACGTTTTGTAAATTTTTTTGCCCACGTCTCCAAAGGCACCTATTTGAGAACTTTGATCAATGATTTGGGCGATGCCTTAGGGTGTTATGCGACGCTTGCGAATCTCCGCAGGCTACGAAGCGGGAAGTTCCAGCTTGAACAAAGCGTCACGATCGAAGATCTGAAGAATTTTACCGAAGCCCAGCTCCGCGAAAAGATTTTGCCCTTGAACGCTTCTGTGGTCAATCATGCGAATTGTAACGGACCTACAACATTATAAGGCCAGGACCTCTCAGCGGCTTATTCTTGCGCTCGGAAATTTTGACGGGTTCCACTTAGGGCATCAAAAACTTCTTCAGTACGTGGTCTCACAGGCGAAAAAGCATCAAGCCCAGGCCGCGGTGCTGACCTTTCGACAACATCCGCACAGTATTTTACATCCCAAGCAGAAACCCCTGCTCCTGCACAGCATGGAACAAAAACTTTTTCATTTAGCACAAGCCGGGATGGATGTCTGTTTTCTCCAGTCTTTCACGCCGGCCTTTTCCGCCATATCACCGGAAGATTTTGTAAAGAAAATTCTTGTTAAAAAACTCCATATTCTCGAGATCTGCATGGGCTATGACGCACATTTCGGGCATGCCCGTAAAGGCGATACAATTTTGATGGAAAAACTTGCCAGGGAAAACAAGTTTTTTTTCAAAAGCATGGGGCCGGTGAGGATCGGAAAAAAAATTGTTTCCAGTTCTTGGATTCGTGAACTTTTGATGAAAGGGGATGTGGAAAAGGTGGCGCAATGTCTAGGCCGGCCATTCAGCATTGTCGGCAAGATCGTTCATGGCAAAGGCCATGGCGCTCATCTTGGGTTTCCCACCGCAAACATTGAACCGCATTCCGACATCCTTCTGCCGCTTGGAGTCTATGTTGCCTCTGGCCGGTTCTTGCCAAACAGAAAATGGTTCCTCTCCCAGGGGCCTTTGGACAAGAATCTTTTATTACCTCCCTGGATGCCTGGTGTTATGAATTTTGGGAAACGGCCGACTTATCCGAAGAAAGAGACCCCGAAACCCGTTCTCGAACTTCATTTGCTGGATTTTGAAGGAAAAGTTTATGGAGAAATGATGGAAATCGCCCTGCATCGGTTTCTCCGTCCCGAAAAAAGATTTGCAATGGAAGCATTGCTCAAAACGGCTATCCAAAAAGATGTTTGGACTGCTCAAAGATATTACAAGAAGAGCTCCATTTTGAGGGAACTTGGAAATTAAGAAAATCTGGTCCCGCATCAATTTTAATTCCATGGATTTGTAGTGTCAGTACCGTGGATTACTAAAATTTTAAAATGACACAGTACTGGACAAATCAGGGGGGCATCAGGTATACTTGCGCAATCCTAATTATAGGGAAAACGACGTAAATCAAAGACTAACAAGGAGTTAGAGAAAGAATATGGCGTTAGAAAAAACAAAAAAGAAAGAAATTATTTCGAAGTACAAAATTTCCAAGAACGATTCAGGGTCTGATGAGGTGCAAATAGCACTTCTTACGGAGCGCATCAATGGCCTGTCAGGACATTTTGAAAAGAATGTCAAAGACCATCATTCGCGTTATGGCCTTATCAAGATGGTGAGCCGGCGCAAGAAGCTCCTGAACCACCTTCGCAAAGAGAATCCTGAAAAATACCAGCAGATTATCGCTCGCCTTGATTTGAGGAAATAATTCCTCCATTTTTCTGGTCTTTCTAGGAATCCATCTAAATGAAAGGGGATCATTCCCATGTTTAAAATAGAAAAAGTCAGTTCCCAGATCGGTGAACGTGAAATCATTATCGAAACAGGTCATATGGCTCGTCAAGCTCACGGTGCAGTGTCCGTCCAATGCGGCGGGACCGTGGTATTTGCGGCTGTAGTCGCGGGCGGAGAACCGGACGAAATTCGTGATTTTTTTCCGCTGACCGTGGATTACCGCGAGCGCACCTACGCTGCCGGCAGGATCCCAGGCGGTTATTTCAAACGCGAAAGCAAGCCTACGGAAAAGGAAGTCCTGACGTCGCGTCTGATCGATCGGCCGCTTCGTCCTCTTTTCCCTGAAGATTACCTTAATGAAGTCCAAATCACGGTTGCCGTGCTTTCTTTTGACGGTGAGAATCCGACCGAGGTTCTTTCCATGATCGCGGCTTCCACCGCGCTTCTTATTTCCGAGATCCCGCTGGAAGTACCGCTTGGTGCCGTCCGGGTCGGTATGGTAGACGGAAAACTGATCATCAACCCTACTCAGCAGGAACTCGACACAGGCGATCTTGACCTTGTGCTCGCAGGAACGGCCGAAAAAGTAGTGATGATTGAAGCTGGTGCCAAAGAACTTTCCGAAGAAAAAATGTTTGAGGCGATCAAGTTTGGACATGAGGCGATCAAAAAGACGGTTCAGCTTCAAGTGGAACTTAAAAAGAAAGCCGGTAAAGCCAAGGTGGCAGTAAAACCGATTGAGATTTCCGCGGAAATGATGCAGAAGGTTCGCGAAATCGCCGGCAATGAATTCTCGAAAGTTTTTGGCCTTCCGACCAAAGAAGATCAGGAAGGTTTTTTTAAAAAGCTTTATGAAAAGGTCATCGCCCAATTCGATAAGAACGCGGAAGGATTCAATGAAACGCTTGTGAAGATTGCTTTTGCAAAGCTTGAGCATGAGAAGATCCGTGAGGTGATGCTCTCCACAGGGAAGCGTGCGGATGGCCGAGGGGAACGGGATATCCGTCCGATCAAATGTGAGATCGGGATTTTGCCGAGAACCCATGGCTCGTCACTTTTTACCCGAGGTCAAACACAAAGCCTGAGCGTGATGACGCTTGGTACGGGGGATGATGAACAGAGGATCGATGCGCTGGAAGGGGAACAGACCAAACGTTTTATGCTTCACTACAATTTTCCTTCCTATAGTGTCGGAGAGGTCAAACCGAATCGCGGACCGGGTCGCCGCGAGATCGGTCACGGAGCGCTTGCGTCACGATCGCTTGAAGCCGTGATTCCTTCGGCCGAAGATTTTCCGTACACGATTCGTTTGGTTTCTGAGATCATGGAATCCAACGGGTCCAGTTCGATGGCCACTGTTTGCGGCGGCACGCTTGCGCTTTTAGACGCCGGCGTTCCTATCAAAGCCCCTGTGGCGGGTATTGCGATCGGACTTGTGACAGATAAGAATCGCTGGAAAGTGCTGACGGATATTGCGGGCATTGAAGACCATCTCGGGGACATGGATTTTAAAGCTGCCGGAACCCGGAACGGGCTTACTGCACTCCAGATGGACATGAAGATCGATGGGATCACCGAGGATCAGCTCAAAGAGGCTTTTGATCACGGAAAACAGGGGCGTTTCAAGATCCTGGATCTGATCCAGAATTGCATTCAAGCGCCGAAGGAATTGTCGGAGTATGCGCCGCGCATCACCACGCTCAAGATCGATCCAGAAAAGATCGGCATGCTGATCGGCCCTGGAGGCAAGAATATCCGGAAGATCGTCGAAGAAACGGGCGCTAAGATTGATATCGAAGATGATGGGCGCGTGTTTGTTGCCGCGGTCAGCAATGAATCTTCGGAAGCCGCCATCTCGCGTATTCAGTCCATGACCGAAGATGCTGAGATCGGTAAGATCTACGACAGTACGGTCCAAAAACTGATGCCGTTCGGAGCGTTCTGCGAAGTCCTGCCGGGTAAGGACGGGCTTTGTCATGTGTCCGAGATCACGGAAGGGTTTGTCAAAAGCGCCGGGGATTATCTTCGCGTTGGTGACAAGGTCAAGGTCAAGGTTCTTAGCATTGACGAGCGGGGCAAAATCAGTCTGAGTATCAAGCAGGCAATGACAGAACCCCTTCCGATTCTTCCTGAAGATCAACGGACGGTTGTCGAAGCAGCGCCGCCAAGACGTGACCGTGATGATCGCGGGGGCAGGGGTCGTTCCCGCCGCTAATAACGCTTAGTCATTATGTGGTAAGGGTTCACCGGATAGTGCTTTTAGCCCTTAAAATCAAATATAGAGAACGGTGCTAAAAACAGTATGGAGAGCGAAGTGAGAGAACAATTAACTGTTCTTGTGAAAACGCTTCCTCATTTTGAAGGATTGGCTCTTCCGCAATATATGACTGAGGGTGCAAGCGGTATTGATCTCTTGGCCGCTTGCCTCGATCCCGTGATATTACAACCGGGGGATCGTGCGCTTGTCCCCACAGGGATCCTCATCGCCCTTCCCAAAGATATGGAGGCTCAGATACGGCCTCGCAGTGGTTTAGCGATCAAGCACGGTATCACACTTCTCAACACACCTGGAACGATCGATTCTGATTACCGCGGTGAGATTCAAGTCATTGTGATCAATCACGGGAAAGAATCTTTTACCATTACCCGTGGTATGCGCATCGCTCAAATGGTGCTTGCTCAGGTGGTAAAGGCCAAGCTCGAGGTAGTCGATAATCTAGACGGAACCAGTCGGGGCGCCGGCGGTTTCGGTCATACAGGTCATTAATTCATTCATAAATTAAATTTCCGGTTTTATCCATCATGAAAAAAGAAAGAATCAACGAAATTTGGGGAGTTTTTTTCCTTCTGCTCGGGTTGTTTACTTTTGCAAGCCTTTTTTTCTATCA
This sequence comes from Candidatus Omnitrophota bacterium, assembly GCA_022711115.1. Taxonomy (GTDB): domain Bacteria; phylum Omnitrophota; class Omnitrophia; order Omnitrophales; family Aquincolibacteriaceae; genus JAKLFP01. The sequence goes on along the minus strand of JAKLFP010000001.1, from coordinate 286,739 downwards.
CACAGAAGACATCTCATTTTACACCTCACGCGTTAATTTTCCGGTTCAGAATTATGCGGGTGTCTTTGGGGCTTATCTGGCCTTCGGGCTTTTTATTGTTTTCGGCATCAGCGCTTTTGTGATTCCGTTTGTTTTTCTGCTTTGGGCGCAATGTTTTTTTTCTCAAAAAGTGCCGGAAAGAAAACTTTTTAAGTTTTCCGGCCTTGCGATCGCCCTTTTATCGCTTGCTACTCTGGTGACGATTACGGTGGGCCCCGAGTACCGGTTCATTTACGGAGGCGCCTTTGGGTATGTAGCTGGTAATCATCTTTTGCGTTATTTCGGTCTTCTTGGAAGTTATATCCTCGCGGGTTCGGCATTGCTTCTTTCAGTGCTTCTTGCAACGGATTTTCTTCTTTATCCCTTATTCCGGCTGGTGATAGAAAAAGTGCAGGCGTTTTTTGAAGCGATATCCGGAAAATTCTCTAAAGTTCGGAGAACCACTGAAAAATGGATAGAACCTTCACAGCGCGGCAAAGAAAAACAGGCTAAAAATGGGAAGTTCGAAGAGACGAAAGGAAAAGAAAAGGAAAAAACCTTTTCTAGAATGCCGGAAGAAATCGCGAAACTTGAGACAAAGATCAAGCCCTACGAATATAAGCCCCAGTCCCCTCAGGCCAAATCGGAACTCGACCGAAAAGCCGAAATTTTGAAGAAAGACGAGTTGAAGACCAAAACCCCGAAACAGGTTGAAGCCCCGAAATCCGTGACAGTTTCCAAAGAAAACGGCGAGGGAAAAAAGGGACCCTTTGAGAAGGGGCCGTCTGCCGAATCTCCCTTTGAAGGGATCATCGGAGCCAGCGCTGGAGCCGATCGGGAGTACGAATTTCCGAGCTCTGAACTTTTAAGAAAGCCACCGAGCGAAAAAATCGGCGGAGATGATCTTGCGGCAAATTCCAAAATCATCGAACAAACGCTTTCGGAATTCGGCATCGAAGTTAAAGTGACGGAAGTGGAGCAGGGCCCCGTGATCACGCGCTATGAACTTTTGCCAGCCCCGGGCGTGAAGGTCAATACCATTGAATCTTACGGTAACGACCTTTCGATGGCCCTTAAAGCTACGAGTATCCGGTTTCTGATTCCGATTCCTGGAAAATCCGCGGTTGGGCTTGAAGTCCCGAACACCGTGTCGCGCGCAATTTTTATGAGGGAGATGGTCGAAACGGTCGAGTTCCAGTCGAAAAAACATATTCTTCCGCTCGCTCTTGGCAAGGATACCAGCGGAAAAACGATGATCGCCGAACTGGCGTCCATGCCGCATATCCTCATTGCTGGGACCACGGGCAGCGGAAAAACCGTTTGTATCAATTCCATCATTACGGGTCTGCTTTACTATTGCAAACCGAGCCAGCTGAAAATCGTCATGATCGATCCTAAAATGGTCGAGCTCGCGGTTTACAACAAAATCCCGCACATGCTATCGCCGGTCGTGACGGACGTCCGTAAAGCTGCGAATACTCTCAACTGGGTTGTGATGGAAATGGAACGGCGTTACCGTCTTTTTGCCGCCGTCGGGGTGAGGGACATTACTGCTTTCAATAGCCGCGAACTTTCGGAAGATGACAAGATCCAGGTTGCCGGGGCAAAGGATACGGATCATGTGATTCCGGCGACTATTCCGAGGATCGTGGTTATTGTGGATGAACTTGCCGACATGATGATGGTGGCGCAGGATAAAGTGGAAACGGCAATTATCCGTCTCGCCCAGCTTTCACGCGCTGTCGGGATCCATTTGATTTTGGCAACCCAGCGCCCCTCAGTGGATGTGATTACGGGTCTCATCAAGGCCAATATGCCGGCCCGGATTGCTTTTAAAGTCAATTCCGCGATCGATTCCAGAACGATCCTGGACATCAAAGGGGCTGAAAGACTCGTGGGTCGCGGGGACATGCTTTTTATTCAGCCCGGGAGCGATAAAATGGTTCGCGGTCAAGCATCGCTCATTGTTCCGGAGGAGATCAACTCCGTCGTGAATTTTGTGTCGAAACAAGGAGAACCGGAATACCATACAGAAATCCAGGCCGCCCAGAGCGGGAATGCGGACATCAGCGCCCAGGAGCGGGATGAGATATTTGAAGAAGCCAAGCGGATTGTTTTGACAACACGGCAGGCTTCCACCTCGTTCCTGCAAAGACGGTTGAGGCTGGGATATTCGCGAGCAGCCCGTGTTGTGGATCAATTGGAGGCCGCGGGCGTCGTCGGTCCTCAAGATGGCGCCAAGCCTCGCGAAATCCTTTTACCGAATCCGGCCGGAGATTTAACGGAAGCCACTCCTGTGGATCAGGAATCTGACGAAGAGAATGTTTGATCTTTCCGAAAAATTCGTTCCACTTTTTCTCAAAAAATGATAATGATAAAATATGGTCTTGCTCTTATAAAAAGGGAAACGTCATGATAAAGCAAACATTACTGAAAATCCTGTGTTGTCCTGAAACCAAGCAGGCGCTTTCAGCGGCGGAACCTTCCCTGATTCACAAAATCAATGAGAAAATCGAAAAAGGAAAACTTCAAAATTGCGGCAGGTTTGTGGTGAAACAAACTATCGAAGAAGGGCTGATCCGGGAGGATAAAAAAATTTTATATCCGGTTTGCCACGGTATCCCCCTCATGCTTGTAAATGAAGCGATTCCGCTGGACGGGATTCTTTGATTTTCGCGGCTCGGAGTGTTTATGATGAAAAATTCTTCCTTTCTTCAATTGCCTGAAGGTGAAATAAAAATTCTTCTCCATGTTTGCTGCGCGCCGTGTTCGGGCTCTATCCTCAAAAGGCTCGTCGAAAACGGTATGGAGCCGACGGTCTTTTTTTACAATCCCAATATCTATCCTGCGGAAGAATACCGGCGTCGCAAAGAAGAAGTGATCCGTTATGCCGAAAAAATAAAAGTGCCTTTTGTAGACGAGGATCCTGATCCGGAGCAGTGGATGAAAACTGTTCAGGGATATGAAAATGCGCCTGAAAGGGGAGAACGCTGCACCCTTTGTTTTGAAATGCGGTTAGGCAAGACGGCAGCTTATGCCTCAAAAAACGGATTCCGGGTTTTTGCAACAAGTTTGGGAATCTCGCGCTGGAAGGACCTGCTTCAGGTGAACCGGGCGGGCGAAAAAGCAGCGCGTTTTTTTTCGCAGCTGATTTATTGGGATTATAACTGGAGACTCCACGGCGGGACGGAACTCATGGCATCCGTTTCCCAGGAGGAAAATTTTTACAAGCAGAAATATTGCGGCTGTCTTTATTCCCTGCACCAGTCGATCAGCCGAAGCCTTTCCAAAAAGGCGGGAGTTCAACCTGCCCGGTAAAGGATCACATTGGCCTTTTCGAGTGTGATCAGTCCCTCTTTGACCATCGGGTCTAAAAGTGAGAGAAAGCCGGTAATTTTTTCTTCGCTATCGACGATCTCAATAACGATGGGTAAGTCCTCGGAAAGGCGGAGAAGTTTTGCGGTATGCATATGGCTCTTGCAACCGAAACCCATACAGCCTTTGAGCACAGTCGCTCCGGCCAAGCCTTCTTTTTTAGCCAAGAGCACGATAGATTCATAAAGCGGTTTACCCTGCCATTTATCCGCTTCGCCGATAAAAATCCTTAATAATTTTCCTTCCGAAGGTATTTTCATAAGATCTCCGATTAAATCACCTTTCCAAGCAATACGCCGAGGCGGAAAACGAACAATCCCAGCACAATACTGAAAGCAATATTCAGAAAAGCGTAAAGATTTTCTCCGACTTTACTAAGATTAGAAGTTTCCAGAATGAGTGTTGAGAATGTCGTGAAAGCGCCGCAAAACCCGATCATCAGGAATATTCTCGCATTTGGGCCCAAAAGGAATTTTTCTTCGGCAAGGACAGCGAGAAAACCGATCAGAAAACAGCCGATGAGATTGACGACAAGCGTTCCTAATGGGAAATGACTTCCGAAGATTCGGTAAATAAAACCGGAGAGGAAATAACGGGCGAAAGTTCCAAGGACCCCACCCGCCGTCAAACCGAGCCATTTAACCATAAACTATTTTTTCTTACCGATCGAGAAAGCTTGCCCGAGAAATTTCCCCGCGCCGTAATAAGAGCTTGTGCCGGGATCAAACATGAAAGGTTTCATTTTTTCGATGTCAGGAAATCCTTTCGGGTTCAAGGCTTCTTCATCCACTTTGACATCTTTAATCTCACCGATGAATTGGGTGTGGATCCCGAGTTTATGGCTTTCCTTGAGGACGCATTCGATCACAAAAGGAAATTCCTTGATGTATGGAGCATCCACGACATCGCTTTTCACAGGGGTCAATCCTGTCGTTTTAAACTTGTCCTCGGCTTTACCGGAAATAATTCCGAAATAATCAGCCTCTTTGATATATTTTTCCGACGGGATATTGATCGTGAAGGCCTTCTTTAAAAGAATATTTTCGTAAGTTTTTCGCGGTTCTCTCACAGAAACCGTAACACACGGAGGTTCCGAACTTGCAATGCCGCCCCAAGCGACATTCATGGCATTTGGGATACCCTGGGCATCATAAGTGCAAACGATGAGGACCGGAGTGGGAAAAAGGATGGTTTTAGCACCGATGGATTTCTTCATAAGTCACCTCACTGAAAATGATTATCTGCCTTCCATGTCAAGCAGGTGGGTTTTCTTTTTTAAAAAACGGAGAACGGAATAAATCAAAAGACCGCCGCCGAAAAAAATCAGCCAGAAAAGACTGATTCCACAGCGTTCAATAAAAAGATCCGAGATAAGCCCAAGTACCGTGAATACGGCGACCATCCCGAAAAAGCTCGAATGCTCTCTGCGCAGAACGGTTTTCCAGGAGAAGGGAAGATCGGATTTTTGCCAGGTCTTGAAATTGGGGATAAAAACCGGCGTTTTGTTGGACCATGCGACGTAAGGCTCCCCGAATTTTTTACGAAGGAATTCCTCTTCAGTGAAAATGATGCGCTCGTAATAGACCCAGAAGAGAAGACTTCCAAGAATCACAAACCACCACACTTGAAGGAACAGGAAAATCCCGAAAATCATAAGAAAATTTCCAAGATAAAGCGGATTGCGGACGATCGAGTACATGCCTTTTGTGTTCAGCGATTCAGCGACCTGGGTCAGAGTGTTGCGGCCGGAAGTGCCACGCGGCACGTAGCCCGCGACCATCGCCCGCACAATAAGCCCGGACAACGATACCAGAATAGCAAAGGCATCCCAACATCGGCCCAGAGACCCCTCAAATGACGGGGCGGAATAGGAAGGGTCCCTCAGAGCGATGAAGACAATAGGGATCAACAGAAGAGGGATATAACTGCGCCATCGGAAAAGGAACGCGCCTTGTTTTTCATAAGTTTCTCTTAGTGCCATAAGGATCTTCCTTGGGTTACCATTTTTTAAAAACGAAGAAAACAGCCGCGATCATCAAACCGAATCCCACAAGATAATTCCATTTTAACTCTTCCTTCAGATAAAGCACGGAAAATCCGCAAAAGACCACCAGCGTGATGACTTCCTGGATGGTTTTAAGCTGGGCGGTCGAGAACTGATAAGACCCGATCCTGTTTGCGGGGACTTGAAAACAATATTCCACGAAAGCGATCAGCCAGCTGATCAGAATGACCTTCCACAGGGTCGCATGTTTGAAGCGGAGATGTCCGTACCAAGCGGCCGTCATGAAAATATTGGAAACTGTTAATAGGGCAATGGCTCTCATGATCAGGATTTTTTGCGGCTGTGAAGCCACTCCCTGAGGATCGGTAAAAGAGACAGCACGATCACGATCAAAATGACCCAATGAACTTTTTTTTCAATGTTGGGAATCGAACGACCGAGAAAGTACCCTAAAAGCGTCATACTCATGACCCAGCCGATCCCTCCAAGTACATTATAGGCAAGAAATTTTCTGTAATTCATTTTGCCCGCACCAGCCACAGTAGGTGCGAAAGTCCTTATGATCGGCACAAAGCGCGCAAGGACAATGGTTTTCGGGCCGTGTTTTTCATAAAATTTTTGAGTACGTAACAAGTGATCCTTGTGAAAGAAAAAGGAATCTTCCTTATTGAATAATTTAGGACCGAAATAATAACCAATCCAGTATCCTGTTGTGTCGCCGGCAATTGCGGCAACGCAGAGCAGAGTGTTCAGGACCCATATGTTCAAGTTGTTATCTACCGCTGCCACAAGGCCCGCCGTTACAAGAAGCGAGTCACCGGGAAGAAAAAACCCCGCGAGAAGCCCTGTTTCCGCGAAAACAATAGCTGTGAGGATAAAATACCCTCCCCAGCGGATCAGCTCTTCAAAATGATAAAGTTTTGAAAAAAATTCATGAAACCATTCCATACTAAAACACCGAACTTTCTATTTAAACGGATGCTAACGGTTCAAAAGAAAAATCCCGAGATTAAGCCCGCTCGCGTAACTCACCCAAAGAAGATAAGGGATCATGAGTGCGGCAGCCAGTTTTGAGATCTTGAGAAATTGCAATATTGTAATCAAAATCGCGATCCAGAGAACAAAAATCTCAAGAAGACCGTAGAAAGGGGAGCGCAGTCCGAAAAAGACGAATGACCATAGGCTGTTCAACGCAAGCTGGGCTAGGAAGAAGGCAAGCGCGGAACGCACGGCAGGCTCTTTCATTCCCTTGTTCCAAACCAGATAAGCGGCTAGGGCCATGAGGGTGAAGAGTGTTGTCCAGACTGGCGCGAAAACCCAATTAGGAGGCGACAGCGAAGGTTTTTGCAAAAAGTTATACCATTCCGGAATGGCCGGGATGGTAAAAAAAGAGCCCACAATCCCGGCAGAGTGAGAGAGCAATAAAAAAAATAAAAACGTGGCAATTTTTTTAAGATTCATCTGTTGTTAGACCTCCGGATGGTTATGATTTTATTTTCTAACGTGACTATTTTATCAAGTTTATCCCAAACGCGGAAAAACAACTTAGTCTTGAATTCCGGCAGCGGCTCCGGCCCTTTCGCGGTGAAGGCATAAAATTGTTTTTCATGCCATAATTTTTTTAATATTTCAACGCCTGCCATTGACCTCGGGGCCGATCTTGAAGCGACGGCAAGAGCTTTTTGGAGGGAGCACTTGTTGGAACGGACCGGGATCCCTTTTAAAAAGTTAAGAATCCTTGTCGTGATGAAAAGAGTGTAAATATCAGAACGGTCGAACTGAGGTGTCTCGATTGCCATAGAGGTCAGACGCGCTTTAAAGATATCTTCCTCGGTCTCAGCCTCGATGTCGTTTGCGATCGGTGAGTTTGGGATCAAATAAAAAGGAGAAGCTCCCAAAAGGACAGGCAATCCCGCGTTGCAGATCATGGTTTTGATCATCGAATCCAGGCTTTCTCCGGGAAGGCCAAGGATCTGATAAGAAACGATCCGGAAGCCGAGGCGTGCCGCGTCTTTGACGACGGAACGGTATTTTTTGAGAAAATGAGGCCGATGGACAGCTTTAAGAAGAGTCCCGTTGGTACTGACGAGAGATAGATTGAGGTGCGTGAAACCGGCCTGCCGCATTTGTTTCAACAGTTTCCTGTCCAGCGTCCAATAGCAGATGCCGTTCATTGCCAAAAGTTGAATGTCTCTTTTCGGGAACGCCGCGGCGATTTTTTCGCAGAGAGATATAGTTTCTTCGCGATTCAAAGCGAAATTATCATCTTCAAAATCAAAGACTCTGTATCCGGCGCGGTAGCGTGATTTCATTTCCTCAAGAATGTTTTCCGAGGGGCGTTTTCGGTAGCGGGATCCGAAGGTTTTATGGACGGAACAGAAAGAGCATCGATAGGGACACCCGCGTGACGCAACGATGAAACACATAGGTTTTTTTTCGAAAAGGTAATGTTTTTCGTGAAGGTCTGAAAGGTCCGGGAAGGGGAGCTCTCCGATCTTAAAATTTTCTTTTCTCGGATTTAAGAATAAGCGCGTGTTTTTTTTGAACCCAAGTCCCGGGATTTCTCGAAAACCTTTGCCGCGCTTTAAAGCCGTCAGGAATTCCACCAAAGCGCGTTCACCTTCTCCCTGAATGATCAGATCAATGTCCGGATGGGAAAGGATGAATTTCGGCATCGTGGAAACAAAAGAGCCTCCGGCCAAGATCGGAGCATGCCATTTCTTTTTGATCGCGGAGGCGCATCGAACAGCTTCGCGGTAGTAGGGCGCGAAGAGGATGGAAATCCCCACGATGTCGGGTTTTTCCCCGGCGACATCTTCGGCGATGGCGTCAAAATCAGCGCCGAAATGATAATAATGGTGAAATGTCGAAAAAGGACTTTTATCGTCTTTGGCGTAGAACTTTTTGAGGTATGAAAACTCCCTGGGCAGAGGGATCGTTTTCCGGCCCCAGCCATGGTGATAGTTTTTAACGAGGACTTGGACGTCCGGATGGTGTTGCGCGATGGCGGCTTTTAAATACGCAAGTCCGATCGGCTGAAGCCGGACATCTGTTTCATAAAAATCCTGGACCGGAGGCTGTAAAAGCAGCAGCTTCATTTTTTAAAAGAAGCCGCGAGCAAGCATTTTTCCAGCTCATCGGGCAACGGCGCTTCTGCTTCAAGGATTTGACTGGTGACAGGATGCCGGATCACAAGCCGCCAGGCATGCAGGAAGAGACGGTTAAGACCGATGGCCTGACGCAGTTCCTTGTTAAGTCCGAAATTTCCATAAACCCTGTCTCCGGCGACGAAATGTCCATGGCAGGCGGACTGGACCCGGATCTGATGCGTCTTGCCGGTGACCAGCTTTATTTCCAGCAAGGTGAGGTTCAGTTTCGGGAAAAACTCTTTCAGTCTATAAGCAAGAAAAGCATTGGGCGGACCGGAACGGCTGATCATCGCGCGAACACTACTTCCGGTTCGGCGTTCCTTCAAGGAATCTTTCCATTTGCCTTGCGGCGGCATGGGTTTTCTGGAAACAAGAGCAAGATAATCCTTTTCTACCTTTCTCTGCTCAAAAGTTTCACGGCAAATCTGTGCGCTCTTTTTATTTTTCACCCCGAGAAGGACTCCAGAAGTGTCCTGGTCGAGACGGTGGATCAGCCAAACAGGACCCCGGGGAGTGTCAAAACGGCGGTCATCAAAATCATAATTTCCTTCGAACGCGGCGGAGGAAGTTTTGTGATTTGGGTTGGGGTGAGAGAGCACGCCGTGGGGTTTGTTGATGATGAGGAGATGGTCATCTTCAAAAACAACCGGATGCTTTGTGGTTTCTGTATTTATCATGGAGCAAGGATCCCTTGAAGGATATTGAAGGCATAGCCCGTGAAAATGATCGCAAGTGTTGTGACGCCGAAAAAAATGCCGATCAAATGGAGTCTCATGGCTCTCCGCAACATGATCGCTTCAGGCAGGCTCAATGCCGCAACAGCCATCATAAAAGCGAGCGCGGTTCCGAGAGGCACGCCTTTTTGGAACAGGACGACGGCGATGGGAATGATCGCCGCACAACTTCCGTACATCGGAACGCCGAGGACCGTTGCGGCCGGGACAGCCCAAAAACCGGTTTTTTGCATTACGGTGTGGATACTTTGTTCCGGCACATAGTTATGGATCAAAGCGCCGGCACCCACGCCGAGGAGGATCCAGGGCCATAGTTTTTTGGTGATCAGCAGGGCTTCGCGGATCCCGAAACGGATTCGCGGCAACAATCCCCGGAAATCTTTCCTCTCTTGTTCCTCAGGTCTAGTAGGGAACATATCCTGTACCAGATATTTTTCAAGCCGCATTTTTCCGATCACGAACCCGCAAGCGGTGCCGATCATCATGCCGCTTGCAATATAGGCAAGCGTGATCTTCCAGCCGAAAAAACCAAACATCAATACGACCAGATATTCGTTGATTAGAGGGGAAGTGATCAGAAAAGAGAAGCCAATCCCAAGAGGGATCCCTGCCTTTAGAAAGCTGAGAAAAATAGGGATGGAAGAACAGGAACAGAAAGGCGTGACCGCGCCGAAAAGAGCGGCAAAGAAATTTCCCCACCCTTTTTTTTGAGTGAGCCAGCCCTTAAGTTTTTCCTGAGGCAGGTAAGTCCTGAGAAGGCCGATTCCCGCGATCATTATGAAAAGCAAGGACAGGATCTTGACAGAATCATAAATAAAAAAATGAACGGCTTCCGCCCATTTTGCCTCAGGAGGAAGCCGTAAGAGAGAGTAGACAATCCAGTCGGCGGTCAGCCGCAGCATGAATCTCCCTTTTGATCCTTAGGGGAGCACCCGCAGCCGTTTTTTTTGGCTTTTTCTTCGAGTTTTTTGTCGAGCTTTTCCAGCCATCTGGAAAAAAAACCTTGTTTCTTTGTACCGGGATCTTCCTTTTTTTTCATGACATTCTCTCAGACAACTGACGCGGTCTATAGAAGAACCGCGTCAGTTTGAAGGTGGATTATCTGCAGCAGCAACCGCAGCGTGATTTTTTAGCTGTTTTCTTTGTTTTTTTCTTGGAAGCTTTTTTCGCTTTTTTTGCCATGATTTCTCCTTAGAGTTTGAAGATTCTTGAAATGTTGATTTATTGTAGCTCAAACTCGAGAAAGGGGAAAGGGGGAAGACTTTACCGCTGCTGGAATCATCAGGACCGATGATTTTCAACAGCGGTAAAGATTTGAAGGAGAAAGATTTTTTATCCGATTGCGTCTTTTCCAGTTTCTCCGGTGCGTATCCGGAAACATTCCTGAAGATCCAGGACAAAAACTTTTCCGTCTCCGATATGCCCGGTCCGCGCGCCTTCCTTGATCGCGTCCACTGTAGATTTCACGAACTCTTCGTTGACGGCAATCTCGAGTTTCACTTTTTTCAGAAGCCTGCCGCCTTCCTTGTGCCCCCGGTAGACTTCGGAAATTCCTTTCTGGCGGCCCCTTCCGAGAACGCTCGATACGGTGACCAGATGGATTTCTTTTTCTTCCAGGATTCGGAGGACTTCTTCCAACCGGTCCGGCTGAATAACTGCGATAATGTATTTCATGGCTCTTTTCCTCCCTGGTTAATCTAAGATAGTGTAACCTGATTCGCGGTGCTGTGTGACGTCCAACCCGATCCGCTCTTCTTCCTCTGAGACGCGCAATCCCATGATCGCATCGACGATCTTCAAAAGGATCCAAGAGAAAATGAACGAATAAACGATAGTGATCAGGACCGCTTTGAGCTGGACAAATAAAAGCCCCGGGTTTCCGTAAAAAAGGCCGTTGTTTCCGGCAGCATTGACCGTTTTATTGGCCCAAAGACCTGTTGCTAGCGCTCCCCAAATGCCACCGACGCCGTGGACACCGAAAGCATCCAAAGAATCATCATATCCGAGTTTGGGTTTCACCACGGCGACGAAGAAATAGCAGATCACTGAAACGCCGGCCCCGATCCAGATTGAATCAACCGCGTTGACAAATCCTGCGGCCGGGGTGATGGCCACGAGTCCTGCGACAGCCCCTGTGATGATACCCAGCATGGTTGGCTTCGAATTAAACTTCCATTCCAACAGTGACCAGGTCAAGCCTGCGGCTGCAGCGGCAACGTGGGTGGCCACTAAAGCGCTTGTCGCAAGGCCATTAGCGGCTAAAGCGCTTCCACCGTTGAAACCGAACCAACCGAACCACAAAATGCTGGCGCCTAACACAGCGAACGGAAGATTGTGAGGCGGGGACATATGCTGCGGGTAACCTTTCCGCTTTCCTAAAATCAGAGCTGCCACAAGGGCCGCAATTCCTGCGTTGATATGGACCACGGTGCCTCCCGCAAAGTCAAGCGCGCCTGCATTGCGAAGGAATCCTCCGACACCCCACACCCAGTGAGCCACAGGATCATAAACAATGGTTGCCCAAAGAAGGGAGAAAACGCAGAAAGAGGAGAACTTCATTCTTTCCGCGAAGGCACCCAGAATGAGACCTGGTGTAATGATGGCGAACATCGCTTGATAGATCATAAAAGTCTGATGCGGGATCGTTGCGGAGTAATCCGCGTAAGGTACTACGCCGACGCCGTTAAGTCCCGCCCAGCTTAAACTGCCAATAAATCCTTTGATATCAGGGCCGAACGAAAGGCTGTAACCGAACAGAATCCATTGCAGCGTGATGATGCTTGCCAGCATGAAACATTGCATCAACACAGAGAGCATATTTTTTTTACGCACCAGGCCTCCATAAAAAAAGGCAAGCCCCGGCGTCATCAAAAATACAAGTCCCGCACAGATCAACACCCATGCTGTATCGCCGGTATTTATGGGAGAAACGGCAATTTCTTCGGCCATCGCTGCCCGAGATCCTCCCATCAGAATAATGAATCCTGCTAGACCCCATAAAAGCTTCCTTATGTTTTTCATCCGATTCCTCCTCTTTTGTCATTTTTAAAGTTTTTTGACGAATTTGTTCTACATTTTTGTAGTTTCTAAAAATTTCATAAAATCGACCATTTATACAAATATGTAGAGCAAAAGGCATGCCAAGTTTGAAGGGCAGATTTGCCCGCAAAGGGTGTGTAGAACAAAAAAGGGAGCAGACTTAGAAGCAGTTTCTTAAGTAGACGCATCCTCGAAAATCGTATGTCATTCTCGCAAGCGTGAAGCGGTACTGGCATTCATTAAAATTTTGATTCCAGTGGAGACAAAGAGTTTTTAGAGCTTTGGATCAATCCGGCTCAGGGTGGACTGTGACATCGGAATTGGGTGCGACTTTTTGGACGGCGCGTTCAATGTCTTCGGTTAATTTATGAGCGTCACGCAAGGATTGATTCCCATCCACCAGGACGTGAAAATCAATGAAAAGATGCGGTCCTGAGGAACGGATCCGCACATGATGGCAATCCACAACGCCGGGGATGACCTCGACCACGGCGATGACTTTTTGTTCCAACCCGGCGGGGGCGGTATCCAAAAGAGCGCTGATTGTCCGCATGCCCAATTTCATGCAGAGAAAGATCACGATCATCCCAACTCCGATGGCGGAAAAAGAATCCGCAAGATGCAGGAATTTTAATTCCGGGAACCACTCACTGAGTTTCACGCAAAAAAGACCCAGAATGACCACCAAAGAACTCCAGATATCCGTGCTGAAATGAAGTGCGTCAGCTTCGAGGGCCTGGCTGTTATACTTTTTAGCGGCTTTGTACAGCATGCGAGACCTGGAGATATCCACAATAATAGAAGTGAACATCACGATAAAAGACCAGATATTGACTTCAATATCGATCTTGCCGGAATGGATCCGTTGAAATGCGGCCGTAATGATCCAGAAACAGGTGACCAAGAGGAGCAATGTTTCAAAAAGCGCGGAAAGATTTTCAATTTTGCCGTGTCCGTAAGGGTGTTCGTCGTCCGCCGGCTTTCCCGAGAGGCGGACTGCGATCGCTGTCATGGCCGCGGCAACAAAGTCGAGGGCTGAGTGAGCGGCCTCGGCAATAATGCCGAGACTGCCTGTTATAAAACCGGTCACGATTTTGAAGGCGGTAAGGCCCACAGCGGCAAGGACAGAGCTGTTGGCGGCCCATTGCTTGTGTTTTTGAGAATTTTCTAGCATCGTTGTTTTTACTTGTTTTTTGAATAACATCATACGGTTATTCCCGTGTTTTATCCGATAACATTCAGAATCCAACCAGCCAAAAGACTGATGCCGGCTAAAAGTCCGATAATTTGAAAAGTTTCTCTCGTATTTTTGTTTTCTTTAAAAAGAACAATCGTACCAAGTCCCGCGCTTGCACAAAGGCCAGCGATCGCTGAGCCAAAACTGATACTGTCTTTCAAGTAAACCTCGGTGATGATTACAGATGCGGCACAATTAGGGATCAAACCAATCAGTATGGTCATGATAGGCTGAAACAATGTATTGGAAAAGAAAAATCGCGAGAGGTTTTCCGCTCCGGTATGTTCGAGGAGTATGTTGAGTCCCAGACAGACAAGGAAAACGAAAAAAGAAATCCTGATGGTATGCCTCCACGGAATGAACAGATATCTTTTCCACCAGGCCTCCTTGCCCTGGTGGGTATGGCAGGAGCAATGCTGATGTCCGGCTGAGGGAATGATGTGTTCATGAGGAAGATGGGTTTTTTCAGAGGGTGGCTTTTTGATGAGACTATCGATGGTATATCCCGCGATAGTTCCGATAACGACTTTTGTTAGCAGGAACCAAAAGACTAGCGGGGCTTTGTCTTGCTGAGAAAGAATGACTGGGATAGCCTCATCGGAAGTGGAAATAAAAACGGCCAGGAGTGTTCCGAGTGAAATGCATTGTCGGGCATAAAGCGTGGCAGCGATGACCGAAAAACCACATTGCGGTATACAGCCGAAAACCGCACCGAGAAAAGGAGCTAAACTGCCTCTATGGCTGATTTTCTCAGTGGTGAAGTCCTCTGTTTTTTTTGCAAAGAATTCAAGCGCAACGTGGATCCCGAAGAGCCAGGGGACCATGGCTAGCGTGTCTTTTAATGCATCTAAAAGTGCTTCTTCCATCTATTCCGCTCCCTTTTAAATGTGCCCATGCTACTTGTTAAGTCTTTGAAAAGCAAGCAACCTGTCATTTGAATCGTCAATTGGCCGAAGGATTTAACGGGTTTTCTTTCTTGCAGTTGCTCCTCATTTTTGAAACAATAAACTTTATCGATAAAGGGGGCGCCGTATGTGCTTGATTTATTTGATAATGACCGTTGTTTTTTGGATGCTGGTTGTTTTTTTAGTAAAACAATTTATCATGAGTAAAATTATCCGGTTGCCTCTTAAGCTGGCGCCCTACAAAAGGCTAAGTTTTTTTATAAGATCGTTTGAAATCGTAGCTGCTTTGATTTTTGCAGTGCCTCTTTTTTATGAGCTCAGCGCTCATACGCAATCCTATGATAAAATCATAATCCTGACGTTTATCATGATCGGTATCGGAGTGGGCTTTGAAACTTTGTTGGGGATTTGTCCTGCTTGCGGGAAAATATTTTCAATACCAGTAAAAGGGCTTTACAAGTCTGCTCTATCAGTGTTAGAAAGAGGGCATTGCCCCCAGTGTAATTTTTCTTTTATAGAACCCGACCCTAAGCCTTCGTTGCCCGATGAGGATTGGATAAAGAGGAACTCTTGAAACCGCAGTTTATGAAATCTCCAAAATATTTTTTGAACTATTTTTTACCGGGACTCGCATTCATCGGGTGTGCATTTTGGGCCGGGACGTTGCAGGAAGCAATTTTCGCATTGGTCGGTTTTCTTTCCTTTTTTGTCGTTGGCGTGACGGTTATCGTGGAAGGATGGAAACAGATGAAGTCGTGCGGCAAACAAAGCGCCGCGCGGGAAGAAAAGTAAAATGAACTATTTTAAATTTCTCAGCATCTTGCTTGGGGCGTGGATGGTTTTGGGCGGGTTGTGGGTTGTATTTTTTCAGAAAAAGTGGGAAAATATCTTTTTAAAAATCTATCCTGACAAACGGCCCCAATGGCTGCCGGCAATTGGTTTTTTGATATTGCTCTGGGTGTTAGGGACTTGGATGGAGCTATGGAAAGCTGCGAGCATATACGGATTCGTCGTGACGCTCGTTCTCAGTCTCGGATTAGTCAAAATAGTGCCGCTGATTTTTTTTTATAAAAAATCGCGCGAGATTTTAATAGCCCTTGTAAACGAACCGCTTGCGCTTCGGGTCGTGATGTTGAGCTCTGCGGCCATAGGGGGCGCGCTTTTAACCATGGGGCTTTTCTTTTGAGGAGATGAGGATTAAACAGGCGAAAGAGCCAAGGAGGAACCAATAATGGCAAAGATCAGTGATTTAGGATGGAATAAAACTTCAACGCCAAAATGTTCGGATGCCGAAATGACTGCGCGTATCCAGAAAAAAGCCAAAGAACTTTGGGAAAAAAAGGGTCGCGTCCAAGGCAAAGACCTTGAAATCTGGCTCGAAGCCGAAAAATTAGTGAAAAGCGGAAAAGCCTAAAAAGCAGCGCTTTTTTTTGAAATAGCAATCCGCAAGCTGATACCTAGGTGAAAAAGGAGAGGTAGACTCTCATTAGTTTTAGGATGGAGTTAATGAGAAATCACTACGGGCCATTCAGGGAAGCGGATTCTGAAACGAAAACATTCTTGCAAAAACCGGCTCAGATGCATAAAAGATTTTAATGCGCGATTTATAAACCTCTTTAAAATCCCGAATTCCAGTCATCGAACTAAAAAAGGACTTCTATGAAAAAGCGCACAAAAGCAAAAACACCCAAAAAATTATCCCGGAAGTCCACAGCAGGGAGTGAGTTGCCGGATCTAGTAGCAGTCATGACAAAATTTGTGGAACGGCTTGAAACGTTAGAGAAAAAAACGGATCAGATTCTTGGCCGGGCTTCATCCCTGCCATCGGAAATAAGGTCTCTTCTCCAGAATGTCCAGCGTCCTGCGCAACAGCCGCCGCATCC
The DNA here is from genome assembly GCA_022711115.1 of Candidatus Omnitrophota bacterium. Classification (GTDB taxonomy): domain Bacteria; phylum Omnitrophota; class Omnitrophia; order Omnitrophales; family Aquincolibacteriaceae; genus JAKLFP01. Next base: position 270,394 of record JAKLFP010000001.1, on the reverse strand, counting down.
TGTTCTAAATTCCCAAATGGAACGCAGTCCCCGGGAAAAGGTTTTGTATGAAGCCGTCTGTGCGGATTGCTGCAAAAGTTGCAAAGTTCCCTTCAAACCCAGCGAAGGCCGCCCGGTCTACTGTCCGGAATGCTTTGCAATCCGCAAGGCCGGCCATGTGCCAAAGGATATCACCAGCGGCATCAAAATACCGAATCTGCCCAAACCTTCGATGCCTGCCCTGGTGCAAGAAACTTCCGCGAGAAAGAAAAAGTCCAAAACCAGTTCCAAAAACGCCAAAAAATCCAAAAAGAAAAAGTAATCATTGGACGATAAGCTCACACACAGAAACAACAACATCCCGTTTCATGTGGGTTTTATAAAAAAGGGAGCTGAAAAATGAACATCCGAAAAGGAATTGTTCTCAGCACGTTTTTTTATTTTCTTTTTCCAGTCGTTCTTTGTGCCGATACCATCATTTTCAAATCCGGCAATGCGGTTTCCGGAAAAATTGTTAACAAGACAGACCAGTTTGTTCAATTTGATTGTTTTTATAGCGGGGTAGTGCTTACCTTTTCTCGTGATGAGATTGGTGAGGTTCGGGAAACGCAAAAAACAGAAGCGTCCCTCGATCCTGGCATACAGTTGATCAAAAACAATGAAAACCTCAAAAAGGCTCTGGCGAAACTGTTGGACACGAACCATCCCGCAACAAAAAACGATGTTGTGATCTTTCCGGAGGACCCTCGTTGGCCGCTTTTGTATTATTACCGTAATTTCGACGAAGAAAATCTCACTGCTTATCTCAAAACCTTTTTAAAAAATCCGGCCTTGCTTAAAGACTCCCAAACGGCCGCTTATACCAAACATTTTTTTAGTACGGCCTTAAAAGGAAAACCTCAGAGGATCGAAGAAATCAAAGCGTTGGGGACTGCTTTAAGCGTCGAAGCTTCAAATTGGCTCAATGCGATTGTTCAAGAGGCTCAACAACCGGGCCAGGCCGTGCCCAATATTGCGACGGCAGAGGATCTGGATCTTCTTTGGGCAGATTTCAGGGCAACGGGTGATTCTGAGAAGCTACGAAAAATCATAGCTTTGTTCACCGATCCCAAAACCCGAGCAGATGAGGTGCTACTTAAAAAAGCGGAAACGTCTCTCGTCATCAATGGTCTTAAGAACCTTGATCTAAAGGAGCTTCTGAAAACCGAAATAGAAAAAACAGACCCACAGGCGGCCTTGCGCCTGAAGGGTATACAATCTATTTTAAGCGACATGACCGAATTGTCCGGGAATTACTTAACCCGTGGTCGCAATGAAAAACGGCTGAACGAAAAAGAAAGAGCATTTAAAAATTATCAAATGGCCCTGCAGATATGCTCGGATTATTCTATTGCTCTGATGAATATGGGGACATTTTATTATTATGCCCGTCGTGATGAAGATAATTACTACAAATTTCAAAAAGCGGCACTCTACGTGGATCCTGATGAGAGTGATGCAGCTTATGCAATCGGGATTCATTTTTTTAATAAAGGAGATCAGGAATCAGCGATTCGTTATTATCTAAAAGCCTTGGAATATGAGCCGGAAAAACCGGAATATAACCATGCAGTTGCCAGGGCGTATCAAGTCAAAGGGGATACTGCCAACGCAATTCATTATTTCCAACGTTACCTTACCTTAGCTCCCCATGCGGAACACGAAAAACTTGTTCGAGCCTATTTGAAAAGTGTCCACGCGCCGCTGAAAGTCAATCCGAATGACCTGAATGTGATGTTGGAAAGGGGACGCTATGATGAATTGGAAACACAGTTAGCAGTATTGCTGAAAGCAAACAAGAAGGACGAGGATGGTTCCGCAGAATTTCGTAAGGAAATCAACAAACTCGTAGCTCCTAAAGCTATGGGAGTACCGCTTGGAGATCGTTTAAAACTAATCGAGAAATGGGTGAAGCAAAGGCCCAATGCTCATTTTGCTAACTTGGTTGCAGGAATTTTCTATATTGATTATGCTTGGGAAGCCCGGGGTGCCGGTTTTTCAAAAACAGTCACGTCCAAAGGATACCGGCTCTATCGTGAACGCCTTGAGATAGCCCAAAAGTATCTGACCAAAGCGTATGGACTCAATCCAGACGATCCTTGGGCCCCTATTAATCTTTTAACCGTTGCAAGAGGCCAAGGCCTGGAGTTTGCTGAAATGGAAAAATGGTTCCAACAGGCCGTTAAAGTGGACCCTACGGCTTATAGGGCCTATCTTCTAAAATTAACTTATTTAATGCCGAAGTGGCATGGCTCCCGTGAACAAATGTTTGTTTTTGCGAGGGAGGCTGCCAGTAATGCCCCGCCCAAAACCATTATCCCGCTGATTCTTGCTGATGCTCACCGGGAAATGTATTACCGGGATGATACCAAGGAATATTTCAAAAAAGATCCTGTTGCGTGGAAAGAAACAAAAGCGGTTTATGAAAGAGTTACGAATGATTTTCCCAAATCTAATCATTACTTAAATGATTTTGCGTTAACGGCTTATAGGGCTGGGGATTTTGAGACCGCCCGCACATTATTTCTGAAGATCGGAGATCAATGGGATCCAGAAGTGTGGGGGACAAAGAAATTTTTCAACAATGTCCGAAAAAAAATTCAGGAGGAGCAAACCCTCGCGACCAAGCTGTAGTGTCAAACGGCCGTTGTTTATTGCATCTGGTAAAATCTTGATCTTAAGGAAAATAGTTTTCAACAAGTGGAGCGATAATGGCACGAGCGACTCTTGGGAAAGAAATCTACTGTGTCGCCAAAGATGAAACAGGGCTTCTCGGTCGGATCATTTACGCCTTGGCTCAAAAGAACATTTTCATCGTTCATCTGACGGCGCATACGGAAGGCGAGATGGGTCACCTCCGGCTGATCGTCTCCGGGGATGATTTCAAAAAAACGAAAGAAAGCATTGCCTACTTTATCCCACAAATTGAGGAACGGGAAATCCTGATTGTTGAATTTGAAAACAAAGTCGGGACTTTGGCCGAGGTCGCAAAGATTCTTGGGCAAAACGGCGTCAACGTTGAATCTGTCTATGGTACGAGTTCGGACGGTTTCAAAATCGTTGGGATTTTTTCAACCGCGGACAATCAAAAAGCATGCGCTCTTATCAACCAGGCAAGCGGTCGTCCCAATCCTCCGGCATAAGACGAGTAGAAGTGCGTTCTTCAAGCCGGAAGATTTTATAAAATCGATGGTTCCTGGGGCGGAATATATTTTCATTTTGAACTAGCAAAAAAATCGCTTACTTTCTTCATTCGAAGGGACTGTCCGTAAACTTTTTCAACTTTCCACTTAGCCACGGATTTCGGATCCGCGAAAGGCCGCAAAGGTTTTGTCCCGGCGGGGGCGGGAACCTTTTGCTGGCGCAACATCTTCAAAGAAAAGCAAAAGCTATGAGAAGTGCACAGATCAAAAAAGTGGCCGCCTTGCTCAGGAACTGCAAAAGCATTTTATGCATCACGGGAGCGGGGATATCTGCGGATTCCGGCTTGCCGACTTACAGAGGAACGGGCGGTCTCTATGATGACAAAGTCACAGAAGACGGAGTTCCGATTGAGACGGCGCTTGCAGGAGAGATGCTTCAGAAAAAACCCGAGATTACCTGGAAGTATCTCTTCCAGATAGAACGGAGGTGCCGGCATGCCAAGCATAACCGCGCTCATGAGATCCTGGCGGAAATGGAACGGGATTTTGAGCGGGTCTGGATCCTGACTCAAAACATCGACGGCTTCCACCACGCGGCCGGTTCAAAGAATGTCATCGATATCCATGGCGATATGCATGAGATTCTTTGCGAGCGGTGCGGATGGCAAACGAGGGTGGACTCTTACGACGGCCTTGACATTCCTCCGCGATGTCCCGAGTGCCGCACCATTGTCAGACCCGACGTTGTTTTTTTCGGAGAATGTCTCCCGCCTCATAAAGTCGATCAAATGGAACGTGAACTTGGTCAGATGTTCGACATCTATTTTTCCATCGGGACGACGAGCGTTTTTCCGTATATCCGCTATCCCATGACCCTTGCCGCTCATTTCGGAAAACCGACCGTCGAGATCAATCCGGACAAAACCGACATCTCAGGCTTGGTCGACATTAAAATTTCAATGGGTGCCGCTGATGCTCTTCAGGCCGTTTGGAAGGAGTACCAAGGATGAACGGGGATATGAGGACAGATTCCGAGGATTTTAGCCGGATACGATTTTGTCTTTTCCGCCCTTTTTTGCGGCAAGCAGGGATTGATCGGCTTTCTCAATAAGAACATCGATATCATTCGAACTTTCAATATATTCGACCGTCGAAATTCCCAGGCTGAGCGTGACCTTTAATTCTTCTCCCGCAAACCGGAGGGTGAGATCATGGACGTTGCTTTGGATGCGCTCAGCGACTTTCTGGACTGTGATATCGTTAGCTTCCGGAAGGATCACCAGAAATTCGTCGCCCCCATAACGTCCCACAAGATCAATGACTCTGATGCTGCGTTTGAGAAGCTGTGCGACTTCCTGCAGGACATAATCACCGACTTGGTGGCCGTGGCGGTCATTGATGCCTTTGAAATTATCGACGTCAATCATGATAGCGCTTAGCACATGCTTTAAAGCTTTTAGCCGCTTGGCCCGCTCCACTTCTTTTTCAAGTTCGAGCCAGAGATACCGCCGATTGAAAAGTCCGGTCAGATAATCAATGACCGTCTGGTTTTTTAGAGAATCGTTGATGTTTTGCAGGTCATTTTGACGAAGCTCTAAAACTTTGTGAAAACTCTCCAACGACCTTATTTGTTTCGACGTTTCATTTCTCAAAAAGTTGAGGCAAAAACCGAAAAGCAGGCAAGACAGGATAGAACTAGCGAATAAATAGATGTAGAAAAACAGGTTGTCTCTTAATTCGATCCATAGCGCATCAGGAAACGGCTGACCGCTGATTTGGCCGCTGATGGTAAAGCGGAGCAAGAGGCAACCCAGAGGCAGGATCAAGCCGACCACAAGATTGAAAATGCCACCCGCCATTTTATAGAAACTGTCTCGATCATTCATATATGTTCGTTTTTAAGTCAGCTTTTTTATTTTAAAGTTGAAAGAAACAATTTTGGGTGCGGATGACTCTTCCAAGAAAATCCGCAAAAAAAGAACCTATACGATGAACAGGATAATCGGAAACGAGAAAAAATCCAAGAAGGTTTTTGATTCCTTTGGGAGGAAAACAGGAGGAACAGGTAAGTCGCCTTTGAGATGTCATGGCAACGACCATCGGGCGCTGATACCGACTGGCACAAGATACTGTTCTAGCCGTTGTGGAAGTTTATGGAAGGCAGAACAAATTTTTTAATTTTTCCCCCAAACCATATTTTTCGGATCGGAGTAATCCGCCGTTGCGGTATGGCGGGTGAATAGCTAAAATAGAGTAGGCACTCGCCGGAGGAATGGAGGATCAACGCGTTCCTTGGCGGGTCTTTGCTGTATCCCTTGGCATTCGATTGAACCGAAAACGGAGAAGGTTCCAATGAATCTCGATAAGTTTACGCTGAAATCTCAAGAGGCGATTGCTCAGGCTCAAAGCATCGCCGTGGAATATGGCCACCAGCAAGTTGACGGGGAGCACCTGCTGAAAGCGCTTGTGACCCAGTCGGAGGGTCTTTTTCCCCGGTTGCTTCAGCAGATGGATGTTTCTGTCGAGTCTTTCCAAGAACATCTTGAGGAGGAACTTGGGAGGATGCCTAGGATCTCCGGCGCGGGGACTGAGATCGGAAAGATTTACGTCACACAGAGGCTTCAGTCCCTTTTATTCAAAGCTGGACAAGAAGCGAAACAGCTTAAAGACGAATATGTTTCCGTGGAGCACATCCTTCTTTCCTTTCTCGATGAAGATGCCGCTACTCCTTCACGAAAAATCTTCAGGGAATTTCATATCTCAAGAGAAAAAGTTCTTCAGGCTCTGACCGCCATACGGGGAAATCAGCGCGTGACGAGCGCCGATCCGGAGGGGACTTATGATGCGCTTCAAAAATACGGGTTGGAACTTGTGACGCAGGCCAAGAAAGGAAAATTGGATCCGGTGATCGGCCGGGACGGGGAGATCAGAAGGGTAATCCGGATCCTTTCACGTAAGACAAAGAATAACCCTGTGCTCATCGGAGAGCCCGGTGTCGGGAAAACAGCCATTGTAGAAGGCCTGGCCCAAAGGATCGTGAAGGGAGATGTCCCGGAAGGTTTAAAAGACAAAGCTATTTTTGCTTTGGATATGGGATCCTTGGTGGCGGGGGCAAAATACCGCGGAGAATTTGAAGAACGTTTGAAGGCAGTGTTGCAAGAGATCAAGAAAAGCAACGGCCAGATCATTCTTTTTATCGATGAACTTCATACCATTGTCGGTGCCGGAAAGGCGGAAGGGTCTATGGATGCGGGCAATATGCTGAAGCCGATGCTCGCGCGAGGAGAACTTCACTGCATCGGCGCCACGACGCTTGACGAATACCGTAAGCACATCGAACAGGACGCGGCGCTGGAAAGACGTTTTCAGCCTGTCATGGTGGTCCCGCCTTCCGTGGAAGATACGATTTCGATTTTGCGCGGGCTCAAGGAGCGTTATGAAGTGCATCACGGCGTAAAAATTCAGGACAATGCCCTTGTCGCAAGCGCGGTTTTGTCCAATCGCTATATTTCGGACCGGTTTTTACCCGATAAAGCGATTGATCTGGTGGATGAAGCCTGCGCCATGATCCGGACCGAGATTGACTCCATGCCGACGGAGCTTGACGAAGTTTCAAGACGCGTGATGCAGCTTGAAATCGAGGAGACGGCCTTAAAAAAAGAAAAGGACAAGGCAAGCAAAGACAGGCTGAACGATCTTAAACAAGAATTAGCCGATCTTCGGGAAAAACAAAAGACCATGCAAGCCCAGTGGGAAACCGAGAAACAGGCGATCCAGAGATTGCGTTTGCTTCGCAAACAGATCGAAAAAGCAAAGCTTGATACCGAGGCCTTTGAGCGCAAAGGGGATTTGGGTAAAGTGGCCGAACTTCGTTATGGGAAATTACCCGATCTCGAAAAAAAGCTTAAAGATGAGGAGAAAGCGCTTTCCAAAAAACCTAATGAAAAAAAGCTTTTGCGCGAAGAAGTCACCGAAGAGGAAATCGCGGCGATCGTCTCACGATGGACAGGAATTCCGGTATCCCGTCTTGTGGAAGGCGAGAGGGAAAAGCTTCTGCACTTGGACGATGTGCTTCACCGCCGGATTGTGGGACAGGACGAGGCCGTTCAATGGGTGGCGGATGCGGTGCTTCGAGCAAGGGCCGGCATCAAGGACCCGAGGCGTCCTATTGGTTCCTTTATCTTTTTAGGGCCGACTGGTGTCGGGAAAACGGAGCTGGCGAAGGCCTTGGCCGAGGCCCTTTTCGATAGTGAGGAAAATATGATTCGCATCGATATGAGCGAATACATGGAACGCCATACCGTTTCGAGGCTGATCGGTGCGCCTCCGGGCTATGTCGGGTACGACGAAGGCGGTCAGTTGACGGAAGCGGTTCGTCGGAAACCCTATAGCGTGATTCTGCTGGATGAAATTGAAAAGGCACACCATGATGTTTTCAACGTTCTGCTGCAACTTCTGGATGACGGCCGTTTGACCGACTCCCAGGGCAGGACCGTAGATTTCAAAAACACCGTTGTGATCATGACGAGTAACATCGGTTCGCAATACCTTCTGGAAGATATCTCTCAGGGCGGTGTGCTCAAAGAAGAGACGAAAAAAAAGGTTCTGGACGAACTGCGCGCACACTTTCGTCCCGAATTCCTAAATCGCGTCGACGAGGTCGTTCTTTTCAAGCCCCTGAGTCGCTTGGAATTGATGAAGATTATCGATCTTTTGACGCAGGATCTGCGGAAACGGTTGACCGAGAGGCAGATTTGGATCGAACTTTCGGATGCGGCCCGTGACTTGATCGTCCAAAACGGTTATGATCCTGTGTATGGAGCCAGACCGCTTAAGCGATATTTGCAGCGGGAGCTGGAAACACGTCTGGCAAAGGCACTGATCAAAAATGAAATTTTGGGAAATGATCAGGTGCTTGTGGATGTTAAGGGGCATGGGTTGGTCCTTAAGAAAAACGGCGATGTATTGAATGTTTGATCCGAGGGTATCCCATCGGGTTTTGGAAATAGAAGGAAGTCGGGACAACGATGGCATTCTTAAAGAGCGGAAGCGATTTTAGATTTTAGTTTTCGAAAACAACCAACAGGAGGAAAATAAAAAAATGAAAAAGATACTTTGGATTTTTGTGGCGATTCTTTTTTACGTTGGCCTGTTTAGCGTGCCGTCACTTTTTGCGGAAGATACGGTTGTTTCTGCGGCAACCGGTACCGCGGAAACCGTTCCAGCGGCAGCCGTCAATGAGGGAACGACTTTGAAAGAAGAGTTGGCTCAGGATAAAGAAACAATTAAAACTGGAAAAAATGAAATCAAAACAAATGCTCAAGCGGCCCGGTCTGAGGAAAAAGCCTTAAGGGAGCAGATTCGGGAAGCCAGAAAAGCCGGAGATACCGCAAAGACTAAAGAGCTCCAGGCACAGCTCAAGACGATGCATCAAGAGAACGTCAGGCAAATGCGCCAAGACAAAAAGCAACTGCACAGTGCTAAAAAAGAATTACGAAAAGACCGGAAAGCCAAAGGTCGTTCTGGCCGCTGATACGGGAAGAAGCAGTTCGGGCCAGCTTTAGCAGAGAAGCATGCTATAAAAAGATCGAAATTGCTAGTTAAATCAGAGGGCTTATCGTGTTTTTAGACAATGGGCGCTCAGTTTGTAGTCCCATCGGGAAAGAAAGCCATTTTTTTTAAGCAGAGCCCTTGTCAATATGCAATCGGTCGTGTACATTTAAATCGTTTTGTGTTCGTTCGGAGGGGGAAATCCGATCAAACGCACAAAATAAAAAACTTCCAAATGACAAAAAATACCCTAGTAGATACTATCGATGTCGTGGCCGTTCTGACCACTTTAATGCGCCATTTTTTGATCTTAATTTTGACCCTCCCAGTCTTGGTATTTTTTCCTCATTTGTTTTGGTTCCTCATGAAATTTATGGTCGTATGTTACGCAGTGCTTTTCTTGCTGAGAAGGGGAGCGCGTCACCTGGTTGCTATCAAGGCATCCAACCGCCAAGTCGCATGGGATCAGAAGTTGCTGGAAAAGAAAAAGATTTAAGCAAAAGTCCCATCATATAGGACAACGGAAGAGGGTGAGGGCTTCCTGAAGACAGCAATCCAGAAATCACTTCAAGTGCTCCCAATTCCATTATGCGGCCTCTTCCGTCATAGAACATAAAATAATGCCGGGTATCAAAAGACACGCTGATCTAATTGAACCTGTCTTCACGGCAGTTTGGAATTGATTCTTATAAAAACAAACATCAGCACCCGTATGATATGCTAAGTGTCATTCTACTTTACGAGAACGAACGGGGATCATGAGAAAAAAAGAGAGTCAGGCTGGAGAATTTGAAGCGCTAGTTCGGGATGCGGTAAAAAACCTTCCGGGAGAATTCAAGCGCAGGCTCGAGAACATCAATATTGTGATCCAGGAGGAACCCTCGGTCCGTCAGAAAAAGGAATCCGGGACCGGGACGGACGAAGAGCTTTTGGGACTTTACGAAGGCGTTCCGCTGGGGCAGCGGACGCACCATTCCGGGGACGTTCTTCCGGACAAGATCACGATTTTTCGGGGACCTGTGACGCGATCCTGTCGCAATCGGCGGGAGATGCGGGCAGCCGTTCGGGACACCGTGCTTCACGAGTTCGCGCATTATTTTGGGATCTCGGACGAACATATGCTGAAGACTGGGACCTATTAAAGATCAAAATAACGTATAGACTCTAGCCTGTGGTTTCCAGCTAAAGAAATACCCCTTCAATTTTTTTCGGCATCCTTCCTTTCGATTGTGTCAAACTGTTATGACAAAAGATGGGGATTCTTTTATAATACGCAACCAGAAACAGATTATGTTCGGGTTCTTTTCAGATCAAAAAACAATTGAGGCGGTATTACTCTCATGAATACTCCGACCCATCCATTGCCACGGTCCACGATTTCGCATTTTCAAAAGATGAATGTTATTATTGCTTTTCTGGCCGGGATCATCTCGATCACATGCGGTATTTATTCCCTCAAAAGCCATATTTTTTCAGGCGGTGACCACGGGAGTCTCCAGGGCATTGTTCGGGACGCGAGGATTGCCCGTCCGTTACAGTTGGTCTCAGTTGAGATCAAGGACGCGGAGGGAGCTGTGGCCAGTACAGTCAAGACGGATATCAAAGGTTATTACAAAGCCGAAGCACTTAGCCCCGGTAATTACGTTGTCAAATTCGTTGCGCCGCTCCACCGTGAGGAGACTCAGACCGTTAAGATCGAAAAAGGGATTACCTCCACCATGGATATCGATCTTGTTCCGGAGGAACGGAAGACGCAAGCTCGCGTGCCGTCTCCCCAAGCTCCGACGTGGACGGAAGTCGGGACTCAGATCCTGCAGGACTGGCTTAAGAAAAAAGCGAGCCAGAGTTCCTCAAGACATTAATGCAACGATCCTATTTTATTTTTAAACGGCAGGAGCTTTTCAAAGGAAGGAAGGTTTAACTAGGATGAAAGGGGCCAAGCAGGCGGCGATGCTCAAGGCCGCGCGGATCAGTCTGGCGGGTAACGCATTTCTTTTTGCCGTGAAGCTTGTGGCCTTGCTTCTTGTCCATTCGCTGGCTATCGCGACCGATTTAGGGATTACCGTGGTGGGGCTGATTATTTCCGTTGTTCTCTATCAGTCGGTCAAGGTTTCGAACCGTCCGGCGGACCTTGTTCACAATTACGGGTACGGGAAGATAGAACACATCTGCGAAGCTGTCGAGGGGATCGTCCTGATCGGGATTGCGCTTGTGATGTCGGTCCAGGCCGTGATCCATATTTATCATCCGTCCGAGATCGGCGTGCCCTGGCTGGGTTTCGGGTTCAGCATCGTCAGCGTTGCGGTCAATTTTATCGGTTCGGCCTGGATCCTCTCCCTCGCAGCTGTCTGTCATTCGCCGGCGGTTCGTGCTGAAGGCATTCATTATAAGCTGGAGGGTTTTATTTCCCTGACGATTGCGGCCGCATTTTTGCTTCTGATACTTTTGATGCCGACGCCTTTAAGATCCTGGACGGTTTATCTGGATCCTGTGGCCACGCTCATTGTCGGCGCTTGGATCACCATCCCTTCTTTTCAAATGACCCGACACGCTTTTTTAAAGCTCTTGGACGCCTCCCTCGAGGAAGACAGTAAAATGGAGGTGATGAAGCAGCTCGGAAAATATCTGGGACAATGTTGCGAGTTCCGGGACATTCGCAGCCGGAGTTCGGGCCGGAAAAAGTTTGTAGAATGCAGTGTGATTTTACCGCGACAGATATCTTTTCCCGAGGCCTATCGGATTTCTGATAGGATTGAAAAGGACCTTCGGAACAACATGCCAGGATGCGAAGCGACAGTCCGGATCGTTCCCTGCGATGAAAGCTGCGTTTTTCGTCCTTTGCCGGATCGATGTCCTTATTTCAGATAAAGCCGTAACATAGTACCGTGTACCGTTCAATGCGACGGTGCTTTTAGCAACCTCAAACAAAAAGGAGTTTTGGGTGAAAATTTTTTTGGTTTTTTTGGGAGTGACACTAATCGCCTTTTCGCCTTTGGGATTCGGCGCCATGTCGCCCGAGTCTTATAAATCCCAGGCGGATAATGATGCCACGGTCGCGATCCGGCTTCAGCAACAGGCTTTTGAATTGGTCCAAAGAAATCCATCGAACCGCGGGAATCTGAAAGCAGCGATGAACCTTTTTATTCAGGCCGGGCAGCTTTTCGAAAAATCCGCGAATACCTATAGTGCTTTGGGAGATTCAGCAGAGGATGCCGCTCAAGCCTCGAAAGCTATGCAGGCATGCTTGGACATGATCAAGCAGATCCAAGAGCGGCTTTCGATGTTAAACCGGAAACGGTTCTAGAATTCGCTGCAAACCAGGCCTTCACGAGGAGTTCGATGTTTTCGCCTGGTCGCAACTTTTTTCGTCATGCAATTTGCTATATTTTGCTATATGTAAATTAAAAAAAACCTGCCGTTAAACATATCCCCGAAGGTTCGGGCCAACACAGCAAAATCCACTCAAGACCGGGGCAATCCCGGGGAGGTTATTTATGGTCGGCATTTTTAGAAGTCCCGCCGCGGAAGAAAAACTCGCGATCCTGTCCCGCGATTCCCAATATGATCTTGCCTGCGCCTGCGCGACACGGGAGAACGAACATCGCCGCCGTTCCCAAGAAGACAAATGGATCTATCCAGTCATTCTTCCCAACGGCGGAAGGACTTTTCTTTTTAAAACACTTCTTTCCAACGAATGCGTCAACAACTGCAAATACTGCCCGCTCCGGGCCGGTGCGGACGCTAGGCGTTGCAGTTTAAGTCCCGAGGAATTGACCCGGACATTTCTTTCGTATTACCATGCCCGAAAAGTCAGCGGTCTTTTTTTGTCGAGTGCGGTCTCGAAAGACCCGGACACCACCATGGAACACATCAACCGCGTGGCACTCCAGCTTCGAAAAACACAATTCAAAGGTTATATTCATTTAAAGATCATTCCCGGTGCGTCCGATGCCGCAATCCGTCAAAGTCTTTCACTTGCCACGGCTGTGTCGCTCAATATCGAGACTGCGGGCGAAGCGAATTTTAAATATCTCAGTACCACTAAAAACTATCAGCGTGATATCCTCCGGCCGATCCAGTTGATCAGCAAGCTGACCGCGAAAGGATCGGATTACTCTGGGATCAAACAGACGACGCAATTTGTGGTGGGTGCTTCTACGGAAACGGACAAAGAGATCCTGGGGTATTCCTGGAAATTGTATAAACAGTTGAGACTTTCACGCGTTTACTTCAGCGCTTATCAAAGAGGCGCGGGTGCGCCGGAACTCCCGGGAGAAAACTCGAAAGCGGCCAACAAAGACCTGCTGGTTCGCGAGCACCGTCTTTATCAGGCGGACTGGCTCATTCGTAAATACGGTTTTCAGGCCGGAGAAATCCCGCTGAATCCTGCAGGCAACCTTTCTCTTACAGCCGATCCGAAAGAAATGTGGGCCAAGGAACATCCGGAATTTTTTCCCGTGAATCTCAATACCGATGACCCGCAGCGGGTCCTCCGTGTTCCGGGCCTGGGGCAGGTGATGGTCGACCGCATCATGGCATTCCGTGAAGCAGGCGTCCGGATCCGTTCTCTTGCCGACCTTGGAAAACTGACGAAACTCCTGAAAAAGGCCGAACCGCACCTCACGTTTTGAAAAAACAACTCGCGGGCATAATTTAACGGATACTGTCCGTATCGATGCTGGTATATACAAATGTTGGGTGTTATCATGGGATCTAAGAAAATTTGACGGTGCCCGTAACTATGAAGAAAAAAACGATCAAAAAAATTTATCCCAAAGGTGTAGATTTATTACGGGATCCTTTGCTAAACAAAGGGACAGCCTTCACTCAAAAAGAGCGGGAGGCTTTAGGACTTCTCGGTTTTCTTCCGGCGCGTGTGAATTCCATGAAAAATCAGGTCATGCGTGTGATGGATAATATTCGCGGAAAAAGCACGGCATTGGAAAAATATGTTTATCTAACTGCGCTTCATGACCGCAACAAAACGCTTTTCTACAGGGTGCTTATTGATCATCTTGAAGAAGTGATGCCGATTGTTTATACCCCGACAGTGGGACAGGCCTGCCTGGAATACGGCCACATTTTCAGGAGCAGTACCCAAGGATTGTTTCTTACCGCACAGCATAAAGGACGAATGCGGAAAATCCTGAAGCAGTGGCCTTTGAAAGATGTGCGTGTGATCGTCGTGACGGACGGAGAAAGGATTCTTGGGCTCGGTGACCTCGGAGTGGACGGCATGGGAATTCCCGTGGGGAAGCTGATGCTTTACACCGCGTGCGCTGGGATCCATCCGGAGCAATGTCTTCCCGTGACCCTGGACGTTGGAACGAATAACGAGGCGCTCTTAAAGGATCCGATGTATATCGGGATTACGGACCGGCGTCTGCGAGGGAAAGCGTACGACGATCTGATCGAGGAATTTGTGACCGCGGCCCGCGAAGTTTTTCCCCATGTCCTGATTCAATTCGAGGATTTTGCGAATGAAAACGCCTTCCGTCTTTTGGCGAAATACCGGGATCGCGCGTGTATGTTCAATGATGATATTCAGGGGACCGCAAGCGTGGCACTCGCCGGGCTTTATTCCGCGGCGATGATTCAAGGCGGTCTCAATACCGATCAATCGCAGCGAAGCGGAGATTGGGGTCGTCCAAACTACTATTTCGGAAAAGAAATAAAAAGTTCGGTCGGACGTCTTAAAGATCAAAAAATCCTTTTTGTGGGTGCCGGCGAGGCAGGACTTGGGATCGGGGAATTGATTGTGGCCGCGATGAAGCGCGAAGGCTTGAGCGAGATCGAAGCGCGCCGGCGTTGTTTATTTGTGGATTCCAAAGGGCTTGTGATTTCGAGCCGTACGGACCTCACAGAACGAAAACGAGCCTTTGCATTCGACGGTTCCGGAGCCGCGGATTGTCTGGGTGCCATTGAACTTGTAAAACCCACGGCACTTTTTGGCACGAGCGGGCAACAGGGAATTTTTACAAAAGCGGTTCTGGAAGCCATGGCTCGGATAAATCCGAGGCCGATTATTTTCGCAATGTCCAATCCGAACAGCCGCTCGGAATGTACGGCAAGCGAGGCTTATGAATTCACACAAGGACAGGCTATTTTTGCCAGCGGCAGTCCGTTCGCTCCGGTAAATTACGGCGGAAAACTTCTCAAGCCAGGACAAAGTAATAATGCCTATATTTTCCCGGGTATGGGATTGGGGATCACGACTTGTCATATCAAGCATGTGACGGATGAAATGTTTTTCGTGGCCGCAAAGACGCTAGCCGAACTGGTTACAGAAGAGGACTTTAAAAGCGGCACTCTTTATCCGCCTTTGAATCAAATCCGCAAGGTTTCTTTAGCCATTGCCGAAGCGATTGCGTCAGTGGCTTACCAACAAAAACTTGCCGGGAAACCTCGTCCCAAAAACTTGCGAGCTTATCTCCAAAGTCAAATGTATGAACCGCTTTATGTTCCTTATGTTTGAGTAGGCCGGGGACAGTGCTGGCAGGGAAGCATAGTTCTTAACTTGCAGAGAAACAACAACGATGCTCAGCCGAAAACAGAAACATCCTATTTTTGTTATTCACAAACACCGGGCGACTCATTTGCATTACGATCTGCGTCTGGAAATGAAAGGGGCTCTCAAAAGTTGGGCGGTCCCCAAAGAACCTTCCACGGAAGAAGGTGTCCGGCGTCTGGCGATCCGGGTTGAGGACCATCCGTTGGAATATGCCGATTTTGAAGGGGTTATCCCCGGTGGTGCCTACGGTGCGGGCACAGTTGAAATATGGGACCGGGGACATTATGTGCCGGTCAAAATGGGGTCTCATGAGATTCTTGTGGAGTTGAAAGGGAAAAAACTGAAAGGCGTGTACTGCCTTATCAAATTAAAATCGGGCCTGGCTCAAGAAAAAAACTGGCTCTTTTTCAAAAAGAAACAATCCACTGGCAAACTTTCTGGGAAGATTCAATGAATATTTATCCGGTGACTGAAAAGAAACAGCAAGAACTTATAGGGCGATTAGCGCGGCTTGGAATTCGTGAATCAGATCTTGAAGAATCATTTGTTTGTTCCGGAGGACCTGGAGGTCAAAATGTCAATAAAGTCGCCACATGTGTGATTCTCAAGCACATCCCCACAGGTCTTTCTATAAGATGCCAAAAAGAACGTACGCAGGCCATGAACCGGTACTGGGCGCGCCGGATGCTTGCGGATAAATTGGAAACGCAGTCCCTCGGTCGGGAGAGCGAAGAAAGCAAGCGGATCTTCAAGATCCGACGCCAAAAACGTAAACGTTCCAAGCGAGCCAAAGATAAGATGCTTGCAGCCAAGCAAAAACGCGGGGAACTTAAGCGGCTTCGTGCTCGCCCTGCTGACGAATAAACATCCTTGAACCATGATTCCCAAAAGACGGTTTCAACAACCGCTTTTTTCAAAGATAGGTTTATAGAAAATCAGAAGCATCTCCATCCCCAAAAGCCAAGGCAAGCACTCCGGAAAAGAACAAAAAATTTAGAAGGAAATGAAAAATAGTTTCAAGCTATCTTGATTGTTTCATATTGTTAGAAGTCGATATCAAAATCTTCTGATTGAACTGGCAAAATCATCAGAAGTATTTTTGATAAAAAATCTTGAAACTCCACATTGTACCGATTGCAAAGGGATGTTATCTTTTTAAAGCTTTTCCCAGTTGTTTTATTGATGGATTCTTCCTTTGCGCATCATTCCTGTGAGGCGGCCTGGCCGCTGTAAAAAGTTTTTGTATCGTTCTATTCTAAGATTAAAACTTTGGGGCGCGTGATTGCCCCTGATCTTAAAAAGCAATTTCTTTAAAAATAATATTTTCAGAAAAGGAGACCCCATGGAAACAGATCAAAAAATCGCAAAGCGAGCAGGCCAAACATTAGTTTGTCCTAGGTGTTCAAATTTACTGACGGCAGCGGTTGAGGAAGGCTGGGAAATCGATTTTTGCGGACAATGTAAAGGTGTCTGGGTGGATATCTGGGCGGAAAGAGAGTTGCTTGGGATTAAGCCGGCAGCCTTCACCATGGATGAGCTGAAAAGGCTTCATAGATCTTATAAACCGTTGGGTCGTCTCAAGCCTGTTCAGTATGTTTCCTGTCCTGTCTGCAAAGAATTGATGAACCGGAAAATATGGGGGACTTATTCTGGAATTGTTATCGATAAATGTTTCGAGCATGGGACTTGGTTCGATGAAGGAGAACTCGAAAAAATCCGGGAATATGTCGCTTTAGGCGGTATGGAATACGAGAAAATGCGAATGATGGAAGACGGCTTTAAAGAGCTTCATTTCAAAATCAGGAGAGAAGTCGGGCGTTTGGAACAAAAAATAGACTCTTTTCGTAAACAGTAAGATCCCAAGATGTCTTGCCAAAAAAGACGCCCAAATTTGCCAGGCTCACTGGTTTTATGTGTCCTAGGCTTTTGCACGCCGGTTGATTCTGAGATCAAATAGTGCTATCGTTTGCTTAAATCCTTTCATAACGCTCAAAGGAGGAGATTATGTGGAAGAAAGTTTTTGTGGTCGTGATGGCGTTTTTGATCACGGCGCCTTGCGTGGGTCAATCCGCTTTTGATTTTTCCCCACGCAAAGATAAAAAAATGAAGAAAAAATCAAGTGAAGTATCTCAACGGGTTTCCAAGACAGCCGTTTCCGCGGTCGACAAAACCGGAACAGATCAAACAGTACAGCTCCCGCAGGGGGTGAAGGTGAAGTTACTGACGCCGGAAGAAGCGGAAAAGGTTCAAGCCGAGGCTGATGCAAAAGAGAAGCCCGAGCTGGTCTATGCAGGAACGGTTCGAGTCAAGTATAGTGCGGATAAAGCCGAATAACGCGAAGAGAACAAAGACTTGGCAGATAGGTAGCGCTATCCTTTCCTAACGTCATAAAATGGCGCGGGGGCATCTTTGGGCAAGAATCAATGGTTACGGGAACAGCCTATTTGAGGGAAGCATAGCCGTTTTTTCAATTAAATAGCAACATGGCGTATCTGATACTTTTTAAAAAACCCAACTGGATTCGGAGGCAAGCATGGGCATAAAAAAAATAGGGCTAAGTGAGGCGGCAAGATCAAAGATGAGCCGAGCGATGGCCGGTAAAAAAAATCCGTTTTATGGCAAGCACCACTCCAAGACATGGATTAAGCAGGAGCAGCGAAGAAAAGTAGGGAAAAATAATCCGATGTTTGGTAAAAAGCACAAACAAAGCACGATCCGGAAAATACGCCAGGCGGCGCTTCTGCGTTCGGCTTGATTCGAGAAGTGATGGATAAAGATCCGGAAGCATTTCATCTTATTTTTGAAGATGGGGATCCGATGCGGGCCGAGGTCGTAAGATCTGCGCTTGAGTCGGCGAACATTGACTGTTTTATTCAGAATGAGGGCGTTCAGAATTTGTTCTCAGTAGGGAGCTTGGGCGGCCTGAATCCTTTGATGGGCACCGTGAAAGTTTATATCCGTCCGGAAGACCGGTCGCGGGCTGAGGCCATCCTGGCAGACTTTCAGACCACGCCGGAGCAGGAAATCAGCACGGAATCCCAAAATGAACTTCCTCCGGAATCCTTTCCCGAAACCCCGAAACCGCAAGGCAAAGGTTTTCTTTCTTTGATTCGGCGCTGGTTTTTGAATTAAGACCGGACAAACCAAAAACGCTACCCATGAAAAAAATAAAAATTCACAATCTTTTCTCCGGACTTCCTGCAGTCAAAAAGGGAGAGATTTTTCAGGTTTTAATGAAGGGAAGAGGTTTGAAGATCGAACGGATCGTTTCATGCGGACAGACCACGCCGGAAGGGCGATGGCTTTGTTCGAAAACGGCAGAGTGGGTGGCCGTCTTGAAGGGGCGGGCGCGTCTTTCATTTAAAAAGACACAGGGAAAGTTCGATTTAAAGACAGGCGATTATATGTTTATTCCGGCAAAAACCTACCACCGCGTGGACTGGACGCATTCCAAGCAAAAAACCGTATGGCTGGCTGTTCATATTACTAAATAAAATTTGAATCAACCGAAAGGACTTTTGTGAAAATACAGAACGCACTCGTTTCTCTGGATATTGAATCCACCGGGGTGTGGGTGGAAAAGGACAAGATTATTGAGATTGCGCTTGTTAAGTTTTCACCTGACGGGAAAAAGGAAACGTATTACAAGAGGGTTAATCCGGGGATTAACATTCCCAAAATCGTCACAGACTTAACGGGGATCTCAAATCAAGAGGTGAAAAACGCTCCTGCTTTTCGGGATGTGGCGCATGAAATCCTTTCTTTTATCGGTTCCGCGGATCTGGCAGGGTTCAATGTGGAAAGATTTGACCTGCCGCTCCTAGAAAGGGAATTCGCGGATATCGGGATCAAATTCACATGGGAAGATCGAAAGGTTTATGACGCGCAAAAGATCTTTCACCTGAATGAAAAACGGGATCTCTCGGCGGCTTACCAGTTCTATTGCGGCAAGGAACTGGTCGGTGCTCATGGGGCGTTGGCGGACAGCGAAGCGGTTTTTGAAATCCTGGAGAAACAGGTAGACAAATACGGCGAGGGGCAAGAGGACATTTCGGTCCTGGATAAGTTCGAATACAGTTCCCATATGAATTTTTATGATGCGGAAAGAAAATTCGGCTGGTGGAACGGGAAATTGTATCCCATGTTCGGTAAATACCGTAGGCAGGTTTCACTGGATGAACTCGTTCGGAAAGATCCGGGGTATTTGAAATGGCTTTTGACTATGGATTTCAAGGACGATGTCAAAACACTGGTGAAGTCCGCATTGAAAGGTGAGATCCCTGCCCGCACGGGGCTCAAGTCCGAGCATAAAGCGAATATCATCCCGTTAAAATAAAAAATCAAAACTGAAAATCAAAGGAGGAAAGATGTTTGATCTTAATAAATTAGGGGATATGGCCAAGATCGCCGGCGAGGCGAAGGCCATGCAGGAAAAACAGGATAAGATGTCGCGAGAGCAAATCGATCTGCTCAGAAAAATATCGAATCAGTTGGATGCGGTGATCTCTCTTTTGAAGGAACGGGCATAAGGGACCATGAGAAGTTTCAGAGGAGGCGAAAAGGTAAAGTCGTTTTTATGATAAAAAAATATCTATCCTTATTTATTTGCGTCATTTTTTTATGCGGTTGTGAACCTCGAATTGCAAACCGCGATTCGCAAGGGACCACGGTCGTTTGTTTCGGTGACAGTCTGACCGAGGGCTTTGGTGCTGAGAAAGGCAAGGATTATCCTTCGGTTCTGCGTTCCAAAGTAAATCTGCCGGTCATCAATACGGGCATTTCCGGAAATACGACAGGGGACGCACTCGCGCGCCTTGAAAACGATGTGTCCGCGCATGACCCGCGGATCGTGATCATCACACTGGGGGCGAATGATTTTTTTCGTAAGATCCCTAAAGAAGAAACCCTGAAGAATATGGAAGCGATCATTGACCGGATACATGGGAAAGGTGCCATGGTCGTTTGGGCCACGGTTCAGACGGGTTTACTGGGGGATGACTATCAGGAGGATTTTAAGAAATTGGCTCATCAAAAACATATTGTCCTTATTCCTCATATCCTCAAAGGCATCCTTTTTGACCCGCGATACAAGTATGATCAAATTCATCCCAACGGCAAAGGGTATGAAATCATGGCGGAACGCATCTATCAGCGGGTCAAACCTCTTCTTAAATAAAAGCGAATATTTATCTCTTACACCTTAAAAACCATAAAACTATTTCTTCGTCACCGAAACATTCTTAAACGTGCCTCAATCGGGTTTCAGCACTTTACCGGATGGCCCAGTTTCTCTTCGACGCTCGCGATATTTTTTTCCAGCAGATTCTGCGCACCCTCTTTATCTTCAATCGAGATGGTCGTCACCACATAGGGGGTGAATTTGCGGATATGATCATGACACCGCCGGATCACCGGCATCACCTCATCCCAGGTCCCTTCGATACAAGTCCCCGTTGGCGTGAGACGATATGCCAGCCCCGCGGCATCAATGATTTTAAGAGCTTCCGCGATTTCACCGCTGATATGCGCATGGCCTGTCACCGGTACAATTGTTAATTCAAACAACATAAAGCAACTCCTTTCTCCCATGGTTGACCCGCTTGCGAAAAAGCGCGAGCGGTTTAACAAGAGCAAGCACCTTTACGCTTTGCTCCCTTTTCCATTTCCAAAGGAAATCCAGCCTCTTTCCATTCCTTGATGCCGCCTTCGTAGGCGACCACCCCGAATCCATGACTTGCGAGAAGCTCCGCAGCTTTTCTTGAAACGGCACAATCATAGCTGGCGCAATAAACAATTACTTCTTTACTCTTGTCCAGCTCTTTGAAACGCTTCTCAAGCGAATCAAGAGGTATCTTTATGGAGCCCTTAATCGATCCCAAGTGATAATAATCAGGGCTCAGCACATTCACGAGCTGAAAATCCTCTTTTCGGTCGATCTTTGACTTTAACTCTTCTTTTGAAATGATGGTTAAGGTCGTCATAACCTGCTCCTTTCTTTGGAAACACCCTTCACCTTCTATCGAAGGTTTTGTTGAACCTTTTTTGTTCAATTCAAGGATAAACCGATAGGAGTATTCGGTCTAATTGATATTCGTTATAATAGTCATTGAAAGAGGCAATCGATGGATATCCAACAGTTACGTTATGTAGTTGCGTTATCTCAGGAGCTTCATTTTCAGCGTGCAGCTCAAAAGGTTCATGTCACGCAACCAACTCTGAGCCAAGGCGTCCAGAACCTGGAAAAAGAGCTTGGCGCCGTGCTTTTCGAACGGTCTTCTCACAAAGTACAAATCACTGCTGCTGGCAAAAAATTCCTTACGCATGCGGTTAGCGCTTTGGATCAGATCCAGAAAGGAGTGCTTGAGATTCGAAAAGATACGGAGGATATCAACGAAACCGTCCGGCTTGGGGTCATCCCAACGATTTGTCCTTATCTCATGCCAAAGGTCATTCTTCAACTGAAGAAGACGGCACCCCATCTCGTTCTTGAACTTTTTGAAGAAACCACTTCCGTTCTTTTGGATTTTCTAAAAAGCGGAAAACTTGATCTCGGGATTCTTGCCCTTCCGGTCAAAGATCGCGGGATTGTCGGGCAGGGTCTCGCCACAGAGCCTTTCTATTTAGCCATGACCAAACGGCATCGGCTTGCCGCAAAGGAAAAGGTAACTCGATCTGACCTTGCGAATGAAAAAATGCTCATCTTGCAGGAAGGCCATTGTTTTGGACAGCAAACATTGGATTTCTGCAAAATCAAAAGGAAGGACCAACAAGTGATTTTTCAGGGCAGTAGTTTGACATCAGTGCTTCAGCTGGCTGCAGTGGGGGAGGGTGTTACTTTCGTTCCTGAAATGGCTGTCGCTTTTGAGCGCTCCGCCGGCCTTGTTTATGTTCCTTTTGCTTCCCCGCAACCTAAGCGAGAAATCGGAGTAGTCTGGCGGCTGACAGAGCCGTTATTTCAGGCGCAACACTTTTTAATGGAAACCGTCCGTCAAATTTTGAACGAGAAAAAATAAAATAAAAGAGAAATTCCATGAAGCAACCCTTTTTAAAAGAATTTTCACCGCTCTATACGGATTTCTACCAGTTGACGATGGCAGAAGGCTATTTTCTGACGGGCCTTTTCCGGCAGAAGGCCGTTTTCGATCTTTATTACCGGAAAAACCCTTTTCAAGGAGGATATCTCATTGCGGCGGGCATGGATGAAGCGGTTCGTTTGTTGTCAAAGTTCCGTTTTACGAAAAGCGATCTGAATTATTTAAAAGAACATGGGTTCAAGCAATCTTTTTTAAATTATCTCAAGACCTTTCGTTTTGGCTTGAATGTCCAAAGCGTTCGGGAAGGAGAGATCGTATTTCCTCATGAACCGTTGATGCGCATCGAAGGCTCCATTCTTGAAGCGCAACTGGTCGAGACTCTCCTCATTAATTTCGTCCATTTCTCTTCTCTTGTAGCAACCAAGGCTTCACGGATTGTGCAAGCCGCCTCCGGAAGAAAGGTGGTGGAGTTCGGGCTTCGCCGCGCCCAGGGATTGGCTGGAATCATGGCATCGCGTGCGGCTTATATCGGCGGGGTGGATGGGACTTCTAACGTTTTGGCAGCCAAGACCTATGATCTTCCAATATTTGGCACGCAGGCCCACAGTTGGATCCAGGCTTTTCGAAACGAAGAAAAATCTTTTTGGGAATACGCGCGGATTCATAAAGAAAAAACCGTGCTTTTGATCGATACCTATAGCACCTTGCAAAGCGGTCTGCCTCATCTCATTCGATGTTTGAAAAGACTGCGGAAAAAACAAATTGAAATCCATGGTGTCCGTCTTGATAGCGGGGATCTTGCGTATTTGAGCAAAGAAGTGCGGCGCGTGCTGGATGTCGAGGGTTTCCCACGCGTCCAAATCTTTGCATCAGGGCAGCTCGATGAATACATCATCGAGAGCCTCCTCAAGCAAAAGGCTAGTCTTAATGGTTTCGGAGTCGGCACCAAACTTGTGACGGCTTATGACGAGCCTGCCTTGGATATGGTCTATAAGCTTTCAGAAATCAATTGTCAGCCTGAAATCAAAATTTCGGATACGCTTAGCAAAATGAACGAACCCGGGAAGAAAAAGGTGTTCCGGTTCTTTGCCAAAGACGGTCAGTTTTTTCTGGACGGGATTGCTTTGGAGCATGAAAAAACGCCGCCCAAATTGATCCATCCGTTCAATTCCATGGCGCATACGAAAACCAAAGGGCTGAAGGCGGAACCTTTGTTCCATGCTCTCATGAAAAAAGGAAAGGTAGTGGCTGGAAAAGTTCCGGTTCGTGAGATTCGGGAATATGCAAAAAAACGCCTGGTCTTACTTCCAGAAGAACATAAGCGTTTTTTCTATCCGCATATTTATCGGGTAGGGGTCAGCAAAAAGCTTTTTGATCTGAAAGAAAAAATGATTCTAAAGAGGTTGGGTGCCAAATGATTCAGGATGCTGCTCTGTTAATCGTGGATGTTCAAAATGATTTTTGCGAAGGCGGGTCGCTTGCTGTCAACGGGGCTGATAAGATCGTTCCTCTCATCAACCGGCTTATGCCCTTTTTCCAGTTTGTCCTGGCGTCAAGGGACATGCATCCGGTGGGGTCCGAACATTTTAAAAAGTGGCCGCCTCATTGTATTCAAGGGACAAGCGGGGCGGCGTTTCATCCAATGCTTGAAACGTCCAGGATTCAACAAGAGTTCCACAAAGGAGTGGAAAAATGGCAGGATGGCTACAGTGTTTTCGAGGATCCCCGCCCGGATCTTAAAAAATATTTGAAGGATCATGGCATTAAAAAATTATATTTATCAGGATTAACAACGGAATACTGTGTCCAGGCCACGGCGATCGATGCCGTTCGGGAAGGTTTCGAAGTATTTGTGATTCGTGATGCCGTCCGCGCAGTCCGGCATAACCGGGAAGAGGTTCGGAAAATCTTTGAAAGTTTGCAAAAAACAGGTGTTCAGCTTATCGATTTTAAAGATCTGAAGATATAAAAAACGCCGATCTTAAAGTTGGAATTTATTCTTTCGACGTACAACTCTGCGTAAGAAAAACGGCCGTGTCGTGGTTGACTTCGAAAAAACCGGGGCCGACCGCGAATGTTTTTTCCAATCCTGTGTCTTCGCGGGCCACCAGTTTACCGCCTTTTGAGGAAACGAGATAAGGGGCGTGGTGTGCCAGTACGCCGACAAAGCCGTTTTCCGTGGGCAGAAAGGTATGTGAGACCGTTCCTTCATAAGCGGCGCCTTGCGGCGTGATGATTTTTAGAGAATAATTTGAGGCCATAAGCTTAGGCAGTGGCCTTTATTTTTTCGTATGCTTCCATAACATCTTCGATGCCGCCTGCCATATAAAAACATTGTTCGGGGACCTGATCAAGTTCGCCCGCGAGGATCTTTTTAAAACTCGCCACAGTGTCTTTTAAACGGACGTAACGTCCTTTTTGTCCCGTAAAGGCTTCGGCCACAAAGAAAGGTTGTGAAAAAAAACGTTCGATTTTACGAGCCCGCATCACTGTTTCCTTGTCTTCCGGAGAAAGTTCATTGATCCCAAGGATCGCGATAATATCTTTTAGATCTTTGTAACGCTGAAGGACGCGCTGGACTTCGCGGGCAATATCGTAATGTTCCTGACCGACGATGCGGGGATCCAGCATGCGTGATGTCGAGGCGAGGGGGTCCACGGCCGGGTAAATGCCGAGTTCCACAATCTGGCGGGAAAGCACCGTGACGCCGTCCAGATGTGAGAAAGCCGTTGCCGGAGCGGGATCGGTCAGGTCGTCCGCGGGGACATAAATGGCTTGCACGGAAGTGATCGACCCCGCTTTTGTGGAAGCGATGCGTTCCTGAAGGTCTGCCATTTCGGTCGCAAGATTCGGCTGATACCCGACGGCGGAAGGCATACGGCCTAAAAGCGCGGACACTTCGGCGCCAGCCTGTGTGAACCGGAAAATGTTATCAATAAAAAGAAGTACGTCCTGATGCGCTTCATCACGGAAATACTCGGCCATGGTGAGACCCGAAAGCGCGACGCGGAGACGCGCACCGGGAGGTTCATTCATCTGACCGAATACCATGGCTGTTTTTTTAATGACGCCCGATTCCTTCAATTCCAGCCAAAGGTCATTTCCTTCGCGCGTACGTTCTCCGACGCCGCAAAAAACAGAAACACCGCCGTGTTCGGTCGCGATGCTGTGGATCAGCTCCATCACGATGACGGTTTTCCCAACGCCGGCGCCTCCAAAAAGTCCGACCTTGCCGCCTTTCGGATAAGGCGCCAAAAGGTCGATCACCTTGATCCCGGTTTCGAGGATTGAAGAAACGGGCAACAATTCTTCGAACGAGGGAGGGGCGTGATGAATGTTATTTTTTTTATCCGGATTCTTTATGGCTCCCTGTTCATCGATGGGCTGGCCCAAAAGATTGAAGACGCGGCCGAGAGTCTGTTCGCCGACAGGGACTGAGATCGGAGCGCCGGTGTCTTTAGCCTCCATGCCTCGAACCAACCCATCCGTCGACGCAAGCGCAATACAGCGAACAATATTGTCTCCGATGTGCTGTGCCACTTCGAGGACCAAAGTCCTGTGAGGCATCATGATCTCGACGGCATTAAGGATCGACGGAAGTTTTTCTGTTTCGAATGCGACGTCAACGCTAGGCCCCATCACCTGAACGACTTTTCCGATTGCCATAAAATTCTCCTGGTTATAAGTTCCGCTATTTATTTTTAAGGGCTCGTGAGCCCGAAACGATTTCGATTAATTCTTTGGTGATGGCCGCCTGTCGCATCTTGTTTCTCAAAAGAACTAGCGTCTCAATAAGTTCTTCCGCATTTTCCGTGGCTTGAGACATGGCGTTTCTGCGCGCGGTTTGCTCCGCGATGAAAGATTCCAAAAAGATCATTCGTATTTTCGATTCAAAAAAAAGGGGAATCAACTTTGCGAAGAGGGTCCCGGCGTCCGGTTCTATAATGTAAGGAGAGGCGCCTTCTTCCGAAACTCTTTGATCACTGATCGGGAACGGTAAGATTTTCTCTACGGTCGGGCAAAAAGAATTTTTACTTATAAAATGAGAAAAAACGACATAAACAGCATCCACTTTTTTTTCACAAAAAAGGTTCTTCATGAGAAGACCGATTTTGGCGATCGTTGGTTCGATTTGGTTGGTTTTTGTGTCTGTGAAAGTGCTGTGCCATTGTTGTCCCGAGCTTAATAACCTGTTCACACCATTTTTCCCAAAACCGATCATCAGGGGTGTTTTTGCGCGTCCGTTTAGGAACTTCTTGGTTTCTTCCACAAGACTGTAGTTAAAAGAGCCGCAAAGCCCCGTGTCCGAAGTGATCACAAGAAGTGCGGCTTCTTTTTCTTTGCGCTGTTCCAGCAAGGGATGCGTGAGCGGCATGTCCGTCCTCAAAAGCCTTTTCAAGATTCCTTCCAACGATTCTTCGTAAGGAGCGGCTTGTGCTTTCAGATATTGAAAACGCTTGAGCTTGGATGCCGCGACCATTTCCATGGCCTTGGTGATCTTTCGGGTGCTTTCCACGCCGCGGATCCTGTTTTTTAATGCTCTTAATTGTCCTGACATAAAACCTTTTCAACGCGCGGCATCAGTAGTTCGCTGTATTTTGCGCGTTTCACGAATTATGAAAATATTTGTTTGAATTTAATAATGGCCTGTTTCAGTTTTATTTTTAAATCATCCGAGAAAATCTTTTTCTCGGCAATTTCATGAAAAATTTCCTGATAATTTTTGTCGATGAATTCAAAAAGACCCGTTTCAAAATCTTTAAGACGATCTACCGGGATGTCGTCCGTAAAACCGCCTGTGCCAGCAAAAAGAATGACGACTTGCTGTTCAAGAGGCATGGGCTGGAGGTCGTTCTGTTTGAGGATCTCGACCATACGCTCGCCTCTCGCGAGTTGGTCCTTGGTGGCTTTATCAAGGTCCGTGGAGAGCTGAGAAAATGCCTGGAGTTCGCGATATTGAGCAAGCGCCAGGCGGAGCATGCCGGCAACCTGTTTCATCGCTTTGGTTTGGGCGTTGCCGCCGACGCGGGATACAGAAAGTCCGACGTTGATGGCAGGACGGACGCCGGAAAAGAAAAGGTCGCTTTCAAGGTAGATCTGTCCGTCGGTAATGGAAATAACGTTGGTCGGGATATAGGCGGAGATATCGCCGAGTTGTGTTTCAATCACCGGAAGTGCTGTCAAGGATCCGCCGCCAAGATCGTCACGGAGTTTTGCGGCGCGTTCCAGCAAGCGCGAATGCAGATAAAAGACGTCGCCCGGATACGCCTCACGCCCCGGCGGTCTTTGGAGTAATAGGGAAAGCTGACGGTATGCGACCGCGTGTTTGGAAAGATCGTCGTAAACCACCAGCGCGTGTTTGCCCGAGAACATGTCTTCTTCGCCGATTGCGGCGCCCGCATAAGGCGCCAAATATTGAAGCGGCGCCGGGTCTTCGGATGATGCGTTGATGATGGTGGTGTACTCCATGGCTCCGTATTTCTCGAGAGTTTTGGAAAGCGCCACAACACTTGAAAGCTTTTGACCGATGGCGACATAAATGCAATGAACGCCGGTTGTTTTCTGATTAAGGATCGTGTCGATCAGGATTGCGGTTTTTCCGGTTTGGCGGTCGCCGATGATGAGTTCCCGCTGGCCGCGGCCGATCGGAATCATGGAGTCAATCGATTTAATGCCTGTCTGCAAAGGTTCTTTGACCGGCTGGCGTTGGACCACCGACGGAGGGATGGCTTCGATTGGGCGTGCTTTTTTTGCTGCGATCGGGCCTTTGCCATCCAGAGGGGCTCCAAGAGGATTGACAATACGTCCCATCAGCGCCTCACCGACCGGTACTTGTGCGATTTTCCCGGTGCGCTTGACCTGGTCGCCTTCTTTGATACGTTGATCATCTCCGAGAATCACGATCCCCACATGATTGGGTTCAAGATTTAACACAAGACCTGTGGTTCCGTCATGGAAAGTGACGAGTTCTCCGGCCATCACCTCATCCAGGCCGTACACGCGCGCAATCCCGTCGCCGACCTGAAGGACGTAACCGACAGACTGGAGCTCGAGTTTGGATTTATATTTCTGGATTTCTTTTTCTATGATTTGTGTGACTTCTTCAGGTTTAAGCATTAAGAATTCCCTTCTTCTATGGAGCTGAAAAGCTTTTGCTCGATTTCATGAAAGCGGTTCTTGAAGGAACAGTCGATCTCTTTTCCATCAAAGCGAAGCACGAACCCGCCGATCAGGGCCGTTTCGGTTTTTGGAATCAGGCGAATCTCAGAGCGCAATTTTTGAGACAAAACTTTTGTAAGTTTATCCCGGA
Source organism: Candidatus Omnitrophota bacterium (assembly GCA_022711115.1). Taxonomy (GTDB): domain Bacteria; phylum Omnitrophota; class Omnitrophia; order Omnitrophales; family Aquincolibacteriaceae; genus JAKLFP01. Next base: position 241,828 of record JAKLFP010000001.1, on the reverse strand, counting down.
GCTTCTCGGAAAAAGGGGCTGCGGAGAGCAACTCGACTTCCAACACCCCGCGTGCCCGTTCGTACAGGCCATGAAAGATCTCCCGGACCTCTTGAAGGATCAAGAAGCGTTTTTTTTCGACCAAGACCTTGGAGAGATCTTTGAGGAGCCGCGCTGTTCCTTCGGGAAAAAGCTCTTCGATAAAACGAATTTTTTCGCTTTCATGAATGATTGGATTCAGCATGAAAGTCATTGCTGTCGAGGAGCGTTTAATGCCGTCCGCGAAGCGAGTCAAACACAGATCGACTTCATCGAGTTGGTCTGATTTTTGCGCCAGCTCAAAAAGCGCCCGGGCATAACGGATGCCTGCAAGGGTTTTGCTCACAGTTTTTTCTCCAACTCGTCAATAAGTTCCAACGCTTTCTTTTCATGAAAAGCGCCATCCATTTTTTCAGAGATCACTTTTTCCGCGACTTGCAGCGAAAGTTTCGCGATTTCCCGGCGAAGCTCAATCCGGGCCTTTTCAACCTCTATACCGATTGTCTCCTTGGCTTTTTCGAAGGATGCCTGGGAGTCGGCGCGGGCCTTTTCCTGGATCTCGCGGGCGATGCGCCGGCCTTCCTGGATTGCTTCCTGCATTTTTATGCGCGCTTCTTCTTCGATTTTCTGAAGATGTGTTTGATAGTCTTTTTGAAGCGCCGCAACGTCTTTTTTTATTTTTTCAATATGCGTCCACTCGTGCTCAAATTTATCGCGGCGCTCTTTCATGATCGCAAGAAGCGGTTTCCACGCGAACTTTTTGAGCGTCAAGAACACGATCAAAAAGGCGACGAGCTGGATAAAAACTTCTTTGAGGTGGATGTTCTCCTGAAAAAATTCCATCGCTAGAGCCGGTTTAAATCTTTCCCATGAGCACAAAACCAAAAATAAGCACGTACAAGGTTAAGGCCTCAATAAGCGCGCAACCGGCCATCATGTTGACCAGGATTTTTTGCGACGCTTCAGGCTGCCGGCCCGTGGCATCCATGGCGGCGGCAACGGCCTTGCCGAGTCCAAGTGCGGAGCCGAACGCCGTGATAGCGAGTCCGATCGGTAATGCGAAACCTAGAGCAACGTGTGAGTCCATTGAAATTCTCCTTCTTTAATTGGGTTAATGAGCAGCGCTTGATGCGCCGCACTGAGGATCACTGTGTTCCTCATCGTGCGGCATAATCAGAGAAATATACACAGTCGCAAGCAACAGAAACACAAAGGCTTGTACCAGACTAAAAATCATGACAAGGACGTTCGCAAAGATCTGGAAAGGAAACGGCGCCCCCCAGTACATGCCGGTCAATTCCGCGAATTTATAAAGAAGCTTGTCTTCACTTGAAACGTTGGCAAAAAGACGAAGCGACAAACTGAGCGGTACAGCCAAATATTCAATACTTAAATTGATGACCAGCATAATCGGGACCAGAGCAAGGCCGAGCAACCCTTGAGGATTTCCGGCCATGTGTTTCACATAATGAAAGAATCCTTGCTCTTTGATGCCCACCCACTGGACGTAAACAGTCGTAATGAGCGCAAGTGCGATGGTGGTACTCCACGCGCTTGTGGGGGATTTCATGAAAGGAATCATACCAAGGAAATTTTCAATGAGGATATAAATGAAGAGCGTGCCGAGAAAAGGGACGTGTTCGATCCCTTTGGGACCGAGGATGCCTGTCACGAATCCGGTGATGCCCTCGACTACCATCTCACAGCGATTTTGACGACCTTTGGGGAGAAAGCTTTTTTGGCGTGCCGCACCGATGAATCGATGTGCGATTAATCCTAAAACCAGAAAGGAAAAAACGATATTTTCCCAATAATGGAAAAAATGAACAAGGCCTGAGTGGGGGAACCATTGATTCAGGAGCGTGATGAAATTCGGGAGTTCTTCCGTGACGTGTCCGGTTTGTGCGACAGACTGTTCTGCAATGCTCATGTCTCTCTTTTCTTACTTTCTCGATGGAGCTGTTTTAAAATTCTGACCGTTTGTATCACAGAGCCTAAAAGGCCCAAAAGGACGAGTATAAGCGTAAGATTTGAGTCTCCATACCCAGCCTTGATGACCCACTGGCTAAGCAGATAACCTGCAAGAGGTCCACTTAAAAGCACCGTTGGCAGAGTAATCGCTAAACCAAGCATCCAGAAAAGACGGCGGAGATCTGTTTTCTTAACGTCCAAGGGGTCCTGGGTGATGTGACACCCGGCTCTCAAATGTTAGCTCATCAAATATAATAAGTTATTATTCGCAAAGATGGTTTCATTGTCAAGGTAAACAGCGCCCCACTGGAGGCATGGTTTTTTAATAAAGGCCTTCACCTTTGGCTAGTTCGGGTTTCATTGATTTTATTCTGGTTTTTTGTCATCGATGCCGATATAGTAAACTCCTTGGAGGAGAAGATATGATCAAAGGACTTTTTCAGTTTATTTTTGGACTTATACGGCTTGTTTTTTTTATTCTAATTCTTGTTCTTATTTTTCACACATGGGCGATCAAACAAACCCTTATCTTTTCCCTAAGCTATAGCCTCGGGGCGGACGTTTCCATTCAAAGCGTAAAAATGGATTGGAAAAATACAGGCTTTGAAGTTCAAGGGATGGAAATAGGAAATCCGTACGGTTTCTCGAAAGGCCTTTTAGCGGAGATCCCGCTTGCAATCATTTCTCTGGATTTGCCGAGTGTCACAAAAGGAATATTTCGTTTCAAGACGGTCGGATTTAATCTCCGAGAGTTGCAAGTGATGAATGTCCCTCAGCGAGGGCTGAATATTTTAGCCTTGAAGCCTTTTCAAAAGAAAGAAGAGGACGAATCACCGTCTCAAGCGGCTATCCGTCGTCAGGTCAATAAATACACGCCGCCGCTATTAATCGATGAACTCATTTTTTCCGTAGAAGATATTTCTTACCTTGATATGAGTAAATCTTCTTTGCGTCAGAACCGTTATCGCGCCGGAATTCAAGGAGCAACGTACTATAATATTCAAGGTGTTAACGATGTTGCCATGATTGTTGCGACCGAGGCCTTTAAAAAAATGGGATTCAGCTATTTCGATGCGCAGCTCCAGAAGTTTCAAAAATCCTATGGCTATCAAAGCAGTAAGCCAAAAGGATTTTTAGGCCGCACGCTAGATTCCTTGAAACAAAAACTTTCTGAATAATTAGCATAACCATTTTTGTGCCAATGCTTTAAAATTAATTTCAGGTCAGGCAAAACAAAAAAATGGTTTTCCTTTAGCTCGTTAGCGATCGTTTCCCCAAGAGGGTTTTTAGGGGTTTTCCCCCTCCCTAAAAAAAATGTAAAAAAACTTGACACGGAACTGTTTTTTTATAGAATAGCACCTCTTTCTTTAAAGGAGAGGACTGTCTCCGCAATACGCTGGTTTTTTAGCAGTTTTGTTTTAAAACAAAGCGTTCGCGATTTTTCAAAGAAGAAGTTCAAAAATTTTGTTGTTTATTTTTTTGTATTGGATCGAGCGATCGAAAGCGCTTAGCGGAGTCAAGCGCTGGAGTAGCTCAGTCGGTAGAGCACATCCTTGGTAAGGATGAGGTCACGGGTTCAATTCCCGTCTCCAGCTAGGATGTGAACATGAAACCTTCAATGAGGGAGAACTCAAATGGCAAAAGAACAATTCAAGCGCACTAAGCCTCACGTGAATGTCGGAACCATTGGCCACGTGGATCATGGAAAAACCACTTTGACCTGTGCTATGACAAAAGTCCTAGCGGCAAAAGGAATGGCAACCGTTCGTGAATATGCGGATATCGCCAAAGGTGGAACTGTTCGCGATGATTCAAAGATTGTGACCATTGCTGTTTCCCACGTAGAATATGAGTCCGACAAACGGCATTATGCCCACGTTGATTGCCCGGGACACGCAGATTACATTAAAAATATGATTACGGGTGCCGCCCAGATGGATGGCGCCATTCTCGTGGTTTCTGCTGTGGATGGTCCGATGCCCCAGACGCGTGAACACATCCTGCTCGCCCGTCAAGTCGGCGTTCCTGCCATTGTGGTGTTTCTTAATAAATGCGACCTTGTGGAAGATACGGAACTTCTTGATCTTGTTGAAATGGAAGTCCGTGATCTTCTGAAAAAATACGATTTCCCAGGCGATAAAATCGCGGTCATTCGCGGTTCCAGCTTGCCTGCAGTTCAAAATCCTACAGATGCCAAAGCAAACCAGTGTATTATGGATCTCATTAAAGCTTTGGATGAAACCATCCCTGAGCCGAAACGTGATATCGACAAACCTTTTTTGATGCCCATTGAAGACGTTTTTTCCATTTCAGGCCGTGGTACGGTCGGAACGGGCCGTATCGAGCGTGGCATCATTAAAGTGAATGATGAAGCGGAGATTATCGGGTTGCGTGAAGGTTCCATGAAAACTGTTGTGACTGGTGTCGAAATGTTCCGAAAACTTCTTGATGAAGGACGCGCCGGTGACAATGTGGGTCTTCTTCTTCGTGGTATTGAAAAAGAACAGCTTGAACGAGGCATGGTCATCGCGAAGCCGGGTTCGGTGACACCTCACAAGAAATTCAAAGCGCAAGTGTATATTTTAAGCAAAGAGGAAGGCGGTCGTCATACGCCGTTCTTCAAAGGGTATCGGCCTCAGTTTTATTTCCGCACCACCGATGTTACGGGAATTGTGACGTTGCCGGCAGGCGTTGAAATGGTAATGCCTGGCGATAATGTTGCGATTGAAGCGGAACTGATCACGCCGGTTGCTATGGAAAAAGAGCTTCGTTTTGCAATCCGCGAGGGTGGTAAAACGGTTGGCGCTGGTGTAGTCAGCGAGATTATCGCGTAACATCTCGTTCAGCCTCATTCTGACGAGTTTTTGGCGAAGCCCTATCTGGCTGTAAGGCGTTTATTTTCGCCGTAAGAAGTCTTACAAGCCGAATGATGTATTGTTCAGGAATTGTCTTTTCTTAGATTTATTAAGACAAAAATAAAGGTTTTATCTCAATGCAAGAAATCATTTCTTTAGTGTCGACCTGTGATTGCAAGGCGACCTACTGGACTCGCAAAAACAAGAAAAAAAATCCGGATAAAATCGAAAGAAAAAAATATTGTCCGAGTTGCAGGACGCGTGTTCTTTTTCGAGAGAAAAAGTAAGTCATTTGCATGGTAGGGCGGGATTGATCCCGTTCGGAACTTAACCACAACAGCTTGTTAACAATTTTGACAAATTGGGCTCACGGAAGTTTTCCCGCAATAGGAAGCAAGAGCTTCAAGCGGGATAAAGGCCTGTAGCTCCAATTGGTAGAGCGGCGGTCTCCAAAACCGCATGTTGCAGGTTCGAGTCCTGCCAGGCCTGTTGGTTGGAAGGAACAAAAAGGAAACTATGGCTCAAAAAGTAGCGAATTTTTTTCAGGAAACGATCCAAGAACTCAAAAAGGTCACTTGGCCGACTTGGAATGAAGTGTGGCAAGCGACGCTTGTGGTCATTATCGCTACTTTTTTTATGGCGGTTTTTATCGCCGTCGTTGATTTTTTTATCTCCAATGCGATGCGTTTGCTGATTACCCAATGACGACTATGGCAGAAGCTAAATGGTATGTGGTTCATACACAAACGGGCGTTGAGGCGAAAGCGCGTGCAAGTTTGATCAGCCATGCTGAGACAGCTGGGCTTTCTCATTTGATTCATGAGGTATTGATTCCCATGGAAAAAGTGAGTGAGGTGAAAGGCGGAAAGAAAAGAATCAGCGAGCGGAAGTTTTTTCCTGGCTACATTTTGGTCAAAATGGAATTGACCGATGAAAGCTGGTATTTGGTTCGCAATACGCCGGGGATCTCGGGATTTATCGGGTCGGGTAAAAACCCGATTCCGCTCACCGAAAAAGAAGTCGGCGAGATTATTCGTGAACAAGAAGAAAAACAAACGAAGCCAAAACCGAAAGTTGAATTCACCGAAGGGGAAAGCGTGCGTGTCAAAGAAGGTGCCTTTGCAAACTTCAATGGTACGATCGAGCAGATTAATCCGGATCGTGGAAAAATGCGCGTGATGGTCATGATCTTCGGCCGCCCGACTCCCGTGGAGCTTGAATATTGGCAGGTGGAAAAGATCTAATATGGCAAAAGAAATCATAACAAAAATCAAATTACAGATTCCAGGCGGGCAAGCAAATCCTGCGCCGCCGATTGGCCCCGCGCTTGGCCAACATGGTGTGAACATCATGGAATTTTGCAAGCAGTTCAATGAACGCACCAAAGACCGTCCGGGGACCATTCTTCCGGCCGTATTGACCGTCTATAAAGACAAGTCGTTTACGTTTATTTTGAAGACGCCGCCTGTAGCGGCTCAAATCAAAAAAGCAGTGGGACTTGCGAAGGCTTCTCCGGAAGCGGGACGCCAGATCATCGGCAAAATTACCCGCGAACAAGTCCGAGAAATCGCAAGGCAGAAAATGGTGGATCTCAATACCACAAAAATTGAGAGCGCGGAACGGATCGTTGCAGGTGCCGCACGCAGCATGGGAATCGAAGTCGTTGATTCGAAGTAAAGGAAAGACATGAGTCCTAGTAAACGCTATAAAAAAAGGGCAGCTCTGGTAGAAGAGGGGAAATTGTATTCATTGCCAGAGGCCGTCAAGATTCTAAAAAAGGTTGAAAAAGGAAAGGCTGACGAGACTATTTCCCTTAATTTCCAGCTAGGAGTGCGTGCAGAGCAGGGGGATGAAAACGTACGCGGCACTGTCAGTTTGCCTCACGGAAGCGGTAAGACCGTTCGTGTCCTCTGTTTTGCAAAAGGGGAAAGTGCCAAGGATGCTGAAACAGCCGGAGCGGATTTTGTCGGTGCTGAAGAGCTTGTTGAAAAAGTGAAAAATGGATTTCTCGATTTTGATGTGGTGGTGTCGCATCCGGATATGATGCGCGAGGTGAGTAAGCTCGGTAGGGTGCTTGGTCCGAAAGGTCTCATGCCAACCCCGAAAACAGGGACGGTGACGCCGCAGGTGGGCAAGGCTGTTAAAGAGGTGAAGGGGGGGCGCATTGAATTTAAAAGCGATAAAACCGCAGGGTTGCATGCCGTATGCGGCAAACTCTCGTTCGCCGAAGAAGCTCTTTTAGAAAATGCCAGAACCGTGATCAAGGCCGTCAAAGATGCAAAACCCCCGACGAGCAAAGGGGAATATATGAAATCGGTCAACATTGCGACAACGCATGGGCCCGGTCTCAAGTTGAATACAGGAGCGTTGTAGGAAAATGCCTTCATTTGAAAAAGAATTGATGTTTAAAACGATCGTGAGTGAATTCGAAAAAAGCCCGTATGCATTCATCTCGAATCTTCAGGGTATCTCGGTGCTGGACATTTCGGATGCCAGGCGAAGTTTGGAAAAAGTTTCGCGCCGTTCTCTGATGGTCAAACACGCTATGGCCCGAAAAATTTTTGCAAAATTTAACGTCAGCGGGGCTGAAAAATATTTAAATGGTTCCGTGGTGATCACTTTCGGGGATAAAGATCCCCAGGAGATTTCCAAGAAGATCGTGGATTTTTCCAAGACCAACGAGAAGTGGAAACCCGCCGGTGTGATCTTTGAAGGCCAGGTCTACGGGGAAGATTTTGTGAAACAGCTTGCGAAACTGCCGTCGCGCAAGGAGCTCTTAACGCAGGTGGTCCTGCGCATGCACTCGCCGATCGTTGGTTTTGTGAACGTCCTCGGGGCTTTGACCCGCAATCTCGTGGTGGCCCTTGAAGAGGTCCGGAAGAAAAAAGCAGCTGCCGGTGCTGCGTCTTAAGAACACCGGTAAAAAACGAACGTCCTGATAAGGGAAATTCAATAAGGAGGCATTAGTCATGACAGAAGCAACTGAAACAAAACAAATTTCTGAGAAGCTGCAAGGGATTCTCACATCGATCGAAACATTGACGGTGTTGGAGCTTGCCGATCTCGTCAAAGCACTGGAAGATAAATTTGGCGTCAGCGCAGCCGCTGCGGTCCCGATGGCTGCCGTTGCGGTGGGTGGTGGTGCCGCTGCTGCAGCTCCAGCGGAAGAAAAAACCAGCTTTACGGTCATTCTTGCCAGCGCAGGTGACAAGAAGATCAACGTGATCAAAGAAATCCGCACGGTCACCACATTAGGTCTGAAAGAAGCCAAAGACCTTGTCGAAGGTGCTCCGAAGACCATTAAAGAAGATGTGAATAAAGAAGAAGCGGAAAAAATCAAAAAGGTTTTGGAAGCCCAAGGCGCTAAGGTCGAAATAAAGTAAGACCGTTTTTGAAGGCCAATACTGAATACTGTCCTTAAGGAGGACAACTCATAATGATGCCTTTAATTGAAAGAAAAAGTTTCACAAAAATCCAGGATACGATGGATCTGCCGAATTTGGTGGAGATCCAGATCAAATCATACGAGGAGTTTCTGCAAAGCGGGCGCTCGAACCGGCGGCGTAAAAGCCAAGGTCTGGAAGCGGCTTTTGTGGATTGTTTTCCCATAGAAAGTTTTGACGGGACCTGCCGTTTGGAGTATGAAGGCTATTCTCTCGGCAAACCCAAGTATTCGATTCCGGAATGTCAGAAACGCGGAATGACTTATGCCGCGCCTCTGAAAGTGAAACTGCGTCTTGTCCGTAAAGGAGTTGCCAAAGAACAGGAAGTTTACATCGGCGAACTTCCTCTTATGACCGAAACCGGCACCTTCATTATTAATGGTGCTGAGCGCGTGATTGTCAGCCAGTTGCATCGTTCTCCCGGCGTCTCCCTAGAAGAAACGATCCATCCGAGCGGCAAAAAGATGTTTAGCGTCAGAATCATTCCTTATCGCGGGGCCTGGCTTGAATTCGAGTCGGATGTTAATGACGTGCTTTACGCTTACATTGATCGGCGCCGCAAGATTCTTGCGACAGCGCTTCTCAGAGCTCTCGGGTATTCTACGACCTTTGATATTTTTAAAGAACTTTATCTTGTCGAAAAAATCCGTGGCTTTGAAAGATCCAAGATCAAAGATTGCGAAGGCGAGATTCTGGCGGATGATGTGATCCTGTCTTCCACCAAAGAAATCGTTGCAGCCGCGGGAACGAAATTGACCAAAGAAGTTTTGAATACATTCCTCACTAATGAAATCACAACCTTTTCGATCGTTAAGCTTTCCAAGGAAGACAAATCCCTGATTAATACTTTAGAACGGGATCCTTACCGCAATGCTCAAGATGCCCAGCTTGCGATTTATCGTCGGATTCGTCCCGGTGATCCGCCGACCGAAGCAAGTGCTAAAGATCTCATTCAAAAATTGTTTTTTGATGCCCAACGCTATGATCTTGGTTTAGTCGGACGTTTCATGCTAAACAAAAAGCTCGGACTTGGCATCGAATCTTCAGATTTGAAGGTGACGACGCTTCGGCGTGAAGATGTCATGAAAGTGATCGGGATGCTTTTAAAACTCCGTTCCGGTGAAGTAACGGTGGATGATATTGACCACCTCGGCAATCGTCGTGTGCGTTCTGTTGGTGAATTATTGCAGAATCAGTTCCGTGTGGGGCTCTCACGTATGAAGCGGTCTTGCGTGGAACGTATGTCGATTTATGATCTGGAAGCTGCAATGCCTCACAATTTGATCAATCCCAAGTTGATCTCTGCGGCGATTAAAGATTTCTTTGGCCGCAGCCAGCTGTCGCAATTTATGGATCAGACGAATCCTCTTGCGGAATTGACGCATAAACGCCGTATGTCAGCTCTAGGGCCGGGAGGTCTTTCGAGAGAGCGGGCGGGTTTTGAGGTTCGCGACGTTCATCCTTCGCACTATGGGCGTATTTGTCCGATTGAAACGCCGGAAGGTCCGAATATCGGTTTGATTGCATCACTCAGTACTTTTGCGCGTGTGAATGACATCGGTTTTCTGGAAAGTCCGTATCGTAAAGTTGTCAAAGGTCGTGTCACGGAAACTATTGACTATCTTACGGCCGATTTGGAAGACAAGTATGTGATTGCTCAGGCAAACGCACCTCTTGATAAACATGGGCATTTCCTTACGGATGCTGTTTCCTGTCGTTTTCGTGGAGATTTTCCAAAAAAGAAACCCGAAGAGATCGATTATATGGACGTTTCGCCGCGCCAGCTGGTTAGCGTGGCGGCGGCCTTGATTCCATTCTTAGAACATGACGACGCAAACCGCGCTCTCATGGGTTCGAACATGCAGCGCCAGGCTGTGCCGCTCCTCAATCCCCAGGCACCCTATGTCGGAACCGGCATGGAGCGTTATGTAGCGAAAGATTCCGGGGCAGTCGTTCAGGCGAAATCACGCGGGACTGTGAAACATGTTTCTTCTGAAGAGATCGTGATTGATGATTTCGTTTATAAACTCAGAAAATTCAAACGTTCCAATGCTGGGACATGCATCAATCAGCGTCCGCTTGTGGAAGTCGGAGACAAAGTCAAACGCGGGGATATTATTGCGGATGGTGCGGCAACTCAGGGCGGCGAACTTGCGCTTGGGCGTAACGTGCTGGTGGCTTTCATGCCGTGGCGTGGGTACAACTTTGAAGATGCTATTATCGTGAGTGAAAAGCTTTGCAAAGACGATGTCTATACCTCGCTTCACATCGAGGAGTTCGAAATTGAAGCGCGCGATACAAAACTTGGCAACGAAGAAATTACGCGCGATATTCCGAATGTCAGCGAAGAAGCCTTGAAGGATCTTGATACGGAGGGTGTTGTCCGCATTGGAGCTGAAGTAAAGCCCGGTGATATTCTTGTCGGAAAAATTACGCCGAAATCCGAGATCGAACTTTCTCCCGAAGAAAAACTTTTACGCGCGATTTTCGGCGAAAAGGCCGGGGATGTGCGAGATGCTTCCTTGACAGTGCCTCCGGGCGTCGAAGGTGTGATTGTTGATGTGAAGGTATTTGCCCGCAAGGAATCTCAGGCGAAAACCAAAGAAGAACGTCGTCAGGAAAATAAAGATATTAATGAAATCAAAGAACGTTTTAACGAGCGCATTGACTTGCTTAAAAGAGAACGTCTTAACAAAGTTTCCGATATGGTCGTCGGGAAGAAACTTTCCGAAGATCTATTGGATGATATCCTTGGCGAAGTTCTGATCAAAAGCGGGCATGTAATTTCCAAATCGGATCTCAAGAAACTCGACAGCTGTGATTGGGATTCCCTTCGATTAGATGACGACCCGGATCTTGAAGAAAACATTAAGAAAATCGCTCGTGTATGGGGTGATGAAATCGATGAGCTCGTGGCCGAAAGAACGCGCGAGATCGATCGGGTGAAAAAAGGTGACGAGCTTCCTCCGGGGGTGATTAAAAAAGTTGTTGTCTATGTATGCTCCAAAAGAAAAATTTCTGTCGGTGACAAAATGGCAGGTCGTCATGGGAACAAAGGTGTGATCGCAAAAGTTCTTCCAGAAGAGGACATGCCGTTCCTCGCGGATGGAACGCCCGTGGAGATCATTCTCAATCCTCTCGGTGTGCCTTCTCGTATGAATGTAGGCCAGATTCTTGAAACGCACTTGGGTTGGGCCGCCAAAGCGCTTGGTCTTCATATGGAAACACCTGTGTTCAGCGGTGCCACCGAAGACGAGATCAAGGCGATGATGAAAGAGGCCAAAATCCCGCTCGATGGAAAAATTTCACTTTATGACGGCCGAACGGGCGAGAAATTTGATGAGAAAATCACTGTCGGCCAGATTTATATGTTAAAACTTGCGCATCTTGCAGATGACAAAATTCACGCGCGATCCATCGGTCCGTACTCCCTTGTGACGCAGCAGCCGCTTGGCGGCAAAGCACAATTCGGGGGGCAGCGTTTTGGGGAAATGGAAGTATGGGCGCTTGAAGCTTACGGTGCCGCATTCACTCTCCAGGAACTTCTGACTGTAAAAAGCGATGATGTGGTCGGCAGGACCCGGGTTTATGAAGCCATCGTCAAAGGCGAGCCTGCTTTGCATGCCGGAACGCCGGAATCTTTTAACGTACTTGTAAAGGAATTACAGGCGTTAGGGTTGGATATCGAACCCGAGAGACAAGCCTCGCACAAATTGCTACTCACGGATACCAAGGCCAAGTCCTCAGAGGACAAAATCGAAGAGGCTAAGGAGAAACTGAAAGTATGAACTACGACGTCAATACATTCGATTCCGTTTCGATTCGTATCGCGGCACCAGAAGCAATCCGCAAGTGGTCGCGTGGAGAAGTCAAAAAACCGGAAACCATCAATTATAGAACGCTGAAGCCGGAAAAAGACGGTCTTTTTTGCGAGAGAATTTTCGGCCCGACAAAGGATTACGAATGTGCTTGTGGTAAATATAAACGTATCAAGCACAAAGGCATTGTATGCGACCGCTGCGGTGTGGAAGTGACCCAGGCGCGCGTGCGGCGCGAAAAAATGGGGCATATCGATCTCGTGACGCCGGTATCGCATATTTGGTTTTTCAAAACGATGCCGTCACGCATTGGGAACTTACTTGACCTGAGCGTCCGTGCTCTTGAAAAAGTGCTTTATTATGAAGAATACATTGTTCTTGATCCGAAACAAACACCGCTTAAAGCAAAGCAGCTCTTAACGGAAGAAGAATATCTTAAGGCGCAGGAACAGTACGGTCCGGAAAATTTTACGGCTCAGATGGGTGCAGAAGCAATCCAGACGCTTCTCATGGAACTCGATCTGGAGAAACTTACCCAGAAGTATCACCGGCAGGTCAAAGCCGCAAAGTCCAAGCAGTCACGCGCGCGCGCTGTGAAAATTTTGAAAATTGTGGAAGCTTTCAGGAAATCCGGCAATCATCCGGAATGGATGATTTTGAAAGTCATTCCGGTCATTCCGCCCGATCTTCGTCCTCTCGTGGCGTTAGATGGAGGCCGCTTTGCGACCAGTGATTTGAACGATTTGTATCGCCGTGTGATCAACCGTAATAACCGTTTGCGTAAACTTCTTGAACTTAAAGCACCCGATGTAATCATCCGCAATGAAAAACGCATGCTTCAGGAAGCGGTGGATGCTCTTTTTGATAATGGCCGTCATGGCCGTCCTGTGCTTGGTGCCGGGAATAGACCTCTCAAATCCCTAAGCGACATGCTCAAGGGAAAACAAGGCCGTTTCCGTCAGAATCTTCTCGGTAAGCGCGTGGATTATTCCGGCCGTTCCGTGATCGTCATTGGTCCGGAGCTAAAACTGCATCAATGCGGTCTCCCGAAGAAAATGGCTCTTGAGCTTTTTGAGCCTTTTATCATCCGCAAACTGAAAGAACGCGGGCATGTCCACACGATTCGTTCGGCCAAAAAGATGGTGGAGCGTGTCAAACCGGAAGTATGGGATATTCTGGAAGAAGTCATTCATGAGCATCCGGTCATGTTGAATCGCGCACCAACGTTGCATCGTCTCGGTATTCAAGCGTTTGAGCCGTTGTTGATCGAAGGGAACGCAATTCGCATTCACCCGCTTGTTTGTACGGCTTTCAATGCGGACTTCGACGGCGATCAGATGGCGGTTCACGTTCCTCTTTCCATGGAAGCTTTAATGGAAGCGCGTATTCTCATGCTTTCGGCCAATAATATTTTTTCGCCTGCTAGCGGCCAGCCGATCACCACGCCGACACAAGACATTGTGCTTGGGATCTATTATTTGACCAAGATGCGTGAAAAAGCGTTGGGGGAAGGTCTTGCCTTTAGCAGTGCTCAAGAGGCTTGGCTGGCTTTCCAGGACAAGCAGATTCATAAACATGCGAAGTGCAAGTTGCGCTTACAGACCGGAGAGATTGTTGAAACGACTATGGGGCGCATTTTGTTTAATGAAGTGCTGCCGAAGGGGTTCCGTTATGTCAATGATGTTATTAATAAAGGGAAACTCTCCAAAATTATTGCCGAATGCTACAACACCTTCGGCCATGAAGAAGTGGTCAAGCTCCTCGATAGACTGAAAGCGCTTGGTTTTGATCAGGCAACCAATGCGGGACTTTCCATCGGAATTGATGATATTCAAATCCCCGATGCCAAAGAAACCATTCTCAATGAAGCGCGTAAAGAAATAAAAGCGATTGAAAATCAATACAAACAGGGCGTGATCACCGACGGTGAACGTTATAACAAAGTGATCGATATCTGGACGCATACCACGGATCGTGTTTCGGATGTGATGTTTGAAGCGCTTGAGTCATTCAATCCGATCTTCATGATGGCGGATTCGGGAGCGCGTGGTTCGAAACAACAGATTCGTCAGTTGGCCGGGATGCGCGGTCTCATGGCAAAGCCTTCCGGCGAGATTATCGAAAGCCCGATCACCGCAAATTTCCGGGAAGGTCTAACGGTGCTTGAATACTTTATTTCTACGCACGGTGCCCGTAAAGGTTTGGCGGATACGGCTTTAAAAACAGCCGATTCCGGATATTTGACGAGAAGGTTGGTGGACGTGGCCCAGGATGTGATCATCAACATCGACGATTGCGGCACGCTTAATGGGATTGTGATGGAGCCTGTTTACGAAGGCGAAGAAATCATCGTTTCTCTTGCTGACAGGATTCTTGGACGCGTTGCTCTCGATAACGTGGTGGATGTGATTACGGATCAGGTGATTGTAAAGTCCGGCGATCTGATTGATGAGGCTACGATTAAGAAGATTGAGGATGCCGGTATCGAAAAAATCCGGGTCCGTTCCGTTCTTTGTTGCGAGGCCCAAAAGGGGATTTGTGCGAAATGCTACGGGCGCGACCTATCCACACGCCGTCTTGTGGAGCTGGGGACTGCGACAGGTATTATTGCCGCCCAGTCTATCGGCGAACCGGGTACCCAGCTAACCATGAGAACGTTTCATATCGGTGGTACGGCTTCCCGCGTGGTCGAGCAATCTTATTATCGCGCTCGCAATGAAGGGGCCCTACAGTATCATAATTTGAAGACCGTCATCACGAAAACGAACGAAATTGTTGTGCTGAACCGCAATGGCCAGCTTTCCATCCATGATGCGACAGGCCGCGAACTCGAGCGCTACACCATTCCGACCGGCGCTTTCATTCATTTCAAAGACGGCGATAAAGTTAAAAAAGGCGAAATCTTCGTGAAGTGGGATCCTTACACGGTTCCGATTTTAACGGAGGTTTCCGGTACGATCCGCTTTGAGGATATTAAAGTGGGTGTTTCTATGAATGAAGAGTTAGATGCGACGACAGGAATGACCGAGCGTGTGATCATCGATCACAAAGAAGATCTTCACCCGCAGTTGCTGATCGAAGGGGATAAGAATGAGATCCTTGCGTTCTACCCGATTCCGACCGGCGCGCATGTCGTTGTCAAAGACGGACAAACGGTGACGGGCGGAACCTTGCTTGCAAAAACACCGCGTAAAATCGCAAAAACGCGCGATATTACCGGCGGTCTGCCGCGCGTCGCGGAACTTTTTGAAGCCCGGAAGCCGAAGAATCCCGCGGTTATTTCTGAAATCGACGGTGTGGTGGAAATCGGCGAAATCGTGAAAGGTCAGAGGAAAATTATTGTGAAAAATCCTTCCGGGATGACCAAGGAATATTTGATACCGCACGGCAAGCATTTGAACGTGTATAAAGGGGACAAGGTTGTCGCGGGTGAACAGCTCGTGGACGGTCCTGTAGTGCCGCAAGATATTCTTCGTGTTTCAGGAGAAAGAAGTCTTCAAAATTATTTGGTAGATGAGGTTCAGGAGGTTTATCGTCTGCAGGGTGTTCGGCTCAACGATAAACACGTGGAAGTTATTGTCCGCCAGATGCTTCGTAAGGTTCGCATTGAGGATTCCGGGGATACGGAGTTCCTTGTGGGTTCCCATGTTGAGAAGCTGAAGTTTGCGGAAGAAAACGCAAAAATGATTAAAAAAGGGAAGGAACCAGCCAAGGGAACTTCGATTCTTCTCGGGATCACCAAGGCGTCTTTGACCACGGACAGTTTCATTTCGGCCGCAAGCTTCCAGGAAACGACGCGTGTGCTTACGGAAGCAGCCTCCGCAGGGAAACGCGATCATCTGCAGGGCCTCAAAGAGAACGTGATTATGGGGCATTTGATACCCGCCGGGACAGGGTTCAAGATCCATCAGGATATCGAAATTGAGAAAGACCTGACCGATGTGTTGCCTGATCCAGAGGCTGACAAAAAAGAAAAAGCTGCCGCAGAAGCCAGCACATCCAAGGAGAATTCATAATGGCGCCGACCATCAACCAGTTGATCCGTTTCGGAAGAAACCGTTTTAAAGGAAAATCGAAATCCCCCGCATTACAGAATTCACCGTTTCGTAAGGGGGTCTGTCTGATCGTAAGAACGCAGACACCGAAAAAGCCGAACTCTGCGTTGCGCAAAATTGCGCGTGTACGTTTAACGAACGGCGAAGAAGTCACAGCGTATATCCCGGGAGTTGGGCATAATTTACAGGAACACTCGATCGTGCTTGTTCGCGGGGGCCGTGTGAAAGATCTTCCAGGTGTTCGTTATCATATTGTTCGCGGGAAGCTGGATGCCGCCGGTGTTGCCGATCGCACGAAATCACGTTCTAAATACGGTGCCAAAACACCGAAAAAAAAGGAAGCTAAGTAATCATGAGAAGACGACGCGCGCAAAAGAGATTGATCAATCCGGATCCGCGATACGGAGACTTGTTAATAGCCAAACTCATCAATATTGTGATGGAGCGCGGAAAGAAGTCCATCGCGGAGCGGATTGTGTACGATGCTCTGGATATTGTCAAAGAAAAAACAGGAAAAGAACCTCTTGAAGTTTTTCGCCAGGCAGTGGATAATGTGCGCCCTCTCCTGGAAACTAAATCTCGGCGCGTTGGCGGTGCGACGTATCAGGTTCCTGTGAGCGTACCGGAAGAGCGCGGTTTTTCCCTGGCACTTCGTTGGCTTCGCGCTTTTTCGCGTGAACGCAAGGGGAAGCCTATGCACGAGAAACTCGCGCAGGAGATTATTGACGGTTTTAATAAAACGGGGCCGTCTATTAAGAAACGGGAAGATATTCATAAAATGGCGGAGTCCAACAGAGCTTTTGCTCACTATCGTTGGTAAACTAAAATGGCAGACGAAAAGAAAATACATTTTCCGATAGATAAGATTCGCAATATAGGCATTGCAGCCCACATTGATGCGGGGAAAACGACCACGTCCGAGCGCATCCTCTATTATACGGGCCGCACTTATAAAATCGGTGAAGTGCATGAAGGCACCGCTGTTATGGACTGGATGGAACAGGAACAAGAGCGTGGGATCACGATCACGTCTGCCGCAACGACTTGCTTTTGGAAAGATTGCCGCATTAACCTGATCGACACCCCAGGACACGTGGATTTTACAATCGAGGTTGAACGATCGCTGCGTGTGTTGGACGGTTGCGTTGCAGTGTTTGGTGCTGTAGAAGGTGTGGAACCTCAGTCCGAAACCGTATGGCGCCAGGCAGATCGGTACCATGTGCCGCGCATTGCTTTTATCAATAAAATGGATCGTACGGGTGCGGAATTTGAAAAAAACGTGCAGCAAATGCGTGATCAATTGGGCGCGAATGCTGTTCCGATCCAGATCCCGATCGGCATGGAAGAAAAATTTATAGGCGTTGTGGATCTTGTTGAAATGAAGGCTTATATTTTTAATGATGAAAGTCTTGGCGCGAAATACGACACCCAGGAAATTCCTGCGGCATTGATGGAACAAGCAAAAAAAGCTCGAGAATTCATGATCGAAAAGGTCTCCGAATTCGATGATGCGTTGATGCATAAATTTATTGAAGGTCAGGAAGCGACCGTGCCTGAGATTAAGGCCGCCATCCGAAAGGGAACAATTGCCATTAAAATAGCCCCCGTGATTGTGGGGTCAGCTTTAAAGAATAAAGGTGTTCAACAGATTTTGGATGCGGTGGTTGATTATCTTCCTTCCCCCAAAGATATTCCACCAGTCAAGGGGACCGAACCCGGAACAGAAAATGAGATTCTTCGTGAAGCTGACGATAAAGCGCCTTTGACCTGCTATGCGTTTAAAATCGCAAGTGATAAATTTGTGGGGTCACTCACCTATATTCGTATTTATTCGGGGACTCTTTCCTCAAGTTCTTATATTTATAATGTCCGAACCGGTAAGACGGAACGCATCGGCCGTTTGTTGCTCATGCATGCCAACAAACGTGAAGAGATCGAAGAAGCAGGCGCTGGGAATATTGTTGCAGCAGTCGGTCTTAAAGAAGTTAAAACAGGCGATTCACTTTGCGTTGAAAGCAATCCGATTCTGCTTGAGACGATGTTTGTTCCGGAGCCGGTGATCTGGATGGCCGTGGAACCCAAGACCAAAGCGGACCGCGACCGTTTGTCCGATGCGATCGGAAAACTCGTGAATGAAGACCCGACCTTCCGTGTCAGGACCGATCAGGAAACCGTACAGACTTTGATCGGTGGGATGGGGGAACTTCATTTGGATATCAAAATTGATATTATGAAACGCGAATACAATGTGCAAGTGAACGTCGGAAAACCGCAAGTAGCTTACAAGGAAACGATTACAGGTCATGCGGAAGCCGAAGGAAAATTCATTAAACAAACAGGTGGTCGCGGACAGTATGGGCATTGCTTTCTCAAGATCGAGCCTTTGCCGCGCGGGACTGGAAACGAGTTTGAAGATGAAGTGAAGGGCGGGTCGATTCCCCGCGAATATATTCCGGCAGTCGAATCAGGTGTTGAAGATGCCTGTGCGAACGGTGTTTTGGCGGGTTACCCTGTGACAGATGTCAAGGCAACGGTTTATGACGGCAGCTATCATGACGTTGACTCTTCGGAAATCGCGTTTAAAATGGCCGGTATTTTTGCCTTCAAAGAAGCTTTCAAGAGAGCGAAACCCATTCTTTTGGAACCGATCATGTCCGTCGAAGTCTTGGTGCCGGAAGAATATATGGGCGATGTGATCGGCGACTTGAATTCTCGTCGGTGCGTGATCCAGGAGCTTAGCAATCGTGGTCACTTGAAATCCATCAGAGGTCTTGTACCTTTATCCGAAATGTTCGGGTATGCCACAGCGGTACGTTCCTTGTCTCAAGGGCGCGCAACATTCACCATGGAACCGCACACTTATCAGGAAGTTCCAAGAATGATCACAGAAAAGATCATAGCGAGCTAAAAAATGACACAGGTTAAAGAGAAAATTCGTATTAAATTGAAGGCTTACGATCACCGCGTGTTGGATCAGTCGGTTCAGGAGATCGTAGGGACAGCGAAAAAAACGGGCGCCAAAGTGATCGGTCCGATTCCTCTCCCGACGCATGTCTGGAAAACAACAGTGCTTCGTGGCCCGCATATTGATAAAAAAGCCCGCGATCAGTTTGAAATCCGGACTCATAAAAGGCTTATTGAACTTGAAGAACCAACTTCCCGTACGGTAGATGCGCTGATGAAGCTCGATCTTCCGGCAGGCGTGGACGTTGAGATCAAATTGTAAAAGAGAAAAATATGGTCGGATTACTAGGAAAAAAAATCGGAATGTCTCAATTGTTTGACGGAGACGGTCAGCAGATTCCGGTGACGGTGCTGGAAGTAGGCCCTTGTTATGTCACAGCGCTTCGCACGAAGGAAAAAAACGGATATCTGGCGGCTCAGCTTGCTTATGACGGGGTCAAAGAAAAGAAGCTCACGAAAGCGGAACTCGGGATTCTTCGGAAAGCGAATGTTCCGACTTTGAATTTTTTGCATGAAATTCGCACGGATAACATTGCGAATCTGGCGATTGGGAATGAAATCGGTGCGGATAATTTTGAAGTAGGTGATTTTGTGGATGTCGAAGGCATTTCGATCGGCAAAGGTTTTCAGGGCGTTGTCAAAAGGCTTAATTATAAAGGTGGTGCAAGCAAGGGTCATGGTTCCATGTTTGGACGTGTACCAGGGTCAATCGGGGCGCAGGCCGGAGGACGGGGTTGCCGCAAGAAAGTCCGTAAAGGGAAAGGACTTCCCGGCCACATGGGGAATGAAACAATTTGTGTGCAAAATTTGAAGGTAATGAAAGTGGATGCCGAGAACAATTTACTTGTTCTCAGAGGCAGTGTTCCTGGGTTCGAGGGGCGCTACGTGATTGTTCGCAGCTCTCTTAAGAAGGGGAAAAAGAACACCTGGAAAGTGAGAAGTGGTAAGCAGGAGTCCTCGAAAGAAACTCCCTCTGAAACTTCCAAGTCTGAAAATCCTCAAGAAAAAACAAAAGCGGATTCCTGATCCTAGCGGATTAAGGGATGAACGAAAGGTAAACAATGAAGGCGTCTCTTTACACAAAAGAGGGACATAAAAAGCAAGAAGTAGTGCTGAATCCCGAAATTTACGGGGTGCGGATGAATGAGCGTCTTTTGGAGCTCGTTCGTAATGCTTATTCTGCCAATCTTCGCAAAGGGACGGCGGATACCAAGACGCGAGCTGAAGTGCGCGGTGGAGGTAAGAAACCGTGGAAACAGAAAGGTACCGGGAATGCTCGTCATGGTTCTATTCGTTCACCGATTTGGCGGGGTGGGGGTACCGTGTTCGGCCCTCATCCGAGAGATTATTCAGTCCGGCTTTCGCAGAGCATTCGAAATCTTGCCTTGAAAGTCATGCTTAGCAAGCGGGCTGATGAAAAAAATCTGATGCTTCTTGAAAGTGTGACATTGGAAAGCGCGAAGACCAAGGATTGGGCGGCTGTGTTGAAAATGCTTCCGATCAAAAAAAAGAAAGCGATTTATATTGCCCAAGAACTCAGTGTCAATATGAAGCGGGCGATGCGAAATTTGAGAAAGTGGGTAGAGGTTAAGGCTGCGACGGATGTTAGCGCCTATGATTTGATGCAGCGTGAAAAAGTGATTATCGATGAAAGCGCTCTTGCCTTGCTTGAGAAGCGTCTTGGAGGGGAGAAGAAAAATGAGGCTTAATGTCTATGATATTGTGATGGAGCCGTTGATTACGGAAAAACTCTCCCAGGCTACTGAAAAGGCAAATCAATATGGTTTTCGGGTTCATCCTCAAGCGAATAAGAAAGAGATCAAATCAGCGGTGGAAAAGATATTCAATGTCCATGTAGAAAAAGTGAATACGATGAATGTCTCCGGAAAATGGCGGCGGGTACGCTATGTTCCAGGACAAACAGCGGCATGGAAAAAAGCGGTTATCACTCTTCGGAAGGGTGAAAAGATCGATTTGACGAAGTAAAGGAGCACGAAGAAAAATTATATGGGACTTATAAAATTCAGGCCAACAACACCAACGCGGCGATACGGGAATGTCTCTGATTTTAAAGAGATTACCGTGGATCGTCCCTATAAGCCGTTGACCTATATTAAAAAGAGAACAGGCGGACGAAACAATCACGGGCATGTCACGTCTCGGCGTATTGGCGGGGGTCACAAACAGCGTGTCCGCATCATCGATTTTCGGCGTAATCGTATCGGAATTCCCGCGACCGTGTTGACTGTAGAGTATGATCCGAATCGTAGCGCGCGTATCGCTCTTGTGCAATATAATGACGGACTGAAAAGTTATATTCTTTGTCCTGACGGTTTAAAAGTGGGTGAAAAAGTTGTAAGCGGTCCTGATGCGGATGTGACTTTGGGAAATCACTTGCCTCTGGAGAAGATTCCGGAAGGTACGATGATTCATAACATCGAACTTAAGCCGGGTTTGGGTGGAAAGTTAGTTCGTTCAGCGGGGGTTGTGGCCCAAATTCTTGCTAAAGAAAATGATTTTGCTCATATCAAACTTCCTTCTGGCGAGGTGCGGCTTGTTCCTGCGAAAGCGTACGCGACCATCGGACAATGTTCGAATATCGATAATGAAAATATTGTGTATGGCAAAGCAGGGCGCGCTCGTTGGCTTGGAAAACGACCCGTTTCGCGCGGTGTGGCACGCAACCCTGTGGACCATCCATTGGGGGGCGGTGAAGGTAAATCCAAGGGGGGGAATCATCCGCAAAGTCCCAATGGTCAGAAATCCAAGGGTTTCAAAACTCGCAAACGTTATAAAGCATCGAACAAGTATATTGTGAAGGATCGCAGAAAATGAGCCGTTCGGCAAAAAAAGGCGTCTACGTTGACGAAAAGCTTTTAAGTAAAGTGCAGATTGCAAATCAAAGGAAAGATCGCCGTCCGATCAAGACCTGGTCCCGGCGTTCGACGATTACACCGGATTTTGTAGGGGTCACGCTTTCGGTTCATAACGGCAAGACCTTCCAGAATGTGTTCGTGACGGAAAATATGGTTGGGCATAAGGTGGGTGAATTTTCACCCACACGTACTTTTAGAAAACACAGCGCCGCAGGCGATAAAGCAAAAGCCCTCGCGGAAGGCGCGAAAACATAACCTGAGTTTTTAGAATATGGCTAAAGAAGAAATAAAGACACAACCGAAATTGGAACCGAAAACGCGAAGAGTCAAGGCGATCACGCGGTACTTGAGGATAGCTCCGCGCAAAATGCGTCTTGTGATTGATACCATTCGCAGAGAACACGCTCTTGAGGCCGTGGGTATTCTGTCGCTCTTGAATAAAAAGGGCGCCAAAATGGCGATTAAAACACTGAAAAGCGCCATCGCGAATGCAAAAAATCTCGGGCTGGACGAAAAACTTCTTTATGTTTCGGATGCGCGTGCGGACGGAGGGCCTGTGCTTAAAAGGTTTCTAACCCGTTCGATGGGTCGCGCGGATAAAATTTTGAAACGCACCACACATTTGACCGTAGAAGTACGCGAAGGGACAAAGATTTGGGGCGGAAAATCATCAACGGATGCAAAAGTAAAAAATAAAAAGAAAGCCGCTGCAGGGGCTTAAGTAAGGAAAGAGGAGGCTATTTTGGGTCAGAAAGTTCATCCATACGGTTTGAGAGTCGGGTATATTAAACCCTGGAAAGCGCGTTGGTTTGCCAAACGCGATGCCGGCGTAGTTCTTCAGGAAGATCTCAAGATCCGTAATTATCTCAAAGAAAAATTATCCTTTGCCGGTATTTCTTCCATTGAAATTGACCGGGCGTCCAATCGTGTGCGTATCCGTATTTTTGCGGCCAAACCGGGTGTGATTATTGGTCGGCGCGGCCAAGAGATCGATAAGATCAAAGAAGATCTCGCGGCCTTGACGAAAAATGAAGTATTTCTCGATATCAAGGAAGTCAAGCTTCCTCAAATCGATGCGCAGCTTGTGGCTGAAAATATAGCGCTCCAGCTTGTGAAGCGCATTGGTTTTCGCCGGGCGATGAAAAAAGCCGTACAGCTGGCAATGCAAAAGGGAGCCTTAGGCATTAAAGTGAAATGCAAGGGACGGCTTGGCGGGGCTGAAATTGCTCGCGAAGAAAAATATCATGAAGGCAAAGTTCCGCTTAGTACGTTTCGCGCGGACATCGATTATGGATTTGCCGAAGCGTTTACCACTTACGGGACGATTGGTTGTAAGACGTGGATTTATAAGGGCGATATTCTTGTAAAGAAAGAACAGGAAGCGCAAAAGATGGAAATGGAAAAAAAATTCAAACCGACTGAAGAAGAAAGCGCCAAGACAGAAGCGCCTTCGGCAGAAGCGGTGATTGAGAAGCAAGAGCCTAGCGGCGATAAGGAGAATTTGAACGATGCCCCTACAGCCTAAGAGGGTTAAATATCGCAAGCAGCAGCGCGGTTGGATGCGTGGCATTTCCACTCGCGGAAGCAGCTTGGCTTTTGGAGAGTATGGGCTCAAGTCTTTAGAATGCGCTTGGCTTACAGCTATTCAGATCGAGGCAGCTCGCGTCGCTTTGACGCGTCATGTGAAACGTGGCGGCAAGATCTGGCTTCGAGTTTTTCCGGATAAAGCGTATTCCAAAAAGCCGGCAGAAACCCGTATGGGAAAAGGGAAGGGTGCTCCCGAGTACTACGTCGCCGTGATCAAACCCGGGAGGATTCTTTTTGAAATGGGCGGGATCCCGGAACAGATGGCGCGTTCGGCCATGCGCTTATGCGCCCACAAAATCCCGTTTCGGACTAAATTTGTAAAGCATGAGGCAGCGGTTTAATATGTTAAAAACGGAAGAATTACGCGAACTCAGCATTGAGGAATTGCAGGAAAAGGTAGACAGCTTTAAAAAAACGTTAATGCAATTCAGATTTCAACTCAAAACGGGAAAACTTGAGAGACAGTCCTCTTTGAAAGAAACGAAACAGGATATTGCGCGACTGCTGACTATCATCAATGAAAAGAAGAAAGGCGAAAAGAAGTCATGAGCGAGGTCGAAGAAAAGATCGAAAGTAAGCGTATCCGTGAGGGGATGGTCGTCAGTCACAAGATGAACAAGACCATTACGGTGCTTGTGACGCGGTTGTTGCAGCACACCAAATTCAAAAAAGTGATCAAACGGCACATTAAATATGCCGTGCACGATGAAAAGAATGAAGCTAAAGAAGGGGATCGTGTTCAAATTGTTGAGACGCGTCCGCTTTCAAAGACAAAACGCTGGCGTTTAGTGAAAGTGATCAAATCATGATTCAAATGCGAAGTATTCTTGAGATTGCGGATAACAGCGGAGCGAAAAAAGCGGCCATGATCGGCGTCATTGGGCGGCATGGGAAACGCTCGGCTGAAATCGGAGATGTGATTACGGCTTCCGTGAAAGAAGCTCTTCCGACAGGCGCGATCAAAAAAGGAGAGGTAGTGAAGGCTGTGGTGGTGAGGACCAAGTCTCCGATTCGCCGCAAGGATGGTTCTTTCGTGAAGTTTTCTTCGAATGCGATCGTATTAATTGATAATCAAAAAAATCCGCGGGGGACTCGTATTTTCGGGCCCGTGGCGCGTGAATTGCGCGATAGTGATTTTACTAAAATTATCTCGCTTGCCCCGGAGGTCGTTTAAATCATGAAGATTCGTAAGGGTGATGAAGTGATGGTGATGAAGGGGAAAGATAAAGGCAAAAAGGGCCGTGTGATGAGGGTGTTCCCGAAAGAGGGAATGCTTTTGATCGAGAAGATCAATTATCGGACTGCTTTCTTGAGGAAAAGTCAGGAAAACCCGAAAGGCGGGATTGCTAAAATGGAAGGGAAACTTCATATTGCCAATGTGAAGTTGGTATGCCCGAGGAGCGGGAAACCTTCCCGAGTCGGCTACTCTATTTTAGCGGATGGAACAAAGCATCGCATGGTTAAAGTTTCCGGTGAGGTTTTATAACAATTATGAATCAGACAGTTTCGAAAGTTCCTAGAATGTTAGAAAAATATCGCAGCGAAGTAGTCCCCGAACTCATGAAGGAGTTTGGGTATAAGAATCCTATGCAGACGCCGCATCTTGAAAAAATTGTGGTCAATATGGGCGTCAAAGAAGGTCAAGAGGATATCAAGATTCTGGATCAACTGGCGGTGGAACTTGCCCGCATCGTGGGACAGAAACCCGTGGTGACTCGAGCAAAAAAATCCATTTCTGCGTTTAAGTTGAGACAAGGATCACCGATCGGTCTTAAAGTGACGCTTCGCCGGGCTCGGATGTATGAATTTATCGACAGGCTTTTTAATGTTGCCATGCCGCGCATACGCGATTTCCGCGGTTTTTTGGATAGAAGTTTTGACCAACATGGCAATTTCACGATCGGTTTAACCGAGCAGACCATTTTTCCTGAAGTGGAATTTGACAAGATGAAAAAGACTCAGGGAATGGATATCACATTTGTGACGACGGCTGAGAATAAAAAGGAAGGGAAACGGCTTCTCGAGCTTTTGGGTTTTCCCTTCAGGAAGTAAGGATAATTCATGGCGAAAACTTGTTTAGTTGTCAAACAAAGACTTGAACCGAAATTCAAAGTAAGAAAATACAACCGCTGTCAGCGTTGCGGCCGGCCACGTGGTTATATCCGGAAGTTTTCGATTTGTCGTATTTGCTTCCGGGAATTGGCAAACGCCGGGATGCTTCCTGGTGTGGTGAAATCCAGCTGGTAAGCGAGGAGGAAGATCTTTCATGTCGTGTTATGATTTCATAGGGGATTTTTTAACAGCGATTCGAAATGCCTCAGCGGCACACAAGGATAAATTAAGTGTTCCCGCTTCAGTGATCACAGTGCGGATCGCGGAACTTTTGAAAGAAGAAGGTTTCATTGAAAATGTGAAACCGTTCAGCGAAGGAAACAAGAATTTTGTGCGAATCCATTTGAAGTATTTGCCCGGTGGCAAGAAAGCAGCGATCCAGGGATTAAAGCGCATTTCCACACCGGGATTGAGACGGTATGTGCGCTATCAGGAAATCCCTAAAGTCCTTGGAGGGCTCGGGGTTGCCATACTTTCAACGTCAAAAGGTGTGATGACGGACCGACAGGCTCGCGAGGCGAAAGCCGGCGGCGAACTTCTTTGCACGGTTTGGTGAGGTTCTCTTATGTCACGTATCGGTAGAAAAGTTATTGCGATACCAGAAAAAGTTAAAGTATCCCAGCAGGCTTTGACGGTTCAGGTGCAAGGTCCCAAAGGGATGCTTAGTATGGACGTTCATCCGCGCATCAAAGTTGTGATCGAAGGCCATGAAGTGAAGCTGACTCGTCCGACGGATATTCGGACGGATCGTGCCCTTCACGGTCTCACGCGCAGTCTGATCCAGAATATGATTTTGGGAGTTACACAGGGATATTCCAAAGATTTGGAGATTACGGGGGTTGGGATGAAAGCTTCTGTGAAAGGCAATGTCCTTTCCATGGCGCTTGGATTCACGCATCCCGTGGATTATACCTTTGGCAAAGATGTGGATATCAAATGTCCCAAGCCGACCCAGATTACGATCACAGGCATGGATAAGCAGCGCGTTGGCCAGGTCGCGGCAGAAATCCGAGGTTATTATAAGCCAGAGCCTTATAAGGGCAAAGGGATCCGGTATGTTGGCGAATATGTGCGGCGCAAACAGGGCAAAGCCGTCAGTTAATAGGAAAGAGGAGCATAAGACGTATGGTTCATGTTAAGGAATGGGGAAGGATTCAAAGACATCGCAGGGTTCGGCAAAAAATTACTGGAACGGCTGAAAGACCCCGCGTGGCGGTGCATCGTTCCCTGAAGAATATTTGTGTTCAGGCGATCGATGATATTGCCCAAAAAACCATAGCGTCTTTTTCATCGCTTGATAAAGAATTTTTAAAGACAGCACCCCAAAAAGGCAAGATAACCGTCGCGGAACAACTCGGGAAATCTTTTGCCGAGGCACTCAAGAAAAAAAATGTTCAGAAAATTGCTTTTGATCGAGGCGGTTATCTTTATCATGGGCGTGTCAAAGCCTTAGCCGAGGCGATGCGAAAAAACGGAATTCAATTTTAAAGCAGCAAGTGAAAGGAAACCTAAGCAGCATGCAAACGTCAGACGCACCATTAAGCGAACAAAATCATGAGGTTGTTGCGGTCGCCCAGCCAAAGGCTCCTGCGGGGAAAGGCTCCTTTATGCCAATGGCGGGGGACGGTTCCACGACTTTTGAAAAAGTCATTCAAGTAAATCGGTGCGCCAAAGTTGTTAAAGGCGGTAAACGTTTTAGTTTTAGCGCACTCGTTGTAGTCGGGAACGGCGCTGCAGAACTTGGTTATGCTACGGGTAAGGCGAATGAAGTAGCTGATGCGATTCGAAAGGCCCTTGTGGCGGCTCGGAAAACCAAGATCAAAATTACGCTGAAAGGGACTACGATCCCGCATGAAATTGTGGGCCGCTATGGAGCGGCGAAAGTCCTTTTAAAGCCGGCGGCTCCTGGTACTGGGGTTATTGCGGGCGGTTCGGTTCGCGCGGCGTGTGAAGCCTGCGGGATCAAGGATATTTTGACAAAAAGTTTGGGCAGCGATAATTCCACGAATGTTTTAAAGGCAGCGATTAATGGGTTGACCTCCTTGGTAGACCGAAAAGTGCGCATGGATACGGAAGGTGAGAAAACAGAATTATGAGAGCTAAATTTCCTTATAAAAAACGCAGGAAACGTTTAGGTTGCGGGATCGGTTCAGGGCACGGAAAGACTTCGACCAAAGGGCATAAGGGGCAGAGGGCCCGTTCCGGCAAACAGGTTCGCCAGGGATATGAGGGCGGTCAAACCCCTCTTTACAGGCGTCTTCCAAAACGAGGGTTTAGTCATAATGCTTTTAAAAAATTTTATACCATCGTGAACCTTGAGCAGATTGCAAAGCTTGATGAAAAGGAAATAACGCCTGACCTACTATTAAAAAAGGGTGTTATTAAAGAATTGCGATCCGGTTTGAAGGTGCTTGGGAACGGAGAAATTAAAAAAACGGTGACAGTCAAAGCTCATCTTTTCAGTGCTTCAGCCAAAACAAAGATCGAAGCAACCGGTGGCCAAGCGGTAATCATTCCAGCATAGGATAAAAGGACTCAATGCTGCAAGCATTCGCAAATATCTTAAAAGTTCCTGATCTCAGGAAAAAGATTTTATTTACGCTCTTTATCATAGCCATTTATCGTGTAGGTGCTTTTGTGCCGACACCGGGAGTGGATGGCACGGCCCTTGCGAGATTTTTTAATACACACATGGCCGGAGGGTCCCTATTGGGTTTTATGGGAATGTTTACCGGCGGCGCGCTTCAAAAAGCGACGATTTTTGCGCTTGGGATCATGCCGTACATTTCGTCGTCGATCATTTTGCAGCTTCTGACCGTCGTGATTCCTGCTCTGGAAAAAATGGCGAAAGAAGGCGAGGAAGGCCGGAAGAAGATCATCCAGTACACGCGCTACGGGACAATTGTTTTGAGCGTACTACAAACATTTTTTATAGCTCTTTGGCTTGAAAATCCGGCGGCTTTTAACGGAACCGTCATTGTCCCGAATCCGGGGTGGGGTTTTCGGCTCATGTGTGTGCTGACCATGACGACGGGAACGGCGTTTATCATGTGGCTTGGTGAGCAGATCGACGCTTACGGAATCGGCAATGGGATGTCGATCATCATTACGGCAGGGATCATTGAGAGGTTGCCTGAAGCGTTTAGACAGACGTATGTGTTGTTGTCGCCCTTTGATCTAGCGAGACAACAATTGCCATGGTGGAAATTTGTCATTATGATCGGATTGTTTGTGGGAGCGGTGATCTTTTTGATATTAATCATACAAGGGCAACGCAAGATCCCGGTACAGTATGCGAAGCAGATACGCGGACATCGGATGTATGGCGGGCAGAGCACTTATTTGCCGCTCAAGGTGAACCAGGCAGGTGTTATTCCGATCATTTTTGCCCAATCGGTGGTTTTGTTTCCTGCGACGATCGCGGGTTTTTTCCCGCACGCGGGTGCATTGACAGAAGTCGCAAAATTGATCAGCTACGGCACTGGGCCTTACATGGCCATCGATGCGCTTCTGATTGTTTTCTTTACGTTCTTTTATACGGCGATCACGTTTAATCCGATTGAAGTAAGCGACAATCTCCAAAAATACGGCGGGTTTGTTCCGGGGATACGGCCCGGAAAAAATACGGCGGAACATCTGGATTACTTGATGACGAGGATCGCGACTTCGGGCGCAGTGATTTTGGCGTTGATTGCGCTTTTTCCGAAGATCATTTCATCGCCTGTGGTTTTGAATATTCCATTCTTGATCGCCAGCTTTTTCGGCGGCACAGGGCTTTTGATTATCGTCGGTGTTGTGTTGGATGTGATGAAAGCTATCGAATCACAGTTGGTGATGAGGCACTATGACGGTTTTATTAAGAGGGGTCGATTGAAAGGGCGCCGTTAATGAATTTGATATTTTTGGGGCCTCCGGGTGCAGGAAAAGGAACGCATGCAAAGATGCTCTGTGAGAAATATGGCATTCTCCAATTGGCTGCGGGAGATATTTTGAGACGGAACATTAAAGAAGGGACGCCGCTGGGCATCAGCGCCAAAGATGTGATCGCAAGAGGCGAACTTGTTTCCGATGATCTCGTCAACGATATGATGTTTGAGGAAATCCTGAAGCTGGTGAATGCGAAAGGTTTTATCTTAGACGGCTACCCCAGGACGATTAATCAGGCCGAAGCTTTGGGAAAGTTTCTTTCGAAGGAAAAAATCGAGCTGACGGCTGTTGTAAATTTCATCGCATCTGAAAACGTTCTTGTGGATCGTTTGGCGGGAAGAAGGCTTTGCGCGATTTCAGGGAAGATTTATCATGTGCGCAATATGCCTCCCCAAAAGGAGGGTTTTTGTGATTGTCATCATCAGCCCCTGATCGTTCGCAAGGATGATGAACCTGAGACGATACGCCACCGGCTCAAGGTTTATCATGAATCCACGAAGCCTTTGATTGAATTTTACAGGACGAAGGGCTTACTTCATGATATTCCGGCTGAGGGGGAAGCCTCTTTGGTTCAAAAAGATTTAGATACGCTCTTTGAAAAAATCAGTTCAATAAAATGATTGAGCTGAAGTCAAAACGGGAAATACAACTTATCCAGGAATCCGGCGAAATCATCCGAAAAGTGATGAAGGCTGTCAAACCGGTCGTCGTTGAAGGTGTTACGGCGGAAGAATTAGACGCTATTGCGGAACGTGTGATTTTGGAAAATGGCGGCGAGCCGGCCTTTAAAGGGTACCGAGGTTTCCCGAAAACAGCTTGCATTTCCCTGAATGAGGTTGTCGTACACGGGATTCCGGACAAACGTCGCCTTAAAAAAGGGGATATTGTCAGTTTTGATGTGGGCGTGAAAAAAAATGGTTTTTTTGCAGATTCCGCAAGAACCTGGCTTGTTGGCACTATGGATGAAAAGAAGCAAAAACTCATCGATACTGCAAAAGAAGCTTTGGATGCTGCATTGGCGGTTTATCAGCCAGATTGGCGCATTGGAGATCTTTCGCAAGCCATCCAAAAATACATAGAAGCTGAAGGCTTTCAGGTAGTGCGGGATTATGCGGGACACGGGATCGGCCGCGAACTTCATGAGGACCCGCAGGTTCCTAATTATGGAAAATCAGGCCGCGGAGCGAAACTGGAGCCGGGTTTGGTTTTGGCCATTGAACCGATGGTGACGGAAGGCCACTACGCAGTGGAAACGCTTTCCGATGGCTGGACAGTTGTGACAAAGGACCGTAAGAATGCCAGTCATTATGAAGATACGATTGCTTTTACAGAAGATGGATTTATCAATTTAACTGGGACTGGGGTTCTCTGAGCGATGGCGAAAGAAGATGCGATTGAAGTAGAAGGAACAGTGATCGAACCATTGCCCAATGCGATGTTTCGTGTCCAGCTTGAAAACGGGCACATGGTTTTGGCGCACATCTCCGGAAAGATGAGAATGAATTACATCCGCATTCTTCCGGGGGATAAAGTCAAAATGGAACTTTCTCCTTATGATTTAAACAGGGGACGGATCACTTTCCGGGTGAAATAATACTTTAGTATTGCCTGATAATTGATTTGATCGGTTAAGCGGGACTATGCGTTGTTTTCCTATATTAAAAGAAATGCAGTATTGAGGTGAAAAATGAAAGTTAGAAGTTCAGTTCGAAGGATTTGTGAGAATTGCAAAATCGTGCGCCGTAAAGGCTATGTTTATGTGATTTGCAGTAATCCAAAGCATAAACAGCGACAGGGTTAATTTATTTTCAAGAAAGGATTATAAGTATGCCGCGTATAATTGGGGTGGATATCCCGAGAGAAAAAAGAATGGATGTGGCGCTGACCTATCTTTACGGGATCGGAAAAACGCTTTCTAAAAAAGTCCTTTTGGAGGCAAAAGTGGATTTTGCAAAACGCGCCAAAGATTTGACCGAAGCCGAAGTTTCGGTGCTTACGGGAATTATTCAGCGCGTCGCGAAAGTCGAGGGGGATCTTCGTCGCGATATTCAGCAGAACATCAAGCGTTTGATGGATATTCGTTGTTATCGCGGACAAAGGCACTTGAAGGGCCTTCCCTGCCGCGGCCAAAGGACACATACCAATGCCCGAACCCGCAAGGGAAAACGCAAAACTGTCGGGGGTCTTAATAGAGCCGCCCCTGCTCCGAAATAATCGTAGTGATTTATAGCATGAAGGGATAACAGAAGCATATGGCAAAGAAAAAGAAAATTAAACATATCGTGCGCGGTGTTGCGCACATTGCGGCAAGTTTTAACAACACGATCATCACGATTACGGATGCCGGCGGTAATGCAATTTGCTGGGAATCTTCCGGTTCTGCGGGTTTTAAGGGTTCTAAAAAGTCGACCCCTTTTGCGGCTCAAATCGCGTCAGAAAAAGCCGCGAAAAAGGCAATGGAATACGGCATGAAAGAAGTTGAGGTCTATATTAAAGGGCCTGGAGCCGGTCGGGAATCAGCGATTAGAGCGCTTCAGGCGGCGGGGCTTGTGATCAGTGTGATCCATGATATTACGCCGGTGCCGCACAATGGTTGTCGCCCGCCTAAGAAGAGGAGAGTTTAATTTATGGGAAGATACCGCGGACCAGTAATCCGGTTACATCGTCGCGAAGGAGTGAACTTAGGCCTCAAAGGGCGTCGTACGACGGATGAAAAACACGATAAACGTCTCAGCAAACCTCCCGGGCAGCATGGCCTGGCCAGGACGAAGCTTTCTGATTATGGCGTACAAATGCGCGAAAAGCAGAAAATGAAAAGAATCTACGGACTTGGGGAAAGGCAGTTTCGCGTTTTTTTTCAACGGGCGGTTCGTATGAAAGGCGTGACAGGTGAAATGCTTATCCAGCTTTTGGAACGGCGGTTGGACAATGTTGTTTACCGCCTCCTGTTGACGTCGTCAAGGAGAGAAGCGCGTCAAATGGTGGGGCATGGGCATATCACCGTGGACGGAAAAAAAGTGGATATTGCTTCTTATATCGTTAAAGTGGGTCAAAAAATCAGCGTGAAGCAGAAAGAACCAACGATTAAACGGGCGCAGGCCAGTTTCGAAAAATGGAAAGACTTGAATGCTCCAGAATGGTTGGCGCTGGACCGTCAAAAACTGACGGGTGAAGTTCTCAGACTCCCCACGAAAGCGGACGCAGGATTGCCTGTGGAAGAATCGCTGATCGTGGAACTGTATTCTAAATAATAAACGGTTTTTTATCTTTCCCGCATAAGGAGGAACAAACATGGGAATTCGCTGGAAAACATTTGAAATGCCGAAGCGTTTAGAAGCCGAACAGGGCACACTGACGGCTCATTATGGTAAGTTTATTGCCGAACCATTCGAACGGGGTTATGGAACTACGATCGGGAACGCGTTGCGTCGCGTGTTGATCTCTTCGATCGAAGGTGCTGCCGTTACCAACATCAAGATTGACGGAATGTTGCATGAATTTTCGACACTTGACGGTGTGGTTGAAGACGGTGCGCAGATCGTGATGAACATCAAGAAATTAGTACTTCGTTATCATGGCAAAGGCCCAAAAAAGATTTATGTGGATGTTAAAAAGCAAGGGCCGGTCAAGGCTGCGGACATTCAGGCGGATGAGACGGTTGAAATCGTCAATCCCGAGCTTGTGTTCTGCAATCTGAGCAAATCTGTTTCATTCAAGATGGAAATGGAAGTAGGCCGCGGCAGGGGGTATGTTCCTGCGGAACGCAATAAGCAGGAAGATTCTCCGATTGGTGTGGTGAATGTGGATTCGATTTTTTCACCGGTGACCAAGGTGAATTTTTATGTGGAAGATACGCGTGTCGGGCAGATCACGGATTATGACCGGCTGGTGCTTGAGATCTGGACGAATGGCGCCATGAGCCCTGAAGAGGCATTGCTTTATGCATCCAATATTCTTCAGCGTCACCTTGATATCTTTGTCAATTACGGGGAGTTACCGGAAGAGGAAGAAGAGGAAGAGGAACATGATAAGGAGTTTCTCGAAATCATCAATAAACCCATCAGTGAGCTTGAGCTGTCTGTGCGCAGCGCGAATTGTCTTGAGGCTGCCAGCATCAAGACGATCGGCGACCTTGTCCAAAAGACCGAAGCGCAAATGCTCAAATACAAAAATTTCGGGAAGAAATCCCTCAACGAGATCAATGCTATCTTGACCTCCATGAATCTTCATCTCGGGATGAACCTTGAAGAGCGTATGCAGAATAAAGGCGCTGCACCGGCTGCGACACCCGCAGCATCATAAACATATATAAGGAACCATCATGCGTCATCGTCGACTTCGAAGGAAATTAGGAGTAAAAAGCGATCATCGAAAAGCCCTGCTTCGCAACTTATTGCGGGCTCTTGTGTTAAAGAAACGTATCGAGACTACGCACGCAAAAGCAAAAGAAACCAGTGCCTTTGCGGATAAGATGGTCACGATCGCCAAAAAGGACGGACTTCATGCCCGACGTCTTCTGATCTCCAAGTTAGGCAATGCGGATGTTGCGGATTTGCTTATTAAGAAGATTGCGCCGCAATTCAAGGATCGTCAAGGCGGGTACACCCGCGTCCTCCGGCTAGGGCTTCGCCCGGGAGACGGTGCGCAAAAAGCGCTTTTGGAATGGACGGCTGTGTTTGAAGCGCCGGCCAAAAAAGCCAAGAAAAAGAAAGAAAAAAAACCGGAAGAAAAAGTTGACGACAAACCGTCTTTAAAAGAAACAGCCAAAACGGTTACGGAAAAAAAGAAGGAAGCCGAGACTCCGAAGCCGGTTGAGAAGCCGGATTCGGAAAAAAGAGGCGGTTTTCTTGGCAAGCTTCGAAAATTCCTAAAAGGCGACGACCAGTAAAGGCTTTTTTGATGGAACTTTCCAAAAGAGTTCTAGCGGTAAAACCTTCGGTCACTCTTGCGATCGCAGCTAAAGCGAAAGAAATGAAAGCCCAGGGGATCGATGTTATTTCCCTTAGCGCCGGGGAACCTGATTTTGATACTCCTTCCTTCATCAAAGATGCTTCCGTTGAAGCCCTCCAAAAAGGATTCACAAAATATACCCCGGTGCCGGGTACGATAGAACTGCGTCAGGCCATCTGCCGCAAACTGAAACGTGACCAGGGGCTTGATTTTACGCCGGATCAAATCGTGGTAGGAACGGGCGCCAAGCACGCTATTTTTAATGTGTTGTTTGCCCTTCTCAACCCCGGGGATGAGGTGATTATTCCTTCGCCTTTCTGGCTAAGTTACCCCGAAATGGTCACGGTGCTCGGCGGTACGAATGTTTTTATTCAAACAGATGAAAAAACGAGTTTCAAGATTACGGCGCCAATGCTTGAAAAGGTTTTGAATCCTCGTTCCAAGGTCTTGATTTTGAACTCTCCTTCAAACCCCACAGGCGCAGTTTATACCAAAGAGGAGCTTCTGGCTCTTTGCAAGGTGCTTCACAAACATCCTCATGTCATGGTGCTGAGCGATGAAATTTACGAGAAACTCATTTTTGACGGATTAAAACATGTTTCCATTGCGTCACTGGATCCCGAAATTGCCAAACGCACCATCGTTGTGAACGGACACAGCAAAGCCTACGCGATGACAGGATGGCGGTTAGGCTATGCGGCCATGCCGGACAAGGCGCTTGCTAAGGCTGTGGAAAGTATTCAGAGTCATTCGACATCCAATCCTGTTTCTTTTACGCAGCCGGGAGGCGTTGTCGCGCTTGACAAAGGAGATGCGGAGGCGGTCAAGATGCTCACGGTTTTCCAGAAACGCCGCGATTTTTTCATTTCTTTGCTAAAAACGGTGCCGTCTTTCAAACCTTTCAAACCGAGCGGCGCTTTTTATTTGTTCGTGGATATTCAAGCAACGGGTTTGAGCGCTTTTGACGTCGCCAAAAAACTCCTCGAAGAAGTCCATGTGGCGGTCATTCCCTGCGAACCGTTTGGCAGCGTCCATCATATTCGCATGAGCTTTGCCACCTCTGAAAAAGACATCGAAGCTGCGGTCCAACGCATCGCTGCCTGGGCCAAAAAACAAACCGTTCCCGCTTAAAACCCTCCTTTTTTCATCCTTTTCCAATTTTTCCTTAAGGCATAGTGCCGTAGTTCTTTTTTGTGCTACAATTTTCTCAAGGTAATCTCATTTTTTAGAGTTTTAATATCCGGAAAATTGGTGAAAAATTGGTGACAGTCACCTAAAGGGACTGTCACTGAGGAGATGAGAAAAGGTGGACATCAAACGTCTGAGAATCGGAACTGAGATCCCGATTCACAAAATCGAGGAATTGCTTCTTGAGCTGAAATATCACAAGAAGGAATTCGTCACACTTCCAGGGGAATTCGCGGTTCGCGGCGGGCTAGTGGATATTTACCCCGTGACGTACCGGCTTCCCGTCCGTCTTGAATTCCACGGCGAAGTGATCGTCCAGATCCGCGATTTTTCCCTCGCAGAAGGCAAAAGCCTGACCTCGTTCGAAGAAGTTTTTCTCATCCCGCTTACCGAGATGCTTCAGAAAAAAATCCGCCGTCTTGAAGAACGCCTGGAATCTTTTGAACCTGTCGTGGGGGTCAAGGAACTGGACCGCGGCGATTATGTGGTGCATTTGCATTACGGCATCGGGTGTTTTCTGGGTACCAAGGTCATTCAGATGCAGGGACAAAAGACCCGGTGCTATGCGATTGAATACGCGGACAAGGAAATCCTTTACCTTTCCATGGAAGAACCTCTCGAACGTTATGTCGGCGGCTCCGGCATGGCGCCGAAACTGACGAAACTGAATACCAAAGAATGGGAAAGAATCAAACAGCGCACGCGGACCGCGCTTCACCGGGTTGCTAAAGATTTGCTTGAGATCCAGGCGAAGCGGAATCTTATGAAGGGACTGGCTTTTCCCAAAGATGTGCCCTGGCAAAAACAATTTGAGGAAGAATTTCCGTTTGAGGAAACGCCCGGACAGGAGCGTGCGATCGGAGAAGTCAAAAAGGACATGGAATCGGATTCGCCCATGGACCGGCTGCTCTGCGGGGACGTGGGGTACGGGAAAACCGAGGTGGCGATGCGCGCCGCGTTCAAGGCTGTGATGGGTGGCAAACAGGTTGCGTTTCTTGTGCCCACGACCATTCTTGCGGAACAGCATTATGTGTTACTTAAAGAACGTGCCAAAAGTTTTCCGGTGACCGTCGAACTCATGTCGCGATTCCAGACCCCAAAACAACAAAAGGTCATTGCGGAGTCGCTCCGGCAGGGATCGACGGATGTTGTGATTGGGACGCACCGGCTTCTTTCCAAGGATATTCAATTCAAGGATCTCGGACTTGTGATCATTGATGAAGAGCAGCGGTTTGGTGTGCGGCATAAGGAAAAACTCAAGCAGCTCAGGACTCAGGTGGATGTGCTGACGCTGACGGCGACACCGATCCCGCGGACACTCCATATGGCCCTTTTAGGAGTCAGGGATATGTCCGTGATTGATACGCCGCCGGAAAATCGCTTGCCGGTTGAAACGCATGTGATGGAATACCACGAGAATATTATCAAGCAGGCCGTGGAGCGGGAAATGGCGCGCGGAGGACAAGTCTATTTTGTTCATAACAGAGTGCAATCCATTGAGAGGGTTTATGAACGTCTTCAAAAGTTATTGCCCTCGGTGCGCTTGGGGGTCATGCACGGGCAGATGGATGTCGAAATGC
Organism: Candidatus Omnitrophota bacterium; assembly: GCA_022711115.1. Lineage (GTDB taxonomy): Bacteria > Omnitrophota > Omnitrophia > Omnitrophales > Aquincolibacteriaceae > JAKLFP01. Next base: position 204,484 of record JAKLFP010000001.1, on the reverse strand, counting down.
TGGAAGGCGTTTTAAAGAAATTCCTGAAAGGAGAAATTGATTGCCTTGTCTCGACCAACATCATTGAATCCGGGATCGATATCCCGAATGTGAACACCCTGATTGTGGATCGCGCGGATTGTTTCGGTCTTGCGGATCTTTATCAGTTGCGCGGTCGCGTCGGAAGATTCAAAGAACAGCGTCAGGCTTACGCTTATTTTCTTGTACCTAAAAATTGGGTCATGACCCAGGATGCGGCCAAGAGACTTCAAGCGATCGAAAAATTCACACAACTTGGTTCGGGCTTCAAAATCGCCATGGAAGACCTCGAGATTCGCGGGGCAGGGAACCTTTTAGGGCATGAGCAAAGCGGTTTCATCCATGCGGTAGGATTCGATCTTTACTGCCGCATGCTCAAGACCGCTGTCGAAGAAGCGAAAAATTAGAATTATTTAAACTATCAGGCAGGCGGAACGAACCTTTAAACATTACGCACACAGCAATCATGATATAATACCCGTCTATGAATCGGATTATTTTTTTGTTTTTCCTCGTATTTCTTTTACTTCCAAAAGTGCAAGCTGCGGAACAAGAGCTTCTTGACCGTGTGGTGGCTGTGGTCAATGATGAAGTGATCACCCAAGCCGAGCTCGATACCTTTCTCAGGCCTATCTATGAGGCATACAGCAAGGAATATCAAGGGGAAGAACTCATGAAGATGGTCCAGGAGGCACGGCAGAAGATTCTGAGCCAGATGATCGAGGACAAGCTGGTCTATCAAGAAGCCGTGAAACAGGGGATCGAGGTCAAGGAAGAGGATGTGGAGAAAGAGTTCGATGATTTTAAACGGAAGATGGAAAAGCCGGAAGAACTGGACCTGATGCTTGAGAAAGAAGGGATGACTATGAAGGCCTTCAAAGAAAGGCTCCGGAAACAAGCCATGGTGCGTCAGCTTCATGATCGTGAGATCCGGGCGAAGGTGGTCATCTCTCCGGTCGAGGTAGAGGATTTTTATAAGCAGAACCCCGATAAATTTAGAGTTAAAGAACGTGTTCGGGTACGATCGCTCACCATCAAGAAAAGTGGAGAAGCCCGCGAGAAAGGAATTCCGGATGAGAAGGCCGCCCAGCAGATTCAAATCCTGGAACAAAGAATCCGCCTCCAAAACAATTTCGAGGAAGTGATCAAGCGATTTTCCGAGGACAGCCATGCGAAGCAGGAAGGTCTCGGGGATTGGATCGAACGCGGTTCTATGATTGAATCTGTGGATGAGGTGCTTTTTAACACACCCCTCGGTCAATTGACGCAAATCGTGGAAACACCCATCGGGTATCATATCTTTCGCGTGACGGCTAAAGAACCGGCCCAGGAAAGAAAACTGGATGAAGTCAAAGACCAGATCATGAATTATCTTTATCAGCAAAAAAGCAATACGCGCTTTCGGGAATGGATGGAAGAAATCAAACGCAACGCTTATATTTCGATCCGGTAAGTCTTTAATCCATCAAGCTAAGATCCTTTATTTTAAAACGGGACGGCCTTGAAAATAAACCAAGGAAAGTTATAAACGATGTCAAAACCCTTTGTGATTGCGATCACCATGGGAGATCCCGGCGGTGTGGGCCCGGAAATTATCGCAAAAGCCCTCAAAAAAGAAAGGCCCGCCTCATCCTGCGCTTTTCTCGTGATCGGCACGCGTGAAGTTTGTGAGAGACTGCGGAAAAGGATCGGGCTCTTTCTCTCTTTTCGGGAATGGAATGGGATGGGGAAGGCCGCCTTGAAAGGGGGAGGCATTTATTTTTTAGATATTTCCAAAGGCCTCCGGCAAGGCGGAAAATTCCAGATTGGGAAAATCTCCGTTGAGAATGGCTCGCTCGCGCTTGCCGCGATCGAACGGGCTGCTCGTTTGGCCAAACAAAAAATCATCCAGGCTATTGTGACCGCACCGGTGAATAAGGCCGCGATGAGGCTTGTAGATAAGAAATTTATAGGGCATACGGAATTTTTCGCTCAAAAAGAAAAAGTGAAAAATTATGCCATGATGTTTTCCAGCTCCAAACTCAAAGTGACGCTTGCGACCATCCATGTTCCCTTAAAAAAAGTGAGTATGCTTCTTAGCGCCAAAGGGATCGAGGAAAAAATTTTATTAACTCATGACGCGCTTCGGCGGGGGTTTGACATAAAAAAGCCAAGACTTGCGGTTTGTGCTTTGAATCCTCACGGGAAAGAAGCCGGCATTGAAGAAGGAAAGACCATCGAGCCTGCTGTCCGCAGGGCTCAAAAAAAAGGGGTCGATGTTGTCGGACCTCAATCCGCGGACCAACTCTTTCATGCGGCCTATACCGGGAAATATGATGCGCTGATTTGCATGTATCATGACCAGGCGCTCGGGCCTTTTAAGATGGTGGCTTTTAATGAAGGCGTCAACATCACGCTCGGCCTTCCTTATGTCCGGACCTCTCCAGACCACGGAACCGCTTTTGATATCGCTTATCAAGACAAGGCGGATCCTTCGTCCATGCTCGCGGCCCTCCGCCTTGCAAAATCGTTAACGCTTTCCCGTTATGCTCACGCAGATTGAACTGCTTAAAAAATACAACCTGAAAATCCGCGGTCATTTAGGGCAGCATCTTCTTCTCGATCCGAATATCATTCGCAAAATTGTGGATGCTCTGGATCTTGAGCCGGGAGCATCTGTTTTTGAGATTGGGCCGGGGCTTGGCGCCGTAACGCATGAAATTTTAAAGCGTGGTTTTCCCGTACTGGCCATTGAAAAAGACCCTAAGTTTGTGGAAGTGCTGAACCAGGAGCTTGTTCCAGACTATGGCGGACGTTTTAAGCTTATCCATGAGGACATCTTAAAAAGCGATCTCGCCCAACTCGTCAGCAATCATGCCGGCAAAAAGGTAAAAGTGAAAGTCATCGGAAATTTGCCGTATTACATCAGCACGCCGATCCTTTTTCATCTCATTGAACACGCGGCAGTGTTTTCGAAGGCGGTTTTGATGCTACAGAAGGAAGTGGCGTTGCGCCTTTCAGCCAAAGCCGGTGATGAGGATTATAGCCGTCTCAGTGTGACCGGAAGGCTCTACGGGGAAACGAAATTTCTTTTTGATGTTTCTCCTTCCTGCTTTTTGCCGCATCCTCAAGTCATGTCGCGTGTGATCTCGTTTGAATTTCGCCCGTTCCCTGCCAAGATTTGTGTCCCAAAGGACGAACTTCTTTTAGATGTGATCCGAGTCGCCTTCAGCCAGAGACGAAAAACACTTCTTTCGCTGCTTGTGCATCACTTTCAATTCAGGATTCACCGGAGAGACCTTGAGCTTATTTTCTCCCGGCTTGGATGGGCCCTTCAGGTGCGCGGGGAAGAGCTTTCTCTGGAACAATTTTTTGCTCTTGCAAAAGAGGTAGGATCTTTTATAGATCGATGAAATATCACTCTGGCTGGAAAGGATTTTTGTTATAATACCCATCTTCTTATGAGCCCGGTACTGACCCTTGAAGATATTTATAGACCTGTGCAGGAAACCCTCAAGCGGGTTCCCAGTCTGATTCTGGAATGTCTCGACACGCCGGTTCCTAAAATGCGTGAGATGGTTTATCACTTTTTTTCAAAAACCGGCAAACTTTTGAGGCCGGCTTTGGTTCTTTTAGGAGCCGGTCTTTCAAGGTCTCTGCAGGTCGGATCAAAAATTCCTTCCGAGAGGAATGAGACGGCAGAACTTTACCTTGCTGCGGCTACCGAGATTTTTCATGCCGCAACGCTTATTCATGACGATATTATTGATTCAGCTCCGTTAAGGCGGGGTATTTCGGCGCTTCACATTAAATCGGGACCCCAAGCGGCCGTGCTTGCCGGAGATTTTTTTCACGATCGTGCCGTCGAAACGATTTTTCGCTACGGCAATGACGGGATCATTCCGATTTTCCTGCGAACTGCCGGTGAGATTTGCGAAGGCGAAATCCAGGAGATTAGCGAGAAAAAAAATATCAATATGACAGAAGAAGCCCACATCGAAATTATCCAGAAAAAAACAGCCTCTCTTCTCGCCTGCGCGCTTCAAACGGGAGCTTTGATTTGGGGCGCGGACGAACCCTCGCTCGCAGCCTTGGGGCGCTTCGGGATTTGTTTCGGCACAGCTTTTCAGCTTGTCGATGATTACCTTGATTTTAAGGGTGAAGAAAGCGAATTTGGAAAAACCCTCGGCTCTGACCTGGAAGAAGGGGTTTACACACTTCCCGTCATTCGGTCCTTGATGTCGGGAGACCGGGATAAGGTGGTTCGTATTCTTTATTCCCGGAATCAAAAAAGGCGTTTTCCCATGCTGAAGGATCTCCTTGAAAAGAGCAGGGCGCTGGATTATACGCTTCAAAAGGCACAGACATTTATTATCATGGCGAAACGTGAACTCGAATACTTTCCGTTGTCTGATTATCGTACGAGCCTTGAGCAGCTTGCAGATTATGTGCTCGAAAGGAATCGCTAGCCCGTTATGTTGAGTATTGTTCCCACGCCCATCGGTAATCTTTCGGACATCACAATAAGGGCTTTGGAAGCTCTGAAGCAGGCGGACATGATCATTTGTGAGGACACGCGTCAGACCCAAAAACTTTTGCAGCATCATGGCATTTCCAAGCCGCTTCTCAGTTATCATGAGCATAGTCCCGGCGGACGAGTGGATGAGATTGCAGTTCTTTTGAAAGAGGGGAAACGATTGGCGCTTGTGTCTGACGGGGGTATGCCGCTCATTTCCGATCCCGGTTTTTGCGTGGTGCACCGATTGCTTGAGAATCATTTGCCGTTTGAAGTACTGCCGGGGCCCTCGGCGGTGGACACGGCGCTGGTGTTAAGCGGTCTTCCGTGCGACAGTTTCAGCTTTCTGGGTTTTTTATCCAATAAAGGACAACAGCGAAAAAAGGAACTGCGGACGTTAGCGGAACGCGAGGAAACACTCATTTTTTTTGAATCACCCTTCAGGATTGTCAAAACGCTGAAAGATATGCTGGAAGTTTTTGGTGATCGTGAGGCGGCGTTAGCGCGAGAACTCACAAAAAAATTCGAGGAAGTTCTTCGCGGGAATCTTTCCGAATTGGTTCAAGAGGTTGAAGGGCATCCCCGAAAAGGAGAGATGGTGGTTTTGGTAAGCGGCAAAGGCCGCAAACAAGTCCTCCCAAAAAGGAAATCAATATGAAAAGAATCGCATTTTTAGTTTCTGGATCTGGCACCAACATGGAAAATCTGGTCAAACAGATCAAGGCCGGCAAAATCCAGGCGGACCCTGCGATTGTCATCTCCAATAAACCAGGGATAAAAGCCCTTGAAAAGGCGACTGCGCTTGGCGTCAAGGCGATTGTGATTGACCACAAAGCGTATGCGGACCGGGTAGCTTTTGACAAAGCCCTCGAGGAATGTCTGGAATTTCATAAGATCGATCTTATTGTGCTGGCTGGGTTTATGCGTGTTTTGACCGAGGGATTTGTCAAAAAAAACTGGGGCCGCGTTATCAATATCCACCCCGCACTTTTGCCGGCTTTTCCGGGAGCTCATGCGATCAAGGATGCCTGGGATGCAAAGGTCCAAGAGACCGGTGTCACGGTTCATTTTGTGGATTGTGGTGTGGATACCGGTCCGATCATTCTCCAGCGCAAAGTCCCCATACTTTCTGGGGACACGCTTCAAACCCTTGAAACTCGTGTTCATGATGCCGAATACGAGATTTATCCAGAGGCGTTAAATTTAGTCCTTTCGGGAAAAATAAAAGGATCATCCCTCAAGCTATAGAAGCAAGCTGGACACCCCCTGCGGATTTGCTATAATCAGCGTCTGATTTATCGGTTTTCTTGCCTTGTCGTTCCCGTCAGTTTTTAGCGGGGAGCCATAGATTCGCGAAATCAGCCAAGGGACAAAGCCGTCCTTTAGCGGAAAGACATTCGGGAATGACCCGTAGATCTAACCATTAAAAAGGAGTCGAAAATGAGAGCTATTATTGAAAAGATCAAGGCGCGTGAAATCCTGGATTCCCGCGGGAATCCCACAGTCGAAGTGGATGTGATCCTGAGAGACGGTATGCTAGGTCGTGCTGCAGTGCCGAGCGGTGCGTCGACAGGAGAACATGAAGCGGTTGAGCTCCGGGATGGGGATAAATCTCGTTATCTCGGCAAGGGCGTTCTCAAGGCCGTGGAGAACGTCAATGGTGAAATCCAGAAGGCTCTGAAGGGAAAAGATGCCGCACAACAGGAACGGATTGACAAGCAGTTGATTGAACTTGATGGGACCCCGAACAAATCACGGCTTGGAGCCAATGCCCTCTTGGGCGTTTCACTTGCCTGTGCCCATGCGGTTGCGAATACAAAAGGGATCCCGCTTTATCTTTATCTTGGCGGCGATTCCGCGCATTTGCTGCCGGTGCCGATGATGAACATTATCAACGGCGGTGTGCACGCGGATAACAACGTCGATCTTCAGGAATTCATGATCATGCCTTTCGGGGCGGACACTTTCAGCAGCGCCTTACGCATGGGCGCGGAGGTGTTCCATCATTTGAAAAAGATCCTTCATGACAAAAAACTTTCCACGGCCGTGGGGGATGAAGGTGGTTTTGCGCCGAATCTTGGTTCCAACCATGATGCCTTGGATGTGATCATGGAAGCCATCGCAAAAGCGGGTTACCAGCCGGGTAAAGACGTTAAAATCGCTTTGGATCCCGCGAGCTCCAGTTTTTACGGGCAGGATAAATTTGGCGGGAATCCGAATCCCGGCAAATATGTCCTTTGTGCCGAAGAGCAAAAGGTAAAGACAGCGGAGGAAATGGTGGAATTTTACGCCAATCTTTGCGAAAAATACCCGATTTTCTCCATTGAAGACGGTTTGGCGGAAAACGATTGGGACGGCTGGAAAAAGCTCACGGAAAGATTGGGTGGAAAAATCCAGCTTGTGGGCGATGATCTTTTTGTGACGAACACCAAACGCCTGACGCAAGGCATTGAAAGCGGCACGGCGAACTCCATTTTGATCAAGGTGAACCAAATCGGGACATTGACCGAGACGATCGAAGCCGTTCAGCTGGCGCACAAACACCACTATACGGCGGTCATGAGCCATCGCAGCGGCGAAACCGAGGACACCACGATCGCGGATCTTGCCGTGGCGTTAAACACTGGACAGATCAAAACAGGATCGACGTCACGCACCGATCGTATTTGTAAATACAATCGTCTGCTTCGTATTGAGGAAATGCTTGGTTCCAAAGCAGTTTACGCTGCGACTGAAATTAGCGCCCGATGCTAAAAAAGGTCCTTGTTTTTTTAGCGATTGCGACCGTTATTTTTTTGATAGCCTGCTGGGTCTACCTGCCCTCCATCACTCGCTATCGCGAACTGAAGCTTGAGGAAGAAAAGATCAATAAAAAGATCCAGGAGATTGACGCCCAAATCAAGGCGCTGACCGATGAACGGAGCCTTCTCCAAAGCGACATCGTTTATCTTGAGAAGGTTATTCGTGAAGAGCTTGGCTTTGTCAAACCCGGGGAGATTGTCTATGAGTTAGTCACTCAAAAACATCCTTCGAATTCTCCCGAAACAGCCAAAACAAGTGCTTCGAAAACTACGGTGAATGTTCCGGTCAGTCCTGCGAAAGATTCTTCGTTGGCGGGCACCTCGAATGAAACAGTGTCCGTAAGGCAGTCTGTTGCCGCTATCGTTTCAGCCCAGAAGAGTCATTCGTTAAAGAAAAAGGATAGCTAGTACCGTTTCCAGGCGGATGGATGGGTTAGCGGTAAAGGACCGCTTTTTCTGCGACCAATGGGCAACTACACTGGTCTTGGTACACGGGGGTGCGCGGTCCCGCCGAAGTATTTCTCCCTATACGATTTTTCTGCGGCATTAGCCTCAAGAGCATTTTTAGCTTCGTTGACAAGCTAAAGGTAATCATTATAATAATAACCTCTTTTGTTACAGGTAGTTACGTCAATTTCATTTCTCATTTGTCTGCGGCAAACAGACGGGAGCAAGAAATCAATGAAAAAATGTCAAAAGAACATTATTTTTCTCGTTTTTTTTATAGTGGCATTTGTTTGCAGTTGGTCAATTCATGCCGCTATCCCTGAAGAAACAGAGGTTGCAACAGCCACAGCGCCTGTTGCCCAGGAGATTTCTGCTGAAACGCAAAATCAGCAGTCTCCTGCGCCGACTCAAGCTGCGCTTGCGCAACCTGCAGTTGTTTCACCGCCAGCCGTTGCGACTATTTCCCAAGCTGCGCCAGTTGCTCCCCCTGAAAAACAAATGGTTGAGACTGAGAAAGCGCCGGATGTTTCGAAGCCGTCAGGAATGGTTGAAATTAGTGGATTTAAATACCCGGTCTATCTTTTTGTGCCGAATGATTATAAGACGGACCGGCTCTATCCCATGGTGACCCTTGCGCCGAGCGAAGCCGTAAAAGCCAGGGATCAAATCGAGTATTTGGCCGGTCTTGCTCAGAGAAGAAGTATTTTTATTTTGGCACCTGATGTACTTTGGCCAAAAGCAGGGGACACACCCTATTGGCTGGATGAATGGTTTCTTTCTGTAAAAAAGGAGATCATCGAAAGATTTCCGATCAACAAAAAGCGTGTTTATTTATTGGGAAAAGGTACTGGGGCTCAGTATGCCGCCTATTTGGCGACCGAACATCCCCAGGAGTTTTCAGCGGTGGTTTTATTGGAAAAAGCTTGGGAAGGTCCTTTTGCCCAGCTCATTAAACCTCGCTCGAATGCCGTGAATCAAGTACCTTTTTATATAGCTTTCAAGGCCGGCAGTGGAGAAAAGGAACGGAATCAAATCTGGCTCGAAGATCTCCAGAAAAAAGGTTATCTCCTGAACGTCACTGAATATCAAAAGGATGAGGAGCTAAACGAGCTTGAATTTAAAAAGGCTTTTTTTGACTGGCTTGAGGACAAAAGCCAGAGTTGGGCTGCCATTGTGGCAAAGTCTCATGAGGGATGGAAAGGGAGATTCAAAAAAGGCGTTAAGAATTTTTTTGAAGTCTGATCTGGTTTAAATTTTAATTCGCAAGGGAAAGAATCATCATGAAGTTAACGGGCGCAAAAATCTTGATCAAGAGCCTTGAAAAAGAAGGGGTCAAACACGTCTTCGGCCTTCCGGGTGGGGTTATTTTGCCGACCTATGACGCGCTCTACGATTCTAAGATCAAATTAATTTTGACCAAGCATGAGCAAGGTGCGACGCATATGGCGGATGGCTACGCACGCGCGTCAGGTCTTCCGGGTGTTTGCTTGGTTACTTCCGGGCCTGCCGCGACCAACACGGTGACCGGACTCGCTACGGCTTACATGGATTCAGTGCCTTTGATCTGTATTACCGGTCAGGTGGTTACGCATGCGATCGGGAGTGACGCGTTCCAAGAGGTGGATATTGTCGGCATCACGCGACCCATCACCAAACACAGTTTTCTCATAAAAGATGTTAGAGATATTGCGAGGATCGTTCGCGAAGCATTTTATATCGCCACCACGGGGAAGCCGGGTCCGGTGCTGATTGATTTTCCCGTGGATGTGAGCCGTGCCCAAACGGATTTTGTATGGCCGGAAGATGTTTTTATCCGGAGCTACCGGCCTGAGGTCGAACATCCGGAAGCAGAGGCGCAGATTCACCTTGCCGCGCAGCTCATCAAAAGCGCTAAAAAACCTGTTCTGTATGTGGGGGGCGGTGCCATTATTTCTGGTGCGGAAAAAGAAGTTCGCGAATTTGTGGAAAAAACCGGAATCCCGATTACCACGACCATTCTGGGTTTGGGGATCTTTCCGGAGACGCATCCTTCCTCGCTTCGGATGCTCGGGATGCACGGGACCCATTATGCGAATTATTCGGTTCAGAATGCCGATGTCCTGATCGGTGTGGGCGCGCGCTTTGACGATCGCGTCACCGGGAATGTTTCAAAATTCGCACCGCACGCCAAGGTCATTCATATCGACATCGATCCTTCTTCAATCTCCAAAACAGTTCGTGTGCACGTACCGGTTGTGAGCGATGTTAAAAAAGCGATGATGAGATTGGTTCAGCTTGTACCGGACAAGCGTCCTGACATGAAGGGATGGCTTGATCAGATCACGGAATGGAAGAAAAAATTCCCGATGAAATACAATAGCCAGGATCAAAAAATCCATCCGTCTTACCTGATCGAAAAGATCGGTGAACTGACAGGACATAAAGCCATTGTGGTGACGGGTGTGGGCCAGCACCAGATGTGGACTGCGCAGTGGTATCAATTCTTGAAACCCAGGACGATGTTAACGTCGGGGGGGCTTGGGACGATGGGGTATGGTTTTCCAGCCTCGATTGGTGCTCAGCTTGCCAAACCCGAGGAGAGCGTGATTTGTGTCGAAGGCGACGGATCGTTTCAGATGACCATGACGGAGCTCGCGACCATGGCCTATTACAAAGTTCCGGTCAAAGTGTTTATTTTTGACAATGGTTATTATGGCATGGTCCGGCAGTGGCAGCAGCTTTTTTACAAGCAGCGTTATTCAGGATCTGTTATCGGACCGAGTAACCCGGATTTCATGAAGCTCGTAAGCGCTTACGGGATTCTTGCGGTCCAGATCAAGAAAAAGAAAGATATTGTCCCGGCAATCCGGAAAGCCCTTAATTATAAAGGGCCGGTGGTTATTCACTGCCTTGTATCCAAAGAAGAAAATGTTTATCCGATGGTTCCGGCGGGGAACGCTTTGGACCAGATCATGGATATGGCTTAAAAAATAGACGGCCTGGAACAGGCCGAAGGAGAAATTATGAAGCATACGATATCGGTTTTAGTGGAAAATCATTTTGGCGTTCTTGCGCGCGTAGCCAATCTTTTTTCGGCGCGCGGGTTCAATATTGACAGCCTTGCAGTAGGAGAAACTCAGGATCCGGAAGTGTCGCGTATGACCGTGATCGCTCAAGGGGACGATAAGGTAGTCGAACAGATCATGAAGCAGCTGAATAAACTGATTGACGTGATTTGCGTCGAAGACCTTACGAATAAAGACGTCATTGAGCGGGAACTTGTCATGATTAAAATCGGAGCAAACGCCGCGAACCGGAACGACATCATGCATGTTGTCAATACGTTTCGCGCCAAGATCGTGGATGTGAATCCCGAATCCATGACCATTGAAGTGACGGGGAGCGAAGGTAAAATCGATGCGATGCTTGAGCTGCTCAAGCCTTTTGACCTGCGGGAAGTGGTCAGGACAGGGCAGATTGCCATGGCGCGGCGCGGCGAATTCAAGGCTCCGCCGAAATCTTGCGCGATGAAAACAGGGGCTTGTAAAACAGCCAAAACAACAAAGAAAACAAAAAAGAAATAATTCGGACATTTTTTAAAACAACAGAAAGGAAAAGAAAATGGCAGTTAAAATTTATTACGATAAAGATGCAGATCTCAATTTACTCAAAAACAAGAAGGTGGCCATCATCGGTTACGGCATTCAGGGCCGCGGGCAGGGTCTCAACCTGCGTGATTCCGGCGTCAATGTGATCGTTTCCGAAGTCCCCGGGACGCCGAATTATGAACTTGCGGTGAAGGACGGTTTTCAGCCCATTCCCGCGAACGAAGCTGCGCAGCAGGCGGACATCATCCAGATTCTGACCCAGGACCATATTCAGGCCGAGATCTATGAAAAGCATATCGCACCGCATATGAAAGCCGGGAAGGCGCTTTGCTTTTCTCACGGCTTTAATATCCACTTTAAATACATCAAGCCCACGAAAAAAATTGATGTTTTCATGGTGGCGCCGAAAGGGCCGGGTTCCTTGGTGCGTTCTCAATTCGTGGAAGGCGGAGGCGTTCCGTGCCTTGTGGCGGTCCAACAGAATCCGAGCAATCAGGCGTTGCAAATCGGTTTGGCCTATGCCAAAGCTATTGGCGGTACCCGTGCCGGTGTGATTGAAACGACATTCAAAGAAGAGACCGAGACCGATCTTTTCGGTGAACAAGCGGTGCTTTGCGGCGGCTTGAGTGAGCTCATTACGGCCGGTTTTGATACGCTGGTGGAAGCCGGGTATCAGCCGGAAATGGCGTATTTTGAATGTTTGCATGAAGTAAAACTGATTGTGGATGCGATGTTTGTGCACGGCATTAGTGGGATGTATCGTCGCGTGTCGGACACTGCCGAATATGGCGGCTATACCCGCGGGACTCGCGTGATCACAGAAAAAACTCGCAAAGAAATGAAAAAAATACTCAAACAAATTACTTCCAAAAAATTTGCGAAAGAATGGATGGCTGAGAATGCGAACGGCCGTCCGAATTTCAAACAGATGCGTGAAAAATGCGACCGGCATCCGATCGAAGAGGTCGGCGCACGGTTGCGTCAAATGATGGAGTTCATTAACAAAAAGTAAAAAGATGGCGACAAAACGAAAGATCTATATCTTTGACACAACGTTAAGGGATGGAGAGCAATCGCCCGGGGCGTCGTTGACGCCGGATGAAAAGCTGAAGATTGCTCGTCAACTCGAAAAGTTGAATATCGATGTCATTGAAGCTGGTTTTCCGGCTTCATCGCTTGGAGAGATGAAGGCTGTGACCATGATCGCGGAACATGTGCGAAAGCCCGTGATCTGCGGCCTGTCGCGGATGATCCCACGGGATATTGATGCCTGCCGGCAAGCTCTTGAAAAAGCTGCGAAAAAACGTTTGCACGTTTTTCTCGCGACTTCTCAGATTCACCGGGAATTCAAACTTAAAAAGGATAAAAAGGAAATCCTGGCCATGGCTGTTCAGAATATCAAGTCGGCGGTCAAGGATTTCAAGCAGATCGAATTTTCTCCCGAAGATGCTTCGCGGACAGAACGGGATTTTCTTGTGCAGACGGTTCGTGCCGCGATTGATGCGGGGGCGACTTCCATCAATATCCCGGACACGGTTGGTTATGCGATTCCCGAGGAATTCGGTGATCTGATCCGTTTTGTGATCAAAAAGAACCCGGAGTTAGGCAAAAGTATTGTGCTTTCCGTTCATTGTCATAATGATCTGGGGCTTGCGACTTCCAATTCTTTAGCCGCGATTCTGGCCGGTGCGAATCAGGTGGAGTGTACTATCAACGGTATCGGGGAGCGGGCAGGGAATGCTTCGCTGGAAGAACTCGTGATGACGATCCATACCCGCAAGGACTTCATGAATTGTCACACGGATATCAAAATGTCTGAGATCACAAAGGCTTCCCGGCTTGTGTCGCATCTGACGGGAATGGTCGTCCAGCCCAATAAGGCGATTGTCGGCCGTAATGCTTTTTGGCATGCCTCGGGGATCCATCAGGACGGAGTTCTCAAGAAACGTCAAACCTATGAGATCATGGATCCCAAGCAGATCGGTCTTTCTGGCAATCAGCTGATGCTCGGGAAACTTTCCGGCAAACACGCTTTTGCAATTCGTGTAAGAAAATTGGGTTTTCAATTGGCCGCCCAAGAAATGGATCAGGCCTTTACCCGCTTTAAAGCGTTGGCGGACAAGAAAAAATATATTTTTGACGAAGATCTCGAAGCGATTCTTCAAGATGAAATTGCTAAAATTCCGGAAACCTGGAAATTGGTATTTATGAAGGTAGTGTCTGCAACCGGAGCGAAGCCTTATGCGGAGATTCGACTCTCCTATGAGGGGAACATCAAAGAGGCAGCCTCCACAGGAGACGGGCCTGTCGATGCCTGCTATAAGGCCATCGAAAAAATCGTGCATTCACAAGCCAAGCTCATTCATTATGGCTTGCAGTCTGTGACAGGCGGCAAAGATGCTTTGGGAGAAGTTTTGGTGAAGCTTGAGATCGGGGGCAAAGAAGTGACAGGGCGAGGGACGAGTACGGACATTATTGAAGCAAGCGTGCGGGCTTATCTTTTTGCCATCAATAAAATTTCGGCAAATCCTCAACGGGCGACGAGCCAACCCTCTCCAGTGTGAAAAAAAGAAAAACTTTTCAATTGTACGGAATTTTCGGTTACCCGCTTTCACACACTCTGTCTCCGGCGATGCATGAAGCCGCTTTTGGGAAGCTTGGTATCGATGCGGATTATATTGTTGTGGAATTGGAACCTTCCGCGTTCAGGAAAACCATGAGGCAGGCTTCCCAACTTCTTTTAGCCGGATTTAATGTGACAGTGCCCTATAAAGAAACGGTCATGAAATATCTGGATCATATCAGTGCGGAGGCGAAGGCGATCGGGGCGGTCAATACGGTTTATCGCCAAGGGAAACGATGGGTGGGTACCAACACGGATATGCCGGGTTTTCTCATGACGCTCAAGCGGGATGGCGCTTTCCGTCCTTCAAGAAAAAAGGCGGTGGTTCTTGGCGCCGGAGGTGCGGCCAGAGCTTTGGTGTACGGATTATCGCTCGAAGGGATTCGGGAGGTGCTTCTGACGGACTGTTTTCCTGAAAAAGCGGAAAAGATCGTTCGCGAAATGCGGAAAATTTTTCCAAAAATCCATTATCAGGCTGTCAAGGCCGATATCCCGGAAGTGAAAGGGGCTATTCAAAAAGCAGATGTTATCATCAACGCAACGCCGCTGGGTCTCAAAGCAAAAGATCCGCTTGTGATCCCGAAAGACTGGATTCCCCAAGCAGGTAGCAGAAAAAAGCTTTTGATGGATCTTATTTATAATCCGGCGGTAACACCTTTTTTGAAGGCGGCAAAAGAAAAAGGACACAGGACCTTGAACGGGCTCGGGATGCTGCTTTATCAGGGCGTATTGGCTTTCGAACAATGGACAAAACAGAAAGCGCCAGTAGCAGTGATGCGGCAAGCTTTGCTGACAGCGTTGAAAGGGACAGGGAAATAGAATGGATGCTTCGGTGGTTGCATGCTTTGTATTTATTTTGGGAGCGATCGTTGGAAGTTTTTTGAATGTTTGTATTTATCGTATGCCGCGGGATCTTTCGATCGTTTGGCCGGGATCATTTTGTCCGCATTGCGAAAAACCAATTGCCTGGTATTACAACATACCTTTAGTGAGTTTTATTTTTTTGCGCGGCAAATGTGCTCAATGCAAAAAACCGATCCCTGTTCGTTACTTGCTCGTCGAAATTGTGAATGCCTTGCTGTGGTGGCTTTTATGGAAGCAATACGGTCTCTCCGTTGATTTTGTGACTGCCGCTCTGTTCTTTTCGCTGCTTTTGGTTGTGATCTTGACAGATTTTGAAACCGGTTTAATTCCGGATCTCATTACGTTCCCAGGCATGATGGCGGGACTTCTCTTGAGCGTTATCGGAAACGCGCATTTCCCTCAAGCGTTCTGGTATCAAAGACTTTTAGCTTCTTTTATCGGGCTCGTGGTGGGGGGCGGCATTTTGCTTCTGACCGGATGGTTCGGGACGCTTGTTTTTCGAAAGGACAGCATGGGAGGCGGGGATGTGAAACTTCTTGCGATGATGGGCGCTTTTCTCGGGGCCTCAAATGCCGGGCTCATTTTTTTATTGGCACCGTTCCCCGCATTACCTTTTGGACTATGGCAGCGTTATGTTAAAAAAGAGGAAACGATTCCCTTTGGGCCCTTTTTGGCTTTGTCGGGAGCGCTTCTTTTTATGCACGGAAATGCTTTTTTAAACTATGTCGCTAAATTATACGGAGTCTAATATGCTCAACTACATTACCACGGGAGAATCGCATGGCCGTTATATGGCGGCTATTTTGGAAGGCTTTCCAAGCGGACTGGTTTTGGATCCGGAATTTTTGAACGGAGAACTCCGCCGCCGTCAGTCAGGGTACGGCCGCGGAGGGCGTCAAAAGATCGAATCCGATGGGGTGGAGGTGATCGGCGGCGTCGTCAAAAAAACGACAACGGGTGCGCCTTTAGGATTTCTTCTCATGAATAAAGACTGTACTATTGATGAAATGCCGGAACTTTATCGGCCGAGGCCAGGACATGCGGATCTTGCGGGTGCTTTAAAATATGATCAGGGGATTCGGTCAGTCTTGGAGCGGTCGAGTGCGCGCGAAACCACGATGCGGGTTGTTGTAGGTGCAGCGTGCAAATTACTTCTTAGGGCATTCGGGATTGAGATCGCGGGGCATGTGGTTCAGATCGGACCTGTGATGCTGCCCGCTGAAGACCTGACAATAGCGGATATTCGTGAAGGCGTCAAAGGATCGCAGGTGAATTGCGTTTGCAGGAAAACCGAAAAGGCGATGATCCAAGCAATCGAAAAGGCGCGGAAAAACGGGGACTCTCTCGGCGGGAAATATGAAGTTCGGGCCGCCGGTCTTCCGATCGGACTTGGTTCGTATGTTCATTACACCAGGAAACTCGACGCGCGGCTTGCGATGATGCTTATGAGTCAGCAATCCGCGAAAGCCGTCGAATTCGGTGCCGGTGAGAAATTGGCCGGTATTTTTGGATCTGCAGCGCATGATGAGATTTTCTACAGCAAAGCCCTCGGGTATTATCATAAAACGAACCGCGCGGGCGGTATTACCGGCGGCATGACGAATGGTTCGGATCTGGTGGTCCGTTTAACGATGAAGCCGATCGCGACATTGGCGACGCCGCTTGCTTCCGTCAATATGAGGACAAAGAGAAGCGAAAAAGCGGATTTTGAGCGCAGCGATGTGTGCGCGGTTCCGGCCGGAAGCGTGATCGGGGAATCTCTGGTGGCGTATGTGCTTGCGGACGCATTTCTCGAGAAATTTGGCGGTGATTCCGTTGCAGAGATCCGTTACAACTATAAAGGTTATCTAAAACGCATTCGTGGCTGACAATATTTATTTGATCGGCATGATGGGGTCTGGCAAAAGCGCGACTGGCAAAGAATTAGCCTCGTTTCTGGGTTATGAATTTGCGGACATTGATGCCGAAATCGAAAAAAAAGAGAAGAAAACCATCCCCGAGATTTTCGCTCAATCCGGGGAAGCTTATTTCAGAAATGTAGAGTCTTTGATGCTGAGAAGCCTTTCTTCGAGAGCAGGCTATGTGTTTGCCACGGGAGGCGGTATTGTCCTTCGTGAGGAAAATATCCAGCGCATGAAGGCAACGGGCAAAATTATTTTACTGACGGCCTCCGCGGAAACTTTATGGCAGCGGCTTCGCTACTCGAAAGACAGGCCGCTTCTTAATAAGCCGGATCCGTTCGGTGTCCTCCAGCAGATTTTGAGTGACCGGGAAACTATTTACCAAAACGCGTGCGATGTGGCGGTTCCTACAGACGGCAAACTTGCCGAAGATGTCGCGCAGCATATTCTGAAACTTCTAGGGGCAAAGAGATGAAGACCATTCATGTCAGAAGTTCCAAGGGCGATTATAAGATCCTGGTAGGCAAAAATCTTTTACCAAGGGCCGGAACTTTTCTTTCGGATGTCTTTGAAAGCCAATCGAAATTGATGGTAGTTTCGCAAAAGAATCTAACGCCTTATCTCAATCCTATTCTCGCGTCCTTGAAGAAACAAGGGTTTAAAGTCCAAACGCACATGCTTCCCGATGGGGAACGCGCCAAATCCGAGAAGGAACTTTTTCGGTTGATACAGACGCTTTTGGCAAAAGGATTTGAACGCAAGGACGGGATGGTGGCGGTGGGTGGCGGGGTGGTGAGCGATCTTACCGGTTTTGCGGCATCTGTTTATCTTCGCGGGATCCGTTATGTGAATGTTGCGACCACTTTGCTTGCACAGGTGGATAGTGCGATTGGCGGCAAAACCGCGATCGATCTTCCGGAAGGCAAGAATCTTGTGGGCTCTTTTTGGCCTCCGGCGCTTGTGATCTCTGACGTGCGGGTGTTGCAGTCGCTTCCCGAACGGGAGTTGAGCGCGTCGCTTGCGGAAGTTGTGAAATATGGAATGATCCGCGATACCGAGCTGTTCGGGTTTCTGGAAAAGAACGGCAGAAGGATCCTGCAGAGAGATCTCAATGCTCTGGAAAAAATTATTTTGCTTTCCGCTGGGATCAAAGCCAGGGTTGTGTCGTCTGATGAATTCGAAACCAAAGGAGAGCGTATGATCTTGAATTATGGGCATACGTTTGGGCACGGGATCGAAGGGGCGCTTTGTTACGGAAAACTGGTCCACGGAGAAGCAGTTGCGATCGGCATGATGATGGGGGCGCAACTTGCCGCGGATCTCGGGATCTGTCCCCGCGAACTTATTTGGCGTCAGATGAAAGTGCTTTTGTCCTTCAAGCTTCCGGTTTCAATCAAACGATTCCATCTTAAAACCGAAGCCATTTTGAAAGTCATGATGAAGGATAAGAAGAAAAGCCAGGGTCTTCTCCGTTTCGTCCTTCCTCGCCGTATCGGTCAGGTGACGGTCGAGCAAAAAATTCCGGTCAGCCTTATTCAGAAAATCATTCGTCTCGCCGGAGGGAAATAGATTCCCTTTACAGGATCACGTCAAAGAAAAGAAGATGCTTTTTTATAATTTAATAAAAACAAATATTTTATTGCAAATATTGCAATATTTATCAATTTAGGCTATATTTTCCCCTATGGATCCTTTGGACTATCAAAACCTCAAGGCACTCCTTTTTCTGAATCGACTCAAGCTTGAAGGAAGACGCCAGACCGTCGCATTACTTGGAGAAGGTAAAAGTCCTTCTGAAATTGTTGTCCAGTTGCAAAACGAAACATTATTTCAAGTGATGATGGCGACGGGAAAGGCGCAGGCATTTGATCCGGATCAAGAGATCGATCAATGCACCCGAAAAGGTATCCGCTGGCTCCCTTTGACAGATCCCGAGTATCCGCCGCTCCTCAAAGAGATCCCTGATCCGCCGATTCTCCTTTATAAAAAAGGAGAGATCCTTCCGTCGGATCAAAATGCTCTGGCGATTGTCGGGACGCGGCATCCAAGTTTTTACGGAAGGACACAAGCTAAAAAATTTGCGCAGGAATTATCTTCCAGAGGACTCACGATTGTTTCGGGTCTTGCGCGCGGGATTGATCAGGTTGCGCATGAAGCCGCGCTTCAGGTTTCCTATGGCCGGACGATCGCGGTGATGGGGTGCGGGCTGGATGTTATTTATCCGAAAGAGAATGCGACGCTTTACGGAAAGATCGTAGAGCGCGGAGCTGTCTTTAGCGAATACCCTTTAGGCACGCCGCCGCTTCCGGAAAATTTTCCAAGGCGTAACCGGATCCTTTCCGGACTTTCTTACGGTGTCTTTGTGGTCGAAGCACACTCGCGAAGCGGTTCACTCATTACAGCCCACCAGGCACTCGAACAAAATCGTGAGGTTTTTGCGCTTCCGGGACCCGTCGATCAGTTGACATCGCGCGGGACACATCAGCTGTTAAAGGAAGGCGCTTATCTGGTGGAAAACTCGGAAGATATCGTTGAAATTTTGGCTTTGCGATTGGGACAGGACAATCTATTTAAATATGAAGTCAAAAATCAATCTTCAGTGATCGAGAAAGCAAAAAGCCTTTTTTCTTCCCTGGTTTTTCCAAAAAGAACAGACACGAATAAACCTTTGGTAACGACCACCGAAACTAAAAAAGAAGTATCGGATCAAAAAGAGACTGAAATAACCCAGCGAGAGATCGAGCATTCTTTTTCGGATCGAGAGAATTCTCTTACCGACGAAGCTCATGCGATTCTGGAGGCCCTTCAGGAAGAGGGGGCGTTAAGCCGGGAGGATATCTTGGATGTAACAGGATTGGAACCGTCTCAAGTGCCGTCCGTACTTCTGCAGCTTGAATTAAATCACAAAGTTCAACGATCCCATGATGGAAAGTATGTTCTCAAACAGCCTGAGTCTGGGCCATCGGGATATAGTGACAGTCACCAAAAGTGACTGTCACTATTTCGGGGGCTTGCGTAGAGGTGTCTTTCGTTAAACCCTATCAAGGAACTAGCCGTTAATAAAAGAACCACTTGAGGAAAAAGCTTTTGACAGTAAAGCATTTCCTAGGTAGAGTTTTATCAATGTTGCCTTTTTAAAAAGAAGTTTTTTCAAACGAAAGGAGTTCAAGATGGATGGATTGGTTCCAGCAAGTAAGGGAAAGCGTTTTGCGGCCGGTTTAATCGACCTGGTTATTATCCCTATTGGTCTCGGGATTGTTATAGGATTGATCCTTTTGGCGGCTCCGGATGCCGTTCGTAGTATTGTGCTAGTGATCGTCAATATTATATGGCTGGTATTTCGCGATGCGGTCTATTCACCGGGTCGGGCCATGATCAAGACAAAGATTGTTTCTTTGACAGGAGAAAAGGTCACGATTGTACAGGCGATCATCAGAAACATTCTTTTGATTATTCCCTTTATATTGGTAATCGGGTATCTTTTGGAAATCATCATGCTGCTTGCCAAAGGGCAACGGCTTGAAGATGCATGGGCGAAAACGCAGGTGGTTGAAGCCTAAAAAATTTTCTAGAACCATTTTAAATCCTCTTCCGCAAAATACAGCGGGAGAGGATTTTTTTTAAATGCCAGGCAGAATTGGAAAGACCTCTTTCTTGTGTTAATATTGAAAAGAGAGGGCCGTTAGGATGAATAAAAAGAAAAAACAAAAGAAAAACTCTTCTAAAAAAGCCCCGTATGCCTTAAAAGATGTCCTCTCTCTTTATTCCAAACTGATCGAACTCAAAAAAGACGTTAGCCAAGTGAAAGAGACTGGATCGGTGACTGACAATCGTCTTACCGATTTGGAAATTCACATGAATCTTCTAACTCGTTTATTGACAACGCTTTGCGTTGAAAAACTTGGGATTCGAGTCGGGGCATTGAAAAGCATGGTCCGGCGTATTGAAAAAGAAGCGGTTCGAGATTCTCAAATTATGGAGCTTGAATCACTTTATAATCTTCCGCAGGCAAATCCAAAAAAAGCTTCCCCTGAATCACCCAAGGCTAAAGACGATCCTTGGGATAAGATTTCCTAACCTGCTTCAAATAAAAGAGTTGCAAGCGTCCGATAAAGTTAGCGTTTACAATCCGCAGTATTTTGTTTAAAATCCTTCCCTTTAAGTAAGCTTGAAAGCAAGGTTTAGAAGGAACGGTTCTCCCGAGGAGAGTCGTTCCTGAAATATCACTTGAATTTATTGAACGAGGTATTAAGGATTCTGGATTTTTCAATGGAGGTTTTGTGGCAAAAGCAAAAAAGAAAGTAAAAGCGCTGAGCGGACCGGTCAGTCTAGTGATCGTGGAGTCACCCGCTAAAGCGAAAACGATCAATAAGTTCCTCGGAAAAGATTTTCATGTGGAAGCTTCCATGGGGCATGTTCGGGATCTGCCGAAAAGCCGGATGGGGGTGGATCTTGAACATGACTTTACCCCCGAATACATCGTCATCCGCCGCGCCATCAAAATTGTCAATCATCTCAAGAAAATGGCCGAAGGGAAAAAAGCCATTTATATCGCAACCGATCCTGATCGTGAAGGAGAAGCGATCAGCTGGCATCTCGCGCATATTTTCTCAGAACAAAATAAAGATTCGAAGATTTATCGTGTGGAATTTCATGAGATCACCAAAGAAGCCGTGCTGAAGGCCTTCAAGCATCCGCGGACTATCAACATGCATCTTGTGGACGCTCAACAGGCCCGTCGTATTTTGGATCGGGTGGTCGGTTACCAATTAAGTCCGCTTCTTTGGCGTAATGTCGGAAGAGGGCTGAGCGCTGGCCGCGTGCAATCCGTGGCGCTTCGCTTTATTGTGGACCGCGAGCGCGAAATCCGGAAATTTGTACCGCAAGAATACTGGACGCTTGATGCGAAACTTTCATCCCCGGAAGGGACGGAACAGCAGAAGGTTTTTCTATCGCGATTGAATCGGATCGGGAAAGAGAAGCCCGAGCTTAAAAACCAGGAGGAAGTAGATCGGATCAAAAACGAGCTTGGGAATCTACCGTTCCAGGTGATGAATATCGAAAAAACCGAAAAACGCCGACGCCCGCAGGCACCCTATACCACCAGCAAATTACAACAGGAGTCTTACAGTCGTTTAGGGTTTTCGGCTTCCAATACCATGAGGATCGCACAAAGGCTTTACGAAGGCGTGGAACTCGGCGACGAGGGCAGTGTCGGTCTCATTACTTACATGCGTACGGATTCCGTGAATATTGCTGCTTCTGCTCAGCAAGAGGCCGCGGATTATATTCTGAAAAGCTTTGACAAAGAATATCTTCCTGAAACACCCAACGTCTATAAATCGCGAAAAGGAGCTCAGGAAGCTCATGAGGCGATCCGTCCGACTTCGGTTTTACGCACACCGGATTCGATCAAAAGTTTTTTGGAAGGCGATGAATTGAAACTGTATGAGTTGATCTGGCGAAAATTTCTTGCTTCCCAAATGACGTCGGCCATCGACGAACACATTGCTATTACGATCGATGCGGGAGAAAAATATGGGTTTCGGACCACCGGCAAGCGGAATCTTTTTCCAGGTTTTACCGCGGCGTTTGGTGAAATCAAAATCGAAAAAGAAAATTCCAAAGAGACTGAGGAAGAAACTCCTGAGACCGAAGAATTGCCGGAAGTGAGCATCGGTCAGACATTGAAGCTTCATGAGCTTTTGGGCGAACAGCACTTCACAAAACCTCCGGCCAGGTTCAATGACGCAAGTCTCATCAGGCTTTTGGAGGAAAAAGGGATTGGCCGGCCGAGTACTTACGCGCCGACGATCTCAACGATTTTAGACCGAATGTATGCGGAACGCAACGGCGGCGCTTTGACGCCGACAGAGCTTGGGGAAACGGTCGTGGATATTCTGGTAAAACATTTTCCCAAGATTCTGGAAACGGAATTCACGGCGCTCATGGAAGAAGAATTTGACGAGGTCGAAGAGGGGAAACTGGGGTGGATCAAAGTCCTCCAGGATTTTTATGCGCCGTTCAATGAATTGCTGACTCGGGCTCAAACGGAGATGAAAAGCGTCAAACCTGCGGCGGTCCCTACGGAATACAAATGTGATATATGCGGAAAATTTTTGTGGATCAAATTCGGGCGCTTCGGAAGATTTTTGGCGTGTTCCGGTTTTCCCGAGTGCAAATACACGCGTTCCCTTCCTACGGGATTTTATTGTCCGGAGCCAGGTTGCGGCGGCGAACTGGTGAAACGCAAAGGCAAAGGACGGCGGTCTTTTTACGGATGCTCGAACTATCCCAAATGCACCTATATCGTGAATGCCTTGCCCAAAAAAGAAGACGGGGCAACAGCGCCTGCTGGGCAAAACCCTTCGCCTGAAGCGCCATGAGCACAGACAAGCGGGTTGAAGATTTTCTCGATTTCCTTACAACTGAAAAAGGCGCTTCGGAACATACGACCAAGAACTACGGGATCGATTTGCGCGAATTTATGAAGTTTCTTGGCGGGAAAGACCTGAAAGATCTGACCTATCTGGACATCCGTTCCTTCTTGGCTTTTCTGAAAAGTCGGGAATACAGTAAAAGCTCCATTTCCAGGAAACTCGCTTGTCTTCGCTCGTTTTTTAAATATTTAATCCGTGAAAATATTCTTAGCCAAAATCCGGCTGCCGGAATCGCAACCCCGAAAAAAGAGAAACACCTTCCGTCTTTTTTAAATCCTGACGAAGTAACCAAGTTATTAGATGCCCCTGCTAAAAATTGCTGGGAAGAGAAACGGGATAAAGCGATTCTCGAAATGTTTTACAGCTCCGGACTTCGCGTGAGCGAACTTGTGGGTTTGAATCATGATGACCTGGATTTTTTTGGAGGGCTGGTGCGGGTCCGAGGCAAAGGGAAAAAAGAGCGGATTGTTCCTGTCGGTCAGGTAGCGCTTCAACACCTGCGGGCTTATCTGGACGCTAAGTCACCGAAAGAAGCTGTGAACACGCTCAAAAAGCCGCTTTTTATGAGCCGTCTCGGAGGGAGACTCACGGACCGGAGTGTCCGGCGGATGATCTTGAAGTATGTCAAAAGGACGGGTCTTGGGAAAGAAATTTCCCCGCACACATTGCGCCACTCCTTCGCGACGCATATGCTGGACCGGGGTGCGGATCTCCGGAGCGTTCAGGAATTGCTCGGCCATGCGAACCTTTCGACCACGCAGATTTACACCCATGTTAGCACGCAGCGGCTTAAGGATGCCTATGCGACGGCGCATCCGCGGGCTTAGGAAACGGATATGTTAAGAACCTTTTTATACAATTTAGCTTTCGGGATCTTCGCGATTTTCTATTTGCCAATTTTTCTTTTAAAACTCCGGCAAGCCGAAGAACCGAAGGTTCTTTGGAGGGAGCGGTGGGGGATATTGCCGGAATCCTGGTTCAAAAAATTTCTCGGGAAAAAAATCGTTTGGCTTCATGCCGTCAGCGTCGGCGAAGTGATGGCTATTGAAAAGTTCCTTCAGGAATGGTTTGGCGCGTCCCAGGAATATGATCTTGTGCTGACCACTGTCACGCCGACGGGTCAGAGAATAGCCAAAAAGCTTGCGAACAGCAGGATCCATGTTTGTTATTTTCCGTTTGATCTAACTTTTGTCGTTAGACGATTCCTGGCGTGTTTCAAGCCGGTTTGTCTTTTGCTCGTGGAGACCGAGATCTGGCCGAATCTGCTGACGGAAGCCAAGCGGCGTCATGTACCGGTCGGGATTATTAACGCCCGGCTTTCCGAGAAGTCTTTTAAAAGATATCAGGCATTTTCATGGGTTTTTAAACCCTTGTGGGAAAAACTGGATTTTGTACTTGCTCAGAACGAAGAATCGGCGGACCGTTTCCGCAAACTCGGGATTCTGGAAGAATCAGTGCGTGATATGGGGAATATGAAATTCGATCAAGCAGATTGGGCGCAAGCCGGCGGGGTGGATGTCGGGGGATTGCGACAGGCGTGGGGAGTGATGCCTGAAGATTTGGTGCTGATAGCAGGCAGTACCCATCCTGGGGAGGAAGAGGTATTGATCAATGTTTTTTCGAAATTGCGTCAGGAATTTCCGCAATTAAAAATGATCATCGCGCCACGGCACATCGAGCGCTGCGGTTCTCTTGTTGCAAAGACGAGACATTTTCAAGTTCAAGTAGTTTTATCATCAGAAAGAAAAGAGAAACAGGGATTCGACATCCTGATTCTCAACCAACTTGGAATTTTGCGGAACCTGTATCAGATCGCGGACCTTGTATTCATGGGCGGGAGTCTGGTCCCTCACGGAGGCCAGAATCCGATTGAGCCGGCACGGTTCGAAAAGGCGATCTTGTACGGGCCGCATGTTTTCAATTTTCAAAAGATCTATCAACAACTTCAACATGGCCAAGGTGCTTTAAGGGTTTCGGCTCCGGACGAACTGTCGTCTGCGGCGGCGAAGCTTCTTGCGAATGCGTCCGAACGCCATGAGATGGGCCGCAAGGCTTATCAGATCATCAACCGTTTACGAGGTGCCAGCAAACGCCAGGCAGGTTGGATCCTGGCGTTTTTGAAAGGTCGGCTCTCACAAGAAAGGAACGATTTGAATGGACAGTCCCAAGAATTACTTTCGACTTTTGGCCGAGGATCGACAACATGATACGGCCAGTACGTTTCTCTATCCGCTTTTGGGATTTGCATCGTGGTGTTATCGCCTTGGCGTGCGTACCTTCCGGTGGCTATACGAAAAGAAAATTTTAGCGCGCAAGCGGCTTCCTTATCCGGTGGTCAGTATCGGTAATTTGACCTGGGGGGGTACCGGCAAAACCCCTTTCGTGGAATATCTGGCACGGAAAATCTGCGCTCACCGGCGCGTTCCCTTAATCCTCACACGCGGTTACAGCCACGATGAAGTCAAAGAATTGCAAAATCACCTTCCCATGGCCATGGTTGGTGTCGGCAAAGACAGGGCCAAGGCCGCGGAACAGATCATTAAGGAAAAAAGGCACGTGGATATCGTGCTTTTGGATGACGGGTTGCAACATATGGTTCTGGAACGCGATGTCGATATTGTGGCCATCAATGCCCTGAATCCTTTTGGGAACGAAAAACTTATTCCCCGCGGGATTCTTCGTGAGCCGCTGACGGTGCTCAAAAGAACCTCGATCGTTGTTTTATCCCATGTGAATCTGATCAAGGAAGACGAACTCAAAAAACTCAAAGACAAAATCAAGATTTTGGCGCCTCAAGTTCAAATCGTTGAGACCTTCATGGAGCCGATCTTTCTCTATCGCGCGAAGACCCATGCCCGCATGCCGCTGGAAAAATTAGCGGGCAAACGCGTGGGGACTTTTGCGGCCGTGGGGACTCCGCGGTCGTTCCAGTTAGTCTTACAGCGTGCGCATATGAAGACGGTAAGAAATTTTGAATTTCTTGATCACCATAATTATACCGAAGAAGAACTTTTAAAAATAAAACAAGTCGGGCAATCGGCCGGCACGGAAGAGATCATTACGACTGAAAAAGATTTCTTTCGTTCGCGGGAACTGATTGCGAACGTCCTGAACCCTCTGGTGCTTGCCGCGCGTTTACGGGTGATTTCGGGAGAGGAAATCCTGACGGATCGGCTGTTCCGGCTGCTTGGCGTGAGGCGTTAATGGAAGACTGGAAGGACCGTATTGCTTCTGGGGTGGTGCGGTTGCTTATTTTCTTTTTTGAGCATATCCCGATTGAAAAGGGTTTGCGCATCGGGAATTTTTTAGGCCGTACGGTTTTTTTTCTCTCCGGAAAACGGCGTGTTGCTTATATCAATTTAAAAGCTGCGCTCGGCGAACAATTCACACCCCGAGAACGTTGGCGGATGATTCGGAATCATTTCGGGCATGCCGGTCAAGCGATTGTGGAAACGATGTCTTTTCGAAAAATGGACCGGCGCTACGTCGATCAGAATATTACGGTCCATCATCTGGAACGGTTCGAAGCGCTTCTCAAGTCCGGACATGGCGGCGTGCTGATTACAGGACATTTCGGCAATTGGGAACTTTTGCAAGTGGTGTCAGGGCTTCGCGGATCACCGATCCATGTGTTAGCGGCTGATCAGAAGTATCCGAGACTCAATGAGCTTTTAAATAAGCTCCGGGAAAGTCATGGGGCGGTTGCCGTGAGCCGGGGAGTTGGGGTTCGCGCCTTGATTCGCGCGCTTCGGGAGAAACAACTTATCGGCGTCCTCGGCGACCAGTCCGCAGGAAAAACAGAGGGGATCATTGTTCCTTTCTTTGGGCGGAAGACAACCGTGCCGACCGGGGCTTTTGAGTTGGCCCAGCGCACGAACGCTTTGATTCTGCCCTGCTTTATGGTAAGACAACAAGGAGCCAAACACGAAATTTTTGTCGGGGAAACATTGAAAGATGATCTGACGTTAGAGACGCAGGCGCGCGTAGAATATCAGATCAGGCAATATTTAAACATTCTGGAAGAGTTCATCCGCAGATTTCCGGATCAATGGCTTTGGGAAAATAAAAGGTGGAAGTATAGCTGGAACCGGAAGATGCTGATTCTTTCGGATGGCAAGGCCGGACACTTCAAACAGTCTGAAGTGGTTGCTGAGCTTCTTTCGGATTTCAAGGAATTCCACGGCCGACCTGGCCTGGAATTTGAGACAGAGCGCATTCACGTCGAATACCGTTCCGAATGGCACAGAAAGATTTTCTTTTTTTTGGCTTTTTTGATGAGGCCGTGGATTCAAGGCCGTCTTCATTGGCTTCGCCCGTTTTTTACAGAAGAAACCCAGAAAGCGGTTGAAAAGGCAAATGCGGATTTTATCATTGCAGCCGGCTCCGGTCTTGCGGCGCTTCAGATGTGTCTTGCGAAAGAAACAGGCGCTAAAAAAATCGTGATCATGAAGCCTCCTTTTCCTTATTCCATGACACATTACGATCTTTCGATCGTCCCTGCCCATGATGGCGGTAAAGTTCCGAAGAATACTTTTCGTTGTGTGATCATGCCAAGCGGTTATCAAACCCATGATCGGGAGCAGGATGTTCAGCAATTAAAGCAAAGATTAGGCGATACAGAACGCGTCAACATGGCGGTCTTTGTCGGCGGGATGGCGCATGATTTCTGCCTTACGATTTCCGATGCTGAAAAGCTCTGTGCTGCTCTCAATCGTGTCACCGCACATGTCGGAGAATTTATGGTCACAACTTCCCGTCGGACACCGGCCCCTGTGGAAACTTTTTTTAAAAAAAATCTTTCTCATCATCCGGCCTGTCGATTGCTTGTGATCGCCAATGAGGACAATCCTTCCTATGCGGCAGGAGGTATGCTGGGGCTTGCGGACCTGTTGATTGTGACCGAGGACAGTTTGGCGATGATCTCGGAGGCCGTGGGGACCGGCAAGCGAGTGATTGTGGTGAGTCTTGGAGAAGGGGATCTTCCTGAGAAACATTACCGCTTTCATAAAATTTTAGGCCAACGCGGGCTTGTGACAATAAGTTGTCTTGAAGACCTTGAAAAAAATATTATGGAACTTTTGAAAAAGCCTGCTTCTCCGGTTGTGCAACGTGAAAAAAATGCTTTGATCCAACGGTTGGGAACACTCCTATGAAAGTGATGCAGCTTTTGCCCGCGCTTGAGCTTGGAGGGACTGAACGGGGTGTGGTCGATTTGGCGCGTGCTATGAAAAAAATTGGCCATGACACCATTGTGGTTTCTTCCGGGGGGGCGCTTGTGGCCGAACTTCAAAAAACAGGTATTCCTCATTACGGTTTGCCGGTCCATCAAAAATCATTGGCTTCTTTATTTCTGATCGACGAGCTTGTCAAAATTATTCAGCGGGAACATGTGGACATTATTCATGCCAGGAGCCGTGTGCCGGCATGGCTTGGATGGCTCGCGGCGCGGAAAACGGGAATTCCTTTTATCACAACCTGTCACGGTCATTACTCTGTCCATCCGCTGAGTTTTGTCATGGGGTGGGGGAAGCGCGTGATTGTAGCTTCGCATGCGATTGGCAGACGCATGATCGATCTGTTCGGGGTCCCTCCGGATCGGATCCGGTTGATCCCGCGGGGCGTGGATCTTTCGCAATTTACTTTTTCATTCGCAAAATTTGAAAAACACAAAGGACCGCTCAGGATAGTATTGATCGGAAGGTTCTCGCCGTCGAAAGGGCAGGTGGATTTTCTCAAGGCCGTGCATCTTTTGAGAAGCCGGATGACTCACTTTGAGGTGAGTATTGTTGGATCCGAAGGAAAAGGCAGGCATCGTTACACGGATCTGATGAAAAAGACGATCCATCAATTCGGATTGGAATCTTGCGTCAAAATCCTGCCTCCGACACGCGATATTCCAGGATTACTGGCCCAATCCGATCTTTTGGTGCTTTCATCATTACTTCCCGAACCGTTCGGCCGCGTTATTATCGAGGCCGGTGCTGTCGGGACGCCCGTGGCCGCGACTTGGCTGGGCGGGGTTTTGGATATTATCGATCATAATGTGAACGGCCTGCTTTTTCCGCCGAAGAATATCCCGGCTATGGCCGAAGCCATGTATGAACTTCTTACGGATCGTGACAAAGCCAAGCAGTTTGCGGTCAGCTTACGGAAAAAAGTTGAAGAAAAATTCAATCTGGATCAGATGGTCCAAAAAACGCTGGAGATCTATCAAGAGGTCCGCAAGAAGCGGAAGATCCTTGTGATCAAACTTGGCGCGATGGGAGACCTGATCCTGGCAGTGCCGAGTCTGAGAATGCTCAAGCACCGTTACCCTGATTCTTCCATCACGCTTCTTGTGGACAGAAAACTGGCACCGGTTATTTCGGCATGCCCCTATCTTGATGACATGATTTTGGTAGATCGAAAGAGATTCTCGAATTTATTTTATCTTTTGAAAACCGCCCGTCGCGTTCGCCGGGAAGGATTCGATATTTCTGTCGATCTTCATAATAATAAATGGACTCATCTTTTGTCCTATCTGGGCGGCGTGGTCCAGCGTTTTGGCTATGCGCGCGGGAAATGGGGGTTCTTGCTCAACAGACCGGACAAGACTTTCGATGTGGGCGACACGCCGATCCGGCATCAATTCCGTATTCTTTCCAAGGTCGGAGTTCAGAAATTTGATGATGCATTGGAGCTTTGGCCGAAGCCGGAAGGTTTGCAAAAAGCGGCGGCGATGATGACTGAGCTTTATCCGAAACAGGACACCAAGATCATCGGGTTTGTGATGGGATCCAGTCCGAATTGGCCGAGCAAACGCTGGCCTGTGGAACAGTTCATCGATCTTGCAAAACGTTTTTTTGAAAAATATGACAGCCGCATTGTGCTGGTGGGTTCGCCGGAAGAAGCGGATCTTGGAGAGTCATTCAAACAATTTGGATCTGGAAAGATCCTGAATGTGATCGGGAAAACCACGTTGGAAGAATTACCAGCGTTTTTTAGACAGTTTCATTTGGTGGTGACGGGGGATACCGCCCCGCTTCATATCGCAGCGGCAATGCATATCCCGACGGTTGCTCTTTTCGGGCCGACCGATGCCAAACGGCATGTGCCGCCAGGGAGGAAAATGGCAGTCTTGTCTTATCATTTGGCATGTCAGCCGTGCTATAACGGAATTTGCAAAGAGAAAAATCCAAAAGCGTGCTTGATGCATATTTCCGTGGAGGAGGTTTTTGATCATTGTCAGAGACTTCTTGTGACATGAATCCCGTTCACGATTGGGTCATGATCGGGAAAAGGTCATTGATCATAGAGGAGGAGATAAAAGCCTTATTTTTGGAAAGGGTTTTTTTCTAGCGAGATGAAAATTCTTGTTGTTATGAAAAACTGGCTGGGCGATCTGCTGTTCCAAATGCCCGCGCTTGATCTGCTCCGGCAACGCTATCCCGATGTGCTGATTACCTGCATTGCCCCGGAGCGGTGCCGGGAGATTCTGGAGGCGCATCCCGCGGTATCCGGATTCATGAGTTTCGATGAAAAAAGCACACATCGTACCTGGCTCTCCAAATTCCAATTCCTCTCAGAGCTTCGAAAAACGCGGCCGTGGCAAGAAGGTTATCTTTTCCACCGTTCCAGGACGCGGGCCCTGCTTTTAACACTTGCGGGTGTCAAAAAGCGGATCGGTTATGGAAAAGGGCGCAAAATTTTTCTTACAAAGGCACTTTGCGAACCTCACCAACCAATGCACCAGCTCGATTATTTTTTTGAAATGATGAAACAAGCCGGGTTTGAACTGCCGGCTGAGAAAACCTACCGGTTTTTTTTCAAAGAAGAAGATGAGAAGCAGGCACTCGAAATTTTAAATAAGCACAAAATCAAAAAAGGAGACCGTTTTTTTTGTTTTCATCTCGGGGCGAATTGGGAACCTAAACGCTGGCCGTCCGCGCATTTTGCGGTGCTTGCGGATAAAATTCATGAAGCGTGGCATGCCCCGATCATTATCACGGGCTCTCAGAACGATGCGCCGTTGCTCAAAGAGTTTCTCACACAAGTCAAGAAAGCAAAGATCATTCCAAAGGTCGGGAAAACGTCGTTGCGGGTTTCAGCCGCTCTTTATAAACACACAGCCTGTCTTGTGACCGGAGATTCAGGTCCGATGCACATTGCTTCCGGTGTCGGGGCTTCGGTTGTGGCGTTGTTTGGTCCCACGGATCCGGAGCTGACCGGGCCGCGTGGGACGGGAGATAAGATTATTTTGCAGTATATTCCAGAAGGTTATCATGTCCCGTGGTATGGGAAGCAATTACCCGAAGACGGCTGGCTTTCTCATATCAGTCCCGACCAGGTGTTTGATGCCGTCGATAAAATAGTTCCTAAGAGGTGAAAGCTGTGCATGGTGGACCCCAAAGCGTCTTAGTTGTAACCCTGAGCAATCTTGGGGATGTGATCATGACAACGCCGGTGATGATGACACTTGCCTCGAAATTCCCGCAAGCTAACATCACAGTCGTGGTGGGACCGAAAGCGCGATGTCTTCTTGAGAAAAGTCCTCACATTTACCGCATCATTGTGTATGACAAAAGGGCAAAGCTTCTTGCGAAATGGAAATTTCTTCAGGAACTCAGGAGAGAAAAATACGACTGGGTTGTGGATCTTCGGAACACGGCAATCCCTTTTCTGGTTTCATGTAAAAAACGAAGCCCTCTTTTTCGGAAATTCAAGAAAATCAATATGCGCGAACGCCATTTGGAGATTTTGGCCATGATGGGGCTCTCCGTCGGATATCCGGCATCCTTTCGTTTTTTTGATCAAGCGGATGAAAAATCTTGTCTGGAAAAACTCGGGAAGAAAGGCATTTCGGAACAAAGCGGTTGGATTTTAGTGGCGCCAGGAGCAGCTAGTGAGCGGAAAAGATGGAGCGTGGAATATTTCCGGGAGGTGGTCCTGCGTCTTTTGGACCGCACCAATCAAAAGATTCTCCTAGTTGGTGCGGAGAATGAACGTTCGATTGCGGAAGCTGTCAAAAAACATATGCGGCCTTCAGTGCAAGTGCTCTGCGGCGAGACAACGATGCCGGAAACAGCGGCGTTGATCTCCAAAGCGTCGCTTGTGATCGCTAATGACAGCGCCATTATGCATTTGGGTTATGAGCTTGGAACTCCGACTATCGGAATTTTTGGACCGACGGATCATAAAAAATACGGTCATGAGGGAAAATACTTTCGCATTGCTGTGGAAGATGCTTCGCTTTGCTCCTGCGGATCTCACAAGCTTTCGTATGCCGAGAGAAGTTGTTTCCATGATCTTGGCCCTGACAAAGTGTTCGAGTTGGCCATGGAGCTTCTGAATGCCGATCCCAATTCCTGAAAATCCAAAGATTCTGGTCACAAGGACTGATCGCATTGGCGATCTGGTTCTTACCACGCCTGTTTTCAAAGCTCTTCGTGAGAGATTCCCTGGGGCATGGATCGCTGCAGTGATATTTCTTGAGCACCGTGAGATCCTAGCCGGGAATCCTTATCTTGATGAGGTCATCCTTTATGATAAGCAAGGAAGTGAAAAAAATTTTTGGGGAGCTTTTTGGTTTGCCCAAAAATTGCGCAAAAAAAAATTCAATATTGTGATTCACTGTCACGGGACCAATCGGATGCATATGGCCGGCTGGTTTGCGAGGATCCCTGTCCGTATCGGTTACGCACGCCGTGCCGCCTGGGCCCTGACCCATGTTCACCCTTATGACAAAAAAGAAGGAAAGAAGCAGGAGGCTGAATATCTATTGGAATTACTTGCGCCGCTAGGAATCCAACCGTCTCGAGAGGTCAGAACTTTTTTCCCGATAACACACCGTGCGGAACGTTCTCTTGAAAACCTATTCCTATTTCATAAAATCCCACAAAATCTGCCCTGGATTGTTTTAAGTCCTTCAGCAAGCGATGCAACCAAGATGTGGCCGGCAGAACGTTTCGGAGCATTGGCGACACGGATTCACAAGGGAACTCCATCTATTTTTATCGCGATCGGTACAAAAGAAGACCGTACCATTGTTGAGGCCTTAAAACGAAATACCACGGCACCTGTTTTTGACATGAGCGGCAGGCTGAGTCTTGGAATGCTTGGGGCGCTTTTTAAAAAATCAGCGCTGCTTGTTTCTAATGATTCAGGGCCTGTGCACATTGCCGCGGCAGTCGGGACACCTGTCGTTTCAATCTTCGGGAGGTATGAATCCGGGCTCGGACCGTGCCGATGGCGGCCTTTAGGGGATCAAACACGTGTGGTCGCCAAAGATGTTTCAGCCATTCCGGAAACACAGCGTCAATTTACCTATATCAATGAAATTTCTGTTGATGACGTGTTCCAGGCTGTTTCGGAATTAACAACCAAAGCAGCGAAAAGATAATATGCGCACACTACGCCACGTTCTTATGGCACACCCGTATGGGATTGGCGATCTTCTTTTTGTGACGCCAGTGATGCGGGCCTTGCGGCTTATTCCTACGGTTGAATCTGTGG
This sequence comes from Candidatus Omnitrophota bacterium, assembly GCA_022711115.1. Taxonomy (GTDB): domain Bacteria; phylum Omnitrophota; class Omnitrophia; order Omnitrophales; family Aquincolibacteriaceae; genus JAKLFP01. Next base: position 170,817 of record JAKLFP010000001.1, on the reverse strand, counting down.
ATCTGCTGTTGGGATCCCGGACCCGGGAAGTCGTGGAGAACAACCCGCACATCAATGATATTTTCGTGGTCGATAGGGATCGGTCCCACCGTCAAAACTGGCTAAAAAATCTAAGTGATAGTTTTGAGCTCGGAAGGAAGCTGCGCGCGAAGCATTATGACCTCCTTCTGGATTTTTCTTTACGGCGCGAAAATGCCTTTTTGGGAAAATTCTTTCTCGGCATTCCGAAACGCGCGGGGTTCGCATATAAAAAACGTGCCATTTTTCATAATATCCGTTTTTTGCTCCCGGAAGGTTTCTGGAAGCGACATGCCGTGGATTTCTATTGTGATTTGGCGGAAACGGCCGGCATTCCCGTCGAAGACAGGTTTATGGAATATTTTTTCCCTGAGGAAACAGATCAGATAGAAAATCACATCTCAAAAAAACTCAAGACTCTTCCGGTTCCTTTTCTTGCGGTGGCTCCAGGCGGAGGTGATTCCTGGGGAAGGGAAGCGGCGTATAAGCGATGGCCCGTGAGTTATTTTGCCGAGTTGATCCAAAAGATGAAAGGGAAAATCAATTTTCAAGGTATCTGTATCCTTGGCAGCAAATCCGAGCGGGAATTATGCGAGGAACTTCAAAAGAGCCTGAAACGGCCTTCTTTGGTCCTTGCGGGTGATACATCGCTTTCGGAAACCGCCATGGTTCTGAAAAAAGCGAAATTTTTTGTTGGGAATGACGGTGGGCTTATCCATGTAGCCCATGCCCTTCAGGTGCCCTTGGTGGCGCTTTACGGGCCTGTTCCTCCGGAAGTTTACGGGCCTTACCCTCCCACGCAAGACGCTATTGCGGTTTATGAGCAGAAGCTTGATTGTCGTCCCTGTTATTACAAATTTCGTTATAATCATCACTGTGCCACCATCGAATGTCTCAGAGGGTTGCGTCCCGATGATGTGATGGCTATATTAAATGTGAAGGATTTTTTCAGAATAGTAAAATAACCATTAAGGAAAATATCTATGGGAAAACGCAAGATCATCGAAATCGATCGCAATCGATGCAATGGATGCGGACTTTGCACCACAGCGTGTGCCGAAGGAGCACTTGTGTTGGATGCAGAAAAAAAAGCTGTTCTTGTAAAAGAAATCTTTTGCGACGGCATGGGGGCTTGTTTGAATGTTTGTCCGGTGAATGCCTTGAAGATTGTTGAGCGCGATAGCGCGGCATATGATCCTAAAGCCGCCTATGATCATGTGCTCAAGACCCAAGGCACGGTAGCGGCCCGAAAAGTGCATGGGGCCCCCGGCATTTCAACTCAGGATCATACTCAGGGACAGCATGTCGTGTCCCATGTGGGGGGATGTCCTGGGTCTATGGCTCGGGAGATCCAAAGGTCCGTATCAGAACAGAATGTCAAGGCAGCAGGTTCGGTATCTTCGGAGCTTTCCCAGTGGCCGATCCAGCTTCACCTCATTTCACCACAGGCGCCCTATTTTCAGGAATGCGATCTTCTCATTGCCGCGGATTGCACCGCTTTTGCGCTTGGAAGTTTCCATCAGGATCTTTTAAAAGGGAAAAAACTTGTTATCGCTTGCCCGAAACTTGACGAGACCGAAAGCTATGTCGAAAAAATCGCGGAACTGTTGAAAAAAAACACCGTTTACTCACTCACTGTGGTGATCATGGAAGTTCCTTGTTGTTCAGGGCTTTTCAGGATCGTTCAGCAAGCCGTTGAGCTTGCAAAGATTGGATTGCCTATCAAGAAAATCACTGTTGGGTTGGATGGGACCATTCGCAATTAAAACAAAAAGGAGCTTATGAACAAAAGGGCAGTCATTTTTCTTTTGGCAGGAACTCTTTTTATGCCGGGGGCCAATGCGGTTGAAAAAGTATACCCGCGTTCTGAACAACACATCCAGACATTATCACTCGGCGAAAAAATGACATTCAAAGTGAGTTATCTTGGGATCAAGGTTGGGGAAGCGGTTGTGGAAGTCAAAGAGATCGTGAAGGTCAACGAGCGCGATGCTTTTCATATTATCTTAACCGCACGATCCGGCTCTGTCCTGAGGTGGCTTTATCCCGTGAATGACACGCACCACTCTTATGTGGATGTCAAAAAACTTCATTCCCTAAAATATGAAAAAGAAATCAGCGAAGGCCGGTATCAGACACATAAAATGATGGAATACGATCAGGATGAGCATATCGGGAGGTTCTACTCCTTTAAAGACAAAACCCGTAAAGAAATGTTCATTCCTAAAAACGTTCAGGACCAGCTTTCCTGCGCTTTTTGGTTTCGCTTACAAGAGGTGAAACAAAATTCCAAAATCGCGATTCCCGTAAATGCAGATGAAAAAAACTGGGATCTGGAGGCCATCACGCATGGGATCCAGGAAATGAAGATCGACCACATCGGGATTTTTCAGGCGATGGAAGTCGAACCCATCATTATGTTCGAAGGACTTTTTGTGAGGCGCGGCAAGATCCGGGGCTGGATGAGTATGGATGAGCGGAGGATCCCGCTTGTGATGAAAGTGAAGATTCCCGTGCTGGGGGATGTCACGGCGACTTTAACCGGATATGAATCAGGAAAAATATCCTGAAAGAACATGGAGAAAATAATTTGTTGATGCGTCTAAGGGCTTTGCGATATTTCTTAGTCGCAGATTTTTCGAATTATGGAAAATAAAGAAAATATCTCTCCTTCTTCAACTCGCAATCCGTGGTTTTGGGGACTTAAATATCTGGCCTTTTCGTTGATTCCATGCATCGCATTACTGATTGCCGGTGAAGTTTTTTTAAGGTTCTCCAATTTTCGATACTCCGATACTCCTTTATTGATGCTTTCAAAACCAGAAACTATTGCCAATTCCAGTTTCACAAAAAGAAAAATCAATTTAATCAAAGACAAGTACCAGCTTTGGGTTTCTCTTCCCACGTTTGAGCAACGCTATGGAGCGGAAAAGAACAAACCTCCCAAAGTGAAACGGATCATTACCTTGGGCTGTTCTTGTACCCAAGCATGTGCTTACACAACACGTTCCTATCCCGATCATATGGAGGAAATCCTCAATGCAAAATTTCCTTTTGGATTTCGGGTTATCAATGCTGGAGAAGGTTCCTATACTTCTTTTCAAGGTTTGCAACGCCTTAAACGAGAAATAGTCAGCTATGAGCCGGACATTTTGACGGTCTTTTTTGGATGGAATGATCATTGGGCGGCAATGACTCCCGATCATTTGGTCAAGGTCAAAGCTAATTGGCAGATTGACCTGATCAATTTTCTGGAAAAGTTTAGAGTCTACCAAGCCTATCATTGGCTGATAGCTCAAATTAAAGCAAAAATACTCAAAAAAGAGAGGCAAGAAATACGCGGGAATTATCGCGTGCCTCCTGAAAAGTATGAAAAAAATTTGAATGACATAATCAATATTTGTTTATCAAACAAGATTCAGCCGGTATTGATCACAGCACCCTTTGACGCGGCTCAAATTCGGTCTTCCCAAAATTTCCCTTTTTCCCGCGAGGCTTTGCTGGAAACCCACCATACTTACAATGAGATCGTGCGTAAAGTAGGAATGGCAAGAGGAGTTGTTGTGATCGATCTGGAAGTGTTTTTTCTGCAAGTAGAGCCACAACGCCTTTCCCTTTATTTTAGTGATGGAATTCATTTCACCCCAAGAGGGTGCAAATTAGTTGCTGAATTGATTGTTCAACGCATGCAGGAATTATCAGTCATTCAGAATCCTTTCCAGTAGATCAACGTACTGTAAAAAAGCGATTTGTTCTCCCAAAGGCAGGCAGTTTTTTGGGATTTGAATAATGTTCTTTGTTTTTAAGAATAAAAATCAATATTGAAGCGCCGTATGTTTTTAGCCGATGCTTTAATGCGAATTTTATTTTTAAAAGTAAGAAGCACAGGTCAAACAGAAAGGGACTGTTTTTTTGGAAATAGAAACATATGGAAGGAAACACAAAGTATGCCTTTCAAAAAAATTCTTGTTGCGGACAACGACCCTGCCTTTCTTTCGGGACTGAACGTCTGTTTATCTTCCGAAGGTTACCAGGTGGCCACTGCCACAGACGGGAAAGAGGCTTTTGAAAAGTTAAGGACTGAAGATCCCGACATCCTCATTCTCAATGCAATACTGCCTAAATTGAGCTGTTTTCAGCTGCTGCAACAAATGCAAAAAGATCTGCTCATGCGGCTTCTTCCCGTGATCATTTTTTCTGTTAAAAAAAACATGGAAGCTTTTTTCGTTGATTTCCCTCATGTGGAATTTATCTATAAACCGTTCGATTCCAAAGATCTTTTGTCGAAAATTGATAAAAGGATTGGGAGATCAAGTCACCGGGATCCTAGCGCTAAAAAAACCCTTATTATTCTTGGGCTTTATAAATTTATAAAAAACAAAATCCGGAAATTTTTCGAAGACACCGGATGGGAAGTGACGAGCACGCATGATGAAAAGGCTGCTTATGAAATTGCCGGGAGGCTTTATCCCGACATGATTCTCTGTGAATACTTTCATCCCGACATGCAAGGGAAGACGCTCGATTTAAAAGGGTTTACACAGCGTATGGCTAAAGACAGGTTTCTTTCGAGGATCCCTTTATACATTTATTGTGAACGCTTAAATTTTCTTTCGGCGCTTGCCAGCTACCCGGAATCTAAATTGATCAAATACACTGAGTCGGCCGATCTTTTAAATGAGATCAAGAAACATCTGGGTATTTCCCGTCAATAAACAAGAGTCTTCCCTGTTTTTCTTCACAGAACGACTATCTTGTGCGTAAAGTTAGAAAGCTCAGCGTTTAAGGAACCGATTGACCATTCGGGAACTCATTCCTATAATACGGCCGCTATCTTAAGGAGAAATTTAATGCCGACATATGTTTATGAATGCAGTGCCTGCGGGTATTCCTTCGAAAAATTCCAATCAATGACCGAAAAGCCTCTCCGTAAGTGTCCAGAGTGCGGAAAAAACAAAGCTCAACGTGTGATCTCCGGGGGTGCGGGAGTTTTATTCAAGGGCAGTGGTTTTTATCAGACGGATTACCGTTCCAAGAGTTATAAAGAATCGGCTAAAAAAGAAAAACCTGCGGCTGCGACATCGGCTTGCTCAGGAGACTGCAAGTCATGTCCCAGCACTACAAAATAGCACCTTGGCTTCTCCGAACGGAACGCCGAAAAAGTTCAGCCCAGAGGCAGCACTGGGTTCAGTCTTAGGGAACATCGATCTTTAAACAGGGGAGACAATATGCTTGTGACAGAAAAGAAGACAGGTTTTGATAATCTTAAATACCTTAACGAGCAATCGGCCGCCATTCTTGAACGAGTCGAACGATTTAGCGACAAACTTTACCTCGAGTTCGGCGGTAAGATCATTGCCGATTATCACGCAGCGCGAGTGCTTCCCGGTTTCGATCCCAACGTCAAAATGCGTCTCCTCCACAAGCTTCGCGATCAAGCAGAGATAGTGATCTGTATTCACGCAGGAGATATTGAGCGACGGAAGATGCGGGCCGATTTCGGGATCACTTATGATGCGGATATATTTCGCATGATTGATGAGTACCGGGGGTGGGGGCTTGATGTCGCGGCGGTTGTGATCACGCGTTTTACGGACCAACCCGCCGCCAAGATCTTCAAGAATAAACTGGAACGCCGAGGAATCCGGACCTATACCCATCGATTCACTAAAGGGTATCCCACGGATGTGGATACTATTGTGAGCGATGAGGGCTATGGCGCGAACGAATATATCGTGACCACAAAACCACTCGTGATTATTTCCGCACCGGGACCGGGCAGCGGGAAACTCGCCACGTGTCTTTCCCAGCTTTATCATGACCATCGGCAAGGGCTCTCAAGCGGGTACGCGAAATTTGAAACGTTTCCGATCTGGAATCTTCCCCTGAATCATCCGGTGAATATCGCTTACGAAGCGGCGACCACGGATCTTATGGATTTTAACATGATCGATCCTTTTCATCTTGAGGCATACAAGGAAACCACGATTAATTATAACCGTGATGTAGAAGTTTTTCCGGTGCTTAAGAGGATCTTGAAGAAGATTACCGGAGGAGAAGCGATTTATGCGTCGCCGACGGATATGGGAGTGAATCGTGCTGGTTTCGGGATTGTGGATGATGCGATCGTTCGGAAAGCGGCTGTCCAGGAGGTGATTGCCAGATATTTTCAATGCGCTTGCGATTACCGGATGGGTTATGTTGAAAAAGAAGCTGTAGAAAAAGCGGAGCTTCTGATGAAGGATCTTGAAATGAATTCCGAAGATCGTCCTGTGGTCCTTCCTGCGCGCCAGGCATCGAAAGACGCTCAAAAAACGGGAAAAGGAAATCAGGGAATTTTTTGCGGGGCGGCCATCGAGCTTCCTGACGGAACGATTGTTACAGGAAAGAATACGGTGCTGATGCACGCGGCATCGAGTTCGGTCCTTAATTCGGTGAAGATTCTCGCGGGTCTTCCGGAGGACATTCATCTCTTGTCTCCGAACGTGATTGCATCTATTGCGGAGCTAAAACAGCATATTTTCGGGAGTAAGGCGGTGAGTCTGGATCTTGAAGAGATTCTGATTGCTTTGAGCATGAGTGCGACGACTAATCCAACCGCGCAAAAAGCGATGGAAAAACTCAAGATGCTCCGCGATTGTGAAATGCATATTACGCATATCCCGACTCCCGGTGATGAAAAGGCTCTTCGAAAGCTTCGGATCCATGTCACGAGCGATCCCGAATTTGCCAGCCAGAACCTCTTCGAGGGATAAATAGATATAAGTCTTTAAAAGGAAAGGAGTTATGATGATTTCCTTTCATTGACACCCCTTCCAAGCGGTGTTATCATAACTTCTTTATTGAACCAGCTTAACCCTCTATGAAAAATACCCTTACAACATTTGAAAAAAGACGTTTTATTGAGATTGCAGAAGGCTTTTCCAAAGCCCATATCCTTGTTATTGGCGATTTCATCCTAGATCAGTTTGTGTGGGGCAATGTTTCCCGTATCTCGCCGGAAGCCCCGGTTCCGGTAGTGGACGTCAAGCGGGAGTCTTTCATGCCAGGCGGTTCCTTAAACGTTGCGAACAATATTCGCTCCTTGCAAGGGGTTGCCTATCCTTGCGGTGTGGTGGGGCGTGATCTTTTTGGAAGGATGCTTCTCAAGGCCATACGCCAGCAGGGAATCGACACGGGTGGAATTATTTATGATTCGAGCAGACCAACAACGGTCAAAACCCGAGTGATCGCTCATTCTCAACAAATGGTTCGTTTTGACCGTGAGAAAACGGAAGATATTTCGTCCGAGAATTTAACCCAGATCCTCAAGTTCGTCCGCCAACGAATCAGAAGCATGGATGTGGTGATCCTTGAAGATTACGGCAAAGGTGTGATGCAGCCCTTTTTGCTAAGAGAAGTTGTGAAGCTTGCCAAAAAATTTGGGAAGCCTGTGCTGGTAGATCCTAAAGAAAAACACTTCAATTATTATCGTGGCGTTACCTGCATTACCCCAAATCGCAAAGAGGCATTCGGCGGTTATGAGCGGACGATTGGGCCGTGGGAAAAACCGCCGAGTTTGGAACAAGTGGGATGGAATCTGATGAAAAAGTTAAAACTGGCTTCTGTTTTGATTACTTTGGGGGAAGACGGAATGGCGCTTTTTGAAAAAGGTCATAAGATTACACAGATCCCGACGGCGGCCAGAGAAGTTTATGATGTTTCCGGAGCGGGGGATACAGTCATTGCAACGCTTGCCCTTTCACTGGCGGCGGGCGCAAAAATGCAGGAGGCTGCGAAAATGGCCAATCTTGCGGCAGGTATTGTGGTCGGGAAACTTGGCACGGCGACTATCACTCCTGAGGAATTGGAAGAAGCGATACGGAAGGTATGAAAGCCCATTTTGCGAAGGCCCTCGGTGTTATTCCAGCGCGGTTAGGTTCCACGCGACTTTCTGAAAAGATCCTGAAGCTGATTTTGGGCAAGCCCATGATCCAGCATGTATGGGAGCGCGCGAAGCAGGCTCAAAAGCTTGAAGAGGTGATCGTGGCTTGCGACGATGAGCGCATTCGCAGCTGCGTGGAAAGTTTTGGCGGCAAGGCGTTCATGACCCGGAGCGATCATCCGAACGGGACTTCCCGTATCGCGGAAGTGATGGAACGCTTCAACCAGGAGATCGTCATCAATATTCAGGGGGATCAACCGCTGGTGGATCCGAAGGCTTTGGATGAGATGGTCGGTATTTTTGAAAAGTCACCCGGCACGGAGGTTTTAACCCTCGCGATTCGCATGACAGATAAGACGGCGCACGAGAATCCCAACATCGTCAAAGTTGTTTGCGACAAGGAAGGGGACGCGCTTTATTTTTCACGGGCGCCGATTCCTTTCTTTCAAGGGAAACAAAACTGCGCGTTCAGTTTTTTGAAGCATCTCGGAGTGTACGGGTACCGGCGGGATTTTCTTCTGAAATTTGTTGCTTGGGAACCGGGAATTCTTGAAAATATTGAAAAGTTGGAACAACTCAGAATCCTCGAAAGGGGCCGTTCCATACGCGTGATCGAAACGTCGTATGATTTCATCAGCGTGGACACGGAAGAGGATTTAAAAGAAGTCGAATCGCGCTTACGCGCTAACCCCTTGAGGATTTAAAAATGCCGAAACATATTTTTGTGACAGGTGGTGTGGTTTCATCGTTAGGAAAAGGGATCGCCTCCGCGTCGATTGCGAAGATCCTGGAAGCGAAGGGACTTAAAGTGGCCATCCAGAAATTGGATCCTTATCTCAATGTTGATCCCGGGACCATGAATCCCTACCAGCACGGTGAAGTTTATGTGACGGATGACGGTGCGGAAACGGATCTTGATCTGGGACATTATGAACGTTTTACGCATAGCGCTTATGGCCGTGAAAACAATGTGACGAGCGGACAAATTTATTACAGCGTGATCACCAAAGAACGCCATGGAGACTATCTCGGCGGGACCGTTCAAGTGGTGCCGCATATCACAAACGCGATCAAGGAAAGGATTCGCGAGGTCTCAAGAAACAAGCGTTATGATATTGTCATTTCTGAAGTCGGAGGTACGGCCGGCGATATTGAATCATTGCCTTTTCTTGAAGCCACAAGGCAATTTCGCCATGAGGTGGGTCGCGAAAATTCTCTTTTTATTCATTTAACGCTGGTTCCTTTTATTCGTGCGGCCGGAGAACTCAAGACCAAGCCCACACAACACAGCGTCGGGACCTTGCGCGAAATCGGCATCCAACCGGACATTCTTATCTGTCGTACCGAGAAAAAACTCGAGCAACCCGTCAAGGAAAAAATAGCGCTTTTTTGTAATGTGGAACCCGAGGCCGTGATCGAAGGACGTGATGCAGAGTCGATTTATGAAATCCCACTGATGTTCAAGGAACAGGGAATCGACAAGGTGATTTGTCAAAAACTTAAAATCGAATACAAAGCGGGCAGCCTGCATGAATGGCGACGCAATGTTGTGCAAAAAGCACTCCGGCCGAAGCATTCGGTAAAAATTGCGGTGGTTGGGAAATACATCGAACTTCAAGACGCATATAAATCCATTTATGAATCCCTGAAACACGGCGGCATTGCCAATGACAGTGAAGTGGTGATCAAAAAGATCAATGCCGAAAAAATTGAAAACACAAGATCATTCGACCAGTTTAAGGGGATTTCCGGCATTCTCGTTCCTGGAGGATTCGGCGATCGTGGCGTTGAGGGAAAACTGAAGGCTATCCAATACGCTCGAGAAAAGAAAATTCCATTCTTTGGAATTTGTCTGGGGATGCAGTGTGCGGCAATCGAGTTTGCCCGTAACGTTGTGGATATGAAAGGTGCTCACTCTACGGAATTTAATAAAAAGACGCCGTATCCTGTGATTAGCCTTCTTGAAGAGCAACAGAACGTCAAAGACATGGGTGGCACGATGCGTCTTGGGGCTTATCCCTGCCAGATTAAAAAAGAAACATGGGCGTACAAGGCCTATAAGGTGGATGAAATTACGGAACGTCACCGTCACCGTTATGAATTCAACAATGAATACCGGGACAAATTTCAAAAGGCGGGGATGCGTCTTTCGGGTATTTCGCCAAACGGAAAACTGGTCGAGATGATCGAACTTGAAGACCATCCGTGGTTTTTGGCCGTTCAATTCCATCCTGAATTTAAGTCCAAACCGGACAAGGCTCATCCGCTTTTTCGGGAATTTGTGCGGCATGCGCTTCTTTATCAGGAAAAAATTCTTCCCGAAAGTATGGATGCATTAAACGTCATCAACAGTGAAAAAGAAAAAAATTTCGAGCAAGGGCAAGGCGAGAAACATGCATAAGGTTTCTTTGGAAAAAATCACTTTTGGCGATTTGCGTCAAATGATTTTAATCGGTGGACCGTGTGTGATCGAGGATGAAACGGGGACGCTTCGCCACGCGGAGAAAATATCCAAAATCGCATCAGAATTAAAGGTCGCTTATATTTTTAAAGCAAGTTTTGATAAGGCGAACCGTTCATCGATTCGGTCTTTTCGCGGTCCGGGACTGCGAAAAGGGCTGCGCATACTTGCACGCGTCAAAAAAGAATTCAGGCTCCCGGTTCTGACAGATATTCATACTTCCGAACAAGCGGCTCCTGTAGCAGCGGTTGCGGATATCCTTCAGATCCCCGCCTTCCTTTGCCGTCAGACAGATCTTATCTGCGCGGCTGCCGGAACCGGTAAGATCGTCAACGTTAAAAAAGGTCAGTTTCTTTCGCCGTGGGAAGCGAAGAATATTATTCATAAACTCGAGGAAGTTGGTTGTAAAAAAATCCTTCTGACAGAGCGCGGCACCAGCTTTGGTTATAATAATCTCGTGAATGATTTCCGAGCGATCCCGATTATGCGCGGGTTTGGTTACCCGGTCGTGTTCGATGCAACGCATTCGGTGCAGATTCCGGGAGGTCAAGGAACGGCTTCGGGGGGCAGGGCAGAGTTCATTCCTACGCTTGCGCGTTGTGCTGTGGTGGCCGGGGCCGATGCGATTTTTATGGAGATCCATGAGAATCCGGCCAAAGCGCTTTCGGATGGACCCAATGCACTTCCACTTCAGGAACTCAAACCGTTGCTTGCCAATCTTGTGGCACTCAAAAAACTCATTGCGGCAAAGGCAGCAAAATGAAAAAGAATGATCAGGTCAAACTTGCCAAGGAAATTCTCAGGATTGAGTCGTGCGCGATTTCAAGGCTTCGATCGAGGATCGGCAAGGATTTTGAAAAAGCAGTCCAGTGGATGGAGGCTTGTAAGGGCCGTGTGATTTTGACCGGAATGGGCAAGCCTGGTTTTATTGCCAGAAAAATTGCTGCAACGATGGCTTCGACCGGGACGCCTAGTCTTTATTTGCATCCAGCGGAAGCTGTCCACGGTGATTTTGGGATGGTGACCTCTAAAGATATTTTGATTGCGATCTCGCAAAGCGGTGAAAGCGAAGAGATCATCAGACTTCTTCCTCTTATCAAGAAAAAAGGAGTCAAACTGATCGCTTTGACAAGCATGCCGAAGTCGTCTCTTGGAAGAAACGCGGACATCGTGCTTGATCTTGGCGTACGCCGCGAAGCATGTCCCTTAAATCTTGCGCCTTCCGCCTCAACCACGGCTTCACTGGCACTCGGGGATGCCTTGGCACTTTGTCTCCTCAAAAAACGAGGATTTCGTTCCGAAGATTTTGCGGAACTTCATCCGGCAGGAAGTCTTGGAAGGCGTTTACTTAAGGTGCAGGATATTATGCGGACCGGAAAATCCAATCCGTTAGTCGGCCCGACGACGACGGTGCGTCAGGCGCTTCTGAAGATTACATCTTCACGGGCCGGAAGTTGCACGCTTGTGGATCTTCAAGGGAAACTGGCGGGTGTCTTCACGGACGGAGATCTGAGACGTCATCTCAAGATTGAAGGAGAGAAGATCTTAAACCGGTCTGTCAAAGAAGTGGCGACTTTAAAACCACGTTATATCCATAAGGATAAACTAGCGGAAGAAGCGTTTCATATCATGGAGTCTTTGCGCATTGATGAACTGCCGGTGGTGGATCATTTAAAACGGGTGGTCGGTTTACTCGATGTCCAGGATCTTATGAGAGCGGGTCGGGTCTAGTGGCCAAACATAAACCCTATCGATACCCTCTTTATCTGCTTACACGATTAGGGGCTTTCTTATTGTTGATGTTGCCACGTGCCTTTGCTTTGGCTTTGGCAAATGGTATAGGATATTTGGGATATGTATTTGTAGCCCGTCAAAGGGAGAAAATCCTTAAAAATCTACAATTCGCTTATGGGGAGACCAAAAGTTTCAAAGAAATAAAAGAAATAGGTTGCAGGGTCATGGGGCATATGCTCCAGACGGCGGTGGATTTTCTAAGGTTTGCGCGATTATCGCGTGAAAAAGCAGCACAATTTGTGGAAGTAGGAGAGGCCTATGCCCTCTGCAAAGATATTTTGCAAGAAGGGAAAGGGCTCATTATAATGACTGCTCACATGGGTAATTGGGAGCTCTTGGCCGGGATGTTCGGGCTCCAAGGTTTTCAGGGAGCCGTCGTTGGCCGCCGGATTTATTACGAACCATATAATCAATGGATTGTTGGGCTTCGTGCTTCCGTGGGGGTTCAAACCATTTACAGCCATGAAGCAGTTCGGAAGATTCGGGACCATCTGAGGCGTAATGAGATTGTAGGCATTTTGCCGGATCAGGACATAGACAACATTAAGGGTATTTTTGTTGATTTTTTTGGCAAGCCTGCATACACACCTATGGCTCCGGTCAAATTTGCCTTGGCCACTGGGACGCCTATTTTGCCGGCTTTTTTGGTACGCTTAAAAGGGAATCGTTATCGACTTCTTTTGGGCCAATTGATTCGGCCGAAGATCGATGGGGATCGCGAGGCAGCGATTCGAAAATACACAGAGGCATGGATGGCAAGCTTTGAAGAAGTGATCCGGCAATATCCAGACCAATGGGGTTGGATGCATGATCGGTGGAAAACAACGCCTGAGATGATCGATTCAAAAAAACGGGAGGCAGTTAGTTCTTTATGATAAAGCGTCTGATTTTTATTTTTGTCCTACTGATTATTTTTTACGTTTTTTTTGTCCAGGTGCAGGTTGTGGTGACCCGAAAGCATCGTGCGCAGCACACGACCGGGAAATCTTCGGAGAAACCGGTCCACAAGGTTTATTCTTTTGCATTTACAAAATATACACCGGAAGGGCAGAAAGAAATCGAAATTGAAGGTGATTCTGCGGATATCCTCTCCAATGATGTCAAGCTGATGAACGTAATGGCAAAGGCCTATGCCGAAGAGAAACCGGTGACCGTTACGGCGGACAGAGGAGATTACGCGAAAAAAGAGAACAAGATCCATCTCGAGCAGAACGTTGTTGCGACCACGGAGGACGGGACGCGTCTCATGACCGATTCTTTGGATATGCATCCGGCGGAGCACATTGTCGAAACCGAAGCCAACGCCAAGGTCAGAAAAGACAACATCAATGTGGAAGGTTTGGGGGCAAGAGCGGACACGCGTCTCAAAAAAGTGAAATTCAAGAAAAATGTGACTGTCGTGGTGCAGAATCCTGATGATAAAAAAGCCGGTCCAACGACCATCACTTGTGATGGGCCGCTTGTGGTGGATTATGAAAAGAATATCGCGCATTTTAAGGACAATGTGGTCGCACAGGATTCGCGCGGAAAGCTCACGGCGGACACGATGGATGTTTATTATAATCGTGTGAGTCGTCACGTTTCCAAAATTGTCGCGGCAGGTAATGTGGTGATCGAAAATCCGGATGGCAACAAAACCTACAGTGACAGCGTTATTTATCTGGCCGATGAAGGCCGGATCATTCTTGGCGGGGATACCGAAGCCCTCTATTTCGGAGGCGATGGGCCCAAAGATTTTTCAAAAGGAGTTCTCTGATATGGACTTGCTAGAAACAAAGCAGCTTACCAAAAGCTACAAAGGGCGCACGGTGGTCAATGGAGTGAATATTCATATTTCCCGCGGGGAAATTGTAGGGTTGCTTGGGCCGAACGGGGCTGGGAAAACCACGTCGTTTTACATGGTGGTCGGTGTCATTCGTCCGGATTCAGGGCAGATCTTTTTTCGCGGCGAGGATATTACCGTACTTCCCATGTTTGAAAGGGCTAGGCTTGGGATCGGTTACCTTTCTCAAGAACCTTCTATTTTTAGAAAATTGACCGTCGAAGAAAATATCATGGCCATTTTGGAGACATTGGAGATTTCTCAAGAAGAACGCGATCGCCGACTCAAGAGGCTTCTGAATGACCTGGACATTGCGTATCTTGCCAAAAACAAGGCCTTTACCCTTTCAGGCGGGGAGAGGAGAAGGCTTGAGATTACGCGTGCTTTAGTGACCAATCCTTCGTTAATTCTTTTGGATGAGCCCTTTAGCGGTGTTGATCCCATTGCTGTTTTTGAAGTGCAGAAAATCCTGCAGAAGCTTAAAGCACAAGGATTGAGTATTCTTCTCACGGACCACAGTGTACGCGAAACGCTTTCCATTACGGACCGATCGTATCTTCTTTATGAAGGGAAAATCGAAGTTTCGGGGACATCGGAATTTCTTGCCTCGGATAGCAAGGCTAGGGAAATTTATCTTGGAGAGAGGTTTACTTTAGCATAGTTCAATATTTCACCTAATCATCGAAATACCCCCAAGGAGGATAAGGTTGTGGATATTCGTTTTACGGGACAAAATCTAAAAATTACCGAAGGGATGAAAGCACATCTCCAGGAACGGCTTTCCAAATTCGAAAAATATGCCCCTCGCCTGGTGGAGGCGCATATCTTTTTAAAAAAAGAAAAATATTTTTTAAAAGCAGAAGTCACGCTTGTTGCTAAAAATTTGCACGCTTTCGGAGAAGGTAATTCCAAGGAGAATATTTTTGCGGCTATGGATGAAGCCTGCGATCGTGTTGAAAAACAGCTAAAAAAATTTAGAGCAAAGAGTAAAGATCATCATCGACATGGCGCAAAAATCCCTATAAAAGTCATGCGGGCAATGAAAATGATGGAATCTGAGAGTGCCGTTTCGGCGGGCGCTCCGAAAATCGTCCATACAGAGACTTTTGCACCCAAGCCGATGTCTGCCGAGGAGGCCAGCCTTCAGCTGGAACTTTTACCAGAAAATTTTCTTGTTTTTTTAAACCAGGACACTAATGTCGTCAATGTGATCTATAAACGCAAAGATGGAAATCACGGACTGATCGAGCCATCATTCTAGTCTTGCAACCGTTTCAATTAGGAGGAATTAAATCATGAAAATCACCGATTTTCTCAGCATAAAAGGCATTAAAGTTGATTTGGAAGCGACAAATAAAGAAGGTATTCTTAAAGAACTTGTCGATCTTTTGGGGGAAGTGAAAGATGTTGGCGACAAGAAGAATATTTTGCGAGCACTGGTCGAGCGCGAAAATCTTGGTTCGACTGGGATAGGCCAGGGGATCGCTATCCCACACGGAAAGACGGATAAAGTAGATGGTCTTGTTGCGGTGCTCGGAGTGAGCCGGAAGGGTGTTAATTTCGAAGCGCTTGACGGCGAGCCAGTTTACATTCTTTTCCTGCTTGTGGCGCCCAAAGATACTGCAGGCCCGCATTTAAAAGCGTTGGCACAGATTTCAAGGCTTCTTCGTGACACCTATTTTTGTGAGTTGCTCCGGCGCTGTAAAACGCCGAAAGAAATATTCGATCTCATTAGCAAGGAAGAAAACCGCAAAAGTTGATCGGAGGCTTTCGGGCGAATTTTTATGAATTTTTTCAAGTGGTTCTATCCAGGGATCGGCATTAAACGATGGATCAGCCTTTGTGTTTTAGGGCTGAGTTTTATCGTGGTGGTGGCGCTGCTGACCGTGAAGACCATTTCCAAGTCAAGTGTTTTGCTGGCATCCTTCGCTACCGCGTTGCTTATTTTGGGTATCTTCCTGATTTATACCTCTATCAAGAACATGGTCCGTATTTTTATACGTGCGCTGATGCCGCTCAATTCCGATGATCCCTTGGTAGATATTGTTTATCAAAAAAGGCAGGTTGACTCTTTGCTCCGGGGACCGCGCATTGTAGCTATCGGTGGTGGAACAGGACTGAGCACCTTGTTGTCAGGTGTGAAGAATTTTACGAGCAATATTACAGCGATTGTAACGGTAACAGATACAGGAGGAAGCTCGGGACGGTTGCGCGATGAAATGGACATACTGCCCCCTGGCGATATCCGGAACTGTCTTGTGGCGCTGGCAGACGCAGGACCCTTGATCCGCGATCTTTTTCAGTACCGATTTCAGCTTGGCGAAGGACTGAAAGGACATAGCTTTGGGAATCTTTTTATTACGGCGCTTTCCATGGTTACAGGAGATTTTGAAAAAGCGATTGCGGAGTCAAGCAAGGTTTTGGCGATTCGCGGTCGCGTACTCCCTTCGACGCTCGAACAGGTAACCCTTGTCGGTGAATTTTTGGATGGGACTTCTGCTGAAGGGGAAACCAACATTACGGATCTTGGGAAACCGCTGAGAAGCATTCATCTGCAACCGGATAATTGTCATGCGCGTCCGGAAGCGATTGATGCAATCGGTACGGCAGATATCATTCTCATGGGTCCGGGAAGTCTTTATACGAGTATTTTGCCGAATCTTCTGATCAAGGATATACGGGATGCGGTGCTTCGCTCAGACGCTTATAAAGTCTATATCTTGAACGCTATGACACAGCCGGGTGAAACAGCAGGGATGAGCGCCTGGGATCATTTGAGAGTGCTTCTGGATCATACGGATCCTCGGATCATTGATGCCTGTTTTGTGAATACCACGCCGATTTCCGAAGCCATGCTTCAGCGTTATTATGAAAAAGGTGCGGCCCCCGTAAAACTGGATCTTGAGAAGATTGAAGAAAAAGGTTATCAGATCATTAAAGGCAACGTGATCAAAATGGATGAACAGGTCCGTCACGATGCGGAGCTTGTCATGAAAATCATCCTTGAACACTACGCGGCGTATTTTAAAAAAATGAAAGATTGAAAAATATCATGGTGCCCAAACGAAAAAAAACAGCAACGGAAAAAATCGAACGAAATTTTGTGATCTCCAACAAATTAGGGCTTCACGCCCGTCCGGCGGCCCTTTTTGTTCAAACGGCTAACAGGTTTGAAGCCTCGATTGAAATCCAGAAGGAGGAGCTGAAGGCGGATGGCAAGTCGATTATGGGGATTATGACGTTAGCTGCCGAAATGGGATCCTCGATTGCTATTCGGGCAGACGGCAAAGATGCCAAAGAAGCTATGGAAGCCTTGGCTAAACTTATTGAATCCAATTTCGGAGAATAATTTCATGAAACAACTCAAAGGTATCGGAGTTTCACCGGGGATTGCGATTGGCAAGGTCTTTGTTCTGCACAGCGGCGAGTCCTTTAATCTTCCCAAGAGGATTGTCGGTCCGGAAAGCATCTCTAATGAAATCGCTCGGTTTGAAGATGCCCTTACCCGAACGCGTACCGAAATCCTGGGCATTCGCAGAAAACTTTCTGATCAAATCGGACGCGAAAGTTCGGATATTTTTACGGCACATCTCCTGATTCTTGAAGACCGAACGTTGATTGAAGACGTTATCGAAGTGATCAAAAACGAGAAGGTGGGTGCGGAATACGCTTTTTCAACGGTCATCCAACGCTATTTCCAGGCTTTTTCCCAGATTAATGACGAATACCTGAAGGAGCGCATCTCGGATATCCGTGATGTCGGCAGACGTCTGCTCGGAAATCTTTGCGGAGAAGAGAAAAAACGCCTTGAAGAATTTCAAGGCAAGGTGATCATCGCTTCGCACGATCTTTCGCCGTCGGATACGGCCTCTCTGGACAGGTCCAAGGTGCTTGCGTTTGTGACGGAAATCGGCGGCCCGACATCGCACACAGCGATTCTCGGGCGTTCCCTGGAGATTCCCGCGATTGTCGGCATCGACAAAATCATCAGTGAATTGCAGGATGATGACACACTGATCGTCGATGGGACGCATGGCGTTGTGGTCATCAATCCGGATCAGCAAACTATCGACAAATTTTATTCTCAAGAAAACCGTTTTATTCAGATTACCGGTGAACTCGATAAGTTGCGCGAACTACCGGCTGAAACCTTGGACGGGAAACGCATCGTTCTTGCCGCTAATATTGAATTTCACCACGAAGTTTCTTCCGTAATTTCCCATGGCGGGGAAGGTGTGGGACTTTACCGCACGGAATATTTTTATATGAACCGGACGACACTACCGACAGAACAAGAACAGTATGAATCCTACCGGAAAGTCGCGGAAGCGATGGCTTCCAAAACAGTGATCATTCGGACTCTTGACTTGGGCGGTGATAAATTCGCTTCCACGCTTGACATCCCCCATGAAATGAATCCCTATCTGGGATGGCGGGCGATCCGCTTTTGTTTGACGCGTAAGGATATCTTTAAAACGCAATTGCGCGCAATTCTCAGAGCAAGTGTCCATGGGAATTTAAAAATTATGTATCCGATGGTCTCCAGCGTTTATGAGGTCAGGGCGGCACGAGAGATCCTGGATGAGGCTAAGACCGAACTTTTGCAAGAAAATCTTGCGTTTGATAAAAATATCCATGTCGGAGTCATGATTGAGATTCCTTCCGCGGCCTTGGCAAGCGATGTTTTGGCTCAGGAAGTGGATTTCTTTTCTCTTGGTACGAATGATTTGATCCAATACGTTCTGGCGGTGGACCGCATGAACGAAAAAATTGCTTATCTTTATGAGCCAACGCATCCGGCGATCATTCGGTTGATTGATATGACGGTGCGGAACGGGCATCGGCACAATATCTGGGTGGGAAGTTGCGGCGAAATGTCAGCCGATCCTTTGATCGCGGTTCTTCTTCTGGGACTTGGAATCGATGAGATCAGCGCAAGCCCTGTGGTGCTTCCAAAGATCAAAAAAGTGATCCGTTCCATCCGCTATACCGAAGCCAAAGAAATCGCGCAAAAAGCGCTGACGCTTCAAACAGGCAAAGAGATCCGCGATTTTCTGGATGAAAAGCTTCAAAATATCTGCAAGGAACTCGAAGGGGAATAGATGGAAAAGTATTTGAAGGATTTCAAGGATCAGATTTCTCATGCGCGCGCGCTTGCCGAAAAAACAGTCCTTCCGGCCCATTATCGCCATTCCCGGAAAGTGCTTTTCTGCGGGATGGGAGGCTCCGCGATCAGCGGGGATATCCTCGGAACCATCGCACAAAGCCGTTCTCAGATTCATTGGACCGTCAATCGCACGTCACGTTTGCCCGAGTGGGTAGATTCGAAGACGCTCGTGATTCTTTCAAGCTACTCGGGGAATACGCATGAGGTCCAGTCGGTTTTTCAACAGGCGGTGGCGAGGAAAGCCCTTTTTTTCGTGGTGACTTCAGGCGGGCAGTTGCTCAAAGAAGCCCTCAAACGCGGGATTCCATTTTTTGAACTTCCGCGGGGGTATCCTCCGCGATTCGCGATCGGTTACACAACGTTTTCTCTTTTATTTCTTTTCATCCGCTATCGTTGGTTCAAGATGTCTTCCAAAGAGATCGCGGAGGTGATTCGCATCGTCCAAACGGCACCTGTCGCTCAAGCGAAGGCGCTTGCAAAAAAGATCTATCAAAAGAACATTCATATTTATGGGGGGGGGCTGATGCAGCCTGTGTCCATGAGATGGCGGACTCAATTTGCGGAAAATTCAAAGACGCTTGCTTCCTGCGAAGCGTTACCGGAGATGTTTCATCATGAGGTGGAAGGATGGGTTTTTCCAAGGTTTAAGATTAAGAAATCGGTTGCTTTATTTCTAACAGACAAAAATGAGCCGGATTGGCTTCGTAAAAAGAAAAAAGTTGTGATGAATATTATTCAGGGGGCCGGCGCTAAAGTGATCGAGCTTAAGGCTCAAGGTCAAGGCGTGCTTGCCCGGATCTTTTCCATGATTTTACTGGGGGACTGGACGAGTTTTGAATTGTCAAAATTATACCGAGTCGATCCCTTGTCCATCGTGGCCATTGATCGAATCAAAAAAGCCGTGAAGGTGTTACTATGAAAGTCATTATTCTTTGTGCGGGTTATGCGACCCGGCTTTATCCTTTGACTGAAAATCAACCCAAGCCGCTTCTGCCGGTGGGTGGCAGGCCCATTTTGGAATGGATCCTGGAACGTGTTCAGAAAGTTCAAGGGGTGGAGATGGTTTATCTGGTTAGCAATCAGAAATTCGCGGGCCATTTTGAAACATGGAAGGCGAGTGCAAAATATCCCTGGACTGTAGAGGTCATCAACGACCATACCACCAGCAATGAAACGCGGCTTGGTGCGATTGGGGATTTGGCTTATGTGATACGCACGAAAAAATTGATGCCTTGCGATCTGATGGTGATTGCCGGAGATAATTTTTTTGATTTTGATCTCGTTTCTTTTGCCGATTTCGGAAAAAAGAAGCGGCCTCATGGAATCATTGCGGTTTATGACGTAGGAGATAAGGAATTGGCCAAGCGTTACGGTCTCGTGAAGACGGCTGCGGATGGAAAAATCCTGGAATTTCAGGAAAAGCCCCCTCAACCGGCCACTACATTAGCTTCCAGCGGGATTTATTGGCTTCCTCAAGAGACGTGGAGCTTGCTTGACACTTATATCACAACTGGCCATAATACTGATCAACCCGGCCACTATATGCGATGGCTTGCTGAAAATTCGGGGCTTTTCGCATTCCCCCTCAAGGGGAAATGGCTGGATATCGGTGATCTCGCCTCCTACCAGAAAGCGAACGACATCGTCAAATCATCAAATCCAAAGGAGTAACAAAAAAATGAAAAAAGGTCATTATTTCTTTACGTCAGAATCAGTTTCCGAAGGTCATCCGGACAAGGTTTGCGATCAAGTCTCCGATGCCATTCTCGATGCTTATCTTGCGGGTGATCCCGCATCGCGTGTCGCCTGCGAATGTCTGGCGACGACGGATCGCTTGACGATTGCCGGCGAAATCACAAGCAAGGCAAAAGTCGATGCCGAGAAGGTTGCGCGCAATGTGATCAAAAAGATCGGTTATGTGGATCCGTCAATCGGGTTTGATTACAAGACCTGTAAAGTCGATGTCGCGCTTCATACCCAGTCACCCGACATTGCGATGGGTGTGGATACGGGCGGTGCTGGCGATCAGGGTATGATGTTTGGCTATGCAACGGATGAAACGGAAGAGTTGATGCCGCTTCCGATCATGCTGGCGCATAAGTTGGTTCGTTACCTTGCTGCGGTCCGGAAATCCGGCAAAATCAAGTACCTGAGGCCCGATTCCAAAAGTCAGGTTACGGTCGAGTATGATAATGAAAAACCCGTGCGTGTGGACGCTGTGGTGCTTTCTTCCCAGCATGATGGGGATGTCACACTGCCGACGATCACCAAAGACCTGACAGAAAAAGTAATTAAAAAAGTTATTCCGGCGCGACTTCTGGATGCAAAAACCAAGATTTTCATCAATCCGACCGGACGATTTGAAGTCGGCGGTCCTCATGGCGATACCGGGCTGACCGGCCGTAAGATCATTGTTGACACCTACGGTGGCATGGGGCGGCATGGCGGCGGTGCTTTCAGCGGCAAGGACCCGTCCAAAGTGGACCGTTCTGCGGCTTATTTCGCACGTTATGTAGCAAAGAACATTGTCGCTGCGGGTCTTGCGGGTAGTTGTGAAATCCAGGTGTCTTATGCCATCGGCGTGGCTCAGCCGGTTTCGATCCGTGTGGACACGTTCGGGACAAACAAGGTCAGTGAAGAAGCGATTACTGAGGCCGTGTCCAAGGTGTTTGATTTTACGCCGCGCGGGATTATCAAAACTTTGGATCTCCGTCGTCCGATCTACAATATGACCGCTGCCTACGGTCACTTCGGCCGCAGCGAAGCTGGTTTTACGTGGGAAAAGACAGACAAAGTAGAAGAACTCCGCAAGTTGCTCAAACTCAAGGGCGGTTGTTCTTGCTCCAAAGTGGCGGCAACATGCTAACGCTCGACAAAAAGGCGAAAACGATGAAAAAAAGCGTTTCGAAATCCAAAAATGATTTTAAGGTGGCGGATCTTTCATCGGCTGATTGGGGTCGCAAAGAGATCGAGATGGCGGAGAAGGAAATGCCGGGTCTTATGGCGACTCGCCGCAAGTATGGTCCTCAGAAACCGCTCAAAGGCAAACGGATTATGGGGAGTCTTCATATGACGATCCAGACCGCGGTGTTGATCGAAACGCTGGTCGAGCTCGGAGCGGATGTTCGCTGGTGTTCCTGTAATATTTTTTCAACACAGGATCACGCGGCGGCCGCTATTGCAGCTAAAGGGATTCCGGTATTTGCCTGGAAAGGGGAAACGCTTGAGGACTATTGGTGGTGTACTCTCAAGGCGCTCACATTCCCTGGTGGCACAGGGCCTAATCTTATCGTTGATGACGGCGGAGATGCGACACTCATGATCCATTTGGGTTATGATGCGGAGAAGAATCCGAAACTTCTCGATAAGAAAGTCGAAACGCAGGACGAGATTGAGCTTTTTAAACTACTCAAGGCGGTTCTCAAGGCCGAACCCAAGAAATGGCATGGTGTGGTAAAAGAATGGGAAGGTGTTTCCGAAGAGACGACCACAGGGGTTCATCGTCTTTATAAAATGCAGGAACAAGGCAAACTTCTTGTGCCTGCCATCAATGTCAACGATTCTGTCACAAAATCCAAATTCGATAATCTCTATGGATGCCGTGAATCCTTAGTAGATGGAATTAAACGCGCGACGGACGTGATGGTCGCGGGCAAAGTGGCTGTGATCCTTGGGTATGGCGATGTCGGTAAAGGCAGCGCCCAGTCTTTGGCAGCATTAAAAGCCAGGGTTATTGTGACTGAGATTGATCCTATTTGCGCGCTCCAGGCCACCATGGCCGGTTATCAGGTCGCGAGAATTGAGGATGTGCTCAATATCGGCGATATCTTCGTTACGACGACTGGGAATATCGATGTGATTACGGCCGAACATATGTCGAAGATGAAAGATGAGGCGATTGTCTGTAACATCGGGCATTTTGACAATGAGATCCAAGTTGCCGCAATGGAAAAGTGGCCGGGGATTAAAAAAATCAATATCAAGCCGCAAGTTGATAAATATATCTTCCCAGACGGGCATTCGATCATTCTCCTGGCGGAAGGCCGCCTCGTAAATCTTGGCTGTGCGACAGGCCATCCGAGTTTTGTGATGTCCAATTCCTTTACGAACCAAACGCTTGCGCAGATTGATCTCGCAACCAATCCAAAGAAACCTGGCGTTTACCGTCTCGATAAAAAACTTGATGAAGAAGTTGCGAGACTTCATTTGGATAAGTTGGGCGCCAAACTCACCAAGCTCACGAAAAAACAAGCGAACTATATCGGCGTGCCTGCGGAAGGTCCTTACAAACCCGAACACTATAAGTATTAAGCTTGTTTGGCTGATTTTTTGTCAGAGTTATGGCAAGAGATCCTCGTTTTACATAAAAGCGAAATGCCTGCTAAGGAAAATAGCCTGTGAATGTTGCCCATCTATTAGGCAGCTTTATTTTTGGGGTGATCGGCTTTGCTGTTTTTATTTACGGGAAAAAACAGTCCAGTTTTAAAGCCTTAGTAATCGGGTTGATTTTGATGGTTTATCCCTATCTGATTGCGAACACGATTGCTGTCTATGCCATTGGGGCGGCGCTTGTTCTCGCGTTTTTCATTATTCCTGGTTCCTCATGAATGATGATTTTTAAAATAGATAAGGTCTGGAAATGGTAAAAACAAAGATTATCTGCACCTTAGGTCCGGCATCAAGCAAGGCCGGTATTCTTCTCAACATGATGCGGGCCGGTATGGATGTTGTTCGGCTCAATTTTTCGCACGGGACGTTGCAGGAACATGTGGAAAAGATCCGAATCGTCAGGCAGTTGAATCAAAGGTATCGCCGGCGCATCAAGATCCTTGGAGATTTAGAAGGCTATCGCATGAGGATCGGCTCTTTAAAAGGAAAGCAGCCGGTTCTGGTCAAAAAAAGGCAGGCTCTTTGGTTGACCACCCGGAACATTGCAGGGGAAGGTTCTCTACTCCCTTTTGATTGGGCGGGCTCTTTAAAGCCGATTCACGCGGGCCAACGCGTTTATATCGATGACGGTAATATCGCTTTGGTGGTCGAATCCAGGTCTAAAGATACTTTAAAAACACGTGTGATCGTTGGTGGATTGATTAAAGAACACAAAGGCATCAATCTTCCAGGCGTCCAATTGGATATCCGGGGTCTTACAGTTAAAGATAAATCGAATATTCTTTTTTGTATGGAGCAAAAATTAGATTATATTGCCCAATCTTTTGTTAGGGACCGGCAAGACATCCTGGACCTGAAAGCGCATTTGAAAAATTACGCGCATCGATGCGCTGTCATTGCCAAAATCGAGAACCAGGAAGGGATTCAAAACATTGATGGGATCATTGATGTCTGCGATGGAATTATGGTGGCTCGGGGAGATATGGGGATCTCCATTCCTATCTATAAGGTTCCATTTATCCAGAAAAAAATCATCCGGAAATGTAATCGAGCAAAAAAATTCGTGATTACAGCAACACAAATGCTTGAAAGTATGACCGAACATCCCATTCCAACAAGGGCCGAGGTTTCGGATGTGGCCAACTCCATTCTTGATGGGACGGATTATGTGATGCTTTCGGGTGAAACCGCAGCGGGCCTTTATCCGGCACAGAGCGTCCGCATGATGAATGAAATTATCAAATTTGCCGAAAAGAATCGTTCTGAGGGACAATCGCATGGATCTATTTGATCAAGTCATGAAAATGGAAAAAGACGGAGAAGCCCTTTACCGGGAGTTAGCGAAACGAGCCCCGGCATTCGGCATGGCCAAGATCTTTGACTGGTTGGCCGATCAGGAACAGAAACATTATGAGACTTTCCTGAAAATGAAGGAAGGGAAGTCTGTCGCTGTTGCAGGTGATGAGGTGTTGAGAAATATCAAGGATATTTTTGAGGGATGGAAAAAGAATACCCCGCAAGTGGATCCGTCAGCATCTCAAGCGAATCTCTATCGGCAGGCGCTTGAAACCGAACAGAGAAGTGTTGCTCTTTACGAAGAACAGTCGAAAATGGCTTCAAAGCCGGAACAAAAAGAAATATGGCTAAAAATAGCCGCTGAAGAAAAAAATCACGAACGTGTTTTAGAAAATATTATCGAATTTGTTACCAAGCCCGATTTTTGGGTCGAGAATGCCGAATTCTCCCACCTGGAAGCGAACTACTATCTCTAAGTATTTTTAAAGAAAGCGGTTCCAATTTTAGATATCTTTGTTTTTCTATAACTTTTTCATAACGTTCCATTTAAAATGACAGTTCTTCTCCAAATCAATGAAATTCGCAAGGCGTACGGAGCCATGGTGCTTTTGGATGATGCGTCCGCGTCGTTGAGCGATGACCAAAAGATCGGTGTGATCGGCCGCAATGGGGCCGGGAAATCCACGCTATGTCGGATCATCACCGGACATGAGACGGCGGACAGCGGGACGATCACCCGCAACAACACTCTCTGCTTGAGTTATCTGGAACAGCACGACAATTTCAAGCCCGGAGAAAGCGCGCTTCATTTTTTGATGCGAACGACCCGAAGCGAGCATTGGGAATGTGCGCAAATAGCGGCGCGATTCCAAATAGACAATAAAATGCTTGAAGAATCCGTAAGGAGCCTTCCGGGAGGTTATCAAACACGTGTCAAACTTGCGGCCATGCTTTTGGGGGACCCGAATTTTTTGGTCCTGGATGAACCGAGTAATTATTTGGATTTGAGCACCTTAATCCTCTTGGAGAATTTTCTTCTAAATTTTCGAGGGGGCTACCTAATTGTTTCCCATGACCGGGAATTCCTGAAACGCACATGCGATCACACGCTTGAGGTTGAAAACGGTCAATTGACCCTGTATCCCGGGGACATCGAAGAGTATTTCGAATTTAAAGAAGAACAATTTGAGCAGAAGCAGGCGTATAACCGTGGCATCGAAAAAAAACGCGACCAACTGCAAGCTTTCGTGGATCGTTTTCGGGCCAAGGCGTCCACAGCATCACGCGCCCAATCTAAGATGAAACAGCTGGCAAAGCTTAAGACGATCGAAATCGCGCACCCCATGAGCACCGTTCGCATTCACATCCCTCCGATGGAATCAAAGGCCGGGATCGCGCTTTCATGCGAAGACCTTTCGATCGGGTATCCTGAAAAAGATGTTGCGAGGGGAATCAGTTGTGAGATCGAACGCGGGCATCATGTGGCGGTGCTAGGAAATAACGGCGAAGGGAAGACCACTTTTTTAAAAACAATTTCCGGGCAGCTTTCATCGAAATCGGGCGGTTACCGGTGGGGAGCCGGATTGAAGATCGCGTATTACGCCCAGCATGTTTTTTCCATTCTTGATCCGGAAGATGATATCTATACATATCTTTCCAGAGAAAGCGCGGAAGGCGTCAGCAATCAGGACATTCTAAACATGGCGGGTTGTTTTCTTTTTAAGGGAGATGACGTTAAGAAGAAAGTCAAAGTTTTGAGCGGAGGCGAGCGGGCCCGTCTTGTCTTGGCAGGGTTGCTGCTCTCGAAAAGCCATGTTCTTCTTCTTGATGAGCCGACGAATCATCTTGATTTTGAGACCGTTGAAGCCTTGGCGGCAGCCCTTAAAGGTTTTACGGGCACTGTTCTTTTTATCAGTCACGATCGGACTTTTGTGAATCTGGTGGCGACGCGTATCCTCGAGGTCAAAAGAGGCCGGATCATTCATTATCCTGGGACTTACGAAGATTATGTCTATCATCTTGAACAGGTTGCGCGAGGCGAGGAGACAGAACCCTTGGACGTTCCGCGGCCGCTTCCCAAATTAACAGCGATTTCTTCTGAAAAAAAGGAAGCTCCCGTCAAAAAAAGCGAACAAAAAGCGGAGATCCAGAAAACCAAAAAAGCGATGGACAAGGCCGAACGGCGGATGCATCATCACACGGATGAACGCAATAAGCTTCTTGAGGAGATCGCTAAGAATCCTCTCCATTATTCTCAAGAACGCAATCTGCGTCTTAAGGAGCTTCAGATCCAGATTGAAAAAGCAGAAGATGAGTGGTGTTCTTTGCAGGCGAAATTGGATAAGATTCAAAAGAAATAATATCAGTTGTTATGTCTAGATTTCAAGCGAGGAGGGGATTATGAAATTTGATTATGTGACCTTGATGCTGATCAATATGGCAGCTGGTTTTTTTCTGTTGGCCTGTTTTGTCTTCGAAGATCTAGAAAAAGTAAATCCCAAACGATGGGTTGCCGCCTTTTTATTGCCGGGAGCTATTGCTTTTCTGCTGGGGCTTCACATGGTGTTCACTTGGCCGCTTCCGGGAAGTTATAATATCGCCTTTGGTGAACTGTCGGTTCTTTGGGGAGGCTTATTGCTTGCGGCATCTTTAGCTTTGGCGTATAACTGGGATCTTAAACCGCTTGGGATCTACGGTTTTTTTTCCGGACTCGTTAGTGTGATCACAGGCTTGCAGTTTCTTCGTCTTGGCTTGTCTAATACGCCGGTCATGGCCGGTTTTGGGTTTCTTCTTTCCGGATTTGCCGGTCTTTTTTCACTGCCTGTTCTTTTATGGCGGTCCAATAAACCGTTACGCTTTTTCAGCGGGACGATGCTTATGATTATTGCGCTTCTTTGGGCGTATTTCGCTTGTACAGCCTATTGGGGGCATTTGGCGATTTTTTCAAAATAATGATAAGGGAGTTCGGCTTTTTAAAAATCCGTCTATGAAAAATTTTAATCCCAACCATTTTTCAAAATCCAAACATCATCATCGTTACAGTCATGGTTTGCACAAACAACAGCGACTATCGCAAGGACCTTTGAAGCATGAGCCGCGTTGGCAAGAGGATGAGGCAACGCGAAAATTTCGTGAGAGTATTGCCATTGATCCATCGCCTCGGATTCGGCTTGAAGACGGTTCTAAGGAGCTCACCATGCGGGCGATGGATTTGATATGTCCGATCGGTATGGGACAACGAGGTCTTATTGTGGCGCCTCCGGGTTCCGGCAAGACAACTTTTCTTAAACATATCTGCCAATCTGTGGCAAAAAGCCATCCGCAAATTAAACTCTATTGTCTGCTCATTGATGAAAGACCCGAAGAGGTCACGGATTTCAGGCGAGGCGTGACGGCAGAGGTTCGCTGGTCTTCTTCCGATGAAAGTTATGACCATCACATTGATACTGCCAATGAACTGATGAAACAAGTCTATCGCGAAGTTACGGAAGGTCAAAACGTAATGGTCTTGGTTGATTCTTTGACAAGGCTTGCCCGCGTGCATAACGCCGAGCGAATTTCAAGCGGCCGGACGCTTTCAGGAGGTGTGGATGCGCGATCACTTGAAATACCTAGGCGTATTTTCGGATCTGCCCGTAAGATTGAACATGGAGGATCTCTCACCATTCTTGCCACGATCCTTGTGGATACAGGGAGCCGCATGGATCAGGTTATTTTTGAGGAATTCAAAGGGACGGGAAATATGGAAATTTTTCTTTCCCGTGAAATTTCAAATCAGCGTATTTATCCGGCGATTGATATTCCTAAAAGCGCAACGCGGAAAGAGGAACTTTTGCTGGATGCCACGGAACTTGAACCTGCCCGAAGAATGCGCCGAGCACTTTCGTCTCTGCCTCCGGTTGAAGCGATCCGGGCGCTTCTTACCCAGCTTCAAAAATATCCCACCAATAAAGCGTTTTTGGCAGCGGTAAGCAAAGAAATGCTTTCTTGATGACGGGGACGGATGATTTTGGGATTCAACCGCTTGATGAAATCATGAAGCGGCTTGGACTTTCAAACCATGCCCTTGTGAGTGTTTCCACCCAACAATTATCGCACAAAGTAATCCAAAAAGGGCGGAAGGGGAAAAGACTGACCCTTAGGGCTCAACAGAAAATTCTTACCGCACTCAAGCTCGCTGTTCCTGATCAGCGCTTTACGCTTAAAGATCTGTTTCAATATTAGATTCCGCTTTTTTCATCATGAATAGTCAGAACTTTTCAAAATCCAGCGGTTTTGGTCTTTACTGTCTATCTATGGGTGAGCTAAATGAATGTGGAACCCCTTGCAGCATAGATCATTTTACGCTATAAATTTTTTTGTAACTTATTGGAATAAAAAGGGTTAAGTCGCCTAGGAGACAATTAAATTCTAAGCATGCGATGGGAATTTTTAAAACTGAGTTTTAAATCAGCGTCAGCCATCAGCTTTGGTTTCGGAAACATAAAAAAATAGGGTAAGGATAGGTATTATTCCATCCGATATTTAAAAATAATCGACATGTTTATATCTTGAAGTTAATAGGAATCTGGCATCTAAACCTTTGGTTCAAAAGCAGCACTGATCGATAAGGTATCGAGGAGTTTTATGGAGCAAAGAGAAATTCCGGTGATTATCAATCCCAAAGCGGGACGAAAATCCAGATTTGCTTTGTGGCTTGAAGCGATCCTAATCCAGCCTCCATCTTTATCAGAAGAAGGATGGTGGCCGGGAGACCGAATCGGGGGTGAAATAGTAAAGGCTTTCCATAGCGAAGGTTTACGGGCACAGCCGTTCATCACTCAAACGCTTGGGGATATCAAAAAGACAGTCCAGGATCTTGTCGCTCAGGGCGAACGCACTATTGTTGTTGTTGGAGGGGATGGAACTATCAATGAAGCGGTTCATGGGATTGCCGGGACGCAGACTTCTCTAGGGATCATTCCCATGGGTACCGCAAACACACTGGCTATTGAATTGGGGATACCGCTTGCCGTGCAGGCGGCTGCCAGGGTGATCCGGGAAGGTCAGGTGCGAACCATTGATGTCGGTAAAGCGGGCAACTATTATTTCGCAATGGGTGCCGGACTAAGCTATGATGCGCACGTGATTAAGAACGTCAGGTCAGACAGTAAGCGTTCTATTGGGTCTCTGGCCTATATTGCTCAAGGTCTTTTGGAGTCTTTAACCTATCCCTTTCCTCGGTTAAGAGTATGTTCCGAAGATAGCCCTTTGTTTCACTCTGAAGGTTATCTGGTCATTATTGCCAACGCACGTTTTTACGGCGGCCATTTTAAAGCGGCACCGCGTGCTTTACTGGATGACGGTTTGCTCGATGTCATCGTCATGAAGAACCGTCGCTTTTGGAATCTGGTCCAATATGTTGCCACCATGCGTTACCGAGACATTACAAAACTTTCGGATGTAGAATATTTTCAGTGCCGCAAAATAAAGATTACAAGCGATCCTCTGGTCCCGGTCCATGTGGACGCCGAGATTGTTGAAACGACGCCTTGTGTTTTTGAATGTATTCCTCAAGCTTTGCGGGTGATCGTGCCTGCTAACCCTATAAATCGAAGCCCAACTAAAAACTGAAATGTTGTTTCAAAATATCAATATGGACATGTTGCAAAAGTTTTGGGCGCATTCACCCAAAGAGCTACTGGTGTTGATGCTAGCCGGATGGTCGACGGGGATCAGCGTTTACCTTTCGGTTGGGTTACTGGGATTGTGCGGTCATTTCGGTTGGATCCATTTGCCAGGGGAGCTTTATGTTTTTGAAAATCCGCTCGTTTTTAGCGTGGCTTTTATCATTTTTTCCATAGAGTTCATCGCCGACAAAGTGCCTTTTGTCGATTCCGTCTGGGATTCCGTGCATACGGTGGTCCGGCCCCTTGGCGGTTTTGCAATCGGTTATCTTGCCGGTTCCGAACACGGAGCTGCGGTTCAGGCTCTTTATGCACTTTTCGCGGGGACGCTCACCCTAAACACCCACATCGCTAAAGCGGCAGGTCGTTTGGCTATTAATACTTCGCCGGAACCTTTTTCGAATATTGCGGCAAGCACCGTTGAACAAGGGTTTGTTATCTTTATGTATTGGTTTTTTATCAAACATCCTGTTTTCGCGGCATTCGTTATCGCCGGTTTGATTCTTCTGACTTTCTTACTTATCAAGCTTCTTTGGAAGTTTGTTAAAAAACTTTTTGGTACCAGCGAAACAAGCACTTTTGCCGCAAAAGAGAAGCAACACTAAAAACCATGAATGAACTTTTACAGGCGAATGTTTTTGCTGGAATGCCTCCTTGGGAGGCGATCATTTGCCATAGCGCATCGGCCTCAAAAGTTTTACGTTTTGACGTGCAAGAAGAAGAAAAAATGCGCCCTCTTTATCTTGCCGCGGTGATTTCGCGCGATGAAAAAATGGCTTGGCAGTCTTTTCAGGATCTTCTTGATCATACGATAACTTTGGCTGAGGCCGGCGTGCAGGGGATTTTTGGATTGGATGTTCTCACGGTGGACATTCAAACAGGCATCCGTTATTTTAATGTCCAGGACTTCAGCCGGCTTATTATCAATCATTCCAGGCAATTCGTTTCAGGACCTAAAGTGCTCATTCGTTACGGACAGCTTTTCGCTTTGTTTCATAAGCGCGCATCCGCAGATTGGGGAAAGATTGAACTCAAAACCCATGTCGAGATCGTTGATCCGGAAAAAATCCGTCTCAAGAGTTATTTCAAAAAGATTTACCGGCAAGGCAGACAAGAACCCGATGCTTTTTATCTTTTTCATGACATGAGTATCAAGCCTGTTTTCAATACAGCCGAACCGGTTCCCGGGAAGCTTTATCTTTTTCACGCATCCAGGATGGCAGCACAGCCCATGTTTGCTGAGCCCGACAAAAATTTTTAGGGGAAAAATGATACAACGCATTTTGTTTTTCTGTCTTACCGTTTTTGGAATTTATTTTGGAAGCTATGTTTATGTTCTGCGCACTCATTTTCCGAATATAGACTTTTCGAAATTCCGATTCGGGATCGCTTCCTGGTATAGCCAGACAGACAAAAATATTAATGAATACACGGCAAGCGGGGAGAGTTTTAATGATCAGGATAGGACTTGTGCCTCTTGGGATTATCCTTTTCAAGAGAAGCTGTTGGTGATCAATGCGGTAAATTTGAAATGGACGGTTTGCCGGGTAAATGACAGGGGGCCGGGAAAGCGCCTGCATCGGGCCATTGATCTTTCCAAAGCGACATTTAAAAGGATTGCAAACCTGCGCAGAGGATTAATCTATGTTGTGATCATTCCCACCAACGGGAAAGCAGCCAAGTCATGATCTTGGCTTTTCATAAACCCTATGGAGTTCTTTCGCAGTTCATGAAAAAAGAGCCAGGACATCGAACCTTGGCCGATTTCGGGTTTCCCAAAGAAGTCTATCCCCTCGGACGTCTTGATTGGGATAGCGAAGGACTGCTGCTTTTGAGTAATGAAAAAGAATGGAATGATCGTTTGTTGCATCCGCGCCATGCCCATGAGCGGACCTACCACGCCCAGGTAGAAGGAACTGCTACGGAAGAGGCTTTGGTTCAATTGAGAAAAGGGGTGATCATTCAAGGGAAAAAAACAAAACCCTGCCGTGCCAGATTGATCGCGGAACCCGGTTACCCTCCGCGTCATCCGCCTATCCGATTCCGTCTTTCTGTGCCGACAAGTTGGATCGAACTCAAATTAATCGAAGGAAAAAACAGACAAGTGCGCCGCATGACGGCTGCCGTGGGTTTCCCAACGCTTCGCCTGATTCGTACGATGATCGGGTCTTTTGAACTGGATGGTCTTCGGGCAGGGACATGGTGCGAATTAAGCGCATCACAGAGAGAACTTTTAACGAAGTAGTGCACAGGGTTTAAAATCGCCTAGGGTTTCTATTCCTCACAGCGTATAATTTCTTCAATTCTTATCAAGGGAGAAAAAGTGTTTTGATGAAAAAAAACATTTTCATTTTCTTTTTATGCAGTCTACTCGCTTTCTCAGGCCCTGCAACATGCCAGGAGCCGCTGCGGCGGGGGCTTTTTGTATCGCTGGTGCAGGATCCGCCGGTACTCTCAAGCCGGGAAGGAATCTCAAAGCTTATCAGTTTCTCGAAGCAGGCCGGCATCGGGACCCTTTTTGTTCAAATTTACAGGGCGAATCAGTCATGGTTTCCTTCAAAAATTGCGGATCCATCGCCTTATGAAACCGCTTTGAAAAATCTTCGTGAAGATCCTCTGGCGCTTCTTGTCAAACTGGCTCATCAAGAAGGGATTCAAGTCCACGCCTGGCTCAACATGTTAAGTCTCAGTGTGAACGAACGAGCCCCGCTCCTTGAAAAATACGGCACTTCAATCTTGACGAGGAATCTTCAAGAAAAGAAAACTCTCGAGGATTATAAAATTGATGCGCAATATTTTCTCGAGCCAGGAGATACACGGGTGAGAAAAGATCTCACAACCATGGTCGAGGAGATTCTTTCCGCCTATCCCGATCTGGACGGCATTCAATTTGATTACTTTCGTTATCCGGATCGGAATCCAGCCTACGGTTATACAGAAGAGAATACCCAGCGTTTCAAAAAAGCCACGGGCCTTCAGGCCATTGAGGAACAAAGTGAGGTCTGGAAGAACTGGAAGCGAGATCAGGTGACGGAATTTCTCGAGATGCTTATCCATCGAACACGGGCGCTTCGCCCTGATATTCAGGTTTCCGTGACCGGATGTATGCCGTACGCAAGGGCTTATCATGAGGCTTTTCAGGATTGGGGCTCCTGGCTGGATCGCGGTATGGTGAATTTTGTGACCATGATGAATTATTCTCCCTCACCCGTCGAATATGAGCGATGGATCACAGGCGCTAAAAAGAAAATACTGAATTTTAAGAAGGTTAATATCGGAGTTGGTGCTTATAAGCTGGTGGCTTTACCGGAAATTTTCGCCCAGGAATTTCGCATCTGTGAAAAAGCGGGCGGTCGCGCCTGCGTCGTGTTCCATTATGGCAGTTTGCTTGAAAACCCGGCACTTAAAGCCCCTTTTTGGACCCGTGGGGCGGAATCTAAATCATGAACCGGATCATAACCTTATTGAAAGTCTGGAAACGGTTTTTCGGTTTTCTCTTTTTTTGCTGGATGATTTTGATGCGTCTTCCGGAAAGTTGGGCGCAAAGTTCTCCTTTGCAGATTATCCAGGAGAAAGCGAAAGCGGTGGTAACCATCCAAAGCGTCAATGCAACCGTTCTGGCCGGACAACCCCAAGGAATTTTTGATAAGTCAACCGGTCGCATTTTGATCTTGAACAAAATCCGACCGGTTGGATACGAACGAAGCGGAAGCGGGGTGATCATTGATCCCAGCGGTGTGATTGTCACGAATGCTCACACGGTAACTGAAGCCGGAGGTATTGCGGTCACGCTATTTGATGGGACAAGAGTTTTCTGCAAAAAGGTCCTGGTGGTTCCGAACACCGACATTGCTTTTCTTGCGATTGATCCGCCGTTTGCTCTTGCCTCCATCTCTTTTGCGAAACCGGACAAGATTTCCGAGGGAGCCAGTGTGTATACCATCGGGCATTCCGAATACATTAAAGGCACCCTTACGGGAGGACGGATCATCGGTATTAAGAGAGAGCCCATTAACGGAGCGGTTCGCACCTCTTACTTGCGTGTGACGTTCAGTGTTTATAAGGGAGACAGCGGAAGCCCGATTCTCGACAAAAAGGGTGACCTTTTGGGGATTGTGGCTGCCGGCCGGGAAGGGCGCGATAACGCCACATTTGCTATTTCTTCGGAGGTGATTGAATTAGCCTACAAAACTTTTTGTGATCAGCCGAAGAAAGAAGTAAATCCCAAGAAGTCGTGAGGTGACAGCCTAAGACTGGGGATTCTTAAAATAAGAAGAGAACAGGCTCTCGATTTTGCCTAGTTTTTCGGGTTCCAGGGCCATCTGCGTGAAATGAGCATAACAATTAAGATTGCCTATGGCATTGAGACTTGCATCAGTCAACCCGGCACTCACAAGACGCAGATGAAAAGCCCGATTTACGATTTCGACATCCTCATAAATTTTTTCAAGAAGTTTAAATTCCAGGTCTGGTTTTCCGCCTTTTTTAGTGATAAAAAACTGTGCGAGTGCATACATGGAAAGCACGCGATAAGCGGTCTCCTGTCCTGTCGCGAAGGGCAGATGGTTGTACACCATGGGACGAAGTTTTTCCATAATCGGGCAATCGCTTGTGGGCATGATGATTCCAAAAATAGAACGTAAAGCATTTTGGAGAGAGATCTCCCGTTGGTAGTCGCGGGCCTTTGTGTGAACAATCACTTGGACTTCTTCATAAGAAATATGAAGTGAAATCTCCTCAGTGATGTGGCTGAGATTCGCAGCGACCGGGCAGTACGGATATTTTTGAACATCCAGAGGGCAATTGGGGCACTGAGAGCAGGTGAGTTTGGTCCATTCAGGATAGTGTTTATTCGGGATTGATTTTAGGGCAAGGGTTTCAGGGTCAAGTTCGATGATAAAGTTCTTTTTTTCGCCATTTTTAAAAAGGAAGTCGTAATGGATCTTGATATTTTCTTCTGACATGGAAAAACCTCCTCAAACGCGGAGCATAGCATATTTCTTCGAAGAAATGAATAGAGGTTTCTTTGGGGACGAAGGTGTATTCGGGAAAGAAACCATTGCTGTCATCAAAGATGGTTTTTCGATACAATAACCGGAGTTTGCATGCCTGTTTTTTCAATAAAATATGATGATACAAAATCCCAACGAAATAATAAATGTAGCGTTATGACAAGACCAGATCAGAAATGTTCTTCAGAAGGATCATGCTGCGATGAAAAAAAAGAAGCCATTACAAAAAAGTAAATTGTTAAAACCTGGGATGAGGAAAATGATTTTCTCAAAAAAGACAGAGATTTTTCCTTCGCTTCAGGATCTGGAAGGAATCGTTTATTTTGAAGAAAATGATCCCTTCAAACTGCTCGGCCCTCATCCTTCAAGAACGGATCATACGGTAACGATAAGAGTTTTTCTGCCGCGGGCCACGGAGGCATGGGTCTACCCGTTCCATCAGCGCAGTGCGCGAAAATCCATGGAAAAGATACATCCCCAGGGCATGTTTCAGGCGGTATTTGAAAATAGATCGGAGGTTTTTCCTTATAAAATCGAATTTTGCGATGAAACAGGGTTTTTGAAGGAAACGGAAGATCCTTATGCCTTTTTCCCGAACTTGATCAGCGATTTTGATCTTCACTTGCTCGGAGAAGGCACGCATCATCAGAGTTATGAGAAATTCGGTGCCCGGTCCATGTCTTTCAACGGAATTTCCGGTGTTTGTTTCACCGTTTGGTCGCCCAATGCGAAAAGTGTCAGCGTTGTCGGGAATTTCAATCATTGGTATCCTGGCGCGCACGCAATGACAAGAATTCCTTTTTCAGCCATTTGGTCTCTTTTTATCCCAGGTTTGAAAGAAGGAGAAATTTATAAATATGCGATCCGATCTGCGATAGACAACCGGATCCGTTTTAAAACAGATCCTTACGCTTTCGGAACGGAATTAAGACCCAACAGCGCAGCGGTCGTGACTCAACTGGACCATTATAGATGGCACGATCAAGCTTGGTTGGAAAAACGGCAACAAAAGGATCTTTTTCATTCTCCGGTTTCCATTTATGAAGTCCACTTGGGTTCCTGGAAAAGAGAGGAAAAGAACGGCTGGGGATTTTTGAATTACCGTGACCTGGCCCACCAGATTGTGGAGTATGTTAAATTCATGGGTTATACCCACATTGAGTTGATGCCGGTTATGGAACATCCTTTGGACGAATCGTGGGGCTATCAGGTCATCAATTACTATGCGCCGACCCGCCGTTTCGGAACCCCTAAAGAATTCATGTATTTTATAGACTATTGCCATCACTGTGGCATTGGGGTGATCCTTGATTGGGTGCCCGCGCACTTTCCGAGGGATGGGCATGGTCTTATGAATTTTGACGGAAAACAGATTTATGCCTATGAAAGTCATCGCAAAGCCGAACATGCTGAATGGGGGACCTTGGTATTTGATTTTGGAAAGCCGGAGGTTCGCAATTTTCTCATTTCAAACGCCTTATTTTGGCTTGATAAATATCATGCGGACGGATTACGGGTGGATGCGGTGGCGAGCATGTTGTTCCAGGATTATGGCCGTAAGCCAGGGGAATGGGAGCCTAACAAGTATGGCGGGCGTGAAAATCTGGAGGCCATTGCCTTTCTTAAAACATTCAACGAAGTCGTTCACGCCCGTTTTCCGGGGATTCTGACCATTGCCGAAGAATCCACATCCTGGTACGGTGTTTCCAAGCCCACCTATGTGGGGGGGCTGGGGTTCAGCATGAAATGGAATATGGGATGGATGCATGACACCCTGAAGTATTTTTGTAAAGATCCCATCTATCGAAAATTTCATCAGGGGACGATGGCGTTCTCGTTATCGTATGCGTTCTCGGAAAATTTTATCTTGCCGATTTCTCACGATGAAATTGTTTATGGAAAAAAATCGCTATTGGAAAAAATGCCGGGCAGTGATTGGGAAAAATTTTCAAACGTACGTCTTTTTCTGGGATATCTTTTTGCGCATCCCGGTAAGAAACTTCTTTTTATGGGGAATGATTTTGCGCAACGGAACGAATGGAATGCGGGTCAATCCCTGGATTGGCATCTGATGTCAGCGGGGCGGCATCGCCGGGTCAATTTTGTATTGAGAGATCTTCACCGTTTGTACCGGGAGAATCCGGCTTTTTACGAAAGCGATTGTGCCGGAGACCTTTTTGAATGGATCGATCATTCGGATGCCGATACATCAGTTTTCAGTTTTGTTCGGTGGTCGCGAGACAGAAGGCAGCTCCTTGTTTTTGTGTTCAATATGACGCCCGTGATTCGAGATCATTATCGCATCGGCGTGCCTAGGCCGGGCTATTATCAGGAGGTTTTCAACAGCCAGGCTTTTGACTATGGGGGATGTGGTTTAGGAAATCAAGGAGGGATGCATGCCGAAGGGATCTATTGGCAGCACAGGCCTTTTTCAATGGACCTTCATCTTGCGCCTTTGTCCGCGTATATTTTTCGTTGGAACGCGGCTTCATAGTATCCATGCTGGTTTGAGATAAAAGGAGTGAAACATGCGAATAGAAAAATTATCTCTAAGCCACAAAAAACTTCTTTATGACCGCTTCAAAAATACCCGGTCCTTTTTATCCGAATTTAGTTTTGCGAATCTTTATCTTTTTCGGGAAGTGCATGATCATCAAGTTCTGATGGATGGTGACATGATCTTGATCAGTGGAAGAACCTATGATGGCAGACGTTTTGTGATGCCCACAACGGATATTCAGGCAACCGATGTCGAAAGATTATGGACCGCAGTTCAGGAGTATGATTTTATTTTTCCGGTTGCAGAACAAGATCTCGAAATGTTCAGCGGCCAAAAATTCAGAAACGAGTTTGATGAGGGAGATTCGGATTATGTCTATACGATCGAAAAGCTTTCGACTTACAAAGGCCGCAAGTTACATGGAAAAAAGAATTTACTGAATCAATTTCTCGATCTTTACACTCCTGAGGCCAGGCCGTTGACCCGGGAACGCATGGCGGATGCGGTTGATATTCTTGAAACGTGGCAGGTCGACGTGGGAGAAGATAAAAATGATACGGATTATTATCCTTGCCGTGAGGCTTTTGATCTTTACGATGAGTTGGTGCTGTGTGGCGGTATTTATTATGTCGAAAAAGAACCCGCCGGGCTGATCATCGGGGAAGAAATACATGAAAACATGTTTGCTTTACATTTCGCCAAGGGGAAAAGAAAATTCAAGGGGCTTTATCAATATATGTTCAATCAATTCGCGAAGATCTTGCCGCGGCAATATGAGTATTTGAATTTTGAGCAGGATCTCGGAAAACTTGCCTTGAGGATTGCGAAATCATCCTATGATCCGGACATGATCCTGAAAAAATATCGGATATGCCCTCTGAAATAATCCATGGGAAATAAGCATACCGGATATAAAGTAAAAGATTAGTCGTGTATTGACCAGGGTATTGGAATCCATTGATTTTAAATAAGAAGCGTTCGATAATTAGATAAATATAAAAAACAGCCGGACGGCCTCGTCAAGAACTGCGGATCTTGCAAGGCAGGGGAAAGATGCGATATTTTATTTTAAAATTTCAGTCAACCATTTCTATGCCATGAGTTATGCGGTTGAAGTGGTCTCAATTCGGGGAAAAAAGCGACAATGAGAAAGAGATTAGTTTTAAGGTTATGGAGTTTGATGCTTATCGGGCTGACCATGACAACCCCCGTTTGTGCCAATCCGACAGAAAAGGAAGCATCAGATATTTCTCCTCAACCTTCAAAAAAGAAATATGATTATTCTAAAAGAGACATCTCCGGCATTCACTTTTTTCCGGTTGAACGAGCCCGTTGGAACGGGTATGAAGTGAAGGCCAGCGAATGGGATCAATTGACGGATTTTTTAAAGATGCGATTTCTGCAAGATGCAAGGACCGAAATAGAGGTTCATGAGAATTCGGTTATTTTGATCAGTGACATGCATCGATTGGTAAAGGCCATGGATGTAAGTTTGAAAGAGCTCCAGGCGGATCCGAGACTGAAAGATAT
The DNA here is from genome assembly GCA_022711115.1 of Candidatus Omnitrophota bacterium. Lineage (GTDB taxonomy): Bacteria > Omnitrophota > Omnitrophia > Omnitrophales > Aquincolibacteriaceae > JAKLFP01. The sequence continues at coordinate 131,238 of JAKLFP010000001.1, read as the reverse complement.
GCCTGTGATCCAGTTTTTCTATATTATGCTCCTGAAACATAATGCCATCAAAAAAGCCTGGACTCTTGTTAAGTTGACCAAAGAGAAAAAGAATAAATAATTTTCTCAGGAACGCTTTTTATCCTCAACAGCATGTGTTTTTTTATTTTCAAAGCAGTAAAGACCTCAAAAAGAAGGACAAGTTTCTTGCGGCATGGTGTTTTATCTAAACGGCTTGTCCATGCGTAAAAAACAGGGAGTTTTTTGAAAGGATTATGAAATGTCATTGATGGAATTATTCAATAAAAGGAGGAGCGTACGGCGGTATTCCCCCCGCACTATTTCCAGGAAAGATCTCATGAAATGTCTCGAAGCAGCGCGGCTTGCACCGTCCGCTTGCAACTCGCAGCCGTGGCATTTTATTGTTATTGATGATACGGAGTTAAAAAAGCGTATTTGCGATAAAATTTTTTCCGGAATCTATGCCATGAACAAATTCGCAAAAGAAGCCCCCGTTCTCATAGCCGTTGTTTCGGAAAAAGGAAGATTTTTAAGCGGTTTGGGCGGTCAGGTTCGTGACACGCGGTATTTTTTGGTAGATCTCGGGATTGCCTGTGAACATTTGGTTCTCCAGGCGCAGGAGCTTGGGATCGGCAGTTGCTGGATGGGGTGGTTTGACGAAAAAGCGCTTAAAAAAGAGATAAGGATTCCGGTAAACAAAAAAATCGACATCGTTATTTCCTTGGGTTACCCTGCCGAAGACAAGTTCGTTCTGAAAAATCGGAAAACTCTGGGAAAAATCAGCTCCTTCAATTGTTATCAATCCGCATGAATCCATGAGAACTTTTACGGTCAAGGACCCGGCACTGCTTCTCGAATACCTTTTTAAAAAACTTTCTGATACCAAGAAGACTCGTGTCCGCCAATGCTTGAAGTTCGGCTCCGTTCTGGTAAATGATAAAGTGGTGACACGCTTCGATCATCCTTTGATGTCCGGCGACAAGGTTTCGGTGTGTTCTGTGAAAGAATCGCAGCCTGTGGTGAAGCCGCAATTCGGAATTGAGGTGATGTATGAAGATGACGCGATCATCGTCATTCGCAAGCCAGCAGGACTTCTGACCATTTCCACCGAAAAGATAGCAATCAAGACGGCTTTTTTTGCCACGAATGAATACCTCTGCGAAAGGGATTCGGATTTTTTGAGACTTGAACAAAGAGAACAGGGCCGGGCGTTCCGGAAAAAAAAGATTTTTGTTGTTCACAGACTGGACCGGGAAGCATCGGGTCTGCTTGTATTTGCTAAAACGCTTGAGGCGAAACAACAACTGCAGTCCCACTGGAGCGAAGTCACCAAAAAATATTATGCGGTGGTGACGGGCATGCCTGAAAAGGCAAAGGGGACCATTACTAGTTTTCTTCGTGAAAATAAATTTCTTAATGTTTACAGCAGCAAGAGACCCGAAGACGCCAAACTTTCCACGACCCGCTATCAGGTGCTTCATTCGACCGAAAAATATTCGCTTTTGGAAATTAAACTGGAAACAGGGCGCAAACATCAGATCCGTGTCCATCTTTCGGAAATGGGGAACCCCATCCTAGGAGATGAGCGGTACGGCTCAAAAGCGCGTTTTACGGGCGATGGTATCGCGCTCCATGCTTATTATCTCGCATTCGCTCATCCTGCGTCGGGGCAGCCAATGATTTTCCGCAGTCCCTTACCGCAGTCATTCGAAGAAATGCTTTGGGAGGAGAGGAAAGAATAAATAACTTTTTCGGGAGGAGCTGGTATATAATCACTTCGTTATTTGGCCCTTCCATGTTTATCAATCGAAACAAAGTTTGGGGCAGTCTTGACTGCCGTCAATCAAGAGAAAAGTCAATCTAGTAAAGAACCCACCGTACAACGGAATCAAAAGGAGCAAGATGAAAGAAGATTTTGAACAAAACATTCCTTCAGAGTTACCACAGGAAGAATTGGACCTGATCGGGTTAGTGAGGAAAATGCAGCAACAGTTGTCTTATTTGGAAAAAAAAATAGATACCTTACTTGAACGCTCTTCGGCGGGAGGTTCTTTCAGGGGTGGGGAACATTCCGCAAGGCTCCAACGGTCTTTCGGCCGACCCTCCTGGCAGAATAAAGAAAGGTCTTTTCATGGTTCGCGACACGGCGGTGGCGGAGGGGGATTTCATCAAGGGAGAAGCTTTGACCGTCCTCGTTCTTTTGACAGACCGCGCGGCAATGAAGATCGGTCTATGGGTAACAGAGATTTTTCCCGGGAGAGGCGTTCTGGTTTCGATCATCCAGCCGATGCGCCAGGTGCTGCCCAGGATCGTCCATCATTCCGCAAACCTTCTTTTGGGAGTCATCGCAAGGGTGGACCCAAACGGCATTTCAAGCGGGATTAAAAAAAAAGAAAAAAAGTGACAGTCACTTTAAGTGACTGTCACTCATCCTGAAAGATCAGCTCAGAATACGGTCGAGAAAAAAGCTTGGGAAAATGCCCATCGCAAGAACCACCACAAGGGTTAAGCAGAGGACAACCGTGATCGATTTGGGGGCCGCTGAAAAGACCGGACCTGAAGCCGGCGTCAGGTACATCAGCCGGACAATCCTGAAATAATAATAAGCCGCAACAACACTGTTGATGGCTGCGATCACCGCTAGCATGATGAACTTTGCCTGAAGAGCGGCAGCGAACACGTAATATTTCCCAATGAAACCCGCAAGAGGCGGGATCCCCGCAAGTGAAAGCAAAAAAACAGCCATCATGGCTGCCGTTACTGGAGAACGTTGCGATAGCCCTGAGAATGCGGCAAGATCTTCATTGCCTGTTTTTTCTTCCACCAAAATGGCGACTGCGAAAGCGCCGAGGTTCGTGAAAAGATACGCTAACAGATAGATCAAAATACTCTCTTTGCCGAGCTTTGAGAGAACAGCCAGGCCCATCAGGATATACCCTGCTTGAGCGATGCTTGAGTAGGCCAAAAACCGTTTCATATTATTTTGTGAAATCGCTGTGATATTCCCCAAAGTCATAGTAAGCATCGAAAGCGCAGTCAAAATCAAACTCGGTGGTCGCCCAAGCGACAAAAAGCCTACGGCCATGATGCGGAATAGGATCGCAAAACCGAGCGCTTTCGGAGCCACGCTCAAAAAGGCCGTGACCGGGGTCGGTGCGCCTTCATAAACATCAGGGGCCCACATGTGAAAAGGCGCCATGGAGATTTTGAATCCAAGTCCCACCAAAAAGAAAAGCATGGCCACAAGCGCCAGAGGTTTGAAAGGTGCAAAAAAGAAAGTATTCCCAATCGTTGAAAGTTCCAGAGAACCCGAAGCCCCATAAGCAAGGGACATCCCATAAAGCATGATTGCGGAACACACACTTCCGAACAGGAGATACTTTATGGCGGCTTCTTTGGCCTTGCGGTCATTTTTAAGAAACCCCACCAGCAGGTAAGAGAGCAATGAAAGAAATTCCACAGACAGGAAGATCATCAAAAGATTGTTGGCTGTTGCGACAAGGATTAATGCAAAAGCCATAAAAAGAAAAAGCCCGTAGAACTCACCCTCATATTGATTGCGAATCGGCGTATAGCTGTAGCTGAGGAGCAGTGTGATAAAAACGGCGATCAATGCGAAATAGCGGAAAAAATGAGCGAAGTTATCCAAATGGAAAAAATCATAAAAAAGCGGCAATGCTGTTTCGGGTTGTTTCACAAAACAGAGCGACAAGGTGAGCGTGAGCAGGGTCAACCCGCTGACGATGCGTTTGTTTTTTACGAAAAAATCTATCGTAAAGACAAAAAAAGCCCCAACAAGCAAGATCAGTTCCGGGATGAAATATTTTAGACTTTCAACAGTGTTCACCGTACTGCACCCCCCAGGATTTTAAGAAGTCCATCGAGAGTCGGGATCATGTAATCGAGGATCAGGTTCGGATAAATACCAAGCGCGAGGATAAAAACCATAAGCGGTGCGAGGGTGATCACTTCTTGCCAATTGATATCGGTCAGCCCTGTCCATTTCGGATTGAGCTGGCCCAGGAGCACGCGCTGGATCATGTAAAGAAGGTAAGCCGCGGCAAGGATGATTCCGATCGTTGCGGTCGCGGTCATGACCTTGGAGTATTGATAAGAGCCTAGCAGCGTCAGGAATTCACTGATAAAGCCGCTGAGACCGGGGAGCCCGAGCGAAGCAAGTGAGAAAAAGGTCAGGATCCCGGCGTAGCCAGGCATTTTGGCGCCGAGCCCTCCGAAATCATTTAAGTCGCGCGTGTGGGCGCGATCGTAAAGGACACCCACCAGCAAGAAGAGCCCGCCGGTGATCGTGCCGTGATTGAACATCTGAAGCAGTGCGCCTCGAAATCCGTTGGCGTTCATGGCCGCGAGCCCCAAGAGAACAAAGCCCATGTGGCTGACGCTCGAGTAAGCGACCATTTTTTTGAAATCCGTTTGCGCGAGAGCGACGAACCCGCCGTAAACGATACCAATCACTGCCAGCACGCCCATGGCCGGCTGGAACCAGACAGCGGCTTCGGGGAAAAGAGGATAACTGAACCTGAGAAACCCGTAGGTTCCCATTTTAAGAAGAACACCGGCCAGGATCACACTGATCGGAGTCGGAGCTTCCACGTGGGCGTCCGGAAGCCATGTGTGGAAAGGGAAGATCGGCACTTTGATCGCGAACCCAAGGAAAAAGGCCAGGAACACGATTTTCTGGAAAAAGAAATCCCGCGGCATTTTGACAAGATCGATCATGCTGAAAGTGTGCGGGCTCGCGGCAAAATAGACAGCCAGGATACCGAGCAGCATAAAAAGACTTCCGGCCAACGTATAGAGGAAAAACTTGATGGCGGCATATTCGCGGCGGGGTCCGCCCCATATCCCGATCAAAAAATACATCGGCACCAGCACGACTTCCCAGAAGATATAGAACAGGAAAAGATCGAGTGCGAGAAAGGTCCCCATCATGCCTGTCTCGAGGAGCAGGAACAGAAAATAATATTCTTTTTCGCGGCCTTCCTTGACACGGATATGGGCCAGCGATCCCATGCATGCCAACAGGGAGATCAGGGCGGTCAGAAAGACCATCGGGAAGCTGATGCCGTCCGTGCCCACAAGATACTGCACATTGAACTGGGGGATCCAAGCGGCTTTTTCGAGCATTTGAAAACCCGCGCGGGAACCTTGGAACATTGAAAGCGCGTAACAGGTAAGGCCGAACACGATCAGGGTCGTCAAAAGGGCGCACCATCTGATCCAGGATGTTTTGCTCTTTGGCATCAAAAGAACAGCCGCAGCGCCGATGAGTGGCGCGAAAATGATCCAAGAAAGAATATGTGATGACATAACTCTCGCTCCTTTTATAAATCCCGTTACTCTGAATCCGGCAAAGCATTTTGGAACGCTGTGCCGGTCAGAAACGATTTAAATGATTTTTAATTCCCAAACTAAAAAAACAAGAATACCGATAAAAACAATCAACAAGTAGTTCTGCACAAATCCGGTCTGAAGACGTTTGACGATCGAATTCAGAAAATGAGTCAGGGTGCCCGTAAAATTCACCAGGCCGTCTACGATATATTTATCGATCCAACCCTTGACGGCACTGATAAAAAGGGTTGCATGGCCTGTGCCGTTGACCGCGCCATCGACAATGCGCGCGTCAAAGCCGAAAAGAAAACGACCTAGCGACTGAAAAGGTTTTACGATGCATCGGGAATAAAGTTCGTCAAAATAGCATTTGTTCAAAGAAAGGCGATAGAGGAACGAAAAAGTCTCGGCGGTTTTTTGGGCCCATCGGATTTTTTTCAAATAAATAACGCCGGCGAGCGAAATGCCGCATACGGCCGCGGCTACCGAACAGGCCATCACAAACGCGGACGGCTCATATTCCGGATGATGGACCATGTGAGCCATGAATTTTTGGAACCAGTGGTGCATGAAAGGCGAGCCGGGGAATCCGATCACAATCGAACCGAACGCTAAGGCCCAAAGAGGCGCTGTCATGACAGCCGGCGATTCATGCGCGTGGACTTTAAGATTCCGTGGCTGACCGAAAAACGTCAAAAAGATCAAACGGAACATGTAAAACGCTGTCATGAAAGCAGTAAGAAGCAGAATCATGAAAACAATCTTATGTCCCGAAGCGAAAGCCGAAAGCAGGATCTCATCTTTGCTCCAGAACCCGGAAAGCGGAGGGATCCCCGCCAACGCGAGACTTGCGATGATAAAAGTGGTCGCGGTATGAGGCATTTTTTTGAAGAGGCCGCCCATTTCACGGATATCCTGGACATGCGTCCCGTGGATGACGCTTCCCGCGGCCATGAAGAGCAGGGCCTTGAAAAAGGCGTGAGTAATAAGATGAAAAGTGCCCGCGCCCAGACCGCTCAGGCCGAGAGCCGTGACCATGTAACCGAGCTGGGAAATCGTAGAATAAGCCAGGATGCGTTTGATGTCCGTTTGTGTCAGAGCGATAAAAGCAGCCATGAAAGCCGTGATTGTTCCGATGACCGTGACGACCGGCAGAACGTTGGGGACGATCATGAAAAGGCTGAAAGAACGCGCGACAAGGAAAACCCCGGCGGCGACCATGGTGGCCGCGTGGATGAGTGCGCTGACGGGCGTCGGGCCTTCCATCGCGTCCGGAAGCCAGACATGTAGCGGGAATTGAGCGGATTTGCCGATCGTGCCGCAGAAAATCAATAAAGCCGCGAGCGACAGAAGGCCGGCATGAAGCGGCGCGCCAGCGTGATGCGCGTTGGCCATGAGGGCGTTCATTTCCGAAAAATTCAGCGTTCCGATCGCGCTAAAAAGAGTCAGAAAACCGATTAAAAATCCCACGTCACCGACTCTTGTAGTCAAAAACGCCTTGAAGCCGGCTTTTGCGGCCGAATCTTTTTCAAAATAAAATCCGATCAAGAGATAAGAACAAAGCCCCATGATTTCCCAGGACATAAAGAAAAGAAGATAATTGTCCGAGATCGACAAAGTCAGCATGGCGGACATGAAGAGCGAAACATAGGCGAAAAAGCGGCTGTAGCGCGGATCTCCGTGCATGTAACCCATGGCGTAAATCTGAATGAGCGTGCCGACGATGGTCACCATGAAAAGAAGCGATGAGGAAAGAGGGTCCATGACATATCCGAATTTCAGGGGGGTCTGGCCGAGCATGAGCCAGGTTCCCTGGTTCGCGAAATGGTTCCCCTGAAAGACCGCCCAGCAAACGGGAATCGCGATGAAACAAGCGATTGTGCTCGCGGCGACGGAAAGCCAGGCGGCGCGATGTTTGAGCCATCGCCCCGCGAGGAGGTTTACCGCGAACGCGATGAAAGGCAATAACGGAACAAGAATGATCTGATCGGACGTTACCATTTCAGCAAATGAACCTCATCGGTATAAACAGTTTTTCGCACCCGGTAGAGCGCCAACACGATGGCGAGTCCCACGGCCGCGGTGGTCGCGGCGATCGCGAGAACAAAGATCGCGAAGATCTGCCCGGTTTCGGGGGAAAGGGATGTCGATTTTGAGAAAGCGATCAAATTGATATTGGCGGCATTGAGCATTAATTCAATGGATATCAGGATGCCGATAATATTGCGCCGCACCAAAACGCCATAAAGGCCAGTGGCGAAAAGCAATAATGAAAAAATCAAAATATGAGCTAACGGAATAATCATCAGCGGTCCTTTTTAGCGATGACAACAGCGCCGAGTAAAGCTGCAATAAGGATGATTGAAATCACTTCAAAAGGGAATACATACGGTCCCATAAAGGCTTTCCCAAGCTCCATCACGGTGACTTTGGATGCGAGCGCTTTTTCAGTGACAGGCCAAGGGGTTTTAAAAATGACTCGGCCCAAGATGACGACGAATACCAGCAATCCTGCCAACGCCGCCAGGTTTTGACGGTTGGTCTGACGAATTGTTTTGGACCCGAGTTGTTCTGTCAGCATGATTGCAAAAATAATCAGCGTCATCACGGCACCGACATACAGTAGTATTTGTGCCGCTGCAAGAAAATCTGCGTGAAATGCCGCATAAATCATCGCTGTGGCGATTAAAACTGCGGCGAGGCAAAGCGCGCTATGAAAAAGATTACGCAGTGTAACGACGGCGATCGCGGCGATAAGCGCCAGCGCCATGGTACCGTAAATCCCAAATTTTATGATCAAGCTTAGCATATCCATAAATCAGTTCGCTAAAGGGTAGTGACGTTTTTCAGGCATCCAAGGACGGTTCAGTCTGACAAGAACCCAGAATGAAATCGAAAAAATAATAAAAGAATAAATCCATCCCGTTTTTTCCGAAATGAAATGACAAAGTCCGGCGACAAGGATGTTGATCAGCGTGAGCGGTAAAAGGAATTTCCATGCAAAACCCATCAGCTGATCTACCCGGAAGCGGGGAAAAGTGCCGCGGAACCAGATCATCACGCAAATCAGCACAAAAGTTTTTCCTAAGAACCATATCCAGGAAGGAAGAAAAGGGCCTTGCCAGCCGCCGAGGAAAAGAGTGGCCGCTATCCCGCAAAGTGTGAAGGCATTCATGTATTCCGCCATATAAAAAAGCGCGAATTTCATGCCGCTGTATTCCGTGTGAAAACCGGCGATGATTTCGGATTCCGCCTCCGGTAAATCGAACGGCGGACGGTTGCATTCCGCGACCGCGCAAAGAAAGAAAATAATGAATCCCACAATGCCCCAAGGGGTGAAGATGAACCAGTTCATATCATAAGAGCCGCTTTGAGATAAAACGATTTTATTGGTGGAGAGGCTTTGGCTCATCATGATCACCGGCACCACCGAAAGGGTCATCGGGACTTCATAAGAAATCATTTGTGCGGCTGTGCGCATGCCGCCCAGCAGGGAATATTTATTGCGGGATCCCCAGCTTCCCATAAAAATCGGGATTGTGGTGATTGAAGATACAGCGATGAAATAGAGAAGGCCGATGTTCAGATTGACGGCTGTCATTCTTTCACCGAAAGGCACCACCAGAAAAACCATGAGGGCCGGGATCACAATCACAATGGGAGCAAGACAGTGAATTACTTTATCCGCGTAGACAGGCACAATGTCTTCTTTGGTGAACATCTTGATGCCGTCGGCGATCGGTTGCAGGAGTCCCCATATCCCGACCCGGTTTGGACCATAGCGGTTCTGGATACGACCGATCAATTTTCGTTCTAGGAGCGTCAGGTACATCATAATCACCGGGCCTAACACAAGGATAGCCACGCCACTGATTACAATCGAAGCGAACACAACGACCCAATCCGGGACAATGTGGCTGAGTAAATCAAGAATCCATCCCTTTGCGTTTACAAAAGAAAGATCCACAGCGAATTCAATATCTCTTAAAAGAGGCGGCATGTTCATACGGTGGGTCCTTGGGGCGGTTTCACCACCGCCTTTTTTTTCTCTTCCGCTGCTCGTTTCTTTTCATCAATCATCGTAGCTGTTTTTGGCCGGATTTTTTGGAGGTATTCGCTGGATTTTAACAAGTCCTCTTGATGCCGGATCATGCCGGTGTCGATACGCCGCGGAGACGCGATTTCGAAAACATGGTCCATAAAGATCGAATCGAACGGGCAAACTTCTTCGCAGATGCCGCAGTTCATGCATACAGCATAGTCGATATCGAAAACCGCGGGTTTTCGTACGGGTTTTCCGGCGACATCTGTTTCCATAGTGATATAAATGCACTTCGGCGGGCATTCCCGTTCGCAGATCCCACAAGCAACGCACCGCACCTTGTCCGGAGAGCCGTCATAAACAAGGAAAGGGAGGTTTCGGTAGTTTTCGATCTCTGGGTACCGTTCTTCCGGATACTGCACTGTAAAGATGCCGCCTTGATCGGGCTTGCGAAAATAGGAAGTCACAAAATTCTTGAGCGTAACAACCATACCTTTAAGCGCCCCGGCTCCGAAGATTTTTAGCCAGTGGTGTGAGGGGGCGTTTTGAACGGAGGAGGTATAAACATGATCCCATTGTTTTATTCCGGATGATTTTCTTTTAGATGGAAAATTCGTCATCGGTCTGTTTCCCCGAGCACAATGTCGATGCTCCCAAGAATAATGATGGCGTCCGCGACTTTTTGTCCGATACAAATGTCTTCAAGTACGGTCAGATTGATCAGTGATGGCGCGCGAACGTGGTAGCGCCAGGGCTGAGGCGTTCCATCGCTGACAAGATAGAAACCAAGTTCCCCTTTCGGAGATTCGATGCGCCCGTAAGCTTCTCCCACAGCGGGTTTGAAATTACGCGGCATTTTTAAAAACGGCAGAGTCTTTTTGTTCAGAAATTCTCCTTGGGGGATTTTGTTAAGAGCCTGATACAGGATTTTTAAACTTTCCCGCATTTCCAGGATACGGACAAAATACCGGTCATAGACATCGCCTTTTTCACCGAGAGGGATCCTAAAGTCAAAGCGCTTATAAATACTGTAGCCGTCCACTTTCCGGATGTCGTAATTGACACCGGAGGCACGAAGGACCGGCCCTGTGATGCTGCTGTTGACAGCCAGGTTGGCCGGTAAAATCCCGACATTCTGACAACGCATGCAAAGAATCTCGTTTTTTGTTAGCAAGGCTTCAAATTCTTCGAGGAACGCGGGGAATCGCCTGACGATTTGCATGATTGCCGTCAGATTTTCGGTGGTGAGGTCGCGTTTGACACCGCCGAACCGGAAGTAATTACACATCATGCGGGAACCGGAAACCTCTTCAAAAATATCCAAAATCTTTTCCCGTTCCCGAAAAGCATATAAGAGGGGTGTAAAAAAAGCTCCCATGTCGTTGAGTAAAAATCCGATCACGGTGATATGGTTCACAAGTCGGGCGAGTTCGGCCATGATGACGCGGATGTATTCCGCCCGTTCCGGGACTTCGATGCCCGCGAGTTTTTCCACGGCGATGGCATAGGCGAAATTATTGGTCATGGCATTCAAATAATCCAGGCGGTCTGTGTAGGCCATGCTTGCCGCATACGTGATATTCTCCGCGATCTGTTCGTGGTTGCGGTGCAAATATCCCAGCACGGGTTTTAACGAGCATATCTTTTCTCCGTCAAGGAGCATTTGCATGCGGAAAACGCCATGCGTTGAAGGATGTTGGGGACCGAAATTGATCTCAAGGGTTTCAGAAGGATGCCTGTTTTCAACCTGGGTCATGTTTTCCATCGATTAATTTCTTGGTTTTTCCGGTTTTTGAGCCGCGGCACGTTTGTTTTCCATTTTCATTTGTTTTGCTTTTTCTTTGACTTCATTCGTGATCCCGATGCCTTTGGATTCAAGCCATTCTATGTCTGCGGTTTCCAGGATTTCTGAATCTTCCTGTTCGTAATCCTTGCGCAGAGGATAACCTTCAAATCCGTCCCACATGAAAAGCCGCTTCAGGTTCGGGTGACCTTCATAAATAATCCCGAAGGTGTCATAGGCCTCTCGTTCTTGAAGTTCGGCACCGTGGTAAATGGGGATCAACGAAGGGATTGTTGTGTCGGTTTTTGAGACGCGGACGCGCAAGACAACCGGCCCTTGTTTTTTCTCCATGGAATAAAGGTGATAAACAGATTCCAGATAATCAAGATAATCAACGGCAGTGATTGACGAAAGATAATCCAGCAGGAATCTCGGGTTTTCCTTGAGATAAAAAACCACCTGTGTCAAATCTTTCGGATTTTCAATAAGAATAGAAGCCCGCACAAGGCGGAGTTTGATGTTCGGCAATCTTTCCGAAAGTTCTTTTCTGATTTCTTCTATAAAAGAGGTCATATCAAGTCACAGTTCGTGGAGGTGGGGGTACAGAATTTGTGGTGACAGCTTCCCATTTGGGAGCAGTCTGTTTTTTCCCGACTAAAATCGGTTGCCCGTAATAGGTCTTTCGAGGATTTTTCTTTGGTGGTTGCCAGACATCAGGATTATATTTTGGGATCAACCCGTGAGGGCCGAGTTCCGGAATAGGGAATTCACGTTTGATCCCTTTTTGGTACCAGTCTGCTTTCTGGATCTCCTGGGAATCGATCTTCTTTTGAAGTTCCATGAGCCCGTACAAGAGAGCTTCTGGGCGTGGCGGACAACCCGGAAGATGGACATCGACCGGGATGTATCGGTCGATACCGCGCAATACATTGTAGCCGTCCACAAACGGACCGCCGCTGATGGCGCAGGCACCCATGGTAATGACATATTTAGGTTCCGGCATTTGATTGTAAAGACGGACAACTTGAGGGGCCATTTTCTTGGTGACCGTGCCGGCAATGATCATGAGATCGGCCTGGCGCGGGGAGGCCCGAAAAAGTTCGGCACCAAATCGGGCAATGTCGTAACGCGCGCAAGCCGTGGCAATCATTTCAATCGCGCAGCAGGCTAGGCCGAACTGTATGGGCCAGATCGAAGAGCGCCGTCCCCAATTATACAAAAAGTCCAACGTGGTCCACACCACGCCTTTCTTCGCGAGTTCGGCGCGAAGTGATTCATCCGCAGGAATTGTGTTTTTCTTGATTTTCATAAGGTTTTCAGACTCTCAGCCTTCAGGGGAAAGTCATTCCCATTCGAGCATCTTTCTCTTCCAGGCATAAACGAGGCCGAAAGTGAGGATGGCGATAAAAATGATCATTTCCACAAAAGCGAAGAGCCCCAGCTTTTTGAAGGCTACCGCCCAAGGATAGATGAAGACCGCTTCAATATCGAAAATCACAAAAATAAGGGCATAAATATAGTACTGGACATGATATTGAATCCAAGGATCGCCTTCGGACGCTAGGCCGCACTCATAAGGAGCTTGTTTGGATAAAGAAGGTTTTCTCGGGGCCAGGAACCAAGCCAAAACCAGAGGGATCATGGCAAAAATGAGTGAAAAAAGGGCAAAAATGCCGATAAAAAGGTATTGATATAAATAGGAGTTGCTAGACATAGACTGTCATTATAAAGAGAATGCTTTCCAAGTCAAATAGGATAAAAACAAGTTCGGATATCTACAATTGACCGTTTTTTCGGATAAAGTAGTTCCCTCAACAAGGGCAGACAAGTACAATAAGCACGATGTGTAAATAGAATATTTCAAGGAAAGAGGACCCATGGCATGACCGTCCGGAAAACCGTTTTTTTGGTGCTCAGTTCCGTTCTTTTTTCGATGACCTTGAGGTGGACCATCGATCCGGACCTTTGGTGGCATCTTAAGACCGGGCAAGTGATTGTCACGCAAGGGATCCCGAGAATGGATATCTTTTCTTTTACCATGTACGGGAAACCTTGGATTACTCACGAATGGCTTTCTGAGGTTTTTCTATGGGCGATCCATGCCTTTGGAGGGCCTCCTGCATTGATCATTGCGTTTGCTCTCCTTGGTGTTCTGATCTTTAATCTTGTGTATTTCACTTGTGCCGGGCGGCCTTTCCTCGCTTTCCCCCTTACTTTACTGGCATGCTGGACCTCAAAGTATATGTGGGGACCGCGCCCACAGGTCATGAATATTCTGATGGTGGCTGTTTTTATGTGGCTTTTAGAAAACATCCGTCAAAAAAAACTTTCGTGGCAATGGTTCTACTTATTTCCTTTTTTAATTATGCTTTGGGTCAATCTTCATAGCGGGTATTTAATCGGCGTCATGGTTCTCTTTACTTTTTTAGCAGGAGATGCGTTGCAGATTTTCTTGAGAAAAAGCGAAGAAGGAACTTTTGGGGAAAAAAATCTTTGGCATCTGACGATTGTCAGTTTTCTTTCCCCCGTGGTGGCTCTTGTGAACCCGAGCGGATTTAAAATATGGCATTATCCTTTTGAGACGCTCAGGAGCCAGGCGATGCAGCAGGGCATTTTGGAATGGTTGTCGCCGGATTTTCATCATCCTTTTTACAAACCGTTTATAGCGGTCATGGTCTTGGGGGCGTTTGCTTTTATGGCCACCCACCGGAAACGGAACATCACGGAGATGTTCCTTTATGCCGGTACGATGGCGGCCGGGCTGATCTCTCGCCGTCACATCCCTTTTTTCGCTGTTGTGGCGGTGCCCATTATTTCCCGAGCATTACTGGATTGTTTTCAGGACTCCAAATGGTGGCTTTTTCTCGAAGAAAAGATATTATCGCCAAAGCCTTCCCGGATTGTTCAAATCGTGAATACGGTTCTTGTGATTTCAGTTCTTGCGGTAACCGGTCAGCGGACTTCTCAACAGATTCTAAGTAACGAAATAGTCATTCGGGGAGAATTTCCGGTCGAAGCCATCAAATTTATGAAGGAAAAAGGCATTACAAAGCTCCATGGTTATAATGAATATGGGTGGGGAGGCTTTTTAATCTGGAACGATATACCGGTCTTTATTGATGGCAGGGTCGATATGTATGGCGGTGCTTTTTTCCGTATGTGGGCTAATATCTACGATCTTCAATCAAAAAATTGGACGGAAATGTATTCTATTTTTAAACAGTTTGATGTTCGTTATGTGCTCTTGAAGTCGAACAGCCTTTTGGCGGCTGTTTTGCGAACGAATCAAGATTGGGCGGAAGCTTTTCGAGACAGAACAGCCAGTCTTTTTATTCTTCAAAAGCCTCTTCCTTAGTTATTTTGGTTTTTTTTTTCTAAGAAAAGCCAGACCCGTGTGATCCAGACAGTCACAGGAATGTTAAGCGAATGAATCCTAGAGAAACGATCGATGTCGGTTGTGCCATGATTCACAAAAACGGGCAGATTCTTATTGCTCAGCGGCATCTTGAAGATAGTTTTGGCGGGTATTGGGAATTCCCCGGCGGCAAGCGCGAAGAAGGGGAAACGATTGAAGATTGTTTAAAACGGGAAGTTTTTGAGGAACTTGGAATCCGGATACATCCCGAAAGATTTTGGGGACAGAGGGAGCATGGGACGCCGGAGAGAAAAATCCGGCTTTTTTTCTATTTTTGCAGATGGGAAAAAGGAGAACCCGCTGCGTTGGATTGTAAAGATTTCAAGTGGGTATCTCAGCAAAACATCCGGCAGTATCCGTTATTGCCGGGAGATGTGGAAGTTCTCGAGGATCTGATTTGCCATTGGGCGGAATATCTCAGCGGATCCTCTTCGAGGCCTTGATTTTCTTAAAAAACAGAAGCTGGATCTTGGATGTCGGCAATTTTCGGAAAATAGGAAGCATGTTCCAGCGAGCAAGCGGGTTTTGAAGATTGACTTCCATGAGGTTCATGTCAATAATGACTTTGTAGTATCGATTTGAGGAAGCTATGCAGCCAACAAAAGACGATCCGCACAATAAAAAAAAGAATTTTTCGGGCCATGGGAAATCAGCGCCGCTGGTTTCATGGCACTTTAAGGAATTTTCCAGAAAGCCGTTTTTCCGTCTTTCAATCCGTTACAAACTGGCCCTGCCGATGCTGGTGCTTGTCTGCGCCATCATCTTTTTTGTCCTCTATACGACCTTTAACGTTTTTCGCGATATGATGGTCAAGTACAAAGAAATACGACTTCAAACCATCGCGGAAGTTTTTTCAAAAACGCTCAGGATCCCGCTGGAGTCCGGAGATAAAAAAACACTTCAATCCAATATCGCTCTTTTGGCCATACAGACCGATGTAGAAGAGGTCCGCGTGGAGGATACCCAAGGGAACTTGGTTGGCACCAGCCGGCCGGGCGGAGATTTTTTGCCGGGGTCTTATAACAAGCAAGATTTTTTTGGGGTCGAAAAAGTCAGTGACGACAATTATGCGGTAGTGGCCCCTATCTTGGGCAAAGGCAAAAAACTCGGGCGGTTGATTATCGTCTTTTCCAAAATCGAATTCGAGCAGGAACTCAGCCGGCTTTTTTTCGAGAAATTTCTTATTGCGTTTCTTCTTTCCGTTGTTTTAACGATCATCGTGGCGGGTCTTACCTGGCTTGTCATGAGGCCCTTAATTGTCCTTCAAAAAACAGCGCGGAACATTCTGGCGGGGGATCTTGAGGCTCGCGCGGACATTCATTCCATGGATGAGATCCAGGAGGTCGGCGATGCGTTTAACAAAGTGGTGAGCCGGTTGGTGCAGAGCTTTGATCATTTGCGGGTTCGCACTCATGCCCTGGAGGAATCCGAAGAAAAATACCGTTCCATTGTCAATGAAGTAAGCGATATTATTTTTTCGATCACCCCGGAAGGAGATCTGGTGCTCTTGAATCGCGGTTTTTCAGGATATACCCGCGAGGAAATTCTTGCCGAAGGATTGCCCCTTTTCTTTTCGATGCATGCCCAGGGAGAAGCTCAGAAATTCCAGGATGCCCTGGAAACCATCATGAGTTCCAAAAAACCCATCTTGCATTTAAACACGAAACATTATCACCGTTTGCATCACACGGAAGTCTACTATCAAACCAATCTTTCTCCTGTCGTCGATTATGAAGGGAACCTCCGCCTCATCCAGGGAGTCATGCGTGATGTTACGGACCTGCGGCGCGTCGAAATGATGAAAGAAACCCTAGTCCGCGATGTAGCGCATGAATTAAAAACCCCGACGGCAAAATTCATCATGACGCTTCAATGGATGGAAAAGCAGATCTTGACGATGCCGGAACATGAAAAACTTCTTCCCATCATTAAAATGCTCCGGGAAAACGCGGACCGTTTGATGAGGACCATATCGAGCATCATGGATCTCTCTAAAGTCGAGTCGGGCATGTCGGATGTTAAAAAACAAGAGATTGATCTCAATGACGTGATCGCTTTGGTGGTCAAAGACTTGGGCCCTTTAGCCGAACAGCACCATCTGAAACTCGAATCGCACTTGAGCCCTATGCCGCTCAGAATGATCGGGGATCCGGACATGCTCTATCGGGTTTTTGGCAACTTGGTTTCGAATGCTATCAAATTCACGTCGGACGGCAAGATTACAATCTCTTCGTCGCTTCGCGGGGCGGATATTTGCGCCGACGTGGCGGATACCGGCATTGGCATTGAGCCGCAAAGTCTTCAGAAGATCTTCGAGGCGTTCTATCAGAAGACTCCTTCCACGCTCGGCATCGGTGTGGGTCTCACGATCACCAGGGAAATTGTTTCTTTGCATGAAGGAGAAATTTGGGCTGAAAGCGACGGACTAGGCAAAGGCAGTGTTTTTAAAATGATTTTTCCGGTGCATCCAAATCAGGAAAAACATTTTTAGCTATTTCATAAAACATGATCAAACTGCGAAAGTATTTAAAGGCACTTTCGATTTCTGACGGGGTGAAAAAATGGTAAAAAAAGTATTGATTGTGGAGGATGACAAGGACTTTCAGGATATTTATTCACTTTATTTACAAGGAGAGTCTTTTGAAGTCCAGAAGGCCTATAACGGGAGTGAAGGCCTGGCTATTTTGGATAAAGAAATCCCGGATCTTATTATTCTGGACCTTATCATGCCGGTGATGGATGGTGAAGAATTTTACGTCCATTTGCGGGAGCGCGAACCATGCCGTTCGATTCCGGTGATTATCGCAAGCGTGAATGAAAAAATGCCGCAGCGCATCGAGGAATTGGGCGGTGTCGCCGGCATCCTCAGAAAACCTTTTGAGATCGATAAGTTACTGCAGGCGGTTCGTACCCATTTGAAATAATATCAACCAGGAACCTCCCGGTTTTCTATGCCTTATGAGACCTTCGAACATACCGCGGACATCGGGTTGCGCATTCGGGCGAAAGACCTGAACCGGCTTTTTCAGGATGCGGCCGAAGGTTTTTTCAACCTTGTGACCGACCTTGACGCGATTCAAAAATCCCGTCCTTCCCCGCTGCATGAAATTGAAATGAATTTTCAGGAAGAAAATGTGGAGGAACTTTTTATGCGCTGGCTGCAGGAACTTCTTTTTGTTTTTTCCACACGTAAGTCTGTTTTTCTGGAATATCGTTTTATCAGTCTGACGCCGATGCTGCTGAAACTGAAAGCCAAGGCGGCTCGGTTTGATCCCAAACAGCATGTGTCGCGGCATGAGATCAAGGCCGTGACCTTTCATCAGTTCCATGTGGTCCAAGACTTGGCGGGATGGCTGGCCGAAGTCATTTTTGATATCTAATCCTATGTCCGGACAAATTCCTTTGATCAAGCTCGATGATCAACGCTGGGAGATCCCGGTCTCCTATAAAAAAGGGATGCGTGTGCCCGGTCTTGTCTTTGCGGATGAAAAAAGCTTGCCGAAGATCCGGACGGATCAGTCTTTGGAGCAGGTGGCGAATGTGGCTTTTTTGCCGGGTATCGTGAAGCATTCTCTGGCTATGCCGGACATTCATTGGGGGTATGGCTTTCCGATCGGTGGTGTGGCCGCGACCGACCCGGAACAAGGCGGCGTGATTTCGCCAGGTGGCGTGGGTTACGACATCAACTGTGGTGTGCGGCTTTTGCGAACCAATCTGACAGAAGCCGATGTCCGGCCAAGGCTTCGGGAACTTGTCGGAGCCCTTTTTTCAAAAATTCCTTGCGGGGTCGGCCAATCGGGTGAAATCAATCTTGGGAAAAAAGAAATACGGCAAATGGTCCGCGAAGGAAGCGGTTGGGCTGTCCGGCATGGTTATGGCTCTGCGGAGGATCTTTCTTGCACGGAAGCAGGGGGTTGCCTTGATGGCGCGGATCCGGATGCAGTTTCGGAACGCGCTTATCAGCGGGGCATGGATCAACTCGGGACGTTGGGTTCCGGCAATCATTTTCTGGAAGTTCAGGTTGTGGATCAAATCCTGGATGCGGCTCTGGCTTCAAAATTCGGTCTTGAAACCGGACAAGTAACCGTCATGATCCACTCAGGTTCCCGCGGGTTCGGTTATCAGATCTGCGAAGATTCGCTCGATGCAACGCGGCACGCGCTCACTAAATACAAAATCACGGTTCCGGATATACAACTCGCCTGTGCGCCTGTCCATTCTCCGGAAGGGAAACAATACCTTGCGGCTATGCGTTGTGCGGCAAATTTTGCGTGGGCCAACCGCCAGTGTCTAATGGTGCTCACCAAACAAGTCTTCGAACATTTTTTTCAACGCAGTCCGACGGATCTTGGCATGGATCTTATTTATGATGTGGCTCATAACATCGCAAAATTCGAACAGTTTACGATCAATGGAAAAACAAAAGTGCTTTGTGTTCACCGGAAAGGCGCTACACGCGCTTTTGCTCCGGGGAATTCTGAATTGCCGGAACAGTATCAGGACACCGGACAACCTGTTATCATTCCCGGCGATATGGGCCGGAATTCCTATCTCTTGGTCGGGACACAGCAGGCTATGGAGGAGACATTTGGCACATGCTGCCATGGTGCCGGTCGTGCGATGTCCCGGACCGCGGCATTAAAGGCGGCTCATGGAAGCTCGATCCGGAAAGAACTGGAGGCTCGAGGGATCATCGTGATGGCCCGCGGTGAAAAAGGGATCGCGGAAGAACAGCCCGCAGCGTACAAAGATGTTAACCAAGTCGTCGATGTTGTTTCGCGTGCCGGCCTTGCCAAAAAAGTTGTCCGAATGCGCCCCATCGGTGTGATCAAAGGATAGCTGACAAGTAACAGTTACTTTGGGTGGTGGGTGACTGTCACCGACTCTGTTCTTCTGTAGTAGGTCTGGGGTTATATGGACAAACCCAGCCCTCTGAGCTATTATGACTTCAGTGCACCTTCCTAGAAAGAGTAGTGACAGTCACTTTGGGTGACTGTTACCCAATCTGCAAGTTCTATTCGCAAGAGAAAGGGAGCTAAAGAGTCATCCTATGGATGAAAAAGACCGTCTTCTTTTAACGCATCTTCACAACGGTATCCCCTTGACCGGTCAGCCTTTCGGGACCTTGGCTGCGAAAGTGGGTGTGGATCAGGCTGGGGTGCTGGTGCGTGTTCAGCGTCTTATCAAAGAAGGTATTTTGGCCGGTATCAAGCCAGTGCTTGACCCGCATGCGTTTTACTATCAGAGCGTTTGGGTTGCGATGCGGTTTGGACCGTCGGAACTTGCACCGAACACCGAGATCATCCTTCAGCATCCGGGAGTGGTTTATGCTTGTGAAAGGGACCACGAGTTCAATTTTTGGTTCTTTCTTGCGGTACCGGCAGAACATGACCTGGAACTGCATGTGCGATATTTGGAAAAAATTTCCGGGGCAAGAGGGACTTTATTTCTCCCGGTCCGGAAGGTTTATAAAGGCGCGGATTATTTAAACAGTCTGGATGCCGGGCTGTTTGCGGCCATGGGGGAGCGCTACGAAAAGCGCCAGGAAGCGCGGTTACCGGATCTGACAGCTCAGGAGATCGAAGTCATCCGTTGGTTGCAGGAGCCTTTTCTGATCACCGATGAACCGTATGAAACAATCGCCGAAGCATTGAATCTCCCGGTAGAAAAAATCATTACAATCATCAAAACCCTGACGCATAAAGGATTTCTTCGAAGGATCGGAAGCTTTCTGCGGTTACCGGAGACCGAGTCTTCCACAAAAACTCTTGTGGCTTGGCAGATTCCCGAAGAAAAACTTCTGAGAATTGGGCCTGAGATCCATGAGTTCAGAGAAGTGTTGTATGGAGACCGACGGCCGCTTTATCCGGAATTTCCTTACTCTCTTTATACCATGATCCGGGCTGCTAATGCTGCGGAGCTTGAAGTGGTGGCGAGACGTATGCAGGACAGGATCGGGAAGTGGCCGCACCGGGTGTTGACAACGCTCAGGGAATTCAAAAAAATCGGAATGCGATATTTCCCTAAAGAATTGAATGTGTGGTGGACGCAAAGTCGTTCGATGGTGGCCCAAACTTTTTAAAAAAGATAAGGTGATAGTCACCAAGAGTGACTGTCACTGGCATCTTTGATTAAGTGGAGATCTGAAAAGAAAAATGGCTTTTCGCGATGAATGGATTTTAAAAAGAGAAAAAGATTCCAACCGTTCGCAGATGCATTATGCCCGGCAAGGGATCGTGACCGGGGAAATGAACTATGTGGCGGGTGTGGAAAATCTTGCGCCCGAATTCGTCCGCGAAGAAGTCGCAGCCGGCAAGTTAGTGATTCCCGCGAATCATTATCACAAAGATTTTCGCCCTATTGGGATTGGGATCAACGCGCGTTGCAAGATCAACGCAAATCTCGGGAATTCCGCGTTGGGATCGGATATCGCCACGGAGCTTGAAAAAGTAAAAGTCGCGATCCAGTTCGGAGCGGACACCCTCATGGATCTTTCGACAGGCTCTGCGCTGGACGAAACGCGCGAAGCGATCATTCGTGCCAGCAGCGTCCCGGTCGGGACCGTTCCGATTTATGAAGCGCTGAGCAGGGTCAACGGAAAACCGGAGGCACTGACGCCTGACATCATGTTCGATGTGATCGAACACCAGGCCAGGCAGGGCGTGGATTTCATGACGATTCATGCCGGCGTGCTTTTGGAACATTTGCCGCTAGTGGAAAAACGTGTGACAGGGATTGTAAGCCGCGGAGGGGCAATTCTGGCGCGGTGGTGCCGGGAACATCAACAACAGAATTTTCTTTACACGCAATTTGACCGGCTTCTCGAAATTTGTAAAAAATACGACATTACAATCAGTCTCGGCGATGGCATGCGTCCGGGATGCCTGGCGGATGCGAGCGATCAGGCGCAATTTGCGGAACTGGATGCGCTTGGGAAGCTGACACTCCGCGCCTGGGAACAGGATGTGCAAGTGATGGTCGAAGGACCGGGGCATGTGCCGATGGATCAAATTCCCATGAACATCGAGCGACAGATCAAAGTTTGTCACGGAGCGCCTTTTTATGTGCTCGGACCGCTTGTGACTGATATCGCGCCGGGTTATGATCACATTACGTCTGCTATCGGTGCGGCCATCGCCGGGCAGCACGGAGCCGCGATGCTTTGCTATGTGACGCCTTGCGAACATTTGCGTCTTCCGAATCTTGAGGACGTCAAACAAGGCGTGATTGCTTACAAAATCGCGGCTCATGCCGCGGATGTCGCACGCCACCGGCCAGGAGTCAGAGAGCGGGACGATGCGCTTGCAAGAGCACGGTTTGATTTTGATTGGGAAAAACAGTTTGCGTTATCTCTTGATCCTGCAAATGCGAAGAAAATGCATGATGAAGCGTTGCCCGACGGCGATGCGCGCCACGGAGAATTCTGCTCCATGTGCGGCGAAGGGTTTTGTGCTATGAATCTCTCTCAATGTCTGACGAAAGCAGGCAAATCCGATTCTCAATCACAAAATAAGGGTTCATTGGACTAGTCTGGCAACCTTTCGTTTTAAAAAGATGGATGCCAGGGTAAATTGGAAAAGACTGCTAAGAAAATATGAAACAAAAAACAAACATTCCAAGGAAGAAAACGCGCGCAGTGAAGGTGGGCAAGCTCATCCTCGGAGGCGGCCAACCCATCCGCATTCAATCCATGACCAAAGTTTCGACGCGGGATGTCAAAGCCACGCTCCAACAGATTGACCGTCTGGTTGAAGCAGGTTGCGAAATCGTCCGCGTTGCGTGTCCCGGAGAAGAAGATGTGAAAGCGCTCGGTAAGATCAAGGCAAAGATTTCTATCCCGCTTGTGGCGGACATTCACTTTAATTACCGGCTTGCTTTGATGGCGATCGACGAAGGCGTGGACAAACTTCGGCTGAATCCCGGAAACATCGGCGAAAAAGAACGCGTGATTGAAGTGGTGGAAAAAGCCAAGCGTCATCACATCCCGATCCGTATCGGCGTCAACGCAGGATCGCTCGAAAAAGATTTGATGGAAAAATTCGGACCGACACCGAAGGCGCTCGTTGAAAGTGCGAGTCGTCACCTAAAAATCCTGGAGGATCTGGATTTCCACGATATAGTCATTTCCCTGAAAGCGACTGATGTGCCGACCATGATCCAGGCCTACCGGTTGGCCAGCCAGCAGTTCGATTACCCGTTGCACCTCGGCGTTACCGAAGCCGGAACCCTTTTACGAGGGAGTGTCTACAATGCCATCGGTGTCGGCACATTACTTCAAGAAGGAATCGGCGATACGATCCGTGTTTCCCTGACTGCGGATCCGGTGGAAGAAGTCAAAGTCGCGAAGATGATCCTCGAATCGCTTGATTTGAAGCAAGGAGTTCGAGTGATCTCTTGCCCGACCTGCGGCCGTTCGGAAATTGATGCCGCAAAACTCGCCGAAGAAGTAGAGACGCGGGCCATGAAACTGGAAGGTCCTCTGACGATTGCGGTGATGGGATGTGCGGTTAACGGACCGGGCGAAGCGCAGGGTTCCGATTTTGCGATCACGGGCGGAAAACAAAAAGGAATGATTTATGTGGACGGCAAGCAGGAACGCGTAGTTGCTGAACATCAACTTGTGGACGAGCTTTTTAAAGAAATCGAAAAACGTCGCAAGAAAAAAGCCTAGGTTTTTCCATGAAGCAAAATCTCCGGTCCCTTCAGAATATTTCCCAAAAAGTTCAAACGCAGCAACGCCTTTCTTTTGAAGACGGCCTGCGGCTTTTTCAAAACACGGACATCCTGACTTTGGGAAAAATGGCACAAAGTGTACGTGAGAGATTGCACGGCCGGCGGGTTTTTTATTCCGTCAATCTCCACCTTAATCATACGAATATTTGTTCCACACAATGTGACTTCTGCGCTTTTTCACGCGATGCCGGAGCTTCGGACGCCTATGCGCTCACACTTGATGAGGTAGAACACACTGTGCGCGAAGCTGTGGATCGCTGGCATATTAATGAGGTTCATATCGTGGGAGGGCATCATCCGGATCTGGGGTTTGATTATTATCTTGAAATGATCCAGAGGATACGCGGGATAGGTCCTGCAATTTACATCAAGGCATTCAGCGCAACGGAGATTCACGATATAGCCAAGCGTGCCGGTTTATCCGTGGAAGAGGTGCTGCGACAACTGAAGTCTAAAGGGCTTGACGGTCTTCCAGGAGGAGGGGCGGAGATTTTTGATCCTGAAGTTCGGCGGAAACTTTGTCCCCAAAAAATATCCGGTGAAGAATGGATCGCCGTTCATAGGACCGCGCACCGGCTTGGTCTCCAGACGAACGCGACCATGCTTTACGGGCATCTTGAAAGTGATGCGCAACGCGTTGAGCATCTTTTGAAATTAAGAGAGCTTCAGGACGAAACGCACGGTTTTTTTTCTTTCGTGCCGTTGGCGTATCATCCCGGGAAAAATGCCATCAAAGATATCCATGAGGCAAGCGGTTTTTTGGATCTGAAAATACTTTCCATTTCCAGGCTTCTTTTGGATAATATCCCACATATCAAAGTGCACTGGGCAGCAACGGATCTGAAATTCGCACAGGTGGCACTTTCGTTCGGGGCGGATGATATGGGCGGAACCCATTTAGACGAACGTGTGATGCATGAAGCGGGCAGTCGTTCGCCACGGGATTTGAGCGCTGACGATCTAGTCCGGCTGATTAAGGATGCAGGGTTTGAATCTTGCCTTGTGAACAGTTCTTATCAAATACAGGAAATTAAAGGAGTTTATTGAAAATGGCAGAGAAAATTATTTTGACGCAGCAGGGTTACGAAAAATTATCTGAGGAACTCAATTTTCTTAAGACCAAAAAACGCCGTGAAGTCGCGGACCAGCTTGAAAAGGCGCGGGCGCATGGGGATCTCAGCGAGAATGCGGATTATGAGACCGCTAAGGAAACAAAACACCAGCTGGAGATTCGGATCGCGGAACTTGAGCATAAACTCGGGAATGCTCGGATCTTGCACAAAAGTGAGATCGCCCAGGACAAGGCCTATCTGAGCGCGACGGTCAAGGTGCAGAATCTTGTAACGCAAGATATTTTTGTCTACACGCTGGTCGCACAGGACGAAGCCAATTTTGATGAGGGCAAGATCTCGATCACGTCCCCGATCGGAAGAGGTCTTTTGGGAAAATCTGTTCATGAAGAAGCCTTGATCCCGGTCCCGGCAGGAACCATTAAACTAAAAATTATGGAGATCAAATATGAATAATCTTTTTTCTTTTTGGCTGGCCCCCGTCACGGCTCTTTTTCATCCCGTGGTTTACCATGATGCCTCAAAATCATCGGGCGGGAGGGGAGTGCTTTATACACTTTATATCACTTGCATCACGGTTGTGGTGATCATGGTTTTTGTGTTTGTGGTGCTCATGCCCAAAGCAAATGAATTGCTGGATTGGGGTAAGACGAATATGCCAGTGATGATCTGGACGCCCGAAGGACTCAATCTTGAGAACGGTCAGACAAATTATGTTATGGAATATCCGAATTACGGACCGGTCGCGATATTTGATATGACAAAAACTGGTGTGACAGAGCAGGATATGGGAAAGGCATTTATTTTTGTGACAAAAACACAGGTCTTTGTCAAAAAAGAACCGGGACGTCTTGAAGCCCGCGACATTACTCAAGCGGGCATTCAATCAAAACAGCAATTGCCGGCCAAAGTCCGGATCACCAAAGAGCTTGTTGAAAAACTTTTCCAGAATATCAAAGGGGCCATTTTCTTTATTGTGCCGATGGTGATACTGATCACTCTTTTCATTTTTAACATCGTCAATAATTTATTTTATTCGCTGGTAGGGCTTCTCTTGAATCTTGGCCGGATGAATAAACTTAATTACGGCGCCATTTTTAATCTTACTTGTTTTGCCATGACAGCATCTTGGTTTGTCATGGGGATCATGAGGCTTCCGGTCTTCCACCGCTTTCCCTGGCCTTGGTGGGCCGGTGTTTTGATGAATTTGGCGTATATGTACTTTGCCTTCAAGATCACGGATCAAGAGTCTGACGATGGATGGCTTCCCGGCCCTCAGCAGCAAGCTTAGTTATGAGGAGTCGCAGGGACAGATAAATGTTTTTTTTGTTTTGTCTCAAAGTAAGAAATGAGCGAACCGCTTAATACGATCAAAAAAACACCAATGGCGATTTGCCAGGTGATCTTGTCTCCCCATAAAAGCCAGCCGTAGCCGAAAGACAAGACAGGGTGAAGGTACTGAAAAGGCGTTACCATGTAGGTTGGTGCTCGACGGTAGGCGGTAGTCATCCATAACTGTCCGTAAAAAGAGAAGATCACGACTCCTGCAATCCAGATCCACCCAGACATGTTTGGCCATTTCCAGTTTTTGATAAAAAAAAGCGAACCGATCGTCGAAATCAGCGTGAAATAAAAAATGACCGTAAGCGGCGATTCACGTTGTCGAATCGTCCGGATCGAAACATAAGCGATCGCGGCAAAAACCGAGGAAAGCAATGCCAGCCAGACCTCCGGTTTCCAGGAAACGTTATAGTTAGCATTAAGCAAGATCACTCCCACGAACGAGAGAAAGATCAATCCGTAGAGAGAAAGGCTCGGTCGCTCATGCAGAAAACAAACCGCAAAGATTACTGCAAAGATCGGGGCTGTGTAGTTAAGCATAATGGCCGTGCCGAGTTCGAGTTTTGCAATGGTATAAAAATGCAAGAGAAGAGCCAGACATCCGCTGATGCCGCGGGCGATCAGTTTTCCGTGTTCGACACCCCAAAGCGAAGTTTTACTGCAAAAAATAAGGGGGAGGACCCATAGAAGCCCGAAAAAACTCCGGAAAAATACGATTTCAAAAGGAGGAAGATCCCGCGTGACCCATTTTACGCAAAGCGCCATTAGCGAAAAACAAACGGCGCTGAGTGACATGAGCCGGATTCCCGAGAGATAAAGTTTTGAACGTTTCATGAAAGGCAGCATGAAGGATGTAGGATGACGAATAACGTCAATCCTTTGGTTTTTTGTTCTCCTTCCTTCGTCATCCGCTATCCTGTCTTTAAGGTTTTAAAATGATTTTTCCAAAATGGTCGCGCGCGATCATTCGATTCAGTGCTTGGCGCGCCTCCCGGAGCGGAAACACCTTGTCGACGACAGGGTGAAGTTTGCCTGCCCTGACGCGGCGGACAATCCGTTCAAGTTCATGAATGCCGCCCATGTAAGAGCCCACAATGGAAAGCTGCCGGCTGTAGACATAACGGAGATCTAAATTAACGCTCCGGCCGGTGGTGACCCCGCAGGTGACGAGGCGTCCTTTTTTCTTAAGGCAGTGGATGCTTTTCGTAAAAGTTTCGCCGCCAAGATGGTCAAAAACAATGTCGACACCTTCCGCTTTTGTAAAGCGCAAAACTTCGGTCACAAAATCCTTTTCCGTATAGTTGATCACTTCGTCCGCACCGAGGGCTTTGGCGCATTTGACTTTTTCCTGTCGCCCCACCGTGGCCAGCACGCGGGCTTTAAAAAGTTTCGCGATCTGGATCGCCGCGCTGCCGACCCCGCTTCCCGCCCCGTGAACCAACACAGAATTTTTTTTCTGGATGGCGGCGCGTTTGACGAGCATATGCCAGGCTGTCAAGAAAGTCAGTGGGATAGAGGCCCATGCTTCCATGCTTAGTTGCTTCGTGACAGGAATGATATTCCTTGCCGGAACTTTGACATATTCGGCATAGCCGCCGTTTTCCTGAAAACCGAGAATGCGATATTGACGACAAAGGCTGTCCCACCCCGATTTGCAATAGTCGCATTTTCCGCAAGAGATGCCTGGCGCAACGATCACAGGCTTGTACAGAGGAATACCGTGAACTTTTTTCCCTTTTTCGACCACTTCACCGGCAACATCAGAGCCGAGAATATGAGGCATAGTAATTTTGGCGCCCGGCATTCCCGCAAGTGTCCAAAGGTCCAAATGGTTGAGGGCGCATGCCCTGACCTTCACCAGCACATCACGTTTTCCGAGATCAGGAATCGGGACATAAGCTTCTTCAAGCTCTTTGGTCTCGCCGTGTTTCTTAAAGATAACAGCCCGCATTTTAATCATAGATCAATCCTCCTTTGAAAAAATCCATAAATGTGATGAAAGTATATCGAAAAGTGCCTTGGCT
Organism: Candidatus Omnitrophota bacterium; assembly: GCA_022711115.1. Lineage (GTDB taxonomy): Bacteria > Omnitrophota > Omnitrophia > Omnitrophales > Aquincolibacteriaceae > JAKLFP01. The sequence continues at coordinate 103,478 of JAKLFP010000001.1, read as the reverse complement.
TACAATGAACTCCTCGGGGTTTTCCGAGTTTATTTTTTTTAGAAAATACCCCGAGCTGTTTTTGTTTACCGTCTGTTTCGAATTTGTCAGGAGCTGGTGTTTTTCGAAAGGTTGTTTCATGCTTCAGCTGTAAAAACAAGACTGTTATAATAAAGCCTATGAAGGAAACCGTTTGTTCGAAAAGAAAACGCGTTTTGGCCATGCTCCGATTCCTGCGAAAGGCCTATCCAGGATTACGGTGTGCGATTCATTTCTCGAATCCTTGGGAACTTTTGGTTGCGACCATCCTTTCGGCGCAGTGTACGGACAAGATGGTGAATAAGGTCACGCCTGTTCTCTTTAAAAAATATCCGGATATCCGCTCTGTGGCGGATGCGGTTCCGAAAGATTTTGAAAAAGATATTCGCAGTACCGGCTTTTATAAAAATAAAACAAAAAATATTCTCGCATCGGCCAGGGAGGTTTTGGACCGTTTCGGCGGTAAGGTTCCTGCCCGGATGGAGGATTTGGTGACGTTACCTGGAGTTGGGCGCAAGACCGCCAATGTGATTCTTGGGAATGCCTTTGGCATTCCTGGGATCTCCGTGGATACCCATATGATGCGCATCAATCGGTTGTTGGGACTGACACAACACACAGATCCCGTCAAAATCGAATTTGATCTCATGGCACTGGTGCCGCATAAGGATTGGACAGCCTACTCCAGTCTGATTATTCATCATGGTCGTGTACGTTGTTTTGCGCGAAGGCCGGATTGTCTGCACTGTGAAATTCTGAAGTTTTGTCCTTACGGAAGAAGTAAAACTTGATCTGGCATCTATTATTTTTTGATAAAAGGTTGCCAGGGCTAGCCCAATGACCCTTTAAGGGTTGATAGAAAATTGGCTTGCCCTGGCATCTATTATTTTTTGATAAAAGGTTGCCAGGGCTAGTCCAATGACCCTTTAAGGGTTGATAGAAAATTGGCTTGCCCGCCGTGGGGAATAAGTTTAAAGTTTATAGCTAAGTATTCCGAAATCTGATAGTAATAACCTTCCCCATGAGCGAAGGAATACTTCGAATCTTAGGATGAAGAACTTATCGGTAGAGACTTAACAACATAACGGGCTTGTGGGCAGACGAGAAGATATCGGCCAACTTTTTTAAGAGGGGTTAAAGCATGTCTAAAAAAATTCTTTTTGTGGATGATGAACCCATGGTGGTTGCCTTGATGCAGAAGCGTCTTGCCTCGCGAGGATTTATTGTTGAGACGGCGTTTGACGGCAAAGAGGCTCTTCAAAAGGCCAAAGACTGGAAACCGGATCTTATTTTGTTGGATGTGATCATGCCGGAAATGAACGGGTACGACACTTGCCGCCAGTTGAAGGCCGCTCAGGAAACGGCTCACATTCCTGTGGTCTTTTTCACGGCGTCACAGGATTCAGCGTTGGAAACTAATGCCAAAAAAGTCGGGGCGACTAAGATTGTTCAAAAGCCTTTTGTGGATCAAGTGTTTCAATCTCTCGCTGAGATTTTGGGGGAAGATTGACCGGGTCGGGATATTGTTGGGTTTTTGGAATCTCCTCGCCTGGACATACAATAGGGTTGGGTGTATATTACAAAATATTTTTGAAATTTCTCACTGCTTTTTGATCAAAGGAGCCCATGATGAGTAAAGAAAAAACCATTACAGATGCAAATTTTCAGACTGAAGTGCTTCAATCCCCCAAGCCTGTTTTGGTTGATTTTTGGGCCGAATGGTGCGGTCCCTGCCGCATGTTGGGTCCGGTGGTTGAACGGATTGCGGAAGCGAATGCGGATAGAATTGTAGTCGGAAAAATGAATGTGGATGAAAATCCTAATGTTCCGCAAAAATACGGCATTCAAGGTATCCCGACGATCATTTTTTTTAAAAGCGGTGAAGTCGCAAAGCAACTTGTCGGTTATCAGGCTCAGGAAAAGATCCAGAAGGTCATCGACGAGCTTTTCCCGAAATAGGTGGATCATTTATCCGACTTTTATGACCGCAAGGAATGGCAGTCGGGATGACTTTACTTTCCATTTGGAACAACCAACCTTAATACGATTGGCTTTCGCATGAAAGAGCGCCTTCTTGGCAAGACAAAATTTCGTGTTTCCGAAATCGGTTTCGGATGTTGGCCTATTGGCGGACAAAGTTATGGCAAGGTTTCGGATGGAGATTCGCTCAGGGCTTTGGAAACAGCCTGGGAGTCCGGGGTCAATTTCTTTGATACAGCGGATGTCTACGGCGAAGGTCACAGCGAAGAACTTCTTGGGCAGTTTCTGAAAGACAAGCGCCGTGACCTGGCCATCATTGCTACGAAAGTGGGCTGGGATTTTACCCAGGGGGCGCATAAAAAAAATTTTGATCCGGAATATATCCGGTCTGCGTGTGAAAAAAGTCTCAAACGGCTCAGGATGGAGTCCATTGATCTTTATCAGCTTCATAACCCTTCGCTCGAATTGATTCAGCGAAAAGAGATCTTCGGAGTTCTTGAAGGTTTAAAGAAGCAGGGGAAGATTCGGCGTATCGGGATCTCTGTGCATACCGAAGTAGAAGCGTTTGCCGCTTTACAAGACCATCGGGTTGAGGCGATCCAGCTTATTTTTAATTTTCTGGACCAGCGCATGAAAGAAAGGGTTTTTCCGGAAGCCGAAAAAAAAGATGTCGGAGTGATTGCAAGGGAACCGCTCGCTTCGGGAATTTTGAGCGGGAGATACGTGCCGGACCACATTTTCCCGAAAGATGATCATCGTTCCCGATGGATGCCTGTCAAGCGGCAAGCGGACTGGGAAAAAGTGCAGATTTTTAAGCAAACATTGAAAGGGAAAAGAATATCGCTGGTGAAGGCAGCTTTGGAATATTTGCTCGGATTCGATGCCGTCTCCACCATCATTCCGGGAGCAAAAACAAGAACTCAGGTGCTTGAAAATGTAAGTGCTTCTTTGGAAGCGGAGTTGGACCGCGAAGATATCGATCGGTTAGAGACTATTTACAACAGCCATGAGATCTTCCATCGGGGTTTGAACCCCAGATGAAAGGGTTGAAAAACCTTGTTTTTTTGCTAATTTTTATTACGTTTTTCTACTTTTTTTACGAACGACTTCTCGGCATGGCCGTGGAGCCTTTTCTTGAGAAAAAACTCACCTCGCTTTTTAACATGCCAATTACCATTACGGGATTGCGCATCCGTTTATGGCCTTGCCATGTTCATGTGGAAAAATTTGTCATTTATAATCCGGTGGATTTTCGACGCAGGGATCATTTTACGGCCAAAAAGGTAGACATATTCATCGATCCCAGTTTATTGAAGAATAAATTCGTGCGGATCACATTAGCACATTTCAAGGAAGCCATCTTTGCGGTGGAAAGTTATATGACGCCGAAAGGATCGCGAACGAACGTCAAGATTTGGTACTATCACATGGGGTTGGATGAGGATAGTCCTGTGCCCGCAGTGCCGCATCCGAAACCGCCTCCGGATAATGTTGGAGAGCCAAACTGGCGTGTGAGGATCGACCGATTGGAACTTGAGAACGGAACGATCGTGATCGATGACCGGCGTGTTTCTCCCGAAGAAAGATACGTTTTTAAGAGGCTTAAAGGTTTTTGGACGGGGTTTGATTTCATGTCAGATTACATTAGCCCCACGTTCAACGAATTCATCAAGCTCGAAGGTACTTTTGGTGAGAACCCGGCGGCTGTTTTTCGCGGGGAAGGTAAGTGTCAGTTTGCGGACGGCGACAACTTTGATGTCAGAACCGAAATCCTCGAAGGGGCTTTAATGGAATATGACTTTTTGTTGGAGGGATTGCCTGGCGAAGTAAGCGGAGGAACCTTTGATCTTTTTTCAAAAATGACATGCGTTGAAGGTAATTTAGATTCTGACCACCGGCTTCTGATGAAGTCCCTCAAGTTGACGAATCCGACGGTGACGCAAGCCGTTTTTAAATATTCTCTGGATGCCGTGAAATTGCTTTTGGAATCTCATAAGACCGTTGAGCTTGAGATCAAAGTCAAGGGAGATATCGACGATCCGAAATTTGGATTTTTTACGGCGTTTACCAAGGCATTCCAGAAGGCCTTGATTTCCAAAGCCACCTTCTCCCTGAAGGGTTTGGGGAAAGGGACCCTTATTATCGCAAAAGAAACTCCCAAGCAGGTGCAAAACAGTCTTGGCAAGCTAGGGTCCATTCTGACCGATCCTTTCGTGTCTAAAACCGAAACGGCAGAAGTTTTGACGGAAGACGAAGGGCCATGACAAAAACAAAAGTAGGTCATGTTGCGATTATTGGGCGGCCGAATGTCGGGAAGTCTACGTTGCTCAATTATTTGGTCGGCGAAAAACTAGCCGGGACCTCCGCCAAACCGCAAACCACGCGCGATGTGATCCGAGGGATTCTGACGATCCAGGACGGGCAGATGTTCCAGAGCGAATATTCCGGGCAGATCATTTTTTTGGATACGCCGGGGGTGCACCAGCCCAAGGATGCTTTGGGCGAAGGCATGATCCGTGAGGTCCGCCAATCGCTTGAGGATGCGGACCTGCTTTACTGGATGGCGTACCCGAAGCCTATGGGTGATACGGAGCGTGCAATCCTGAAATGGGTCGAGGAACTTTTCATTCCCGTCTTTCTTGTCATGAACCAGATCGACCGTTTCCCTAAAAATGACCTGATCCCGGCCCTTGATTCATTCCAAAAGGCCTATGCCTTCAAAGAATTCATTCCGATCAGCGCCAGAACCGGAGAAAATGTCAAAGCCCTGGTTCAACAAACTTTAAAGTATCTGCCCGAAGGCGAATTTATTTATCCGGAAGATCAACTTTCCGATCAGAATGTGCGATTTCATGTTCAGGAAATGATCCGTGAAAAGCTTTACCATTATCTCGGCGCGGAACTTCCGTATGATGCCGCAGTGCGTATTGATTCTTTCAAGGAGGACGGAAAATTAACGCGGATCAGTGCGACGATCGTGGTAACTCGCGAATCTCAAAAAGCGATCGTGATCGGTAAAGGCGGCGAAAAAATCAAACAGATCGGGACCGCCGCGCGCTGCGACATCGAAAGTTTTCTTGGTAAAAAGATCTTCCTTGAACTTTGGTGTAAGGTCATTCCCGACTGGAAATCTAACAAGAGTTTTCTTTACGAAGCCCGCCAAGCCGGTGGAAATTAAGATGAAAATTCTGGTATTCGGGGCGGGGGCGATCGGGTCGGCGTTTGGAGGATTTCTTTCTAAGAATCATGAAGTGACGTTGTTAGGCCGGGAAGATCACATGGAAGCGATCCGGAAGAACGGTCTTTTTGTCACAGGCATTTGGGGCAGGCATCGGTTCCGTTTCAAAGAACTTGTTACTTGCATGCATGATCTCGATAAATCCAAACCCTTTGATCTTATCCTCTGCACAGTCAAATCCTACAGCACAGCGAAAGCCGCGAGTCTGATCAAACAGGTTCTTGGCCCGAAAACGCTTGTGGTTTCTTTACAGAACGGTCTCGGGAACATTGAAGCACTTTGCCATGTTCTTCCGAGGAAGCAAGTCTTGGCCGGCCGTGTTATTTTCGGAGTTGAACTGAAAAAACCCGGAAAGATTCATGTCTCCGTCATTGCGGCACCGACTGCGGTGGGGGAGATTCTGCAAAAAAAAATGACACTGCGCATCAGACAAATTGCCAAAATTTTTAATGATGCCAAACTTCCTTCCACGTCCGTTAAAGATGTGCGAAGTCTACTCTGGTCCAAGGTAATCTATAATGCCGCGCTGAATCCTCTCGCATCCCTTTTAGGCACTCACTATGGGTATCTAGGTGAACATGAATCCACGCGTGCGACTATGGAAGCGGTGATGGAAGAGATCTATGCTGTGGCAAAAAAAGCCCGGATTGTTCTTCAGCCGAGGTCGTTAGAAGGTTATAAAAAACTTTTTTACGGAAAGCTCCTGCCAAGGACATATCACCATCACCCTTCGATGTTGCAAGATCTTCAGCGAGGGAAACAGACAGAGATCGATGCGTTGAATGGTATGGTTGTTCAATTAGGAAAGCAATATAGGGTTTCCGTACCCATGAATATGCTTCTTACGCAATTGATCAAATCAGAAGAAAAGAAGCATTCCTCGAGTTAAAATCCGCATGTTTTTAGCGTTCCTTTCCTTGTTATAAGTCATTTCCAATAAACATTTTATGATAAGTTTCTGGATCGTTTGGAGACTTCTGATAGATTTGACAAAAGTCTTTCTGGATGCTACGGTTCATGTAAGGATGTGATTGAAAAAGTTATGAATTTATGGAATAAAGGAATAAAGTTATGGATTACTATTTAAAGCTATATTTTTTTATATGGTTGATGTTATTTTGCTCGTGTGCCTATGCTGAGCATCCACTGAGTTCAAAGTCAACACTATCCACTTCACCGACCGTCCAGGCAGAAGAAAATCAAAAAAAGCCGGTTTCTTCAAAAGAAAGTATTCCCATGGGAACACCCAATGAGGAATCGGGTTCTATTTTGTCTGATCCCAATGATGACTTCATGAGTGGCAATAACGGAGTAAACAATTTAGATATAACTCCATCCAGTAGTGTGAGTCGTAGAAGCGGTTCAAAGCTATCCTCAGACAATGTGAAAAAAGGTAGTGAGCTGCTTCTTAACAGAGAATTGCAAGCGGGAAAAGAATGGTCCAGGAACACCATCAAAGAAAACTTGCAGGGAATGATCGATGCTTATTTGAAAGATGAAGCCGTCTCCCAAAAGCGAATGGCTGCAGAAGTTCAAAGCATGGTGGATTTTCTGGAGCAGTCGATGGCCTCGCCGGATGCCTGGAATGTCCCCAGTGGCGAATTGACCGTCAATAAACGGCGGGATGGTTCCCAAGTGAGCACTTATACCGTGATGAATCGCGACGGCGCGATGGCGATTCTTCGAATCGTCTATCCCAAGGAAGGGGATGTCCCGGCGAATGTGACTTTCCGGTCGGGTTCTATCTTTCGGGAAGACAGCAGTATTTCCGTTGAATGGGCCCGCAAGTATATCGCGCAATATGCGAATTTGGATGGTCGGCTGACCGCAGAGGAAACAATAGCCGCTTTACGCCGCGACAAAAAGATCATGGGATCTTTCCATTTTTCAAAATCGGCACCTGCTGATACTTATATGGAAATTTCGTTCTCAGTGCGTCTGAAAGGAAATCCCATGCAGAAGACGCTAAAAATTTTCGGGGATGGTCATGTGACCGTGACGGAAGGACCAGTTCAGAAGAAAAAGATCTCTTCATCGACCGAAGAAATGACGGTTCGTACCTTGCACATGAAGAAGTCTAAATAGAATGTCAGGATTTTAAAGCAGCGAATGACTTAATAGCTTTTCCAAGAAGAGGGAGTGCGTATCTTTTAAAGGCGGATCTAATCATTCCCTTTTCTGCATCAAAAAATTCCTCAGGTAAATATCTTTCTTGATTCGGGATCTTTTCAAGCGGTACCGGCTCATAGCTTATCGCGTATTTTTTCCCCGGTTTTCTTTTGAAACCTACCATCACCTTCGACATTCCTTTTAGGGACCACTTTACGGCGTGAATGCCGGCCTGAAAAGCTTCTTGTTGGTCTGTTGCGGAAATATAAGCCATGGACATGCGCTGGATTGTGCCCGGCTTGTCAAAACGCGCGCGGATGCTCAAATGTTTTTCGATCATACTCGCTAGCCGTGCCGCCGTGCCTTCCACATATTGATGGCCGAATGGGTCCGAGGTGATGCCGTTCGTTTTGGAACCAATGCGGTTGCCCTGTGCATCGCGAATGGTTTCGGAGATCACGATGATGCAGTAGCCGATACGTGAAAGGGTTTGTTTGACCTGTTTAATGAATTTACTCTCTTCGAAAGGCACTTCCGGGATCAACAGAATATGCGGGGCGTCGGCATCGGATTTTTTTAGAAGCGCGGACGCGGCGACAATCCATCCGGAATTTCTGCCCATGAGCTCGATGATCTTCACGGGATCCACGCGCTGCATGGCTTTTGTATCGAGGGAGGCTTCCTGAGTCGTGATTGCGGCGAAACGCGCGTTGGATCCGTACCCCGGACAATGGTCGGTTTCCATAAGGTCATTGTCGATCGTTTTTGGGATATGAATGACTTTAAGGGCATAACTTTCTTTTTCCGCAGCATTCGCAATTCGGAGCAAGGTGCTTGCGGTGTCATTGCCGCCAATCATAAAAAAATAACGGATATTGTGTTTTTTAAATTGTGCGATCACGCGCGATGCTTCGCCTTCTTTAAGTTTGTAACGGGAAGAACCGAGTGCCGCAGAAGGGGAGTTTGCGATATCGCGGATCAAGCGTGGGGATTTAGTTTTAAGATCAATAAAAGAATCATTTAGGATGCCTTCGATGCCATGCCAGGACCCCCAGACATGGGTAATCTGTCTGGTTCTGCGGGCGGCTTCCAAAGCGCCAACGAGACTTTGATTGATGACTGCGGTGCATCCGCCGGATTGAGCGATGACGGCTTTGCCGATTAAGGGTTTTGTTTTCATAAAATGAATTAAAGATTGTTTCTCTGATTCATAATCAGGAGACTTTGATTTCCTCTACCAATTTTCCGCTGAGATTACAATATCCCTCCACGCTAAGAATGTCTCCGCTTTTCACACCATTCATTTTGATTTCCACAAGTTGAGACGCACGGTCTTTTTGAGACGTAAAAGTCAAAGTTTGCACTTCCTTGCCGTTCAGCCCAATATCCACTTTTCCAATGTAGTGAGTCTTAGGATTACTCACCTGATGTTCGATCACGGCTTTCAGGATCTGGGTGGCAGGGTCAAACTGGATCTTAATCACTGAGGGTGGGTGTGCATAACTTTTAGCGCATAAAAGGATTGTGATGACGAGCGCAAGAAATATTCGGAGAAGCTTCATGAGAGTACTCCTTTGAGTTGTTTGGATGGTATTTTCCAATTTGGAATTTTATCGAGCCATGGGACAAAAAGGTTGAACAAGAGAAGTGCGAAAAGTTCCGGCTCATAGCGGAAGCCGATATGGGTTAATATAAAAACACACAGTGCGACGCCGGTTCCAAAAAGGATTTTTGGCCAGAATCTGGCCGGTGTGGTTTTAGGTTCGATGAACATAATAAAAATAAAAAAATAATTAAAATAGCCGGGGATATCCCAAAGAGAGCCTTGTTGCAAAAGGGTCTGAGGGATAAAAAGGGCGAGCGAAGTGATGAAATAGCTTAGGATCAATTCCGTTTTTTTGATCTTGGAAACGATATAAATCCCAATCGGAATCAAAATATACCAAAGATAAGCACCTTTCCACGCTGTGTATCCGTTTAACAAAAAAACAGCAAGAAAAATACCAAAAGCGGCCGGATTTAAAAGGTTCTTTCCGCGAAAACGGAAAATGCGTTTTGACACCATCGTGAAAAAAGCTATGGCTAAAAACATCCACCACGGAAATCCGTCTGAAAAAACGAGGCCGATGATGAGGCCGGAAGTTATCGCGCTCGAGGAGATCTGGATTTTTTTTGTTTTCAGGAAAAGAAGGATGCTTTCCAACGCCACGGAAAAAATCACGGCTAAAAGCAAAGCCGAGGCAAAAGAAAACGTCGGTTTTTTAAGGAATAAAAAGCATGCGAAAGCGGCAAGAAATAAATTGAGTTGTATTTTGATCGATTTAAAATTCAGCGATGGCATTTTCATAAAGTTACGTTAGTATAACTCGAAGCAAAAATGAAGGCCAGTGCTGTCTTGAATTTGTCTTGATCGGTGGACAGTGTGGGTATCGCTAGCCCTTAAATTCAATCATTGCACAATGCTAACCGGGAACCATGGGAAAGAAGATGCATTCTATTTTTATTAAAAAAGCAGATGTAAGGATCTGGCGGGCGAAGCTGTCAACGCCTTTTCGCACGGCCAAAGGCCAGCACGATTTCCTTGCAAATGTCCTTTTTAGGGTCGAATTGACGAACGGCACGCAAGGCTTTGGCGAAGCAGCGGTTGCGACGCATATTACGGGCGAGACGATCGAGGTAACCCTCAAACATTTGAAGGAAGCTGCTTGGGAAGTTCAGGATCATAGCATTGCCGCATTTCCGTCATTGACCGAAAAATTTAAGGAAAGGTTTGCAGGGAACAAATGCGCTTTGGCAGCTTTGGAAATGGCCTTGTTAGATGCCATGACACGCGTCAAAAAAATGCCTCTCTGGCGAGCTTTTGGCAACCGGGTGAGAAAAATCCGGACCGACATGACCGTTATCTTAGGAGACGTCAACGATGCGGAGAATGCAGCGCGAGAGATTTTAAAGCGAGGTATCTGTTCCTTAAAGGTGAAAGTCGGCGGAAATTTTGATATGGATCTGAGGCGTGTAGCCGCTGTTTCAAAACTTGCCAAGCGGTGTCCGATCTATCTGGATGCCAACCAGGGATTCACGGCAGTTCAGACGCTGAAATTTCTAAAAGAACTGGACAAGCTCAAGATCACACCCGCATTGATCGAACAACCAGTCCCGAAAGAGGATTGGGAAGGTCTCAAAAACGTAACGCGTAACACCAAGATTCTTGTCTGCGCGGACGAAAGTGTTTCTTCGTTTGAGGAGGCGAAACGGCTTATCAAGGAAAAAGCCGCGGGCGCTATCAATATCAAATACATGAAGACCGGTATCTTGGAAGCTTATGAGATTGCCCGGATGGCGCAGCAACATCATATCCAATTAATGATCGGCGGCATGATGGAGACTCCGCTTGCCACAACGGCCTCCGCTCACTTAGCCGCAGGACTGGGTGGTTTTGATTTTATTGATCTTGACGCGCCTTTCTTCATGGCTCAAACGATCACGCGTGGCTCCTATGTCAACAAAGCCGGTGTTTATGACCTTTGCGGGGTCAAAGCCGGTATTGGAGTTACACCTCAAAATCCTGTCAACCTACGCGGTTGAAAAGGTTCAAATGATTCAAAGCTCATCAGGAATTCTTGCGATTCTTATTTTTATTGAGACACTTGTTCTTTTTCTGGCCGGCCATGCTCGCACAAAAAAATTCTTTCGATTCCCGCCATCCATGTTCTGGATCTATTTTTTACCCATGATATTTTCCGGGCTGAATGTTATTCCCCAACAGAGTCCTCTTTATCCCAAGATCGGGACTTATGTCCTTCCCGCAAGTTTGATTCTTCTTTTGATTTCCGCGGATCTGAAAGCGATTCTCAAACTCGGAAAGCATGCCATGGGTATGATGCTTGTAGGGACGCTAGGGGTGATTCTTGGCGCACCGTTTGTTTTATTTCTATTCAAACCATGGCTTCCTGCGGACGCATGGTCGGGCTTTGCCGTACTTGCGGCGTCCTGGACAGGTGGCAGTGCGAATATGCTTGCGGTCAAAGAAGCCATCAACACGCCGGATTCGGTTTTTTTGCCGATGGTGGTTGTAGATACAATTGTGGCATACTCTTGGATGGGTATTCTTATTCTACTGGCGGGTTTTCAGAAAACCTATGATGCTTGGAATCATTCAGATCTTTTTGCAGTCAAAGCATTTCACCAAAAAGTCTCCGTGGCGCCGGTTTCTGATTCAACAATATTGAGAGCAGAACATATCCTTGCAGTTTTAAGCATAGGATTTTTAGGTGCTTTTGTATCCCATCAATTAGCGATGGGGTTGGACGCGCTGGTGCATGTTCCTCAAAATACAGGACTGATTCTGGTCGCTTCCACCACCGGGATTCTCTTGTCCCTGACACCAATGAAAAAACTGGAAAATTGGGGTGCGTCCCGGATCGGATACGTCCTTCTTTATTTTGTACTTACTTCCATCGGAGCCCGGGCAAATCTTGCCGGCATTTTGTCCGCGCCGGTTTTGATCATTGCCGGGTTTTCATGGATTTTGATTCATGCTGTTTTTCTTTTGATCGCGTCGCGCCTGACACGAACACCGCTTTGCCTTGTCGCGGCAGCGAGCCAAGCGAATATCGGTGGGCCTGCATCCGCGCCTGTGGTGGCCGCGATTTATGAACCCGCGCTCGCGCCGGTCGGCCTTTTGCTCGGAATATTCGGCAATGTGATCGGCACTTATTGCGGATTGCTTTGCGCGGCATTGTGTAAATGGGTTTTTTAATGCCGCTTAAATAATGGTAAAATATTTTTTATGAATCCATCCGATTCGACAAAAATCAAAGCCGTGATCTTCGATCTCGGCAATGTGCTTGTGAATTATGACGTGAAACGCGCGGCCCGCCGTTTCTCCAAGGCGGGCGGTATTTCTCAAATCCGGATTTGGGCACATTTTTTTCTCTCGAAATTCGAGCAGGCCTATACCCGCGGCGAGATCTCGACCATGGAATTTTATCGTGCGGCATGCCGTGTTTTTAAAAAGCCTATTCCCTACAAACTCTTTAAACAATACTGGAACGATATCTTCTGGGAAAATCCCGGTATGGAGCGGTTGCTTGTGCGGCTTAAAAAGTATTACCCCCTTTACCTTATTTCCAATACCAATCTCATGCACTTTACCTACATCAAAAAACATTTCAAATTGCTTCGGCATTTCAAAAAGAAATTCCCCTCACATGAGGTAAGGGCGCGCAAACCCGAACTCAGGATTTACAGGCGTGTTCTCAGCAAAATCGGGCTTAGGCCGGAACAGACTGTTTTTATCGATGATATGAAAAGTTTTATTCGCGGTGCCAGAAAGGCCGGCATGCATGCCATCCATTTTAAAAACCGTTTACAGCTTGTTCGAGACCTTCGCAGACTTGGCATCAAGGGTGTTTGATTTTAGATATGAAAATAATAACGAAACATCTCTCAATCGATACAAAAGGCGATCCGGATCTTATTGATATCACACCGAAGGTCGCGGATATTTTGGCAAAGTCCGGTCTGAAGCATGGCAGCCTTACCGTCTTTGTCGTGGGGTCAACCGCTGCGATCACGACTTTCGAATATGAACCAGGTTTGGTGAAGGACGTGAGGATGCTTTATGAAAAACTTATTCCTCGGAAGGCGGGATATGCGCACGATGCGACATGGGGCGATGCCAACGGTTTCAGCCACCTCCGAGCTCTTCTCCAGGGGCCTTCAATCGTGATTCCGTTTGAAAACGGGGAACTCACTTTGGGGACTTGGCAACAGGTGGTTCTTGCGGATTTTGATAATCGGCCGAGGAAACGTGACGTTGTTGTTCAGATGATCGGTGAATGAAAAATCCCATCTTGTCAGTTCAATACACTCGATCAAATTTCGAGATTTGGCATCAGAATTGCTGTCATTTTTTAAAAGAGAGAATGCAGCGGAAAGGGCATAAAAAAATGAGCAATTTTGTCAAAACAACGTTTCTTCTTGTCACATTAACCATGCTAGTTGTCTGGTGCGGAGCCTTTTTAGGGGGACAAAACGGTATGGTTTTCGCATTTGTATTCGCGTGTCTCATGAATTTTGGATCCTGGTGGTTCAGCGACAAGATCGTGCTTGCGATGCATCGGGCGCAACCCCTTACGGAAGCCGAAGCTCCGGAGGTTTTTTCTATTTTGTCAAAACTTTCGGAAAAAGCCGGGATACCGATGCCTCGTCTTTACCTTATTCCGTCGGCATCCGCGAATGCCTTCGCCACGGGGCGTGGCCCGGGACATGCCGTGATTGCGGTGACGCACGGGATTGTCAAGCTTCTGAATAAGGAGGAACTGGAAGGGGTGCTGGCCCACGAAATGTCCCATATCCTAAACCGAGACATTTTGATTTCTTCCGTTGTCGCGACACTTGCCGGGGTTTTAAGCATGATTGCCTCGATGTTCCGATGGTCATTTTTCTGGGGCGGAGAACGGGATGATCGCGGAAAAGGTCATCCGCTGGCCCTGCTTATGATTTCGATCATCATGCCGATTGTGGCAATGCTGATTCAACTCGCGATCTCTCGATCCAGGGAGTACGGTGCCGATGAGCGAGGTGCCCAGCTAAGTGAAAGTCCGCTTTATCTGGCGAGCGCGCTTAAAAGACTCGAGGTTGCATCGAAAAAACTTCCATTACGTGATCCACAACCGGCGACGGCGCATCTTTTTATAATCAACCCGCTTTCCGGTAAAGGTTGGGATACCCTTTTCAGTACGCATCCGCCGCTTGAAGACCGCATTGCCCGTCTCGAAGGGATGACAAGGTCTTGATTGACGATAGGAGAAGCAGAAGCTAAAATACACCGCTTTCTAACCAACATCAAAAGAGAAATGTCCGCTACAAGACGTTGGCGGATTCAATTCGCATTAACAACTTATTTTGTTTTAAGTTGTATGCTCATTTAAAAAGGAGAACCAGAACCATGGCTTATGTTATTACGGAGAAATGCCACGGAGAGCGTTATGGACTATGCGCGACCGTGTGTCCGACTGAAGCGATCCATCCCGGAACTTATCAGGGGAAAGACTTTATGGTGATCGATCCGGTGACTTGTATTTCTTGCGGTGCTTGTGCGGCGGAATGTCCGGTTGGTTCCATTGTAGAGTCCGAAGATATGGATCCGGCTTGGGCCAAGATCAATGCGGAGTTAGCGCCTCAGTTTATCAATAATCCCAAAGTAACGCCTCGCGCGAAGGATGAGGCTCCGATCAAACCGACAAACAAACTGAAATAGAGTTTCATTGAATAGTTTGCGTTTGCCCTGACATTTATTTTTTTGACAAAAGGTTGTCAGGGCTAGTCCAAGTGGCCGTTAATTTTTTTTGATGGAGAATAGGATTTGCCTATCCTAAAAATCGGGATAGGCAAACTTTTCTCTATACTTGTCATGCGACAAGGCGTGATTCTATAAACACTTTGAGATCTTGAAATGTCATCATCTTCTGTCAGTTGCGAAAAAAACACCCTAGAAGCTTTTCTCAAAAAAGAAGTGGAAGACTTTGCCTTGCAAAACCGGGCGGCCAGGATTGTGGCGCGCGGGCTTTCCCTTATCGGGGTCGGATTCCGGCCGGTTTTTGACCATATCGTGTTCAGAACGGCGGATATACGTAAACGAGCGCAGGAATTTTTGCCTTTCGGTTATGTCAAAGACGCATCCACAAGAATTCTTCTGACGAAAAGTCCTCATGTGGAAGTTTATCGGAAGGAAGGTTATCCTGCCGTGATGATCGAACAGGCGCATCATCTTCCGGCCGTTGAATGGTTGAATACATTCGGTGAGATGATGCCCTATTATCTTGCGCTCCAGGTCGATCATCTTGAAGACGCGGCCTTCAGCCTTGAAAAGCAGGGGATCGCTTTTCTGCGTCCCGAATCAGGAGGGAAAGGGGACCATCTTCGGCAGATTGCCGCTGTTCCGGAAATGAAAGGTAATCAAACGGCAACGACCATCGTGCTTGTGGAACGTCATGCGGGGGATACGAGATTTTATGCCCCTGATTTTTGGATTCATCCTCAGGGGAAAATATGATCATCGGATTGACGGGAAAAAACGGATCTGGCAAAGGAGAAGTTGCGAATTTTCTCAAGGATCGCGGTTTTCAATATTATTCGCTTTCCGACGCGCTTCGTGACGAGGCGCAAAAACGCAATCAGGAAATCACTCGCGATCTGCTGGTCGCGCTCGGCAATGAATTGCGCGAGAAAGAAGGGCCGGGTTGTCTGGCAGAGCGCATCTTTATGAAACTTGACCCAGAAAAAAATTACATCATCGATTCGATCCGACATCCTTCTGAAGTTCAGGTGTTTCGAAGACGCAATGACTTTAAGCTCCTCAGGATTTATGCGCCCGAGAGGCTTCGCTTTGAAAGGCTTCGCCAACGCGGTCGCGAGCATGACCCCAAGGTTTGGGAGGATTTCTTAGCGTTGGAGGCGAAAGAAGCGAAAAGCGGCGTCAAAACAGACCAGCAACTTGATCAGGCGATTGCCATGGCGGATCTTCAGATAGATAACAATGGTCCTCTAAAAGAACTCCATGAGAAGATCAAACACGTCCTTGTGCAGCTTTCCCAAAGCGCGCCGCGGCCCAGCTGGGATGAATATTTTATGAATATCGCGAAGGTGACGGCGTTGCGATCGAATTGCATGAAGCGTAAAGTCGCTGCCGTGATCGTCAAAGATAAGCGTATCATTTCCACGGGATACAATGGCACGCCGCGAGGAGTTACCAATTGCAACGAAGGTGGTTGTCCGCGTTGCGCCGCGATTGATGCTTCCGGTAAAGACCTCGGAGAATGCCTTTGCTCGCACGGGGAAGAAAATTCCATCGTGCAAGCGGCCTATCACGGAGTGAGCGTCAAGGGGGCAACGCTTTACACAACTTTTTCTCCCTGTTTGATGTGCACCAAAATGATCATCAATGCGGGTTTGAGCGAAGTGGTGTATCAGGCGAACTATCCGCTACTGGATCTTTCGCTCAAACTCCTCCAACAGGCAGGCGTAACCGTTCGCAAGATCACTGCTCCTTGACCGGAGTCTTTATGGAAAAACCCGAAAGGACCGTCTCCCAAAAATTCGGGCTCAAAGATACGGTACAGCCGCAACTTGAAAAAAGCTATCACAGCCCGCTTATTGACCGGCTTCGTCAAAATGGATTTGAATTAAAGGCAGGCCGGCTTACGATTTATCTCGCCAAGGAATTCGGCTTTTGCTACGGCGTGGAGCGGGCCATCGAGTATGCTTACGAAACACGGGCTAAGTTTTCGAACAGGCGCATTTTTTTAACCGGCGAAATCATCCATAATCCGCGAGTCAATGCGGAGCTCCAGCATATGAATATCCAGTTTCTTTCCGGCTCCGGTGGCGGGACGGTGTCCGCGGACGCTCTTGGCAAAGAAGATATCGTTATCATGCCGGCGTTCGGCGTGCCGGTTGAGGCTTTGCGTGATTTTCAGAAGAAAGGATGCGTGATTGTGGATACGACCTGCGGGTCCGTGATGAGTGTTTGGCGTCGTGTGGATTCCTACAACCGGGACGGTTTTACTTCAGTGATCCACGGCAAATATGATCATGAAGAAACGCGTGCGACTTGTTCACGAGCCTTCAAGTATCTTGTGGTAAAGGACCGATCGCAAGCGGAACAGGTTTGTCAATACATCGAAGGGTTCGGGAATCGAGGGCTTTTTCTTGAGGTTTTTAAAAAGGCGTGTTCGGCGGGATTTGATCCGGACCATGATCTCGAAAAGATTGGTTTTGCCAACCAAACAACGATGCTTTCCCGCGAATCTATCGAGATTTCTGAAATGTTCCGGGGCAGCATCATAAAAAAACACGGGCCTGACGCGTTTAAAAATCGTTTTCGGCATTTTGACACGATCTGTTCCGCCACGCAAGACCGTCAAGATGCGGTGTTGGAACTCGGGCGAAAGAAAATGAATCTGATTTTTGTGATTGGCGGTTATAAGTCAAGTAATACGGGGCATCTGGCGGAGATCGCTTCTGGTTTCTGTCCAGCTTTTCATGTAGAAGATGCTTCCTCGCTTGTTTCGAGTGAAATGATCCGGCATAAAAAAATCGGGGCGCAGGAGATCCTTGAAACGACATCCTGGCTTCCGGCGGGCGAGATCAAAGTCGGCATGACGGCCGGAGCATCGACACCGAATCGTGTTATCGAAGAAGTTATTGAAAAGCTGATCCAGATCGCCTGAGGCTCTGGTTGTAATCAGTTTGGGAGGTTTCAAGATGTATAAAGTAGCAAAAACAATTTATTTCAATTACGGACACAGGCTCATGGATTGCCATGATAAATGTTCCCATTTGCACGGCCATAGCGCCTGTGTTGAGATCGAAATGGCAAGCGCAAAACTCAACAAACATAACATGGTCATCAATTTTTTTGATATTCGTAAAACGATTGGCGCATGGATCAATGAAAATCTGGACCACAAAATGATTCTTTCGGAAAAGGATCCTCTCGTGAAGCTTCTTAAAAAAGCCGGAGAACCTGTTGTGGTCGCTAAGGAGAATCCCACCGCTGAAATGCTCGCGAAATGGATTTTTCAAGCGGCCAAACGGATGAAGCTTCCTGTGTCTAAAGTGACCCTTTGGGAGAATCAGGACAGCTTCGCTGTTTTTCAAGAATAAACCGCCATGGGAAAAATCCTTCTCGTCGGTCCGGCAGGTTGCGGGAAGACGCATCACCTGCTGGAGGCCTTCGAGGGGGCGCTGCGAAAGGCTCCCGATCCTTTAGCGTCAGATCTGTTCTTCATCGTGCCTTCCGCCGAACATACGGAACGTATTGTTTCGCTCCTCATTCAGGGCGGCATGCCCGGTTTTTTTCATAAGCGTGTGACGACGCTTTCGAGACTTGTAAACGATATTTTCCGCATCTCCGATATTCCCATCGCCTCCAGTTTGACCCGCATGATGATCACTAAAAATCTGCTTTACGAAAATAACTGGGAATATTTTTCAGAGGTCCGTGATCAGCCCGGTTTTTTGAATTTAATGCCGCAATTTATCGCAGAGTTGAAGGAGGCCTGTATCTCCCCGGATGTTTTCCGTGAACGCATGAACATGCTGAAAAGTTTTGAACCGGCCTATGCCAGTAAATATGAAGCACTTGCCGGTTTTTACGAACAATATGAGAAAGAGCTCCGGACACGCGGTCTTCGTGATCATCAGGATGCTTTGCGGATTTTCCGTGAAAGAGAAACAAAAGGTGAAAGACAGGTTTTGAGATTCAAAGGTTTATGGATCGATGGCTTTTTCGATTTTTCAGGCCTCCAGCTTGAATACCTTCGAGAACTTTCCGTTCTGTCGGAAGAAATGGTTCTGACGCTCACGAAAGAGGATGGAGAAGCGCACGAAGATGCCTTTGAGTCCGTGAATGAAACTCAGAAAAATCTTGAACGGCTTGGTTTTCAGGTTCAGAAAATGGAGGGACGTTCTTTCCGCACCCAAAAGAAGGCACTCCTTTATCTGCAAAGAAATCTTTTTGCTTCTCCACCTCCGGATTTGGTATCTGGGCCGTGTCAGGACATTGTTTTTCTGGAGGCTATCGGGACGGAAGGCGAGATAGAAATGATCGTTAGGGAGATTCATCAACTTTACGCGTCTGGAAATTATCGCTATAGTGATTTTGCCGTTTTATTTCGTCATATCAAAAATTACGCATCCGTGCTTGCCTCGGTTTTTGCCCGCTACGGGATTCCCGTGGAGATTCATGAGCGCAAACGGCTGAAATTTTCATCTTGGATTGCTACGGCCGTCAGCCTCCTCGCGATTTTTCGGAACGGTTGGCAAGCAGAAGATCTTTTTGCTTTCTTGAAATCCGGTTATGTTTGCCGTTTCGGTGGAAACCATATCAAAAATGAAGAATGGATCGTTCTGTTTGAACAGCGTGCTTTCCAAGCGGGCGTGGTCGAAACGCGTGATGCATGGCTTGTGGTATGGGACAATGCAGAGGATGATATCAATACCAGGAAAAAAGATGTTTTAGACCCCCTTGCAAAGCTTGAGGATGAGTTTCGGGCTGTGGAATCGATCCATGAGTTTATCCGGATTTTCAAGAGCGCCGTTTATGAAACTTTCGGCATATTACAGATCAGTGATAACGCCGCGTCTTTTGTGCGAGAGGATGCCGCATGCGTCAATCGGTTTGAATTGCTTCTAGAGGAAATGCGCAATCATTTTCTGAAAAACAAAATTAAAAAAGTTTCTTTCGAAAATTTTGCCGATTATTTTTTTGGTTTAGTGGAACTGGATGTTTATTCCCTTCACGAGCGCGATAAGAACCGTGTACAGGTCTATGATGTTTCGCTTGCCCGGCAGAAAGAATACAAGGTCGTGTTTGTAGCAGGGCTTTTGGAAAAGGTCTTTCCGGTACAGGTCCGCGAAGATCCGCTCCTTTCGGATTGGGAACGGAAGCTGATGAATAGCGGCATGGCTTTTTCGCTTGCTGAGCGTTTGCCCCGCCAGCATATCGAGCGGTATTTTTTCTATCTCGCGGTGACCCGTGCGAGCGAAAAACTTTACCTAAGTTGTCCACATCTTGATTTTGAGGGAAAAGAATCTCTTCCGTCTTCTTACCTTGAAGGAGTCAAAGGGCTTTTCGGGGACAGAATCCAAATTCTTCGGCAGGATCTTGCGAGGCCTTTCCCTTTGTTGAAAGAAGCCATCACGGCTCGGGAGCTGGAAATCGCAGCGATGGGAGCTTTGCGCGAGGTCTCCGAGAAAAAAGAGACGGCCAGCGGACTTTTAAAGCAGGTTTTATTCGGTTTATTGGAAAATCCGCAGAGCCGGCAGCGTCTTTTTTCGGCATGCCGTTCTGTCGAAGCAAAACTTCTGGATGAAAAGATCCTCAAAGGGAAATTTTTTGAGGTGCGGGAAGCAAGCCCGACACGGATTGAAGAATATGCCAAATGTCCTTACCGCTATTTTGCGAACCATATGCTCAAACTTCGGGAAACAGCTGAAGATATTAATATGATGCAAAAGGGGAATATCCTTCATTATGTCCTGCAGCAATATTTTGATCCCAAAAGAAAAAAGAAGGTTGAAGAAAAGATGGAGACATTTATTGAACGCGGGTTGGAAACAGGTTTTCAAAAATATCCTTTGATATGGCCTCAAAAATATCATGAAGCCCTGGACCGCCGGGAACTCTACGAAATGCTTCTCTTTTTCCTTCAGAAGGAAACGGAGCGGCTCAAGAGCTCTTCGTTTAAGCCTTGCCGTGTGGAATACAGCTTTGGCTCCAAGGAAGATTCTGAGTCGTCCGCTCTTGAAATCGCGGGAGAAGGGAAACCTCTCACATTGCAAGGGCGCATCGACAGGATCGACACGAATCCTAGTGAGGAGTTTGCGGTCGTGATGGATTATAAACGCTCCGCAAAGTTCAAGTCTGCAGATCTGGAGTTGGGGATTGCGCTTCAATTGCCGCTCTATCTCTTAGCGGCCAAGGAAAAACTGGGGCTCGAGCCTTTGGGAGGAGAAATCTACTCTGTCAGAGATCGGAAACGGAGCGGGTTTTATTGTCAAAAAAATGCCCAATGTTTTGAATCGGAGTTTTCAAGCCGATCGCAACTTTCCGAAGAAGTGTTCCAGAAGGTGTTGGACCGTGCCGTTGTTTTTGCTTTTAAGTTTGTAAAAGAAATTGAAAAGTGTGAGATTTCTGTAAAACCGAGAAATTGCGAAAGTTTCTGTCCCTATGATACGGTTTGTCGCATAGAAAAATGGAAACTTCCCCTGATTCTCCAGGAGATCAGGAATAAGGATAAAAAAGACGGCCTGATTTCGGGGGAGGTATGATCTCAGGATCAAGGGGCAAATCAGCCCTATTTCCATCTTCAATAAATCTCAAAGAAAAACTTGCTAAATGAAATTAAATCAGTATGCTACTTTCATAGTCCTATTTTTTATATTTCTATATCCAATCAATATTTCAAATGGTTGAGCGGGAGATGTTATGGCCGGTAGTAAGATCCTGATTTGTGATGATGAAGTTGCTGTTGTTGAAATCCTTGAAACGAGGCTTAAATCATTGGGCTATGAAGTTTGTAAGGCTTATGACGGGGAAGAAGCTCTGGCAAAGTTAAAAAGTGAGAAACCGAACCTGATCATTACGGATGTCTTGATGCCTAAATTGACCGGATATGAATTCATGAAAAAAATCCGGGCTGACAAGGACACCAAAGACATTCCTACGATCGTGGTTTCCGCTAAAAACAGCATGAGAGATTTTTTCGCGGCAGTGAATAATGTCCATTTTATGTCAAAACCGTATGACCCCAAAGTTCTGATGGATACCATCGAAAAACTTTTGGCGGCCGGGGGCGGGGTGCAAAGTAAGAATGTTATTCTCGGTGGCGTCGAGGAACAGCTGATTGCTAAAGTGAAGGAGCTTCTGACCTCATTTGGTTTAAATGTTTTTAAAGCGCTGAACGAAGACGATGCGTACAATTTGGCAAAGACTCTCCGCCCCAAATTTATTCTCCTTCAATTCTGGGAAGATTTGAGTGTGATGGATCCCGCCAAACTGGCTGTCAGACTTTCCCAAGACAGCAAACTCGCTGTGTTGCCTTTTTATGTTTTTTGTAAGGGATCCGTTGCGTTGGATGCCATGAAAACCTTCAAAGGGGACCGGATGATCGGTTACTCGCAGAGTTCGGATCTTCTGAAAAAACTGGAAGAGCTTTTTAAAGAAAACGTTACGGCTTAAGCGGTTCTCATCCCGATCGATTTTTCTGAATAGAAAATAGTAGCAACCCTTATTCCCAGCCAAGAAATAAAATTCAAAACAAGGACAGTTAAATCCTTAGTTGTTTTTCCGCGTCAACCACATCCCGATCGATCAATTCGCGGGCGTGTTTTGCTTTGTTTTTGAGACTTTCCGATGCGTGAGGCGCATGGGCGATTTCTCTTAGCAATTGAATCACCATGCGCATATAACGCACCAGGCTTCCTTCATCTTCAGGTGTTAATTGGCAGATTTTGTCGAAGCTCTGGCCGTGTGTCCAGGCTTCCACAGCGCGTGCAAGATGAAAATAAGGTTGCTTAGTCGGGGGCGAGATGCGGAAATTGGATTCCCACTTATGAATCATGCGATGATAATGCTGCGTTAGTTTCAAAAGTTCTTCGTGGTCTTTTCCAAGGCGAGGCGGTTCATCTCCCTTTCTTGGCTCAAAAATAAGACCTGCTAAAAAAATGTTCAATTTTGGTTCGTCAAGTTTTTCCAACGCGCCGTCCGTGTACATTTCAGTCAGCAACAGTTCAAAACCAAAAATGGATGCGGCAAATTCCCCCTTAATCGTAAGCCCTTGGTCTGTTAAATAGCCCATTTCCTGTAGCAATGCGATCTTGTTCTTTAAAAGCTCAAGGCCTTCTTCGCGTTTGCGTTTTGATGATTGAAAATAGTGGAACGAACGCGGATAGATCTCAAGAAGCTTGTGGCCAAGCATCCTGTAAAGGTTCAAAAGCGTTGCGTAAGTCGCGTTCAACTGGCTTAACACGGGTTCCGGTTTTCCATAAAGGATCCGTTCCACTTCGGAAAAAGAGATATCATTCGGATGAATGCGGCAGTAGACAAAACCTTCTTGATCTATGCCCCGCCGGCCTGCACGTCCGGCCATTTGAAAAAAATCCCGTGTGGTCAGCGCACGGAAGCCCGTGCCGTAGAATTTTTCCAGTTCGTCAAAGATCACGGTGCGTGCCGGCATGTTGATCCCGAGTGCGAATGTCTCCGTGGTGAAGATGAGTTTGATCAAACGGCTTGTGAAAAGTCTTTCGATGATTTCTTTTAATGTCGGGAGCATGCCCGCGTGGTGATAGGCGATGCCTTGCTCAATGAGGGGGCGCATCTCCTCCGCGGATTTTTCTCCTGTGAGATCGTAACGCTGCAGGAGTTCGTCAAAAAGAGAGCAAATCTCTAGGCGCTCTTTCTCTCTCAAAAAATCAAAATGTGCCATCTCCCAAGCAAGCTGGACAGTGCGCTTCCTTCCGAAAGCAAAATAAATGGCAGGCAATTGGTCTCTGTTGATAAGATCATTGATGAGCGTATCAAGACGATTAGGCCTTGCCCGTGGAGGTCGGAATCCGCGACGTTTTTCCCGCTGAGTCAGCTGCCAGTTGTCTCGCTGTAAATAGCCTTCCTTGCGGAGTGATTTCGTGTTTGTGAAGATTTTATTCTGGCACTGAAATAAAAAGTGGAGTGGCACAGGCCGGTGTGTTTCTTCAATCACGGCGATAGGACGTTGGTGAACGCTTTGGATCCAGGAGGCGAGTTCCTGAACATTCGGGATGGTTGCGCTAAGGGCCAGGATGCGGATCTCCATGGGTGTGAAAAGCAGGGCCTCCTCCCATACCGTGCCGCGTTCAGCATCATCCAGATAATGGACCTCATCGAAAATGACCCAACCGATCTTTTGGATACGTTCGGCATTCTCAAAAAGCGAATTACGGTAGATCTCGGTTGTCATGATGAGGATCGGCGCTTCGGTGTTAATGGAAACATCGCCCGTCAGGATTCCGACGTTGTTCTTCCCAAAATGTTCCTGGAAGTCCCGGAATTTTTGATTACTAAGGGCTTTGATGGGAGCGGTATAAATGACCTGCTCTCCGCGTGAAAGGGCTTTTTCAATTGCGGTTTCGGCGATAAAAGTCTTTCCGGAACCCGTAGGGGCAGAAACAAAAAGGGAATGTTCCTTTTCGATCCACTCAACGGCTTTTAATTGGAACGGATCCAATTGAAATGACATGATCTTAGTATAGCGCATCCTGAGATTTCTGGGTTTGATTTTGTCTCAATACAAGAGTAAACTACGAAAAATCAAAATCTTTAAGAGAGGCCCTTCACCGTCCAAATATCAGAAAGGGAGATTATGATCCTAAAAATTCCTTCCCGCAGGTTACGGAATTTGATCACCTTCAACCTCGTTTTCCTTTTTTTAGCATCTTTTGCAACGCTTGCTTTTGCGGAAGATATCGGCCGTGAGGCCGAGACGGTTCGTCGTGAGACCCGCGGCGCAAAGCAAATCGCCAAAACAGCTGCCAAATCCCAAGAGCAAGCCGTAACGGAAAAATTCAAGACGGGCGTCACTTATGCGGATGTTCTTAAGGATCCGGATAATATCCAGCTTAATTTCCGTTACGCGCAGAGTCAAATTTCCAAAAACGAACTTCTCGGTGCCGCAGCAACCTTAGAGCGGATCCTTCTGCTTGATCCGAATCTTGCGGATGTCAGGCTTCTCTATGCCGTGGTTCTTTACCGGTTAGACAGTTTAAACGAAGCCCAAAAGGAACTTGATATCCTGAAACCACTGACATTGCCGTCTCAAATCAAGCAAGAGGTCGACTTTTATCAAAAAAAGATCCAATACCAAAAAAGACGCACACATTTTACTTTGCGGGAAAGCTTCGGCTGGGGTTATGACACGAACCGCAACGCATCGCCCGGTTCCAAAAAACAGCTTTTTTTCGACACGGCGCTTGATACTCAAGGGACGAATACCCGCCGCGCAGACACGCATTACTTGAATGTGACGAGTTTGGATGTGACGCATGATCTCGGTTTTCAGGCCGGTCATTCGGTATTCGCTTCTTTTACCTATTTTCTTCAAGAACAAACCAATGTACGCTCGCTGGATCTTGGCTCCTACCAGTATGAACTCGGGGGGACCTACAAGAGCAAGTATGTGAACTTCACTCCGTCCTTTTATTCGAGCTATCTTTTCCTTTCGGACGAGAGCTTTCTGAGAGTCCAGGGTGGAAGTTTTCTTTTCGACCGGGACCTTACCAGAAAGCTTAATGTCTACTATAATTTTCGGTTGGAACGCCAGGATTATATGAACATCAATGAAAATAACGATTCCTACAATCGTAAGGGGCCCGAGTTCGATCATTATTGGGGCTTTCACTATCTCATTATTCCGACCATGCGGTGGTCAAGCACGATCGGTTACGGCGAAAAGGACGCCAAACAAAAATACTACGCTTACGACCGTGTAAGCCTGAATAATTCCCACACCTGGATATGGCCGAAGGGGCAGTTTTTGATCAATACCTTGAGTGCGTATTTTGACAGTTATGAGGGTCCGGAGCTTTCTGTGGCAGGTCGTCATCGCCATGACAAAATCATGAGATACCGTTTCACTTATGGGGCGCCGCTTGAAACCCTTCTTGTGGGGAAAATCCTGCCAAGGCCTTTCAAAGATATTGTTTTTACTTTTTCATACGAATTGTACCGCTCACTTTCGAATATCACAAACTACAGTTATACCAATAACAAACTTGAAGGTCTTTTGACCAAACGATTGGAGTTTTAACCATGAAAAAGGTCATCTCTTTCGTTGGTATTTTATTTCTAATATTGTCGCAGGCGGTTATTTTTGCTCAAATGCCGGTTACGGCGCCGCTGGGTATTCCCGCCAACGCTGCTCAAATCGGGGTGGTGGCTGCGGCAAAAGGGAATGTCGAGCTGAAAATGCCGGGTCAGGTGGGGCGCATCGCGCAAAGCGGCCAGTCGGTTTTTATGGGTGATGAGGTCAAAACGGATGCGCAGGGAAACCTTCAGATCCTGTTTTTGGATGAGACTGTTTTTACGATTGGGCCCAACAGCACGCTTGTGATCGATGAATTTATTTATGATCCCAAGACACAAGAAGGCAAAGTTCAGGCCAGTATCGCGAAAGGCGTTTTCCGTTATGTGTCCGGGAAGATCGCGGCTAAAAAGCCAAGCAATGTAACGCTCAAACTTCCGACTGCGACGATCGGGATTCGCGGGACGATTGTCGGCGGTCATGTGGTGCCAGGTGGAAATTCTTTGGCGGCCCTGCTTGGTCCGGGTACGAATAACAATGCGGGAATGCCGTCCGGAAGTTTCACCATCTCCGGCAGTGGACCAAACTCAGGCAGTCAAAACGTTAACCGTACGGGTTTTGGCGTGACAGTGGGTTCTGGTGGAACTCTTTCCGGTGTGTTTCAGCTTTCGCCGTTGGACATCCAGAATTTAACGACCGGATTGTCGCCTTCAGGCGGCGGAAGCAATTCACAGGGCAATGGCGGTTCCGCGACGGATGGGTCCGGCCAAGGGAATGTCAATACAGGTGTGAACGGTGATGTTTCCAATTTTCTTTCGAGTCTCACGGCTTTATTAAACGATGATGTGAAGGCTGAAACCATAGAAAATTCAGGAGCAAGCGGAGCTGTTGCGGATGGGCTTTCTACGATCCAGGATCTTGCCACCATCCCGGTAGGCGTCTATCACTATGCTTTTTCCGGCGTGTTCGTCCAATCCACTCCTTCTGTGTCTATCGGTACGGTGTCAGGATCCATTGATCTTCATGGCGGTTCCAATGGGTCGATTGGAGGAGGTAATTCTAAAATCGATATTTATACACCGGGATATATCTCGGCCAGCAGGAGTTTAGGCGAGCAACCTTTTACGTCCGGGGCGGGAGGCTATGCGATGTTCAACTACGTACGTGACAACAGCAATATTTCTGCCGTTGTGATGCTGCAAAATCTTTCTGGCGTTGCGGGTCAAAATGCTGTTGTTTCGGTGAATTATGATGACGGGGATGGTACGACCGGGACCGGATCTGCCACTGGTGATCGCGTTTCTGGTGCGACATCAGGCGGGGGTCCCGCCGCATAGAGAATGGGTTTTAAAGAATTTTTTAAAATTTATCAAAAATCCTCAAATTTTTACAACATAACGATTTTAAAAATTTTCTATGACTAAAAAGTATTTTTTTGGAATTTTAATTTTCGCATTTGTCTTAATGGGCGGAGTATTCGGAATATTATTTCCCGCCTCTGCGGCATCGATCCTGGCAGGAGTGGCGGCTGCGGTAAGAGGAGAAGTCAAAGCCACTTCCGGAAATACGGCAGAGCATTCTCTTAAAAGCGGTGACAAGGTGTTCATGGGAGATCAAATCGAGACCGGTAAGGATGGGCAACTGCAGGTGCTTTTGCTTGACCAAACCGTTTTCACGCTCGGTCCTTTAAGTGCGATTAAAGTGGATGAATTTGCTTATAATCCGTCTGACAACTCGGGGAAAGTCAAGGCTAGTATTATGAAAGGGATCTTCCGGGTCGTTTCCGGCAAAGTAGCCCATAAGAAACCCGAAAACATGAGTGTCGATCTTCCGGCGGGAACCATCGGGTTTCGCGGCACGAATGTGGCTGGCATTATTGACGGGCAAAAAACCATGGTCGTTCTTTTAGGGCCGGTGGGTGTGGGGCGTATTTATGTGACTAATGTTGTGAACGGCGAAGTAGTGGGAGTGGACATTAATGAAGCCGGAGAAGCGACGATCATAGGCGGGCCAAATGTTGCACCACTTCCGGTATTTCAGGTTTCGGAAACCGATCTTAATCGCATTGCCAGCGCCTTAAGTCAACCTACCACGGAAAGCGGAACTGATACAACAGGCAAGGCGACTCCAGGTGCAAATATGAATTCAAAAACATCCGTGGATGCTCAGTCATTACAGGATTTGCTTTCGACCATTGATGCTGCGAATCAGGCGGTTCAGCAAGCAGCGCAGGATAAAGCGAATGCTTCCGCAGGTGATCAGGCGAGCAAGCGCGATACTCCAAGTCAAAGCGAAAAGGTCTACCAGATCAAATCATAAAAGTGAAAGGCAGAATTCAGAGCTTTTTATTTTGAATCGGCAAGGGTGACGCCGTCCCAATCTTGGGCCGGCGGATTTTTTTTGTAGGAAAAAAGGCGTGAAGCATAAAGGTTATAAATCATTTGAAGATCGATTTCCGGTAAGTGAATATCACGGCAAGCTCCGAGGGACCTTTCGGCATCTTCCCAGCGCCTTTCCCGGTAGGCTTTCAGCATGGCATCATGATGTTGTGTCAGTTCTCTTAAAGAGGCCTTTTCTCTCAGCCCCTGTTCGCCCAATAGGGCAAAGATTCTGACGGGCTTACTTTTCCCTTTGACACGGATCAGATCAACCTCCAATGTTGCAAAGGAAGCAAGGGAGACCGTGTTTTGTCCAAGGATGGTTGTGAGGCCATAATTTTTGGAAAGACCTTCAAGCCGAGAAGCCAGATTAACATCATCACCCAACACCGTGTAATCAAACCTTTGTTCGGATCCCATGTTGCCGACGCAGGCTTGTCCGGTGTTGATGCCGATCCCGATCTGGATTGGCCGGAAAGCTTTTTTTTGAGCGAAGGCTTCTTTTTCACGGGTTTTGTTCCAAACTTCAATGAATTGCTGCATTTCCAAAGCTGTTTGGCACGCATGCAAAGCGTGATTTTTATCTTCGAGCGGCGCATTCCAAAATGCCATGATGCAATCGCCTATATATTTATCGATCGTTCCGTTGTGCTTCAGAATGATGTTCGTCATGGGAGTCATGAACCGGTTCATAAACAGCGTGAGCTCTTGGGCGTTAAATTCTTCAGCCAGGGTTGTGAAATTGCGGATGTCCGTAAAAAGAAAAGTCATGGTTTTCATCTCACCGCCGAGTTTCAACTGGGTCGGATCTTTGGCGAGTTTTTCCACAAGTGTGGGTGAAAGATAACGGCTGAAGGCTCCACGGATCTGGCTGCGTTCTTTTTCGGTTTGCAAGAAATTAAGGAATGAGGAAACGATGTAGATTAGCAACACAACCAGGGAGGGGAATACGGGATCGGTCAGGAGATGCCATTTGTCGAAGGCATACCACGAAAGTCCTATGGCACAAGCGATTGCCGTGATCCCGATGATGGCGCACCGGACGGCGCCTCCTCGCGGCAGGAATAAAATTAAGAACAGGCCCAGGATAAAAAAATATGCGAGTTCAGCGAACTCAGCCCAATAAGGACGTTTAAGAAAATCTTGCTGGAGAATTTGCTCGACAAGCTGAGCATGAACTTCAACGCCCGGAGCAAACGGGATGAGAGCCGTTGATCTTAAATCCTTCAGGCCGAGGGCGCTTGTCCCGACAAAGAGAATTTTCTCATTCAGTTCTTTTAAAACCGAATCATCTGAAAGAACCTTCCAGGCCGGGATAAAACGTTCCGATTTGTGACCTGTGTCATAGAGCCAGATGCGGCCGTGACTGTCCGTGGGGATCTCCCACTGGCCGATCCGGATTTTCTGAATACCTTTTTTGATGCCTCTCATTAGTTTTGTAGCGCTCACCAAGGTGATCTGATAAACAGTCGCTTTTTCAACCACGCGAATGGCCTCTGCGGACAGGGAAGGATAGAGAAGGTCATCCAACCGGTAGAGCATCGGGACTCGGCGGAGAATACCGTCATGCTCCATATCCATATTGATATTGCCGTTTCCACTGGCGGCCTTTTCAAGGACAGGAAGAT
Organism: Candidatus Omnitrophota bacterium; assembly: GCA_022711115.1. Taxonomy (GTDB): domain Bacteria; phylum Omnitrophota; class Omnitrophia; order Omnitrophales; family Aquincolibacteriaceae; genus JAKLFP01. The sequence goes on along the minus strand of JAKLFP010000001.1, from coordinate 73,786 downwards.
TCACAACGGCACCGGCATAGGTCGGTGTTAAGTAATGGATTGCTGAATCGCCTACAAGGCCGCCACGCTGGGCAAAGCCTTTTTTGAGTAATGGGACAGAAGAATTTTTTTGCAGATTCAAGGCAAAAGCCGTGACCAGAGGGGCTTTTGCGATGGCTTCGGAAAAAACAGTGTCATGATCCCGGATTTTTTGAATTTGAGAGCGAATAGGCGCAAGAAAGGGATCCTCTGACCAAAGAGCCATGGCATTTTGGGGAGAGGTGCGGTCGGGTTCCGGGAAGAACAAGTCGAAAGCGATCGCTTTGGCGTTGCTTGCCGACATTCGGGAAACAAGCTTCGCGAGAAGTGTTCGTGGCCACGGCCATTGCCCGTATCGGGAAAGGCTTTCTTCATCAATATCAATGATGCGGACAGGGGTTTGTGCATCGTAAGCGCGAGGCTTGATTTTTTGAAAGACATCGAAAACCTTGATGCGCAAGGATTCGAGTTCTTCGGGGTAGGCGTATTGGAGTCCAAAGACACCGAAAAGGATGAGTGCAGGAATGAGGTAAGAATAAATCTTTCTCATGGCTGGATTATAGGGAGAATTTCGAAGAAGAACAAATGAATTTGTTTGAAGACATCCTTGTTGGCATCTCAGGCGATGCAGGACGACCCTTCTGTTGAATTGCGATGTGATATTGATTAGTATCTCCTCATGAATATTGCCGGACAGACGATTTCAGGGGTGTTTTTTTTGTGAAAAACAACCAACCTTTATCTCTTGGGAATGTATTGCCAATCGTTTTTATTTTTCTGATTGCCCTCGTATTACGGCTTATCTATATCGTTCAAATAAACGGGACCCCACTAGCTGTCCCGGCCTTTACCGTAGATTCCGGATCTTATATCGAGTTTGCGTTACGCATGTTGCGAGGCGACTATTTTTTTAAAGAAATCACCTATCAAAGTCCGCTTTACCCTTTTTTTCTTCTGAGTTTTTTCAAGATGTTTGGACAAAATCTTATGGCAGCACGCCTCATGCAAGCGATTCTGGATGCGATGGTTTGTGTTCTGATCTTCGCCCTTGCAGCAAGGTTGTCATTGAGGAAAAGTTTCTGTTGGTTGGGGGCGCTGATTTATGCCTTCTATGGGATTGCGATTTTTTACACAGGGCTCATCATCGACACCACGCTCAGCATATTCCTTTATACCGTTTTTATTTTTTTGTTAGAAAGGACTTACTCGCAACATAAATCAATGCTGTGGTTTTTGACAGGTTGTTTTGCGGCTCTCGCCATTCTCACAAAACCCTTTCTCATTCTTTTCGTTCTCTTTTTTGCTATCGGTCATCTTGGACAACGTCAGGATCCTTCTCTCAGGCAGCGGTTGAAAAATTTATTCATGCTTTGTTTGGGACTTTTGATGATCTTGGCGCCTTTGTCGTTGCGTCATTATCAAATCAATAAGACACTGTCACCCCTGCAAGCTTATGGCGGGTTTCGGTTTTTCAGAGCCAATCACCCCGGGGCCGGCGGCGGTTACAGCTCTGTCCCGGGACTTCCCGATGCGCCTATTTTAGAGATCCAAAGCGCTATTCATGAAGCCGAACGCGTGACCGGTAAGAAGATGGATGCAGGTTCCGTTTCGCGTTTCTGGTTTCAGAAAAGCTTCGAATTTATATCGAAACAACCCGATGCTTTTTTAAAAGGGCTGGCCAGCAAAGTTTTCCTTTTCTGGAATTGGCGCGAAGTCGGAGACAATATTGATTATGCGTTTAATAAATCTTTTGCCTCTTTATTGCAGCTTCCGTTGTTTTCTTTCGGAATGATCGCCCCTTTTGGCCTGCTGGGATGTTATTTTGCGCTTTTAAAAAGATCTCCTTCGATCCGTTTAATGGTTTGTTTCCTTGTTTGTTACATGACAGCAGTTGTTTTGTTTGATGTGACGGATCGATTCCGTTTGCCGTGTGTGCCTCTCATCATTATTTTGGGAGTTTTTTCCATCGGTGAATTTTTGATTGCGTTCAGGTCCCATCATTTAAGAAAAGTGATTGTGGCCATGGCGATCTTGGGCCTCAGCCTTTTGTTTGTGCATCAACAAACCATTCCGGGCAAAGTAATCCTATCTCAATCTTACGAGGGGAATATTCATTATAATTTAGGCATTGTTTACGAGAGCCAGAAGCGTTTTTCGGAAGCGCTTCAAGAATATCAAAAAGCAAGTGTCCTGGCGCCCGAACATTTGCCGGCGCGTCATCGGTTGGCAGGACTTTATGAAAATACAGGAGAGTTTAAAAAAGCCTATGAAGAATATCAGAAACTTCTTGTGTGGGATGCCGGCAATGCCGACATCTACAATCGTCTTGGGATGCTGTTTCTTAAAATGGGGAAACCCGATGATGCCATCAGCTTTTTTCATCAGGCCATCCTGCTAAAACAAGATTTCGCCGTTGCTTATCATAATCTCGGCGTAACTTATGCAGCAAAAAAACAATTCGAAAATGCTATGGCTGCATATCGAAAAGCCATTGAATTAGATCCTTTGTTTAATCTTCCGCGCCAGAATCTCGTGGGTTTGTACCAGCAATCCGGTCAATCGGAAAAGGCTTCGGATGAATTGCGACAAGCTGCGCTCAAATCTTCAATGTAAACTCAAAAAAGTCTCTCTCCTGGGCAGAAAATCAAAAAGAGTCAAAAGGAGAGTCTGACTTTGAGGTATAAAATTTTGAAAGTATGATTTGAAAAATGTTTGCTAAATGACAACTGTCAGAGTGGTGATGTCGTCATGCTGGTCGGCGCCGGTCGTGAACCTGCGGATGTCCTCGAAGATTTTTTCTGAATATTCCTTGGCGGATCCCGCCTTGTCCCGCACACACTCTTCCAAACGCGCGGTCGTGTAATCTTTTCCGTTTTTATGACGCGCCTCGACCACCCCGTCCGTATAAAGAAAAAGAGCATCTCCCGCGTCCAGATGTTCCGTGTTCAAATAAAAAGACGAGTCGGGCATGAGGCCGGCTGGGACGCTTTGCGTGCCTTGAAGAAGTTTTGTGGATCCGTCCGATGCTTTTCGTAGAAGCGGGGGCAGATGCCCGGCGGAAGCATATTGGACAGTATTCGTTTGCAGATCGACGGCAAGGCAAATCATGGTGATAAACATGCCGAACGACGTGTTTTCACAAAGTTTTTGATTTAACCATGTCAGCAATTCCGCGGGATTTTTCGCCTGAGGGGCGAGGAAACGGTATTCGGACATGGTGCGAACCATGTAGAGCGCGGCCGGAACACCTTTTCCGGATACGTCGCCGAGGATGATGCTGACCCGGTTCTCATCCAAACGAATGACATCATAAAGGTCGCCGCCCACGTCCAGTGCCGGAAGTGTCTTGGCGTAAACATCGATGCCGTAATCTCTTTTTTCGAGGTCCGGAAGAAAATTTTGCTGGATCTCATGAGCGATCTTGAGCGCCTGCTTGGCCTTTTCCTGTTTGACGACCTCGCTGTGAAGTTTGGCATTCTCGATCGCGATGGCCGCCTGGTGGGCAAACGTTTCAAAAAGATCCAGGTCGCTTGCACAAAATCCTTGGCCGCGAAGCGGATTAATCGCTTGTAAAACGCCGATGACCTTGTCCCGGGCCTTCAGCGGCACGCACAGAATTGCTTTGGTGATGAAACCGGTGGAATCATCAAAACGTTTTGCAAAACGCGGATCACTTTTGGTGTCATTAATCACCAGAGGTTTTCCTGTTTGGGCTACCGTGCCGGCAATCCCTTCTCCCATTTTGACACGGAATTTTTCTTCCAGATCCGAACCCATTCCGCCAAGAGCGACACGGAACACAAGATCATTTGAAGCCTCATCGATCAAAAGCAGGGAAGCCACTTCCGCATGCATCACCTCCGCGGAAGTTTTCATGATCAGCGTGAGGAGTTCGTTTAGCCGAAGCGTGGAATTAAGGATGCTGTTGAGAGCCAGCACCTTTTGAAGATTCTGGATTTTGTCTGCCGGACAATTTTTTTCCTGGGAAGATGTTTTTTTTGTTCTTTTCATGTTTTATTGGAAGAGTCTGAAAAAAAGTCCAAGGATGATCGAAAAGGTCAGGCTGAACATAAAATCTTTTTGATCCCTCATTTTTACAATCGGAAGCCGTACCAAGCCGATTAGGGGCGTGATCAAGAGCCATAGAAGGTTGGGAGTAAAAAGAGCAATCCCGCCGATCAGAATACGTTCCAGAGAAGTGTAAATTATTTCAAGAGAGGTAATGCCATGGTCCGGCCGCGCATCTTTCCGGTAGCTTTGGTAAAAAGCGAACAAGGTATAGCTGCTGGCAAAGGTCAGTAACAGAAAAAAGATGGCATTCACGGTCCAAATGCTTTGTGTGTAAAGCGTGTTCAGTATCAGGTGATTGGGAAATCCGCGGACGTCGCTGCTGACCGGCAAAAGAAAAATCGCGCTGAGAACAAGCAGATGAAAACATTGATCGATCATGAAGTAGACGAAGGTGTTTTTAGGGATCTTTTTGGTGAGCGTGTACTTGATAAAATCCTGAATAAGATGCGTGGCCATAAGGCCTGCGACAAATAGCCAGATCGTGAGTTCATTCAAGTATGGAAAGAGGCAGAGAAGCGTCACGATCCCGTGTATGAGGACATGAGCGATATGGCCGAGAAGACTTTTGACTTTCAGGCGGTAAAGTTCTTCAAACTGCAGAACAAAATCTGCAACAAGATGCGCCAGGATGAGTTTCAAAAAAAGAAACATAATTGCTCCTTATACCGCTTTGAGATTCATGAAATGAGTCAGCGGTACAAGTACCGTTAATCCACCAATTCAAATAAGAAACAGCACTTGATTTTAGTGTGCATTATACCGTTAAAATAAAGAGTACGGGTATGATAAAATAATTTGAAAGCAGTTCACCGCAAACCGATCAACAAAAATGATCTCATTCAACACAGACAGGAATAGTTCAAACTTGAAGATTGATCTCCAGAGCCCCGAAGTCCAATTTGCGCTTGAAGCCGTAGGATTTGCTTCCGAATTAGCTTACCGCATACGCTCGGAAGCTCCGATCAAGATTATTATCAAACCAGATCACTCGCCCGTCACTTTGGCCGATCTTGGCATTCAGGCGATTGTGGGGGGATTGCTTGCGCAATATTTTCCGGGAAGTTCCTTTTTAGCGGAAGAAAGCGCGGATATTTTTCAAGAAGTAGGAGGGGGAGCAAATCTTGATAAAGTGACGGGGCTTGTCCATTCCTTCCTTCCGCAGGCAACGCCCGGAAAGGTGTGTGCATGGATTGATCGGGGCAAAGGTCCTCTCAAGAAATCTTTTTGGACGCTTGATCCGATTGACGGAACCAAAGGATTCTTGCGGGGAGGTCAATATGCCACGGCATTAGCGCTTATTCGGGATGGGAAAGTAGTTTTAGCGGCTCTCGGTTGTCCGGTTCTCGATTTGCCCGCTCATTACGGTCTTGGCAAAGGCGTCGGCATTTTGGCATTAAAGGATCAAGGATGTTGGGCGGCTGCTTTCGAAGATCTGGAAGATCCGAGGCGTTGGGTCCGTTTGAAGGTTTCCCAATGTCAGGATATCACGCAAGCCAGAATTTTGGATTCCTTTGACCTCGGGCACAAGGACCTTGAAAAAAATCAGCAAATAAAAAATTTACTGGGGATCATCCCTGAAATCATTTCCCTGGACAGTATGGCCAAGCATGGTTTGCTTGCCGCCGGCGGTGCGGAAATTTTCTTCCGGACACTTCCCGTTACAAAGCCCGCATTCCGAGAAAAAATATGGGATGTGGCCGCCGGGGTTTTGGCGATTGAAGAAGCAGGAGGCCGCGTCACCGATCTGGAAGGAAAGTTGTTGGATTTCAGCACGGGAAGCACTTTAGCCCACAATCCTGGTTTTCTCGCCACCAACGGTGTTTTTCATGATGCGGTGCTGGAAACACTGCAGAAGGTAACAGCCGCATGAAATCAAAGCCGCAGAAGCCATGGATGAAGCGCGCTGTAAATTCTGCCCAAAAAGGAATTCGGCGACTTGACGGCGGGCCTTTTGGTGCGGCGATTATTCGTCAGGGGAAGGCGATAGCGGTAACGCACAATACCGTTCTTAAGAATCAAGATGCCACATGCCATGCCGAAATGAATGCCATCCGTATTGCCTGCCGCAAACTAAAACGTTTTGATCTTTCGGATTGTGTGATTTACTCCACGACAGAGCCATGTCCGATGTGCTTTTCCGCGATCCATTGGGCGAGGATCCCGAGATTGATTTTCGGAACGAAGATTCAGGATGTTCAGAAACGCGGTTTCCATGAGTTGTCGATTCCAAGCAAAAAAATGAAGTCTCATGGAAAAAGCAGCGTTGTCATTACGGCCGGTTTCATGCGAAAAGAGTGTCTGCAGCTTCTTCGGTTGTGGGATTGCCAGCCGATGAAACAAGTTTATTAACTTCATGAAAATCATTTTGACGGGTGGCACAGGCTTTATCGGTACGGCGGTGCGTCGGCAACTTCTTTCGGAGGCTCATCAAATTTATATTCTGACGCGCCAAAAGATTCTTTCAGCGCACGAACAAGAGAAATTTATTTATTGGAATCCTGAGCGGTTGGGGGATTGGGCAGCCTGTTTTGATGGGGCGGATGTTGTGATCAATCTTTCCGGAGAAAATATTGCCGGGAGATATTGGACCGAATCTCAAAAACAACGGATCGTACAAAGCCGGGTGAATGCCACCCGTATGATCGTTGCGGCCATAGGCCAGGCCCGGAAGAAACCATCCACACTGATCAATGCCTCGGCGGTCGGGTACTACGGTCATGTTCCGTTTGCACTCATGACAGAAGGAAACGGGCGGGGTGAAGGATTTCTTGCGGAGACCTGCGAAATGTGGGAAAACGAAGCTATGCAAGCCGAACGATTCGGTGTGCGCGTGGTGCTTGCGCGGCTGGGACCCGTCCTGGGAGAAAAAGGTGGAATGCTTTCCAAAATGATTTTTCCTTATTACTTTTTTTTAGGAGGATCCTTGGGTTCGGGCGAACAATGGATCTCATGGATTCACCGCGATGATGTGGCCGGTATTTTTTCGTTTCTGATGACACACCCTTCCTTATCAGGGCCTGTGAATGTCGCAGCTCCGAAGCCGGTGTTTATGAAGGAATTCAGCTCTTTGTTGGGGAATCTGCTTCATCGGCCGTCTTGGCTGAAAGTTCCTTCTTTCGTGATTCGTCTTATTATGGGAGAAATGTCCTCGGTGGTGCTGGAGGGACAGCGCGTTGTTCCTCAAAAGCTTTCCGACCAAGGTTATCGTTTTAAATATGAAGATCTCAAGCCTGCGCTTGCAGCAATTCTTTCAAAGAAAAACGCATGAAATGTTATTTCGGGTTCTGGTAATTTGGGGAGGTATCGTGTATAATCCCGCCATCTTTTTCAAAATTCCAAAATTCAAATCATGGTGATTCACGCTTATGCCTTTTAAGTTCGATTTTTTTAAGAAACAACGCGACGAATTCATTCAACAAGAAGTTTTTGCCGTTTATCAGCCTATTGTCGATATTGCGACATGGGATGTGTTCGGCTATGAAGCGCTTGCCCGGTCCGAGCATGAAATGCCAGCGGAGATGTTCCGTAAGTCCTATGAAAAGGGAACCGTCATTCCTCTGGATTTCCATTGTCTTGAAGCGGCGATCAAAGTCCTTCCTAAACTGCAGGAAGGTCAGAATCTTTTTCTTAATATCGAACCGCTAACGCTGGAGCAGGCTTTTACCCAGGGAAAAGAAGGAGAAGTATTCCTGAAGCATCTGAGGGAATATTCCAACAAAATTATTTTTGAGCTGACCGAAGGCGTCAAAAAATCCGATTTTGAATTTATACGGAGAGGCGTGGATTTTATCCGGACGTTGGGATACCGGTTTGCTTTGGATGATCTCTCAGACATTGGTTCCAAGACATTCAGACTGGCTTCTTTAAGGCCTGATTTTTTCAAAATCGACATTCAATTGATCCAAGGTATTTCCGAAAATTACGCGAACCAGCAGATCGTTCGGGAAATGGTTCATTTGGGCCGCATGAACGGTTCTGAGATGATTGCGGAAGGCATTGAACAAAAGACAGAGCTTGATTTTATCCGTCATTTGGGAATTCGCTATGGCCAAGGATATTATTTTGCGAAACCGGCGAGGGAGTTGATTTTTTCTTTATCGCCGGCGCAGTAAGAAAACCGCCCGAACTTTTTTATTCTTTCTAGTTCCCGATCAATTTCGAAAATTCCTTGGCATTTCGTTCGATCCAAAGCTTAGCGGCGTCTTCTTCTGAAAGAGTCTTACCACGCAAGATCGACATTTTCTCCTGATACTGGCGTATCTGCAGGATCTCTTCCGCAAGCTTAGCGCGGAAAGCACTTGTGGGATCTTCGAAACAAACCCCGATTTTAAAAAGATCGGAAGTGTCATCTTTTTGAGAATAAGCCACTCGCGCATGCATTTTAAATAGTTGTTTTTCGACAGGGATGGTGAGCAAGAGGAGAGTGTCTCCCGCGATGGAATGGGGCCAAAAGAAGGAAAGTCCGCCTTGTGAAAGATCTTCCGCCCGAGAATTTGTGATGCTTTCTGATGCTTCTTCCGTTAGCTGGATAGGAACCTTAATGGGATGTCGATAAAACTTTCTTTTTTCAGAGTCCATACGTTCAATTATAACCCTGCAAATGCATTTTTTCCATCGGACATGGTTTTTTTGTATATAATAGATAACAAGTCTGATCATGAAATACATATTTTATAGTTCAAAAAAGATAATTTTTTATTCAAAATATAGCAAAAACTATCAATCCTAAATGTTAACAGAAACTCAAAAAAAAGCCGTCCGAACGATCCACAAAAACATTCTCATTTCCGCTGGAGCAGGCACAGGGAAAACGCGAGTTTTAGTTGAGAGAATTCTTCACCTTTTGAGGACTCAAAAAGCGGTAGTTGATGAGCTCTTAGTTCTCACTTTCACGGAAAAAGCCGCCAATGAAATCAAAACACGTCTTTCTCGACAATTCAAGGAATTAGATCTCAAACAATCCAGACGGGATCTGGAAAAATCTTCCATTTCCACTTTTCACGGTTTTGCCTCCCGTCTTTTAAAAGAACATCCGATCGAGGCGGGGGTGGACCCGGATTTCAGAGTTATTGAAAGTGAACAATCCGAACTTCTCAAAGAGGAAGCACTGCGTGAAACTCTCGAACAATGCTATGAAAGGAAAGAGGATCATTTTGAGCTGTTGAATGTTTACGGTGAGGCATCGGTGGTCAGCGGCATTTCGAAGGTTTTTACTGCGGCGCGACACGAAGGAAAAAAACTGCAGGCATTTTTTCAGGAGAATAATCAGCAAGAGGAAGAAATTTGCTCGCAACAAGAAAGCAGATTATCGCATACAGCAAAAATGCTGATCCGGAAACTTGACGGAGTGGACACGGATGGATGGGAACGTTTTTTGAAGAATCAGGAATGGAATTGGGACACGGTCCGCGATTTTAAGGATTGGAGTGCTGCTTATAAAAAGCAACGCAAGCCGGAATGGAAAGAGTGGCGTGAGCTTTTAGAAACGGTTTCTGCGTTGCGCCTTCGTTCTTTAGCCATGCCGTGGCGGGAAAAATTCGAGCAAATGGCGCTGGCTTTTGAAACCATCTATGAAGCGAAGAAAAAAGAAAAAGGTTTTCTGGATTTTGATGATCTTCAAATGAAAGCCGTCGGTCTTTTTCGTGGAGAGAAGCCCATTTTCGCAAAACTTCGGGAGCGATATCAAAAAAAATACAAATTCATCTTGATCGATGAATTTCAGGATACGAACTTCCTGCAGATGGAATTCGTAGAGCTTCTTTCTTCGGGGACCAATCTTTTCATGGTGGGTGATTACAAGCAGTCGATCTATAGTTTCCGCGGAGCGGAGCCTCGGATTTTTCTGGAAAAAGAACGTCTTTACGAGAGCGGGGAACAAGGGGAATGTTTTTTTCTTTCCGAAAGTTTCCGAAGCGAACCTCCCATCCTTGATTTTATCAACCGTTTTTTCAAGGCCTTGTGGGATGAAGACGGTTTCCCTTTTGAGCCGCTTGTCCCAACCGGAAAAGACAAGGCACAGCCAACGCGGTCATGCCCTGCGGTCGAGATGTGGGTGACCACGTTGAAAGAGGATGAGGATATGCGATATGCCCGTTTGCGGGAGGCTCGTGGGATTGCTTCGAAAATCCGTGAACTTCATGATAAAGAAAATATGCCTTATGGTGATATGGCCGTTCTTTTTCAGGCGATGACACTCAGCGGCATTTATGAAGACGCGTTCAAATCAGCGGGTATTCCCTATTTTATAGTGGCCGGCCGCGGTTTTTATGAGCAACCCGAGATACAAGACATTATGTGCTTACTGAAGCATCTTGAAAAGCCGCTCGCGGACATTCCTCTTGCCGCCACGCTCCGTTCTCCGCTTTTTCATATTACGGACGATACGCTTTTCTGGCTGTCGCGTTATGCCAAAATAAAAGATTCCAAGGAATCGCTTTTTCATGCGCTGAAGCAATCGGAAAAAATCCTGGAAATTTCCGGGGAGCAAAAAGAACGGCTGCAATTTTTTATGACACTGACGCTTGAATTAAAGAGTCTCAAGGATAGGATCTCCCTCACCGAACTGGTCGACCAAATCCTGGAAAAAACAGGTTATGAGCTTTCTTTGTTGGTCGACCGGACGGGGGTGAGACGCTATGCCAATCTCAAGAAACTTATCGCCCGGATACGGGAATATGAAAGCTATGACCGGATGTCGCTGGCCTCTTTTTTAAACATCCTTAAACGGCTTCAAGCGCAGGAGGTTCGAGAGTCTGAAGCTCAAATCGCTTTGGAAACAAGTAAGGAGGCCGTGCGCATCATGAGCATCCATGGCGCCAAGGGGCTTGAATTCCCCGTCGTTTTTGTGGCCGATATGGGGCATCAGGGATCGCACGCGGATTCGAAAGTTGTCATTGCGCATGCGGCAGACGGTTACGCGATCCAAGTGAGGGATGAAACCGATCTGGAAATGAAAAAGCCGTATTTTTTTCATTGGGTTGACGAAAAGATCAAAAAAAGAGAAGAGGACGAACGGAAACGGCTTTTTTATGTCGCGGTTACTCGCGCTAAATCAAGGCTATTTCTGAGCGGTGTCTATAAAAAGAAAAAAGAGACAAAAGAAAATTTTCGTGAAATGAGCTCCTGGATGGATTGGGCGATGGCACTTTGTGGAGATTTGGGCGTCAACGTGATTGAAAATACCGGGGAGATAAACATGCGGCTCAATCCTAAACCAAAAGTCGGGACAGAAGAGGTCCTCAGGCAACTGGAGCAAATTGCTGAAAAGTCTGAAAAAAAAGAAATCAAGCCTACTATCCCAATCGCCAAAGATTCCACATGCGTTTCTCCAAGGTCCATAGACTTGCCAGTTTCTGCTTATGTGCTTTTCCAAAAAGACCCGCAAGCATTTTGGCGGACTTATCAGATCGGATGGACGGTTATGGAAAACGAGCGGGCCGGAGAAAGCGAAGATCCAGAAGAAGGAAATGTTTCGGCGGCTGATTTTGGAACGGCGATGCACCATTTTCTTGAACATCTTGATTTTAAGGATCCTGAAAAACATTTTAAGACAGCTGTTTTTAATCATTTTTTCGATCGTTTCGGTGAATCGGTCACGGATGAAGCCGTGACGCTCCTCAAGAGTTTTATTCGCCAGCCGGTTTTCCAGCGTTTACAAAAAGCAAGAAGGATCAAACGTGAGGTCGATTTTGTGTTGAATGAACGGCACGGGCTTATCCAGGGAAAACTGGATGTCCTTTTTGAAGATGAAAAAGGCGATTGGCACATTCTTGATTATAAGACGGCATGGGGGGATGAAGAGGCCGCGCATCAGAGCGCTTATGATCTTCAGATTGAGATTTATGCGCTTGCGGCGCAAAGGATTTTGAAGATTCCGGTATCTTCAGGAATTATTTATTATCTCAAGAATCAAAAGGAAGTTACGATACCTTTGCCTTCAAATTTGACCGCGGATCAAAAAAAAGTGTTTTTTCAAAGTCTTGGGAAAAAGATTTCGGGTTTACAAAAAAAAATTCTGGACTTTTCTAATAGGAAAATGTCCGCTAATATTGAGTGCCCGGCATCCTTGGGGTAGGTCTTCCAAAGGTGCGGGAAATGTCTGTGAGCGAGTGGCTTTCCTGAAAAAGCATCTGTATTATTTTAAAAAATAAAAAAGGGCTTCAAAAACCGTGAAGAAAATAAGGGTTTTTCTTGAGAGCTTTCGGGTTCGGGTTGCGCTTGTCCTGATTATGGCCATGTTTTTTATGGCGCTTGCAAGCAATCTGATCGTACAGCAATTCGCCATTCATGCCCAATTCGCGCAGTTACGGGATCAATTAAAAGCCGTTGCAAGTGCTGTCGCTTTGACCATTGACCCTGATATGGTTACAGCGGTTCCTTTAAACAGGGACGGAGTCCGGGATCCGGCCTATCTGTCTCTCTATGAGAAGCTGGAAGATATCAAACAAAATAATCCTTGTGTGGGCTATATCTATATCTTGAAAAAAACGGATCAAAAAAACATCCTGAGGTTTATTGTAGACCCGGATCCATACTTATCTAAAAAAGGTTCTACGACGGCTTATCCGGGTGATCTCTATGACGCATCTCGTTTTCCGAATATGATCAAGGCATTTGACAAGGCATTGGCGGAAGATGAGATCCAGACCGACGAGTGGGGAACCATGCTTTCGGGTTATGCTCCGATACGGGATAAACAGGGGAAATCTGTCGCGATTGTCGGTGTGGATATGATGGCCTCTGATATTTATCGGACGCGAAAAGCCATTCACGAGCGTGTGCTGATAGTGTTTTTGTTTGGAGTGGGCCTTTCCCTTATGCTTGGGATGTGGTTTTCCAAAAAGATTACGGAGTCCATAGCGCTCCTTGCCGAGGGAATCCGCCGCGTCAGTCAGGGAGATTTGGAATATAAAATCGAAGTCCTCGGTCATGATGAAATCGCGGAGCTTTCAAAAGATTTTAATCAAATGGCGGAGGATCTTCGGGAATCGCATCGGAAGAATCGAGAATATTTTTATGGGATCATCCGCACGTTAGTGTTGATCGTGGAAGCCAGGGATCCATGTACGCGAGGTCATTCGGAGAGAGTGGCGGAATACGCCTGCAAGATTGCCAAACGGATGGGCTTTACGCCTGATAAAATGGAGATGCTTCACCAGACGGCGTTGCTTCATGATATCGGGAAACTTGGCATTCACGAACAAATTCTCAGAAAATCGGAGAAGCTTACGCCCGAGGAATGGGAAATTCTCAGGAGTCATCCGGTTATCGGAGAAGATATTCTCAAACCTGTGTTTTTGAATCCGGAAATGCTGGCAGTTGTTCGCGGGCATCATGAACGCTATGATGGACAAGGTTATCCAGACAAACTTGCGGGAGAAGATATTAATATTTTTGCGCAAATCCTTTCTGTGGCAGATGCGTATGATGCGATGACGTCCACAAGGCCGTACCGCGATGCGCTGAGCCGCCAACAGGCGTTCGACGAACTTAAAAAAAACCGCGGGCTTCAATTCAATCCGGCCATTACGGATACTTTTATGGATATCTTGGGGAAGCCGTAGATGGAAAAGGCAGAGTTTTTCCTTTTAGGAATCGGTAAAAAATGAAGCAATGGGTTTGCAGCGGGAAGAAAATAGGTTTTGCTTTCAACTTTTAACCGACTAAAATACTTTTTTATTTCAAGAAAGGATTTATGTTGAATGTTCCGATCAAGGAAATGATGGAATCCAGGGTGATTACCGTCCAACAGGATTCTTTGTTGAGTGAGGTGGAGGAGAAAATGCGTAAACACGGGATCCGGCATCTTCCGGTGGTGGATCGGGAAGGACGGTTGATGGGCCTGTTCACGCAAAGGGATCTTTATCGGATCCTGCCTTCACGGCTCAAAGAGGAGGATCCTATCGATCAGGAGATTCTTCGTCGTCATACTTTGCGGGATGTTATGCATAAAGTGCCGGAATCACTTTCTCCTGAAGAATCGATTTCCAAAGCTGTTTCCCTGATGTGGGACAAAAAATACGGTTGTGTGCCGGTGGTTGATACAGAGAACAAAGTGGTCGGCATCATTACCGCCATGGATATTCTTCATTTTGCTGTTCATTTTTTGAAATAAAACAATTTCACCGACTCAATTTAAAAATAGAAAATAACCAGATTTTTATCGGAGGGAAAAACAGTGATAATGCCTAAAACTTCGAGTGCTTTTTTACGGAAAAGAGTCTGCATCTTTGGTTTTGCAGCTTGTTTTTTCCTCATCGCAGCCACGACCCTCCCGGCAAAGGGTACCGGCAAAAATCCGTTCGAAGAAAAGATCCTAGGGACCTGGTTTATCGAATATGACGATAAGGACATCAAAGGGGTTCAGATTGTAACATTTTCTAGTGATAAAACATGCCACTTCAAGTCCTTTTTTATCATCAGTGACACAAAATCACCGAGCGAAGTAGACCAGAAATACGAAATCGATGAAAATAGAATCAGATATCAAGTGACGAGGGTTGAAGGCATATGGCCTTTTAAGGTGGGGAATTATATTTACGAAAGCATCGACAAAATAACAGACACGGAATTTATTTTTCGCGACGTAAAAGGAAAGAAACGAATCCGTCAAAAGGTCAGTGAATTCCAAGCTTGGTATCTCTGGATCACCCACACGCTTTTTAAATAATCAAAAACGCTATAAGAATTCCCCCAAGCGGACCGCTTTTTTCGATGAGGAAATGAAGGAAGGTTTATGCCGTTCGGTCAAAAGATATTATGGAGCATTCCCGTCATACCGCTTGGGATCATTATTATCATAACAGCGGTTGGGTTATCCATCATCGGACTAAGTCTTGTGCGCCGGTACGCGCCGAGCCGGATTCTTAAAACCCATAACGAATTGACCGGAGCGATTTTTAACGCGCTGACAACAGCCTACGCGGTTCTGCTGGCTTTTGTGGTGGTGGTATCCTGGCAAAATTTTGATAAAGCCAAATACTACGCGGAAACAGAGGCGAATTCTCTCGTGGACCTCCACAGAAACAGCGCTGCTTTTTCCCAACCTTTTCAAAATACGGCGCATCTTCTTTTGAAAGGTTATGCGGATACGGTTGTGAATGAAGAGTGGGAAATGCTCGCCCGTGGGGAAGAAAGCATGCAGGCTCGCGAACTCTTGAGAAAACTATGGTCTCTTTATACCAGTTACGACCCGAAAAATGAAAAAGAAAAAATATTTTTTGCCGCATCCGTACAAAAACTTGAAAACTTGCGGGAAATGAGACGGTTGCGCATTGTGGAGTCGGGGCCAGGGGTCCATCCCGTGCTCTGGTTTGTTCTGATTATCGGAGGCATGACCACTGTCAGTTTCACATTTTTTTTCGGAGCGGATAGTTTTGGTGCGCATATTATTATGGCATCAACGCTGGCCGTTATTATCTCTTTAATCCTTTTCACGATCCTGCTTTTTGATTATCCCTTTACCGGGAGCTCGCATATCGGAGCCCAGGTTTTTAAACAGGTGATCAATTTTTAAGATCGGACTCATTGCGCGCAGCCATTTGCCCTCATCAAAGCAATTTATAAAAAGGTTAACCTTCCAATGAAAAAATTGATTCTTTATGATTTAGACGGAACGCTGGTGGATACGCGTCGAGATATTATCAACAGCGTGCGGTATGCGCTCCAAACCCTAAACGGGCCCCAGCTGACGGATGATGAGATCAAGGATTGTGTGGGTACAGGCCTTCACGCATTGATCAAAAAGGTTTTTCGGACCGAGGATGAAAAACTTGCGGACAAGGGTTCTAAGACTTATCGGGAACATTACAAACTGCACATGTTGGACCATACGCAACTTTATCCTGGCGCTAAGGAATTTCTGGAATATTTTAAAAATCGAAAGCAGGCCGTCATCACGAACAAGCCCAATCCTTATTCTTCCCAGATTTTGGAAGCGCTTGGTGTGGCACATTATTTTATCGCGATTCTGGCAGGGGATAACGGACTGCCGTTTAAACCGGATCCGGCCGCCATCCATCATTTAATGGATGAAACAGGCGCGACGGAGACAGAAACCCTTTTTGTGGGAGACAGTCAGATCGATATTGAGGCCGCGCGGAATGCCGGTGTGGAGATTGTGACTTTATCGCACGGTTTTGTGTCCGAACCTGTTCTGCGTGAGGCTAAACCGGATTATCTTGTCAGCGATTTTTCAGAACTTCTCCGTCTCGCCCATGAAAAAAAATGGTAAGCACCTCGCTTAAAAATACACTTTTAAATTTAAGCGTTTCCATCGGAGCTATCATTTTGTTCGGTATGGGCGGTGAGATCCTACTTCGCCTGAATCCTAAATTATTCTGTGAAGGCTATCGGGCGTCTCCCGATGACCGGATTGTGTATGAGCTTTATCCCGGATACGAAATCAAATCTTTAAAAGCAAAAATAAGTTCCCAAGGGCTGAATGACCGCTATTTTTCTGTTCAAAAGAATCCAGCAATTTTTAGGATGGCGATTGTCGGTGATTCTACGTCTTTCGGGTGGAAGGTCGGAGCCGAAAATAGTTTCCCAAAGGTCTTGGAACGGTTATTGAATTCCAATGATGAGGGGCAAAAATTCGAGGTTATTAATTTTTCCGTGCCAGGATACAACACTTCGCAGGAAGCGGAGGTGATCCGGAGAAAGGTCCTGCCATTCCATCCTGATCTGGTGGTTTTGATTTTTTGTGGTAACGATGTACACCTTTGCAATTTCATTAAGCCGAATCAGACCCGTATGAATTTTTTTTATAATCAATCCTATTTAATCCATGGGATCCTGAGATTTTTGGACGGGATCTTTATGCAAATGAAAACTTCCTTTTTTGTTTCCAAAGGAATATTGCAAGCTTGGTTATGGTTTAAAAACCATGTCTTAGGCATGTTTTACTACAACCAGCCTATTTATCCTTACCCAGGTCTTGAACGCTCGGAAATGCTTAAAGGCTTTAATCCTTCTCGTGACCCCATGCAAGTGCCATCGCGCTATTGGTATATGCTGGGATATGATTCTTACAAGGTACATCTGGGTAACATTAAGGATCTTTTAAAGCAATACGGTATTCCGTGGGTTAGCAGCGGGGAATTCACCAAGAAAGCTCTTCAAATACAGAATGAATTAGGAATAGAAAACAAATGTGATTTTTATGAGGCGCGGAAGGGCATTTCCAAAAAAGAGATTGTCCTTGGTGAATATGATAAGCATTATAATAAAAAAGGGCATGAATTAATGGCGGGGTATCTTTATGATTTCTTAATCAAGCATAATCTGTTAGATTCACAAAAGAAAGCACTTATTCCAAACGGTTTTAAACAATGAAATAGGAAGACATAAGGACATGATGGAGCATATGGTTCAAAATACAGGATTGATCGCGGAAGGAGATCTTGTCCTTCTTTGGTTCGATGATGAACGTACCTATATGATCGATGTGGTGCGCGGGAAGCGCATCTCTATCCATTGCGGCAAGCCGTTGCTTGCGGATGATTGGATTGGTCAGCCTTTCGGAAAGAAAGTCGTTTGCGAGCACGGGTTCGCCTATCTTCTGAAACCGACCATGGAAGATCTCATGATGAAGGCCTCGCGTGAAAGTGGCATTATCTACCCGAAAGATGCCGCATTGCTCATTATGAAAGCCGGTATCCGCAGCGATTCCAAGGTCATGGAGATCGGGACGGGTTCCGGCTCGCTGACCATGGCGCTCGCGCAGGCGGTGGCGCCGAACGGTCATGTTTTCAGTTATGACCGGCGCGAAGATCTTCCGAAGAACGCTTATAAAAATGTGGCGCGGGCCGGTCTTAGCCCCTACGTGACGTTTTGTCAGCGAACGGCGAGCGAACCTTTTACGGAAAAGGATTTTGATGCGGTCATCCTGGATATACCGCAACCATGGGAAGAAGTGCTTGTGGTCAAACAAGCGCTCAAACCCGGCGGCCGGCTTGTGAGTTTGAACCCCACCTTCAATCAAATTGAAAAAATGGCTGAGGCGCTTCGGGAACAAGGGTTCATTTGTGTTGAAAGCCGGGAACTTCTGGAACGAGAGATTCTCGCGCGTGCCGGGAAAACACGGCCTGTACAACGAATGATTGGACACACAGAGTTTATGTTGTTTGCGATTCGCGTATCCGAAGAGGTTCAGCAAGTACCGGATGTCAATTCTTAAAAGGATTGTTTGCAAGAAGATAAAAGATTTGTGTCTTTGAAATATTTCTACAGATTTCTCATTGATTTCGGAAATCCAATCTGATAAACTAACACCTTCGAATGCATTAATTCTTTAAAAAACTGCAGCAAATGTCAAACAGGAGAAAAATATGGGAAAAGCTTCGCGTGTCACAATGGTATTGGTCATGGTCGGTTTGATCGCTTTGAGTGGTTGCGCCTCAAGGAAAACAGGTAAGAAAGTGGATACGCTCCAAGCGCAAATGGGCGTTATGACGGATGAACTCGTGCGTTTGGACCAATCCTTGCAGGATACCCGTGCGGCACTTCAGGCCGAAGAAGCCAAGAAGAGCCAGTTACAAGGTCAATTGGGAATTACGGAATCTACCATTGGCAGTTTGAGAGAAGAAGAGGGAGTGATCAAGGGGATCTATCGCACACCTTCGGGTTTTGAATTGCCTTCAGTCAATATTCAAAAAGCCCTCAAGAAAGCTGGTTATTACAATGGTGCCCTTGATGGGAAGATTGGTCCCGCGACACGTGATGCCATTCGTGCTTTTCAAAAGGATAATGGCTTGAACGCAGATGGTGTTTGCGGCCGTCAAACCTGGTCCAAGCTCAAATCATATCTGGAAGCTATAAAATAAGAAATCGGTCAGAGAAATATTTCTCTGACTTGAGCTGAAACCGGTTGGATCTTGCAAAAGATTCAACCGGTTTCTTTTTTTGAACCGTATCTTATTGCTGTCTGAGATTTCATTTCATCGATAGTTTTTCTAACCTTGATTTTTTATTGGTAAAGACAAGCCGGGTTTTTTCTGATTTATGAAATTTTTCATAGTGATCGAAAGCAACAAGATCTATTTCCAGGGGACCTTTAATATTTTAAAAGATAGAAGGATTGTTGTTATTAGGAATGCCTAGTGACAATAAATTTCTTATGCTCATCCGGAATTTTAAATTAATCGCAAGCGTCACTCTTTTTTCTTTTTTTTTCACCGGGTTTCCGTATGCCAGTGAACCGCTAAAGGAGCTTTCATTTTCTTTGCCCACGGATCTTCAATCCTTCCGCAAAATACGCGTCTTGGTGTTACACGACAAAGCGGAAGTAAAGGTCAGTTGTGAGGCTCCCTTTAAAGTTTATGATGATCAGGGAAGATCCATTTTCCAGGGGGCGAAACTTTCTGGCGCGTCTGTCAAACCCCTTGCTATGGGGCTTCGGTGGTGGAATCAAGATATCCCGACGCGATTCCTTCTTGTGCAAAGCTTAAAAAACAGTATCCGGGTAGGTGGCAAAGGACTTTATCGGGACATGATTCTGATTTGCAAAAATCCAAAAGGGAAGCTGGATATCGTTAATAAACTGGACCTTGATGATTATTTGAAAAGCGTGATTCCGTTTGAAGGAAATCCACAATGGTCTTTGGAAGCACTGAAAACCCAGGCCGTAGTGTCCCGTACTTTTGCATTGACACGAATGATCGAACGTCAAAAAGAAGAATACGATGTTTCTTCCGGTGTCTTAAGTCAAGTCTATGTCGGCAGGAATATTGAGAACAGCCGAACGACGCAGGCAATAGAAATGACCCGGGGTGAAGTGCTGATGTATAACAATAAACTTTTTCCGGCCTATTTTCATTCAACTTGCGGAGGCGCAACGACGGCCGCCAATCTGGTGTGGCCCGTAAAGTCGCATCCCGCGCTAACCGGTGTGGAATGTAAATTTTGCGAGAAGTCACCACACTATCGATGGCAAACGAAAGTGACTCGTGCGGAGATTAAGGAAAAACTCGCAAAAAACGGGGTGCCTGTCAAAGAGGTTTTAGGCCTTAAATTCGGGAAAATCGATCGTACCGGAAGGGCCCATGCGATTATCATTCAAAGCACTTGGGCGGAAAAGACGGTCGATGCGGACGCTTTTCGGATCTGGATCGATCCCATGCGTCTTAAAAGTGGTCTCATCACAAAGATCAAAGAAGGCCCGGAGGGCTCTTTTATATTTAAGGGAAAAGGCTGGGGACACGGTGTCGGCCTTTGCCAATATGGGATGAAATACCTCGGAGAACTCGGTTACGGCTATCAGGAAATCCTCGGCTATTATTATCCGGGTGCTCAAGTTGCAAAAATAGACGCAATTGCGGCAGCATAGTCCACCGAGACTGCTGTAGGAAATTCTGCTATACTCTCGTTTCATTTTTAGGTATAGATATACCTGTCCTAAAGGACTGGCATCCAAGATTAGCACCATAATAAGCGCCCGTAGCTTCTGCCACAAAACATCGGCAAACAGGCAATTGGAACTATCCAATTTCGCTACGGGCTTGATAAGATGCGGTCACCGTACGGAGCTTCGTTGAGCTTCGACGGTGCCGTACTAAATCAACAAGATTTAGTGCGCCCGTAGCTCAATTGGATAGAGCGTCAGCCTCCGGAGCTGAAGGTTGGCAGTTCGACCCTGCCCGGGCGCGCCATTTTTTAAAATCAAAAATTCAGGACTTATGAAACCTACAAAACTTTTCAATATCATCTCCATAGGCATATTAGTTGTTGCGGTAGCGCTTGCCGGATTCGGGTTGAATCAATGGATTCAAAGGGAACGTGTTTTGCGCAAGGTCGTCGAACGGCTGACGGCGGAAAGCCGTGTCGCAGATGTTCTGGTCACACGGAGTGAATACGATGAAACTACGAAGAAGATTAAGACTACGATCAAGTTCTTGGAATATGACGCGCAAGGCATGCCGTTGGAACCCAAATTTTTCACATTCGAAGGCAATATTATTCAATTCCAATCGCTTGTAGTTCGTTTTGCCGATAAGCTTGTCGAAACGGGGGACCGGTTGCGCGGGAAAAGCGCTTATTTTTTCATGAAGGCTTTTGTGCTTGCCGGCGCGAACACGCAGGTTTTCGACATTACAAAAACCGATGAAATCCCGGGCGGCTACCAGGTGGTCGGTGAGGAAAATGAATTTGAAAAAAAACTTTGGACAGAATTTTGGCGTTATGCGCTTGATCCCCAAAAGCGCGAACGTGCCGGTATTAAGAATGTCCAGATTGAAGCGCCCGGTTCCATGTTCCTTCCCGGCACGATCTATACCCTTCGAATCGAACATGACGGAGGGATTCGTATCGACGCGCAGCCTGTGCCCGAGATCCTTAAGGGAGAGAAGATTGAAAATCCCGCGCAAGCATAAAACCGATTCAACCTACGCAGATGAAATGGTTCGTTGTATTGCAGTTTTGGGGAGCGGCACCGTCAAATCCGATCACGCGACCTACCAACAGGCGATAAAGCTTGGCGCTTTGCTCGCTAAAGCTGGGTTTAAAATTTGTCACGGAGGCTATGGCGGCGTGATGGAAGCCGTAGCCCGCGGCTGTCATGAAGCCGGAGGAAAAAATATAGGAATCACAATTAAAAAATTACCGCATTTGACACCGGGTCTCAATGTTTCGAGACCCGGTGTCAAAACGGTTAAGCAACGGGGCTTGCGTTCCAAAAATCCTTGGATTGACCGAGAAATCCGGATGCCGTTCTGGCAGGCCCGGCTTTTCAAGCTGGTTGACATGGGGGACGCCTATATCTTTCTGGACGGTGCGACGGGAACGCTCAACGAACTCTTTTTTATCTGGGAAATGACGAACAAAGGCTTACTTGATAGACCGATCATTCTTATCGGGAAACGGCTTCGTGTCTTGGTGCAATTTCTTAAAAAAGATCCTTCAGTGAAAATCCCGAAACAGATGCAATTTGCGTCAACGATTCCCGCGGTCGTTAGAAATCTCCAAGGCTAAATTTCAGTGAAACTTTCCGATTTCGATTATCCTTTGCCCAAAGAAAAAATAGCTTTATTTCCTTCTCAGAATAGAACGGATGCCAAGTTGCTGTGTGTGGATAAGAAAACGGGAGTTTGCGCGCACCGGATTTTTCGTGACCTTCCAAGCTTTTTGAAGCCAACGGATGTTCTTGTTTTGAACAATACCAAAGTTTTGTCCGCGCGGCTTTTTGGAAAAAAAGTGACCGGCGGGCGGATTGAGGCGCTTCTTTTAAAAGAAATCGGCGAGAACATTTGGCAAACCTTGCTGAAACCCGGCGGTCGGGTTAGGGAAGGACAGAGGATCGATTTCGGCTCGGACGGCGTTGAACTTGCGGCGGAGGTGATCACGAAACCCGTTCCGGATTCCGGCCAGCGCTTTATCAAATTCATCGGGACCGAAGTAAAAGAAAAGATCACAAAACTGGGGCATATTCCGTTACCACCTTATATCGACCGGGAAGATCTCGAGATCGACCGGAGCATGTATCAGACTGTGTTCGCAAAAACCGAAGGGGCGGTGGCTTCGCCGACAGCGGGACTTCATTTCGATGAAGCTCTTCTGACAGAGATTGAGGCGAAAGGGGTTCAGATCGTTCCCATCACGCTTCATGTGAGTTACGGGACTTTCCAGCCGATTGCCGTGGAGAAGATCGAAGAACACCGGATGTTCGAAGAAGAGTATGAGATCTTGCCGGATGCTGCGTTAAAAATCAACCAAGCAAAGCGCGAAGGCCGCCGCGTTATCGTTTGCGGGACGACTTGTGTGCGGGCATTGGAATCTTCTGCGGCAGGGAAGGGCGAGGTGATTGCCCAAAAAAGCAAAACCTCTATTTTTATCCATTCGCCGTATGATTTTAAGGTCATGGACGGATTGATCACGAACTTTCACATGCCCAAAAGCACGTTGCTTGTGATGGTTGCGGCATTTTTAGGATACGATAAAATGATGGCCGCTTATCATGAGGCCCTGAGCTCAGATTACCGTTTTGCGAGTTACGGTGATGCCATGCTTATCAGTTGAGCATGGCGAACCGTCCTGATCACCTCTAGTTTTTATTGAGATCAGGGCGGCGAGGCACTTATCCTCAATGGATAAGTACCGTGTCGTGACTTTAAAAGGAAAGACGTCTACGACACGGCAATGTTCATAAGCTGATTTGACAAGCCGTTCTTTAGGGCGGCGACGTGATGCCCATTTTCTAGAGGAACTATGAAGAAATTCGGATTTAAATTAATCACCATAGATAAAAAATGCAAGGCGCGGGTCGGGAAAGTGACGACACCGCACGGGACGTTTGAGACGCCGGTTTTCATGCCGGTCGGGACGCAGGGGACCGTCAAGGCGTTGATGCCGCGCGATCTCAAAGATGCCGGGACTGAGATTCTGCTCTCCAATGCCTATCACCTTTACATTCGTCCGGGGACAGAGATCATCCGAAAACTCAAAGGGCTTCACAAGTTTATGGCCTGGGACGGCCCGATCCTTACAGACAGTGGCGGTTATCAGGTTTTCTCGCTGAGCAAACTCCGGAGTATTTCTGAGGAAGGCGTAAAATTCAATTCTCATTTTGACGGCCGCGAGATATTTCTTACTCCGGAAAAAGTCATTGAAATCCAGGAAGCGCTTGGAAGCGATATCGCGATGATCTTTGACGAATGCCCTGCGGCAACAAAAGATAAAGCCGTGATCGAAAAAGCCGTTCATATAACCCTGCGATGGGCCAGACGCGCGAAGAAGCACCACAAGCTCAGCTCGCAGGCTCTCTTTGGTATCGTGCAAGGCGGGACTTTCAGAGATCTGAGAAGAGAATCGCTGGAACGAACACTTGAGATCGGGTTTGACGGCTACGCACTTGGAGGCCTAAGTGTCGGCGAACCGAAACCGGAAATGCTCAGCGTTCTGGATGAAATACTACCGATGATGCCCACCGATCGGCCGAGATACCTGATGGGGGTGGGAACGCCGCTTGATTTTTTCGAGGCTGTGGAGCGCGGCGCGGACATGTTCGATTGTGTGAACCCGACACGCTACGGGAGGAACGGAACGGCTTTTACCAGTGACGGATTGGTGGTGGTGCGCAACGGGAAATATCAGAAAGACGCGGCTCCGATCCAGAAAGATTGCGCCTGTTACACCTGCCGCAACTTTTCCCGGGCGTATCTGAGGCATCTGGTGAACAGCCATGAGATCCTGGGAGCTGAATTGATTACCTTGCATAATGTTCATTTTTTCGTAAACTTAGTAAAGAATATGCGGGCCAAGATCCGGCAAGGCCGGTTCCTGCAGTTCAAAAAAGCGTTTTTTAACCGGTTTGATCCGGAAACAAGGTAGGGGATAATCCCTAGAAAGAAAGGAATTTTTATGTTCGAACAAATTGCTTATGCAGCAGATGGAGTGCCGGCGGGCCAAGGGGGCTCGATCATGGCTTTTCTACCGATGTATCTTATTATGTTTGGCATTCTTTATTTTTTCATGATACGCCCACAGCAAAAAAAGCAAAAAGAATTGCAAAATATGATCGCGAATCTCAAAAAGGGCGATCGCGTGATCACCTCGGGAGGCATTATCGGAGTGATCACTGGGATTCAGAATGATTATTTGGTTTTAAAGGTCGGTGATTCGGATACTACTAAAATCGAGGTTCTTAAAAGCGCCATTATTGGACTGCGCACATAGGAGCAGAGCATGGACAAATATTATAAATGGAAAGTACTTCTCATTATTGGGCTGGTTGTTTTTTCACTTTGGAAGGCTTACCCGCCTGATCAGAAAATCAGTTTAGGTCTGGATCTTCAGGGAGGCATCCAGCTTCTGCTTCAGGTCGATATGGACAAAGTGCCCGAAGAAGCCCGCAAAGATGTGACGGAACGGGTCGCGGAGATCATCCGGAACCGCATTGATGAATTCGGCGTCAAAGAACCAGACATTTCCACACAGGGCAAAGATCAAGTGGTGGTGAAATTACCGGGTGTTACCGACCGCGAGCGGGCCAAGGAAATCGCCGGAAAGGCCGCTCACCTGGAATTCAAGCTCGTCTCTGAAGATGCCGAGTTGATCAAAAAGGCCGACGAAGGGAAAGTTCCGGAAGGCTATGAATATCGGAAGGTCAAAGGGAGCCCGAATGAGGAAATGGTGCTCATGGACGTGAAGGCGGCATTGACAGGGGAACATTTGACTACGGCAACGGTAAGTTTTGATCAGTACGGTCAGGCGATTGTCTCTCTGACATTGGACCGGGAAGGCGGCAAGATTTTTGATAAAGTGACCTTCCAAAATATCGGCAAGCGTCTGGCGATTGTGCTGGACGGTCAGGTTTATTCTGCTCCGGTGATCCGTGACCGAATCCCCAACGGAAAAGCACAAATTTCCGGGAATTTCAAGGCGGAAGAAGCCAGTGATCTGGCGCTTGTGCTTCGTGCCGGCGCATTGCCTGCCCCTGTCATCGTTGCGGAAGAAAGAACAGTCGGGCCCAGTTTGGGCAAGGATTCTATAGAAAGCGGCATGCGTGCCAGCCTTATCGGCGTTCTTTTTGTCGTTATATTTATGCCGGTTTATTATTTTTTTTGCGGGTGGATCGCGAATATTGGGTTGATTGTTTATGTTATTTTGGTGGTCGGAGGCATGGCCGCTTTCGGGGCGACGCTGACGATGCCCGGTATTGCGGGTTTTATTTTGTCCATCGGTATGGCGGTTGATGCGAACATCCTTATCTTTGAGAGAATGAGAGAAGAGATACAAACGGGAAAAGGAGCCCGCGCTGCGATTTCCGCGGGTTATCACCGCGCTTTTTCGGCCATTTTGGATTCCAATGTAACAACCTTGATCACTTCGGTCCTTCTTTTTATCTTCGGGACAGGACCGATCCAAGGGTTTGCCGTTACGCTGAGCATCGGTATCATTGCCAGCATGTTTTCGGCGATCTTTGTTACGCGGGTCATTTTTGATTATCTGGCCAAGAAAAACCCAAATATGAATTTAAAGATGCTTCAATTCTTTAAAAGTCCTAATGTCGCTTTTCTTGCGAAGCGGCGGTGGGCCTATGTTTTTTCCGTGATCTGTCTTGTCCTCGGGATCTCAGCTTTTGTCATGCGGGGTCAGGAAAATTATGGTGTGGAATTTACAGGAGGCACTTTTGTTCAGGTAGGATTTAAACAGGATATCGATCAGGCGAAATTCAGGTCATTGCTTGAAAAGGAAGGTCTCAAGGCCTTCACTCTGCAGAGGTTTGGAGACGTCAAGAATTATGAATATATCCTTAAAATGAACGAAGGAAATCCTGGCAAGATTGAATCGGCGGCCCGTGCGTTAGTGGGAAAAGAAAATTTTGAAATCAAGCGCGTGGACCAGGTAGGTCCTTCAGTAAGCGGCTCACTTCGGGACAAGGCTTTTTGGGCGGTCATATGGTCTTCGCTTGGGATCTTGATCTATCTGGGCTGGCGGTTTGAATGGAAACTCGCTCTGGCGGCGGTGCTGGCCTTGATCCATGACACGCTGTTCACGTTCGGTCTCTATGCGTTTACCGGGCGGGAGATCAATCTGGCGACGATTGCGGCGGTTTTGACGATCATGGGTTATTCGGTCAATGACACGATCGTGACTTTCGACCGCATTCGGGACAACCGGAAATTGATGCGCAAGGCTTCGTTCTATGAGATTGTCAACCTTAGCATCAACCAAACACTCGGTCGTACGATACTGACCGGTTTGGCGGTTATTTTCGGTTCACTCTCGCTATTGTTCTTTGGAGGCAGTGCGATTGCGGATTTTGCATTCATTTTGTTCGTCGGGTTTGTGGTTGGTATTTATTCGTCCGTATTCGTTGCTTCGGCTCTGGCGGCGGATTGGAAAGCCCGCGACTAAGGTGGTTCAGACCGCGCAAAATTTTAGCCTGGCATTTCGTCGCCTTCTTGAAATACGGAATTTGAGAAAGGACTCGGAAATCGAGTCCTTTCTTTTTTCCGGTCTCGAATCCCTCCATGATCCTTTCCTGATGAAAAACATGCGTGAGGTTAAGGCGCGCCTGGAAAAAGCGGTGGAAACCAAAGAGAAGATTTTTCTTCACGGCGATTATGATGTTGACGGCATCACGGGCGTTGCTTTAATGGTCCAGACGCTTGAGAGACTTGGCGGGATTGTCACGACTTTTCTTCCGGAACGGGAGCGCGACGGGTACGGTGTCAGCGAAACTGCGATCCGGAAAGCTTATCATGACGGCGCGGGATTGATCGTGACGGTGGATTGCGGGATCACCGCTAAAAGGGAAATTGAGATTGCCAAGTCCTTGGGATTGGATGTCGTAGTGATCGATCACCATCGCTTGCCGCCTGAAGGACTTCCGGATACCCATCTGATCCTTAACCCGCTTCAACCCGATTGTCCTTATCCTTTTAAAGAGCTTTCCGCGGCAGGGCTTGCTTTCAAATTGAGCCAGGCCCTTTTAGGCGAGCAGGCTTTCAAGTTTCTTGATCTGGTGACTTTATCCACGATCAGTGATATCGCGCCTCTTACAGGAGAAAACCGTATTCTCGTTAGAAGAGGACTCGAGATGCTTTCGGGCAAAAAAAGCGCGGGGCTTACCGCGCTCGCGGAAATCGCAAAAATGAAAACAACCAAAGTCGATACCGGTCATGTCGGATTTATTCTTGGGCCCCGGCTGAATGCGGCGGGGAGGATGAGTTCGCCGGACACCGCTTTGCGGTTGCTTTTAACCGAAGAACCTCGGGAGGCGGAAAGTCTCGCAAAGATCCTGAACGAAGAGAATAAAGTCCGACAGCAATATGAAAGAGAAATTACGCGATCGGCTATCCAGAAGGTCGAGCGGACCGTGAACTTCAACCGGGAGCGTGTGCTGGTTGTGGACGGGAAAGACTGGCATGTGGGTGTCATCGGGATCGTGGCTTCGAGACTTGTGGAAAAATTTTCCAGACCTGCGATCGTGATTGCCATAGCCGAAGGCATGGGACGCGGCTCCGGGCGTTCTATGAAGGGTTTTCATCTTTTCCAAGCGCTTCAAAATTGCGAATCATTACTTGAAGAATTCGGCGGACATGAACAAGCCGCGGGTCTGACGATCCGGGAAGAAAATATTTCTTTCTTGCGTGAAAAGATCAATGCTTTTGCATCTGAAAATCTCTCGCCCGAATTATTGACACGATACGTCAAAGTGGATATGGATTTAAAACTTGGCGAGCTGACGAACCATTTTTTAGAAGAACTCGAACTTCTTGAGCCTTATGGAGTCGGTAACCCGCGGCCGGTTTTTAGAAGTGAAGGAATTCAGTTGCGGTCCAAACCCCGCCGTCTTTACGGCGAAACGTACGAAATTGTTATGACGGATGGTTTTTTGAATTATCAGGCGCAGATCAATGAAAGCCAAATGCTTCTATGCACGGGGTCACGACCTGGAACGAATTTTCAAGCAGCTTACGGTGTAAAAACGAAACAGTGGAATGGCATGAAAACACTCATCCTCAGTGTGAAAGAATTGAAGGAAAACGCTGCTTAAGCTGAGGCTTTAACTTCGACCAGACGGCGCGAAGGTGCTTTTTTGATCTTTCCGGCCTTCAGGCAACTCACGCAGACATTCACACGCCGCACTGTTCCATTGGGGAAAAGAACCTTCACCCTCTGGAGATTCGGGAAGAAACGACGGCGCGTGATGCCGGTGATTTTCTTACCGATACCGCCGGTCTTTTTTGCAAGACCGCGCCGCGCAATCGAATTTCCAGTCAGTGGTTTTTTATGGCAGATGACGCATGTTCTCATAGTCCCAATACCTTTCAATTTCAATTTTTTGAAATTGGGGCAATCCCGACAACCGTTTAATAAAAGCAATCTAAAGTCGGGATAGGGCGTTCATTATAGTGAAGAGATGTTTCTTGGCAAGCGCTTTTTTCTGATATATACTTATTTTCACTTCAACTATCATAGTGCACCCTATTAAATCATCCAACAAGAAGGAGCTTTGAAATGGCAAGAGTAGCAAAAGCAAGTACCTCAAAGTGTTGCACCTCCACCTGCGCAAAAGAAATTGAATTTAAATTTTATGCGCCGTTGTCCAAGAAAGTCGGTGTCGGTGGCACCTTCAACGGATGGAAGGCCGAAAAGAACCCTCTCAAAAAAGACGAGAACGGGAACTGGAAAGCGGCCGTAAAACTCGCTCCCGGGCGGTATGAATACCGTTATTGTGTTGACGGTGATTGGCAAAGCGCTCAAGAGCCTGTCGAGTGTGTTCCCAACGCTTTTGGCAGTTGGAATTGCGTTGTTGAAGTCCGCTAAGAACAATCTTTCCGGTATTTAAAATTCTGTGAAGATTCTCTTCGTTACTTCCGAAATGGCTCCCTTTGCCAAAACAGGGGGGCTTGGCGAAGTGATCGGCTCTCTGACAAATGCGATCCGTGGTTTGGGTCACGATGTCTCTGTTTTTATGCCGCGCTACCGCTCGATTGACATCCAGCAATGGGAACTCGAAAAGGTCATTGATTATTTCGAGGTCATTATCGGGAACCAGCTTGAAGCGACGCGTATTTTCATGAAAAAGTTCGCCAACGGGGTGAAGGTTTATTTTGTGGAGCACCCCGACTTTTTTATGCGGGATGAACTTTACGGGACTGTGCTGGGAGATTATCAGGACAATGATCGCCGTTTCACGTATTTTCAGCGGGCCACGCTGAAGGCTGTGGAAAAATTAAAGCTGGCGCCCGACATCATTCACTGCAATGATTGGCAGACGGGATTTATTCCGGTGTATCTTAAAACGCTGGAAGCGAATTATGCGCCGTTCCAAAAAGCACGGAGCATTTTTACGATTCATAACCTTGGCTATCAGGGAAATTTCCCTCCCGATTCTTTTCTGGCGACAGGGCTGGGATGGGAATTCTTCAAATCGGATTTTTTGGAATTTTACGGAAAGTTCAGCTTTTTGAAAGGAGGTTTGGTTTTCGCCGATGCCGTGACGACGGTGAGCGAACGTTACAGCCGGGAGATCCAGACCAAAGAGTTCGGGTGCGGCATGGAAGGTGTGTTGACTGCGCGCAAAGAAAGTGTGACGGGGATCATCAATGGGATCGACCCGAAGGATTGGGATCCGGAAACGGATCGGGATATTGATGCTCAATACAGCGTTCGAAATGTTTCTCCCAAAAAAGTCAACAAGGCGGTACTTCAGAAAGAAAACGGTTTTAAAACGGATGAAAACATTCCGTTGATAGGTTTTGTAGCTCGTCTTGTGGACCAAAAGGGTTTAGAGATCCTGATCCCTATTTTGGACCAACTGGCGCAAGAAAACATGCAACTGGTTGTGCTTGGGACCGGTGATGAAAAATATCATCAGATCCTTCGCGATCTTGCCAAAAAGAATAAAAAATGGTTGGGGGTCCATATTCTTTTTGATGCGAAATTGGCAAAGAAGATCTATGCGGGATCGGATATGTTCCTGTTCCCGTCTTATTATGAGCCATGTGGTCTAGGACAGCTTATCGGATTGCGCTATGGTGCCGTTCCGATCGGTCGGGCGGTCGGAGGATTGGCGGACACGATCCAGGAATTCGATCCCGTGTTGCATCAAGGGAATGGTTTTCTTTTTGAGGATTATTCGAGTGAAGCGCTTCTTGCCGTGATCCGCCGGGCCTTGAAGATTTTTAAGCAGGAAAAGCTTTGGAAAACGCTTGTGGAGAACGCGATGGAAAGCGATTTTTCTTGGACGGCATCGGCAAAGAAATATGAACAGCTCTACGAAACGGTGAAGCGTCGTCCTTTTAATATCGCAAAGAGCTGAGTCTGAAAGAAGATCCCCCCGTGATTTTTCATTCGGCCGTTGATGATTATAAAAAGGTCTATCGTTTAACATTTTAAAAACCATTCTAAACTCAAAGGAATAACTATGAAGACATATAAAATAGCAGTGATCCCTGGAGACGGAACCGGCGGTGAAGTGGTGCGAGAAGGGAACAAGGTTCTGACCGCGGTGGCGGAGAAATATGGTTTTAAACTCGATCGGCATGAATACGATCTCGGAGGGGAACGTTATCTCAAGACCGGTGAGGTCCTTCCTGACAGTGTGCTTGAAGAATTGCGCGGGTATCAAGCGATCTATCTTGGTGCGGTGGGGCATCCGGATGTTAAACCCGGCATTCTTGAGAAGGGGCTTCTGCTCAAGCTCCGTTTTTCACTCGAACAATATATCAACCTTCGGCCGGTGAAGCTTTTTCCAGGAGTGGATTGTCCCCTCAAAAATAAAAAACCGGAAGACATTGATTTTGTCGTAGTCCGCGAAAATAACGAAGGCCTTTATGTAGGGGAAGGCGAATTCATCAATAAAGGGACACCCCAGGAAGTTGCGGTTCAAGTGAGCCGCAACACGCGTCACGGTGTGGAGCGCTGCCTGCGCTATGCTTTTGAATACACCCGCAAACGCAATTCCAAGAAAAAAACACTGACTCTTTGCGGGAAGACCAATGTGTTGACCTATGCCTTTGACCTTTGGGAACGCGTTTTTCATGAGATCGGCGCGAAGGATTATCCGGATGTCAAACGAGATTACGCCCATGTGGATGCTACCTGTATGTGGATGGTGAAAAATCCCGATTGGTTTGATGTGATCGTGACGGACAATATGTTCGGCGATATCATCACGGATCTTGGTGCTATGATCCAGGGGGGTATGGGGATCGCAGCCGGCGGGAATTTGAATCCTCAAGGAGTTTCCATGTTCGAACCGATCGGCGGTTCGGCGCCCAAATACACAGGAAAGAACGTAATCAACCCGTTGGCGGCCATTTGCGCAGGGCAGATGCTCTTGGAACATCTCGGAGAAACGAAGGCTGCCGCGGAAATTGAAGAATCTGTCAAATGGGTGACGGCGAAAAAGCTCAAGAGCCTTGCGGCAGGCAAAATGGGATATTCCACAACTGAGGTGGGGGATCTGGTGGTTAAAGGACTGGATCCGAAAGCACGAATTGCATAAAAATTAATATAGAACGGAAGGACATAGCAATGAGCAAGAAATTGAAAGTAGCAGTTTTAGGCGTGACAGGCGCGGTGGGACAGGAATTTCTCGAGCTTCTCAAGGAAAGAAAATTTCCGATCGCGGAGTTGAAACTTTTGGCGTCCGGTCGCTCGGCCGGGAAGTCGATCGAATTCATGGGGAAAACCTATAAGGTCGAGGAAGCCAAACCGGATTCCTTTGCAGGGCTTGATCTGGTTCTTTCCAGCGCCGGCGGAGCGGTCAGCCGTGAACTTGCGCCCCATATCGTGAAATCCGGTGCGCTGATGGTGGATAACACCAGTGCTTTTCGCATGGATCCCGAGATCCCGCTGGTGGTGCCTGAGATCAATCCGGAAGATATCGCAAAACATAAAGGGATTATTGCGAATCCGAATTGCTCCACCATCATCATGCTTGTACCTCTTTTTCCGATTCATAAAGCTGTCAAAATTAAGCGCATTGTGTCTGCTACCTATCAGGCTGCAAGCGGTGCCGGAGCCAAGGCTATGGAAGAGCTCAAAATCCAGGCCAGGGATTTTCTGGAAGGAAAAAAGGTGACACCGAAAGTGCTGCCGCACCAGATTGCGTTTAATGTGTTTTCTCACAACAGCAAGATTGGGGCGGACGGGTACTGCGAAGAAGAAACGAAAATGGTCAAAGAAACCAAAAAGATTTTTCATGCGCCTGATATTCAAGTGACGGCTACTTGCGTGCGAGTGCCGGTGCTCCGGGCTCATTCCGAGGCGATTTTTATCGAGACGGAAAAAAAGATATCGGTTGAGCAGGTACGAACGCTGCTTTCGAACGCGCCCGGCATCAAGCTTGTTGATGATCGTGAAAAGAATTATTTCCCGATGCCGCTTGAGGCGACCGGACAGGACGATATCCTTGTGGGCCGTCTTCGCGAAGATACAACGGTGGCGAACGGTCTTTCCATGTTCGTTTCGGGTGATCAGATCCGCAAAGGCGCCGCACTGAATGCCGTTCAGATTGCAGAGATTGCTTTTAGCATAAAATAAAACGCAAAATTTTTCCGGGATTTGTTTCAAAGGGAGCGGGAGGAATGGTTCGCAACATCAAGCTCGTTTTAGAGTACGACGGCTCGACTTTCTTCGGTTTTCAACGCCAGCCTAGCCAACCCACCGTCCAAGAGGCACTCGAAAAGGCGCTCTCAAGTTTTTTTGATCGCAAAATAAAAATCGCAGCTGCAAGCGGCAGAACGGATACCGGCGTCCATGCCGAGGGACAAGTCGTCAATTTCAAAACTACCAGTGGCAGGAACATCCGACAGATTCAAAAGGGATTGAACGCACTTTTACCGGCGCCTGTCGTGGTGAAAGAGATTAAAGAAGTCCCGCTTGATTTTCACGCCCGCTATAATGTCAAATCCAAAGTCTATGAATACCGGATCTGGAATCATCCGTGCCGTTCGCCGCTTCTGGCGAAGCGAGTTTTTCATGTGCCGTATTCTTTGAATGTTGCCTGGATGCGACAGGCAGCAAAATATTTTCTCGGAAAACGCGATTTCCGTTCTTTTACGTCTATCTCAGCCATGAAAAAAGAACGTTCCTGTGTTCGCACAATCAGACAATTTCGGATCAAGAAGCAAGGGCATTTACTTATTTTTCATGTCGAAGCGGACGGATTCCTTTATCACATGATCCGCAACATGGTTGGAACGCTTATGGAAGTAGGGCGGTCCAAGCGGAAGCCGGAAGAAATAAAAGCCATTCTTCAATCTAAAGACCGCCGTCTAGCAGGCATGACAGCTCCATCCAAAGGGCTTACCCTATTAAGGGTTACGTACTAGTGCTTTCTGATTGCGCCTAGCAAAAAGAAGCGGAGGCTTGACAATTTATTAAAATGTGTTAATATTAATTTCAGAAAATCTTTTTTTTAGAATACTTTTTAAGGTTTTTTGAAAAGTGTTAAGTGTTCGGGGGAGCTAAAAAGAAAGATAAATTTCTTTGAAAACTAAAAACAGGAGGTGCGGTCATGGCTACCCTCGACTCGCAGAAAAGAAAATGGCAGAAGTCATGTAACACAAATAACACAAAAAATAATCGAAATCATAAATTACCCCAGAAGGCGGTTGCAATTATTGTAACCGCCTTTTTTATTTTTCAAGGGATTCCTGTGCCCACTTCCGTTGCAGCTATAGCGACATTGACACAAAATGAGCGCCAGGAATTAGTTCCTGTTGTGAAATTTGATGCGAATCAAACGACGAACACAACCGCTCCGAAATTGCAAACACAAATTCCTTCGGGTTTCGAATTTCAGAATCCTAATCCTTTATCTGTTTCCTCAGCATCGACAACACCACTCCAGCAGGACGGCAATCCTTCTCTTGCGTTTGTTCCTGCGCAAGAGAAGGATAATGTTTTGGATGCAAATTCGGTGGCGAAATTCAGTATCATCCGAGTGCGTGCAGGCGAATCCATCCAGACAGCCATTAATCAAGCGCAAGCAGGGGATGTTGTTCTCCTTGATGCCGGTATTTATCTTCAATCGCTTGTTTTGAAACCGGGTGTTAATCTTCAGGGTGAAAATAGAGAAACAACCATTATCAGCGGCCAGGGTCGGTATGAAGATATTATTGTTGCCAGCGGTAATAACAGGATTGGAAACCTTACCATCACTGGCGGGGTTGCCTATCAGGGCACGCCGTTCAGCGCTATTCGAGTCGAAGGAGATAATGTTATTATTTCCGGAACGAACATAAGAAATAATGCAAATTACGGAATTTATCTGCGGTCCGGTCAAAATGCCCTCATCGAATATAATCTTTTCCTGAATAATAACCTTTCGATCCAGCATCCTCTCACATCAGCCTCCGGAGCGGTCATCAAAAATAATACGATCGTGAACAGCCGTATCGGGATCAATTTGCTTAACGGTGTCAAACCCGTGGTTCGCAACAACATTATTACCGGCAGTACCTATGCTTCCATTTATGAATTTTGCTGGGGACAAACACCTAGCCGCGGTTTTGCGGCCGTAGAAGGAAATATTTTCTTCAACAATACGGAAAAAGGAAGCTATTACGGCAGCGCATTGCCGCCCAGCGTCGAGACCCGGATCCAGGGAAATATAATTGCGGATCCGAAGTTTGTGAATGCTGCGCAGGGGAATTATCGTCTTCAGCCCGGTTCTCCAGCTCTCGGCAAAGGAGCCTATCCGGATCCGATTGCTCTGGCCGGTTGGACGTATGTGCCATCGAATACGAAATATGCGTATCAGTATGGCTTTTCCAATCCACAGGATCCTATGACCGGGACCACGACACTGAAAGTTCAAAATCTTGTGACTGGCCATATCTATATTGTGGATGTGGTGCAGACAAGGCAGAACGATTTTTGGGGATACCCGGTGATTACGCCGGATGAAACAAAGATCATCTATCTTGAGCGGGTAGCAGGCGGCGGGATCAATGTTTGTATTCAAGCACTGCAGGAAGGAGCTTTGAAGCAATACGTGTTTATCAATGCCTCTCCTGCGAATCGGCCGGATGTGATTCAGATGTCAGGGAATGAAGTGTTGGTGGACACAGCGAATCCTGCCTGGACTTATCATATCGATCTTACGACCGTAAAACTTGTGCCGGCGCCATTTCTTGATGTTTTTGGCAGTGGGACTACGATGCCGGTTGTAAGCCAGAGCTCTCCGATGGAATTTTCTATTAATTATAATGTTGTGCCGGTGGGAAGTTTTTCGGGAGCGGTCATTAATTTCGCATCACTTTCTGGAGGCTCGAAGGACATCAGCAATTGGAGTGCGGTTAGTTTTGACATGAAGACGACGGCAGCCTGTTCGGGGACTGCTCGTTGTCTGAAATTCGAGCTCAAGGATGCTACCGGTCATTCTGCCTTTTTCTGGATGAGCGGGCTGGCGTCGACTTACAGCACAAGATCGATTTCGATCTCCATGATCCGGCAATTTTTTCCGGCCCTGGATCTGACCCATATTGTTCAAATGGCCTTTATTTTTGAAAATGCCAATCTGCCCAATAAAACGGGGCGAGTCGACATTCGTACGACAGGAGGACTTTATCTGATGCCGCCGTTGCCGGCCGGCTGGACGCGGGCGGCATCGAATGCGAATTATGCGTTTAAGGTCGATGGCGGTACGATTACGCTCAAGGACCTGACAACGAATAAAGATTATTGGGTCTGGGCTTTTGAAAAAGCCGGAAGCTTTGATGTCTCTCCGGATGGCCAACAGATCATTTATGACGGTTACGGACGCACCACCTCTCCCATTCCGCCCACGGATGTGATTTATATTCAATCATTGCCGGCGCTCCTGTCTGGCGGAGGCATTACTCGGACATCCATTACGGGTGAAAAGATCGAAGCTTTGAAATTTGTGACCGCGCAAGACGGCAAAAAGATAGCGGTCATTGTTACCGCGATGCATGTTTATGAATATGAGACCGCGACAGGTTTCTGGAAGGCGACCTGGACGCTCGCAACATCAAATAAAAATTATGCGTTTCAATCCCTCTATGAACGTGTGGGGGGATATAGCCGGTACACGCTTCAGCTGATGAATCTAGTCACTGGCCAGGTGCAGAATATCGCAACGCGGATGGATCCTTATGGTGGATATACAGGCGTTTATGATGTCTCGCCGGATGGGTCAACGGTCATTTATGATATTGAAGGACCCTTGTATCCCACGCCTGTTCCTCATACGACTTATTTGCAGCGGATCAGTGATCCTGCGGCTAAGTTGGCGTTAAACGGAATAGCACTTCAATCCATTACCTATGAATCCGCAGGGAAAATCGCCGTGATCAATGGCACGATTCGTGTCGATCTGGCTACCTTACAGAGACTTTTTTTGAGCATTTCGGGTACGACCTACAATCCCTCGCTGATCACGCAACTTGCGAATCAGCCGATTTTGAATTCCGGGAGCGGGTCCGTGGACGGGATAGCGAATGGGACGATCACGCTCACGCAGACCTCGCCGCGAGATTTCAGCTTTAACTATAACTTGGCGGACGCGGACGATTTTGTGTTCGCATATTTAAGTAATGGCTATTTTACCGATGACACGCATTTCAATGGCCAGACCGTGAATTTGAGTGCTGGTTTGACTTTGGCGGCCCAAGGCGCTTTGGGCCAGCAGCTTAAAGTGGAGATCAAAGACGTGAACGGCCAGCAAGCGGTGGTGTATTTGGCTTTGAACGGAACGAAGCAAAATTACACGATCAATCTGACAGGGCTTGGGATTGATGCGACGAGAGTGGCTCAGGTCGCGTTTATTGCCGATCGAAGTCATATGCAGGCCACGGGCCAGGTGAACGTGGAAGTGAACGGGATGTATTACATTCCGGTGATCATAGGGGTTCCGGGGACTGCGGTTCCGTCGAGTTACTCTTTCCCGAGTTTGACGGTATTTTCCAATCCGGCCGGGGCTGCGAATTTGGTACAGTACGACGCCGACCGGTTCCGGTTGAATTATAACCTGAGTCAGGCGGGAAGTTATGCGGGGAGCATTTCATCCTTTGATAATTTCGGGACCGCGGGGGTTGAGAGTTATGATCTAAGCACGGCAACAACCTTGATAGCGGGATTACGCTTCGCAAGTGGAAGCGGATCGGTTTATGTAGAGTTTGAAGACGCGAGCGGGCACCGGGCGAAGGTGATAGCCACCGATATCACCACGACGGAGAAATTTGTCCAGATTCCGATCGGTGCGTTGCGCACGCTATTTACGTCTTTTGATTTCTCGCATGTAAAGAATATCAACTTTATTTTAGAAACCCACAAAGTGACGAACAAGATAGGAGCTTTAGAAGTCCGGTTTGGAAAGTATCCGTATACGCCAGTTGTGAACGGTTCGGTTTACAATCAGAGCCTGATTACACAGCTTCCGAACGTTCCGGTTTTAAGCAGCGGGTCAGGGGCGGTGGGGACGGCGACTGCGAACGGGACGATTGCGGTCACGCAGACCTCGTCTCGCAATTTCGCGATGAATTACACGTTAGCGGACTCGGACGATTTTGTGTTTAGCTCTGCGGGGAACGGTTATTTCAATAACAATGTTTGGATTGGTACGGCGATGAATTTGAGTTCGGGGCTAGTGCTGGCGGCGAACGGTCCTGCGGGGAAGCAGTTGAAGGTCGAGGTGAAAGACACGACCGGGCGGGTGGCGGTCTATTATTTAAACCTGAGCGGGACGACTCAGAATTACGCTCTTAATTTCGCGGGCATGGGGATTGATGCGACGAGAGTGGCTCAAATTTTATTTGTCGCGGATCGTGCGCACATGGGGGCAAGCGGTCAGGTGGCGGTAGAGACCAAGGGGCTAGCTTATGTTCCATTGGTTCCTCCGACGACAGCACCACTGACGGATTTCAGCGGGTTGCGGCCATCGGTGTCCGAGATCGAGCCGAGTCCGGCCAATACGGTCACGAGTTTGACACAGTCAAGCAGCAGTCAATTTTCGCTGAATTACAACCTGACGAACGGAGGGTCACAGCGATGGGCGGCGGGGATGCTGTTATTTTCCCCGGGAGCCTATTTCAACGCGGCGGCAGCGCCAATAGTGTTGGATGTGAATGTGACGGGTGCGAGGTATTACAAGGTTGAGGTGGAAGACGCTAATGGACGGAAGGTGACGGTGCGAGTCAATCTGACGAACGGAAGGATCGCGATCTCTAACGCCGTGCTGCAGAGTGTGGGGATTGCTGGATTTGACGCGACCCAGATCAAGGCGATTATTTTGGTGGTGGATGATCCAAGCGCGACAACGGGGACACTGACGGTCAATACCCGTGGGTTGTATTACGAACCAACCGTAACAACAGATCCGACACTGGGCATTAGCAATATCAGCACGCTTCCAGGAATTCGAAGTGTAACTGCTATCGAGGGGGGAGGAGCCGGGCAGTCCAGTGTGTTTCAGAGTTCTTCATCGGTGTCAGCGCTGCAATATAATGTGACAACCGCGGGAAGTTGGTCTCTTTTGCTGTCGAGTTTTGATGATTTTGGGACCCCGGCGGTTGAGGCAGCAGATTTACGAAGTATCTCCTCGATTGTCGTAGGGTTGAAACTTTCGGCAGGGACCGGTCGGATCAAGTTCCAGGTTGAAGACGCCAACGGCGGTCGCGCTATGATTTACCTGTTGAACGTTGGAATAACGGAGCAATTTTACCGTATACCGATCAACGCTTTAACCGGGGTGGATTTGGCACATGTCAAAAATGTAAATTTCGTTGTCGAGAATAACAATATCAGTTTAAAAACAGGGCAGTTGCAAGTCCGGTTGGGAGGGTATCCGTATATTCCCGTGATTTCCTGGACAACAACAGCGCCGCTGACGGATTTCATTGCGTTGCAGCCGAGCGTTTCTCCGATTGAGGCCGTGGCGCATACGACGGTGGCGAGTTTCGTGCAGCCGTCAGCGAATCAATTTGTGATGGATTTTAATTTAGCGGCCGGGGGGAATCAGCGTTGGGCTGCAGCGATGATGTTATTTTCCCCGGGAGCCTATTTCAACGCGGCGGCAGCGCCAATAGTGTTGGATGTGAATGTGACGGGTGCGAGGTATTACAAGGTTGAGGTGGAAGACGCTAATGGACGGAAGGTGACGGTGCGAGTCAATCTGACGAACGGAAGGATCGCGATCTCTAACGCCGTGCTGCAGAGTGTGGGGATTGCTGGATTTGACGCGACCCAGATCAAGGCGATTATTTTGGTGGTGGATGATCCCAGCGCTACGGTGGGCCGCATGATCGTGAACACACGCGGATTGTATTATGTGCCGTTGGAATAAAATGAGGTTAATACGATTTCTGATAATATAAAAATTATTTTACTAGCGTATCAGAATCAAGAAAAGAAAACATAGGAATTTACTCCTTTATAAGCAGAGAATCAAGTTGTAAAGATTTTTCCAAATAGTTTTGACAGGTTCCAAGGGCTTTGGTATACTTTGTCAACTTTTCGGGAAATCTAAGCTGCAGGAAAGTATTTTCCTCCTATACAGTTTCCCCTAATTGATATTGATCATAGAAGAGAGATTTATGAAGACTTTTATCCCAAAGGACAAAGACATTAATCGTAAGAGCTATTTGATTGACGCCACGGGGAAAACCCTGGGGCGCCTCGCAACGCGTGTGGCAACCCTTCTTATCGGTAAGGGGAAGACCTGCTTCGCCAAGGATATGCTCACAGGGGATCAAGTGATCATCATTAACGCCGAGAAAGTTCTTGTGACAGGGAAAAAGAAAGAGGATAAGATCTATAAGCATTTTACGGGTTTTCCCGGGGGCTTGAAAACTTATACCTATGAAGAACTTATGGAAAAAAAACCGACTGAAATTATTATGCGCGCGGTTTCCCGTATGCTTCCCAAGACGCGCAACGGTGATGTGATGCTCAAAAGGCTTCGCGTTTATGCGGGAGCCGAATATCGGAATAAGGCGCAAAAACCCACTTTAATTGAGGTTAAATAAGTATGACAGCTTCTGCCACATCTTTTTATGCTACAGGACGCCGTAAATCTGCTATTGCCCGTGTTTGGGTTTTTCCGGGGCAAAAGGGCTTCATTGTTAACGGTCAGGATTCTGCAAAGTACCTGAAACGCGCAAACCTTCAAATGCTTGTCGAGCAACCGCTCAAATCCGCTAACTTAATCGGACAAGTACGAGTCCGGGCACGCGTGGAAGGCGGTGGTGTTTCGGGACAGGCTGGGGCAATTCAACTCGGTATAGCAAGAGCACTTGTGAGTTTCAATCCCGAGATGCGTGCGACCATGCGTAAGGGTGGTTTTATGACGCGTGATCCGCGGGAAAAAGAACGGAAAAAACCGGGTCGCAAGGGTGCTCGCAGAAGCTTCCAATTTACAAAACGTTAATGCGGTTCTTTTTTTTCGGACTTTTCTTATTAGCCCTCGCTTTTATCCTGATAGGTTGCCAAGGATTCCTGGATGATTATAATTACAACCCTGTCGGGGCGGTGCAATTGAATTCAAACCAGTAATTGCAGTTCTCCCGGTCCGAAGTCTTTACAAAGACGATGGGCTTAAAGCGAGAAATCAAGGGCCATGAAAAAACGCTATCAATTTCTGATCCTCATTGTTCTTGTTGCCGCGTTTTTTATCTTGGGTCTTTGGTTTCAGACAAAGCGCTTGCTTCCGTCTCCCAAAATACAGGAGATGCTTGTCCAGAAGATCCAAACGCTCACCGAAGGTACGCTCCGCTATCAAGGTTTTCAAGTAGCTTACTTCCCGCAGCCTCAGCTTATTCTTGAAAGTCCGCAACTTACTTTTGTCAATGAGTCGCTTAAGGTGGAAGCGGAGAAAATAAGCTTTGATTTTAGCATTCTGCCGCTTTTCTTGGGCCGGGCCGATCCCGTCGCTTTTTTTATTCAGTCGGGGGAAGCCAACTTCTCGCTGCCATTCTCAAGCTTCATGAGCCCAGTCAAATTGGAAAATTTCTCTCTTCAGATAGGAGCGATTCGTCCGAAGATGCCTATCCCCTTGAATTTTGTGAGCAGCGTTAACGGTCAATCCAAGGTTTTTTCAGTGAAAGGGTATGCTATTTTAGATTCAATCGAAAAATGGGATTGGCTCAAAGCAGTGGGGCATTTTATTGCGGAAATAAAAGAACTTTCCATGAACCATGTCGCGAAAGAGAACAATTATGACCCCAAACGTTCTTTTTTATTCAAAGCCGGTCAGATCAATACACTTATGGAGATTCACAAAAAAGCGAATGAAGCTTTTCTGGAGCTGAAAGCGAGCGGCAGCGGCAAAGGCCTGACTTATGAAGTTTTGCAGGAAAAAGAATGGGTCATACCGCCTTCTCTCGATATGGAGTGGGATGTTTCGGCACATTGGAATCATAATACAGAGGAACTGAAGTTGCAAAAAATGAAAATCAAAATGCCTTTTGGCGATTTTGAAGCGAACGGGGGATTGAAGCTCAGTACGGGAGAGATTGCAGGCATGCATCTGACGGGATCCCAAATGGTGCTTGAAAATCTGTTGAAATATTGGCCAAGACTTGAGAAAGCTCTCCCGTTTCATATTGGATTTTCGGGTCCGAACAAATGGGCCCTGTCCTTGGAAGGGACGCTGGATCATTTATCAGTCCATCTCAATTGGGCTCTTGCCCAGACGCTCCTTACTTATGGGCAATATTTTTTCAAACCCAAGGATGTTCCGCTTGATCTGAGCATGGATGTTTTGGTCCAAAAAGGCGAAACGATATCAGGCGATTTTTCATTAAAGTTCCAGGACATGAGTTTAAAAGGGACTTTGGCGGATCTCAATATAAAAACGGGAAGAGGGCAACTCAATCTTATTACAAATAAATTTTCCATGACTGGATGGGAAGAATATATTCCCGCGCTTGCTAACTACAAACTGGCAGGGGATGCAAAAATACTTGCGGATTGGAAAGGGGACCTTCTTAAACTGGAAAAGGCCGAACGCATTTTGAATGTGACCATCGAACAGGGTGCTTTAACCACTTCGGAAGGCAAAGGGATAAGCAACGCGGTGTTGTCCATCGATTATAGCCCGCTGATGTTTGAGGCTCGTCAGATGCAGTTTGATCTGGGAGGGTCAAGGCTTATGGCGGATCTCAAAATTACCGGGGATTTTGAAAAAATAAAAGCGGAAGGAAAGTTGACTTCCGAAGAACTCAAGCCATTTGAAGCATGGCAATCGGTTGCCGCGATTTTTCAGGATAAATCTAAAAAGTCCGAGCCGGATATTTATGATCAGGTGAAGGAATCCCTGGGGAATCTTTTCCCGGGGGACCGTTCGTTGAAGAATCTTTCGAC
Organism: Candidatus Omnitrophota bacterium; assembly: GCA_022711115.1. Lineage (GTDB taxonomy): Bacteria > Omnitrophota > Omnitrophia > Omnitrophales > Aquincolibacteriaceae > JAKLFP01. The sequence goes on along the minus strand of JAKLFP010000001.1, from coordinate 30,916 downwards.
AGAGATTGAATATAGCGACAAGAAAGCGGCGATCACTTCGTTGAAATTCGAAAGCTATGAAGGCCAGGCGAACCTCAAGGGATGGATCCATTATCACGGCAAAGAACCCAGTTATTATGGTGAAGGTGAAATCCAAGGCTTGAATTTGGGGCTTTTTTTGAGCCGTCAGGATGCGTCTTTGAAAATTCTTGAAGGGACACTTTCGCTGAAAGGCAAACTTGAAGGAGCAGGGTGGGACAAGAACATTGGGGCCAAATCGCTTAAGGGACAAGGCGAGTTGATGGTGACAAAAGGTCGGTTTCAATCTTTTGATCTCAAAAACGTGATTGCAGCGATCGAACCCTTAAGCCGCATTAAGGATGCGGTGCCATCTTTGAGCGAGTTTGATTCGATGAACTTGCATTGGCAAGTTTCTGACGAAAAAATCTCAACAGACGATCTCCTGATTAAAAGCCGAGATTATATTATAGATGGAGAAGGAACCTTGGGGTTTGACGGGCTTATGAATTTTCGAACGGATAATTTTCTGTCCGCCGAGCTAGCTTCAAAAATTTTACCGGGCATGGCTTCATCCCTGAGCAAGGAAACCAAAGCTCACTTGGGGCCGATCCCGATACTGCTTTCCGGTGCGCTTTCATCTCCCGAACTCAAACCGGATCCGGCGCAGGTTGAAAATCTAGTTAAAAAAATCTTTCGAGGTAATGTAAAAGATATTCTTTGCGAACTTGTCATAGAATAAAGGGAGACGCGCAAAGCGTTTTGCTGCACGTTACTTTTTCTTGAATTCTTTTCTTAAAAGCTGGATTAAAGCACGCGCAGCTTTTAATTCCGATTCCCGCTTGATTTTGTCCCACCCGACGGCTTTTCGTTTTCGCCCGATCGAGGCAATGGTTTTTACCCCCTTTGGGGAATAACTGTGGCGATATTCTGGAAGTTTCTTCCATTTTTTGAGTGTCATTTCCTGGAGAGTGCTTTTAGGATTCGGATCCAGGCGAAAAAGAAGTTTTGGGTCAAAATAGCCCTTGAAATGTTTTAGGATAAAAGCTTCGATTTTTTCGTGGCCGTGATCGAAGTAGATCGCGGCAAAAAGAGCTTCTAGGGCATCCGTCAGAATCTTGATCTCAAGTTGCCCGTTAAAATTGTGTTGGAGGTGTCTTCCGAGCAGAAGTATTTTTCGAAGTTTGAGAGTTTTGGCGATACGGCTCAAAATTCTTTGCGAAACCAGGATCGAGCGTAATTTGCTAAGCATACCTTCATCGGCTTCCGGGAAAACAACGAATAGCTTTTGGCAAATGACCTCATTGAGGATGGAGTCACCAAGGAATTCAAGCCTGTCAAAATCCTCCAGTTCCTTTGTTTTGGAGAAGTTTTCATTCCGGAAAGAAGGATGACTCAAGGCAGCGCGATACCAGGAAAGATTGTGAAGTGGTATTTTCAGGACCTTACGTAAAGAAATCTTTGTATGAGGATCTTTAGAGGTCGATCTTTTTGCCATGCTTGTACCATAAAAGTTTTTTCAATTTCTGTCAATAGGGAAAATGTCATAAGTTCTTTTATACCTATAGGATAGGAAGGATCGATTAAAACGCATAAAAAAACAGGCATTTTTCGTAACTTCTTAAATTGACAAAGGATAGAGCTATTCCTATAATACAAAATTTGCTTCACTAGTGAAGGAGAAAAAACGAAAAAAATGCTTAATTGCGCGGTTCTGGGCGCCACGGGATATACTGGAGCCGAACTTACAAAATTGCTTTTGGCTCATCCCCACGTTCGGGTTTCCATTCTGACCACCCGGCAGGAAAAAGCGATTCCTATTGAAGAAATCCTGCCTTCGGTCTCTAAAAAAATCAAGCTCCAAATCACACCTTATTCTTTTGACGAAGTCAAAAAGAAGGCGGATGTTGTTTTTCTTTGTCTTCCTCATACGGAGGCGATGACGGTTGGGGATCAATTTCTGAATGCAGGAAAAGTTGTGATCGACCTTTCTGCTGATTTCCGACTTAAAGATCCGGAACTTTATCCTAAATGGTACGGGGTACAGCACAATTTTCCTGCGCGTTTAAAACAGGCTGTTTACGGGCTTTCAGAAGTGAACAGGGCAAAGATCAAAAAAGCAGATTTAATCTCCAATCCTGGATGCTATCCGACCGGACCGTCGCTTGCATTAATCCCGCTATTGAAAAAAAAATTGATCAACCCCGACTCAATTATTATTAATGCGGCATCCGGAGTCAGTGGGGCCGGGAAAAAGCTTGTGGCGGCAACGCATTTTTGCGAAGCTCATGAGAATTTCAACGCTTACAAAGTCAATAAACACCAGCACACGCCCGAGATCGAACAGAATCTTTCGCAAGCTGCCGGAAAAACAGTAAAAATCACTTTTGTGCCGCATCTTTTGCCGATTTCAAGGGGCATTCTGGCCACCCTTTATGCCGAACCGACCAGGCAAGCTACCGAAGCAAAATTACGGAAAGTCTTAATATCGGCTTACGGCGATGATGTATTCATAAGGATCAAACCCGGAGGCCAGTTCCCTTCTACAAAGGAAGTTCAGCACACCAATTTTTGCGATATCGGACTTTCGGTGGATACAAGGACGGGGCGTGTTGTGATTTTGACAGCAATTGATAATCTTGTGAAAGGTGCAGCCGGTCAGGCTGTGCAGAATATGAACATCCGGTTTGGTTTTCCGGAAGAAGCGGGGCTCCTTTAGCACCGTGTTATGTTAATTTCTAGGGGTACACGATAGAATGCTGTTAACCCCTAAGATTTAATGGAGAACAGTATCGATGAAAAAGTTATTTTGGAAAAAGGAACGGAATGGTTCGGTTACGACGCCGCTTGGCTTTGTTGCGGGCGGGATTCATGCCGGCATCAAAAAGAAAAAGAAAAAATATGACGTTTCTCTGATTTATTCCAAAGCGCCTTGTGTGGCTGCCGGGACTTTTACAACAAACCGCGCCAAGGCTTGGCCGGTGCTTTATTCCATGAAAGCTATTCAGGGGGCGAAACATCACGCAATTCTCGGGACAAGCGGGAACGCAAACTGTCTAAATGGGGCTATTGGTAAAAAAGCGGTTGATGAGATCACGTGGGAGGCCGCGAAATATCTTGAGATCCTGCCTCAGGAAGTCCTGCTCGCGCAGACTGGAATCATTGGTGTTCCTTTCCCGATCAGTTGCGTCAAACGCGCAATCCCGAAATTAGCGAAACGTCTTTCCGAGAGCGGTGGACATGGCGCGGCAAAAGGAATCCTGACGACCGATCTTTCCAGTAAAGAGATTGCATTGTCGTTGGAATTAAGCGGGAAAAAAGTCACGATTGCAGCTTGTGCGAAAGGCGCTGGCATGGTCCATCCGAATATGGCGACCATGCTTTGTTTTATCACGACGGATGCTGCTATCACAAAATCCCTTCTCCGGCGGGCGGTACGCCATGCGGCGGATGATACATTCAATCAGATGGCAATAGATAATGATATGAGCACAAACGATATGGTGCTTTGTCTTGCAAACGGAGAAGCTGGCAATCCCACGATCCAAAAAATCGGCAAAGACTACTGGATGTTCCGGGAAACTTTGGAAGAAGTTATGCGCTATATTGCACATGAAATGGTCACTGACGGTGAAGGCGTAACACATGTTTGCCGGCTCCGGGTCTCGGGTGCAAAAAAGCCCACGGATGCAGAACGTGCCGCGCGGCAGATTGCCAATTCTATGCTTTTCAAGACGATGCTTGCGGGTTCGAATCCGAACTGGGGACGCATCGCGGCCGCGGTTGGTGCCAGTGGTGTGGATTTCAATCCCAATCATTTGAGTATCTGGTTCGGAGACGCGCAGGTGGTGAATCAGGGAAGGCTGAGGGTGCTTAATCTTCCAAGGGCGAGGCGTATCTTACAGAAAAAAGAATACACGATTGATGTGGTGATTGGAAAGGGAAGAGGACGGGCAGAGTTTATTACGTCGGATCTGACGACGAAATATGTGCTCATCAATGCCGCTTATTCATGATTACCATGATGAAAGAATATATCGCAAAAGCCAATGTTCTGATTGAAGCGCTTCCTTATATTCAGAAGTTCCGAGGCAAGGAAATCCTTATTAAATACGGAGGCGCAGCACTGACTTATCAGGAAGTTCGTGATATGGTGCTTCAGGATCTTGTGTTCATGAGTTGTGTGGGGATCCGGCCGATTCTGATCCACGGGGGCGGGAAGTTTATTACGGATAATATGAAGAAAAAAGGAATCCAGAGTCAGTTTGTGAACGGTTTACGTGTGACAGACAAGGCGACGATTGAAGTGGTTAATGAGACGTTGGGGGAACTTAATCGAAGCATCGTGCGTGACATTGAACGTTTGGGAGGTGCCGCAGTCGGGCTTTCTGGTTTTAATGCGGAGATTCTTAACGTTGTCAAGCATACGGAAAATGGGGATGTTGGTTATGTCGGGGATGTTGCCTCCGTTAACACAGTTCCTCTTAAAGAGCTTACGGAATTTGGCAGAATTCCCGTGATTTTTCCCGTAGGTAAAGGTCCGGACGGGGAAATGTATAATGTGAACGCGGATGAAGCGGCGGCTAATATTGCGGCAGCCATGAATGTACAAAAATTTATGGTGCTCACAAACGTACAAGGGATTATGCGAGATCCGGCGAACGAAGAAACCTTAATTCCGTCGCTTCGCGTGAAAGATACGCAGCAATTGATTGATCAAAAAATTATTTCCGGCGGTATGATCCCCAAAGTGAAGGCCTGCATCGATGCCCTGGAGGGTGGTATCCCGAAGGCTCATATCATTGATGGCCGCATCACGCACGCTCTTTTGCTTGAAATTTTCACCGATCAAGGTATCGGAACGGAGATTACCTTATAGTGAAACGTGAAGCGGAATTCGAGAGATGCTTCACACTTCACAGATGACGAATTTTATGAAAACCACTGACGTTCAAAAACTCTACGAAGATTATATTTTGCCGACCTACGCCCGGTTGCCGATCTGTCTGGTCAAAGGTAAAGGTTCGCGTGTTTGGGATCTCGAGGGCAAAGTATATCTGGATTTCTTTCCCGGATGGGCGGTTTCCGGGATCGGTCATTGCCATCCCCGGGTGGTCAATGCGATCAAGGATCAAGCTCGGAAGATGCTCCATATTTCGAATAATTTTTTGAATATCAAACAGGCTGAGCTCGCGAAAACAATCTCGGAAGCCTCGTTTCCCGCGCGTGTCTTTTTTTGTAATAGCGGCGCCGAAGCCAATGAAGGTGCGATCAAATTTGTCAAAAAATACGGAAGTGAGACCGGACGTTTTGAGATTATTACCATGAAGAACTCCTTCCACGGGAGAACGCTTGTGGCCATGACCGCGACAGGACAGGAGAAGTTCCATCAAGGTTTTCAACCGCTGATGGAAAAGTTTTCTTATGCAGATTTCAATGATCTCGATTCGGTAAAGAAACTTGTGACGGACAAAACCATCGCGATCATGCTCGAACCGATCCAGGGGGAGGGCGGTGTTAACGTAGCGACTCGGGAGTTTCTTGAGGGAATCCGAAAACTTTGCGATGAAAAAGACATGCTTATGATTTTCGACGAAGTCCAGACCGGCATGGGCCGTACGGGCAAGATGTTCGCGTACCAGCATTATGGACTTGAACCGGATATCATGACGCTCGCCAAGACGTTAGGCGGCGGTATCCCGATCGGCGCTTTTGTTGTGAACCGGAAGATCAAAAGAGAAGTGCTGACGGCGGGAATGCACGGATCGACGTTTGGCGGGAGTCCACTTGTTTGCGCAGCAGCGCTCGCGGTGTTCAAGGCCATCAAGAAAGAAAAATTACTGACGCATACGATCGAAATGGGGGAACTTTTGGGGCAAGCATGTGAGAAGCTTCAGGCGAAGTATCCGGCACTGATCGAAACATCACGGGGGATGGCTTTGATGCGTGCCTTAAAACTGAAAGAGCCTTCGGTCCCATATGCCAATGAGGCCCGGACGCAGGGGCTTTTGATTAATGCGACGCAAGGTGATGTGTTGCGTATCATGCCGCCCATGACGGTAACGCCAAAGGAAATAAAACTTGGCATAAATATTCTGGACAGTGTTTTTCTGAAGCTTTCAAAATCAGAAACCGTATAATGAAAAGAAATTTCGCATGTGGATAAAAACCCCCATTGGTTTTTTTGTTTTTGTGGCGTTAGTGACACTGAGTGGATTATCTGCTCATGCGGAAGAAACTGCAGAGATTTCTTCCGGGATAGGGGTGAATTTTGTAGGGTCCCTGCCCCAAGATATGCAGCATCAATGGTTGCTGATGAGTGATGCGGAAAAAAACTTTTGTTTGGAAACGTTATCCAAAATAACAACGCGCCATTCACAGGATGAAGTTATATCCTTACTGGGGAAGCCCCACCGTAATATTTTGGGTCTTAAGATGAATTGGTGGGTTGAACTGGGGGAGCATAAGGATCGTGTCGGTGTGTACTTCTCGCCTCGCGGGACAGCGGCTGAAGTTGTTCTAGATGGTGGCCAGGGAAGATTTTATTATCGATATCGTTTGAAATAATATTCAGGAAGTGTGAGGTTTTTATGTTTCAGTCATTGATTTCAATTAACGATCTCAGCACGGAAGAGATCCGGAAACTTCTGGAAATTGCGGCCGATGTAAAAAAGCGGCCGCAGGATTTCCGTAATGTTCTCGAAGGCCGGATGTTCGGTTTTATTTTTGAGAAACCATCGACACGGACGTGGGTCTCTTTTCAGGCGGGGATTTTTTCGATGGGGGGCGGGGTGATCTACCTTGGTCCCGAAGATATCAAACTGGGTGTTCGCGAAGAAGTCCGGGATGTGGCGCGTGTGCTCAACCGTTATCTTTCAGGCGTCGTCATGCGGACTTTCTCGCACTGGACCATCACCGAATTTCAGGATTATTTTGAGAAACCAGTGATTAATGGCTTGAGCGATAAGGAACATCCTTGCCAGGCTCTTGCGGACTATATGACGCTTTATGAGAAAATACCTGCCGATCAGGATCCAGTTCTCGCGTTTGTGGGAGACGGCAACAATGTGTTGCATTCTCTGATGCTTGTTGCCGCAAAGCTTGGTGCCAAGATCCGCTATGCGACACCGAAAAAATATCAACCCAACCCAAAGATTTTGAAGACGGCTCAAGAGCTTGCTAAAAAAACAGGTGCCTCGATTGAAAAGTTTTTGGATCCGGGTAAGGCTGTCGAGGGTGCGGATGCCATCTATACGGATGTTTGGGTCAGCATGGGAGAAGAGGATATTCGCAAGAAAAAGCTTAAGGACTTCAAGGGGATGCAGGTCAATAAGGCGCTGATCGCCAAAGCAAAAAAAGGCGCTTTGATCATGCATTGTTTGCCGGCGCACCGGGGCGAAGAGATTACGAACGATGTGATGGAAAGCAAATGTGCGATCGTATTTGACGAAGCTGAAAACCGTCTTCATATCCAGAAAGCAATTCTTTTACATCTTCTCAATCAAGGAGCGATTCAATGAAAAAAGTAGTGTTGGCATATTCTGGAGGTTTGGATACCTCTTGTGCGGTGAAATGGCTTAGCGAAAATCATGGATTGGATGTGGTTTGTTTTTCCGCTTTCATCGGAGAGGTGAAGGACAAAGGCAAACTGATCCAAAAAGCCCAAGCCGCGGGGGCAGTTAAATCTTACATTGAAGATCTCAAAAGAGAATTTGCGAAGGATTTCATTATGCCAGCGTTGTGGGCGCATGCCAGGTATGAAGGCAAATACCCGCTTGCGACCGCGCTGGGCCGTCCGCTTATTGCAAAACACCTTGTCAGAGTGGCGCAAAAAGAAGGCGCTGAATTTGTAGCGCACGGCTGTACGGGAAAAGGGAATGATCAGGTCCGGATCGAAGTCGGTGTCAGGACTCTGGATCCGAAACTCAAGATCATCGCCCCGCTCCGAGATTGGGAATTCAAGACACGCGAAGAGGAGATCGAATACGCCAAAGAGCGCAATATCCCGATTGAAGTAACCAAGGCGAGCCCTTATTCCATTGACAAGAATATTTGGGGGATTGCCATCGAAGCCGGAATCCTTGAGGATGCGATGGTCGAACCGCCGGAAGAGGCCTATGTGATGACGCGTGCCGCGGCAAAGGCCCCGAAGAAACCGAAATATCTCATAATTGAATTTGATAAAGGTGTTCCCGTGAAAGTAAATGGTGTTGAAAAAGATCTCGTCGAGATGATCGAGTATTTGAATGCCGTCGCCGGTCAGTACGGTGTCGGGCGTTTTGACATGATCGAGAACCGGCTTATCGGAATCAAGAGCCGGGAGATCTATGAAGCCCCGGCCGCCGAAGTGTTGCTCAAGGCGCATGAAGAGCTCGAAGGGTTTGTGATGGACAGGGAGTTTCTCCATTATAAGAGATTACTTTCTGAAAAATATGCCGAGCTGGTTTATTTTGGTCTCTGGTTCTCGCCGTTAAAATCAGCTCTCGATGAATTTTTCAAATCGAACCAGAAACGAGTCACGGGCAAGGTCCGGATCAAATTGGACCACGGCCATGCGGTTTGTGTTGGGCGCCAATCCAAGTACGCGCTTTATAAGGAAAAACTTGCAACCTATTCCAAAGGGGATGTTTTTGACAGGAAGGCTTCTGTCGGTTTTATGAAAATCTGGGGACTTCCTTACGAAGGCATGGGGGAAAAATAATATAACAGTGAACGCCCGACGTAAAATTAATTTGTTGAGCTTTGCACGTTGTGCGCGGCATGGAAAATGGTGATGAATATGAGTAAAAAACTGTGGGGTGGCAGATTCAAAAAGGAAATGCATCCGGCGCTTAAATGTTTCAGCTATTCACTGGAGACAGACAAAGAGCTTTTTGATGCGGAGATCCGTGTCAATGAAGCCTATGCGAAAATGCTAGCAAGGATGGGTCTCATCACGGTTGCGGAATCCAAGACCATCTTGCGCGGTCTCAAGTCGGTGGGCCAAATTTTAACAGGCCGGGATCTTGCAGCGTACGCTGATCAGTATGAAGATATCCACACGCTTATTCAAATGGAACTCGAAAAAAAAGCAGGTGCTGTGGCCAAAAAAATCCATACGGGTCGCAGCCGTAACGATCTTGTCGTGACTTCCACAAGGCTTTATCTCCGGGACAAAGTCGCAGTGATCTGGTTTATGGTCAAGAAGCTCCAAAAGGCCCTTGTGATCACTGCTGAAAAAGCAGGGGAAATCATTATTCCGGGGATGACACATCTGAGAAGGGCCCAGCCTGTTCTTCTCGCGCATCATTTGCTGGCGTATGTCGAAATGTTGGATGAGGACAACGCGCGGTTGGCGGATTCGATGAAGAGGGTCAATGTACTGCCGCTCGGCTCCGCGGCGCTCGCGGGTTCGGCATTACCGCTCGATCAGAAATTTCTCGCAAAGGAACTCGGATTTACCAAGATTGCAGAAAACAGTATGGCAGCAGTGAGCGACCGTGGATTTCTTGCTGAATTTTTAGGTGTGGTATCTATTCTTTGGATGCATCTTTCCCGGCTTGCCGAGGATTTTATTCTCTGGAATTCCGAAGCTTTCGGTTTTATGGAATTGGACGACGCGTTTGCCACAGGTTCCAGTCTGATGCCGCAAAAGAAAAATCCGGATGTTTTTGAACTGGTGCGAGGCCGGTCCGGGGTGATCTTCGGGTACCTCCAAGCCATGCTCACGATCCAGAAGGGCTTGCCGCTTTCCTATAACCGGGATCTTCAGGAAGACAAGCCCGGCGTTTTTGATTCGATCAAAAAGACAACCACCGCGCTTGAAATTTTGTCGCTGGCCATCAGTTCCGTGAGTTGGCATAAAAGAGCCATTGCGAGAGCTGTTGAAGATGACAGCCTTTTTGCGACGGATATTCTGGAATATCTCGTGCGAAAAAAACTTGCTTTTAGCGAAGCGCATCAAATGGTAGGCAAGGTTGTCCGGTATGCGGCCGAATCCGGTAAAAAATTACGCGAATTATCCATTCAAGAATGGAAAAAATTCTCCCCCAAATTCGGGGCAGATATCCATGAGCTATTTGATCTCAAGGATTCCGTATGGGGTAAGAAAACAATTGGCAGCACACACCCTGTACGTGTAAAAAAAGAAATTGCAAAGTGGGGAAAAAAGCTGTCCTAGTTTTTTAAAAAAGGATAGCCAAAGCCGGGCTAATTTTTGGGAGACGGAAATGGAACAAAATTGGGACTGCGAGGTGTTGAAATGACCCATGCTGATTTTCATAAAGAAAAAATGCATGATTTTTATTATAAAAACGGAGAACTTTACTGTGAAAAAGTCCCTCTCAGCAAAATGATTAAAAAGCTTGGCACGCCGATTTATGTCTATAGTTATAGAACCTTCACGGGACATCTCGCTAAGCTCCAAAAGGCGTTTCGGTCTGTCCGCCCGCTGATCTGTTATTCCGTCAAAGCTAATTCCAATCTGGCCGTGCTCCGAACGCTTGTCAAAAAGGGGGCGGGTCTTGATATTGTTTCCGGCGGCGAGCTTTTTCGCGCGAAAAAAATCCATTGCCAGGGCAAAAAGATCGTTTATGCGGGTGTCGGCAAAACCGAAGAAGAGATCCGCGAGGCGATCAAGGCTAGGATCTTGCTTTTTAATGTGGAGTCCATCCCCGAACTTGAGCAGATCAACGCCATTGCCAAGAAGATGCGCAAAAGAGTGAATGTGTCGCTGCGCATCAATCCCAATGTCGATCCCCACACTCATGACTACATTACCACCGGAAAATCCGAGAATAAATTCGGCATTGATTTTGAAAGCGCTAAAACAATTTTTGTGGGTAGTAAACGTTTCTCTCATGCGCAGGTTTGCGGGGTTCACGTGCACATTGGTTCTCAAATTGAAACCGGCGACCCTTTTGTCGAAGCATTTCAAAAAATCCTTGAATTTATCGATGAGTTAGAGGTGGAAGAGGGCATTCGGATTAAATACCTGAATCTTGGGGGCGGATTGGGAGCGATTTATAGCGATGAAAACCCCCAGACTGCAGATGCCTTTGCGAAAAGAATCCTGCCGCTTTTTAAAAAACGCAAATGCCAGCTTATTTTCGAACCCGGCCGTTTTATCGCGGCCAATAGCGGCATCCTTCTTATGAAGGCCATTTATGTAAAAAAGACTGCTGTGAAGAATTTCGCGATCGTGGATGCCGGCATGAACGATTTCATCCGTCCGGCTTTTTATAACGCCTACCATCATCTTTGGCCGCTTAAAAAAAGAGAAAACGCACCTCAATGGGTTTATGATGTGGTCGGGCCGGTTTGCGAAAGCGGGGATTTTTTCGCCAAGGATCGCGAACTTCAGGAAATAAAAGGCGGGGATTATTTGGCGATCATGACTACGGGGGCTTATGGTTTTTCCATGGCGTCCAACTACAACTCCAGGCGGCGCGCCTGCGAAGTTATGGTCAAAGGAAACACTTTCAAAGTGATCCGCAAACGGGAAACTTATCAGGATCTTATCCGCGGAGAAAAAGCTTCGGCTTAAACCCGAGGGTGACAAGCCATTGATTAAAAAGCCAAAAGCGGAATCAATGATCTGCCTTTTTTTCTTCAAACTTTCGATAAACAAAAAACAATTTTAAAATTTTTCTGTTGCTGGATTTTAATGATTCTTTTCATTTTGATCTGTAGTTTCAAATAGCGTTGGGTGTTTTGTCGGGATGATCATTGTTTTCTTTGGAGGTTTGAGAAGCCTACGGAAAATAATTTTTCAAACTAAATTCTGGGACCCCATTTTTTTCTGGCTCACAATTGTTGAAAAAAAGAGTGGTATTGCTTGATGTGAAAATAGATTTGTTGTAATATTCAAAATCCATTTTCAAGGATTTGAAAAAATTTTAAAATTTAAACACGGAGCATCATGAGCGAATTTAAATATCCGAAAGCGAAAGTTGAGATCCCGAACACTAAGGTCAAGTTTGATGGCAAGCTGCTCATTCTTGGCTGCGGGGGTGTGTCGCAATGCACAGTCCCGCTTGTCCTGCGGCACTTTGGCATGCCTGCCACAAAGATCACCATTATGGATTATGTAGACAATCGTGCTCGCGTGAAGAATGCCCTGAAGCGCGGCGTGCGTTATGTTTTTAATAAAGTCACCGAGCAGAATTATAAGAAGTTGCTTGCAAGCTATGTCGGTTCAGGGGACATGATCATTGACCTGGCGTGGAACATCGATTGCTGGGCGATCCTTGATTGGTGTCGTGAAAACAATGTTCTTTATGTGAACACCTCGATTGAAGAATGGGATCCTTACCGGGATGACAAACGGACTGATCCGACTCGGTATACACTTTACTATCGTCATATGAGACTCCGTAAACTCATGGCAAAAAAATGGGGTCCTGTTAAAGGCTCTACGGCCGTAGTGGATCATGGCGCAAATCCGGGGCTTGTCTCACACTTCACCAAAAAATCCCTGATCGATATTGCAGAGAAAATTCTTAAAGAAAAACCCAAAGATCCCCGGGCGAAAAATCTGGAGTGTTTTCTTGCTGAAAAGAATTTTCCAAAAATCGCTCAAACGACAGGAGTGAAAGTCATTCATGTGAGCGAGCGCGACACGCAGATCACGGATAGGCCCAAGCAAGTGAACGAGTTCGTCAATACCTGGTCGATCGAGGGTTTTTATGAAGAGGGTGTGGCTCCGGCCGAACTTGGTTGGGGGACTCACGAAAAACGAGCCCCGAAAGGCGCTTATTTTCACAAGACAGGTCCGAAAAATCAGATTTGTCTCGGCTCGCTTGGCATGAACACGCTGGTTCGTTCCTGGGTGCCATGCGGCGAAATCCAAGGTATGGTGATCCGTCACGGAGAAGCCTTCAGTATTTCGGACCGTCTTACGGTCTGGCAAAAAGGAAAAGCCGTTTATCGCCCGACCGTGCATTACGCATATTGTCCTTCCGATTCCGCGATGAATTCGCTGCAGGAAACCCGGATGCGCCAATATGAAATGCAGGAAAAACAGCGCATTCTTGCTGATGAGATCATTGACGGCCGGGATGAGCTTGGGGTGCTCCTTATGGGGCATGATTTCAAATCCTGGTGGTGCGGTTCGTTGCTTGATATCCACACAACGCGCAAACTGGTTCCTCATCAACAAGCGACTACTTTGCAGGTAGCCGTTTCGGTGGTTGCGGCAGCTCTCTGGATGATTGAAAATCCTTGCGAAGGTTTTCTCATGCCGGATGACATTGACCATGAATTCATTTTAAAATTTGCAACGCCTTATATCGTTCCGTTTGTGTCCATGCCCGTGAATTGGACGCCACTTCAGCATCTCAACCAAAAATATCTGAAATTCGGGGCATCCTTGCCCAAAGAAAAAGATCAATGGCAGTTCACCACGTTCCTTGTGGATGAAAGAATCTGAATTTCGATGGCACAACAACCGCTGTTGAACGGAAATACACCCGTCTCTGTAAAAGTGAAACCTGCGGACATTTCTGGGTCTGAAGGGCTTATCCGGGAAATGCTCAAAAAACACAAGACCCCTTTTATGCTTATTCGGAAAGGAACGCTTGAAAAACAATTCAACCGTTTTCGGAAAGCGTTCCCTGAAGTGACGCCTTATTATGCTATTAAGGCCAATCCCCATCCCAAAATCGTGAAGTTTTTCGCGGAACTCGGTGCTTCGTTCGATGTGGCAAGCGCGGCAGAAATGAAACTTGTTTTGAAACAAGGCGTCAAGCCAAGCAGGATCATCTTCGCCAATACCATTAAATCCAAAGAGGATCTCGTGACGGCAAGGCGCCGCCGAGTACGGCTTATGACTTTTGATAATGAGCCTGAGCTTTACAAGATTGCAGAGAGTTATCCTGGGGCGCATGTGCTTTTAAGAATCAGGGTCGCAAACCGGGGCAGTGTGGTCCAACTCTCTTTGAAGTTTGGCGCAGAACCGGATCAGGCGGTCTATCTTTTGCGGAAAGCACAGAATCTTGGATTGGCGCCGAAAGGCGTGAGTTTTCACGTCGGTTCGCAATCCACCAACGTAGAAAATTATCTTCAGGCGCTGGAGATCACGGCAAATATTTTCAAGGAAGCAAAAGAAAATGATATGCCGCTTCAGATCGTGGATCTCGGCGGCGGATTCCCGATCCAGCATTTTGACAATGAAATCGGGATCAACTTTGAACGCATGGCCGCTCAAATTCGCAAGCAGATGAAAACCCTTTTTAGCAAAAATGTTAAATTTATTGCGGAACCCGGGCGTTTTTTTGTCGGCCCTGCGGGGGTCTTGGTGGTTCAGGTGATCGGGCGCGCCTTTCGCGACAATAAGAATTTCTATTATTTGAATGACGGTGTTTATCAGGATTTTTCAGGGATGGTCTTTGATCACTGCAAATACGAATTTAAAACCTTGAGACGCGGTCAAAAATACATGAGTGCTCTTGCCGGGCCGACATGTGATTCTCTGGATACGCTTTCGACAAATGAAGAGCTTCCGGAGCTTTTCGTCGGGGATGTGATCTACGTAAAGAATATCGGGGCTTATTCGTGTGCCAGTGCTGTTGCGAATTTTAATGGTTTCGAACCCGCCAAAATCATCTTAGTCTAAAGATATAAAAATCCTGTTTCCTCGTTCCCAAGAGCGGCCCGCTAAAGACAAAAGAAAAGCTTTTTTTGCCTGTTGTTTCTCATTTCCCCTTTCGTGAATTTTTTGGTAGAATACGGCCACATCTAACCAAAGGAGTAGCAAATAGTTAGCAATGAAAAATTTTATTCCTTTTTACAAAATGGTTGCTTCAGGTAATGATTTCGTGGTGGTGGATAACCGGCGCCAGATCATCAAAGATGCGACTGTTTTTGCCAGGACGATTTGCCGGGCTCATCAGGGGATTATCGCAGACGGATTGCTCCTTTTTGAATCTTCTAAAAAGGCGAATTTCAAAATGAGGATCATCAATCCTGACGGATCCGAGGCAGCGGCTTGCGGGAACGGGTTCCGTTGTATTGCGCTTTATGCCCATGAAGTTCTAAAATATTCTTCGCGCATGCGTTTTGAATCAGGGTCTGGGATCATTGAGGCGGAAGTTGGGTCCAATGGGAATGTCAAGGCTCAGCTGATCAAACCGAGAATTTTTGAGATGGACGGTGTTTTGGAAGTTCGCGGACATCGGTTGCACTACGCGTTTCTTGACACAGGCGTTCCTCACGTGGTGATTTTTGTCGAAGGACTGGCGAAAGTCGAAGTTTTTGAGATCGGAAAAGCCATCCGGCAGCATGGACATTTTCAACCTTTCGGGACCAATGTCAATTTTGTGGAAGTGAGAAGCAAAAAAGAAATCGCAGTCAGAACTTATGAACGCGGCGTCGAAAATGAAACCCTTGCCTGCGGGACCGGCTCTACGGCTTCCGCGGTCATGAGCGTTCTCAAGGGATATGCCGATTCGCCCGTGAGTGTGTCAACGCGGGGCGGTGAAAAACTGAGGGTCGATGTCCGGAGAAAAGGCAATGAGGTCATCAAGGTTTATCTCGAGGGCAAAGCTCAATTCGTTTATGAAGGGAAATATTTTCTATGAAAAAGAAAGTTTTATTTGAAGGGTCCATGGTTGCGTTGGTCACACCGTTTCGTAACGGCAAAGTGGACGAAAAAGCACTTAAAGGTCTTTTAGATTTTCATCTTAAGGAAGGAACGGACGTGATCGTGCCGTGCGGGACAACGGGAGAGTCTGCCACGATGTCGCATGAAGAACATCGCGGCGTGATGTCCTTTGTGGTGGAATATATCCACCATCGCATCCCGGTGATCTGTGGTTGCGGTTCCAACAATACCACGGAAGCTCTTGGCCTTGTCCAGCATGCCAAAAAAATCTCAGCGGACGGAGTGCTTGTGGTAACGCCTTACTACAACAAGCCGACACAGGAAGGTCTTTACCGGCATTACCAGTATCTTGCCTCACGGGTGGATATTCCCATGGTGCTTTACAATGTGCCAGGCCGAACGGGAGTTTCAATCGCACCTGAGACCGTAGCGCGTCTCTCCAAAATTGATAATATTGTTGCGATCAAAGAAGCGAGCGGAAGTATGGATCAGGCGGATCAGATCGCCCAACTTTGTGACCTGCCGATTCTCTCCGGGGAGGACAGCCTTACCTACCCGCTGTTGGCAATCGGTGCGCGAGGGGTGATTTCGGTGACGGCGAATATCATTCCCAGGCTGGTCAAGAATATGGTGACGGCGGCATTGCACGGGGATATGAACGAAGCCAGACTTCTTCATAAAAAACTTTATCCGCTTTCCAAAGTTGCATTTATCGAAACGAATCCGATCCCTGTAAAAACAGCTCTCGGGATGATGGGCATGATCCATCCGGAAATTCGCTTGCCGCTTTGCGAAATGAAGCCGGAGAACGAGAGAAAACTGGCGGAAGTTTTGAAAAAAATAGGGGTTGTGAAATGATAAAACTTGTGATGGCCGGTGCCGCGGGCCGGATGGGAAAAATCATTCTTCAGCTCGCCAGCCAGGACAAAGCTTTCAAGATCGTGGGTGGCATCGAACAACGAGGCCATGCAGCGCTCGGACAGGACATAGGTCCGCTTATCGGTAAAGACCTGATGGGTGTCAAAGTAACGCAGGATGCCGTTGCCGTTTTGTCGCAGGCGGACGTTATGATCGATTTCAGCCATTTTTCGGCGATCCCTGAAAATTTAAAGGCAGCAGTCCAAACCCACACGGCCTATGTGATCGGTGCCACGGGAATTCCTCCGGTAACGATCAAACAGGTCAAGTCTGCTTCCAAAAAGATCCCGATTTTGCAATCTCCGAATATGAGTATCGGTGTCAATCTGCTTTTTAAATTAGCGGCACTGGCCGGGTCCATCCTGGATAAAAGTTATGACCTTGAAATTACGGAGATCCATCACCGGATGAAAAAAGATGCGCCCAGCGGTACGGCTTTAAAGCTTCTTGAGATTTTTGCCGAAGTTAGAGGATGTACAAAGAAAGATGTGGTCTATGGGCGCAACGGTGAAACCGGTGCCCGAGAAAAAGGGAAGATCGGTGTCTTTGCGCTTCGCGGGGGTGATGTTGTGGGGGACCACACCATTTCGTTTTTAGGCGACGGTGAACGAGTCGAGCTCATTCACAGGGCTTCCTCGCGCGAAGCCTTTGCTCGCGGGGCTCTTTTAGCAGCAAAATTTCTTGCGAAAAAAAAGCCTGGTCTTTATGATATGCAACAAGTATTAAACATGGCATAGCCGTCTCTTTCTATAAGTTTTTCAAGGTGTTACAAAAAAAGGGAAAACTTACTGGCGATGAAAATTAAAAAAAATTTAATTTTTCTCATCGCCATCTTTCTATCCATAGCCATCCCAGCCTTTGCTCAAGAAAAAGCAAGAATTTCTTCTGAAGCGCCCGTTCCTAACCCTTACGCCGAATACTTCTTTGCTCCGTCCGATCAAAGACTCGACAATAAGATTAACGAAGTTCGCGGTTTTTCCATCCTGAAGACGCCGTCCCGGCAACAGAAAGCGGAATATTCCATTGTAACGGACTTTGGCGGAGGGGTCTTGAAATCCCGATTTCTTTCCGGTTTGAAGGACATCAAAGAGATCGACCAATACATCAAAAAAAATCTAAAAACAGCCGCGTACGAGGGCGTTGAGATTCGTCAGCTGCCTATTCCTGACGCGAGCGGTAAAACGACGGAGCTGTATTGGATCGGGGACAAGGCATACAAGACCACGGGAGAAGCCACAGCCGAAATTGCTTCCATGAAAAAATCGGTTCAAGCAAAAGGCGGTGATTTTGAAAAGTTCGTCCGTGAAGCTCCGGTCTATGTCCCCGTTGAACCCGAGCCGCCGGTCGAAATCAAAACGCCGGCACAGTTCAAAAAAGAAGAAGAACTCATCCTTAAATTTACCGATCAGATGGATATCGGCGAAAAACTCTGGGGACCGTTCCAAGGGACTCCCGCGGGAGAACCGATCCTCTGGCAATCTTTCGGAGAAACGAGTTGGCGGAACACCAATCTTTCTGAAAATCAATACGATAGTCAAGTGGGATACTGGACGAACCGCATTGTATTCAAAGGGATCCGCTTTCCTCTGAACACGATCGATCCATTTTTGGAAAGCACGATCAATCTGGATTCTACCTCCACTCCCTACAGCAATAATTTAAAACTTTTTGCCGGTCTTGAATGGTATCCCTTGCGCCGTAATGTTTGGCTCCAGAATTATCGCCCGTTTGGCGGTATTCCGATCCTCGATTGGATACGCAGCTATCGCACTTACATTATGTACGGTAACCGCTACAACATCAAAAATGATATCCAGGGCAGCAAGGATTATGATCTTATCTGGGGTGTTGATATTTTTTATGAATGGGGCATCGAACTTCCGACGTTGGTGGAGGGACGTCCCGAGAAATTTACGGATTATCTTCGCCAGTATGTATGGGGGGAGTATTACGGGAATTACTATGTGGATAAAACTAATTTCGGTCCGGAAAAAAGTTTTAATGCGCTCATTGCCAATTCCTCGGTCATGGTTGGTATCAAATTGCCCGGTATCCCTTTGCCTGACAATCCCATCAATGATGAATTTGCTCTTATGCCTTACCTTCGTTTTGATGCCACCAATAACAGCGAATTTTCCTTCTGGTACCAGAACCAATACTTTTTAGCACCGGGAATCCGTTGGATGCCGTTCAGGTGCTACCGCTGGAAGGATAATCAGTGGCTTTTCAAGACCAAGGTTTTTGCGGAGTGGGTCGGCATCGGAAGAGCCCAGCGGGTCAAACAGGATGGTGACCCGAATCCAAAACCGCCGAATTATGACCTCCGTTTCGGAATTAACATTTCCAGCAATCGTTCTTAAAAAGAGGTGAAATTGTTAGCTATGATGTGGGGAGCTAAAAAAGAAAAAAACAAAGCAGCGCGTATTTTCTTATCGCTTGCGCTCTTTCTTGTTTTCCTTTTTACCTCTAACACCCCTTTTGCTTATGCCAATGTCCTTGGCAATGGCGATTTTAGCCAATCTATTGGTAACGGTACTGCGGCGAATTGGGACAATACCAACGGGGCAACAAGGATTACGACAGCACCTAATCCGCCGGGGACCTTTTCGACACTTCCGAACGGCTCTGCTTTACAACTGCCTGATGCGGCTGCGGGAACAGATCGTTTTACATTTCAGACCTATGACAATGTGAAACCAGGCGATTATGTGACATTTACGGTTTACGCGGAAACGAATATTCAAGGATCCGGAAGAGGTGATATTGCGATTGAATTCAAACATAAAAATGAAGATGGCACAGATCAGCTGATCGGCAGTCCCATCAATTTGTCGGATAATGGTTTTTCGATTCGCTCGGCCCAAGCGCCTCCGGGGGGTGGTTATCAGGCTTTTTCAATCGCCGGTACGGCGCCGGAGGAAACAAACCGGGTTGTTTTTACGATTAAGACACGGAAGAGTGCCGGTGCGGCCGTTGCAAATCGATACTTAATCGTCACTCAAGCCATCGGCGGCATCAATCCGGTAGGACTTTCAGTGTCTGCTTCGAAAAAAAATGTTGCCCCGGGCGATGCTGTGGGGATTAACGCGCGTTTTAAAAATGCGTCAGGCAATACTTATCAAAATACTCAAATGAAGTTTAAAATCCCGCAAGGTTTTGACTATGCGGATCAGTCGGTCAGAGTGAACGGACTCCCTGCGGGTTATCGCGATGGCTTTCTGGTTGTGGATGTCGGGAATATGGTTCCCAATCAAGAGATCCATGTTAGTTTTGTGATGCTGGTTTCAAGCGGCGTACAACTGGGTAGGACGTATGCGTTGGAATCAAGCGTGGACGGCGTTTCTGTCCAAGCGGATTACGCAGGGACCATTGATAATGTTTTGACACCTGGAAAATTATCACAAAAAGTGACGACTCAATTTTCTGTCGAAGGGGATCCTGTATTTGAACAAGGGACGGTCATCGGCAAGGTCTTTAATGACCTCAATCAGAACAGCGTTCAGGATTGCGGTGAAGATGGTGTCCCTTGGGTCAGACTGTACACAGAAGAAGGGATTGGAATCGTGACGGATGAACATGGGCGTTATCATATTCCCGGGGTCACGCCGGGACGGCATGTGATTAAAATCGACGGGCACAGCCTGCCGGAAGGTACAAAATTCGTTACGGAAGAAGCCTATCTTGTAAAAACCACGCCGGGAATTATGAATAAAGCGAATTTTGCGGTACTCTTGCCGCCGTCCGGTATTCCTGAGAACTTCAAAAAAGATCTGATGGTCATGGTGACGCAAGGGGTCGATGTCTCCCGCCCGACGCTGGATGTTCAGATGGAGCCTTCTGTGGTGAAGCTGGGCATTGGTGTTTTGGAAAAAGATCCGGTGTTCACTTTTAATAATAATTATGGAAGATTCATCAAGAAATGGGCTCTTGAAATTCGTGATGAATTCGGAAAACCAATGTGGATCGGTTATGGCGTCGGGCAACCGCCTTCGGAAGTCGTTTGGTCGGGAATGACTGAGGCCGGACTTTTGATTCCTCCTGGGATTTATTCCTACCAACTCAAGGTGCGTGATTCCAAAAACCGTGAAGATTGGACGCCCTTGAAATTTTTTGAGGTATATTCAAAGTTGGATGCAAGAGCGGAAAAGAATTATCACCCCGAGATCCCGCCGGTCGGCGATTTCAATATTTTTAAAGACGGCAAACAGAGCATCCCGCTCGTTGCCAAGCCCGTGGTGCGGGTTCAGGGGAAAACCCAGCCCAACAATGTGATCAAAATCAATGACACCCCGGTGACGGTTGATCCGGAAAATGGCATGTTTCAGAAAGAATTTTTTGTGGAGCCTGGGGAATATGAAGCGAAAATTACGGCGATCACGCCTTCCGGAGAAACGACATCCTTTCATAAGAAAATCAAAGTGAAGGACAGCACGTTCTTCATGGTCGCGTTGGGCGAGCAGCAATTTGGCGAGAATTTTGCAAAAGGGGCCATGGAGACCGCGGATTCGGATGTCTACCGGAATGGGTTCCGCCAGGACGGGCGAATGGCCTTTTTCCTGAAAGGCAAGCTGAAGGGAAAATTTCTTGTGAAGGCGCATTATGATACTGCGGACAACCGCAGTAATTTTTTCACGAGCCTTGATCCGAACAAATATTACCCGATTTACGGAGATGGTTCCACGCGTGACTATGAGGCTCGGGACACGGCACAACGGCTTTTCTTGCTTGTAGAAATGGACCGTTCGTACGCTCAATGGGGAAGTTATAAAACCGAATTCAATGATACCGAGCTTACTACTTACAGCCGGACACTTTCCGGTCTCAAGGTCAATTATGAAACGGTTGGGACGAATATCTACGGGGATCCCAAGCGGGGTTTCAAGGTCTTTTCGGCCAAATCCGATCGTCAGGCAGACCATAATGAACTTTATGCCACAGGGGGAACACTTTTTTACACGCGTAATCGCAATATGATCGAAGGCAGTGAAAAAGTCCGTGTGGAGATCCGCGACAAGATCCAGAACATGGCGATTTCCAGTTATGATCTGCAGCCTGGGGCGGATTATGAAATCAATTATGAAGAAGGTCGTATTCTTCTTACCCGGCCTCTTTCTTCCGTGTCTGCGACGGATACGATGACCACTGCCGACATGCTGAATGGCAATCCTGTCTATTTGATCGTGGATTATGAATACGATCCGGGGCCTAGCCTGGATTCGAGTACGAACCAAGGTATTCGAGGTTATACGGATATGGGCGACCATATCAAGATAGGTGCTACCGCGGTCAATGAAAGCCGGCCCGGGAATGATGATTATAATTTGCGGGGTGTCGATGCCACGCTTAAATTCGGCCGCAATACCAAAATAACAGCAGAATACGCACAATCGATCAATCAGCAGCTTAGCAATTCAGTCTCTTACGATGGCGGGATCAGTTATGCGAATCTCAGTCCTCTGCATGGTCGACACACCAAAGATCTCAGCGAGGCGTATCTGATCAAGGCTCAGTCCAAGCCTGTGAAAAATCTTGAGATGACCGGTTATGTGCAGGAACTGGACCCCGGTTTTTCTAATAACAATATGCGAAGCCAGGAAGGTCTAAAAAAATACGGGCTTGCAAGCAAATATAAATTCACCGATAGTTTGGCAATCCGTTACCGTTTTGACGATGGGGGTGTGGTCAGTCAACTGGAACCGCTGAATGTGACCAATAATTCCGCGCCTTATCAAAACATGAGAACACACACAGCCCAGATCGTTTACGATGACGGCAAGTATCTCGGAGAGATTGAATACCAGCGGCGGAATCTCGACCCTGTGACAAGCATCAGCAATATCACCCCTACCATGGACAATCAGCTTCCTTTCAAAAACGGTGTGACCGGCAAGGTCGGTTACCATATCAACGACCGCCTGCTGCCTTATGTGAAAGTTCAGACTGTGTTGGACGGCAAGGCGGATCAACAGTTCGGCGGCGGTGTGCGGTATGAAATCATCAACAATCTGTTTGCTTATTTGGAGCAAATGTTCGGGCCGCTTGGGGATTCGACCAATTTCGGGTTTGAGCGTCAACACGGGAACGGTGTTCGTAGTTACGCGAATATTCGTTCCTTTGATCGCGGGATCGGAGATAAAACCCTTTCCACAGCGATCGGCAACTCTTTCTCACTGAGCGAACACTCCCGTTTCTATTCCGAACGGCAATATTCGAGTTATCAGAATCAGGATGGTTTTTCGGATATTTTAGGTTACGAAGGAAAGGCGGGCGATCATTGGGATTATGGCGGCAAATTTGAACGTCGCCACTTGAATAACGCGAATATGCAGTTGATCAATGATGCCGCCCAGAACGCGCTGGCACGCGCCAATACCTTTAATACAGTTGGTGGCAATGTGGCTTATGCCCTTGGGAAGAAGTTCCGGGCCCGGAGCTACGTGGAAATTCGGGCGGATCAGACTCTTCCCAAAATGAGTCAGCTTGTGACGCAAAACTCTTTGCAATATCAGATTAATGAAGACGTGGCTTTTCTGACAAGATTCAATTTAGGAGATACGATGCAATACAATCCGGATAATAGTCCGGCGACATTTGTGGAATTGACGAGCGGGTTCGCGATACGGCCGGTCAAACTTGATAAACTGAATATGCTGGCACGCTATACCTATTTGCAGGATTTGGGGAGTGATGCCCAATATGATAATTCCTATTATGACGGCTTTCAATTTGATCAGGCCGCGCATATTTTTGCGATGGACGTCGCTTATGACCTGAATCGTTATTTCGGTTTGGTAGAAAAACTGGCTTTTAAACGATCGTCGGTGAGCACTTCCGTCGGAGACATGCTTGGGGTGAATACCTTTTTGTCCGCCAATCGCATCAACTTTCATGTCACCCGAAAATGGGATCTGGCCATAGAATACCGAATTCTTTTCCAAACGTCCTCGGCGGACAACCTCAAACACGGCGCGTTGGTAGAAATTGATCGTGAATTTTATGAATACGTTCGGCTCGGATTAGGGTATAATTTCACGGACTTTAACGATGACCTCAGAAATGCAAATAATTCTCAAAGTCATGGACCCTTTATACGCATGACAGGTAAATTTTAAGGAGAAAATATGATGAACCAAATCTTAAAGGTAATGCTTGTTTTAATTCTTGTTTCGGGTTTGTTCGGTTGCAACTCGGTGGGAAAGGTCATGCCGCCCAATGACCAAGTTCTGACCTATAAACTCGCATATGATCAGACCTACTTGAAAACACTCGAAGCTTTGAATTCTCAGGCAGACTGGCAGCTTGATGCGACGGACAAGGAAAAAGGAATCATCAGTGTTCGTAACGTCAATTATAGCCGGCTTGACGATTCTGATCTTCGGAGCATCTCTTTTATTGTGAAACGTGTTGATATTGGAACAACCTCGGTCAATATCCTTCCAGACACCCAGCATGTTTACGGAGGGCAGCAACTTCTTAAAGTGATCGGGGAGGCTTTGAGTCGCGAGGTCAAAAGCTGATCTCCCTTGGATGCGATTCTGCTACGTGGGATCAAGACCCACAATCTAAAGAACTTTGATCTGGTTCTTCCGCACCGAAAATTTTATGTCGTGACGGGTGTTTCCGGTTCCGGAAAATCCTCTCTGGCCTTTGACACACTTTATGCCGAAGGCCAACGCCGCTATATTGAATCTGTTTCCGCTTATGCCCGCCAATTTCTGGAGCGTATGCCGAAACCCGATATTACTTCCGCAGCAGGTATTCCGCCAGCGCTGGCCATTCAGGCCAAAAATGCCATCAGCAATGCCCGCTCCACTGTCGGGACTCAAACCGAGATCAATGATTACCTGCGCGTGGCTTTCGCACGTGCCGGCCGCTTGATATGTCCTGATTGCCATATCGAGGTCCAAGAACACGATCCAGCGAAAGCTGCAGAACGATTACTTTCCGAATTCCAAGGGCAAGAAGCAAGGATCGTTTTCTCGGTTCTTTTTAGCCAGAAAAGTCAAAAATATGTTCGGGAGAATTTCGAAGAGCTTGAGAGACAAGGATTTAGCGAATTTTTTTATGGCGGGGAATGGCTGTGTGCGGAGACTCTTCTACGGAAAAAAGTTGTTTTTAAAGAACTTTCAGTTTGCGCGGATCGTTTGAAAATTTTACAAAACAACAAAGAACGTCTTACGGATTCTCTAGAACAGTCCTTTCGCCTGGGACGCGGGGAAGGGGAAGTCTGGATCGCCGGTCGTATTCTAAAATTTTCAGGGGCGTTGCGCTGCTTCTCTTGCGGGAGATCCTTTGTGAAGCCAACCCCAAATCTTTTTTCTTTCAATAGCCCGCTTGGCGCGTGCCCCACCTGTCAGGGGTTTGGCCGTGTGATTACGATTGATTGGGATCTTGTGGTTCCGGATCCTTCAAAATCGATTCGGGATGGCGCCATTGAACCCTTCACCAAGGGGAGTGCGCGTTGGGAACAAGGGCAACTTTTAGATTTTTGTGAGCGCAAGCGTATTCCGACACGGATTCCTTGGGGTAAATTAAAGCCACAGCATCGCAAATGGATCCTCCGTGGGTATGACGGGGATGATTTTGTTAGCGTGCAAGCCTTTTTCGATTATCTGAACCGGAAAACTTACAAAATGCATGTCCGGATTTTTTTGAACCGTTACCGCGGGTATGTGCCGTGTCATGTTTGTCATGCGACACGGCTCAAGCCTGAAGGACTCCATTTCCTGCTTGGTGGAAAAAATATTGCCGAGGTCCAAGCTTTGAGCATTGAAGAACTTTTGCTCTTTCTGGAGTCGCTCGAATTCCGTGCTGAAGAAAAAGAAAAAATTGAACCGGTTCATAAAGAACTTTTGAGCCGTGTGCGGTTTCTGAAGGACGTCGGGCTCGGTTACCTGACGCTGGACCGGATGTCACGGACACTGTCGGGCGGGGAAGTCGAGAGGATCCACTTGGCAAGTTCTCTCGGCTCAGCGCTTGTGGATACACTTTATGTGTTGGATGAGCCTAGCATCGGCCTTCATGAACGCGATAATCAGATGTTGATTGACCTTTTGAAAAAACTTCGCGATCTCGGGAACACAGTTGTGGTGGTGGAACATGACCGGACCATGATCCAGTCTGCGGATGGCGTGATCGATCTCGGGCCGCGGGGCGGTGCCAAAGGGGGGGATCTTGTGTTTCAAGGCAGCGTTGAGGAGCTTAAAAAATATGCTCCTTCCATCACAGGCGAATACCTTTCAGGCAAACGGAACATTGAAAGAACGAAACGGTTTTTGGCGCCGGCAAAAGAGAAGATCGTGATCCGGGGAGCGAAAGCACATAACCTGAAAGGCCTGGATGTCGAGATCCCGCTGAGAAAGTTTGTGGCACTGACCGGGGTTTCCGGTTCGGGAAAGAGTACGTTTCTTTATGATATTCTTTATCATCATTTTCGGAAATTTAAAGGGCAGCCTGTTTCTCAGGAAGATCTGGGGAGTGTCCAAAAGATCCGGGGTTTCGAATATCTTGCGGATATGGTGCTTATCGACCAGTCGCCTTTGGGCCGATCACCTCGCTCCAATCCCGCGACTTACCTGAAGGCGTTTGATGATATCCGGAAAATCTTTGCGTCAACGCCGCAAGCCAAACGCGCCGGGTTCGATGTCGGGCATTTTTCTTTTAACGTGGAAAAAGGGAGATGTCAGGTTTGCCAGGGGGATGGAGTGATCAAGGTCGAGATGCATTTTCTGGCGGATATTTTTGTCCCTTGCGAGGAATGCCGCGGTAAACGTTTCAAACCCGGAGTCCTCGAGATCGAATATCAAGGAAAGAATATCGATGACATTCTGAACATGACCGTGGAGGAGGTTCTAGATTTTCTGAGTTTTAGCAAAGGCTTGGTTCAGAAACTTTCCATCCTCAAAAAGATCGGACTCGGGTATTTGCGTCTGGGACAGCCGACGCTCACTCTTTCGGGCGGTGAGGCACAGCGTCTCAAACTTGGGGCCGAGCTTTCGGGCGGAGGGGCATCGCCGTCTCTCTACCTTCTGGACGAGCCCACGACGGGGCTTCATGAAGATGATATCCGTTATCTCATGAAGGCTTTTGAAGAGCTTTTGGAACGGGGTCATTCGCTTCTGGTGATCGAGCATCATATGGGAGTGATTCGGCTTGCGGATCATGTCATTGACCTTGGGCCTGACGGCGGGGACCGCGGCGGGCAAGTGGTTTATCAAGGCAATGTTGCGGGACTCATGGCCTGCGAAAAATCTTATACGGGACAGTATTTGAAGAAATATTTTTAATGACAGACTATAGCTCATAGCAAATAGCTGATAACTAAGAGCTTTTGCTAATGGCTATCCGCTATAGGCTTTAGGCTAGTATAAGTGACTTTTATCAGTTATTCTTTATCTATGAGAAAACGAACCCTTTTTTCTATAGCGGTGCTGGCTATGACGGTCTTGCATCTAGGCGTTATAAGACGCAATGAAGACCCTATCCGCGATACTCAAACGGACCCCATTCTCTATGAACAAAAGATGGAGCAGGAAAAGGATGGGGTGAAGGGGGCTTTGCTCTATCACGTTAAATATAACCCCAAAGAAAAATTCTTTATCGATCCTCCCTATGTCCCAAAAGGCAAAGTAGTCGAAGCTGAAAACGCGGTTGTGACAAAACCCGCCGATATTTCCAACTGGTGGGAAGAAGAGCCGGTTTCTGAAAATACGCCCCCCATAAAGAGCGAATCTGAGGATCAAACTGGTCTCGAGGCGTCTCAAGAAAAAGAGAATTTGGAAGCAAAAGCTTCGGATCAGGTTGTTCCCAATTCCGAAAGCTCTCAGAGCGACCCAAAAGAAGATTATTGGTGGTAAGACCATCCAGGGGACGCTTTTCTTGAGGGAAATTTTAAAATGCAATTTCTGTTCATTTTCGCTATATAAAATGTATAATGCACCCTGTCTTTTTCGAAGGAATACCAACTTGTTTTAACCTAAAGGGATAGGTCTTATGAATAAATGGCGTCGTTGGAAATTATTTTGGATGGATCACTGGGTTAAAATCTCGATTATTGTGAGTGCCGTGGTTCTTGTTTTTGCCTCGATTGTAGGGATGGCTTCGCTTGAGAGCTATTACCGGAACATCACGCTTGCCTCGCTGCCGCTGCAAATTCTCATGGTCATCATCAATTCCGTCATCTTTGTCTATATGTATATGACGGTTTTTACCCGCGGATTTTCGAAGATGGGCAACAAAAACATCAAGGCTCGCGATGTGAAAGTCAGGTTTTCGGATGTGATCGGGATTGACGAGGCCAAGGATGAGTGTTGGGAAGTGGTTCAGTTGATCAAGGACCATGCACGCCTTAAAAAGATCGGCGGCAAGATCCTGCGCGGTATTCTGATGATGGGGCCTCCGGGATGCGGGAAAACCTATCTCGCGAAGGCCATTGCGACCGAGGCCGGACTTCCATTCTTAACCATGGCGGCGAGTGAATTTAATGAAATTTTTGTGGGTGTGGGGGCCAGTCGTGTCCGGCAGTTGTTCAAAAAAGCGGCCCGTATGGCTTATGGTTTTGGCGGCTGTATCGTTTTTATCGACGAACTGGATGCGATGGGACAGCGTCGGACATTCAATCAATTTGGAAGCGGCGAAGGAAATACCACGCAAAATCAGTTGCTTGTTGCGATGGACGGATTGGGGGATAAATCCGAAAATATCATCGTGATTGGGGCAACCAATGCAGCCGAGGACGTGCTGGATCCCGCGCTTCTTCGCCCGGGTCGTTTTGACCGTAAGGTATATATTCGAAAGCCCAATCTGGAAGGCCGTGAAGCACTTTTCAAATATTATCTCGGTAAAGTGAAATACGAGGCTTCGATCGATTGCAAGCGCTTGGCTCGGAAAGCGGTGGATAAATCGCCGGCGGACATCGAAAACATCGTGAAAGAAGCGGCGCTGATCGCAACGCGGAATAAAAAGGATGTGATTGGTCTCAAGGAAATTTCAGAGGCGATCGAGCGCATTGAGCTCGGTATGAAGCAAAAACTGACTATTAATCCCAAGGAACGTGAAATGACGGCTTATCATGAGAGCGGTCATCTGATCGTGACCTATCTTTTGCATCCGCGCGATGATGTTTTTAAAGCTTCTATTATACCGAGAAGGCACTCTTTGGGAGTGGTTCATCCGACGCCCATGGAAGAGTGGCATGGGGAGGATCGTGAATCATTGCTTGCGGAGATCAAGGTTTGCGTGGCCAGTTATGTTGCGGAAAAAATGAAATTCAACACAACGACGACGGGTGTCGGCGGGAGCCCTTCCAGCGATTTTTATAGAGCATCAAGCATCGCGAACGTCATGGTGTGGCGGTATGGGATGGGACCCTCTGGCTTGATCGGTGATTACACGGTAAATAACAATCTGCTTTCCGAAGAGGTGAAGACTCGGCTGAATCAAGATGTGGATAAGATCATCAAGGATTGCATGGCTGAGGTGGAGGTGTTGTTGCGGAAAGAAAGCGTGTTAGTCGAAAGGTTCGCACAGGAACTTCTAGCCAAGCAAGAGCTCGACTACGACGAGATCGAGGCAATCTTTGCGGAATATGGCAAGGTCAATCCGCGCAAGTTCAGCAGTTATACGCCGCCGAACGAACCTCCCAAGGTTTAACAGCCGTGGAATCGAAGAATTTCAAGGGGACAATCCCTCAACAGGGGATGTCCCCTTTGTTTTTTGCCATTATCCTGCCTTTCCTTTTTCTATCCCTTGCCGGCTGTTCACCCGTAAGTTATCCCCAAAACCAGGTCCAACAGGCCATTCAAGAGATTACCTGCAAAGAGTACAGAATCTGCGACGTGAAGGTTGAATTCGCAGGGACAACCTTGGGGGTTTTTTTGCCTCTGGACCATCTTTTTGCCATGGATTTCAAGGATGCGATCATGAGTGGCAAGGTCACCAACATGGAAAATCTTTTTCAGCCAACCGAAGCCGCCGTCAATAAGGTCGAGGATGTCTTATTGTCCATGTCGCGGGTTATGCTGAGCACGGATAAAAAGATCCATCTTTATTACCTTCAGGCGACCGATATCGAAAAAACCGGCATGGATCTTACCTTCACCGGACATATTGAAGATGTGAAACGAGTCCGTTTTTGGGATATCCCGCGCAGCGAATACCGGAAAAGGGTGGTCCATGATATTCGCCTCAACCGTGCGGCCCTCTGGCACCGCCCGGTGCGCTATTTTTTCCGTGATTTGAATGTTGCAAATCGCCAGGATATCCAGACCCGTTATTTCCCGAACACTGCCGAAGCAAAATGGACCCCGGAATTCTTTTTTGCGAATCCCGGAGGCGAGGTGCTGCAGACTGGCCGAGCCGCTTGGCATATTCTTGATCTGAAGAGCATCTCGATCCAGGACAATGAAATTGTGGTTTATGCGAAAGTGCGGGCGGTTTCTAAAAATCTTAAGGTGCCTGAATTTCCAGCCCAAATTTTGGAATATCTGTTTCAAGTCGAGGCCAAGGGAGATGAAGAAAAAATCCGCAGGATCATCCCCATGGCTTATCTAGACTCGATGCTGGATTTTTCCTTTACCCGCGAGATGGTTTATGAAAGCTTGCCGAATTGGGACACCGACTTCAAAACGCCTGATTTGACAGTAGGGGATTTTTTAGCACTGCAGCTGACGCGGCGTATGCAGATTATGGCTTCTGAGGATGAGCGTCTCTTCAATACTTTTACGAATATTAAGCTTGTCTTTCGATATGAGCAAAAGCCGGAACCCTATTTTTCTTTTAACGCCTTGGCGTCTCTCAAGGGAATGAATCAGGTTCCTTATTCCGATCAAAAAGGGATCCACGAAGATATCCTGTATTTATGGGATCTTGTGGCTCGCGAATTTGCAGGAGTCGTTCGAAGTTATAATTACCAAAATTATAAATATTTGCAATTTCAGCTGGCTCAATTGGAGGAAGATTTGCTTCTTTGGAATATCCGAAAAGATGATCTCGAGTTATTCCGCCGCCGTCAAAAAAGCCTGAAGGATATTTTGAAGCTCGAAAAAGAGGTTTCTAGTCCCACAGCCAAAGTTCCATAGGATGTTGGATTTTTTCCGCGTGATTGCTATAGGAGCATGAGAGCTTTTTCTTCAAAAATTTTAAAAAATTAAATATAGCAAAATATAGCAATATTAATCATCTGAAGCATACCTAAAGTTAATCTATCTCCAGGATTTGTCATACTTAAAAACGAATGCTATCTTCATTCCAAATACATTTATAAAGGTTTAAAAGGCGTGTCCAATCTTTATTATTTATACAGGGGTTGATTGGGCTAGTCCATTTAACCTTTAAAATTTGATCGAGAAATGGGCATGTCCAATCTTGATTATTTATATAGAAGTTGATTGGGCTAGTCCATTTAACCTTTAAAATTTGATC